>NZ_LLEI02000001.1 GCF_001399455.2 Vibrio bivalvicida
CTGATGAAAACCATTTTTAAATATTCTCTGTCGAGAAAACACTTAAAGATGGTGGAGCTATGCGGGATCGAACCGCAGACCTCCTGCGTGCAAGGCAGGCGCTCTCCCAGCTGAGCTATAGCCCCATCAGGTGTTGATACTGTGTGCCAACCTCACAAGGAAATTGGTGGGTCTGAGTGGACTTGAACCACCGACCTCTCGCTTATCAGGCGAACGCTCTAACCACCTGAGCTACAGACCCAGTATCGTCTCTTAACGTGTATAAACATATCAATCTGTGTGGACACTCATCGTGAGTAATCATCGTATAAGGAGGTGAT
>NZ_LLEI02000002.1 GCF_001399455.2 Vibrio bivalvicida
ACCAGTGACCCCCTGCTTGTAAGGCAGGTGCTCTCCCAACTGAGCTAATCGCCCATCGAATCAAGAATGGTGGAGCTAAGCAGGATCGAACTGCTGACCTCCTGCGTGCAAGGCAGGCGCTCTCCCAGCTGAGCTATAGCCCCATATCTTGAGAAAATGGTGGGTCGTGCAGGATTCGAACCTGCGACCAATTGATTAAAAGTCAACTGCTCTACCAACTGAGCTAACGACCCAATGGTATCCCGTAGGGGAGTCGAACCCCTGTTACCGCCGTGAAAGGGCGGTGTCCTAGGCCTCTAGACGAACGGGACACTAAG
>NZ_LLEI02000003.1 GCF_001399455.2 Vibrio bivalvicida
TCGTAACAAGGTAGCCCTAGGGGAACCTGGGGCTGGATCACCTCCTTATACGATGGACAGTTTGCTTTCACTTTTTAAAAGTGAAGACAAATGCGTCACGATGAGTGTCCACACAGATTGATATGTCTTTATTAGAGCTTTGAAGGGGCTATAGCTCAGCTGGGAGAGCGCTTCGCTGGCAGCGAAGAGGTCATCGGTTCGATCCCGATTAGCTCCACCAATTTCCCTATGGAAATTTCGTGTCCCGTTCGTCTAGAGGCCTAGGACACCGCCCTTTCACGGCGGTAACAGGGG
>NZ_LLEI02000004.1 GCF_001399455.2 Vibrio bivalvicida
TTTCTAATTGGATTATCATCAACGAGTGCCCACACAGATTGATAGGTTTATATTGTTAAAGAGCAATTCTCTAAAAAGAGAGTGCTTTCAGTGCCTTAGCACTTAAGCAGGACGCGTATAATACGCTATTGACTCTGTAAGTCAACATAAAACTCTAAGTTTTTTTTGTTTTCAGATTTAAAAATCTAAAGGCAAAAGGTTAGAACTTTATGGTGACTGATTTTCATACGAAAATCGGTCAAAATTAAAGCCTGGCGATGTCCTACTCTCACATGGGCGA
>NZ_LLEI02000005.1 GCF_001399455.2 Vibrio bivalvicida
ACCAGTGACCCCCTGCTTGTAAGGCAGGTGCTCTCCCAACTGAGCTAATCGCCCACATAAGTTTCCCTTTGCCTTCACTTTTTAAAAGTGAAAATAAAGAGCCATGCTTCGTGGAGAAGAATGGTGGGTCGTGCAGGATTCGAACCTGCGACCAATTGATTAAAAGTCAACTGCTCTACCAACTGAGCTAACGACCCAATGGTATCCCGTAGGGGAGTCGAACCCCTGTTACCGCCGTGAAAGGGCGGTGTCCTAGGCCTCTAGACGAACGGGACAC
>NZ_LLEI02000006.1 GCF_001399455.2 Vibrio bivalvicida
AAAGGCTTTACTGGAAAACTTACAAAACCGTGGCCAATTTTAGTTGACCACTACAAGGTTTCATTTAACCTCAAAACTCGAGGAGCAATACAACACCTGGCCATTGATTCCACTGGCCTCAAGGTTTATGGCGAAGGTGAGTGGAAAGTCAAGAAGCATGGTACTGACGGGAAGCGCAGAGTCTGGCGTAAACTGCATATCGCAGTAGATACAAGCATGCACGAAATAGTCGCAGCAGAGCTGAGTTTATCTAACATATCCGATGCCGAAGTACTCCCCAACCTACTTAAGCAGACACGTAGTAAAATCATTGAAGTATCAGGTGATGGTGCTTATGACACTAGAAATTGCCATGATGCTATACGAGTCAAGCAAGCTGTTCCGCTCATTCCGCCACGAGAAGGAGCAGCCTTCTGGGAACGAGGACATCCTCGCAACTTGGCGGTAGGTTGTCAGAAGCTCTACGGTTCTAACAAGGAATGGAAAAAGCGGTATGGTTATCATAAGCGCTCGCTATCAGAGACAGCAATGTATCGAGTGAAGCAGTTGTTAGGTGGAAAATTAAGCCTGAGGAACTACAACGCTCAAGTTGGCGAGACTTACGCTATGATCAAAGCGCTGAACAAGCTTACAGGGCTTGGTATGCCTGAAACTCAGTATACTGTTTAAGATCTGTTCAATTTCGGGTCGTTCGGTTTTCTGTCCGAATAGCGCAACAAAGCCCTTATATGGCTTTATGCTGAACTTACTGGGGGGCTCATTGCGTATTGCCTAAAACCAGAAAAGCCATCACTAAACATTACGAACACCGAAAAGTCGGGGCTGATGGCAATGGCTTAAACCGATCTCAGGTTAATTAATTGACGTAGCCGATCAGGTCGTAAGTTCCTGATTTAGTTCCGTCGAATTACGCAACAAAGCCTTAGCCATGCGTTGCGAAATCTAATATTGCAATTTTCATTGCATGTATTTAAATGATAAAAAAGAAAGTAAAATGCATAATTATTTCTATAGAGATATAGTTTTTAATACTTGACATTCATCCTACCAACTCTTTTTCATTAATAAATGCAATCCATATATTTGTAATGCAACTTTTACGTGTTTTATTTTTATAATTCAAACTGTTGACTTAATTGTAAGTTCAATGTAAAAAATAAACCACTTTCAAATAATGGTTATTTAAAAATACTAAATAGGGACAGGGATGAATATAAAGGAACACGATTTTTTCTTCTTCGATAAAGCAATGCCAATTCATACGTGGTACTCACCTTTTGAAGGAGAGGATGTATCTGAGGACTATAATTATGACATGCGAAAAGCATTCAATAGTGTAAGTGTTGACAATATAAAGCATAGAGGCCTGTATTTTCACATTCCATTCTGCGAAGACAACATATGCTCTTTCTGTACGTTAAATAGGAAAATAAATTGTTCGGATAGTGAAATTGATAGATATGTAAATGCGTTAATTAAAGAGATAAAAGTTAAGTCAAAAATTGAAAGTGTCGGAAAAATTCAGGTTGAATCAATATTTTTTGGTGGGGGTACACCATCTGTTTTAAGTGTTGATCAAATAAAGAAAATTGGCCTTTGTATTCGAGATTCATTTAACTTGTCAAATTTAAAAGAATGGTCCTTTGAGAATAATGCAAAATCAGTTACAGAAGAGAAACTTCAGGCATTGAAAGAGATTGGTGTTACTCATGTAAGGATCGGTGGACAATCATTAAATCCAAAGTATCGAGATCTTTTTGATTTAACTGCAACAAAAGAACAGTTATTTACAGCAATTAGAAAAATGAATAAGCATTTCGATAATGTTAGTGTTGATATGATCTACGGAATGAATGGTCAAACTCTTGATGAGCTAGCTAAAGACATTTTTGCGGTAACTAGTTTGGGTGTTAAGTTGATTGACTTTTATCCTCTAACATCAGTCACTTCTAATCGAAAGTTACTAAATAACTATAAAGCTTTAGGACTTAAGCCTAAGTCAGAACAAGAGTTAGTATTATTGAATGTTTTCGTCCGTTCAGTAATGGAGCTCCAAGGGTATATTCCTCATAATGGCCATGGCTATGTAAGAAAAGATGTTGGAATCGAGTTGAACGGCAATCCCACCACCAGTGACTATACATTTTACTATCACAAAGCCGTCATGGGTACAGAGAATGGTGACATTATTGGCTTCGGAGCGAGTGCATGTTCTTTTACTAATAATTATTTGATAGAAAACGAAGGTAGTATAAGCGCATACGTTCGAGGTATTGAGAATGACCAATACACGGCCACTATATCTACTCTTGAACCTAGTGTAATAAAAAGTAAAGCGGTGTGTGCACATCTTCCATATTTTGGTTATCTAGAAAAAGACTTGATGGACTTAGATAGTGTATCAGATGAAACCAAGGCTGCATTCGAGAACTGTCTTAAACATGGCTTAATTATTGAGCAAGATGATATTTATTTATTATCAAAAAAGGCTTGGTATTGGCACAGTCACTTGATGTTTTATTTAAGTCCCGAGAGTGATAAAAAAGCTCTTTTATCAATGGTAGAGTCAAAGTATTCTAATAAAAGAGTATCGGATTTAATGGGTAAATTAGAAGTTGTAGATGTATTTGAGGCAGTATAGCATGAATTTATTTAAAGCTTCAAAAAACACATTATATATTCTAACTTGCAACCTAATTACTTGCATCGCCATATACATGACATTACCTTTTCTAGTTCTTTACCTAAATAAAGGTGGCACTTTAAGTGCTACTGAGATTGGGTTAATTGTTGGTGCTATTCCAATTACATCATCATTGCTAGGTTTTTTGGGTGGTATATTTGCAGACAGGTTTGGTGCGATTCTAAGTGTTATATTGGGATTAGCCGTCGCTTCTCTAGCTTACCCCCTCTACACGTTTGTGGAAAATATGGTATTACTCGTACTTATTTCCATAACCATAGGTATAGCGAGAGCCCTTATTGACCCAGCCATGAAGACTCTTCTGAGCTTTAACTCTGATGAGATAGGTCTAGATGCTGCTTTTCGATACAGGTATATAGGTATTTGCATTGGGGTTATTGTTGGCCCAGCAATAGGAGTAATGGTAGCGAAAGCCAATATGGCGTTAGTGTTCTATTGTACATCCACTTCATTACTATTGACTCTGTGCTTACTGTCGTTTCATCGATTATTTGGTGTCGTTACCAAAGTTGATTCGACTCAAGAAGATCACGCTGAAGAAAAACAAGCAAACCGAAAAGCAGGTAAATCTCTTTCTGTATTGATACTTGCAGGAACACTGATCTTTTTAGTTTTTTCTCTTTTCGAAATGATACTGCCACTTGCTATATCGAAAGAGATTGATAGCGCGACAGCGCTGGAGGTGTTCCCTGCATTACTTATATTTAATGCAATCTTTGCGATTGTCCTCCAATTCCCTGCCAATAAGATTTCATCGTTCCTTTCTCAAGAAAGATTGGCAGTTATCGGATGTGTGCTGTTTAGCGTCTCATTCGCAATATTCAGTGTAGGTTCAAACTCTGTCACCATTTTGTTTGTCGCTACAGCCTTCTTTACTGCTGGTGAGGTTTTGTGTTTACCAGCAAGTGAGATATTGATTAGCAGGGTATCACCCGAAGGGAACAAGGCCTCTTATTTTGGTATAGCTGAAATTAGGCAGCTGGGCTTTTTTTTCGGTCCTGTGTTAGGTGGATTAGTGATCGATCACCTCAATGTTTCTGATTTATTCGTTTACTCAAGTCTGATGAGCATCGTTACTGGAATAATTTATATGACTTGCATTAAAGAGACTAAAAAACAATTAAAGGTACCAGTATGACGTTCAACGTAAATGATTCAGTCCATGACTTTAAAGGCAAGCATGCTTTTGGTGAGCTGTATGGTATTGAAAGCTCAAAACTAAATGACACGAGTTATCTAGAGAACTTGTTAATTGAAGGCATTAAATCATCTGGGGCCACACTGTGCAGTATTCAGTCGAAAAAGTTCGAACCTTCTGGTGTCACTTTACTGGCTTTGCTATCTGAATCCCACGCATCAATACATACTTATCCAGAGAAAGGTTCGATGTTTGTCGATGCTTTCACCTGTGGTTCCTGCAATCCTGAAGAAGTGATCAAAACTTTGGAAAAAGGGCTATCCGCGAGTCATACCAATATTAGTTCTATAACTAGAGGGTAGTGATGTGGTAGATAAAGCGATCCTGCTCATATACCCAATCCGAGGCGGAGAAAAATACATATTTTCTGCTTTGAATAAGGGCTATTACGTGTTTTGCCTTCATAGTAAAAAATTCGGTGATTCATATATATCATCAGAGGCAAAAGAAATACTGAAGTCAACCCCGAACTGCGAAGCCCTATACATTGACGACAAAGCTGAGGTTTTAGATCATATAAAATCTTCCAAAAAACAAGTCATTGCTGTTATTCCTTGTACAGAGCCAAGTATACACTTGGCAGATCAACTTTCGAAGGAATTAGGTCTACTGGGCAATGACCCGTTAACCAGTGACCTTAGGCGCAACAAGCTTACAATGAGAGAGGCATTAATCGATGCTGGTTTGCTCTCAATGTCTGTTAAAAAGTGCCATTCGCTAGTTGATGCATTACAGTTTCAGAGTGGAAAACAAAAAATAGTTTTGAAAACTCCTGAAGGAGCTGGACAAGAGCAGGTTTATATCTGCGGCTCAGAAAGCGAGATTAAGTTCGCCTTTGATTCTATCGTATCCAACTTAAATTTGTTTGGTAAGCCTACAAGCTATGCTTTGGCTGAGGACTATTTAGAGGGCGATGAAATTGCAGTTAACGTTATTGTTTCCGAGCATACCTTTAAAATCATCGATATTTGGGAATATACCAAGGGTAATAACGGTGTTTGTAATAACATCCTCTACAATATGAAAACCGTGGTTTTTGATGAAACACTAACTCGTGATATTGAAGCCTACTGCAAGACAGTGTGCTCGGTACTTGGTCACAAGGTCGGTATAGCTCACCTGGAACTAAAACTAAATAATGGCCGTTGTCAGTTAATTGAACTTGGCGCTAGGCTACCAGGCACTAAGATTCCACATTTATGGGAACGTTATTCTGAGCGCTGTATTGTTAGTGATATCGTGGACGTTTATCTAGGTAGCGACATTTCCCCAGAGTACGAGTTTACCTCGAACTTGGCTATTGTTTACCACCCAGATCTCAAAGATGCAGTTGTAATTGAATCAATCGACGGTATCGAAAACCTGATTGATACGCCTTCATACGTTGAACATGAGCAGAGCCTACAAGTTGGTGATCTTGTTCGCCCAATATCGACGTTAAACAGCTCTGCATTTGTAACTTCATTGGCGAATAAATCGTTGCATCAGCTATGTGAAGATATCTGCTTAGTTCATAACTCAGTACAAATTAATCCAGGACAATTATGAAGTATTTAGTTTTAACGAGAAACCCAAGTACAGTAACGGCCTATAAAGAGTGGCTTGATGATGTTAAACAAGACACAATCGTTTTAGCCTCAACATCTCATCAAGGCCAATATGATGATTTTGGATTGAGCTTTTACTTTGATGACTATGACAATAATGATGAGGTTGAAAAGGTAGCCATTGATTTAGGTAGAAAGTACCCAATTGAAGCAGTTGGTATTATTTCTGAAATCGATATCGTTAGAGCTTCTAAAATCAGGAACGTATTGGGGCTATCCGGTCAGAATATAGAAAGCGCAATTGCTTTTCGACAAAAAAACATCATGAAAGATATAGCTTCTGCTAATGATATAGCCTGTGCAGCATACAGCATAGTTAAGTCTAAGCGAGACATTGCTAATTTTCTTGAATCTAATAGTTTCCCAGTAGTATTTAAACCTTCCAGCGGCCTAGGTTCTGTAGACACATTTGTTGTGGCATCTCAATCAGAGCTTGATCAAAAGCTTGATGCACTTAACTTTGATGACTGCTTGGTCGAGCAATTCATCGAAGGGGACATGCTACATATTGATGGGATTGT
The DNA here is from genome assembly GCF_001399455.2 of Vibrio bivalvicida. Classification (GTDB taxonomy): domain Bacteria; phylum Pseudomonadota; class Gammaproteobacteria; order Enterobacterales; family Vibrionaceae; genus Vibrio; species Vibrio bivalvicida. Next base: position 6,031 of record NZ_LLEI02000006.1, read on the forward strand.
TCGGAATGGGAGCATTGCAGTGATATCAATATCTAAGTATCTAGGGAGTTGCTTAGATTTTCAAGTCTCTCAACCACTCTGCAGCATACAACTGTCTAATGAATCTCAGTTGTATAAAGAAGCGTTAGATTTCACGAACAAAATCGTTGATGCCTTCCCTTTTCCTGAAAGCTCAGGGTTTCATTTGGAAGTTTTTAACACTGAAAAAGGTCTTGTTTTCTGTGAGATTGCAAGCCGTATTGGTGGAGCTGGTGTCAACGAAACCATTGTAATGTCACACAATGTGAACCTCGCACATTGGTGGCTGAGGCTGCAATTGGGCCTAGATTATAGCAATAATGTAGTGAAATCAGAGCAGCTTTATGGTTGGGGGCTGATTCCCCCTCAAAAAGGTGAAATTACTTCTCTAGAAGTGCAAGATTTTGATGAAGGCGTGACCTGTAGAATACATACAGAAGTTGGAAAGCAATACCAAGGAGCTCAATCTTCTGTGGATAGTATTGCTTCGTTTATTGCCTCAGCTTCGAATGAACGTTTATTGGCATCAAAACTAAAAAGCACATGCAAAAAACTACATGAAGGTGTGGCTTACAAGGGTATGTAGAGCTGTAAACGTTAATTTTGTAATAATTCGAGTATTAAAAAATGCACTTAAAAGACCACAACTTTCTCATTTTTGACAAAGCAATGCCTATTCATGCTTGGTATCAACCTGTTGATGGCGAAGAGGTTACTGATAAATATAATGGAGACACCATTGCACCTTTCAGTGAGCTAACTATTTCTGATATAGAAAATCGCGCGATATATCTCCACATACCTTTTTGTACCGACAATATTTGTGCGTTTTGCACTATCAATAGGAAAATAAATTGCTCATCATCGACAATTGATAAATATGTAAGTGCGATAATTAAGGAAATTGAAATTAAATCCAAAATAGATTCAATAAGAAACGTGCCTGTTGAATCAATCTGGATAGGAGGGGGCACTCCTTCAGTCTTATCTCCTGATCAAATTAGACGGATCGGCCATGCTTTGAGGACAAACCTTGACTTATCTGAGTTAAAGGAGTGGTCTTTTGAAAATAACGCTAAGTCCGTTACTGAGGAGAAACTGATCGCATTAAAAGAAATCGGGGTTACGCATATCCACATTGGAGGGCAAACACTAAGCCCTAAATATCGCAAGCTATTTGACCTTACGGCAACCAAACAGCAGTTACTTGACGCAATATCTCTGATGAATCGTCACTTCGATAATGTCAGCGTCGACATGATATTTGGTATGAATGGCCAGTCGCTTGAAGAGCTAGCGAAGGATGTTCTTGAGGTGACATCACTGGGTGTTCGTCTAATTGATTTCTATCCGCTCACCTCCGTAACATCGAATAGAAAACTATTAGATAATTATGCGAAAGAAAAATTGGAGGCAAAGTCGGAACAAGAGCTGACTCTTTTCGGCGTGTATGTAAGACAGTTAATGGAGTTACAAGGTTATGTACCATGCACTGGCCACGGGTATGTGAGATGTGATGATACTATAACAGTCGACTCAGAGAACGGAATGACCAGAGACTACTTGTGCTATTACCATAAAGCAGGACTTGGAACACACAAGGGGGACATCATTGGTTTTGGTGCTGGAGCATTTAGCCTGACTACTAATTTTTTGGTGCAAAATGCAGTCAGTATTAACGAATACATTAACAACTTAGAGAAGGATTGTGTAAATGGAGAGGTCTGCCTAGTTGATGACAAAGTGATGCAAAGTAAACCTATCTCAGCTCAACTGCCTTACTTTGGTTATGTTTCCAAAAGTGATATCAATTTAAAGTTGGTCGCTCCAGAAGTATTAGAGTCTCTAGCTCGGTGCGTAGAAAAAGGGGTATTACTCGAAGACGAGTATGAGTATAAACTGGCAAGAAAGTCATGGTATTGGAATAGCCATCTAATGTTCTTCTTGAGCCCGACAAGCTCACAAAAATCATTACTCGATTTCGTGGAAAGCAAGACGGTAAAAAATAGCATGAAGAAGCAGCTTGGGGATGTCTTAATAACTCCAGAATTTAGCTAGATACCGATGCATTCAAGGAATACTGTAGTGTTGAGTTTAGTTGTACTCGTTCATAGAGGAAGGTCTTCATTTGATCAGATAGACAAGGAATGTAAGAAACTAGGAGTAAACATACTTCTAGTTTCTTCTTCTACTGGTAATGAAGCCCTAGATAAAGAGTTACTGGAACGTGCCCACGAAGCGTATTTTTCGACCAACCATACACTCACTTATGCAGAAGTGAGTGACTGTTTGAAGGCGTTTAGTTCAGCTGGGTATAAGTTGATTGGTTGTATTTCCGTGTGGGAAGGTTACCGAGAAATTATGGCTGAAATAAACGGCATGTTGAAAGCCAATGATATATCAGTCGATGTGGTTCGTTTGCTTAGAGATAAGTATAGATTGAGGAAAAAGCTTCAAAAGCTTGGTGTGTCAAACGTATATTGTGATGTTTTGAGCGAAGGTATATTGGAGAAAGCAAAACTTTCAGTATCAGAGTACTATATAAAACCCCGTTTTGGCATAGCTTCATATGGAGCTTTTAAAGTCACTCAAGACATAACATGGGGCAGCATCAGCTGTTTAAAAAGTGAGATTTCTTTAGACAAAGCACATAATCATTGCTTTGGGAACTTAGACTTCATTATCGAAGACTATTTAGACGGCACGGAATATAGCTTTGAAGTGTTTGTTGATAAAAAAAACACTTGCACCATTGCGATTCATGAGAAAGTCGAAATGAGAAGTGCAATGCATACAACGTTGGAGTCTGCTCTTATTTCGCCACCTATTTCGCTGCCTATCACTGAGCAATTGAAAGCTACTGGCTGGATAGAGTCTGTGTTTGATGCGATTGGAATTGAAACAGGTTGCTTTCATGTGGAAGCCAAGAAAACTAATCGAGGCTGGGAACTAATTGAAATCAACCCTCGAATTGGTGGAAGCTACATACCCGATAGTGTTTATTTAACATCAAAAATATCCTTACTTTCATGTTGGATTCGGAGTTTGAACACTGAACTTTGTGAAGGCGTTTTACTTCAAGCCCGTAGAAGCGAAATTGAACAGGACAACAGCAATAAAAAGACAAGTGCCTTTTTTCGGATTTATTACGGTAAACCTGGGAAGAAAATAACTGATGTAAATTTCGTTCCTAAAATAGAACCAATAGCACAAGAATTTTTTTTCACTGAAGGGGATGTTTATCCCACAAAGAGCTGTGAGGTGTTCTTAGGTCACTGCCTATGGTCATTAAATTCAAGTGAAACAAGAAGATCTGCTATAGAAGAACTGACTAATAATTCAGAATCGTACTTGGATGTCACTTACGATTAGAGCAGTAGTACTGGAAACTTATAAAACTGTGGCCAATTTTAGTTGACCACTACACTGTGTGGGATTTACTCGGAAGCTTGTGAGAGGCTCTTTGAGGCACTTTCAGATACGTTCTAGAGTTAAAGAACAAAGTAGGGGAGGTAGGGCAGTGATTTGAGTCGTGGTGAAAATGGGTCTAAGATAGTTGAGAGAGAAACTACGGTATAAGTCCACTATTCGTCCACACTTAATCCACCCAAAATTGATGTGGTTATAGTGGGTTCAGGTAAAGTGGCTAAGTTTCAGTAAGTTGAAGAGAATTGAGAGCGTTTTTGAAGGCTCAAAAACGGTGAAACCCCGATGTTGGTAGCATCGGGGTTTCGAATTTTTAGACTTCTCGGATGGTAAGGCCGATTATCTTATATGCAAAAGGCTGGATTTAATCCGAATTAATTCCTTGGTAGGGAATTAGATGCGGATGAAGTCCATGTGCTCAACTTTTGGCTTGTAAGCGTGACGTTGAACGTCTTGTGGCTTAACTTTAACTTCAGCGCCGTCGATCACTAGAACTAGACCTTCGTAGAACTCAGGCTTGTCCATTTGGTTCATAACTTCATCGTGGTTAAGAACGATAGATACTGCTGCTTCTTCACCGCCGTATACAACTGCAGGGAATTTACCAGCGTGACGTAGGCGGCGGCTCGCACCTTTACCTAGTTCAGTACGTACTACTGCTTCAAATTTCATAGTATTACTCTCAAAAATATAAGATTTTCATGATCACACTAACAATGCGACCTTGTTAGTGTTCTAAACGCTGAAGAGAAATTGGTAGTAACTCTTCAAGCGAGCGCGGATACTATCACTCTATCGGTTTCCTAGCAACTCAAAATCATCTGGATCAACGATTTTAAGGGCAATTAGAATCAATCGGTTAAGATTGATTCAACCCATTCAAAATAGAAGCCGAAAATACGCTCAAATCGTATGAACCGAATCTGAATAGAAACCTCACCGCTGGTTAAGTCTCGCTCCGTTATTCTGCATCTCAAGTTAACAAAAAACGCTACTTATTGAGAGAGGAACATACTATGAAACCAGTCAGTATTGTCGTGATTACACTAAATGAAGAGAAGCGCATCGGTCGATTGATGGAGGATCTAAGCAAGCAGACTCATAAAGAGTTTGAGGTGATTCTCGTTGATTCAAACAGTGAAGATGCAACACGTGAAGTCGCAGCGGCTTACGAAGCATCATTACCAGAACTCACCATTCATAAAATGGAAAAAAGAGGCGTCAGCTTAGGCCGTAATACCGGAGCGCAGCTTGCTAAACATGAGCGCTTGTTGTTCTTAGATGCTGATGTTCAATTGTCGCCAAACTTTCTTGCTAATGCGCTTAGCCAGCTAGAAGAAAAACAGCTAGAAGTGGCGGGTGTTTACATGGGTGCGAAAGACTTACCTCTAGCACACAAGCTTGGCTATGGGTTGTTTAACTTAGGCTTATTTATCACACAGTTTGTTTTTCCTACCGCAGTTGGGGCGTGTATTTTCTCGACAAAGCGCGTACATGAACAGCTAAATGGTTTTGATGAGCAAATCGTACTTTGTGAAGATTGTGACTACGTAAAACGTGCCAGCAAAACATGGCGATTCCGCTTCTTGCCGCTGACCTTTGGGTTTGACCCAAGACGACTCGATGAAGAAGGCGTGTTCAAAATGGGAGCGACTTACCTTAAAGCGAATGCTCGACGTCTTTTCTTTGGAGAAATGCGCAACAACGAGATGGAATACAAATTCGGCCATTATAAAGAGCAGCAATAAACGAGTAATTGAGTATGTTTGAAGGATTCAGCTTATTCGTCGGGGCTTTACTAGATGCGTTAATTGGCCCCAATTTGTTTGTCCCGGGCGAGCCGTTCTTGCTCGCCGCGGGATACCAACTGCAACAAGGGATTGTAACTGGCGTTATCGCGGTATTGTTGGGAGGCTTTATCGGTGATCAAGTCAGCTACTTTATCGGCAGAAAGATGGGTATCCCCGCTCAGAAAAAACTAATTCGCTGGCAGCCCAAAACACGTCGCCCTATTGCTAGGTGTCGCCATCTGATGGCCAAAAAGGGTAACTATGTACTGGCGTTCGCTAGACTGCTTGGACCCGTTGCCTGGGTTGTCCCTTTTGTTGCGGGCTCTCAAAAAATTACTTGGGTTCGATTTAGTTTATACTCGACCATTGGGCTACTTCTCGGTGTCGGTCAATTTGTCGCTTGGGGTTATCTATTTGGATACGGAATAGATAAATTCCCTTTACTCAACGAGATCAAAATATTTATTGTTGAGCATAAGGCCACCTTAGTTGCTTTCGGGGTAAGTATTGGCTTCTACCTTATCGGCAGGAAACTCGGTTGGCGTTTGATGTTTACCAAATTCACCGCTTTTTTGGTTGCAGCCATTCTTTATGCTAATTACGCCCATTTCTTTTTTTATTCGGATGACTTTGCATCGAAAGTAAATGTGGCTGAACAAACAACAAGTAAACCACGGCTGACAATTGACGATCTTTTTTTAAAAGCCTATCCAGGTAAGTCAGCGGTGTTTGATGCCCAAGCTATCAACGTCGCGTATGTTGGCAACAATCCTCGTAATCTTATGGCAGAGTTAGGTTGGATTGAAAATAAAACCTTCTCGAGAAATGATTTAGAGTTAACAGACTATGTTCATCTACTGAAATCTAACACGCCACCAGTTTCAGATTTGTTTTGGAATGGGGTGCCACAAGAAATGGCATTTCAGTTGCCGGGTAATCTTTTAAAGCGCAGTCACATTCGTTGGTGGCAAGCAGGCCTTGATTCAAGTACAAATGAAAATCTGTGGGTAGGGGCGCTTAGTTATGATGATGGTTTGCAACTCACGCCATATTCAGGGATTGTCACCATACTTCATAGTATTGACCCAAATGTAGATCTTGAAAGAGATAAGCTTGCGGAACAAGTGTTGAGCACGACGACGAATATATCGATAGATCTTGCGGCATATCATCCGCCAACGACTCTAGATAACGAGCATGACTACTATACCGATGGTCGAGTGTTGGTAATTAAGAGCGAAACTACCTCTCGATCAGAAATATAAAACTTGCCTACAAGTAAAATGCTGCCTAGAGATGAGTAAGAGTTTGCTTTAGAGGTCAACGTTTTTCTCGAATGCGACGAGTCTATTCAGACACAAACTAGGTATTTAAATTGAACAACTCAGAGCCCAGCATTACGCTGGGCTCTTCCATTTTATGATTTTTAAGATATGGTTAAGGGAATAATATAAAAATCAGATTATTATCTATGTTGCTGATAAACAATAAATACATTCTCAACGCTATAACGGGGACGCTAGAAGAGCGAGACAGTGGTATCAAAGTCGCGCTGGGCAGTAACGAAGTCGCTTTGCTGCAGTTTATGATTGAACACCCCAACAAGCCGCTATCAAAAGCTCAGCTTCTTGATGAGGTTTGGTACAAAAAAGGGGTTGTGGTTGAAGAAAGCAGCCTATTACACACAGTATCGACATGCCGTAAAGCACTCGAAGACCGCAGCGGAGAGATTATTACCACCGTTCGGGGTGTTGGCTACCAGTTTAATGGACATGTTGAAAGCTACCAACCGAAAGAGATAGAGTCTCCAATCATTAAGCGCGAGTCGAGCGCTGATGAGCCAAAACAGCTCAAACGTAACAATACCGTCTATTTAATCGCATTTACACTGAGTGCTGCCATTGGATTTATGGCCTATACGTTGTTTAGTTCGCCTTGGGTAGAGGCTGATTATCAGGAAAGTAGATATGTGGGTTGTGTTATTCCTCAACCGGGGAAAGATGAGCCAATGGTTATGAATAATGTCCGAGCCTTTACTTCTGAAAATCAAACCATATTGGTTGATCAAGATGGTCGCTCGATCAGCTTTATTCCATCTGATGTGGAGGTGGATTGTGAATAGAAAAGTTCTAGCTGGCAGTATTGCTTCGGGTTTGATCATTGGTGCCTTAGCAGGGGGCGTCAATTCACCGACTATCACCCAAGCGTTTCAAAGTGAGACCAGTTTGTTGGTTAAATCGGAAGACAATATCCATCTTATTAAGATGAAGTCAGCGATTAGTCTTAAACGTTCAGGTCAATATGAAATGTTTTTTTTGACAGAGGGGGATGTCGGCTTTAACTCGGCGGGAGAATATCATTTTACCCGTTACGGGCTTTCTCTGATGCCAACCACATCCGAGCAAGTCTTACCTTCTTCGCAACAAGTCTCGCTGCTGGAAACGATGTTTTCGCAGCGTGGCATGCATTCATTAGAAGAGCTTAAAGTAATTCCATACTCGCAAGAACGGATGATTCTAGTCGCTCCAAGATACTCATATTTGTTTTCAAAGCGCGCAGAATAAAGTCATTAATCAGTTTTAAATCGCCGCGGCAATTTCAGGTTGTCGCGGCTTTTTTGTATGCAAATCCTTTTAAAACAATGACTTGATTTTTATTAAGCTTCGTTAAGGATTAATCATTATCTGGCTGACAAAACGCTAACTTTGTCAGGAAAATCTTAGGTATAACAAGCGACAACTTCCATCAATCAGAGTCGCACTATGAAAAATACTAAGACTTTATCCCTGTCTATTTTCTGTATTGGAACCATTGTTATTGGTTCAACTGCTTTTGCAGAAACTATGGAAAGTGTCCCTGTTACTGTCGAGATCGCGAAACAACAGGTAACGACTTCTACTATCGAAGAAGTTGGTAAACTAAAAGCGACAGACTCCGCTGCATTAACATTTAGTGCAGGCGAAAAACTAAAGCAACTTAATTTCAATGACGGCGATGTTGTTAAAAAAGGCGAGCTCATTGCTCAACTTGATGACTCGCAAGCGAAAGCTGAGTTAGACAAAGCAGAAAGCTCTTTGGCACTTGCGGAGTCAAAACTGGCGCGTGTAATAGCGCTATTAAAGAAACAACCTGATTCTATGTCTGCTCAAGATGTCGAAGAGTTAAAGCAGCAAGCGAGTTTGGCCAAAGCTGATTTCAGACAAAAGAAAACAGAACTACAAAACTACCAGCTTGTTGCCCCTTTTGATGGTCAGTTGACTAACTTTACGCACTCAGTGGGTAGCCGAGTGGAGGCTGCAACTGCTTTAGTTAGCCTCATCAAACTCGATCCGGTTGAAGTGCATTACTCAATTTCTCAAGCAGAGGTAGGCACAGCGCAACTTGGTCAACAAGTTGCGGTAAAAGTGGATGCTTATGGTGAAACTGAGTTTACCGGCACAGTTGATTACATTGCTCCATTGGTTGACGAAAACTCAGGCCGAGTCGAGGTACATGCACACTTAGACAACAGTGATAACAAACTGGTACCTGGAATGTTCGCCAAGGTATCGCAAAATCTTGGTGATTCGTCAGATGATGTGGTGGTTTCTCAAACTGCAGTTGACACGTCAGGTGATCAGCGATTTGTTTGGGTAGTTGAAAACAATAGGGCAACCAAGCGTTCGGTAGAGCTTGGGCAGAATACCAATGATGGTTACGTTGTGATTGTTTCTGGACTAAACATCGGAGAGCATGTCGTGGTTACAGGTCGTCAAAACTTACATCAAGACGTCAAAGTGGCTATTCAACGAACCAAGTCTCCCGTTACTTTACCCACTAGAGCCTTACCAGCTCAGCCTCAGCAAAAAGAACAGCAAGCAAAACCAGTCGCTGAAGCTCCTAACAAAGAAGCAACTCAAATCGTCGAGCCTAAAACGGACGAGTCGCCGGAGGTAACGAATGAAGCTGCCTGAAATATGCATCAAGCACCCTGTCCTCGCTTCGGTGCTGAGTATCGCGATTGTGTTACTTGGAATCGTTTCTTATCAGAAACTGGCTATTCAGTATTTTCCTGAGCGCCAAACAGCCTCTGCAACGGTGAACGCTTCAATCACTGGTGCGAGCGCTGAGTTTATGTCGCAAAACGTAGCGGAAGAACTCATTACCGGCGTAACTGGGCTAGACAAAATTAAAACGATGACAACCGACTGTCAGGAGGGGAGTTGTTCACTAAAAATTCAATTTGAAGACGGCATTAGTGAGGTTGAATATGCGAGTTTGATGAACAACCTGCGTAGCAAGGTGGATGGTATCTCTGACTTCCCACCTGCGATGACAGATAAACCAACAGTAACAGATGACTCATCTGATACTTCAATGCCCAGTAACATCATTACGTTTGTCAACAATGGCTCGATGGACAAACAGGAGATGTTTGATTTCATCAATCAGCAAATCTCGCCACAGTTGAAGAATGTTCTAGGTGTTGGTGGAGTGTGGGGGCCATATGGTGGGTCGAGTCGTGCAATTCGTGTGTGGTTACAGCCTGAGCGCATGGCGGCACTGAATGTCAGTGCATCTGATGTGGTTGGAACGCTGAGCACTTACAACGCAACCTTTACCGCAGGTACAATTAAAGGCGAAGTGCGTGACTTTTCGATTAACCCGGTAAATCAAGTTACTACCATAGAAGATGTGCGCGATCTTGTATTGCGCGTCGACAATGGGAAAATCATTCGAGTTAGCGACATTGCTGACATCCAAATGGGTGAAGAAAGCCTTGAGCCAAGTATGCTTAACGTCGATGGCGATATGGCGATGTCTCTGCAGGTGCTGCCGCTTAAAACAGAAAACCCAGTGACGGTTGCTAACCGTGTCAAAGCGGCAATGGAAACGATGCAGGTACCGGAAGGTATCGAGATGAAGATGGTCTACAATCAGGCTGACTTTATCGAAGAAGCGATCGATCAAGGTTTTATGACGTTAGTTGAGGCCATAGTGTTGGTTTCTGCAATTGTCGTGTTGTTCCTTGGCTCGCTGCGCGTTGCTGCGATACCTTTGATTACTATTCCGGTATGTGTGATTGGTGTGTTTGCGGTCATGGCAATGCTTGGCTTTAGCATTAATGTATTGACCATTCTCGCTATCATCCTGGCGATCGGGTTGGTTGTGGATGATGCGATCGTCGTTGTTGAAAACTGTTACCGTCATATTGAAGAGGGCTCATCTCCGTTTCAAGCAGCACTAAAGAGCTGTAAAGAGATCGTTTTTCCAGTTATCGCAATGACGTTAACGCTCGCGGTCGTTTATCTTCCAATTGGTTTAATGTCTGGCTTAACCGCAGACCTGTTCAGGCAATTTGCCTATACGCTTGCTGCATCTGTGATTATCTCAGGATTTGTCGCGCTGACTCTATCTCCGATGATGAGCGCGTACATGCTAAAGTCAGTGACAACGTCACCCAAGTGGTTCCAGTGGGTTGAAACTAAGTTAGATGCGATGACTGAAAAGTACATGCTGTATCTTAATGCTTGGTTCAAACGTCCGCGTATGGTGCTGGGTGGTACGGCAGCTCTAATTGTTTTGTCAGGTGTTGCTGTATGGTTTATGCCAAAGGTTCTTCTACCAACGGAAGATACAGGTTTTATTGAGGTCACGTCACATGGTCCAGCGGGCGCAGGCCGTCTCTATGATCTGGAAAATGCTGAGCAGATAAACAACGTGTTCAAAGGTAGTGATGCTATTGAAGCAAACCTAGCTTACATCGAGTCTGCGCCAACTAACCACGTTCTACTTAAATCCTGGGAGGAGCGTGACAAAAGTGCTGATGAGATTATTGAAGAGATGATGGCTAAAGCGGGCGAAACGGTTTCAGCCTATTCGACTTCATTCTCTGTGCGCTCAGCGGATAACCTAGATGTAGCAAGCAATCTAGTTCTTGAATTGACCACGGTAAACCGCGATCTAGATGCGCTGTCTGATACCGCAGAGAAGGTGGTGGAGCTGCTGGAAAGCTATGAAGGTCTTTCGAATATTGACAACTCGACACATCGAGATCAGTTACGTTTTGACCTCTCCATTGATCGTAATGCGATTGTGCTGTCTGGGGTTAACTACGGAAATGTCACGAGTGCTATTTCTACATTCCTTGGCTCAGTTAAAGCGGCAGATCTGCAAGCAGAAGATGGCTTTACTTACCCAATTCAAGTACAGGTAAACCGTCAGGCGTTAGGTGATTTCAAGGTTCTAGATAGGCTGTACGTAAGCTCCGAGTCGGGTCAAAGACTGCCACTATCTCAGTTTGTTTCGATTGAGCCAGTGACTGCAGAGTCTAACATCAAGACCTATGGTGGTAAGGATGCGGCAGAAATCACCGCTGATCTAATGCCAGGATTCAGTGCAAGCGATCTTCAGGCGTTCGTCGATGCTGAATTACCAAAACTGCTGAAAGTGGGCCAAGACTATGAATATAACGGTGTGGTTAAAGAGCTCAATGAATCTGAAGCGGGGATGCAGCTCCTATTTGGTTTGGCGCTGGTGTTCATCTTCTTGATTCTGGCCGCTCAGTTTGAAAGCTTTGTCGATCCGCTGATTATCTTAATTACAGTACCTCTTTGTTTAGTGGGTGCAGTACTGACTTTGAGTGTGTTTGGCCATAGCTTGAATCTGTATTCAAAGATTGGATTGCTGACCTTGGTAGGCTTAGTCACTAAGCACGGTATTCTGATAGTGGAGTTTGCCAACATTAAGCGTAAAGAAGGCTACAGTTCGATGACGGCAGCTCTGATGAGTTCTAAATCTCGTTTGCGCCCGATTCTAATGACTTCGCTAACGATGATTATTGGTTCATTGCCACTGGCATTGGCGGATGGTCCTGGCTCATTGGGTCGCACCAACATCGGTTTAGTGTTAGTCGGCGGCTTAACGGTTGGTACTTTCTTTTCATTGTTCATTGTACCAATGGCGTATGTTGCGTTTGCCAGAGTGACTGAAAAGTCGAAACGTTTTGAGTTAGCAACAGAGGGGTAATGACGATGCTGTTAATCAACGGAACTCACATACTTGACGATACTGGTGGATATATTCAAAGCCTTAAGAGCCAGATACGTCACCCAATTGGCATCAATGAGATTTCATTGCTGACCTACATGTTTTCTCATAAGGGAAAAGTATTGAGCAAGCATGAGCTTATGGAAGAGGTGTGGCATAAACGTGGTATCGTGGTAGAGAGCAGCAGTTTACTGCACTCCATATCCAGTTGCCGTCGAGGCTTAGAAGATCGCTCTGGTGAAATAATCCGCACCGAGCGCGGTGTTGGCTACGAGTTTATCGGCACGGTGAAAAAGATATCGTGTATTTCTGAAGTCGCGACGGTAAAGCACGATTCTCCTGAACCTGAACAGAAGAAATCACCGCAGTCTAGTCAGCAGGGAAAGTTTTCTGCACCAAAATTAGGTTCGTCATTCTGTTATAAAACCGCATTTATTTTTGCTGCTGCGATTGTGATTGGTTTCTTGGGTGCGACGTTAGTTGAAAAGTTACTGACCTCTAGTCAGTACGTGACCAAGAGCTATAGCCAATGCTGGTATGAACCAACAAACAATGGCGAAAGAATCTATTACCAGAATCCAACAGTGTATAAGTTTGACGAATTGAGTTTAATGCTTGATGAGCAAGGTCGCTCTGTTAGCTTTAGTAACCAAAGTGGGGCAGTGAATTGTGAATAAAGAAATGATCTTGGGTGCAGCGGTGCTTGGTTTAGGGGTTGGAGTTGGTATTGCCTTTAATACGGGTGATCAGCCTAACAGGCACTTTACTAGTAGTACGGTGGCCCACATTCATATTGAAGAGCCATCCACTGTCTTCTCTACGTCTTTACCAATGAGGCTTGAACTGACATTGAATGAAAACAACACCTATGGCGTGTTTGCTATGTTACCTCAAAGCCAAGTTGGTTTTTCAGGTAAAGGGCAATACAGCATGGATTCAGACGGAATCTTGTTCATGCATGATATGCACACCCCACTTGACCTAGAAGGTGCAAAAGGAGGCGTGATTGAGCAACTGTTCGTTAGGCCAGGTTCGTTTGATGGTTTAATGAATCTTATCGATATTGGTGATAAAGGCTCAATATTAGTCGGCAAGAAAGTGGCTCTACATTTGGAATCATAAATATAGACAAGAGAGAGCAGCGCCCCTAGTGGCGCTGTTTTTGTAGAGAGCTTAAGTCTGCGTTAAAACTCATAGCTTAAACTCATCGTACTGTAAATTTCATCGGGTGATTGGTCTTCTGCAACAGTTGTGTTGTAGATGTACTCAACATCGAATACTAGAGACAGGTTCGCCATCAAGGTGTTCTTAATGTATGCCTTAGTGTTGTAATGGGTGTTCTCTTCACCGTGTGCCACATCAAGGGTTGCGCCCATAGACAGCCTTTCCGAGAAAACAATCGCGCTATCGAGAGTAGATGACGCAATCACTTCGTAATTCATTTGATCAGGATATTCGGAATCGAACGGTTGCCTCTGCGTAATTCGGTAACCCGGACCAAGAGAGATGGATGTTTTGACTACGTCACTATTTACCAAATATACACCGAGGCCAGTCATTAAAACCCACTGTTTTCGGTAGGTGCCGTACAGGTCATTTTCGAATCTTGCAGCCCCGCGGACAAAAGTTTTTTCCGCAAAATCGTAGGTTGAGCCCGTATTAACGGTATAACGATTGGCACCATCATCGGCATTGTCTGCATCGGTATAGTAGCTTTCAAACGATGCTTTATGTAGCCAAGACTCTTGCTGGTAGTTCAGGTACAAAGCTGAGTTTACAGATAGAGATGAACTGGTGTTCTCGGTGTAGATAAAACCAAGTTTGGTCTGCGCTGTGAAGGGTGACTCTTCAACTTGAGCTTTTTCTGGTTCTTCAGCTAAAGAGGGTGAAGACAAGAGCAACAAGCTTAAAATCGACGATAACTGCGCTAGGGTAAAAGGGGGATTCTTCATTTGCTAACAAAGCTGGCATAGTGTTTTATTCGTCAGACAATTATCAGTGTCGATATACTTAGTCAGTAATGAATCACTCTAAATCATTCTCAACAACCAAAAAGCGACGCTGATTGCGTCGCTTTAGTTGTCTACTGTACCAAGAATAGTCAGATAGGTTAGTTTGAGGTATTAAACGCAAGGACGGCTTTTAGTCCACCCATAGAACTTCTCGACAGGGCAAGTTTGCCACGATAGCTATGTGCCATTTCATTCACGATATTCAGGCCAAGACCTGTTCCAGGTGTAGTTTCGTCTAACCTGACACCACGTTTAAGAGCTTGCTGAATATCTTCATCTTCAATGCCAGGGCCGTCGTCTTCGATAATAATTTCAATTGTGCCGGGCTCATTTTCTACAGAGTGAACACGAATTATATTGCAAGACCACTTATAGGCATTTTCAAGCAGGTTACCAACCATTTCGTCTAGATCGGTTGGGTCTACGGCAACCTCAATGGCTGAGTCGAGCTCATTAATCAAAGAGACGCCTCTCTGCGCGTAAACCTTATCAAACGCCATCGAGATCGCATCAACTCTTTCAGCAGGGTTAGCTCGAACAGAAAGAATGTTCTTAGAGCCTGCCATTCGCGCACGACCCAAATGGTAATCGATTTGGCTTTGTATTTGGTGAACTGGTGGCAATAGGTAGTCTCGTGCCTCTTTGTCGAGCGAGCCAATTTCGTTTCTTAACACTGACAATGGCGTTTTGAGAGCGTGAGAAAGGTTGCCTGCATGATGGCGAGCACGCTCGAGTAATTCTTGGTAGTGAAATACCAGAGCATTGAGATCGGAGACGACTGGAGCCACCTCTTTTGGATAATCTTCATCAAGGCTAGTTTTATCACCTGAGCGAAGCTGAGTCAGTTCTTTTTGCATCTTGTTTAGTGGGCTAAGTGACCACTGAACTTGCAACATGATCACTGCCAGAACGCCAAAGTAGAGTAGAGCGAGAATAATCCATAGTTGGCGCATCAAATCCCGAACGGTGTCTTCAATCGGCTGCTCGTCGATGCCGATCAGAACTTCAATAGGCCCATCATAATCTGGGTAATACAACGTGGTTTTTATGTAGATGAGCTTCTCACCACGGGCACCAAAGTATTCTTTGCCCTTCTTCTTGGCTTCGATTTTTTGGTCCCATAACGAACGTGAGCGAAGTAAATCTGTATCGGTTTTCGCTGACCAGTATATGCCACTGTATGGACGATTAAAGCGAGGATCGGAAAGGTTGGATGCCAGAGTGATGTTGCCAGATTCATCGGCTTCTATCGCAGCGGAAATTTCATCCATATAGATGGATAGCTGAGACTTGGCGTCGTCAGCCATATAGTTGAAGACTTGATTTGGGACACTAACGCCAACGGCAACTACCATGGCAGTTAACCAGACCACAGCCGCCAGAACTAAGCGGCTTTTTAAACTCAGTCTTCTAAGCAATGAACGCTTGTTATTCGGCATTAAGCTGGTACCCCAAGCCTCTCACTGTTTTAATGACTTTCGGAGCAATTTTCTTGCGGATTCGACCAATGAACACTTCAATAGTGTTGGAATCACGGTCAAAGTCTTGTTTGTAGATATGCTCCACCAGTTCTGTTCGTGAAATGACCTTTTCAGGGTTATGCATAAAGTAAGCGACGACCTTGTATTCAAGTGCTGTAAGACTAATGGCTTGACCTTGCCACATCACTTTCGAAGTACGGGTATCAAGACTTAAGTTACCGACTTGCATCACTGGCGAGGCATTACCCGAAGCGCGTCTAAGTTGAGCACGGATGCGGGCAATCAACTCCACCATTTCAAATGGTTTGGTCAAATAGTCATCAGCGCCTGCGTTTAAGCCTTCTACACGCTGAGTTAACGTGTCACGAGCGCTAAGGATTACGACTGGCGTGTTAATGTTCTCATCTCGAATTCCTTTGAGTACCGTCAGACCATCGAGTTTGGGTAAACCAAGGTCGAGCACAATAGCATCCCACTCTTCTGAAGTGGCTCGGTATAGAGCATCGATACCGTCTTGAGATAGTTCAGGAACCCAGTCCACTTGTTCTAACGTTTCGATAATTTGTTCACCAAGACGCGGTTCATCTTCCACTACAAGAATTTTCATAAGCTTTAATCTTCTATTTTTTTAGTGCTTCTTTAATGTTTCTGCCTTTGATTTGCAGCATTTCAAGGGTTTCGGCGTTGTATTCAACCTTAATGATATTGTTATTGTGGTTTAATTTGAGTTCATAGATCCAGATATCATCGTCTTCTTCGAGTTCGACATGAATGATTCGGCCATTTAGATCACGCTCGACAGCAGCAAACATTTCAGAGAATGGGCGAACGTAGCCTTTCTGTACTGCGTCGTAGACTTCATCTTGGTCTTCTTCAAACTCAATTCGCGCGCCGGGTTTGTGCATGTCTTGCACCAGAGCATGCCCATCTTCGTCATGGTGTTTTTCCGCTAAAGTGGGAAATGAAACAAAGACGCACGCCAATAGGGCTGTCAAACTGACTAACGGACGCTTCAACATATTCTTACCTTCTTGAAATTTCTGCAACTGAGTATACCTGTTGAAAGATGAACACCAAGTGAATAGCGTTCAGTTCGATAGTTCGTCAGCAAAAATCTTATCGCGCATTTTCCAAAAACGGCCAGATTTCCTTGCAACCACAAACTGAGGTGGACGAAACCTGTGCTGGTTGTTCACCACTTTAGTCGGCGAGGCATCGTCAAATGGCCTATGTTTGTCTGCAAGGTGTGGGCGAACAAACTGATCTTTGAAGCGTTGCTTTTGGTTTTTGGTGGTCAATGACCAGAATTCACTCACCTGAGCCTGATTATCTCCAATGTAAGAGACCTTTAAGCTACTTTTTCCTTTGTCATCTTTGTGAACGCTTAAAGCCATTTCTAGGCACTCAAAGACAAGGGCATCTTTAAGGTTCAACGCCTCCTTAAGCTTCTTGTCTGGGTCAACTAGAGTGGCATCACATTCATGGCAGATTCTAGCGGCGATATCGTTGTCTGCTCCGCATTCGCCACAATACTTGGCTCTGAATCGGTAGTCGCAGTGTTCACGTTCGCCACTCTCCTCATCTTCAAAGAAGCCCTGACATTTGCGACCAAAGTGTTCAATAAGAAAGCCGTTACTGTCTAACTTGCCCCAGAAGTTGTTGTTAAAGCCGCACGCTGGGCAGGGGATGGTGATGATTTCGCTGTCAGAGTCGGGTTTAGCATCGCCCACTTCTGGTTGATAGAGATCGTAACTATTGCCTGCATAATCCAGAACTAAACATTCCTCTTTTCCCGGAGACAGGCGTAGTCCTCGTCCAACAATTTGCTGGTAAAGGCTAATCGATTCAGTCGGGCGCAAAATAGCAATCAGGTCAACGTGTGGGGCGTCAAAGCCCGTAGTCAGTACTGACACGTTGACGAGGTATTTAATTTTGCGCTCTTTAAAGTCTTGGATGATGGCATCGCGTTCGGGTGTTGGCGTATCACCGATGACGATAGCGGTTTGGCCCTCGGGTAGCAGGCCAAAAATTTCTTGCGCATGGCGGACTGTCGCAGCGAAAATCATAATACCTTGCTTATCGGCAGACATATGAATGATTTGCTCGACGATCTGAGGTGTCGCACGTTTCGCCCTATCAATCACCATATCCATTTCAGACTCTTTATAGCGGCCAGTACTGGCGGGTTTGAGTTGAGAAAAGTCATAACTCAATACTGGCGCATCCATCATACGTGCTGGAGTGAGAAACTTTTCATCGAGTAAGTAGCGAATGGGTAGCTCGAATATGCAGTCGCGGAAGAAGCGAGGCTCCTCGCTGCGAACTAATCCTCGTGTATGGTATTGGTAAATCCAACCCATGCCTAAACGGTAGGGAGTGGCAGTCAGCCCGAGAACTTTGATCCCGGCGTTTTGTTCACGAAGATGGTTAATGACTTTTTGATAGCTGGTGTTCTTATCGTCGGGCACGCGGTGACATTCATCGATAACTAAAAGTGAAAACTGGTTTTTAAACTGATCGAGATTACGCACGACGGATTGCACAGAGGCGAAAACGACTTGTTGATCGGTCTCTTTACGACCCAATCCGGCAGAAAAAATTGAGCCTTTCAGTCCGTATCCTTCGTATTTTTGGTGGTTCTGTTCTACCAACTCTTTCACGTGTGCCAACACCAAGACACGTCCTTTAGCCAGACGAGCAAGCTCTGCAATGACCAAGCTCTTGCCTGCTCCTGTAGGTAGTACAAGTACTGCAGGTGTCGAGTGTTTACGAAAGTAGTGAATGACCGCTTTGACGGAATCAGTCTGATAGGGACGAAGTGTATACATAAAATGTGTGAAATAGCTCAACTATTTAGTCTAGTCGCACTATAATACCCCACCTAGCAAAGATGAGGTATTCATGCGTTTAGATAAATATCTATGTGATGCACTTGGGGCAACACGTAAAGAAGCAACAAAAATCATTAAAAGTGGTGATGTCACCGTCAATGACGTGGTGCAGAAAAGTGGCGCAACTAAGGTTACTGAAGAGTGCACGGTAGAATGGCAAGGTCGAGAGATTCAAAAGCCGGGCCCTCGCTACATCATGCTTTTTAAGCCAGATGGTTTTGTTTGCTCGCATGAAGATGGGTTTAATCAAACGGCTTTCATGTTGCTAGATGAAGTGAAAATGGAAGATTTACATTTTGCGGGTCGTCTTGATGTTGATACTACAGGTCTGGTCTTGATAACTGATGATGGTCAATGGTCTCACCGAATCACATCTCCAAAACACAAATGTGAGAAAACATACCGTGTTTGGCTTGTTGATCCTCTACAAGCAGAGTATGCGGAGAAGTTTGCAGAAGGCATTCAACTGCGCAACGAGAAAGATATAACACTGCCAGCTAAGCTTGAAGTCGTCGATGAAGAAGAGAAAGAAGTGTTACTGACTATCACCGAAGGTAAATACCATCAGGTGAAGCGGATGTTTGCAGCGCTTGGCAACAAAGTTGAACACCTGCACCGAGAGCGTATTGGTAATATTGAGCTTTGTGACACTTTAGAGCCGGGTGAATACCGTTATTTAACCGAAGAAGAAATTAACTCTGTTTGGAAATAATCCTTTATTAAGGAAATACTTTATTTCCATTTGGGAACTAGTCTTTTAGGGGCAATTCGCTCAATATAGATCAATTCATCAAGGGTCTGTTAACCGAACGAGGTCAACAGATCCTTGCACTTTTAGTGTTCATTTATTCTGTTTGGTTGCAGCACGGAAGCTGCATCTGATTCGCAGCCGAGTAGGAGATTTATGTCTGAGAGAACCTTAGATCAAACCAAAGCCCCCCAAATCAGTTTCCTGTTATTCCTTGTTCTGGGTGCAATTGGTGCTTTAACCCCTTTAGCTATTGATATGTACCTGCCAGCGATGCCAACGATCGCCAAAGACCTTGGTGTTGTCGAAGGTGCAGTGCAGATTACGCTCACAGCCTATACCGCCGGATTTGCGATTGGCCAGTTGATTCATGGGCCATTGGCAGACAGTTATGGTCGTCGTCCTGTTTTGATACTGGGTGTGTTCTTTTTTGGTCTTGCGGCGGTGGTCAGTGCGACAACAACGGGCATTGAAGCGTTAACTTGGGTACGTACAGCGCAAGGTTTTGCCGGCGCTGCTGCTGCGGTCATCATACAAGCCGTAGTACGTGATATGTTTGATCGTGAAGATTTTGCGCGAGCTATGTCATTTGTTACCTTGGTGATGACGATTGCGCCATTGATCGCTCCAATGATCGGTGGCTATGTCGCTGTGTGGTTTGGCTGGCGCGCTATTTTTTGGATTTTGGCTGGCTTTTCCGTCGTCGTGATATGTTTAGTGCTATGGAAAATTCCAGAAACGCTAAGTGAAGAGAACAAACAACCACTTCGAATCCGCAATACGCTAAGGAACTACCTAAGGTTATTCAAAAATCCCGTGGCAATGGGGTTGATTTTCTCCGGTGCCTTTTCGTTTGCAGGGATGTTTGCATTTCTAACAGCAGGGTCGTTTGTCTATATTGATATCTATGGCGTAAGGCCAGATCTATTCGGTTATCTGTTTGCCTTAAATATTGTCGCGATGATTGTCATGACGAGTATCAATGGCCGTTTGGTCAAAAAGGTGGGTTCGCACGCCATGCTGCGTTTTGGTTTGATCATACAGCTTATCGCAGGCGTCGGTCTATTTGTTACCTGGTTGTTAGATGCAGGCCTGTGGGGAACGGTTGTATTTGTCGTAATGTTTATCGGAACCTTGTCGACAATCGGGAGCAACACAATGGGGCTGTTATTAAGTGGTTACCCAACGATGGCAGGTACGGCGTCTTCGTTGGCAGGAACTCTGCGCTTTGGCACAGGTTCAATTATTGGTGCTATCGTGGCAATGATGCCCGGTGGTGTAACATGGCCGATGATCTCAATGATGAGTGCTTGCTCTATCATCTCAGCGGCTTGTTATTGGATATTTGGAAGAAAGGCGTAATGTCTGAATATACGGTAGAAATACAGAAATTAGTAAACAAGGCTTTGGAAGAGATTGCCAATGAGCATAAGGCTGGCAAACTGACCAATGGCCCAACAGCAAACAACCTTTACTTGGTGCGTTGGATTACAAAAGCAATTAAGTCGCAGCAGTTCCCGCGTATTGTGGCGGATGATTTAATTCGCTGGCAGAAAACGGGACGCTCAAAAGGGAACAACGCTGGTTTGATGCAAACGTTCCAACGTATTTCGAAATTCTATGCTCAGTTCTTCCCGCAAGGTCAAGAAGATCGTATTGTTAAAGACTATGAAATCAACGACTTCATCGACATGATGGAAGAGAAAGGGTGGGAAGTCACAACGTCTGAAGAGTTAGTTGGTTGTGGTAAAATCCAGATCTTTACTGAGGGACCAAACTCACTCGCGATGTGCACTGAGCAATGTGAGAGCAGCTTTGATGGTGAAGATATGATCAAGCCAATGAGCTGGTTTGTTCGCGGTCACCATGCTGATTTTGTTGAGAAAGCCTCGAATGCTGGCTTTATGGTTCATAAAGTGACGGACTACAAATCTAACGTGAAGTATCACGGCGAGTACTTAGTCTTTCCAGCCAACCGAGGTGATCGATTAGCTGAAATTCCACTGAGTCTGACGGTGTAAGCTAAAGCGGATTCAAAGAGAGCTTCTACTATTTTGAAGCTCTTTTGCTTTTCTAATGATGGCTTTAACCATACCTTTAAAGATAAACAGGTGGGCAGGCATCATGGCAAACCAGTACAGTAGTCCTCTAAATCCCTGTGGATGCCACCATGCTGTCACAGTGAGTTTTCTTTTTGTTCCCAAATCTTCAATTGAAAATTCCAATCGACCTAAACCAGGGCCTTTCATACCGAATAATAATGAGATGAACTGGTTTTCTTCACAGCGAATGACTTTCCATGAATCGATGTAATCTCCCACTTGAAGTCCTGGGCCGGTAGGAGAACGTCGAACTGGTTTACCCCCTCCAAAGAAGATGTCGAGCCATTCACGTGTACGCCACAATAAGTTAGCAAAGAAGTAGCCTTCTTTTTTGCTGCCAATCTGTTTCACCACGTTCCAGATCTGCTTAGCTGACAGCTGCGTTTCTATTTCGGCACTCGTTTGCTTGGGGTAATAACCGTAACCAGGTTGCCAACGAGAAAGGGCTGCAGGATCAAAGCCCCACACATTACTTCGCACGAACTTACCCTCTTGCTCAATACTGTTGGCGACCATGTCTTTAAACGCGATAAGGGATTGCGGGTATTTCTTGTCAATTGCATGATGGTCTGCGATGAAATCATGTTCAAGCCCTGACAGAAGCGCTGCGCCAATACTGGAAGGAACAGACGTGACGACGCCTAGCCAATGAGAAGCCATTTGTGGGGTGAGCAGGGAAGTGGGCCAAATCGAAATAGGTTTGTTGATGGTATTAGCGATTACGTGGAACTGCTGTCGATAGCTGAGCGTATCAGGTCCACCCACTTCATAAAGTTGGTGATGGGTTGGCGATTCCTCAGCAGTAGACAGTAAGTAGTGGTTGAGATTCTCTAGAGCGATCGGATTCGCTCGTGATTCGACCCATTTTGGCGTCACGAGAATTGGCATGTTGTAAACAAAGTCACGCATAATCTCGAATGCGGCAGAACCTGGACCGATGATGACACCAGCGCGTAGTTCTGTGATTGGAACACCAGCTTTTCGAATGATATCGCCAGTCATCCGGCGAGCAGTAAGGTGCCTTGAGTCGCCAGTCTGTGGTTGTATCGCACTCAAGTATATGACGTGTTTCACCGAGCTTTGGACGAGTGCATGACTAAAATTTTCTGCCAAAGATACTTCATATTCAAGAAAGTCATGCCCATGCGCCATACCATGGACTAAAAAATAGATAAGATCGAACTTGGGGATCAACGCACTTGTGGCCGCTTTATCAGCAAGGTCGAGATAGCAAAGCGACAAATTTTGATGAGGTTCGACGCGAGCCTTAAGATAGTCGATTTGTCTGGCGGCGGCTGTAACCTTATAACCACGCTCACAAAGCTGTAAAAGCAGTTGTGAACCCACGTAGCCAGAGGCGCCCAAGACCAGTACGTTTTTCATCCTAACCCCTGTGGTTTTTATGGTTTCATATCTAGACTGATCATATAATAGTCGACTCGTTTTTTCTCTCTTTTCATACTGTTGCATTTTGAGGTGCGCGATTGATAACTCTCTCCCATGTTTTGACAAATACCCGTGGTGACTTTATACGGCGTTTAATTGCGATTGCTTTACCTATTACATTGCAGAGTATTATGTTTTCCAGCCGAGGTTTGGTTGATGTATTGATGCTAGGTCAGTTAGGTGAAGCCGAAATCGCAGCCGTCGGCGTCGCTGCGCGTGCAACGTTTGTTACGACGATCATGCTAGTTGGTGTGACAACCGGAGGCGCATTACTTACAGCGCAATACTGGGGAGCGGGTGATCGCAAAGGAGTCAGAGAAAGTACTGCCCTTACCTGGCTAGTTTGTATGGTTTTTGCAGCGATTACTGCGCTGTTATTCATCTTATTCCCTACGCAAGTCATGGGGTTAGCGACCAGTGATCCAGTGGTGAACAAGCTAGGTGCTGACTATTTAGTGATCACTTCGGTATCTATGTTTGCCGTCGCCTGTGTAGCAAGTATGGCTGTGGGTTTACGGGCCATGCACAAACCGGGTTTAAGTACCTTTTTTAGTGGTATCGGCATCATCTCTAACATATTCCTCAACTGGGTGCTCATTTTTGGTAAGTTTGGCGTGCCTGCGATGGGAATTAAAGGAGCGGCTATTGCCACAGTGTTAAGTGGTGCTATCGAAGTGGTAACTTTGTTTGGCTACTTGTATGCCAAAAAGCACTTATTGGCATTTGGCTTGCTGGATATTCGCGACGTAGTGGAGTGGACGCGAGTTACAAAGTTCTTGCGCTTATCACTGCCTACGACATTCAATTTCCTCGCATGGGCAGGGGGGCTGTTTGCCTACCATGCCATTATGGGTCAGTCGGGTGTACAAGGTTTGGCTGCTTTATCAGTCATGTCACCCGTTGAGTCAATCGCTCTTGCTTTGCTGATCGGTATGTCAAACGCAGCCGCAGTATTGGTTGGTAACCAAATTGGCGCGAAGAAATACGACGAAGTCTATTATCAGGCGATTGGCGTGACACTACTCAGTGTGCTTGTAGGGATTGTTGTCGCTGGATTGCTCTATTTGGTACAAGGCTTAGTATTAGATGTCTTTAGTGCGCTGACTCCTGAAACACGTGCATTGTCGGAGAAGTTCATGCTGGTGTTAAGTGTAGGTATTGTACTTAGATCCTTACCGATGATGACAATCGTAGGTGTGCTTCGCGCAGGAGGCGATGTTAAGTTCTGTTTATATCAAGATCTGGTTGCCCAGTGGGTGATCGGTATTCCGCTCGCAGCATTTGCAGCCATAGGGCTTGGTTGGAAGCCTGAGTGGATTTATTTACTGTTTTTAACTGAGGAGGCAATCAAATGGTTTGGCTCTCTCTATCGCATGAAAACGCGGAAGTGGATTCGAAATTTGATCGAAAACTAGACATTGGGCGTGTATTCATAGCGCTTTGGTGCATATCTTGTGATCTAGTATCCAAAATGCTTCCTTGAACTGTCGATTTAGTGTAGATTCACACTCCTATTTCGACGGTTTACGAGAGTATTAATGTTACAGCTAACAGACCTATGTAAAGGCTATGTAGATGGTGGTGAATTTCATCCAGTTTTACAAGGTGCTGAGTTGTCGTTAAAGCAAGGTGAACAGATAGCGTTAATGGGTGAAAGTGGTTCGGGTAAGAGTACGTTACTCAACTTGATTGCAGGCCTTGATACGGTAGACACCGGAGAAGTCATTTTTCCAAAGTTCTCAATGCATCAAGTAGCAGAATCCAAGCGCACGGCTTATCGTAGAAACAACATAGGTCTTATTTTCCAACAGTTTAATCTCCTTCCTACACTTAATATCGCCGACAACATTCGTTTTTGCAGACAGCTTAAAGGTCTTCCTGAAGATGCTGGTTTATGGCGACAAATTCTCTCTGCTCTCGATTTAATGCCATTACTTGGCCGTTATCCTGAAGAAGTTTCTGGTGGTCAGCAACAGCGAGCCGCTATAGCACGCGCTCTTTATATGGAGCCTAAGATCTTGCTTGCCGATGAGCCTACGGGGAGCTTGGATGAGCGTAATGCCGAAGCTGTAATGCGTCTACTCACTACATTGACCAAGCAATTAGAGTGTACCTTACTCTTAGTTACACACAGTGAGCGCGTAGCACAACATATGGAAGGTAAGGTTAGATTGCAAGGAGGGCAACTGCATGTTATGGCCCGTAGTTAAAGCACTACTTGGCCACTACAGACGTTACCCTTTCCAAATAATTCTTGTCTGGCTCGGTCTTACTTTAGGTGTCTCTCTTCTTGTTGGTGTAAGTTCTATTAATAGTCATGCTCGCCAGAGTTACGAACATGGTGAGAAGCTATTCTCGAACCCACTTCCTTACCGTATCCGCCCTAAACATGCTGCTAACAAGATTCCCCAGGGGTTTTATGTTCAGCTTCGTCGCGATGGGTTCCATCAATGTGCTCCCTTTGAAAGTTTACGTATCAGTACTGCCAGTGGTACCGATTTGATGTTAGTCGGTATCGACCCGGTTGCTATGATCGAGTTCGAATCGGGTTCTTTACTGGATGATATCTCTTCACTTAATTTAATGCGTCCACCTTATCCTGTTCTTGTTAGTGCGGATCTTGCGCAGCATATGAAATGGGGTAATGGGGATTTTATTCGTTTAAACGATGGTAGTGCTTTAGGCCCAATTAGCATTGATACTGAAAGTCGATTGAACGGCACTCGCATCATTGCAGATATGTCTTTATTGCGAATGATTGAGCGAAGTTCAGGCATTTCGGTGATTGCATGTGCCGATATGCCAGATCACAAGCTTGCCAAGCTAAAGTCTGTGCTACCCAATGGCATGGTACTTAGTCGAAGCTCCCGTGCCGAACTTGAGTCTTTAACAGAAGCTTTTCATTTGAACTTAAGTGCCATGGGTATGCTGGCATTCGTTGTTGGTTTGTTTATCTTTTATCAAGCCATGTCGATGACATTAACGCAGCGTCAACCTTTGGTGGGCAATTTAAGGCAAATGGGGGTCTCGGGTTGGCAACTTGCTCAGGCTTTGCTCCTCGAACTATTTGTATTGGTTTTTGTGAGTTGGTTGTGCGGTAATATCTTAGGCATGCTACTAGCCAATCAACTTATTCCAGCCGTATCGGCGAGTTTGGGAGATTTGTACGATACCAATATAGGTCTTGCCATTGTGTGGGATTGGCGGGCGAGTATCTCTAGCTTATATCTTTCTTTGGCTGGTGCGATTGTTGCCTGCGCATGGCCTTTGATTCGCTTGTTGCGTTCTCAGCCAAGTCGACTGACAACGAGACTGTCTTTGGTTCGATTTGCTGGTGCTGAGTTTACCATTCAAGCGTTAATCGCCTGTGCCTGCTGTGTGGCTGCGATTGCAATCTACCAAGCGCCTCAAACACAGGAGACAGGCTTTGCGATAATTGCCCTAATGCTGCTTAGTGTGGCTTTATTTACGCCTTATATTATTTGGAAAGTTTTCGAAACCCTGTCGTACACATTGCGTTGGGTGAAAGTCCGCTGGTTCTTTGCTGATGCTGCAGCAAGCATGAGCTATCGTGGTGTGGCGACGATGGCGTTCATGCTGGCTATGGCAGCTAATATTGGTGTTGAAACCATGGTCGGTAGTTTCCGCGATACGACCGACAAATGGTTAACACAACGCTTGGCGGCAGATCTGTACATCTATCCAAACAATAGCGCTGCAGCACGCATGAGTACTTGGCTTACGAAACAGCCGGAGGTGGATTCTGTGTGGTGGCGCTGGGAAAAAGATATTTCCACCGACAAAGGTGCTTTACAAGTTGTGAGTACAGGCGCTTCTGAAGGAGAGCTTGATGCCTTAACTGTTAAACTGGGTATTCCAAATTACTGGTATCACTTGCATCATTCGAAAGGTGTGATGATCAGTGAATCAATGGCACTTAAATTGGGAATTAGACCAGGTGATTATGTTGATTTAACTGGCAAGCTCGGCTCCGGTTGGCAAGTTGTGGGGGTGTATTACGACTACGGTAATCCGTACAATCAAGTCTTACTTTCGCATCGTAATTGGCTATATGCATTTGCGGGTAGTGGTTCCGTCGCGCTCGGTGCTGTGCTCAATGATGGGATCAATCCGATTGGTCTTAAGCGTCGCCTAGAAACCATATTTAGGCTCGACTCTGAACGAATTTATGATAATAGCCATATCCATAGTCAGGCTATGAGAGTCTTTGATCGCACTTTCTCGATCGCTGATACTTTAGGAAACATTACGCTTGTTATTGCTGTGTTTGGTATTTTCTTTGCTACTGTAGCGGGTGAAGTTTCACGTCAAAAACATATCTCGCTCTTGCGCTGTTTAGGTATGTCTGGAAGAGAGTTGATCATGATGGGGAGCTTGCAATTGTTCGTCTTTGGTGCGATTGCTATTCTCATTGCTATGCCTCTTGGGCTGGCCCTCGCAAATCTGGTGGTTGATATCGTGATCAAGCAATCTTTTGGTTGGACGCTAGAGGTTCAATTTATTCCAACTGCATACCTTCACTCTGGCCTTCTTGCCATGTTCTCCCTTATGGTTGCCGGTGCAATTCCTGTTTTGAGAATGGTAAAGAATACACCAATGAAATCGTTAAGAGACTCCCTATAGATGAGCAATAGAAGCAAAAGACTCCTTGGGGTATTCATCGTCACCATCATTTTCAGTGCATTTGCCTTGATAGCCTTGCATGAGCAGAGCGATGCTAAAAACAGTCACTTGCCTCGAACTAATGAGGTCAGTTCAGTTTTAGTCTCTAAGCCAACTCAAGTGTTCGAGCCTGTGCTGCCTGACAACCCTGTCATTATCCCGAGAGATTTTGCTTTTCATAACGAGTATCAGCATGGTTGGTGGCACTTTTTTGCCAACGTACAAGATCAGTATGGCGAGACATACGGTATTCAATGGAGTTACTTTCGCATCGCTTCGAACGATAGCAATATGTCGGGATGGTTAAGTCCTCAGCTATTTGTTTCTCATATAGTGGTATCGAATAAAGATAAAGTTTGGCGAGAGCAGCGCGTAGCGCGTGGTGGTATTGGCCAAGCGGGTATGACTTCAAAACCTTTTAGGATCTGGATTGACAATTGGTCATGGCGATCACTTGGGCGAACGCCTTTTCCAGGCTTATTAGATGCGCAAACCGATACATTCAAAGTGAAGTTGAAAACTACAACGCGTGGTCCTTTTGTTATTCCTCGTGAGCGCGGTTACGCTATCAAACATGATTTGTTACCTATTGCTTCACTAAATCTAACTGCGCCATTTCTTGTAGTAGAAGGCCAACTGGCGTTGTCACCGAGTAAAGTACTCTCAGTAAAAGGCACAGGGTGGATGAGTAAGGAGTGGGGGAGTGGGTTACTGGCTGAAGATCAACAAGGCTGGGACTGGTTTGTTTTCCACTTAGATGATGAAACCACATTGTCGATAAACCGTTATCGTCACCAGAGTCAACTTCCTTATGTTTTTGGGACACTTGCAACAAACGATGGAAAAGTCACAACGTTGAATAATCAAGACATTGAGATTGCTCCAATACAAGAGACAGTTTTAGCTAATGGCAAGCGTCTTCCTACTCGCTGGATAATCAACATTCCTGACCTTGATATTAGCCTTGAAACCCAGACGTTGAACGATGATTTATGGCTTCCGTTTGTATTGCCATATTGGGAAGGGCCGATCTTGACGACCGGTAGCCATACAGCCCAAGGTTTCATGCAACTAACTGGTTATTAAGTCGTTCAAAACCAACATGGACGTGCTAGAAGCCACTTTTCATGATGTGAAGGTGGCTTTTTGTATTTTATGTGGAAATTCCGGTACTTTGCCTATAATGAAACAGAGAATGAAGGCGAACATTGAGAAGCGCATATCGGAAAAACCGAAGCATATCATCCAAACAATCGATTTTCCCTGATGTAACCAACTCTATAAACTCGACTGTATTCATTGTTAATCGCTTATTAACATAATAAATATAAGGACAATATCATGAATGATATTATTCGCGATTTTTTCAAAATGGAGTCTGCCGGAGGCATTCTATTAGTTATTGCTGCTGCTATTGCAATGACAATCGCAAACACTTCTCTTAACGATGTATACCAAGCTTTCTTACACACTTATGTTTTTGGTATGTCGATTTCGCACTGGATCAACGATGGTTTGATGGCAGTATTCTTCTTATTGATTGGTCTTGAGGTTAAGCGAGAGCTGCTTGAGGGAGCGCTAAAGTCAAAAGAAACCGCTATCTTCCCGGCAATCGCTGCAGTCGGCGGTATGGTAGCCCCAGCACTGGTTTACCTAATGTTCAATTACGGCGATGCTCAAGCGGTGCAGGGATGGGCGATTCCAGCGGCAACGGATATTGCTTTTGCACTGGGTATCATGGCGCTACTAGGTAAGCGTGTACCCGTTAGCCTGAAAGTTTTCTTGCTTGCTCTTGCGATCATTGATGACTTGGGTGTTGTTGTTATCATTGCTCTATTTTATACAGGCGATTTGTCAACGACCGCCTTGGCAGTGGGCTTTGCTATGACGGCGGCATTATTTATACTGAATGCCAAGAAGGTAACCAAGTTGACCCCGTATATGATTGTTGGTGCCATCTTGTGGTTTGCTGTATTGAAATCGGGCGTGCATGCAACATTAGCGGGTGTCGTTATAGGCTTTGCAATTCCACTTCAAGGTAAAAAGGGTGAGCATTCTCCGCTCAAGCATATGGAGCATGCACTGCACCCATACGTGGCATTCGGTATTCTGCCATTATTCGCTTTCGCTAACGCAGGCATTTCGTTAGAGGGTGTATCGATAGACGGTTTGACTTCAATGCTACCACTAGGTATCGCAATGGGCCTTCTGCTTGGTAAGCCTTTGGGTATTTTCTCGTTCAGTTGGATTGCGGTGAAATCAGGGGTAGCTAAATTGCCCGAAGGAATAACGTTCCGCCATATTTTCGCAGTATCGGTGCTGTGTGGTATCGGCTTCACGATGTCGATCTTTATTTCGTCGCTAGCCTTTGGTCCAGTGAATGTAGAGTTTGATACCTATGCGCGGCTTGGCATATTGATGGGCTCGACGACAGCAGCGTTGTTAGGTTATTTCCTACTGCACATCTCGCTGCCAAAGAAGAGCGCAAGTGTTGAGAGTAACGCACAGGTCAAATCTCAGCACTAAAGACCAACACTAGATAAAGCAGAAAGCGCCCGAGATGGGCGCTTTTTTTAGGGTAAGTGATGCTATTTCTCCAATACTGTGAAGATAGTCCACTCTTCAATTACTTCTTCATTGAGGCCTACAACGGTAGCGGTCACTCGTCGATTTAGAGCATGAGAAGTTTCATCGACACCGTCCGATTCAAGTCGAGTATCGCCGTATCCTACAATCGTTACTCGGCTCGGTTCAGTACCAAATGAGAGTAACTCATCTTCAACTGCGTGCGCCCTTTTCTTTGATAGCTCTAGATTGTATTCCGCTGTGCCTACTTTACTGGCGTAGCCTTGGATTTGAATTGATGCCGATTTGTAGCGTTCTAAAAATTCTGCCATTGTTTGAATTTGGTCTGAGAAGATGGGGTTAATTTCGTAAGAGTCATTGGCAAATAAAATACGAAGTTGTCGCTCTTCTTCTTCAAAAATCGCTGCGCCACAGCCGTCATTGTCAACTTGCGCACCTGAGGGGGTTCCCGGGCAGATGTCACGAGCATTGACAACGCCATCTCTATCATCATCCGTCAAGTCAGATATTTGATTGGCGATGGGGGTTTCTATGTATTCATATTCTTCATCGGCATTTACAGCACTGAATGGTATAAAAGCCATAAGAGTGTATGGGATTAATTGTGTTACTTTCATATCAGTACTCCACTCGCTCAGTCCACTCGTCAGGTGTATCTACCAGAAGCGCATCAAGTAGATTTCCGGTGGCATTCATTACGCGATATTTAGCGTACTGCTCGGCATAGTGAGCATCTAAGTAGTCTTTTCTCGCTTCAAACAGTTCGTTTTCAGTATTGAGCAAGTCAAGTAAGGTTCGTTGTCCAATCCGGTATTGCTTTTCATAGGCAATCACAGTTTCGGAGGCTGAATCGACATGGTCTGCAAGAAAGTTCTTCTGTTGAAGTGTCAGATCTAACGCACTCCATGATAAACGAAGGCTTTCTTCTACTTGTCGGTAAGCGTTGTCTCGCAGGTCTTTAGCTTGGTTTAGCTGATAAGCTGCGCGTTTAGACAGGTCACTGTCTGAGCCACCGTTGTAGAGGTTGTAACGCATACGAAGCATAGCTAGCGTTTCATCGCTGCTACCTCGATCACCACCAGCATCATCACGCCATGTTTGGCTCGCTTCAATGGAGAGGGTAGGGTAATAGTTCCCTTTAGACTGTTTGTATTGAAAACGAGCTGAATCGACGTCTACAAGAGAGACTTTGATAACAGGGTGCTTATCAAATGCCTCAACCAGAGCATCTTGTAAAGATAGAGGAAGTTTAGTCTCATCTGCTCTTGGGTAGATCAACCCTAATGGTTGTTGCCCTACTAAACGTGTGAATTGAGTATGGGTATCAACTAAGTTGTTCTGTGCGGCGAGTAAATTGCCGTGTGCCTTAGCAATCCTTGCCTCGACCTGAGATACGTCTGCAGTCGAGCCAATTCCCGATTGGGCACGGCGTTGGATATCGCGATAAATTTCTTTATGCACGGAAAGGTTGCTTTCAGATAGTGCAAGTATCTCTGTGGCTTTCACTGCATCTAGGTAGACTTGTGTCACTTGTAGTGCTAAATCAGACGCATCCGCTAGCAGTTGAAAGCGAACAGATTCAGCATCGGCTGCTGTTCTGTCCATATCATTGAGTGTTGCATTACCATCCCATAGCAGTTGGGTGAGGCTAAGAGTTGCTTCTTTTCTTGTGAGATCAGTATCGCTCCTCCCGGTTGAATCCGCCGGGTCAATTCCTTCATAACCGATGCCCGCATCGAGATCTAGGCTAGGTAGGTAAGCACCGGTTGAAGCATCAGCTTGTTTTACCGCGCTCTTAAATTGGTTGTAAGTGCTTTTTAGTTCGGGGTTAGTAGCGAGTGTGATTGCGACTGCTTGTTCCAGGGTTTGAGAGTAAGCAGTAAAGCTCGCGAGAACCACACAGCTAGCAATGAGTGACTTTTTCAGGTTCAAGGGAGCCTCCTTAATATCCGCCAAGTCGATAGTCAAGTTATTACAGGAGCACCATGGCCCCACAGTAAGTACCAAAAGCTTAGTCGACGTAAACCAAAAGTGAGAATCTTTATGCGAAATTACGGGGGTTACTTATTAGTGACTTATAAACTTTCGTTTGGACTTTTTTGTTATTTACTAGATTGTCAGTAATGACGAGTCTAGCTTTATAAGGTGTGGGAGTACGCGAAAGTTTTAACACCTGTTGTAGGGGGTGGGGGGACTTATATCGCACAAATGGGAATTTGGTTATGAATGCGAAAAGTCTAGCACCATTCATGTTAGCTAGTACGACTGTAGTAATTGACATCAATGGTGAAATAAGAGAACTAGTACCTGGAGAAGTGCCGGGGCCGGGAGAAGTTATCGTAGTGGTCGGCCAAGGAGCGACGGCTGCGACTGAACCTCAGATAGAGGCGCAACTTATAGGCGACGGTGGTGACAACTTCAATCTTGATTTAGACAATGAAATTGCGTCGATCATCGAGCAGATTGAAGAGGGGGTCGACCCGACTCAGAATGAAGACTTTGCGACCGCGGCCGGGGGGCAAAATGGTTCCAGTCCAACAGGGACGGGAGACATTGAGCGAACTGGTGCAGAAACATTAGCTGAAACTCAATTTGATACTTCTGGGCTTGAATCTCAGGGGTTGTCTGAGACCCAAAGTCTTACTTTACTAGATTTAGTGGCACAAGCGGTCTTTGTTGGAGACGATGCGGTTACTGTCTTTGAAACGGATGTTCCTTGGGTTATTACTGGTACGGTTGTCGCAACAGAAACTGATGTCCCAACTTTTGTCCCCCAAGATGGTGTAGCGGGTGACAACGGTGTCTTTTCTATTGATGCAGATGGTAATTGGACCTACGTTGCCAATAGTGCTTTTGATGAGCTTAATATTGGTGATTCTCTTATTGATGTATTCCCTATTGAGTCTACCGACGGCACAGTCGGAAGTGTCACGGTTACTATTAATGGTACCAATGACTTACCACAATTTGTCGCAACTGATGATTTTATTCCTGGTGGTGGAGGTGGAGAAGATGAGCAACTCTCTACCTTTGCGTTTGAAGATGGCGTATACAGTTTCGATATTCCCGAAAACACCGCGGCTGATGTCCCGATCGGTCAAGTTGCGGCTGAGGATCCAGATAACGATGTCTTAATTTTTAGCATTTCGACCAATATCCAAAACGAAGGTGGAGAGGATTTGTTCCAAATTGATCCCGATACTGGGGTTATTAGCCTTACTGAAGCGGGGGCAGAGTCTTTCGTCAATGATTTCGAAATCTTAGAAAATGTTCACAACATTGTTGTCACCGTGACCGAAGGTGATGGCGTTGGTGAGCCGCAGTCCGTCGATGTCGATGTGATATTCACCGAACTGAACGAAGATGACAATGCCCCTATATTTGATGATACTGATGAAGGGGGAGTGTATAACTTCGAATACGATGAGAACTCGACCGATGAGTATGTGATAGGCACCGTTTCTGCGACAGATGCCGACGGTGAAAACGTCACTTATAGCATTAAGACCAATGTGTTTAATGACGCGGAAGAGCCACTGTTTGAAATTGACTCGGTCACAGGGGAAATTAGCCTAACTGCGGCGGGTGTGGCCGCGTTTACCAACGACTACGAGCTAGCAGAGAATGAGCACAGCATAGTGGTCACTGCGACTGAAGATGAAGGTTTAGGACCCGTTAAAACCACCGATGTGACGGTAAACCTTGATGAGGTCAACCTTGATGACAACGCACCAGTATTTGAAGACACCGATGAAGGGGGTGAATACAACTTCGAATACAACGAAAACTCGACCGATGAGTATGTAATAGGTACCGTTTCTGCGACAGATGCCGACGGTGAAAACGTCACTTATAGCATTAAGACCAATGTGTTTAATGACGCGGAAGAGCCACTGTTTGAAATTGACTCGGTCACAGGGGAAATTAGTTTAACAGCGGCGGGCGTGGCCGCGTTTACCAACGACTACGAGCTAGCAGAGAATGAGCACAGCATAGTGGTCACTGCGACTGAAGACGAAGGTTTTGGGCCAGTTAAAACCACCGATGTGACGGTAAACCTTGATGAGGTCAACCTTGATGACAACGCACCAGTATTTGAAGACACCGATGAAGGGGGTGAATACAACTTCGAATATAACGAAAACTCGACCGATGAGTATGTGATAGGCACCGTTTCTGCGACAGATGCCGACGGTGAAAACGTTACTTATAGTATTAAGACCAATGTGTTTAATGACGCGGAAGAGCCACTGTTTGAAATCGATTCAGTCACAGGGGAAATTAGCCTAACAGCGGCGGGTGTGGCTGCATTTACCAACGACTATGAGTTGGCCGAAAACGAACACAGCATAGTGGTTACTGCCACTGAAGACGAAGGTTTAGGCCCAGTTAAAACCACCGATGTGACGGTAAACCTTGATGAGGTCAACCTTGATGACAACGCGCCAGTGTTTGATGCAAACGACGGCGACCAGTACGCATTCTCCTATTTGGAGAACAATACAGAGGACTACGTGATTGGTACCGTTTCTGCGACGGATGCAGACGGTGAGGACGTCACCTACAGCATTAAAACAAATATCTTTAATGACGACGACGAGCCGCTATTCGAGATTAATCCAACCAATGGGAACATAAGTTTAACTGCAGCAGGGGTGTTGGCGTTTACCAATAACTTTGAAGCGCTTGCCAATGAGCATACTTTGGTTGTCACCGCTACAGAGGTAGAAGGGTTTGGTATACAGAAATCTACAGACATTGATGTCGTACTTAGCGAACTCAATGTCAATGAACTCCCAGTTACCGAAGACTTTGATGTTGATGCCGGAGACGCGATCTTTGTACCGATTATTTTCGACTCCGATGATGAGGGTTTGGATCACATCTCTGATGAAGATGATGACTTTAATGGTGTTGAACTCAATGTCATGATTACATATCTTCCTCAATATGGCACGTTACTCTACACCGATGATTTTGGTGAGACACGAGTGCTAACAGAAGCTGACCTTCATGTTATGGGTGAAGAAATAGACCCAGCGAAGCTGTTTGATCCAGATAACTTCACCTATGTCCCAGGCCCAGGTGATCCATTTGAGATTGGTTACAGTGGGGACCCTGATGACATAGTGCTAGATGATGATGGTTTTTATAACTGGGGCGAGTGGGTGAGTGACACTGAGCGTCTTATTACATTAGATAATGGCAACACCATAGGTATTTCCATTACTGACAATAATAATAAACCACTCAAACAGTACACCGGAGATCAACCGCATGTAGGTTGGGGTATCGGTGATACTGATGGTAACGGGATGAACAAACAAGAAGCTTTGATTATTGACTTTAGCGATAACCCGCTTGATGTGGTGACTTTTGGTTTAGATGGTATGGGTGCGGAGTTTAATACTAACAGCAGTGTCTACGTCGAAGTAACTTATACCTTTGCTGATGGTACGACGCACGTTGAACAATACCAGAAAGATGAAGGTGATGTTGGCAACGAGCAAATCCTCTATGAGTTCAGTTACTCTTCACCAGACAATCCAATTGTGGAGATGGAGTTGAGTTCAACGGGAGGTAACTGGGAACTTAGATACCTATCAGGTACGCAAGATATCACCGAAGATGTCACGTTTGATTATGTTGCGGTAGATTCAGACCTTGCGATTAGTAATGAATCGACTGTCACGATTGATGTGTCTGAGTCTCCTGAATATGAGGTTCTGTCTGCCGCTGAAGGGGATGATCTAGATGCAGAATTGGGTAATCAAGTTATGCTCGGTGATGAAAACGACAATGTGTTTACTTGGTTAGACTCAACACTAGACAACGGTACTGATGTTGTCGATAACTTTGATTTAGGTAACGACCTGATCGATTTGCGAGGTATCCTAGAAGAAGATGACAATGTATTGGTCGGTGACTTAATTGACTCCATCAGCACTGAAGTCGATGGAGATGATGTAGTGATGACGGTGACGGATGACGGGCGAGAACAAACCATTATTTTGGAAGGAGTCACTAACGCGTTCGAAGACGCGGGGTTGGTTGAAAACAACTCGATTACCAATGAACTGGAAATGTTGACTCAGGTGCTTAAGACAGATGCGGCGTAAACTTTATTGCCAGAGAAATGACCAACCCTTATCGGTTGGTCTTTTTTTTGATAGCTGAATGATTATTTTGGCGAGAAGGTGAAAAATTATTGCCAGATGATTTCAATTTATGATAATTTTCGCCGCAATCTCGGAGATGAGTCAAAATTAGGATATTCTGGGGGATACGCGTGATGGCATTCGGGCTGAGTGGACATCACGTAGGGTAGGTATCGACAAGCCCTTTTGTCGATAGACGGGATACTAATGTCGCAGTGCGGCATATGAATGGGAAACCCAACATTGAACTCACATAACAAACACACATTAATCAGCTTAGTTCTTCCACAATGCCCTGTTTTACAGGACAGTTGCATTACTGAACCTTGATCTAATTTCTCGATATGTAATCCATCCACGATGGATCGATTTTCCGTACGCGCTATTTAATTAATTTGCGCTGCGGCTTGCTGTACCCTCAATTTAGATTTCGTTCAAATGAGGGAAAGAACTACATTTCAAGGGATTAAATCATGAGCATAGCCTTTGAAGTCGATAACACAGTGACGAACACTACTATCGCAACTCCTTTTTCATCTCAGATTCCAATCTTGGAAGGCACTTACGATCTTACACCTGATCAAATACTGCTTGAGCAAGAACAGCATGAGTCTGAGGTTCGTTCGTATCCACGACGTTTGCCAATTGCAATAAAACAGGCCTATGGTGCACTTGTTGAGGATACGCGTGGTCAGTTATTCTTAGATTGCCTTGCAGGTGCAGGGACCCTGGCTTTGGGTTATAACCATCCAGAGATCAATCAAGCACTAAAAACTCAGCTAGACAGCGGTCTGCCATACCAAACGCTTGATATTGCAACTGAAGCGAAAACTCACTTTATCAAAACGGTAAAAGCGTTCTTACCCCAAGAGCTTGCTGACGATTGTGTGATTCAATTCTGTGGGCCGTCTGGCGCCGATGCAGTTGAGGCGGCGATTAAGCTTGCAAAACAAACAACAGGCAGAAACACCATGTTCGCCTTCCGCGGTGCCTACCACGGCATGACCAACGGCACCATGGGCATGATGGGTAATCTTGGTACTAAAGCGCGTAGAACAGGTCTAATGTCCGATGTTCACTTTATGCCATTCCCATATAACTTGCGCTGCCCATTTGGCTTAGGTGGTGACGAGGGTGCCAAAGCGAGCATTCGCTACATTGAACGTCTATTACACGATGATGAAGCGGGTATCATGAAGCCTGCGGCTATCGTTGTCGAACCTGTGCAAGGTGAGGGCGGGGTTGTTCCAGCTCCGGCTTTCTGGCTTAAAGAACTACGTCGTATTTGTGATGAGCATGAAATTTTGCTGATTTTTGATGAAATTCAATGTGGTGTCGGCAAATCAGGCAACAACTTTGCGTTTGAAGAAGCGGGTATAGTTCCAGACATTTTATGTTTGTCGAAAGCCATTGGTGGCGGTATGCCAATGTCGTTGCTAGTGATTAACAAGCAGCATGACACTTGGAAACCGGGCGAGCATACGGGCACATTCCGTGGCAACCAGCTAGCGATGGTCTCTGGTGCCAAAGCGTTAGAAATTATCCAACGCGACAACTTAGTTGAGCACGCTAATATTGCTGGTCAGTATTTACGTCACGGTCTAGAAGCGATTCAAGCACGAGTAAATTGCATCGCAGAAGTTCGTGGTAAGGGTTTAATGCTTGGTGTTGAAATTCGCAAGCCTGGCAATGAACTGAATAAATTTGGTGAGCCTGTCGCCGACGGTGACCTCACCTTAAAAATTCAACGTGCTGCGTTAGAGCGAGGCTTGATGGTTGAGAAAGGTGGACGTGACGGTTCTGTGATTCGTTTCCTTCCTCCGCTGATCATCTCTTTTGAGCAGATCGATTTTGCTTTGCGAGTGCTTGAAGAGGCGATTATTGTCGCGGGCGGTCGCCATCTAGATTGCGCATATAGTGATTCTGAGTGGAAGCAACATTTCGTCCACACTGGCGAGTCCGGCAGTGACGAGTTCGCTAAAGTCATGAATCATACTACAGCGAAAATGAAAGCTGTGTTTGAGCAAATTGATGCGCCATACTCTGGCTTAGAGCCTAAACAGTTAGAGCAAGCAATCAATGCTATTGATTTGGACAATAAAAACGCTTCGTTGATTGACGTGATTGGTGAGACGGCAGATTTGGTTGCCAAGAATTCAATCATAGTGCAGCACCCAGATTGTATCGCTCACCTTCACACACCTCCACTGATGCCTTCGATTGTTGCAGAGGCAATGATCGCTGCGCTAAACCAATCGATGGACTCTTGGGATCAAGCATCCGCAGCCACTTACGTTGAACAGAAAGTGATTGACTGGATGTGCGAGAAGTATGAGTTGGGTACTCAAGCCGACGGTATCTTCACCAGTGGTGGGACGCAGAGTAACCTGATGGGATTACTACTTGCGCGCGATTGGATTGCCGATAAGCTCGATTCACATTCGATTCAAAAGTCAGGGCTACCAGAGTACGCGAGCAAGCTTCGTATCTTGTGCTCAAAAAAGTCTCACTTCACGGTGCAAAAATCGGCGTCACTGCTTGGGCTTGGTGAAAACGCGGTTTGTTGTGTAGAGGCTAACTCAAACGGAACCATCCAAGTAGATGCATTAACGACACAAGTT
This sequence comes from Vibrio bivalvicida, assembly GCF_001399455.2. Lineage (GTDB taxonomy): Bacteria > Pseudomonadota > Gammaproteobacteria > Enterobacterales > Vibrionaceae > Vibrio > Vibrio bivalvicida. The sequence goes on from NZ_LLEI02000006.1 coordinate 45,022, forward strand.
GAAGTGCTCAAATCGCAAGGTTTGATCCCATTCGCTGTTGTCGGCACAGCAGGTACAACCGACCATGGTGCGATTGATGATCTTGCATCCATTGCTGATATCGCTGAACAAAACAAGTTGTGGTTCCACGTTGACAGTGCTTACGGCGGCGCGTTGATTCTCAGCAGTCATAAATCGCGTTTATCAGGTATAGAGCGAGCAGACTCCGTGAGCGTTGACTTCCACAAATTGTTCTATCAAACAATCAGCTGTGGCGCTGTGTTGCTAAAAGACAAAGCGAACTTTAAGTTCCTGCTCCATCATGCCGATTACCTCAACCGCGAACATGATGAATTGCCTAACTTAGTCGATAAATCGATTGCGACGACCAAGCGTTTTGATGCACTGAAAGTCTTTATGACGATGCAAAGTGTAGGCCCTGATACGTTAGGTCAAATGTATGATCATTTGCTTGAACAGACTCAGCAGGTTGCGGGACTAATCGATAATGATGCCTGTTTTGAGTTACTGGTAGAACCATCGCTTTCTACCGTTCTGTTTCGATTTAATGAATCCGGCGCCTGTGATTTGGATGAACTGAATAAAACTCTAAGGTTAGAAGCCCTAACTCGCGGCATTGCCGTTCTTGGAGAAACGGTAGTGGATGGTAAGTCTGCGCTTAAATTTACTATTTTAAACCCTTGCTTAAAGATCTCTGACTTTGAATCTTTACTAAATAAAATCAAAATTTTAGCTTCTGAGCTAGCGAATTAAAGGTAACGTAATACTATGGCTATTTTACAAATTGGTGCAGGTGGTGTTGGTTGGGTTGTTGCACATAAAGCAGCGCAAAACAATGATGTTCTTGGTGACATTACTATTGCTTCTCGCACAGTAAGTAAATGTGAAAAAATCATCGAATCTATCCAGAAAAAGAACAACCTAAAAGATAGCTCGAAGAAATTGGAAGCGCGTGCAGTGAACGCTGATGATGTAGATGCATTAGTTTCACTCATCAAAGAAGTGCAGCCTAATCTTGTTATCAACGCCGGTCCTCCGTGGGTCAATATGACGATCATGGAAGCGTGTTACCAAGCGAAGGTGAACTACCTAGATACATCAGTGGCGGTTGACCTATGTTCTGAAGGTCAGCAGGTTCCTCAAGCTTACGATTGGCAGTGGGGTTACCGTGAGAAGTTTGCTGAAGCGGGCATTACAGGTATTCTAGGCGCAGGTTTTGATCCAGGTGTTGTGTCAGTATTTGCAGCTTATGCAGTGAAGCATCTGTTCGATGAGATCGATACGATTGACGTAATGGACGTTAACGCTGGTGATCACGGTAAAAAGTTCGCAACTAACTTTGACCCAGAAACTAATATGTTAGAAATTCAGGGTGACTCTTTCTACTGGGAAAACCAAGAGTGGAAACAAGTCCCTTGTCACTCGCGTATGCTTGAGTTTGACTTCCCTAACTGTGGCACACACAAAGTTTACTCAATGGCGCACGATGAAGTTCGTTCAATGAAAGAGTTTATCCCAGCGAAACGTATTGAGTTTTGGATGGGCTTTGGTGACAAATACCTAAACTACTTTAACTGTATGCGTGATATTGGCCTGCTTAGCCCAGACCCACTAACACTGCATGATGGTACGGTTGTTCAACCTCTTCACGTACTGAAGGCACTGCTTCCAGACCCAACTTCACTTGCTCCGGGTTACACTGGCTTAACTTGTATCGGCACTTGGGTACAAGGTAAGAAGGACGGTAAAGAGCGTAGCGTATTTATCTACAACAACGCAGACCACGAAGTGGCTTACGAAGATGTAGAACACCAAGCGATTTCTTACACTACAGGTGTTCCTGCTATTACTGCAGCGCTACAATTCTTCCGTGGTGAGTGGGCGGATAAAGGTGTGTTCAACATGGAACAGCTAAACCCAGACCCATTCCTAGAAACCATGCCAAGCATTGGTCTTGACTGGCATGTTCAAGAGCTTGAAGCGGGTCAAGGTCTGCCAGTAATTCACGAACTTAAAAAGTAACGACTGAATTTTTTTAGTTTGGTATCAAAAGGGGACAGCAGTGTTCCCTTTTTCGGTCATGGCGATCTATTCGATGTTGGTATTAACCATGTTTATTTTGTAACTCACTTCGTTCAAACAGGACAAAATAAACATACTCAATACCAACTTCATCAGCGGTGACTTTTTATCATTAGATTCTGCTTGAGTGCATAAGATGACATTTCAGAAAGAACAACTCAAAACCCCTTACTTTATGATCAACGAAGATAAGTTGATTGAAAATCTGGAGAAAGCAAAACAGCTTAAAGAAATCTCCGGCGTGAAACTGGTATTGGCACTCAAGTGTTTCTCTACGTGGGGCGTGTTTGACATTATCAAGCCTTACTTGGATGGCACCACAAGCTCTGGTCCTTTTGAGGTAAAGCTTGGTCATGAAACGTTTGGTGGCGAAACACACGCGTACAGTGTTGGTTACAGTGAAGATGACGTACGTGAGGTGGCTGATATCTGTGACAAGATGATCTTCAACTCACAGTCTCAACTGGCTGCTTATCGTCATATTGTTGAGGGTAAAGCGTCGCTTGGGCTACGCTTGAACCCTGGTGTCAGTTATGCGGGTCAAGATCTGGCAAACCCAGCTCGTCAGTTCTCTCGTTTAGGCGTACAGGTTGACCACATAAAACCAGAAGTATTTGAAGATATTGATGGCGTAATGTTTCATATGAACTGTGAAAACAAAGATGTGGACGCGTTTATTGGGTTATTGAATTCTATTTCTGAACAGTTTGGCGACTACTTGGACAAGCTCGATTGGGTTAGTATGGGGGGCGGAGTATTCTTCACCTGGCCTGGCTACGATATTGAGAAACTGGGTGTGGCGCTGAAAGCGTTTTCGGTCAAACACGGCGTTCAACTGTACTTGGAGCCGGGAGAGGCGATCATTACCAAGACCACTGACCTTGTTGTGACCGTGGTTGATATCGTCGAAAACGTAAAGAAAACAGCGATTGTTGACTCTGCGACAGAAGCGCACCGTTTAGATACCTTAATTTATGATGAGCCAGCGTCAATTCTTGAGGCATCGAATAATGGTGAGCACGAATACGTTATAGGCTCCTGCTCTTGCTTAGCGGGTGACCAGTTCTGTGTCGCTAAGTTCGACCAACCGCTCGAAATTGGCCAACGTTTACACATTATGGATAGCGCAGGTTATACCATGGTTAAGCTTAACTGGTTTAATGGTCTACGTATGCCGTCGGTCTTTTGTGAGAGAACCTCAGGAGAGGTTCAAAAGCTAAATGAATTTGACTATTCAGACTTCAAACGTTCACTGTCTCAGTGGTCCGTGAAGTAGTAGGTGAGAAAAGAGAGCGATTGGTCGCTCTCTTTTTATTTGGGTTGGTGCTAGCTTTCAACCATTACCCGAGTGTCTTCACTAAGAGATTCAAGCTCATTGGCGACATCGTTGATATTGATTTGCGTTGGTAATCGAATCGATAGATTTGCTGTAAATAAGCTTGAACTTACACCGCCACCACCTGCAATGAACACACGTTGGCAGTCCATATCCAAAATACTGATTCCTTGCCCGTCTAATACATGGGTGATTTCATTGACAATCCCAGCACGATCGTTGGAGTCGAGTCTGAGTTGGTAAATTGCATCAACATCGTGAGCATGCTGATTTGATTCTGACAATTGCACCAACAAATCAGGGTGAGATGTAAATGCGTCTTTTACGAGTTGTTCATTAACACTCGGCAACTCAATTTTTATTACCGCAGCGACCTGATCTTCAATGAAGTTAACTTTACTAATAAGCCACTTTCCCCCATTTTCATGAGTGATTGCAGCAAGCTGCTTGATAGTCGCAGGTGTCGCTTTACCAACAAAATTGACAATAAATGTGCTGTTCATATTGGGCCTCCTAACACTAAGTAAGGCATGCTCTTTCAATCTCTAAAGCGACGAAAGACTAATTCAGTGCCTAATTTCATTTTAGGATGAAGCGGTAGGTTAGGTTTGACCTGAGTCAAGTTTTCCCCCTAAATCGTTGTCACTGTTACTGATCTTTTACAACGAGCACAAAAAAAGCGATGTAAGACATCGCTTTTACAAAAAGATTAGATTTAGAACGTTACTTTCATTTCTACGCCATAAAATACATCGTCGTAGCTTGCTCCTGCATCCAGAGCGAATTTGGCTGCGTCTTGATTACCAAACCAAGGTTTACTGCTGTACTGAAACTCTGCACTGCCACCCCAAGCACCACTCACCCAGCCATGAATATGACCAACAGGGTTAAGGAAGAACAATGAAACATCACCAACGGTTTCTGAGCCGAGCACTTCACCACCAGAGGCGACGATATCCTGTTCAGCTTCAAACATCATTTCGCCCACAACGGCACCAAAAAAAGGAGTTATAAAAATATCTTGCCATGAAGGTACTTCGGCAAACGCTTCGACGCCGTATTCCCAGAAGAATGTCGACATAGTGGCAGAGTAGAGGAACGATTCAAACTCATTGAACCCAGCATGTCTGGCTGCAGTGTAATATACGCCGCCGAAATAGGGGTGCATGATGTAGTTGAGAAAGTGTTCATCGCGATCCCAAGTGGGACCAGAAGTGACATTATCTTTCCACTTTGAGCCTAAACCGCTTATATCGCGGTCTTCCTCGTCCCACTTAGTGATTGATTCAGGTAGAAGTGTCATCAGGCCGACTGTCGCGACACTTAGGCCTAATATGGTATAGGTTTGCCCCATAAGGTAATCCCAATCTTTACCGTCTGATACTGTCAGATACTTGGGCAGGCCTGGGCCATCTAGTTTTAGGTCGTTTTCTGTCAAACTGAGCGAAAATGGATCGGATTGCTGATATTGATAAGAGTGATAGAAAAACGTGTCTGATTCAGCTTGATCTACTGCGTATGAGAACTCAATATGTTGGTTAGAATCATAGACATTGGCACTCGCGTGGGCAGAGGCTGATAATACTAAAGCGGTAATGCTTTTTTTTAACACGGAGTACTCCATCGTTGTTATTTTAATGATCACGGTCACAAGTATCCGACAAAGTTGGCAGATTAGGAACCAATAATTGTCTTAAATAAGAAACTTAGTTCTTTTTTGGCCTAATACCATAATAAATATCAGTTAAACTCTTAAAATATGTGACATTTTCCCACTAAGGATAAAATAATGTTGAAAATCGCAATGCTGAGCACTGGGGAAGAAGTCCTCCATGGAGACATCGTCGATACGAATGCTGCGTGGTTATCTCAAAGATTTTTTGAACATGGCTTCAGTGTCACCAAACGCTCTACCGTTGGGGACGAAATGTCTGCATTGGTAGAGGAACTCATGATGCTGAGCTTCAATTGTGATGTGGTTGTTGTAAATGGGGGATTGGGCCCTACGAGCGATGATTTAAGTGCGCAGGCTGCGGCTGTTGCTGGGGAGACAGAGCTAGAGCTATACCCAGAATGGTTAGAAAAGCTAGAGCATTTCTTTGCTACACGTGGTCTGGCGATGCCGGAGAGTAATCACAAGCAAGCCATGTTGCCAAAAGGTTCAGTTCTACTCGATAACCCGATCGGAACTGCGTGTGGGTTTAAAGTTCGCTTTAATAGTTGTGACTTCTACTTCACTCCAGGTGTGCCTAGTGAGTTTAAAATGATGGTAGAACAGCAAATTCTACCTGATATGAAAAACATACACACCAATGTTTTAGGGCAGGAGTGCAGTAAGCTCTATACTTTTGGAACCTCAGAATCTGCTTTGTCTGACAAACTTGATAAGGTCCACCTTCCTGATGGATATACCTTAGGCTACCGTTCTTATCTTCCCTACATTGAAGTAAAGCTATTCGGGCCTAGAAATGACCTAGATAACAGAGTTAAGTTGCTTCAAATCATCTTCAGCCTTATTGAAAGTAACGTGGTCAGTGTGGATGAGTCAATGCAAGACCACGTCGCGTACCTAATCCAAGAGCGTAAGCAATCTATAGCGACTGCAGAGCAATCTACTTATGGTGCTTTATCTCACTGGCTACAATCCAAAGAAGCGGCGGCACAATATTGTGGGCATGGTTGGGTGCTTGGCGAGCGTGTCACTGTAGGTGATGAAAGTGATGATCCCCTTGCAGCGTCATTTGCATTAGCGGGTGCGACTAAGGAAAAATGTGCAACGGACATCGCCATTGTAACCGGAAAAGTCGCAGACAAAACGTTTTCAGTGGCACTTGCGACATCTGAAGGTGAGTGGGGACAGACATTGACTTTCAACCGCCGTTATACTCGTGAAGAACGGACTTTGGTGATTACGACTGTTGCAGCAGATATGCTTCGTCGGTACCTCAATGGCAAACCCATGTTTGTTCAATACAGTTCACTTACTAGTAACAAAGAGATGTTCGTTCCTCGAAGCATGTTGCAAGCATAAATATTCAACTAGGCGAGAGAGCCAGTTTTGTCAAATTGGCTCAGTCTGCTATTCCGTATTAAGTGAATGAAACTGTTTCTTATTACTCATTTGTGCGCATATTATTTTTATATGCCAAATTCGAATATAGCTTAACTGGATGATTTTCAATAGAACAGGAAATTGTCTTAGATTTGAAACGTGCAATCGGCAAAATAACCTATAGAATGACAATTCGGGAATTAAATTGCTCAAGGAGGTTAGCATGTTTACTCAGTCAAAGATCCTCGTTTGGTATCAAGTGGCGAGCCAAAAAGTCTTTCTAGGTGAAGTACTTAACGGAAAACATCAAGATGTTATCTCTTTGTGGTTACAAGCGCCAGAAGATAAGCCAAGCGGTGACTGTTTAGGCTACCGATTATCGTTGTTTGATGATGATGGAAGGGAGATCGCAGATAAGCCCGTTTCAATGCTGACTGCAGATGAATTTTTGTCAGGTGTTCGAGTTCAAATATAAAAATAGCCAGCGTAATGCTGGCCATTTTTATGTTCTGCATACTTATGCGCGTTTTTCTTTAAGCGAGTAATTGACACCTTCTACTTCGATGTCTGTTTTCGCTTTACAGATGCATGGTAAGATTTCTTTATCTTGCGTGTATGCCATCGCAAAACCAACGTATTCAACTTCACCAGAAATAAGCTTGCATCGACAAGCGCCACAGTGGCCATCTCTACAGTTATATTCTGGCTCTAGACCCGCGTTCTCCATTGTTTCTAGAATGGTATTTGACGGATGTGACTGAATAGCCGTGACTGCGTTGATTTTAATATTTGGCATAAAGATCTATCAATCCTTTGCGGTTTAAAGCTCGAAATCTTTAAAGTCGTCTGCACGAACATCACTATCGATCTGACCAACCAGGTAAGATGATATTTCTGCTTCTTGTGGCGCAACCTGAACGTTATCTGAAGACAACCATGCGTTAATCCAAGGAATTGGGTTAGATGTTGCTTCTGGGTAAGCGACGTCTAGGCCCACGGCCTGCATACGGATGTTAGTGATGTACTCAACGTATTGGCATAGAATGTCTTTGTTTAGGCCGATCATCGAACCATCTTTGAATAGGTATTCTGCCCACTCTTTTTCTTGCTCAGCAGCGTCTTTGAACAGGTCAAAGCATTCTTGCTTACACTCTTCCGCAATTTGCATGAATGAGAAGTCATCTTGACCGTTGCGCAGCAAATTAATCATGTGCTGAGTCCCGGTTAGGTGAAGAGCTTCGTCACGAGCGATGAGCTTGATGATTTTAGCGTTACCTTCCATAAGCTCACGCTCTGCGAATGCAAATGAACACGCGAAACTAACATAGAAACGAATTGCCTCGAGTGCGTTAACCGACATTAAGCACACGTAGAGTTTTTTCTTAAGCTCGTGAAGAGTAATCTTCACTTCTTCGCCATTGATTGTATGGTTACCTTCGCCGTAGCGATGGTAATCATTGGTCATTTGGATCAACTCATCGTAGTAGCGCGAAATATCTTCTGCACGTTTCAGGATGTGTTCGTTTTCGACAATGTCGTCAAACACTAGGCCAGGATCATTCACAATGTTACGGATGATGTGCGTGTAAGAACGCGAGTGAATGGTTTCAGAGAAAGACCAAGTTTCAATCCAAGTTTCTACCTCAGGCAGTGATACCAAAGGCAGTAGGGCAACGTTTGGGCTGCGTCCTTGGATAGAGTCTAGCAATGTTTGGTATTTAAGGTTAGAGATGAAAATGTGCTTCTCATGCTCTGGCAGTTTGTTGTAATCGATACGGTCGCTTGATACGTCGACTTCTTCTGGGCGCCAGAAGAAAGACAGTTGCTTCTCAATGAGCTTTTCGAAGATCTCGAATTTTTGTTGATCGTAACGAGCAACATTGACTGACTGACCCAAGAACATAGGTTCTTTTAGCTGGTCATTTTTGTTTTGGTTAAAAGTACTGTAAGCCATGGTGCCTCAATTCCTTTTAAGCCCCTCTGCGAGAGGGGCGAATTATTTGTTAAGCCTTGATAACCCTTTGGTAAGGATTATGGTTTAAATCTTACAACCGCCGCCTGCGCAGTCATCGTCTTGTGGTTGCACTGCGTCTTTCTGATCGTCGCTCGCGCCATCACGTGTGTTGTGATAGTAGAGTGTTTTTACACCAAACTTATACGCTGTAAGCAGATCTTGAAGCAGTTTCTTCATTGGCACTTTGCCACTTTCAAAACGCGTTGGGTCGTAGTTAGTATTCGCTGAAATTGCTTGGTCAACAAACTTCTGCATAATACCTACTAGGTGTAGGTATCCATCGTTTGAGCCGATATTCCACAGCAGTTCGTAGTTGTCTTTGTACTCTAGGAAATCAGGTACAACCTGCTTCAAGATGCCATCTTTCGACGCTTTTACTGAAACATAACCCCGAGGTGGCTCAATACCGTTTGTCGCGTTAGAGATCTGAGATGACGTCTCAGAAGGCATTAGCGCTGTTAGGGTCGAGTTACGTAGGCCATGTGTCATGATCTCTTGGCGTAAACCATCCCAATCGTAATGAAGCTTTTCGTCACAAACTAGATCTATATCTTTCTTGTACGTGTCGATTGGCATTAGGCCTTTAGCGTAGTTTGTTTCTTCGAATAAAGGACACTTACCTTGCTCTTTCGCTAGCGCAACCGAAGCCTTGAGCAAATAGTATTGCATTGCTTCAAATGTACGGTGTGTTAGGCCATTTGCGCTACCGTCGGAGTACTTAACACCGTTTTTCGCAAGGTAGTAAGCGTAGTTTATAACACCAACACCTAGAGTACGGCGATTCATCGTTGACTTGTATGCTGCTGGTAGCGGGTAGTCCTGGTAATCCAATAGTGCGTCTAGAGCGCGAACAACAAGATCAGAAAGCTCTTCGAAATCATCTAAAGAGTTAATTGCACCAAGGTTGAATGCTGATAGCGTACACAGTGCAATTTCACCAGAATCATCTTCTACGTTCTTTAGCGGCTTAGTCGGCAGCGCAATTTCCAAACATAGGTTAGATTGACGAACAGGTGCCACTTCTGAATCGAATGGGCTGTGTGTATTACAGTGGTCAACGTTTTGGATGTAGATACGACCCGTAGAAGCGCGCTCCTGCATCAAGATAGAGAACATCTCGATAGCTTTAACCGATTCTTTCTTTACTGAAGGATCGTTCTCATACTGAACGTATAGACGCTCGAATTCATCTTGGTTTTCGAAGAACGCATCGTACAGACCAGGTACGTCAGATGGTGAGAACAGAGTAATGTTGCCACCTTCTACCAAGCGCTGGTACATGAGGCGGTTTAGTTGAACACCGTAATCCATATGACGAACACGGTTCTCTTCAACACCACGGTTGTTCTTGAGAACCATCAAAGCTTGAGATTCACCGTGCCATAATGGGTAGAAAACAGTTGCAGCACCGCCGCGGACACCACCTTGTGAACAACATTTTACTGCCGTCTGGAAGTATTTGTAGAAAGGAATACAACCTGTGTGGAACGCTTCACCACCACGAATCTCTGAACCTAGAGCGCGGATACGACCTGCGTTGATACCAATGCCAGCTCGCTGAGAAACGTAACGAACAATAGAGCTTGCCGTTGCGTTGATAGAATCTAGGCTATCGCCACATTCGATCAGGACACACGAGCTGAATTGGCGAGTAGGGGTACGTACACCCGACATGATCGGAGTAGGCAAAGAAATTTTAAATGTCGATGTCGCATCGTAGAAGCGTTTGATGTAATCAAGACGCGTCTCTTTCGGGTATTTCGCGAACAGACACGCAGCAACTAGGATATAAAGGAACTGCGCACTTTCGTAGATTTCACCGGATACACGGTTTTGAACAAAGTACTTACCTTCAAGCTGCTTAACGGCCGCATAAGAGAAGTTTAGGTCGCGCTTGTGGTCGATATATGCATCGAGCTCATCAAGTTCTGCTTTGGTGTAGTCTTCCAGAATGTGCTGGTCGTACTTACCCATATCAACTAGGTGAGCAACGTGATCGTATAATGCTGGTGGCTCATACTGGTCATACGCTTTCTTGCGCAGATGGAATACAGCCAAACGTGCCGCTAGGTATTGATAATCAGGCGTCTCTTCAGAGATCAGATCCGCTGCAGATTTGATAATTGTCTCGTGGATATCAGAGGTAGTGATACCGTCATAGAACTGAATGTGAGCGCGCAGTTCTACTTGAGATACAGAGACGTTATCTAGACCTTCGGCAGCCCAGGTGATAACGCGGTGGATCTTCTCGAGATCGATACTTTCTTTGCGTCCGTCACGCTTAGTAACGGTAAGTTGTTGGTTCATTCTGCTTCATTTCCCTAACAAAACTGATAAAAGCCGTATTTTTGTGTAATTCTTGTAAAAATCGTTCCGGCTTTGTGATCAAAGTCTATCTATATATTGTAGTACAAACACAACATATAGGGGTGCACCAAGGTGCGAGTTACAAGATAGTGCTATCCATGCGTCTTTTCAAGTTGCAGATCTTGGATGACTTGTGGATAACTAACAAAATTAAAAAAAACAGTAAGTGACTACTAACCGATGAAGTTAGAGTAGATAAGATTGTAATTAATTACCGTTTTTAGATCGGTTTAGAAGTAACCATAAACAAAAAAAAATTCCTTGATCTTTGGTCAAAGTTGTCTTCGATTTTTGCGTTGATTATTTTGGAATCAAACCGACAAAAATTGCTTCAATTGGCACTAAAAAAGGCGATGAGCTTGTGCTATCGCCTTATTCGTAACCACTACATCTAGTATGTGATAAATGTTAAAATTTCTGGGTGTGGACAATGTAATTTACATCTACCTTTCGACCTAGCTTATAGGTATCGGTGAGAGGGTTGTAATGAAGACCAGTAATTCCTGTCTCGGTTAAGTTTGTTTGATCAACCATCTTGATCAGCTCAGCAGGGCGGATGAACTTATCGTGATCATGAGTGCCTTCAGGGACAATCTTCAACAGCTTTTCTGCGCCGACAATCGCGAATAGATAAGACTTAAGGTTGCGGTTAAGTGTTGAAAAGAAGACGTGACCACCTGGCTTAACGAGAGCGGCACAAGCGCGAATGACAGACAGTGGATCAGGGACATGCTCTAGCATCTCCATACAGGTCACGACATCATATTTGCCTTGGTTTTCTACAGCATGGTCTTCGATAGTACTTTGAATGTAGGTCAGTTTGGTACCAGTCTCTAGAGCGTGTAGCCTAGCAACCTCTAAAGGCTCTTTACCCATATCCAATCCAGTGACTACAGCGCCTTCTTTGGCCATGCTTTCAGCTAAGATGCCACCACCACAGCCTACGTCTAGGACAGTTTTACCAAAAAGACCGTCACAATTATCTAAAACATAATTAAGGCGTAATGGGTTGATTTGGTGTAAAGGCTTAAATTCGCCTTCTAAATCCCACCAACGTGAGGCCATATCCTCAAACTTCTTAATTTCATTTGGATCGACATTTTGTGATTGGGTCATAACTACTCTATTAAATTAACCGCGTCCTAGAATGAAAGGCATTATACCCGTTAAGTTCGTACACTCCATAGACGGGATCACTTTTCTCTATAGGTGAGTAAAATATAACCATTAATCAGCAAGATATCAGAAGAGTGTGCAATTTCTCAGCGTTTGATTCACAACCAAGCTCACAACCTGATAAAAGGAGAGGGAAAGTAATGCCGAACCACTGAAATGTATGTTATATTTTTGCACCTTAAGCGTATTGTACATACGATCTATAAATAGAGGGATAATGGCTCTATGAGCGATCTAGCGAAAGAGATCACGCCCGTAAACATTGAAGATGAGCTTCGAGGTTCATACCTAGACTACGCGATGTCAGTCATCGTGGGTCGTGCTCTTCCAGATGTGCGTGATGGCCTAAAGCCTGTACACCGCCGCGTTTTATTCGCGATGAATGTACTAGGTAATGATTGGAATAAACCATATAAAAAATCTGCCCGTGTTGTTGGCGACGTAATCGGTAAATATCACCCACATGGTGATAGCGCTGTGTACGATACTATCGTACGTATGGCTCAGCCGTTTTCGCTTCGTTACATGCTGGTCGACGGTCAAGGTAACTTCGGTTCGATCGATGGTGACTCAGCGGCAGCAATGCGTTACACCGAAGTTCGCATGGCAAAAATTGCCCACGAACTTTTGGCTGACCTAGATAAAGAAACTGTAGACTACGTGCCTAACTATGATGGCACTGAGCAGATCCCTGCAGTTCTACCAACTAAAATTCCTAACCTATTGGTGAACGGTGCTTCTGGTATCGCAGTAGGTATGGCAACCAACATTCCTCCGCATAACTTGACTGAGGTAATTGATGGCTGTCTTGCATACATCAATGATGAAGAGATCACTATTGATGAACTAATGGACTACATTCCTGGTCCAGACTTCCCAACAGCAGCGCTAATCAGCGGCCGTAAAGGCATCGTCGATGCTTACAAGACTGGCCGTGGTAAGATCTACATGCGTTCGAAAGCGGATGTGGAAGCAGACAAGAATGGTAAAGAGACCATTATTGTTACCGAAATCCCTTATCAAGTTAACAAAGCACGCTTGATCGAAAAGATCGCAGAGCTAGTTAAAGATAAGAAAGTTGAAGGTATCAGTGCGCTGCGCGATGAGTCTGATAAAGACGGTATGCGTATTGTTATTGAATGTAAGCGTGATGCAGTGGGCGAAGTGGTTCTAAACAACCTATACGCACAAACTCAACTGCAAACGACTTTCGGTATCAACATGGTTGCGCTAAATAATGGCCAGCCTCAGCTATTCAACCTGAAAGATATGTTGAAGTGCTTCGTTGATCACCGCCGTGAAGTGGTAACTCGCCGTACTATTTTCGAACTTAAAAAAGCGCGTGATCGTGCCCATATCCTTGAAGCCCTTGCCCTTGCATTAGCGAATATCGATGAAATCATCGAATTGATTCGTAACGCAGCAACGCCAGCAGAAGCAAAAGCGGGCTTAGTGGCTCGTGGTTGGGACCTTGGCAACGTAGCAGCTATGCTTGAAAGTGCAGGTACCGATGCTGCTCGCCCTGATTGGTTGGAAGAGCAATATGGTATCCGTGACGGGCAGTACTACCTGACTGAAACACAAGCACAAGCAATTCTAGATCTACGTCTACACAAGCTGACTGGCCTTGAGCACGAGAAGATTCTAGACGAGTACAAAGCACTATTGGACGAAATCAAAGAGCTAATGCATATTCTTGCAAGCACTGAGCGTCTGATGGAAGTGATTCGTGAAGAGCTAGAAACTGTTCGTGATGCGTTCGGCGATGTTCGCCGCACAGAAATCACAGCAGCAAGCCACGACATTGACATGGAAGAGCTGATCGCTCGTGAAGATGTTGTTGTGACGCTATCTCACGAAGGTTACGTTAAGTACCAAATTCTAAGCGATTACGAAGCACAGCGTCGTGGTGGTAAAGGTAAGAGTGCAACGAAGATGAAAGAAGAGGATTACATCGAGCGCTTGCTTGTTGCGAATACTCACGACAACATCTTATGTTTCTCGACTCGCGGTAAGACTTATCGTCTGAAAGTTTACCAACTACCACTAGCAAGTCGTACTGCTCGTGGTAAGCCAATCGTCAATATTCTTCCTCTAGAAGAAGGTGAGCGTATTACTGCGATCTTACCGGTTTCCGAGTTCAGTGCTGAGAAGTTTATCTTCATGGCAACGGGTGACGGTACGGTTAAGAAGACTTCACTTGACCAATTCGCGAATGTTCGCGCAAATGGTCTAATTGCAGTTAACCTACGTGACGACGATTCGCTGATCGGTGTTGATATTACCGATGGTCAAAGCGATATCATGTTGTTCTCGAAAGCGGGTAAAGTGGTTCGCTTTGCAGAAGATAAAGTACGCGCAATGGGACGTACTGCGGCGGGTGTTCGTGGTATGAAACTTGCTGAAGATGATCAAGTTGTTTCTCTGATTGTTCCTGCAAATGAAGGTGACATTCTGACGGTAACGCAAAACGGTTACGGTAAGCGTACTGAGCTTGCAGAGTACCCAACTAAAGGTCGTGCGACTCAAGGCGTTGTGTCTATCAAGGTTTCTGAGCGCAATGGCCCTGTTGTAGGTGCGGTACAAGTAGAAGAAGGCGACGAGATGATGATGATCACCGACGCTGGTACTCTAGTACGAACTCGAGTTGCGGAAGTTAGCCAAGTTGGTCGTAACACGCAAGGTGTCACGTTGATCCGTACTGCTGAAGACGAAAATGTTGTCGGCCTCCAACGTATCGACGAAGTAGAAGAAGCAGAGCTAGTTGAAGGCGAAGATACTGCCGAAGGCGAGGCTACTCAAGCTACTGATTCCGTCGAAGCGCCAAGCGAAAACAACGACACTGAAGAGTAATTCAGTGAAATAAAAGAAAATGCCAGACCGTAGTGTCTGGCATTTTTTTATGTCTCAAAACGATGGAATAAACCTCTAATCAAGTTCTTTACGAGTGACTTCAAGTTATTAGAATAAACGATAATGTAAATAGATGATTCCTCAATATTAGACACCATTCAGCGTTAGATTAGAGCCTCTACTTCACGGAAAGAGGTGCTTGTGGGCTACGATACGCCAATGGCAATTTCAAACTATCTAGGTGTTTTTCTCGTTATTCTAATTACTTACCCATTTGTATTGGTTACGGTTAATATCGCGGTTTACTCTCCAAAGAAAAGAAAACGTGTCACTAAATGGTTAAATATCATATCTGCAACCGTTGCTTTGATTCTAATGGCTTTGCACATGCAAACCGAAGTTATCTACGGTAAAGAGTTGATCGAAAAATACTACCGAGATAATCCACAAGCAATGCAGACGCAACCAGAAAATTCGACGACTCTCTGACGCCATAAAAATATCGTGTTTACAATTAGTTATGTTGAGCCACGAACTTAAGAATATTGCGTGCATAGAAGCGTATTTGGCTATAAAATTCGCAACCTCTGTCTGTTCCACAACCAAAATAATTAATTATGAATATATCACTAAAACAAAAACTTATAGGTGCAAGCCTGATAGCAGTGGTGCTTATGGCAAGTGCTTTGACCTGGCTATCGGCTGATCAGCTTAAACAGCAAACTCAAAATGGCGTTTACGCTCGTGCAGAAAGTCTCGCGACGACGGCTTCGTCGGGGATTAAAGATTGGATCAATATTCGTAAAGATATCGCCTCTGCATTTAACGATTACAGTGGCGAAACTGATGTTGTCCCTTATTTGCAGCAAGCTCGAAAGGCGGGTGGCTTTGATGACATCTTTTTAGGTACACCTGAAGGGGGTATGTATCGTTCTCACCCGGAACGTAATCGTGCGGACTACGATCCTCGTGTACGTCCTTGGTACATCGATGCCAATGCTGCTGGTCGCCAAATCATCACGACTGCCTACCAAGACGCCATTACCAATGCTTTACTTGTGACTATAGCTGAACCTATTCGTCGTAATGGTGCGTTTGTGGGAGTCGTAGGTGCAGACGTACTCATTGACCAGCTTATCAATGATGTCATCAACTTGGATGCGGGTAAGAATGCCTACGCTATGCTAATTGATACACAAAATGGTACTTTCTTAGCGCACCCAGACAAGTCTCTATCTCTTAAGCCTGTTACTACGCTTTCAAAAGAGTTTACTCCTCGAGCAATCGAAGAGGCGGCCGATGCGGGTTCAATTAAGATGATCGAACGTAACGGGCAAGAGAAGTTCTACTTTTTCACTAAGGTCCCGGATACTCAATGGATTTTTGCTATTGAAATGGATCGTGCGACAGAAGAAGCTGCCCATAGTGAGCTTCTTCAAAGCCTAATCATTACTGCCGTTGTAATTACCTTGATTGTTATTGCTGTCGTTTCTTGGCTAGTTAGCTTCTTGTTCCAAGATTTGGTTCGTGTTTCTAACGCCCTAGAGGAGATTGCTTCAGGTGAAGGTGACCTTACTCAACGCCTTGAACCACGTAGTGATGATGAAGTGGGTCAACTAGCAACAAACTTCAACACGTTCGTTGGCAACATGCATACTATGGTGTCTAAACTTAGTGTGGTTTCAGCTTCGTTATCAGAGCAATCCAAGCAAACTGCGCAGCAAGCTGAAGAGCGTAGTGCTCGTATTCGTCTCCAGCAAGATGAAATCAACATGGTGGCGACCGCAATCAATGAGATGGCGGCAGCGACTCAAGAGATTGCAGGCAATGCAGACAACACTGCCCAGAACTCAACAGAAGCCGTTACTGCGTGTGTTCACGGTGGCGAGCAAGTTGTCCAAACTCAAACTTCTATCCAAAACCTAGCGACTGAAGTGCAGGTAGCGACTGAAGTCATCCAAGAGCTTGAAGTTCACGGCAACAGTATCAATACAATTCTTTCGACCATTCAGGGGATTGCTGAACAAACTAACCTACTTGCACTTAATGCAGCAATTGAAGCCGCACGAGCCGGTGAGCAAGGGCGAGGTTTTGCGGTTGTTGCTGACGAAGTTCGCGTACTAAGCCAACGCACTCATGCTTCGACTCAAGAAATTCAGCAGATGATTGAAATGCTTCAAGGTACGACGGGTAAAGCGGTAGGTATCATGGGTGATAGCCGTCAACTGGCAGATACCAGCGTATCAGATTCAGATGCAGCTGCTGTTAGCTTGACGCAAATCCAAACAGCAGTAGAGCGCATCAGCGATATGGCGACTCAAATTGCTTCAGCAGCAGAAGAGCAGGCATCCGTGACCTCTGAAATTACTCGTAACACAGTGGGCATTCGAGATGTGTCAAATGAACTGGCAGATGAAGCTCATGACGCGGCGTCACAAGCCGCTCAGCTATCCGAGCTGTCTCATGAGCTAGAGCAGGAAATTCAACGCTTTAAGCTATAAAGCAATACGTGATAACCCCGAGAAATCGGGGTTTTTTTATGTGTTTATTTCCAAATTGGAAAATAGACCTAAACATAATATCAATAGTGGACATTAATGGCATGGGTTAAAATCCATATAATTAATAAGGATTATAGCCATGTCTGAAACTCATAATGCATTCCAACAACGTGTAACCAATATCGTTACCGATGCCAAGCTCTCTCCAAAACAGAAGAATCAATTTTTAGCGCTCGAAGCAGAGGCAAGTCTGCCTTACATGAAGGTATCAAAGGATGTCGTTGATGCTATGGAGGCAGGCATTTTGTGTGACATGTTTGAAGGCCATGCACCGTTTAAACCACGTTATGTTTTGCCAGATTACGCAAAGTTCTTAAAGCGCGGCTCTGAGTATTTAGAGCTGGAAGCCGCTAAAGATTTTGATGATGCTATCAACTTGCTGACCATTCTCTACCATCATGTCCCATCGGTGACCAACATCCCCGTCTACTTAGGGCAATTAGATGATGTTCTACTGCCGTACGTTGGAAATCTCAGTGAAGAGGAGCTTTATACCAAGCTTAAACGATTCTGGATTATGCTAGATAGAACACTGCCAGATGCGTTTATGCATGTAAACATTGGTCCAACAGATAATATCATTTGCCGAACCATCCTACGAGTCGACTCAGAGTTAAAGCAAATCGCTCCGAACTTAACCTTTATGTACGAGGCGAACGTCACCCCAGATGACTTGCTCAGACAAGCGACGGCAAATATTTGCGAGTGCAGTAAGCCTCATATCGCCAATTACCCAATGCATGCGGCCGCTTATGGTGAAAAGAAATTCGGCATTGTTAGTTGTTACAATTCTCTGCCTCTTGCTGGTGGGTCGAATACCCTAGTGCGAATGAACCTAAAAGAAGTTGCATTGCGTTCAAAAGACAGAACAGATTTTCTAGATTATGTCTTGCCATCTTATAGTGAATTAATGATTGAGCTCATGGATGCGCGCAGCAGTCACCTGCACGAGAAATCGAACTTCTTCAAAGGCTTCTTAACAACAGAGGGCTTGGTTGAAGAGAATCGATTTGCACCGATGTATGGCATTTATGGTATGGCCGAAGCGGTCAATATCTTGCTTGATAAAGAAGGTATCAATGAAAAATACGGGCATAGTCATCAGGCAAATCGACTCGCACTCGCAATATCTGAAAAGCTCGCTCACCTCGTCGATAGTAGCCCAGTGAAATATGGCTTAGAGGGCAAGGCACTGCTTCATGCTCAGGGCGGGATCAGCTTGGATGAAGATGTGACACCTGGTGTTCGTATCCCTTATGGCACCGAGCCAGATCCTGTGTCTTATGTTCAAGCAACCGCTGAGCAGCACAAATATTACACCTCTGGCATCAGTGATATTTTGACCATAGATGAAACGGTGAAATCCAACCCCGAAGCTATGTTCAATTTGTGTAAAGGCGCTTTGAAGCAAGGTTTTAGGGAGTTTACCGCGAACGTTGCGTCTAATGATTTAGTCCGTGTTACGGGTTACATGATTAAGCTTTCTGATATCAATAAGTTTGCCGAGGAAGGCTCACGTAAAAACACTACTTTCTTGGGAGCTGAGGCGGCAAAGAACACTGGAATACTAGACCGTTCACCTCGCGTGGTAAGCATGGAAACAGAGCCAGTTTACAAGTAGTAGGGCACAGCAGTGAGTGAGAAGTCAGCGTTAGTTAGCCGCATTCTTAATTTCTCTTGTGTTGATGGGCCGGGCAATCGCCTGGTCATCTTTCTACAAGGGTGTAACTTCGATTGCTTAAATTGCCATAACCCACATACGATCAATCATTGTAATCACTGTGGTGATTGTGTTGACTCATGTCCTACACAAGCGTTAGCTATGACTGATAACAAAGTGGTTTGGGATGAAGGGCTTTGTACTCACTGCGATAAATGTATCGATATCTGTGGTCACAAATCGAGCCCCAAGATTAGGCGTTACAATGTCACTCAGATCTTGGAGGTCATCCGTAGCCAACACTTCTTTATATCCGGTATCACGGTTTCGGGTGGAGAGGCCACCCTTCAGCTCCCGTTTATCATAGCACTATTTAGTGCCATCAAAGCAGACCGAGAGCTAGGACACCTAACTTGTTTCATTGATAGTAACGGCTATTTACCTATTCACGCCTGGGAAAAAGTTATACCTGTTCTTGACGGTGTTATGCTCGATTTAAAATCATGGCAGAGCGAAACGCATCAATGGTTAACGAGAAGAGACAATCATAGAGTAATAGATTCGATTCGCTATCTAGCAAGCGCCAAAAAACTACATGAGCTTAGGCTGTTACATATTCCGGGTAAAAGCGATCTGGATAGTGAAATCGATGAGGTTGTTAAATTGATTCGCTCACTGCCGGCCGACGTGATAGTTCGGCTTAATGCGTTTCAGCATCATGGGGTGAGTGGGCAAGCACTAGAGTGGGCAAAATGTAGTGAAGTTGAGATGAATCGGTTTCACTCACTTATTGCAGATAGAATTGTCCAACCGATACTTACCCCTGCTATTTATACTTAGCCAGCGGTAGTCAATTGCTGGTGGAGCCAGTGTAGTGCAGGGTTGTTTAAGCTTGCTTGGTTCCACACTAAGCTATAGGCGACCTTGCCATACTCAAAAGGAAGAGGTTTAGAGACTAAGCCTTTTGCTTGCGCTGCATTTTCAGCCCACATTTTAGAGCAGGTCAGTAAGTGCTCTGAATGGTGACACATGATCGCGGCAGCGCCGAAATCCGCAACGGACATTGCCACTTTACGAGCGCCGTATTTTTGTGTCAGGTTTTGCTCGAAGTAGGGCTCAGCGAGATCTTTGTCCAGAATACCGATATGCTGATACGAGAGGTATCCGTGTATATCCAAATCGCTATTTGAGAGTGGATGCTGCTCTGACATCAAGCACACCATCTCATCTGAATGAATCTGCTTCCACATTAGCTCTCGGCTACGAGTCGGCGGTTGGCTAATATCATGCGGTAAGATCATAAAATCGACTTGCCCCCGCACTAATGCATCAAAACTTAACTGCTCTTTCGCATAAACATTGATAGCTCTCGCGTTGGCAAGCTGTTTTACGATGAGTGCGATTTTTGACGCGAACAGTTCAAAGGTACTTTCGCGCATAGAGAGAGAAATTGTTCCCTCAAATTCCGCTGGTTTGAAAGCACCTTGGTGCAAAATACCATTCATGCTCGACAATATTTTATGAACTTCAGAACCAATACTAAGCGCAAATGGCGTTGGAATTAATTGGCCTCCCTCACGGTAGAACAGCTCATCTTTAAGTTGATCCCGCAGCTGATTGAGAGTTTTACTCACACTTGACGGGGTAACGCATAGGACCTTGGCGGCATTGGTCACGCTATGAGTACTGAGAAGGACATGTAACACGGTAAGGTGTTTAAGGCTGATTCGAGAAAGGGCTGGGTAATCCATAGATAACGAGAGTTGATTACGGTCTGCTACTTATACCTTTTCGCCCTAACAATTGATAGAGGAAGAGATCAAATAAGCGACTTGGCCGAGTTTGGCTAAACTCTAATTGATAGAATGATTAGGAGTGGTTATGAGTCAGTTAATTAAGTTGATCGCGTTTATCATCGCAATAAGCTCTTTTCATGTTAATGCACAAGAGGAAGAGGAGAGTGAGGAGAGCAACAATAGTTCCAAAACGCCGCCAAGTGCCGAAGCGATGGACACCGATGGTGATGGGCTGGTATCGCGAGAGGAGTTTAATCAGTTCCGCTTTGGAGGTGATGATGGTGACGAGGAGGAAGAGGGCGATGAGTCTGTACAAAAAGGAGATGGACTCAGTGCGTTTGCCTCATTCGATAAAGATCGCGATGGTTTTGTTACTCAAGAAGAGCTAGAAGCGCATGCCAAATACTCGAATCCGGGTAATGGTACTGGTGAGTTGAAAACAAATAAACAATCACCAGACGCCCGCACAAACTCTTCGAGCTCGCGGAGCCAAGGAAAGGGTAATAGTAGCGAAAGCCGAGGCAATAGCGGTAATAGCAACAAAGGCGGAGGCGACAAAGGGGGCGGTAATCGCGGAGGTGGTAACAGCGGTGGGGGGAACAAAGGTGGTAAGAATAAATAGCGAAGCACAGAGCTAGTTTTTTCTCGCTCGTACAAAAGTGAAACCCTGGTATTCAGGAAGCAACCTCTACTAATGTATGTCAGACTCCTTTGAGTATATTCGCTGACCTACAGAGAAAATGCTGGTTTAATTATGCTCTGTTTTGAATTGCCAATTTGATAATTGCGGTGAAATCAAAAATGCCCTCAAAAGTGAAGGCATTCGATTCGGCAGGGGAGGTTAATCGATCAGGCCGTAATCGCGGCTAAGGATATCGATGATTTCCTGTTTTGGGTTATTGCTTAACTCAATCTTGCCACCTGTGATCTTCTCTGCGATGCCTAAGTAAGTTTTAGATATGTCCATTAGTGCCTCTAGCGGTAGTGCGTTATCACACGCTAATGCTGCACGCTCGTCCATGCGCTCTTTGTTAAGTAAGATATCTGGTTCAGGGAAGTGGTTAAGTAGGAACTGACGAAAGCCTTCTTTTGAATTTTCGACAATGTTACCCGTATCGTATTCTAGCTCGTCCCAAATGCGTGATGAATCTGGAGTACCAACCTCATCCATGTAGATAAGCTTCTCGTTACCCGCAGCATCATGCACATAACCAAACTCAAACTTAGTATCGACAAAGATTTGCTCAACTTGTGCGAGAGCGTTACTAATGACAACAAAGCCTTCGCGGAGTAACTTCTCGTACTGATCGATGTCTTCTGCCTTAGAAAAGTTAAATGCGGCGAAGTTATCTACGATGTTCTGACGCGTGATGTTGACGTCATCGGCTTCAGGCACGCCCGGAATACCTTTTAAAATGCCTTTCGTTGAAGGTGTCATCAGCAGCTCTGGTAGCGCTTTATCCTTTTCTAGTCCTTCTGGTAACTCAATACCACAGAACTCTCGTTCGCCTTTCTCATAAGAGCGCCACATTGAGCCAGTAATGTACTGGCGGCAGATCGCTTCGATCATAATTGGTTTCGCTTTTTGAACGATCCAAACGAAAGGGTGGGGAATATCAAGGATGTGGCTGTCAGCTAAGCCGTGGTCCTTAAAAAGCTTAAACCAATGATTTGAAATAGCATTGAGCGCTGCGCCTTTACCAGGAACCCCTTTAAGTCCGCCTTCGGCGTGCCAAATACAGTCGAATGCTGAGATACGATCACTTATAACCATAATGGCTAGCGGCGCGTCTGGGGCGACGTCATAACCTTTTTCTTGGATAAGACGCTTGCTGTCTTCTTCAGTGAGCCAGTAAACAGAGCGAACTTTTCCGCTGTGGACGGGTTTATCGGTGCGAATTGGAAGATCATCGTTAACAGCGAGAACTTGATCAGCGAGACTCATTTTGACATTCCTATACTTTAGCAAGGTGGTGAAATTATCTACGCAGATAATTTATTTGCTTCGCATAATACCAGAACTATTTTGTGCTGCCACAGAAAAAGCAAACGTTTGCTTTGATTTTTCTCTATATGGTGGAAAACAGCTCAATAGGATGCAAAAAAGAAAAGGCCCCTCGGTTAAAGAGGGGCGAAAAGACAGTGAATTTGTTGAGCTTATTAGTGGTACTGGTTGAATCTGCCCTCAACGAAAAAGACTTCGCACTGGAACTGTTTGCCATGAACGCGCAGCAGGCTTTGCTCGATCATAGGGATATTGTTAGATGCGATTACGGCACTTGCGTTACCGGATTCAATCGCTTTTTTGACGATCTCAAACTCAGACTGTTTTTGCGATGGCTTCATTTGAATGATCTTTTTACAGCTAACATGATAAGAAGCAAATTGCTCATAATCTGGACGAGGGCACTCTGCAGTAAACAAGATCCATTGTTGCTGCCCTGAAAGACCAGCTAGGCGACTTAGCGTTGTGTTATCAATGCTCATTGGTACCGTAGGTTGAGCCAAAACATTGTATTTAGAGAACGTGTGAGCTTGAGTATGTGCCTGAATCATAATTACTGTCCTTACGTACATGCTGTATGTATATACAGTAGTTTTTATTGATGGCGATAGCAAGCATTTTTGTGCAGGTTTTAAGCAGAAAATTGCTGGCACTTCTGATGTTTCTGGTGTAATACGTTGTATTTATGGGTTTTATTCGTTTTTAGGCGAAATTTGATGTAGAGAGGGAATCGACAAAAATGTGAGCTAGAACAGAATAAGTTATCCAGTGTTATACAGTAGTTTCGAATAACACTGGATAAAGAAGGAGAGGAGACTAAAGGAATCGTTCAGGGTAATCACTAAAAATAGCATCAAGGTTTGGCAGGTGTTTTAACGAGCCTGGGTTGTTGACGGTATAGCTCCACACTTGGTAACCCTGCGCTTTTAAGTGTTCTACCAGTCGTTTGTTGGCCCAACGATAGTTGATATTACAGCTGAACGCGCCTACTTGCTTTAGCAGCTGTTTAGTCTTGCTATCAAGGCGATTGCAAAGAACACCAATTTTGTATTGCGGCAACTGTTGATAAAGTTGATGGATGATTTGATGGCTAAAGCTTGAAATAACAATCTGGTGGGGATCAACCTTTGCCTCTTTGAGTTGCTGCTTAAGTCGTTGGCATACGAACTGTGGGTCGTGTCTATCGATTTTAATCTCAAGATTAAGCTTTAAGTTGTGCTCGGCGCTCATTTGCAGCAATTCTGATAAGCTCAAAATTGACTCATGGCTAAAACGCTTATCAAACCACTGGCCAAAATCATACTGCTTAAGTTGCTCTAGCGTTAATGAATCCAAACGTCCAACACCATCGCTGCATCTATTAATAGTATGATCGTGACAAATAACTAAGTGGTTATCTTTTGTTGGCTGGATATCAACCTCAACCCATTCCAAACCAAGCTTAATTGCTGCTTCAATACTCGATCTAGTGTTTTCAGGGTAGTGTCCTGCGACACCTCGATGCCCAACAATAATCATATGGTTATTCTCTATGATGGAAAGGGAACAGATTACTCTTTAGCGAGAATTTTGGATAGATAATTCATAGCCATTGTAGTCCAAATCTGACACTATCAGTCAGATATTAATAATAAAATAGATAGGTCGATAGACCATAGAGAGAGTTAAATTGAACGCTGAACGTAAAGCTGCTTGGATCCTATTTATAACTACCGCTCTCGCTGGGTTAGGGTGGATCTTCTCTAAAGAGACAATACAAGGTCTCCCTCCATTTGGTTTTGTTGGGCTGCGCTTTCTTGTGGCTTCGATATGTCTATTACCTTTATGCTACAAGCGCTTTAGAGACCTGACCACTCAACTTTTATTGCAGGCGATAGGAGGTGGGAGCATTCTTGCTTTGGCTCTGCTTACTTGGGTCTATGCGATTTCTATTAGCGAGACCCTAGGTGAAGGTGCCTTTATCGTTAGCCTGTCTATGATTATCGTGCCGATTATTGCCTGGGTTCTTTATCAAGAGCGTCCTAAAAGGGCTTTTTGGGTTTCTATGCCTATAGCCATTGCGGGCTTAGCAATGCTGTCGTTAACGGATGGGTGGAAAAGCTCTGCAGGACAGCTGTGGTTTTTAGCCAATGCCTGTCTGTTGGCGCTTCACTTTAATGTAAATAGTAAGTTGGCGCAAAAAGTCCCTGTTCTTATGTTGACATGCATTCAACTGTTCGTGACCGGAGTGCTTGCACTGGTCGCCTCCTTGATATTTGAAACCATCCCGGAAAGCGTTGAAACTTCCATATGGGGATGGTTTGCGTTAAGCGCACTGCTTGCGACAAGCCTTAGATATGTCATGCAAACTTTGGGGCAGAAAGGGTGCAACCCTGCCAATGCCGCACTGATCATGTTGCTAGAGCCAATCTGGACGGTCATTCTCAGTATTCTTTGGTACGGAGAACAACTGTCGCGCAATAAATTGATTGGTTGCAGCCTCATTTTGCTTGCGCTGATTTTCTATCGAACCGATGGACGATTGTTTAAAGGAAGAAACTAGGTTTCGAAATTGCAATGGCAGTATATGCTAATATTTATTTTGAGTGCGAAATTAAATTGGAATTATTGATGAAGTTGTTAGTACAATCCAAAGTTAAGAGGTAATGCTTACAGGGAAAGATAAATGAAGATCGGTGTTATTGGTGCAGGTTCAGTCGGTGTAGGAGTGTGTAATTATCTCCTCACACTCGGCAGTGTGAGTGAATTGGTATTGCTTGACAAAGACTTGCAACGCGCAGAGGGAGAAGTGTTTGATTTTCGACATACTTCAGCCCTGACATTTTCAAAAAATACACATTTAATACCAACCGATGATTACTTGACTCTGATTGGTGCAGACATCGTTGTTATTACTGCCGGTGCACAAATTAAGCAGGGTCAGACTCGTATTGATCTTGCGGAAATTAATAGTCGCATCGGTGTAGATATTGCAAAACAAGTCGAGCGCGTAGCGTCTAATGCAACACTTATTATCGTCAGTAACCCATGTGATGTGGTTGCTCATTTCGTTGCGACAAACACAACTTTCCCTCGTTCTAAAGTGATCAGCAGTGGTTGTGTGATTGATACAGCCCGTCTGATGAGTATTGTGGCAAATCGTGTCAACCTCGATCCCAAAAACGTTTTTGGCTATGTACTCGGTGAGCACGGTAGCCATTGTTTCACACCTAAAAGCCTTATTTCGATTGCGGGTCAACCCGCTGACTTCTACTGCGATACGCATCATATAGAAAGGATCTGTGCTGATGAGCTACTTGAATTAGTGAAACAAGCTGGCTATGAGATCTTTAAGCGAAAGCACAATACTACTCACGGCATAGCGGCCAGTGTTTTTCGTATTATCCAGTCGATTATGATTGATGAGCGCTCTGTTCTACCTGTTGCTACTTTACTTCAAGGGGAGTACGGTCTCAAAGACGTGGTATTAAGTCTACCTACTGTGGTAGGAAAAAATGGTGCGGAGTCGATTCTTCTTCACCCTTTTACTGAGCAAGAGATGGAAGCCTTGTCATTCATTGCGACTGAAGTGAATAAGGTCGTTAAGCAGGTTTCTGAAAAAACGGGACTTGTTATGCTTAAACCCTAGGGCATTGAAACAGTTGAATGCAATGAATGAGTGACGTCAGATAGCGCTCATTTATAATCCTGTTACACTATATTGCTCGAGTTTAACAGCGCGTAGGAAATCAAAGTTCACATTTTAGAGTCAATACTCTGCTAATGTAGGCAAACCTTGTTACATTGGAATGTAAATGATTTGTTAAAAGAATTGCGCTGTGAAAATCCACTCCCTTGATGGCTATATTCAAAAGATCTACTTAGCTGAGTATACAGATAAACTGATGCTGCTTGATGGGGCATCTAGAGCTGATATTTCTTATATCAAGAAGTTTATCACTCATGAACTTCAAAGACCCTTCACAGATTTGTCTGCGGTAGTAGTGACTCATATGCACCCAGACCATGCGGGGGCAGCTCATAAACTTCGTGAATTCACCGGATGCAAGATAATTTCTGCAAAAAGAGAGAAAGATTGGTATTCCGGGGTAGATGGCTTTTTGATGCATCTAACTGACATAGCGCTAGCACGATGGGTGGCAAATCGTAAACGCAAACCTAAGCGCAACTTATGGTATTCGAGAAGGCTCAATGCGGATGTTGAGCTCAGCGATGGCGATGCCATCCCCAATTTTGAAGATTGGAAAGTATTAGAAACTCCTGGTCATACAGACCGAGATCTTTCGTTACACAATGTTGAGCGAGATATCTTGTACGTTGCTGACCTTATGGTCGAAGTTAAGCAAAAACTTATTTCTCCTTTCCCGATTTTTCACCCGAACAAATACAAAGCTTCACTAAAGCGTGTTTATCGTCTAAACCCCAAAGTCCTTTTGGTTGCCCACGGTGGCCAAGTTGAATTCAATGAGCAAGTTTACCAGCACTTGATGGACACTGCTCCTAGAACGCCTTCAACACATTGGCGTGCAACTAAGGTAAAACTTAAAAGCCTGTTAGGCGCCGTTTGGCATTTGGGAGTTGCCAAGCGAAAGTAAGGCACTTTTTACCCCCAATTAAACAAGGGAACGTTGTGTTGTTATGGGGTTCAGATTAGAATGCGAACACTTTTCAATTGTACTGTTGTTCTCATGTCGAGTATTTTAGTTGTAGATGATGATATTGAGTTGTGTGAATTGCTTTCAGATGTGCTGAACGCAGAAGGTTATAGTGTTGAAAGCGTTCATTGTGGTGAAACGGCACTCAAATATATAGAGAAAAAGCCTGTTGATTTGGTACTACTTGATGTCATGCTTCCGAAGTTAAGCGGTATGCAAGTCGCACGCAAGATATGCCAACGCTTTGCTACGCCAATCTTAATGCTTACGGCGCTCAATGACGAAGAATCTATTTTGGATGGATACCAGTCGGGTGCCGATCAATACATTGCAAAACCGTTCAAAGTTCCTGAACTCCTTACACGAATCAAGGCAATCTTCCGTCGGGTTGGATTAGAAAAACAGCGCCAAAACCAATGTATCACCTTTGCTGGTTCGGCATCGAAAGTCTCAAATTTGCCTCTGACAAGTACAGAGGCAGATTTACTCAACTATTTAATTAATCGAGAGAGCATTGTTGTCTCTAAAGCCGAGCTGCAAATAGAAGTGCTGAAGAAAGAATTGAGTCCGTTTGATCGCAATCTCGATATGCACGTCAGCAATTTGAGACGCAAGTTTGTGGAAGCGGGATTGTCAAAACAGCACATTAAAACAATCAGAGGCAAAGGGTATAGCTTTGTCGAAAATGTAGGGTAGTTCTATGATTGGGCCTGTACGCGTACCAAGCCTCGTTAAGCGAAAAGATACCCTGGTTTTTCAACTGTTTAGTTATATGTCCACCGTCATTATATCAATAGTGATTTTGCAAGCCTTGGCTGAGCAAGCACTGATCAAGACGATGCTAAAAGTGCCGCTAGAGGTAAAGCAAGATATTCAGAATCTAGCGCACCAAGCCAAGGTGCTAATCGAAGATGGAGACATGGACGATTTAGCCGATTGGGCAAATGCGCAGCCTTATTACTTGTTTGTGCTAAATGACGAAAAGCAACCGTTATCCCATCGTCAGATGCATCCGCACTTCGAATTTAAACTAAGGTTCCTCAGAGAAATGGATGATCTTCTAGATGAAAGGGTGAATAAACCTCTTATCGGAGTCAGACTAGGTAAGGGAAACACACTGGTTGTACAGTTGCCCAGTCAATTGCACCCAGCCCATCGATTTATCGCCTATTTTTCGATCAGTAAGGTCATTATCGTGATTGCGATATTGCTGTTGTTTTCGTTGATCTTTGCCAGAAAATTGCAGATGCCCCTTGATCGTCTTCGGGAAGCAAGCCGTCGTCTCGCCTCGGGAGATTTTAAGGTAAAGGTTGTCGAAGAGCTTCAATCAAACACCCGTGAGTTTAATGACCTTGCCCATGACTTCGATAATATGACTAATGAAATTCACGCTATAGCAGAAAGGCAGCGCCGACTTATTCGAGATGTCTCTCATGAATTGAGAACTCCGTTAGCAAGGCAAAATCTGGCTCTCCATTTACTGCGTGCGAAATCTTCTGAGTCAGAAATACCGCTGGTTGAAAGATTAGAAAAAGAAGTCGATGAGATGGATGCGTTAGTTGGAGAAATTCTTGAATTCAGCCGCCTAGAGAACTCTCGTTACGAAGCGCAGGTAAGCCCAATCTGTTTAGAGAGCTTGTTATCAACTCAGGTTGATCAGAGCCGTCTTGAGCTAAGAAATGGACAAAAACTAACTATCTATACTGGCTCAGCGATACCAGTGGTGATGACAGACGAACGCTTGGTGATGCGTTGTGTTAGCAATCTAATTTCTAACTCGATTAAATATGCTGGCGAGAATGCACGAATAGAGGTGTCGATTTATGAACGCGCTGATCAATCTGATCGTTCGGTGTGTATAGAAGTTGCAGATAACGGTCCTGGAATTGCTCAGGCTCAACTTGAAGAGATATTCAGACCTTTCACCCGATTAGAAGCAGCACGAGATAAACAGAGTGGCGGATACGGCCTAGGCCTCGCGATAGTAAAAGAGGCGATCAACCTACTAAAAGGGGAAGTGAGTGCTTCGAATCGTAAGCAAGGGGGCTTAAGAGTTGAGTTGATTGTCCCGGTTTGAGTTTTAAATCCCGCAAGATTGTAAGCGAACATCCTAGGTGTTCGCTTTTTTATTGGTTGACCGATTAGGAATGCAAAGAATGTAAATATAATGCAAATGATATTGGTTATCGCTTATATTTCGCTTCGTTATAAAAAACTCAACAGAGCGATGAGGCTCTGTAAGAAATATTCGGAGAAAAATATGTTCACTAAGAGTCAGTTGGCGTTAGTAATCGGCGCTGTGTTGGCGGCTCCTGCAGTGGTAGCGAAGAAGATCAATACTGATGAGCACATGATGATAGAGGGACGTGACTACGGCTACAAGGCTGACACTAACTCAACAGCAATGCGCATGGAAGCTTCACAGTTAGAAACTCCGGGGCAGATTGCTGTTATTGATGAGCAGCTTATTGATGAGCAACGTGCAAGTACTCTTGGCGAAGTTTTAAAGAATGATGCCAGCGTAAGTGCTGGTGGTACTGGTCGCAACCGTGAGCGCTTCTCGTTGCGCGGTTTCGAAGTACAAAGTTCTTCGGGGTTTCTACGTGACGGTCACCAGCACTGGTCACATTACCGCCAACCAGTTGAACTGCTTGAGCGGGTAGAAGTGGTTAAAGGGCCTTCTGGTTTGCTATATGGCGTGTCAGCACCTGGCGGCCTGATAAACATGGTGGCGAAGAAGCCAACTTATGATACCAAAGTCAACGTTAGTCAAGACGTAGGCTCCAATGACCGTTCACGTACTATGGTTGATGTAAGTGGTGCCCTTAATGATGACGAATCACTAAGAGCGCGCACTGTGGTTTCAAAAGAGAGTTACAGCTCATGGCGAACATATGGTGACGGTTCAAAACCTCAAACAGAACGTTTAGTTGCTGGCTTGTTTGTAGACTATGACATCAATGATGATGTTACGGTTTCGTTCCACTACGATAAAACCAATGACAATGGCAGCGTTGACTCTGGCGCGCTTTATAATCTCGACGGCCAGCGTGTAGGTAGTGCAGAGCATATTTGGGATGCGCAGTGGTCAAAGATTGAAAATGATGTTGAAAATATCGGTTTCAATGTTAGTGCTAACCTTTCGGATGTGTGGGCAGTTAATACAGGGTTCAATTATCAAGACTTTGAACGTACCGATATCGAGAGCTACCCTGACTTTTCGGAGCTAGACTCAAATGGAACAGTAGGGCACGGAGGAAGCAACCGTAACGACAAGTGGCGTTTTAGAACCGGTTACGTCGATCTCGTAGGTAACCTTGAGCTTGCGGGTATGAGTCATCAACTTCTATTAGGTTCAAATTGGCTAGGTTATAGCTACGACCGTAATCAAAAAGGTTTTAACAGCCAAGATGTATCACCAGGTGAGTCAGTCGGTGTGCCTACGTATAGTGGTAAGGACAAAGTTAGCCACTCAAGCTACGATACTTGGGGCTTCTATGCACAAGATTTAGTCACCCTTAGTGAGCAATGGCAGGTACTAGCAGGACTCCGATTTGATCGCAAAGTCGAAAATGGTGTTGTCGAAGAGAATGTGTCACCTAAATTTGCGGTGATCTTCCATCCAGCGGACAACGGTAGTCTTTATGTCTCATATTCTGAGAGCTTCGAGCCTCAGGGCGTCGTTTCAAGCGGAAGTCGAACCTATACTAATGATGGCGCAATGCTCGATGCCGCACTTGGTAAATCTTATGAGCTAGGTACTAAGTGGGAATTGCTAGATAATCGTCTATTTGTTTCTGGTGCAGTATTCGACATCACTAAAGACAACATAAGTATGGACGTAGAAGATGCAAGCTCTGGCGACTGGACAAAAACTCAAAGCGGTAAACAGGTTCATCGCGGCGCTGAACTAGCAGCACAAGGATTTGTAACAGATAAACTATCGCTAACGGGGTCGGCAATGTACCTGGATGCTAAGATAGAAAACCACGAAAACTACGCAGGTAACCGTCCTGTAGACGTGCCAGAGTTTGCAGCAAGTGTATGGTCTAACTACGCTGCGACGAATGACGTAGACCTCAATGTAGGGGTTATATACGAAGGTTCTCGTTACGGTGATGATGCCAACACGTTCAAAAAAGAAGGTTACACTCGGATAGATATGGGAGTGGCATACACGTATAGATACGATGAAAACCTAGATATGATTACGCGCTTAACGGTTGCAAACGTGTTCGATACTGAATATTTAGGTGGTGGCGGTACAACCTCTTCTAAGCACAACTACGCTCAGGGTGTCGTCATTGGTGAAGGCCGTAATTACATGGCAACGTTACAAATCAAATACTAACAACGAAAGTCGACAAATGACTCGAGTTATATTAAGGGAAGGGCTTAGCCTTTCCCCAGTTTTTGTATAAAGTGTAGGGACAATTGCAATTTTGCTCAATCGCGGTACTATGTCGCGAGTGTAAATGAGAGTGTTTCTCAATCGTATATCGCATCAGTGAACAATAGCCGTTATGAATTTAATTAAAACTAGCTTGGCACTTCTCCTTGCTACTTCAGCATCGAACACCCTGTCGAACAGCCTTGATTCAGCTCAATCTATCCAGAACAAAACTAATGCAGCTTCAGCTTCAAGCCAAAAGCGTATTGACTTCAGCGCTGAAAAAACGCTGACTTTAAAAGCGGAAATTGAACAGCTTGAAGAAGAAGTGAAAAATCTAAAAGTGTATCGCGATCACCTGACAGCCTTGGTTACAAGCCAAGCTAAAGAGGTCGCAAGTTTAGATAGCCAGATAGAAGAGATTAAGTCTACACGCCAAGGTATTGTTCCCTTGATGTATCAAATGGTCGATGGGCTAAAAGAGAGCCTTGCTGATGATGCACCGATCAAGTTCGAACAACGCCAACAACGGATCGCTAAGCTTGACTCAATGATGACTAGAGCAGACGTCAGTGATGCTGAAAAGTATCGCCGCATTTTAGAGGCCTATCAAATCGAATTAGATTACGGCACCAAGCTCGGTTTGTATCAGGGCCAAATTGCGCTTAACGGTGAAAACAGAGAGGCAGATGTTCTGTATTTAGGTCGTATTTCGTTAGTCGCACGTAGCTTAAACGGCACTAAGTTCTGGTCTTGGGATCAAAAGTCTGAGCAATGGTTAGATGTAGATGGTTCTCTTAAGGCGGATCTAGACAAAGCGTTTAGTATAGCGGCGAAACAAACAGCACCAAGCCTGATTACTCTTCCTGTCTCCATAAAAGTCGCGGAGGCAAAATAATGAAACGTACACTGATTACTTCTTTAATTGCATTTAGCGCTATTTCGTTTAACAGCGTTGCGGCTGATTTAGCTTCTCCGGCCAAAGCTGACGCGAAAGTTCAAAAACAGCATAACATTCAACGTGAATCAGGTTTTAAGCAAACCGAGCGTGAACTGGCCGCTTTAAAAGCTCAACTGATTCAACAAAGAGAAACGTTGCAGCAACAAAACGATCGATTGGCTACCCAGTTTAGCCAAAACGAAGACACACTAGCGCGACTTGAAGAAAAGCTGCGTCTTGAAACGGGAAGCCTAGGTGAAGTCTTTGGTGTTGTACGCCAGCATGCCAAAGAGCTTGAAACTGAGCTTTCTCATTCAGTAACTGGAGCGGGTGCTCAAACCTACTCTGGTGTCATTAAAGAGATTGTTGCTGCAACCAAGCTACCTTCTCTGGCTCAACTAACAGGACTATGGTCTGCTTTAGAAGAACAAATTAAGGCGACCGGTCAGATACAGTCGACTCAAGTTAAATTTGTCGATGGTGAAGGACTCACTCAAGATGTGACAGCGCAACGCCTTGGTGCTTTCGGTTTGGTTGGCGAGCAAGGCTACCTAAATTGGAACGGAACTAAACAAGACGCAACGGCTTACATCAAGCAGCCAGAAAATGGGCCAACAACATCGTCTATCGCGGGATTGTTAAGTGGCGAGCGAACAAACCTTGTTGTCGACCCTTCGCGTGGCATTATGCTTGAACAATTGGCGCTCACTCCAAGCCTGATGGATAGGCTTCAGGCGGGGGGCGTTGTAGGAAAAATTATTCTTGGGCTTCTGACTATCGGTCTGATTATATCCTTGGTTCGTGGTGTGAGTTTGTCTATTGCGCGACAGCAGATTCGTAAACAATTGCAAACGCCTCTAACGCCGGCCGATAACGCTCTTGGTCGCGTTTTAGCCGTGTACAGTAAAGAGAAAAAACAGACAGTTGAAGCACTAGAGCTTCGTCTTCTGGAAGCGATCGTTGATGAGCAAGCGGGCCTAGAAAAAGGTCTCTCTATGCTGAAGCTGCTTGCAGCATTGGCTCCAATGTTGGGCTTGCTTGGCACTGTGACTGGCATGATAGAAACCTTTCAAGTGATCACCCAGTTTGGTAATGGTGACCCTAAAGTGATGGCTGGGGGGATCTCCATGGCACTGGTGACGACTGTACTCGGTCTGATTTCTGCAATGCCATTGTTGCTGGCACACAATATTCTTAGCTCTCAAGCCGAGAGCATTCGTAACATCCTAGAAAAACAAGGTATTGCTCTGGTTGCTCAGCAGGCGGAAAAACAAAACGCTATGAGTGAAAACAGTTTAGAGAAAGCAGCGTAATGGACGCGATCTTCACGCTTCTTCCTCATGCAATTGCTACAAGCAACGGGTTGATTTCGCTACAAGATTTTATGCAGCAAGGTGGCCAGGTACTCTGGTGGTTGTCGGCTGTGGTCGCGGTTAGCTGGTTGTTGATCGTTGAACGTATTGTTTTTCTGTGGTTTCAGTTTCCAAAACAAAGAAACCAGTGGGTTGATACTTGGAAGCATCGCAGTGATCAACATTCTTGGTATGCACGTTCAATCCGTGAAGGTTGGCTGTCTGAAGCGCATGCCATGCTAAATCAGAACCTCAATCTTATTAAAGTGCTGGTGGCGATCTGCCCTATGCTTGGTTTGCTAGGTACGGTGACAGGCATGATTTCAGTGTTTGATGTTATGGCCAATCAAGGCAGCAGTGACCCGAAACTTATGGCTTCAGGTATTTCATTGGCGACCCTACCAACAATGGCAGGCATGGTCGCAGCGCTAACAGGCATGTTCTGTCATGCGCGTTTGGTCAAGGTGTGCCAAATGAAAGAAATTAAATTGGAAAAATCTTTAAGGAGTCAACAATGAGACTCGGTCGACGCCATGCTAAACAAGATGAAGCTCAAGTGGATCTCACTTCTATGCTTGATATCGTATTTATCATGCTGATCTTTTTCATCGTCACTAGCTCATTTGTTCGTGAATCTGGTGTTGAAGTTAACAGACCAACGGCTTCAAATGTTGTGAGTCAAAAAGAGGCGGGAATTTTTGTTGCCATAACATCAGCCAATGATATCTATATCAACAAACGCATGGTGGATGTAGAACGTGTTGAAGCGACTCTGGAGCATCTTATGCTCGATAATCCCGATGCTTCTCTGGTTATACAAGCTGATGAGCATGCCTATAGTGGCACCGTTGTGAAAGTGATGGATGCTGCAAAAGGGGCAGGGGTTAAGAATATTGCTTTGGCGGCGGAGAAAATCTAGTGGGTCGATTGCTCATTGCCACTCCGATAGCTCTGTCTTGTGTTGTGGCTATTTTTAGCTTCATGGCATGGATGGTGGATATAAATCATCGGCGTGCACCTGAACCTAGCGAAGCGCTTAGTTTTAATATGGTGATGGTGGAAAACGAACAAGATGTACAGCGTCGTCAACGCTCTGTTCCAGAACAGCCTAAAGCACCTGAAGTTCCACAGCAGACGACAATGTCACAAACAAATACTGAACTGACTCAGGTATCACCGGTCGCACAATCAGTACTGGGGCTAAATACTGCTATCGAAGGATTGGCTATCAGTGCCCCAAGTTTTGGTGATTTCGGTGTCAATCAACAGGCGATGCCACTGTATCGCGTTGAACCACGCTATCCGACAAAAGCATTGAAGCGTAGCGCTGAAGGCTACGTAATTATGACATTTACTATTGACCCGACCGGCAGGCCTGTTGATGTTGAAGTCACCGAGGCGAATCCTAAGCGTATGTTTGAACGCGAGGCGATTCGAGCACTCAAGAAATGGAAGTACCAACCTAAAGTTGTTGATGGTAGCGCTGTTGCTCAGCCTGGCCAAACAGTGACTGTGGAGTTTAAGATACCGAAATGATTAAACGATTATTGATTGTCTCTCTGCTGTTCGCTTCGGGGGCTTCGGCTAGTCAAGAGCTTAGTCAGTACACGGCAACCAGAGTCCAAAAGGCGCATGAACTGGTGCAAGAAGAGCAGGTTAAACAAGCCATTACTTTACTCAAGGAACTCGAGGTTGCGAGAGACTATGACCAAGCTTTTGTCGCACGGATGCTCGGTGTATTCTACTGGCAAGATGGTGACACCAAACTGGCGATTAAACATCTAGAAAAGGCAGTAGCGAGCGGTTTGTTACAAGATGAGCAAGGTTGGATTACAGAGCGAATGCTGGCAGACCTTTACCTTAACGAACAACAGTTTGAGCAAGCTCTCCATCACTACTATGTATTGCAAAAATCCGTACCCGAAACGCAGAACGTTGACGATATTTGGCTACGTATAGCACAGTCTCACTACCAATTAGCACAATGGTCGAAAGTTATACCTGCTGCAAATGCGCATCTAAAGGTTAACTCACAAAACCGCCTCCAACCTTTATCTCTCAAACTAGGCGCGCAGATCCAGTTAAAGAAATGGAAGCAGGCGATTCCTACTTTGGAACAGTTGATTGTATTGCAACCAAATAAAGTTAATTGGTGGAGACAGTTGGTTAGCTTGCAATTGCGAGTTGGTAAAGACCACGACGCGCTAGATACCTTGTCTTTGGCTAAGCTAAACAAGCTCGAATTAAGTCAAAGTGATCTTCGTATGCTTGCTCAATTATATGCTAAGAGAGGTGTGCCAGAGCGTGCTGCGATTGAAGTTAGTGAGCTTGAACATGCTGATACAGATGCCCAGTTACTGTCTGAACAGGCAACGTATTGGCAGCATGCGAAAGAGTGGGATAAAGCTTTAGATGTATGGGAGTTGGCCGCTAAGCATGATTCGAAATACCAATGGAATGTTGCTCAACTTATGGTTCAGCAAGGCTACTATCAACCTGCGTTGGGTGTACTGGATAAAGTTAAGGGTAGGAAGGTGGAGGTGGCGCTGGTTAAAACCCGAGCTTTCTATAAGTTAGGCAAGTTAGAGCAAGCCTTAATCGAAGCCAAGCGCGCTAACAGTGTCGAACCATCAGCGCAAGCAAAGAGCTGGATCAGGTATTTGACTCAACTGAGACAAGCACAAAGTCACACAACCAGTTGATAAAAAGAGGGAAGCTCAGTGGCTTCCCTCTTTGGTGTATTCAAAGCATAATTATTTCATGCCCGAGCATATGAATTCAGCACGCCACAAAAGCCGTTGTGTTTCTTTCATGTTGATCAACACTTCTTGACCAGACATTTGCGGGAATGCATGTAGCACTGTAACATCCTCGCTTTCTTCAGACTTTTGGTAAGCCCTTACGTGCGTAAAAGTACTTGATAGGTTATTCGACAGCATACCCTTAGATAAACAAATACCGAAAACGTCCCGTTTCATCGTATTTCCCTCTGACAATTAGGCTGCCAAATTATTATGTATTTGTTATATCGAGTTTGGCAGTCAGTTTAAACGTTTCTACACATTTCTCTGTGTTCACTAATTATACGAAATTTACGACTATTTAGTACAAAAAATAATCTAAATTTAGTGTGATCAATGTCGAGTATTCTACTGGTTTTATATGTGGATTTTCTAACTAGATCTAAAAGTAATCGTTTGCAGAATAAGCAGTGGTCGCGTAATAACCGACGGGAATAAATTAATTTTGTAAGCTTCACAGTTTAATCAACAAGCAATCGTGGTGATGTTATACGAATGTTATTCTGCCTTGTGTTAAGGAGAAGGTATGAAATGGAGTAGTATCAGCTTTCGTAAAAGAATGCTGATTATCATGACGCTATCAGGCTTGATTGAACTGTTGATTCTGGTTGCTGCGGGATTCATCTATATTAAACAGGCTCAAGAAGATGAAATGGGGAATCAGGCCCTTGGTGTTGCGTCATTTCTTGCTAAGTCTCCTTATGTCATTAGTACCATTGAAAACGGTGTCGATGATGAGAGCCAACAACGTTACCGAAGTTTAACTCACCTGATTGGCGCCGCGTTTATTGTAATTGGCGACAAAAACGGGATTCGTTTGGTGCACCCGTTGGATGAGCGCATTGGTAAGCCAATGAAAGGTGGTGATAACGAGCGTGCCCTGATTGGTGGCGAAGCGTATATATCGGTTGCTGAAGGTTCGCTAGGTTACTCCGTACGTGGCAAAACGGCCGTGTTCAACGACCAAGGTGACATCATAGGTGTTGTTTCCGTTGGTTATTTGCTAGACCGCCTGCAGGATCGAATAGAGCCCTTTATCATTTTCCTCGTGTTGATGACATTTGTTGTCGTTGGCGCAAATGCGATCGTATCTAGCTATGCTTCACGCCGATTTCAAAGAGCCATTTTAGGCTTTGAACCTGAAGAGATAGGGCGTCTTTACGTAGAGCTTGATGTGACTCTAGAGACGCTCAAAGAAGGGATCATTACCATAGATGACCAAGGTAAGTTGCGTTCGATTAACCGCAGTGCTTGTCAAATTCTAAACTTGAGCAAGGAGCAAAGTCTCGCTCGCCCTCTCAGTGAGATTCTACCAGAAAGCGATCTGCATACTGTTATTTCAACTGCTCGCACCGATCACGATATCAACCTTTATTTAAACAATCAGCGTTTAATTGCCAACAGAAGCCCGATCATTGTTGATGGTAAGGTAGTGGGTGCGGTATCGAGTTTCCGACGACGAGATGACCTTACAGAGCTGACAGAACAGCTAGCGAAAACGAAAGAGTATGCCGAAATGCTTCGTTCGCAAACTCATGAACACCGAAACAAACTAAACACTATCAGCGGCATGGTGCAAATGGGAGAACTTGAAGCAGTTCAGTATCTCATAGGCCAAGAAACAGAGCACTATCAGGTATTAATTGAATTTTTGAGAGAGACGATAAAAGAGCCTTTGATTGCGGGAATGCTACTCGGAAAAACGGAGCGAGCACGTGAGTTGGGTATACAGTTAGTAGTTGAAGAGGGTTCGCGTCTGGAACCATTGCCAAAGCGTATAAATCCTGAAGATTTGGTGACGATACTAGGCAATTTGATCGATAACGCTTTTGATGCCACTAGAGAGGCAATTATGGGCGACCCACTGTTTCCATCCGTCCGGAGAGTCGTTGAAGTTTCGATAAGCGATTATGGCAACGAAGTGATACTAGAAGTTGTGGATCAAGGCTGCGGCTTGCCTGACAACATCAGTACAGCCGCATTGGTTGAACGAGGTGTTTCGAGTAAGGACGCATCAACGCGTGGTGTAGGCTTGTTTCTAATCCATCAGCTTGCAACTCGTTACCTTGGTGAGCTAGAGATGACGAATAACAAAAATCATGGTGCAAGAATGACAGTGTATCTACCTAAGGATGAACAGATATGACGAGAGTAACTCGGGTAATGATCATTGAAGATGATCTCGCCATTGCTCAATTGCATCAACGTTATCTGGAGCAGATAGGCTGCTATGAAGTGATAGGTATCGCGACCAGCAAACTTGAGGCAAACATACAACTAGACATACTTCAACCCGATCTACTGTTGTTAGACGTTTACCTTCCAGATGGTACAGGCTTGGAAATACTGCAAGATCTCCGGAGTAACAACCTAAGTTGCGACGTGATCTTGATCACCGCGGCGAGAGATGTTGATACTTTGCAACAGGCAATGCGAGGTGGGGTCGTTGACTATTTACTTAAACCCGTCGTTTTTCCTCGCTTAGAAGCTGCTTTAGAAAAGTATGTACATCAAAAGCAACAACTTACTCATGCCAACGACTTAGATCAAAATATCGTTGATAAAATGCTACAAGCCCCTAGCACAAGTGAATCGTCAAAAAAACGGTTACCCAAGGGTATAGACGGCGTAACTCTAGATAAGATCAAGGCATTGTTTGTTGATAAGCGAGACTTAACTGCTGACGAAGCGGGAGAGCAGATTGGCGCAAGTCGAACGACAGCTCGCCGCTATTTAGAATACCTTATCAGCACTGGTGAACTTGAAGCCGACCTAAACTATGGTTCGGTAGGTCGTCCGGAAAGGACTTACCGGAAAGCTGTTAATTAATCTATCTAATTAGCTAGACGGAATTGTGTACGACCTCTACATTTGTTTATAGGCTATAAACTAATGACTTGAGGTCGTCTTATGCGACTTTTAATATTATTTTTACTCAGTTATGGCTCATTTTTACAAGTTTCTCATAGTGTAGAACTAAATGAACTGAGCTATCTGACGGAACAGTATCCCCCCTATAATTTTGACCAAGGAGAAGGTGTCGAAGGCATAGCTATAGATGTGCTTAGGTCTGCGAGTGAGCAAGCTAAGAGTCAGGTCAAACTAGAGTCAATCCAAGTACAGCCTTGGCCGAGAGCGTATCGAAGTGCCTTGATTAAACCAGACACCGTCCTATTTTCAACGACGAGAACTCAGCTTAGAGAACATATCTTCCAATGGGCTGGGCCGATCAGCAAAACTCGAATTGTGGTATTGGCTAAGAAAAGTAGAAATATCACTGTTAGCCAGCCTATGGCTCTTGCCCAATATCGTATCGGCGTTATTCGCGATGATGTGGGTGAACAACTACTATTGGAATTGGGAGTTCCAAGAGATTCTATGGTTGAAAGCTCAGTACCAGAGACACTCGCCAACCAATTTGTCAAAGATCGCATAGACTTATGGGCGTATGAAGAAAATGTTGCTAAATGGTGGCTTAAACGCGGTGGTTACAATACTGATGAGTATGAAGCGGTCTATGTACTGAGTGAAGGAGACCTCTATTTTGCATTTAATTTAGAAACAAACAGTGATTTGGTTCAGCAACTTCAGCAGGGTATCGATACCATCAAACAAACTATCGGAGAGAGTGGAAGAACTTTGTATCAAGAGATAGTGGCTAACTATAAATAAGGAGGAGGGATGAGATTTCTGAGTCTATTGCTATTTGTCTTAGCTAGTCAAACTTTTGCCAAACAGTCAATTACCCTTAACTTAGCCTCACAGCTTGACGATGGGCATCATTTTTATCATGAGCTTCTATTTGAAGCGCTCACTAAACAAGGTTATAAAGTAACAATTACCGTCCCTAGTGAACACATACCGCAAAAGCGGGTAATTAGGATGGTTGAAAGCGGCCAACTGAGCCTTACGTGGCTGCTCGCGACGCCTGAAAGAGACCAAAAATACCTTGCAGTCAATGTTCCCCTTACCAACGGGCTTATCGGCAAGCGCGTTATGCTCATTCCTCCCGCGCTTCAAGCAAGACTCAAGGGTATTAATACGCTCAAAGATCTACAGAGTTCCAAGCTGGTGGCAGGCTTGGGCGTCAACTGGTTTGATGTTGATGTGTGGAAACAAAATGGATTAAAGGTCTATCAAGAAGATGGCGAGTGGCGAACACTTTACGGAAAACTCAGCACTGCCGGAGATG
This sequence comes from Vibrio bivalvicida, assembly GCF_001399455.2. Taxonomy (GTDB): domain Bacteria; phylum Pseudomonadota; class Gammaproteobacteria; order Enterobacterales; family Vibrionaceae; genus Vibrio; species Vibrio bivalvicida. The sequence continues at coordinate 86,254 of NZ_LLEI02000006.1, forward strand.
TAAACTATTTTCCGCGAGGTATGAACGAGATTGGGGCAGAAGCGAAGCAAAATCCACATTTAGCCATCGAGAAAAGACTTCTGCTTGTTTACGACCGTGATTTCAAGTTTTACCTCTCAGCAAATATGGCTAGCTATCAGCCCATTATCGAAAGAGCATTACAAAAAGCCAAAGAGACAGGCTTGATTGATCAACTTGTTAGGAAGCATTGGGGAGAAAGCTTTAATCAAATTAAACCCGATGAAAGAGTCGTCATTAAACTTGAGTTACCGAAACACACATCTCAAAAACGCTAACCGTTTATTGCCCTCTGTGTATAATACCGAATAATCAAAGAATTGAACTCATTTAAGGTAATTTGAAACGCCAATGGAAAGTGTTTTTATTGTTGTCGCCATATTGGTTATTTTTTTTGTTGTGATTCAAAGACGCTATCTTAATCAAGATGAGTTGAAAGACAGTGCTTACAAAAAGAAGGGACCTCTGCTAAATGCCCAAGAATCGGCTTTTTACAACGCTCTAATTACTGCAGTTGGTCAGCACGGTGTGGTAATGAGTAAGGTGAATTTATCCAATGTGGTTACGCCTCTCGCGACGGACAAAAAGCAGTGGTTTATTGCGAGTAATCGCATTTCTAAAAGCTATTTCGACTATGTTGTGTGTGACCCGCGCACCTTAGAGGTGAGAGTTGCGATTGAACTAGATGATGGGAAAGAACTTAACAAAGGCAAAGTCGACAGACAAAAACTACTGATTCATGTAACTAAATCTGCGGGTGTTCCACTGATTGGAGCCAACATTAAACACAGCTATCAAGTGGGTCGCTTACGACGTCTTCTCGCTGCGCACATAGATTTGATTGAACCTGATAAGGAAATTCGTTTTTGTAAACGCTGTGGCAGCCCAATGACGATTAAGACTGCTAGCCAAGGTGAACACAAAGGACGGCGCTTTTTTACTTGTAGCCGTCAACCACATTGTACGTATACAGAAAACTATAATGTGGTTTTTGAAGAAGATAGCGACAGTTAAGAATTAAGAGAAATTCAATGCTGTTTCGGATGGACGGTTGCATACCATGACTTGGTTTCGACCGTTCTGTTTGGCGCGATAAAGTTCTTTATCGGCTTCTTTCAGGACACTTTCTAGGTTGGCATAGTGGTCACACTGATAAACCCCGATACTTGCAGTTAAAGAAATCGGGGCAGACTTGTCATTGAACTCGTAACCTTCAATTGCATTACGAATCTGCTCTGCTTTTTCTTTTGCTGTTCTTACACAGGTATTGTGCAAAGCGATACAAAACTCTTCTCCGCCTATTCTATAGACCAAATGCTCTTCACTTAACCCGTCGATTAGCGCTGCTGTTTGGATTAATACAGTATCACCTACGTCATGGCCGTATTGATCGTTAACGGCTTTGAAAAAGTCTAAATCGAGAATCAAAAGTGAAAGGGGGAGTTTAATGCTTTCATTGCGATAACGCTCAAAATTATGGGTAAGGGCATGACGATTGTACACACCAGTTAACGCATCGCGAGAAGCAAGCTGCCCTAAAGATGCTTCAGAAACTCGTCTTTTTACTTCAAGAACATGGGAAGTGAGCCAAATGGTAATAAAGGCGAGCGAAAAGTTAATGGCAAGTTGAGAATTACCTTCGATTCCGTCATTCCAAAGCCTAGTAGAGATGATTCCTATCTGTGCGATAAACCCGATGCTAGTAGCCAGTACACCTGCACGTCGGCCTAAAATCAAATAGAACATTATCGGAAAAAGGCAGGCCCATATAAAAACACCGAACTCAAGTGGGTACTCATAGGTCGCTAAGCCAGTCACGCCTATCAGGCTAAATACGTAAGCAATAATAAACGGCTTAGAGATGGATTCTTGGTAGGTGTGATAGGCGATATAGAGTGAAAGCAGTCCAAATGCAGTTTCTATATAATGATGCGGGCTGTATTGATCTACAGCTAGATTATAGCCAGTCACACAGGCTGAGATGAATGCTAACAGCGTACTTAGCCAAAACAACACGGCTCGGCGCAATTGCCGAGAAGGATTAAAAATGTCTAGATCCATCCTTGTTGCCTTTGTCTAATAAATGAGAATATGCCAAAGCTTGAATATGAGTCTCATCATATGCTTTTTATAGGTGGAATCAAGGCAATAATTGAATAGAGATCACGCTATTCAAATGAGAGGTTACATAGTACACAACAAGAGTGTGGGATGTTTCTAGTAAGTCGATGAGTTGTATAGGTTTTGCTCATACTGTTTGGATTACGTTATTGATGGGAGTATCCATTCAGAAAAGTAGCCATAAAGACAAGCTTTATCCTAGCGATTTGCGGTCAATATTAGAGATTCTTGCTAGTTGTAAACAGGCGAGTTGAAATGTGACACAAGAATGAGAGGTGATTACCTTAAATGTAACATAATTACATAGATCAAGTGGTTATTTTCTGTTCCTACCCCTTTAGGGTAGTTTAAAACTGTAATTGATTTACATCATGTATTAATTTTCTTTCACAATTAACAATTGGCTCAGATAAAGAACCTAACCCTTAGGAAGTATTATGAGCAAGTTGAAGCTGGTTGTTATCGGTAACGGTATGGTAGGACACCGTTACATTGAAGACCTAGTAGAGAAGGCAGATGCATCCCAGTATGACATTACTGTTTTCTGTGAAGAACCGCGTGTTGCATATGACCGTGTCCACCTCTCTTCTTACTTTTCTCACCACACAGCGGACGAGTTATCTTTGGTTAAAGAAGGTTTCTACGACAAGCATGGTGTAAACATGTTGATTGGTGAGCGTGCGATCAACGTTAACCGTGAGAAACGCATTGTCCATTCTAGTACGGGTCGTGAAATTCAATACGACAAGCTGATCATGGCGACTGGCTCATTCCCATTTGTTCCACCTATTAAGGGCCGTGAAAGTAAAGATTGTTTTGTCTACCGTACCATCGAAGATCTCAAAGCGATCGAAGCTTGTGCGAAAAAGAGCAAAATCGGTGTGGTCATCGGTGGTGGTCTTTTAGGTCTTGAAGCCGCTGGTGCACTTAAAGCACTCGGTGTTGAGACTCACGTTGTTGAGTTTGCGCCTAAGCTAATGGCTGAACAGCTCGATCAAGCGGGTGGTAATCAACTGCGCCAAAAAATCGAGAGTATGGGTGTTAAGGTTCACACCAGTAAAAACACACTTGAAATCGCTCCTGAGGGTAAAGAAGCACGTAACGTGATGCGATTTGCTGATGGTACTGAGCTAGAGACAGACTTCATCGTATTCTCTGCGGGTATTCGTCCACAAGACAAGCTTGCTCGTGACATGCAGCTAGACGTTGCGCCACGCGGTGGTATCGCTATTAACGACTTCTGTCAGACTTCTGATGAGAACATCTATGCTATTGGTGAGTGTGCTTCTTGGAATGAAACCTTCTACGGGCTAGTAGCGCCAGGTTACAAAATGGCGACGGTAGCGGTTGACCACATTGTGGGTAACGACAGCAAGTTCGAAGGTGCTGACATGTCTGCCAAGCTTAAGCTGCTAGGTGTAAAAGTTGGCTCTATCGGTGACGCTAACGGTCGTACTCCTGGTTGTAAGAGCTACGTTTACCAGAACGAAGAGCAGGAAGTATACAAACGCTTAATCGTATCTGAAGACAATAAGAAGCTTCTTGGCGCGGTAATGGTAGGCGATACCTCTGACTACGGCGATCTTCTTCAGCTTATGCTTAACGAAATTGACCTACCAGAACACCCAGATGCACTTATCCTACCTGCGCACGCGGGTGCTGAGAAACCTACTTTAGGTGCCGATGCTCTGCCAGATTCTGCGGTTATCTGTTCTTGTTTTGATGTAACTAAAGGCAAAATCGCTGAAGCCGTTGCACAAGGTCACCACACGATTGGCGACATCAAAGCAGTAACCGGTGCGGGCACGGGTTGTGGGGGTTGTATCCCACTTGTCACGTCAGTGCTAAACGCTGAGCTTGAAAAAGCAGGCGTTGAAGTTAAAGCGGATGTATGTGAGCACTTTGCTTACTCTCGCCAAGAGCTTTTCCATCTAGTACGTATTGGCGAAATCAAATCGTATGAAGAATTGCTAGAGAAACACGGTAAAGGTTACGGCTGTGAAGTGTGTAAGCCTCTAGCAGGCTCTATCCTTGCGTCCTGCTGGGGTGACCATATTCTGAAGCCATCTCTGGTTAAACTGCACGATACCAACGATAACTTCTTAGGTAACATGCAAAAAGATGGTACCTACTCTGTGATTCCACGTATGGCGGGTGGCGAAGTAACGCCACAAGCGCTAGCAGTACTGGCTGATGTAGCAGCAGAATACAACCTGTACACCAAGATCACAGGTGCACAGCGTATCGGCCTGTTCGGCGCTCAAAAAGACGATCTTCCAGCCATCTGGAAGAAACTGGTTGCAGCAGGTTACGAGACTGGTCAGGCATACGCGAAAGCACTGCGCATGGCGAAGACCTGTGTAGGTTCAACTTGGTGTCGTTACGGCGTTCAAGATTCGGTTGGCCTTGGTGTGATGATTGAGAATCGCTACAAAGGCATTCGTACTCCTCATAAGATGAAGTTTGGTGTTTCTGGCTGTACTCGTGAGTGTGCAGAAGCGCAAGGTAAAGACTTGGGCATTATCGCTACTGATGCAGGTTGGAACATGTACGTATGTGGTAATGGCGGTATGAAGCCACGCCACGCGACACTGCTTGCTGGTGATCTAGACCAAGAAACCCTAATCAAATACATCGACCGCTTCATGATGTTCTATATCCGTACGGCTGCGCCACTGCAGCGTACTTCTGTATGGTTCGAGAACCTAGAAGGCGGCATCGACTACCTACGTGAAGTGATCATCGAAGACAAACTGGGTATCAATGATCAACTAGAAGCCGACGTTGCCAAGCTAGTGGAAGAGTTCCGCTGCGAATGGACGGATACCATCAACGACGAAACGCAGCTAAAACGCTTTGCTCATTTCATTAACTCAGACGAGCGTGACGATAACGTTATGTTTGTGACTGATGGTCGTGAGCAGCATCGCCCGGCAACATTCACAGAAAAACATCCTGAAGCGAAAGGCGACATCCTTCACGTAGAAGTGGTTTAAGGGGAGAAGACAACATGGCATTTACAAAAGTTTGCAACATCGAAGACATCATCCCAGGCACTGGCGTAGTCGCATTATTTGAGGGTGAGCAAGTGGCTATCTTCCGCCCACGAGCGACTGAAGAAGTGTTTGCAATCAACAACATGGACCCATTTTTTCAGTCAAATGTACTGTCACGTGGCCTGATTGTTGAACACGATGAGCAACTATGGGTAGCAAGCCCACTGAAGAAGCAACGCTTTAACCTAGCAACCGGTGTGTGTATGGAAGATGAACGTATGAGCGTGAAATCATACAAAGCACGCGTTGCAAAAGGTAAGGTTGAAATCGCGGCTTAAACGTTCGTTTAAATGTACTTTCATAGCCAAAATAGTTGTTGTTGCAGCTAGGCGACAAGGCGATTCATCCCTATGAGTATAGGTGTTTTATGTGATTAGGGTGAAGAGGTGCAGGCAACAACGCTGCGGCAACAAATATGAAGGCTATGGAGATTAAATAGCTTAAAGGTTCGTTGTTTCTCAGTTGGGGAACAGAGAAACAGCGAGTCTTTCACTATTCAATTTCAACTTTTAACTTTCAATTTTGGATAAGGACACATTCATGTCTACAGACTTTAAACCTGCTGAATTCGTGCAAACTATGATTAACGTTGGCGAAGCAAAGACTAAAACGAGCGCTCGTGACCTGCTTCTTCGCGGTACAATGGCTGGTATCATCTTATCGCTTGCTGTGGTTGTTGCGATTACAACAATCGTACAAACCGGTGTAGGCGTTGTTGGTGCATTGGTTTTCCCAGTGGGCTTTGTCATCCTATCCGCCATGGGCTATGACCTAGTGACAGGTGTTTTTGGTCTTGCTCCTCTGGCAAAATTCGAAGGCCGTCCGGGTATCACATGGAACAGAGTATTCCGCTGCTGGGGTCTTGTTGGCCTTGGTAACCTTATTGGTTCACTGATTGTTGCGTATCTAGTGGCTATTTCTCTAACAGGTAACTTCTCACTTGAGTTGAACGCGGTTGCGAAGAAATTCATCGCTGTTTCAACCGCTCGTAGTGCAGGTTTTGAAGCGATGGGCATGGACGGATGGATCACCTGTTTCGTACGTGGCATCTTCTGTAACCTAATGGTTTGTTTAGGTGTGATTGGTAACATGACGGCACGTACGGTTGCTGGTCGAGTAGCAATGATGTGGTTCCCAATCTTCATCTTCTTTGCACTTGTATTCGAGCACACAGTAGTAAACATGTTCCTATTCCCACTAGGTATGATTTTAGGTGCGGACTTTGGTATCGCGACTTGGTTGAACTTCAACCTTATCCCAACCATCCTAGGTAACATCGTTGGTGGTTTGATCATGACATGTATTCCGCTATACCTGACTCACGCGAAAACAGCCCCTTCTCTAAGCGATGAAGAAGAAGTTAATGCGAAACCAGTACTAGCGAAATAATGATTTACAGCCCCACGTTGTCGCGTGGGGCTCCTAACCATCAAATACAGTCTTGATTTGAATATAAAAAGTAGTCATTCATTTTCGTAGTCGTTGAGTACTACTCTTTATATCCAAATTTAAGTTGATAGGCATAGCTATGAGCATGACTCCCATCTCTCCATCAAACCTTGGTTTTGTTTCATTAGTTGGTGCAGGGCCAGGCGACCCAGACCTACTAACCGTCAAAGGCTATCGAGTGATTCAACAAGCAGAAGTTGTGGTCTATGACCGTCTGGTCTCCCCCGAGATTCTTGCGTTAGCCAATAACGATGCTGAGATGATTTATGTGGGAAAAAAGTTAGATTTTCACTGTGTTCCTCAAGACCAAATTAATCAGATTCTGGTTGAGAAAGCACAGCAAGGCAAAAAGGTTGTCCGTCTAAAAGGCGGAGACTCGTTTATATTTGGTCGTGGTGGAGAAGAGTTAGAAGAGCTTGCCGAACATGGCATTCGCTTTGAAGTGGTCCCTGGTATAACCGCAGCTGCTGGAGCGACGGCTTATGCGGGGATTCCATTGACGCATCGGGACCACGCGCAAAGTGTTCAGTTCATTACGGGTCATGTGCAGAAAGATGGCCGTGAAATAGAATGGCACTCTTTAGCTCAGTCCAATAACACACTCGTGTTTTACATGGGCCTAAAGCAAAGCGGCTATATTACCGAAAAATTGCTAGAAACAGGCCTAGATTCGAATATGCCATGCGCCATTATTGAAAATGGCACCCGATGTGAACAAAGGGTGTTTACAGGGGCGCTGAAAGAATTGCCAAACATGGCAAAAGAGGCGTTGAGCCCTGCGTTAATTGTTGTTGGAAGCGTGACATCACTGCACAATAAATTGAAGTGGTTTCATTGAACACTATCCAACCCTGTTTGTTAACGAATTAGACCAGATATCATACTTGAAGTGATTCAGGTCTTTTTGTTTTGGTGTATTTTTCGCGTTGTTCTGATACAGTCTCGGCGTCGAAATTAAGGTAATCAATCATGGAAAAAATCGCGATTTTTGTCGATGTACAGAACATCTATTACACCACTAGAGATAAGTATCGAGCGAATTTTGATTACAACCAGTTTTGGTACATCGCGACTGAGGGTCAGCAGTTGTTAGAAGCCAATGCCTATGCGATTGCCTCTCATGATCCTAAGCAGCGTCAATTTCACCATATCCTACGTGGTATCGGCTTTAACGTTAAGCTTAAACCTTATATTCAGCGACATGATGGTAGCTCAAAAGGGGATTGGGACGTAGGGATTGCCTTAGACGTCTATGAAGCGGCCTCAAAGGTTGATCGCGTCATACTTCTCTCCGGTGATGGAGATTTTGAGATGTTAGTCGACCGAATCCAAAAACGCTTTGATACTAGAGTCGATGTCTATGGTGTGCCTGGTTTGACCGCTCAGTCATTGATCGATGTTTGTGATAGATTCATTCCGATTGAAAAGACACTATTGTTGAGGTAGGCAAATAAAACAATAAGCCAGACTTTCAACTCTTAATGTTATGATTCATTCGAAGTGTTTAAGTAATCAAGGAATTACATGTTTAATACTGCTGATGATATCACCATTTCGGTGTCTGAAGAGAAGATAAACATGCTAGATGAGCTGCTGAATAACATTGATGCTGAGATGGCGATCTCTATGTCGTGTGCCCGGCGTGCTCAAGGTATGTCTATTGCTGAACTACAGCAACGTCTAGAAGGTCTGAATGCTTCAACATTAAGACGTTACATGCAGCAGAGCTATCGATCGATGCGCCCAATCCATGTCGTTGCTGCCCTGTCATGGATAATGATGGTTCCAATGACGAGCTTTTACCATGCAGTTAAGCTACGAGAACATTATCGTGGAATGGATGACAAAGGGATAGAGGCTCTGTTTTGTATTGGTCGCTTACCAGAACAACAGTTTGAATTGTATTTGGATCTCATTGCATCTTTGATGAGCTCAACGACAAGAAATGAATTTGAACGTTTTCGACGAGAAACCACAGCTCTTGTAGATCCTGAAATACGCTATGATGATTTGTTTGCACCTAAAACTCTCGATATGAACGCTTTTGCGATTGACTATTATCGTTCGATCGCGATAACTGTGAAGCGTTTTCGCCGTACACACCAAATCTCCATTAATACGATGGCCCGAGTCCTAGGTCTGTCTGAGAAACAGTACATTCAGTTAGAAGATGTTTACAAAGTACGAGACTACTCTGTGGCAATAGGCTTTAGAGTCAAGCTAGGATTTAATCTGAGCTCACATGTTAACTTTACCTGCGAAATGCGACAGTTTCCGCAATTTCACCAATTGCGACAAATGCAGCATGTCCGAGACTCATTGATGATCGAGGCGTTAAGAAATTTAGATGGAGAGCGAAAAATTCGCGCGGTAGAAATACTGACTCCTTTATCGAAAATATACACCAGAAATGTGACTCATTAACGCGGAGTGAAAATTGGCAAATCAGTTTGTACACTCTCTTGATCTTTATTTTGGGTATTAATATTCTTATTTTGACTCTCATCGCATCAGGCTTTCGTTTTCTTTTAACTCATGCTTTATTAGGTAATTATCAGCGACCTAAATTTTAAGCTTTGTAATTGAGCCAGTTTTATACGAGACCTAGCAATTGCGATTGAAACAATAAATACAGGGTTATCTTGAACGAGCCGTTTTGGATTTTCACATCAGTAGTGTGGAAGGAGCTGTTCGGGAGGGATCCAGCGTAGTGTTATGGCTAGGAATATAATGAACAACAATAGGTTAGAACAACATTTGGCAGATGCAGATCAGCCAGTTAAAGATTTTATGGCTGAGCTGTTAGAGACGCTTGGAAAGAAAGTGTCTGCTAATAAAGACCCGAAACTGGCGTTAAGTTACTTTGGGGCCCAGCTAGAAATTAAACTGGTTTCATTTGATGGTATGGTCGCTACCTCTAATCACAACGAATAAACACACTGAATATAAAAAAGCGCCACTTGTTATTACGAGTAGCGCTTTTTTATCTGAAAATCGGTATTTATTGGTCTGAGGCAGTACTATCTAATTCTTCTACAGTAGCACTAGCTACATCGATTGCCTTTTGATTTTGCTCTTCCGCTTCTAACTTAGCTCGCTCTGCTTTCGAGATGTAGCGAGGCTTATTGCTTTTGTGCAACTTAGCATTGGTCTTTTTTTGTTTTGCTTTCAGGATCTGGTTGATCTTTTTCTTACGGTTCATGGTACTGCTCAGTAACAAACGGGAAGCGCATCCTAACAGAAAAGCCGCATGCTTGCACCGGACAAAAAGCCCAGTAACTCCCCTTGAGTTGCAGAAATTGGAAGTAGGATGAGATAGAATCGATGATATGTAGTCATACCATACTTTAATTTATATGCAAAATTCTGTGAATCAGACTCTATTTATTGTCGAAGATGACGCTAAGCTTCGTCAGATGCTGTGCGAGTATTTTCTTTCCCAAGATTTCGATGTCACAACTTTTGAAGAGGGTGAAAACGCAATCAATGCTATCGTAGAAAAGCAACCTGATATTGTTCTGCTTGATCTAATGCTACCTGGAATTGACGGTCTGACAATTTGTAGACAGATCCGACCAAACTACTCGGGTAAAGTGCTGATGCTGACAGCAAGTGATGATGATTTTGATCATGTAGCGGCGCTCGAAATTGGTGCAGATGATTTTGTGACTAAGCCAATCAAACCCCGGGTTTTATTAGCTCGAATGCGAATGCTGCTAAGAAGAGGCGGTTCGAACACACCGTCATCAGTTCAGGCGCCCAATTCGAAGGTGCTGGAATTTGATCAATTGAAGTTGAATGATGCACGAAAGGTTTGCGAATTGGCAGGTAAGGTGATCTCTATGTCTGATAGCGAATTTGATTTGCTTTGGGCTCTGGCATGTTCTCCTGACGAAGTGTTATCTCGTGACCAACTTACTAAGACGCTAAGAGGCATTGAATATGATGGCCTTGATAGAACCGTTGACAACAAGATTGTAAGCCTACGTAAGAAGCTTGGCGATACATCCACAACACCAAAACGCATCATCACCGTTAGAGGGAAAGGGTACCTATTTGTCCCTGATACCTGGCAATAGTAATTAATCTAAAGAGGGTGTATGCGCCGAATTTACTTGGAATCGTCTGTTGGCCTACTAATCTGGTTTATGGTAAGCATTTTTAGCATAGATTATGTGATATATCAGCTGAATACCGACTATGACAATGTTCTTCAAGAGCGAAAAGGGGAAGCCTTTCAAAGGTTAATCCTTAGTATTTACGAGAATCAGGGAAAGGAAAACACTCTAGATACACTCGAGCGTTATGTAGAGACAACTGCGGAAAAATTGATCGTATTTAAGGCGGACGAAGTACCTGAAGAAGTAGCAAACTACTTCGACAGTGATTCTAAGGTTAATGTGTTCTTTGATGTAGAGCGTTCTTTCTGGTTTAAGCTGGCCGAACCTGACGTTGTTTTTCATATCATGCCCGACTCAGAAACGGAGCTAAGGCGTGCCATTGAAATTGATGACATTACATCCTTCGGGTTTATTCTTGCGGGCTTTTTTGTTTATTCCCTGTGTTTTATTTGGTTTTTAGGTCGTCGCGTGAGGCTATTGGAGGACGCAACCGTCAAGTTTGCTAAAGGGGATTTTAATGTTCGAGCTCCACTTCAGAGCGGAAAAGCTTTGGGCTCTTTGAATCGTAGCTTTAATTATATGGCGGACAAAATATCTAATTTAATCACCGGTAACCGCTTTTTAACCAATGCCGTTGCGCATGATTTAAGGACCCCAATATTCAGAATTCAATGGCAAGCTGAAATGTTGCAAGATCAAGAGATGTCTCAAGCGCAGCATGACAAAATTGCAAGCATTATTGAAGACACTGAAGAAATGGAGCGAATGGTCGATGAGCTACTTTATTTTGCAAAAATGGAGCGCCCTGAGACTCAGCTCAACATAGAACAGCTTAATCTAATCGGTTTTTTATCCGAAGTGGTTCAACGTATACCAAACAGCCGCAATATCAATATTGGCGTTAACATTGAAAAAAATGTAGAGCTTAGCGCTGACCGTTCACTGTTAAAGCGTGGAATAGTCAACTTACTTTCAAATGCGATCAAATATGCTGAAAGCGAAGTTTATTTAACTGTGATAGAAAGTGAGCAACAGGTTGTGATTAAAGTAGAAGATGACGGTAGAGGAGTGCCTCCTGAGCATTGGCCGTCAATCTTTCAGCCGTTTTATAGTGTGGATGCGTCCAGAAATAAAGAAAGCAGTGGATTTGGTCTTGGTTTAGCAATTGTGGAGCTGATTGTTAAAAGACACCAAGGCAGGATTGAAGTTGGGCAAAGCGCGCTAGGTGGTGCGCAATTCACCCTGACATTCCCTAAATTGTAATCGAGGCTGACATAAGCGTGACAAAGTAGCGACAAAGTAGATCTACATCTCATTTTTATGGTTTTGTACACTGTGCACTAACGCTTGCCTAATCATTTATTAGGCAATGACTTTATGAGCAAAGTCCCATACAGAAAGCCGAGAATTCTATATGTCAGCCAACTACCTTAATTTTGTTTTGTCGCTTCCCAAGGTCGCCGAAACTGTTTACCCAGATATTCGCGGGTTTAAAAAGTTACGATATAATGCGCGTTTTTGCCTATGGTCAATGCTTAAGCCGGGAGTCCTAAAACAGATGCAGGAACTCTTTGCACAACCTGATCTCAAGAAAATCACCGAGGTCAATCCTCGATTGCTGGAAAAACCATTGAAGCCATACGTGTGTTTGAAGTGGCGCCCTGAGCAGCGAGCAAAGAAAATTTATGAGCATTTTAACTCTTTGTACGAAATGTACGGTCGTGGCTTCTTAGATTTCTATTCAAATGATGGCTGGTTACTCGCTGATATTTTAGACTGCAGATTGTTATTGTGTGCCGGGCCTGAAAGAGAAGGCTCGCTGGCACTTAAACTCATCGATGAGCAAAACCGAGACTTGTTTACCTTGGCATTTAATCTCTCAAGTACTCCGAATAGAGAGATCCATATTGGTGCGCTACAGGGGCCGGGGGATTATATCACGGAACGTGGTGAGATCATCAAAGCTTTGACTCGTGGTATGCATGGTTTGCGTCCAAAAGCTCTAATGGTAGAAGTGCTGTTGATGCTTGCTCGAGAGTGGCAGGTTGAGAAGATATTCGGCATAAGCAATAAGGGGCATATCTATCAAGCACTTAGATATACGGGTTCGAAACGCTCAAGTGTCACTTTCAACTATGCGGAACTATGGACTGAATATGGTGCGGAGCAGGTGTCTAAATATATTTATCAGATACCTATGCAACCACCGCGCAAAGATCCAAGCACACTTAAGAAAACCAAACGACGTTTATATACTAAGCGCTATGCTTGGCTTGATGAGATTCAAGACATTATGACGAAGCGCCTAAGCGAACTGTAGTCGCTGTACTAGATATATTTTATATATGACCGATAAAGCCTGATTGAAATCAGGCTTTTGTCTATCTGAAATTGTCACTACTCCATAAAATCACCCTGGCCCGAGCCGATATATCTTTAACAGCAGTACCGATACCGACCGCGTTGTCACCGATCGCTGAACTAACTAACATTACAAATTTTTAATCTTGAGTTTAGAAAGGCTTTAGCTCCATTGGTTAATCTAGTTCCGAACTTAACCAACAGCAGGAATAAGATTATGAAAAACCTCACTACACTTAGCATCTTGATTGGCAGCATGATTAGCTTTAGCGCTATGGCGAACTCAACGAATGACTCTAACAAGGCTAATCTTCTGCCTACTATGAGCGCAGAAAAAGCGCTTAGTCAGATTAAAAAGCTCAAGCCTGCTAGCTATGAATCTATCGAATTGATTGAACAAGAAGATGGTCGGTTTCTCTACGTTGCCACTGCAAAACAACAAGCAGAACAAGACACCATTTTCTTTGATGCAACAAGTGGTAAAGACGTTACGCTATCGATTAAAAAAGTTAACTTTTCACTTCAAGAAGTCCTTGCACAAGTTGGCAAGACGCACCAAGGGCTCATTGTCTCTGCGCATTCGGATTTAGTGCCAGAACTGGGAACCATCTACGTGGTGGAGATCAAAGAGAGTTACGATGAGCCACTTTCAACCTTGTTAGTGATAGATGCCAAAACATTGAAAGTGATCGATTCTGAGAAGGTCGACAGAGTAGAAGAGTTAATCGAAGAGTATGAACAAATGGAATTCGCTTCGGGTATGGTTAAAGATAATCTATACGGAAATGCGTATTCTATTAGTGATGACAATGACTTAGAATTAGTGGAAGTTGGTCCACAACCGAAGCCATGAAATCGAAGCAATTGGGCTAGTCGCTTGGGGTTTGAGTTATGAAAATTTTATTAGTGGAAGACAACGTAGAACAATCGCGTTTTCTGAGTCATAGCTTAGAGCAGTCCGGGCACCAGACTGATCGAGCCGAGAACGGAAAATTGGGTTTGATTTGTGCTCTGCATAATGACTACGACGTTATTATTTGTGACCGTATGATGCCTGAAATGGATGGTCTTCAGATGATTCAGGCGTTGAGAGCAGGTGGTAACCAAACTCCTGTATTGGTGCTCAGCGCATTGGATAGCGTTGAGGAGCGTGTTAGAGGACTAAGAAGTGGGGGAGACGACTACTTAGTTAAACCTTACGCTTATACCGAGTTGCTGGCGAGAATAGAAGTGCTGGCAAGAAGACCAAGTGAATCGCAATCTCATGCAAATAACACCGAGTTAAAGCTAGATTCTCTATCGTTAGATACATATACCCGAAAGGCAAAACGGGGAGAGGTAGATGTAGTACTCAACACTCGTGAATATCAAATTTTACTCTACTTGATGGAAAATCAAGGGCGGATAGTGACTCGTACTATGTTGCTAGAGAAAGTTTGGAATCATCATTTTGATCCGCAAACCAATGTCATTGATGTCCATATTAGTCGACTACGAAAGAAGATTGATCTCGAAGATTGCAAGCCGCTATTGTATACCGTTAGAGGGGCCGGCTACGTTATGGAGGAGCGATCGTGAGCTGGTTAAATGATCCTTTTCGCCGTTTTCTGAACTTATATGCGATGTTAGTCGTGGCAGCGATTGTCTTGTTAATCGTGATGCGTACCAGCATCTATGCCTGGTTCATTGATAATAGTGTCTTACCCATTGTGACTTCTGAAGCTAACTATGTGTATGAGCTATGGGAAGAGTTAGGGGAAGAGGAAACCAAGAAGGTTCTGCGAGCCGATCACGACGCAATTTTTAGCTACGTTTTCAAAGAGCATATTACAGACCAAGAACTGCAAACACTAGACTCATATAAACCCTTGGGTGAAATGGAGTTTGGTATTGAGCTTTACGTTCAGCAGAACGAAGACTCCAATTACGTCAGTGTTGAGACTTACCTTCCTGAAGGGGATGGGTGGCGAAAATTAGAGGTTCGAGTAGAAGATAGCTTCTTTACTCAACAAACCCAGCTGATTAATGGGATCATATACGCAGTTGGAGCTTTGATGATCGTAGGGTTTGTCATCGCTTACTTCATGATAAACAGCATTAAAACTCGGCTGACAGATATTAACGCCGCGAGCAAGAGTATTACTAAAGACAACGATTTACATCTTAGAATCCCCAATGAGAACCTAGAAGGGCCACTGTCAGAGACCATTTCAGAACTAAATATGATGTTAGATCGCCTAGCTCAGTCGACGGAGATGACGAAGCAGCAGGCAAACAACATCGCGCATGACTTAAGAACGCCGCTTACGTCGATTTATCATCGAATTCAGCAACTTTCTGAGAGTCACTCAGAACTTGAAGAAGTAGAGCAAATGGTGGCAAACCTTCTCAATACCTTTAATCAACTGCTACGAATAAGCCGACTTGAGTTCAATGGAGAGCA
This sequence comes from Vibrio bivalvicida, assembly GCF_001399455.2. Classification (GTDB taxonomy): domain Bacteria; phylum Pseudomonadota; class Gammaproteobacteria; order Enterobacterales; family Vibrionaceae; genus Vibrio; species Vibrio bivalvicida. Next base: position 101,823 of record NZ_LLEI02000006.1, read on the forward strand.
GATAACTCAAAGTGCTGTCAATCTCCAACAGTTAGTTGAGTGTGCGGCAGAACTATACGAGCCCGTTGTAGAAGACAATCATTTAAACCTAGAGTTAAACATTGATCCAAGTCACCAAATTAACGCCAGCCAAGAATTAATGATGCAGGTAGTGTCCAATTTGATCGATAACGCATGTAAGTTCAACTTAGCGGGTAACACGATTCGAATCTCTTCAGCAGAGAATGCAGACAGTGTAGAAATAACCGTAGCGGATCAAAGTGGCGGCGTCGGAGAAGAGGAGTTAACGCACCTATGCCAAAAATTCTACCGCAGCGACAGTAGTAGAAATACGGAAGGCAATGGACTAGGGCTAAGTCTAGTCTCTGCTGCTACGAAGAGAATGGGAGGCACCTTAGAGCTAAAGGATGAGTATCTATATGATAAGCAGGGTCTTTCAATCACACTGAAGTTCCCAAAGGTTTAGCTAGAAAACTTGCTAGGTACAGATACAACAAAGCCCGCTTGAAACGGGCTTTGCGATCGTCCTGAAGGACTAAATTTGGTGGGTCCGGGCGAACTCGAATCGCCGACCCCTACCATGTCAAGGTAGTACTCTAACCAACTGAGCTACGGACCCATTCCTTAAGAACGAGAGGGATGTTACCGAGAGTTATTCAATCGTGCAAGCGCATTTTCTTCGATTTTTACTCGTTTGCTTTATATCTAATCGAATTGTTGTTGTTTTACGCATTGCCAGTTAAAAAATGTGCATTAAATCACGTACATATCTCGGTCTGTTAATGGCTATTGTCCTCGACCATCAAACATAACCACGATGGTTTTAGTGATAATGCTCATATCCATGCTTAACCATGACTTCATTGAGCACAATGAAAGTGCGTAACTATGGTCATAGCCAACCTTTCTACGAACATCATCAATACAGGTATCGTAACCTTGGTTTACTTGCGCTAAACCTGTGATCCCAGGCATTACACCGTAAGTTCTGTCAGCAAAGTAAGGGATCGCGTTCTCTAGTTTGCTGTAAAAACTTGGCCGCTCTGGGCGAGGGCCAATTAAGGACATTTCACCCATAACAACATTAAATAATTGTGGAATCTCGTCTAGGCGCGTTTTACGCAGGAAGCGTCCGACAGGGGTGATTCTTGAATCGTTTTCTGTCGCCCATACAGCGCCAGTGCGTTGCTCGGCATCTTGGTACATGGTGCGAAACTTAATGATTTCAAAAAATACCATCTTTTCCGGTGTTGATTTACCGACTCTCAATTGTTTATAAAAAACAGGACCAGGAGAGCTCAGTTTTATCGTCAGTGCGATAAAAGGCATGACTGGAGAAAGCAGTAGCAAGCCAAATAGCGCGCCAAATAGGTCAAACAGACGTTTTGCTAACCAAATTGAAATGTGTGTTGATACGTTGCTCATAATAATCTCCTTATTGGCCTACGCGAGACCATTTTCCTGATTCAAGACCGAATAGGTAACGCATACCACCGATGAAGTTTGCACAGTGACCTGCAACGATATAAAGCAGCAGTTTGCAGGCTTTATGACTAAAAATGTATGGCAATTGATGACTAAGTATTGCTAGTGAATAGAGCGCTATTTGGGCGATCAATGCTGCCATAAAGATCGGGTTGTCCATCATGACAATTGAGCTGATTAAGCAGAATATCAGTAGGTAAGGGGTGATGAGTCTTAACCCTTTTCCAGAAAGGAATGCAAACGCAACGCTTTTGTACTTTGGTAAGAACATCTCACAAAGTTCGATCGCTTGTTGCATGTTTCCTGCGGAAATTCGCAGTCTTCTACTAAAGTCGTCTTTCTCGTCTGTTGCCTCCATCTCTAGTGCAACCATCTGGGGCTCATACTCTGCAATGTAACCTTGACGAACGATCGACATAGGAATCATAAAGTCATCATTGATAGTGTCAGTACTCATTGATTCAAACAGGTGAGTTCTAAACAGGTAAAAAGCTCCGTGTGCGCCTAGCGTTGAACCTAAGGTCGCTTCGCGCATCTTGAGTTTACTCTGATATTGCCAATAACATGCTTCGCCTTCATTACCCGGTTTAAACAGCTGGTAATGGCCATTGACCACGCCAACCTGTTCATTATGAAAGTGTTTGTTGGCAACCCACAATGCATCAATAGAAACAAGTGCTGAGACATCGCTCAAAGCGGTGATGTCGCTTGTTATGGTCTTCATCTGTTCGTTGACGACCGCGACTTTTCCACGATTGTTTTCGAATGCTCTTATTTCAAAATAGGTATCCGAACAGATCGCTTCTTGAATGGTTTGTTCGGCGATCGCAACAGTACTGTCTGTACACCCGTCACAGGCGATGATTACCTTGTATTTGTTTTTTGGATAATCAAGCGAAGATAAATTGCGAATTTTATCCGCGATCCATTGTTCTTCATTGAATGCGGGAACCAAAATCGTGATTGTCGCGCAAGCTCTGTCCCCTTTAATACTTTTGAATCCACGACTACGGTGATTTATCGTTTTAAAAGGATGCTGCTTTGAGTACCAAGAAAGTAGCACTGGGTACCCAACATGGTGATAGATAACCAAAAGGCAGCTGACCACAAATAGAATCGTGAGTACTAAATCGATCATGCGCTTTTCTCCTCTGCCAACATTTCATAAGCTTTCATCATGTCTCTGATGTCATTGTTTTGAAGTACAAAACATCTTGGAGAGTCAGTATGTTTTTTTTCAATCGCTAAGCTGACACTCGCAGCAAGCGCCTGAGGGTTTTCACTTTCAAAAAGTTGCCCCGTTTTCGGGCAGAGTGTTTCGTTTGTCGCGCCAACGTTACTTGCCAGCGTGACAATGTCACATGATTGAGCTTCTAATGTGGAGAGTGGAAAGCCTTCGCTCCGTGAAGGCAAACAGAACAAATCTAATGCTTGATAGAATCGGGTCATGTCATCGACGAGACCTAAGAAGGTAACTCGGTGACTAATACCTAGTTGTTTAACCTGAGTTTCTAGTTTAGCTCGTTGACTGCCGTCTCCTGCAATCACCAGCTCTATGTGATTAGGTAGCAAAGTCAACGCATCAATCAAAACATCATGTCCTTTCACTTTTTCAAGACGACCCGCAGTGCCAATAATCGTGTTATCAACAGGAAGCCTTAGGACTTGACGAGCCAACTGTTTCGAGCCTGGCATAAACTGTTCACAATCGATTCCGTTCCTTATTACTGTGACGTCCTGGTAGTCAAAGTGATGATGAATCTGCTTTCTTACCAACGCAGCATCGGCAACGATTCGAGGCTTAGCAATTTTCAACGCAAAGTTTTGTAGAGAGCGATGTTTTTGATTCGATAAATGCCACGCATCGTGCTCGGTGTGTATTCTGGTTTTCACTCCAGCTAAACGAGCAGCAATTGAGCCGTAAAGGATTGGGCCAATGTGATGAGTGTGTACCACACTAGGCTTTAACGTTCGAAACAGTCTGAACAGTTGTACCAATGTCTTGATACTGTAGCCAGAAGGCTTGTTTAGAAAGATCAGTTGGCTTTCCACTGCTTCTAACTTTGACCACTTGGAGATAGACTTTTGTTTTGTTCCTTCCAAACTAATGATAATTACTTTCTGTTTAGGGTTGGAAAAAGCCAGCATATTGAGCGCAAGCGCCTCTAGGCCCCCGGGAGAGAGGTGTTGAACCACATGGATAATAGTTTTGCAAGGTGTGCTCATACTAGCTCCTAAATGAATAATTCCTTTAGAGTAGTAAAGCACATAGTATGCCAGGTTTTAAGTTCTATCATTTCAATGGGTTATGGTGATGTTTGGTTGGTTCTCAAGCTGATATCAAATTGAAAATCTTTATGATTGAGTAGGTTTGATCCTAGGAATATGGGTAATCACTGGAGCTCGCGTGATTGCTTCGATGTCTTCTTTGCGTCTAATCGAAGAGTCAAAGAGCTCAATCAAGATTGCGATGCCCGCACCTAACCCAATTCCAGCAACTAAACCCGCGATGACGAAAATAATCACAGGTAAATTAGTAGGGCGACTTGGGGTGTATGGGAGATCGATAATCTTGACGCGTTTGTTCTGTTCAAATATGCCTAGAGATCCGGTTAGCTGAGCCATTTCGTAACGTTGAATCAATTCGTCATACAGCTCGCGTTTAATCTCTGCATTTCGTACCAGACGGTGCATTGTTTTTGCATTGTCACCAAATCTATTCGCTTCTTGTTCGAGTCGGGCGATCATTTCTTTAAGGCTTTTGGTCTCTTCTGTCAGTGACTCATAGCGACCTCGAACCAACTGTAGGCTTTGTAATTGGGTAACTAGCAAAGGCTGGACTTCACCAAAATCCTTCAGTTTATTGCTACTGGCAATATCCCATAGTTGATCACTGCTGATGTTGGGTTGTTCCATTTGAAGCAGAATGGTGCGCTCATTTTCTAAGCGTCGCAGTTCGCGTTCTTTGCCTTGAACTGCACTATGGCTCTCGGTGTATTTTGCTTTCAGCAGTGTTAGTTCACTGCGTATTTCAATGATCTGATCTTCAATTTTGCCCACCACTGGGTTTGTCTTAGAGAGTTGTTGGTCGAGCGAACCCAAACTTCGTTCGACACCTGCAAGTTCCGCCTTTTTTTCAGCATAGCTTTGCTTTAAGGAGGCGAGTCTACCTAACGCCTGACTTTGCATTTCAGGCGTGACAGACGCGTAGCGGTTTTTAAAATCTGCAAGTTCATTTTCAGCAAAATCAAGTTCTTCTCTGCGTTTTTCAATATGAATTGCGAGGAACTCTGAAGAGTCTTGAATTGAAGAGCGTTCAGGAGCAAGAAGCTGTTCAATAAAGTGCTCACTGATGGACTCCAAAAGCGCTTTCATTCCGTCGGGTTGAGATGCTGTCAGTGTGATCTCAAGAAAATCCTTACCCGGTTGAGTGACCGTCAGGCTGCTTGAAAGCTTGTTGATGATATAATCGCGTTCCGCTGGGGGCATCGTATCAATTATCAAACCGTGCTCTTTTGCTACAGCAGTTAGGACATGACGACTTTTAAGTAGCGTGCTTAGCGCATTGAGTCGTTCCTTTAACATGGTTGAAACAGCAATATCCTCGAGAAAAGGGTTCATCTTGGCAGTTTCCTGAATCAGCATTGAGGTATGTGATACGTAGTTTGTTGGAGCTACCTTTCCAATGAAATAGCCGACAAAAGGAAGAATTAGAATCGGTACTACGATTGTGTAGCGCTGTCGCCATGCTGAGTTGAGTATGACGATAAACCTCGTTTTTAGCTCATTCATAATGACTCCAACATACTATTAAGTTTAAGCGCTCTAGCGTCCCAACTTTCTCCGGCAACTGACAGTTGGCCCTGGTTTACCGACCTTGAACCTAATTGGTTAAGCGCTCGTGTAAACTGCCGATCGTTGTTAATAACAGTAACATGCTGTCGATAAGGAGAGAGGGCAGGAAATGGGGTGGCGATAATCTTGCTACCCGCGGCTAAATACTCGAGCAGTTTTAAAGGGCTGCATGCAGTAATTTGCCCGTTAGACTTAAACGGCAATAAACTTACGTCCCAATGTTGGCTGTAACTTGGTAGCACATTGTGTGGTTTAGGACCAAGGTAGTGTACATTTGGCAATTTAGGCAACGGATTAGAAGGGAGTTCTATTGGACCGATAAATACGAATTGCCAAGTGGGACTATCTAAGCAAACTTGTTCAATAAGTTCGTAATTCAACCAGTTGGATAAGCTGCCATAAAAACCTGCTATCTTTTTATCTCCAGAAGGCAAATCTATTGCTCGCTCCGTTGGTGTACTGAAGAGACGCGTATCGACGCCATGAGGAAGATAGTGCGTTTTGGTTTGAGGGAACTTTGCTAGCAAATTCGCGCTAGCAGCAAGGATGAGGTCAGCGCGTTCGACAAGCTTGCCTTCATGCGTTGCAACAACTTCGTGATCAACCCCAGCCAGTGATGAGAAGTCATCACCGCAATAGTAAATAATAGCGGATTCTCCAAGTGTTCCACACAGGTCTGCAGTGGTAGGAAGAGAGCTCCATAGTATTGGCTTGTTTAACCCAAGCTTTTTAATCACTGGTATCAACTGAGAACATATCATCGTTTTAGCTAGCTGGCGTGCAAACCAAGACCTAGGAGCGGGAATCGTTTTAATATTAACGACGGTGATATTTGCTAATTGAGCGTTGTGGTCGCTGAACCCGCCCTTACTTCTACCCAAAAGTTTGTTCGATGCACGCTTGATATCGTGCAGTGTAAGCTTAGGTTGGCGTAATCCAATAGAATTTACCCAAAGTACTTTGCGCTGCTTTGCCAATCGTGTGACAAGGTGTTGAGTGCTGGATGGTAAACCACCAAAGTCTTCACCAAAAACAATAAGATCACGCATGATGAACTCCTTCGTTGTTAAGGGTACGTAGGACTCTTGCCGGATTACCTGCGGCCACGACATGTGCAGGGAGATCTTTGGTCACGACACTCCCGGTGCCAACAATGGTACCTTCACCAATCGTGACGTTTGGGCAGACAGTAACGTTGGTACCAAGCCATACATCTTTCTCCAAAACGATATCACCGACATCACAATCTAAATCTCCAAAGCCCTTGGCTCTAAGGTGTGCATCTAAAGAGTGGCCAGAATATCCAAATAAAAAGGCGCGACCTGCGATGCGAACATTGTCGCCAATGACAATCCTACGACCTATCGCAAACGTACTTTGCCAACCAATATCGACATTGCTACCGACAAGAAGTTGCGGGCTCTCCGACTGGGGCCTAGCGCTGAAAGTCGATTGACCCGAGATACGACAATCGTCACCTAACGAGATAGAAAGAGGGCCAGAAACAAAAGGCACGCCACCAAACAAATAGAGGCCTCTGCCGTATTTAGACAGTCGACCTTTAAATGCAGGTGTGTGGACAGAGACGCGTAAGAGGTTACCCCAAATAGAAGTACAAGTTGAATAGGCGACACCAATGAATTTATTTAATAGCTTTGGCGTCGGGATGTCGCATGCACGACTCGCTTTCAAAATGAGAAACAATTTGCGATATGCGGGTTTTTCGTGGTGCTGCAACCAGACTTTGAAATGGTTTAACTGTTGAGCCAACATGATTTCGTCCTTTACTTTTAAACTGTTTAAGGACTACTTCACGTAATGTGCCAAAATATAAAATCTATTAAAACAATTAGATAGTGATAGTTAGGATGTGATTTTGCTAAGATTCTCAATTTGAGAATGGTTTTGAGTAATTCGAGAAATGGCGATGCATAAAGCCGCGAGTATGTAGATAGGCCAGGTAAAACCCTGAGTTAAAAAGGTGCCAGAGACCACGGTGCCAATAACACCTGCATAAACTGCAAGCGCGGTAGCTGTTAGGTATGGAGAAACGGAGTGCTTCAATTCAGACAATAGTGAAAGAGTTTTTCTGCTGGTTTTGACTAACGAAAAAATAATGCCGATGAATACGATCAGTCCTAGGAACCCCATTTCAGCAAGTACGCCAAACCAGGTACTGTGTACGGCGTGGTTAAGTCCGTCCCAGTGCGAACTATAGTAGTAATAGTTAGAGTAAAAGTTGTTTAATCCTACGCCGCTAAAGGGATTGTCTAGTGCCATTTTAAATGCCGCTTCCCAGGCGTATAAACGGCCCATCGCAGATGCGTCGATGCCTGCTTCTGCAGCTCCCCCCGATTGGCGATCTGATATGCCCGCGACTGCAAATAATATGGCTAATCCGATCACTCCGATGAAAATAAGTAGTGATTTAGAGCGTATAAGTCGAAGACCAAATATGCCAAACACGGCTATTGAACCCAGTAGGCCGCCGCGACTTTGAGTAGCGATAACCGCTGCCATCGAAAGAACAAGCCCTATTATCCCGAGTACACGTGAAAAGCCAATGCCTTCGGTGGAGGCAAAACTAATAGCGAACGCGAGAGGGAACATTAGCACTAGCGATAAATCATTCGGATCGCCGAGTACTGAACCTAACTGACGACCGATTGTAACCCTAGTGCCTTCGACTAACCCTATGCCCGCTGATGAATTGTATAAAGCAACTACCGCAATGAGTCCACCAGCCAAGATAATCAGTGTGGCTATTTTACGAACCGCATCTTCAGTGTTCACTAACCATGCGATAGCGAGCGTCATGACAATGATTTTCCAGTAAATATTCTTAAAATAAGTAATTGCGATTCCTGGGTTTGAAGAGAGCACGATTCCGACGACTACCAAGCCCCAAAACAAGGCTAACCATGTCATGCTAGGGTGCCAGAATGTTTGCAGTTGCCTGCTAACTAGGGTATGCCACATTAATGCCGAAAGCGCCCCTAAAGACAGAAGTAGAGGAATTTTAAGTGAATAAAGTGCAGGAACTGCTTCGTGAATACGAAAGAACGAAAACAGCACAAACAGACTGACCAACCAAAATGCTTGGTTAAGCACGAATAGTGCTGCTAAAGGAATAAAGCACAAGACCACTACAAGTGCAGGGTGTGGCATCAGATACCAGAGTATTGTCAAACCTAAGCTAAGCATTGTCATCATTGTTATAGGCGCTGAACGGTGGAAGCTATTCATAGTGATTTACCCAAATAGCGATGCACAGTATGAGTTAAGGTCTTTAAATAGACACCCGAAATCAACTGAAAACGCAGCGAAAGAGCAACAATACCTAACGGTTGAAGAAGTAGCATTAGCAGGGAAATTTCTAGACTTTGATGGTAACGACTGGTTAGTAGAAATAACGCAGTTAGCATCAACAGTGCCATGATATTAGCAGTTTGATAGTTGAGGTATTGTGCTTTTTGACTAAACCAGGTTGTAAGAGAGAAACGGCAAAGCTGCCCGGCAATCAGTCCCCAAAGTATTGCCTCTATACCTGATTCTATGGAAGCGAAGCAAACGATGAAGGCTAAAACTGTTGATGTAACGTTGATATATAACAGTTGAGTGGTATTTTTCTTGTACAAAATACCGAAGTTCGTCAGCTCAACGAGCTCTTTGAAAAGCATCATAGTAATGGTCATACCTACCAAAGCGACCGCGGGTTGGTAGGATTCGGGTAGGGCGATTGTAATAAAAATTTGGCTTAACCAAGCGACGGTAACCGAAATGACGCACAACAATACCACGCCTTGCGTCGTGACGTTGGCGACGTAACCGGCGCCTTTGTTGTCCATTGCCTCAAATCTTTTTGGCATCCACCACATATGGAAAGGTTGAATTAGGATACCGACAGCCAACGCAAACTTAGCTGCGATAGCATACATACCCAAAGTTTCTAAGTTTGTTGCTCCTGCAATCAGCCATCTCTCTGCGCCACTTAATCCGAAAGCAACAACCCCAGATAACATTAACGGTGCCGAGTATCGAATGTATCGTTTAATGCGCTCTTTGTTAGGCAGCATAAGCGGGAAGTTGATATAGATATGAAGAAACAGAAACTGTACGAATGTGCAAATGACGTTAAGCGCGAATATCACCGTCACATCAGGCTTATGTAACAACGCGATGATAAGTAATGACACTTGGGCAATAACAGTGCTGACACAAATCTTAAAAAACAACCCTGCCTGATTGTGCAGCCTAAGCCACGCTAGACTTATCGCTAAAGGAGCTTCATAGCAGAGGACCAACGCCATAAATAGGACTTGTTCATGAGTGATCGAATCCGCTTTGAAAGGCAATAAGTAGTAACCTATGAGCAACAAAGCGCTAAGAGACATAGAGAGAAGAAGTGTTGCGCTGTACAGTTGAGATGCCTTTCTCTTTCTAACTACTTTACTACTGACTGTGCCGATAAAGCGATAAAGGTTTTCATGCATGGCGAGACCGACGATGAGGCTGAAAAACACAGTCGTGACCCCTAGTAGCTCTAAGTGACCGATTTGAGATGGCGATAAATAGTGTGCCATCAAAGGCAATGTGAACAGGGATACACCTTTAATTAAGAACAAGCTGACGGCGTATAGGCTAATGCTTTTAATATGTTCTGTGTTCATAGCGAATCTCCAATCAGTTATCCATTTTTCGGTCAAAAGACCCTAGTCACAAGCACGAATCATTGATGTGACAATGTCACCGTTTATATGCTGCGCAAATCTCTGATAGCGGTATTCAGCTTTGTATTGTTCAGCGACGACTCGGGCGTTTGTGCAGCAACGTTCAAATGCTTGGCTATCGTTCGTTGCGTAAAGCAGAGCATCACACAATGAATCTGCGTTGTTTGGTTGATACTTGATGCAATTTTCATTGTGCGTCAATTGCTGATCCCAGAAGGAGCCGTCTTGTGGGATCACTACGCACATACCGGCGGCTAATGCTTCTAGGATTGAAAGACCGAAGGGTTCGTTACAGCTGGTAGAGGCAAAGATGTTAGACTGGCCTCTGATTTCATCAAGATTGTCAGGATCTTCGTACCATTCTGTGTGTTTTAGTAACACTGGCGCCTTAGACACTGGTAGACAGGTGTCGACGGGGCGAATAAAGCAAACATTAAGCGCGATAGGTTTACAGCGAGCGGCAAGTTTGGAGGCTTCAATAAGCGTATCGAGACCTTTCCACTTTAACAGCGAAGCGGCCCAGAAGCAGATAGGAACACTCTTCTGACATTCTGTAGGCCAACGCTGCGCAGGGATGCCATTAACAAATGACTGATAGCTTGAGGATTTTAAATAGCTTTCAGCTAAGGCCGAGGTATCTTCAATCTTTGTTGCGTGTTGAAGATAGGCTTCAAGAGCAACCTTTAGACTTTTGCGAGTAGATGGCAAATAGAAAACTGCATCTGCTATTGTCAGGCAGTAGCCGATAGAGCGTGATAGCCCCACATTACCGTGGATAAATTGGGTGACTTCAATGTTTAAGAAAGCTTTAAGAAAGTACATTGGCATGTCGATTCCAGGACCGGAAGCGCCCACTATTTTGGCTATACCGCGTTCCATCACCATGGTTTTGAGCATAATGAGCAAAAGGTAGAGTTGGTTTAACCAGTAGAAGGCACCGTTATGCTTTTTCATCAGCCAAGAAACCGCAGAAACTTTGCGTAAAGTGACATTGTGTTTGGCATAGAACTCTGTCGCTTTCCAGAACTCTGGATCGACGGTCAGCACAATAAATTCATTGCTGGTGACTCGGCAAACATTAAGCGCGTCACTGGTCGCAATCTTAGAACCGCCTTTGAACGTGATAGGGTCAAAAATCAATGTTTTGTTCTTGTTGCTAGCCATGCTGACCTCCTAGTGAAAGGCGATTCGCTACGTAGGTCTTAATTGGTGAAAAAGTGCTGAAGATAGAACGCTCTGAGACAAACGGCTGTTCAAGTAAGTCACGATAAACATTGATGATTTTTCGGCAACTGACAGAGAGATCATAGTGCTTAGTGATATGCTCGTAGCCCGCTAGCCCTAGTTTGCTGCAAAGCTGCGGATTGTTGACCAGAATACGCATAGATTTTGCGATAGGACCAACCCCATGATTTGGGTAGAGTACGCCGGTCTTACCATGTGAGATAAACTCAGGGATTCCTCCTTCGAACGGCGCGATAACAGGGATTTTGGCGAGAACTGCTTCTGCTACAGCAAGACCAAATGCTTCGCTTCGAGCACCACTGATGAAAGCATCACATCCTTTTAACCATCCAACGACATTGGTTTGCTCTCCCACGAAATGAATGCGCTCAGCAAGGTGTAGATATTCAGCTTGATGGTGGAGCTTATCCATCATCGAACCATCCCCAATGACGACAAGGCTCACGTTTGGGTACTCTAGAACGACATGGCGCATTGCCGTCATGATTCGATCGACGCCTTTGCGGTGGATCAGGGATCCGACCGTAGCGAATATGAAATCTTGACCTGGAATGTTAAGCTCTTGCCGTACATCAACTTTTTCTTGAGCGGTAAGCGCAGCGGTATCAATACCATTGTGAATTATTGAGACTTTCTCCGTTGGGTATCCGTCTCGCACAATAGATTGTGCAACATAGTTGCTTACAGAGATAATATGCGGGGATAGGTGCAACCCGAGAGTAAGTCGGTCTCTTGCAGGATAAGGGCAGTGCAGTTGAGTCACCAAAGGGACTTTTTTCAGACGCGCAGCCGCTAACATCCATTGGCATGGAGCGCCGCTGTTGATGTGAACGAGGTCAATTTCCTCTCGTTCGATTAATTCTTGTCCATAGTCAATGAGACCGAGCCAGCTTGATACATTGTACTTAGGCGCTTTCCAACCGAGCAACAGTGGGAAACTGTCGAGTTCGTTTGGAACATTAAACAGTTCTAGTTGTTTTGAAAGCTCACGATTGTTTGTCCACACGAATGCTTCGTAACTGCGATTACGCATGTACTTAATCAGATCAAGCAGACATTTCTCACTGCCTCGAACCCAATCGTCACCATAATGTACAAATAGAATCTTCTTTTTCATGGCTGACCCCTTACGTAACTTTCTCATAAAACGGATTAATAGGTTTATTGAGTTAGATAACGCAAATGGAGTGCCAATTAGAGGGGTTTTTTAAGTTGTTGTTTTGTTGGGGTTTTATGACTTTCTTGAATTTGAGGAAGATTATTTCTCAATTTGACAATCAGATTGAGTGCTATGAAAGTATAGTTCGAGTATCTGGGGAATGACCGCTGATTGAGAGAAGCTCTGCTCTATGGTTTCGACTGCCTGTTGTTTTAATTGGGCTGTTTGTTTTTCATCTTGGGAAAGGAAATTGGTTAAAACCAAGCCTAACTCATCCATGCTATTGACCAAATAACCGTTTGTCTGATGATTAATTAAACTAGGCATGTTGCCGACCTTGAGAGAGAAGACGGGTATGCTGCGTGCCATGGCCTCTAACGCTGTCATAGGTAAGCCTTCATACCGAGAGCAAATGACCAAAACACCAACATTTGGCCAAATGGCATTCATGTTGTTCTGGTGGCCGTGAAAACGAACATTATCGGTCGCAAGTTGTTTGAGTTCATCTTCGAGAACGCCTGAACCATAGATATCGAACTTAAGTAGGCTATTCGCGTTTGCAAGTTCGATAAATCTGTCTGGTCCTTTTTCGTGGCTGAGTCGACCCACAAAAGCAATTTGCGTTCCTTTTGAATGCTGAGTTTCCCTTGTATCAATGAAGTTATTAAAACAAACCGTTCTAGAAACAAGTTTTTCAGCAATTTTGTCACTAACAGCAATCGAGTGATTTGAAACAAACGAAGTGAAGCGGTCAATAAAGTCATACAACCATACCTTGCCCGAAGGAGTCTCGCCCGCATGGTAGGTTGAAATCTGTCTTACACCCGTTAACAAACGAATCAGCTTAGTTGTAATACTCGCCTTGTATCCATGAGCGTGTAAAAGGGCAGGTCTATGCATGCGAACGAAATGAAGCAGTGTTTTGAAATAGCTATTGCTATCACCGTCTAAATGCTTAGTAGGAATTTGGTTGGATATTAGTTTTTCTTCGAGTAGTTGCCTTTCAGGGTATGTGCAAAGAAATAGTACCGTCACTGGAATTTGAAACTGCTTGAGCCCTTTAGCAAGCTCAAGCACATGAGTTTCAATACCACCAAAAGTTAAGCTGTCGATAACAAGCCAAACTTCATCAGACGAGTTGCTGCTCATCTTCTGCCTCCCAAGCTTGTTTCTTGCGATAGACGGTTGAAGGGCTAAGCTCCAATAAAACCGCTGCATTTAGAACATTGCCGTCGCAATAATCGATGGCTTGCTGAATAGCTTCCCGCTCGATTTGCCACATCGGCCTGATGGTGACGGGTCTATCATTGAGTGATTCAGGTACTCCTGCTTGTACGATACCCTCTGTTTCCTCACTTTCACTATATTGAGGTACAGGGCTAGATACAACTGAAGCAGGCATAACCGCAGTGGTTGGTTTAGACTTGCGACTCGACGTCACCTGATCTGGCAAATGCTCTAAGCGTAGATGGCTGTCGTCATTCAGTACTACAATGTTACGCACGATATTTTGCAATTGGCGGACGTTACCTGGCCATGCGTAACGCTTTAATGTCGACTCTGCGTCACGATGAATTGCGTTTAATTTCTTTCCGTCCTCTTTGGCATAAAGTTTAAGGAAGTGCGTCGCTAAAGTAAGGATGTCATTTCCGCGCTCTCTAAGAGGCGGCATATCAAGAGGAACAACATGTACACGATAATAAAGGTCTTCTCTAAATCGTCCTTGTTCAACTTCAACTAGAGGATCTCGGTTAGTTGCACAGATGATGCGAGTGTCGACCTTCATTTCTTTGTTTGCCCCTAGTGGGGTGAAAGTACCAGTTTGTAGGAACCTCAAGAGCTTTTTCTGCATCTCCAATTCCATCTCACACAATTCATCTAGAAAAAGAGTACCGCCATTCGCCATGGATGCTGCGCCTTTTCTATCTGCGGTCGCGCCGGTAAATGCGCCTTTAACATGACCAAATATCTCACTTTCCATCAGATCTTTTGGAATGGCGCCGCAGTTGATTGCAACAAATGGCTTGTCTCTGCGCTTGCTCTCTTTGTGAATAGCTTCAGCACACACTTCTTTACCCGTACCGCTCTCACCAACAATAAACACGCTAGCTGTAGTGGGTGCGACTGAATCAATGATTTTATAAACCCCTTGCATTGGTAAACTAGACCCAATAAAACCATGAAAACGGTTTCTGTCGAACTTAGTTTCAATGTCTTCAACTAGGTGCTCGAGTTTCGCTTGTTGAAGATGGAGAGCAATTGACGTTTTTAGGCGATCGGCATTAATGGGTTTTTCAAGAAAGTCTTTAGCACTTTTCTGAACAAGGTTTACAGCGAGATCGACAGAGCCATGTGCGGTAGCAATAACAACAGAAGTGGGTATTTGATTGTCATTGATCCAATCGAGAATCTGTTCACCATCCATGTCAGGTAACTTGAGATCGAGAATAACCAGTTGAGGAACATTTCTTTCTATAAAGGAGATAGCTTCTTTACCTGTCTCGACATGAAACAAGTCGTAGGGCTCATCTTTTACATACTGCTTATACAAAATGGCAAGCGAAGTCGAGTCTTCAATAAGTAGTACTTTTGGTTTCATTATGATGTCCTATTTTAAGCCTTTATTGTTGTGTTGGTTCGGTGAACCCTTGTTGTTTTCGCTCTTCCAGTGCCTGTAATGATTGTTGGGCAAGTAGTTCTAGTTCCTGCTTAAGTGAAAAGGCTTGTTCTTGTTGACCGTCCAAACACATGTGTTCGATTTTCCGAGCTAGATTGGACAAGGTCCGATTACCTAGCGCCAGCGCGGAACTACCTAAAGTGTGCGCTTCAAACTCTAAGGTGTCTTTGTCTCTACCATCTATGGCTTGGTATATTTTTGCCAAGCGCTGCTCAGACTCTTCTACGTAGTGATCGATGAGTAGTGGGATAACTTTTGCGCTCGTGTCTTCGATCATCTGCTGTAAGATTTGTTCGTCTACCAGTTCCAAACTTGCCGTGTCCTTGCGTTGATTGTTTACTTTCGGTTGCTGCTTTTTATGTTCATCGTGTTGCTTATTTGATTGTGTTGACTCCAATGTATGAACTTGATCTTGTTCGATATCGTCATTTAAGAATAGATTAATTTTTTCAATTAGTTGTGACAACCTTAGGGGTTTTGAAAGGTAATCGTCCATACCAGATGCAAGAAATTTCTCTTTGTCTCCAGCTAGCGAGTGCGCAGTAAGAGCGATTATTGGCAACTCAGAAGTATGAACATCGTTAAGTTGGCGAATGGTTTTGCACGCGGCCATGCCATCCATTTCTGGCATAGATATATCCATAAATATCAGGTCATACTGGTATTCTTGTACCATAGATACTGCCTGTTTACCGTTCTCGGCGATATCGACCGATAGCCCAACACGTTTAAACATCTCACGGATGACTAGCTGGTTGGCTTTGTTGTCTTCGGCGACAAGGATTCGGGCATCAGGTCGCAGCAACTCTTGTCGCTTTAGCTCTGAGGTCGGGGACGAAATTAAGTCATCGGCAATAGCGAGGGTAATGTCAAATGTGAAGGTACTACCGATCTCTTGTTCACTTTCTACGCTGACGTCCCCTTCCATTAAGTTACAAAGGCGACGACAAATCGCGAGGCCAAGTCCAGAGCCTTCTTTGCTCCTAGAATAGGTTTGGTCGACCATAGTGAATTCATCAAAAAGGTACTCAACGGCGCTTTTACCTATACCGATACCTGTATCCTGAATTTGGCAGATTACCTTCGCCTTGTTTTGGTCTTGAATCTCAGCACGTACCTTAATAGTGACACTACCTTCATGGGTAAACTTAATTGCATTACCAATCAGGTTGAGCAAAATCTGCTTAACACGATTTTGGTCACCGCATACTTGGCTTGGCACAGTGCCTTCTATGTAACAGTGCAGGATTAAGTTCTGACTCGCTGCAACAGGCGAGAAAGAGTCGACAACACTTTCAACACAATGACGAAAATCGAAGGGTTTATCCTCTAAAATTAAGGTATTGGAGTCCATTCGAGTGAAGTCTAGGATGTCATTGATAACCGATAATAAAAAGTGCCCCGATTCCGTAGCAGTATTGACTAGTTTTTGCTGCTCAGCGGTTAGCTTGGTTTCCTCAAGGATATTTAGAATCCCAAGTACACCATTCATTGGCGTACGTATCTCATGAGACATTGAAGCTAGGAAGCGACTTTTTGAATCGTTGGCTTGTTCGGCGCCTTCTCGAGCTTCGGTGAGCACCTGGTAGTCTTTTTCTAGCTTGGCAGACATTTCATCGAACGCTTTGGTTACTTCACCCAGCTCATCTTGAGAGTGATGGTTGAGTTGGAAGCCTGGTCCATGTTTGCCAACCGTATTGGCCGCTGCAGTTAAACGAGTAAGATTTCGGGTGAGATACGTTCCAAGGATAAAGGAGAAAACAGCAACTAATACGACCTCGATGGTGGCAATACTGATGATGGCTTTTTGGGCCTCATCAAGCATTGCTTTTATCGGGTGGGTCTCGAATCCAATATCCACATAGCCGTATATGGTACCACTGTTCTCGATAGGGGTACGAAGGTCGAAGATACCATCACTAACACCGCTTAAAGAACTATCGCTAGACATCGATCGTTGGAGAAGTTGTTTGTCTCCGGCACACGCCATCTCTTTACCATCACGAAGTACGCGCACATAAGCCACATCTTCCAGCGTCATGAATTCTTGGACTAGGTCTTCGAGCGTTGCGATATCGGTTGATAGAACCGCATCTTTAGCTGCGTGGGTGAACATGACAGCGCTTGAGTTCGCGCGTTGAATAAGCTGCTTCTCATTTGAATCAGAGAGAAAACTCATGGCACTGATAACCAAAATAACCAACACAGTTATTTCAATGAGTGCAATACCCAATATTGTCTTCGAGCGCAGTGTCATAATCGCCTCCAGTTACTCAAGTATCTGAATATTAAGTGCTCTTACGTCATCCCAATCGGAATCATTAGCCGTTTCAAAACCTTTAATGTTAAGTGATTGCAGCTGTTGTCCACCTTCAGGGGTATCTTGAAGTGAGATCAATGCTTTCTGAATGGCCACAGCCTGCTCTTTAGACAATCTAGGGTGGTAAGCGATAGCGTGAGGTGTATAAGGTTTCGTCGTCCAAATGGGTTCAAGCTGAGATTTGACCACATCAGGCAAGGAATTGAATGTTCTTATCACGCCGCCACCCGCTGGGTAGAAACCTTTCGCGATGGATAAATAAACCGAATCGTGAGAAGAAACATAGTCTGATTCGAACTCTACATTGGCGCTTTTTAGATCACTTTGGGTTAATACAGTTGCGGCGAATGCAGCTGGTGAAGGAAAGGCGAGCGTTTGACCCTGCAAGTCTTTCAGTGATTCATAGCCATTTGATTTTCTCGCTACGATTATGCCTTTAATTCTTTTATCTTTTGCCTTAGCGATCGCTTTATAACCAGGCACTTGGCTAAAGACGGTATAGTGGTAAGGGTTCATATAGGCGAAATCATATTTACCCTCAGACAGCCTCTTTTCGAACTCTGGAATGTTTGGGGCAGTGCTAAATGTAATCTTGTAGCCTGTCTGCGCACTCAGAGTGTCTACTATAGGCTCCCATTGTTTAGCGAGACGACTTGCTGATTGCTGCGGGACAACACCAAATGTCAGCGTCTCTGCTAAGGTAGGCAAAGAGAATAATAGGGTAGATAGAGCAAGTATGGTTGTTCTCATAGCAACTCCTATGCTGACTGAGCCAGAAATTCGTTGGTAAGGATTTTGTTTGCCCACTTATCTCGCCAAGTTTTGGGGATGAATTTGAGTCGATTCATTTCACGTACGATTTCCTGAGCAAGCGTCGCTTGGTGCTTTAGATTTAATACTGAGCCCAGGAGTGAAATAGAGGGGCTATTGATAAGTTGCATTGCTTTTTCTAGTTGCCCCGAAGACGTTTTACCCCCCATAACCACTAAAGCCGTCTGATCACAGGCATTAGCAACAACTTGAGCGGGGATATTTCCTCTATTGATATGAAGTAGAGGAGACGTATCGCAGATTACACGGTCATATTGAGTCAGCCATTGAGCAACAGAGTGTTGTAGCTGAGCTGGATCTTTAAAAGCCAAAAGGGCTGCTTGGTTGTTTGGCACAGTGAGCCCAGTAAACAACTGATGAGTTGAAGCGTGCTCAACAAGTAAACCAAGTGCGTTATCGTTACTTGGCGTGATGTCTATACACTCAAAGGAAGGATGGAAGGTGTTGAGATCAACGACTAATGTTCTGTGGCCGGCAAGTAGATACCGTTCTGCAAGCGCTGCAACTATAGATGTGACACCGTCACCTGATTGACATGCTGTGATACACAGTGAGCGACTACCACTTATCTCAGCAGCAAGATAGATCTGTTCTATTTCTGTATGCGTTGCTGGAATAATCATTACAGTGCTCCTATTAGAACGATAGTTGTCGTTAAGCGCAGAATGTCTTCAAGACCAACACGTGCTTTTTCTAGGAAGCTTTCGTTGCGATCAGGTACGTAAATGGTGTCACCAGCACGTAGCACGGGAAGCTTGTAAATATTCGCCGTTTTACTGAAATCAATAAGGTCAAATGTTCGTGCCTGTCCCTGACAACAAGACATATTCACAATCGAAATTTTCTCAAGAAATGCGCGTTCTGATGGGCCACCGGCTTCAGCGAGTAAATCGAGTACGGTCATGTTGTCATCAAATACATAGCGACCAGGGCTGTTTACCGCGCCCAACACACGCACTGTGGACTCTTTCGAGCGATCCAGCCAGATTTTGTCTTTTTCAGGAATGTAAATAGTGTCGCCCATTGTGACATTTGGCAGTAGGCTTTCATCGCCGGTTTCAAAGTATAGCGAAAGGTTAAGCTTACTTACTTTTGAATAGGTTTTGTCACGATGGGTGATACGGATATTGTGTATGTCGGCATCTTTAGTTGGACCATCTGCCGCAGATAAGATATCTAAGAAGTGCATATCTTTGGTAAAACGGTAGCGACCCGGTGCGTTAACCTGACCAAATACATAGATAGACGCGTCTGAACTTTGGCGTACCCATTGAGACTTGTTGTCTGATGGATCTTGTGGCAGATCGTGAACTCGAACAATTGTCCCCGCTGTTATGGTTGGTAGTTGGCCGTTAGGAGCACCATTTAGTATGAACTCATCTAGGTTAAAGATGTGTAGCTTGTTACCTGTTGTCACTACTTCAATTTTTGAGGTGTCAGCTCGCAGAGTTGGGCCACCAACATGAGAGAGTAGATCCATAAGGTCCATTTCATCAGACCATTCTATACGTCCGGGACGGACTACCTCGCCAATAACGCTGACCGCGCGGCTGGGTGCAATTTTCAGCCAAGACTTTTCATTCATGTCTGTTTTTTCGGGTACGAAAATAGCATCACCGGGGCCGATTGCTGGTGGGCTTTTGCGCGTTAGGCCCTCGGTGAAAGCGGTTAAGTCGAATTTGATCACTTTTCCGCCTGCTTTGATAACACGGATCTGGCGTGATTCCGCATAGCGAGTCGGGCCACCGGCATTGGCAAGAATATCCATAAAAGAAGCGTTCTTTTTGCCTTCATAAGCGCCCGGATGAGCAACTTCGCCCATGATATAAACCACATTCGCCCCTGCTTTTATCTCTTCTTCTTGTTTAGGAACAAAGATAGTTGTACCAGGAGTTAGCGTGGGCAATAGCGACACATCACCGCTATCAAGGTACGTTTTGAGGTTGAAGAGTTTAGGTGTGTTATCTGAAATCACTCGTATTTGCTCAACTGAGGCATAGCGAGTAACGCCACCTGCACGCATGATGACGTCAACAAGGTCGGTGTTTGCTTTGAAACTAAATGAACCCGGTGCGTTAACCTCACCAAACACTTTAATCGCCGTTCGACCATCAGCGCTGTCACCGGCATTGGCGAGTTTGTTAGCGTCAAACTCCTGCTCAATATTACCCACAAGCGGTGACGCAGGAATAAAAATCGTATCGAGCGATTCTAGCTCTGGAAGCAGGCTTTCATCACCCGTGTCTAGAAAGGTTTTATAGTTAAACTTAATCTTGTCTTTGCCGCGTTTGATGAAAAGGTTATTCAATTGGGCACCTGCACGAAGACCGCCTGCAGCATGGATGGCCATCTGAATGTCGGAAGTTTTCGACAAAGTATATTCGCCAGGAGAATTCACATAGCCTTGAACAGAGAGCAAAATCTGCTGCTCAGCGATATAAACAGAAGCAGAAGAAAGGTCTCGGTATACCTTTTCCAACGAATCTTTCACCGCTTTTTCTAGTTGAGGCTCGCTATAACCAGCGACGTATAGTGCACCCACTTCAGGTAAAGTAATGCGGCCGCGCTTATCGACTTGAAAGCCTTTGTTGAGCGAAGATTCTCCCGGCAGGTTTACTTGAATCAGATCACCAATTTGTACACGTACTTCATTTGCTTGAGCATAAGAGAGCAGTGAGGTTAATAGGAATATGGTAATTAAATTAGTCCATTTCATTGTAGCCTCCTTGCAAACGCTGTTCAGCTTGCTCTTGCGTATCAACCACTTCGATACTTACGCGGCGGTTGGTCAGTCTTACACCTTCAGACTCTCCGTCATAGAGAGGAAGAGTGTCGCCCACAGATTGGGTTTCAACTCGTGTTGGGCCAAGCCCAAAAATGATCAGGTAACGCTTCACCTGTTTCGCTCGACCCATTGCAAGCTTTTGGTTGGATTGGGCATCACCGACAGAATCAGCATGACCGGTCACTTTAAGGTTGAGGTTTTGGTTGTCATTTAAAATGCTTGCAGCACGTGCCAAGTGTCCCATGTACTTAGGGTTGACTTCGATTGAGTTGAAGGCAAATTGGTTGTCTGCGTTAAGCAGGTTATACAGTTTATCGATCATGGCTAAACGTTGTTGGAATGCGTTCTCATCTATTGGCGGAACACATCTGGTTTGCGAAGTCACGTAGTTTAGTTGAAGCTCAAGTTCATTCAGGCGTTTACGTTGAATGACGATATCATTTGCTGCATCCAACAGCAGACCGCCCTCAAGCTCTCGCGCTATACGATTCTGCTTTTCAAGCGCTTGTACTACAGCTGCAGGGAAGCACCAACGAGCGCCTTCTCTGATTAAAGAATCTAAATGAAGTTTTGTCAGTTGCCAGTCAAAGCGTAATCCGTGTTCTGGGCCTAGTGGTTCGTCTGGCATTACTGGGGTGAAATTCGATTGGATATAATCTTCACCCAGTCCTCCACGCCCTTCTTCTGGGTAACTAGAGCACCCAACAACAGATGCTATAGATGCAGCTAGGGCTATGTGCTTGATTAAAAAGTTCATGCCAACGTCCTTTGTTAGTGTTTTTATAGTTTTTAGTGAGTTTGAGAGTTAACAGGTATTGCCTGGTTAATCCTCAACAGGTTCATGATCTCAAGAGGCTGACCTGAAACGTTCTCAATGCGCATGTTGCGCTGACGTTCGACCAGGCGTTTGTATAGGTAAACGATTGCTCCAACGCCAGAAGAATCTAGAAACTGCACCTGACTAAAGTCGATTTCAATTTCACGCGAAGAATCTTCCGATAGTATTTCATCAATGTGTGGCTGAGCGTGGCGGCTACCGTTTGCATCTAGATTGCCGTTGATTACCCAAGTTATGATGGTGTCGTTAGTTTCAATTTTGCGAAGTTCCATAATTTTATCTCCTCGGTTTGTTGATATGTATAGAGCAGATTATGTGCCAAATAATAAGACCTTATTTATCAATGAGATATGTGCATTGGAGAACGGTTTCTCAAATTGAGAAAAGAGTTATCTCAAAATGACAATCAGAAAAAGTAGCGGGGGAGTAGTGGCAACTCGATCGCTTTTGTATGCAATAACGTGTTACGTAACTAAGCCGACAGCTAGAGGTGGCTCGAATACGCTTTCCATTTACCTTGCTCATTCAGATGTATATGAGTCATTGTTCTGTAATTGTTAGGTATGGATATAGATTATGGATATCAGAATCTCTACGGTTGCGCTCAGCGTCATGTCTGCATTGGTAGCACTGACCCAAGTTCAAAACGTCGAAGCCGAGTCACTGCCCGTAGCGCTCGCCGTATCATACAACTCAGGTATAGATACTTCAGAGTATTGGAAAAGTGAAAAGCTTGATGGCATCAGAGCAATTTGGGACGGAAACCAACTTATGACCAGAAACGGAAAGCAGATCGTGGCTCCTGGTTGGTTTACAGATGGGTTACCAGAGTATTCATTAGAAGGTGAGTTATGGGCGGGGCGTGGGAACTTTCATATAGTCCAGCAAACGGTTTTAGACAGAACACCAAATGATACGGCATGGAAAAAAATTAAATTTATGCTGTTTGATGTTCCTCATTCTGCGGGTGACTACAAAAAGCGCTACTTCAACCTTGTGCATTTGGTAAATACGCTTGAAAGCGACCATATTAAATACATTGAACACACTCCAATTGAAGACGAACAGGAGTTGCTTGGCTATTTGGATACAGTTGATGGATCTAAAGGCGAAGGTTTGATGCTGCGAAAAATCTCCAGCCGCTACCAAGCGGGACGCAGTAGCGACTTACTAAAACTGAAAAAGCACCAAGATGCAGAAGCTATCGTCATTGGGTACAAGGTAGGGAATGGTAAATACAAAGGCCAAATGGGGGCACTGCTAGTCCAGCTAAAGTCTGGCAAGCAGTTTTATATTGGTAGCGGGTTCAGTGATGAAATAAGGCTGGATCCACCCTCAGTGGGTTCAAAGATTACATTCCGCTATAACGGCTATACAAATAATGGTGTGCCAAAGTTTGCTCGTTACGTCAGAGATAGAGTGGAATGACTGGATGAAATAAAGGCCCAAAAACGGGCCTGTTGATAACGGCTATTTTGCCGCGAGTGTTAACTGAGCATCGTCACTGAGTCGGTGCATCCACCTTAATCGGACGCCAAGCATTATAGCTGCAGAAGTAAGACCGATAATAAAGCCCACCCAGAATCCATGTGCACCCATTGGCTCCACAATCCAATCCGTCATGGCAAGAATGTAGCCAAGTGGTAACCCTAAAATCCAATATGCTATGAAAGTGCGATTGAAGATCGCGGCCATATCTTTATATCCGCGCAGCGCACCCGCAGCAACAACTTGAACAGCATCTGTTACTTGATAAACCGCCGCTAATAGCAACAACTGAAGTGCCAACTCAATTACCGCTTTGTTGTCAGTATAGAGTAATGCGACTTGTTCTCTAAACAGTACGGTGAGTAGTGCTGTGAATAAGGACAATGACACTGCGACAATAAGACCGACATGAGAGGCGATAGTCGCACCTTCTACATTTGCTTCGCCGAGACGGTGGCCAACGCGGATACTTGTGGCGGCACCAACACTCATCGGTAGCATAAACACCAATGAGGAAAAGTTGATAGCGACTTGGTGTGCAGCAACGACAAGTGGACCTAAAGGAGCAACAAGTAACGCTACGACAGCAAACAGTGTAACTTCAAAGAACATGGCTGCAGCCACGGGAAAGCCTAGCTTAAACAGACGTACTAAGGCTTTTGGATTAGGTTTATGGAAACAATCAAACACCTTTACTTTTGCAAGGCGCTCGGATGTCATCACGTAGAACAACAGCATGGCAAACATAATCCAATACACAATAGCGGTAGCCACTCCACAGCCAACACCACCTAATGCCGGAGCGCCAAATTTGCCGTAAACAAAGATCCAGTTAAGTGGAATATTGAGCAGTAAGCCAACGAACCCAATGACCATAGCGGGTTTTGTTAGTGACATCCCGTCGGTCAAGCTACGTAACGCCTGAAACAACAGGAAAGCGGGAACAGCGAAGATGACAGCATGCATATAGCCAATAGTCTTCTCGCTCATTAAGGGTTCAACATCCATTAATCCCAGAATAGGTTTGGTTTGTAACAGAACCAGTCCAATTGGCACTGAGATAATAAGTGCCATGGCAATTCCCTGCTGAATTTCAAATGGCACTTTGTGTTGCCTTCCAGAACCATTGAGCTGAGCGACAACAGGCACCAAAGCCATCAGTAGACCAACACCAAATAAAATGGAAGGTAACCAGATACTCGCTGCAATCGACACCGCAGCCATATCCGTTGCACTGACCCCGCCCGCCATGACGGTATCAACAAAGCTCATCCCAGTCTGGGCTACCGAGGCGATGAGAACGGGGGTCGCTAATCTGATTAATGTATTTGCTTCTGTTTTATAGCGATGCAATGGAAACTCCAATACTAGAAGATGTTCTAACTACAAGTTATTCGAACGAAAGCCATGCGTGATTGAAAGTAGTGAACATAAGAGAAAATGATTGTGCGTGATGATAAAGAAATGTCACACTAAGCACCATGAAAAACTCGTGGAAATAATTAATGTTCACAGGAATTGTTCAGGGCATGGCGGAAGTCATTGCAATAGAAAAGAAAGAAAAGTTTCAGACTCATACGATTCAATTGTCAAAAGAAATGGCCGAAGGTTTAAAGATTGGTGCGTCGGTAGCACACAATGGCTGTTGTCTGACCGTAACAAATATTGATGGCAGCTCAGTTGACTTTGATCTTATGCGTGCAACGCTGTCGTTGACGAATCTGGGTGAACTGAATGAGGGTGACTTAGTCAATATTGAACGAGCCGCTAAGTTTGGCGATGAGATTGGTGGGCATTCTATGTCGGGTCACATCTCGTTAGTCGGTGAGGTGGTCGAGGTGATTAATACACCAAACAATCGTACTATCTGGTTTCGCGTTCCGGTAGATATGATTAAGTATGTATTAGCAAAAGGTTATATTGGTCTAGATGGTTGTTCACTAACTATCGGCGAAGTAGAAGAGAACCGTTTTTCTGTCCATCTCATTCCAGAAACCTTAGAACGTACTTTGTTTGGACAAAGAAAGGTTGGAGATAAGATCAATGTTGAGTTTGATCCTCAAACTCAAGCGATTGTGGACACGGTTGAGAGAGTGCTTGCGAACCGAATGTGAGACCCACCCAGCAGTGGTGTAAAAAAGCGCCCAAGGCGCTTTTTAAAAAATTTGTTCATCATCGGCATCAACGAGGAGTTCTATTTTATCCAACTGCTCGTCAACCGTCATGTTTAAGTGAATCGCGTGGCAGCATGCTGGGCAGTCATCATAAAAGTTCTGGCTGCCGTTTGAAGCATCTAATGTGATACCAATCGAATGTCCGCAGTGAGGGCATGAAACCATCTTTTCTGTATATTTTTGCATATCTTTTTCCTTACAACCTGTCGAAAAACCAATGCCTAACTGCCTCCTGTTAACACTAAGGAGAGCCCCTGTCGACACTATAATCTTAAGCTGAGAAGTTCATGTTCGGTATGAATTAAGTACAAAATTTGACTTAGGTAAGGAAAACAAAAATTCGTTGCCCCTTACTTCACTATTGATAGTAAAAATAATTGACAACGAAGATGGTGAGTTAGTGTAACTAATTGTAAATATTAAATTATTTTTAGTTAGTATGAAAGAATCTGCTTTATAAGTCTTTGTGATTGTTCTAAATAGTGACCGCCGAACTGGTTATAATGATTGAGGACGTGATAAAGGTTATAGATGTCTTTTCGCTCACTATAGCCAAAGTCGAGAGGGGCGATACTTTCATAACCTTGATAAAACTCTGGTTGGAAGCCTTCGAACAATTCGGTCATCGCAATATCACATTCACGATCACCCCAGTAGCACGCGGGGTCGTAACAAATTGGTCCGAATACCGAATTCGCAACGTTACCGTGCCATAGGTCGCCGTGAAGTAAAGCGGGCTTAGGGTGGTGGTTAACTAATCTGTCATGGACAAGTTGGGTAAATTCATTGATATCGACAAGATCAATACCTTTCTCCCTCAATAATTGAAGTTGCCAGCCTATTCGTTGCTCTGAAAAAAACCTTGCCCACTTGCGACTCCACTTGTTTGGCTGAAGCGTTGAGCCAATATAATTGTCTTGATCAAATCCATATTCTTTTTGATCTCCCCATTGATGCAAACGAGCGAGCTG
This sequence comes from Vibrio bivalvicida, assembly GCF_001399455.2. GTDB lineage: Bacteria > Pseudomonadota > Gammaproteobacteria > Enterobacterales > Vibrionaceae > Vibrio > Vibrio bivalvicida. Next base: position 128,381 of record NZ_LLEI02000006.1, read on the forward strand.
TTGTCCAAAAGCGTAACTGTTTTTACTATCATCCAAAGGCTTGGTTGGAAGGTAGTTGAGGATAATGAAAGAGTGGTCTTTGGATTTACCCGTTAAGATGAGTTCTGGTACGTATACAGTGTTACTCTCGCGTAAAATACGGATGTTTTCTGCCTCGATATCGAATTTAGGTAGAAAATCGCGCTTGTTAAGTTTTACAAAGTAACGTTGCTCACCATCTGACACCATGTAGCAATCACTAATATCACCACCATGCACTTTTTCTTTTTCAATAATGTCATAAGAAAACATTAAGGTTTCGGAAAGTTGTTTAGAAATGGCCTGCCACATATCTTGTCCTAGTATTAATTGCCTTGCTACTAGTGTAGAAGAAGCTTTGAATGAATACTGATTCATAGTGCAAAAAATTCAACCATTTAGACAGATTGCTTCCTCACAACGCAAAAGTGTGAACTTGCTCCACCTAGTCGCTAAAACACCAATTTGCTACTCAAGTGAATCACGGTTTTGGACTCAATTTAGCTTCCTATAAATCGATCCTATGCTAGCTTTATTAAAGGTGATTGCTGAATTTGTGCAGGAAGTCAGCAACCTATTCGACTTTGGTTGTAACTATTCATTGATATGTCTTAGTATTAAGGATGTTAGTCAACGACATAATTTATAACGGAGATAGGCTGTGGTTGTTGAAACCGATGGTTACTTGGCTTTAATAGAGCATTTGGCTTTTAATCTTGACGTATTCGCATCTGAGGATGGCGATGTCGGAACTGAAAGCGTAGAAGATGTCGTTACTGATATGGTCGCGAGTAATATTATGGCGATCTTTGAGCAAAATCCAGAGTTGCACTCTAGCGTTCGTTTTCAGCTTCTAAAAGAGGCAGACTCGGTAGTTGAAGACTTAAGTGAAGTGCTTGCGGGCGTTTGGGCAAAACCAGCCACCAATGAGCAGATTGGATTTTTGGATGAGTACATTGCATTAGTCAAGAACTTATTCGATTCCGCTGTGGCTAAGTACGATTAAAACACTTAGTTAATTTCAGGCGAGTAGCTAACTCGTCTGAAATGCCAATATTTTGATGCCCAGTAAGGGTTATCTAATCTTGATATGATTACCCCCTTTGAAGTAGAGGCATGCATAAACTGCTTGTTACCTATATACACACCAACATGCCTTACTTTTGGGGCCGTTTTAAAAAACACAAGATCACCAACACTCGCTTCAGAGTAACCTATCTGTTGCCCCAACTTCACTTGATCGAGTGTTGTGCGCGGTAACTGCATTCCAAGAGCGTCTTTGTATGTGGTTTGAACGAACGCAGAGCAATCTACGCCACTCACGGTTGTCCCGCCTAAACGATAGGGCGCGCCTTTCCATACTCGGTAAACATCCAGTAATGAATTTTTTGTGATTTCTTCTTGTTCAGTAAGCGCTGCGCCGTTTGCTGAGCTAAAGTCATGTTCGGGCTGACTGCTGCAGCCCGCTACGGCTAGGCATAAAAGAAGGGTTTTGAAGTGACTCACACGAAAAACTAGATGCTTCATTAATAACCTTTACTGAAATCTAAGCGTAACAAACCAGACATAATATGCCTCACTGATAACTTTAGTACTAGGACCTTATTTCCAAATGGACACGCTGAAAAAAGGCAAACTTAAACTATCGCTGATTCAAACCATCAGTGCTGTATTTATAACAATTACCTTACTGGTGATTTTACTTTCTGTCACGAGTCTTAAGGGCTTAGAGCGAATTAACTTACAATTTTCAGGCCTATCTGAACAAGCATTGCCCCTTGCAATGACTAACGCGAGGCTAACTCAACACATTCTAGATCAAGCCAAGCAGCTTAGTTATGTCACGCAAACTCAAGATAAAGAAACTCTTCGTCATATTGAACAGCAAATATCGTCTTTAGAATCAAACATTGATCAGCTCTACGAGCAAATCGGAAACATATCATCGAGCTTTAATAATGCGATTTCATTGCAACAAACAGAGCAGCTTTCAGGCTCGATCCAATCGCTCAAAGCACTGACTGCGAGTGTGATTGGTACTCAACAAAACATTCTGAGTAGACAAGTAAAAATCAATGAGGACCTTGATGCGTTTCGCTATGGGCTTGGTTCTGTTGGCCCAGAAATGAACAGAATTAGCTCATTCCTAGTTGGTGGTAACCCAGAATCAGCAGACGCGGCGAACCGATTTATCGCCAACGTTAGTTCAATGGAAAGCTCGTTTGTGCAGTTGATGATGCATTCAGATCTTTCAAAAGCCAATGAAGAATACCGAGAAATGAAAAATCGTTTAGCTGGCGTCAACTTAGCGTATGACGACTTCAAAGAATGGCATCCGGACGTCGTAGACTTTACAAGCTTAACGGCAAGCTACGACATGGTATTATCAGGTTATGAAAAAGATGGCATTGTTGACCAAATCCTTTTAAAACTGCAACTAGCGACTACGCAGTCAGAGCAAGTTGCGGAAGTAACCATAATCGCGAATCAAACAATTTCAATGCTAAATCAGATCTCGTCCACTGCCGAATCCTTAATCGGTGATAGCCAGAGTGTGGTAGTTAATACGATGGATGCAATAACCGTTGTGCTATTAGTCAGCGGGGCTCTATTGGTTGCTGTCATAATCGTTGCTTGGCTTATGCTCAAGCAATGGATTAACCGAGGTTTGAACAACATCATAAGTCACTTAAACAAAATGACTCATCACGATCTGACTGGGCACGCTCAATTGCTTGGTCCGCTGGAGATGAAAGAAATTGCTTCTAAGCTCAACCAAGTGATGGCATCGACGAAAGAGTCCATTGCGACCGTTACTCGAAACTGCGAGACATTATATCAAACCGCAGAAATCAGCCATGGTGCGGCAGAGCTATCAAATCAAAGCTTAAGTGAACAAAATGACTCGCTATCGAGTATGATAACTACCGTCAACCAACTTGAGGCGTCTATCCGTCAGATTTCAACGGTAACCACCGAATCCTATCAAGAATCCAAGTCAGCGGCCTTACTGTCGGGCCAAGGTGTGACGGCTATTGAAGAAAACCGAACGCGTTTACAAGCATTAGAGAACACCCTCAATGCTAACGAGACCTCAATGGTAGAGCTAGATAAGCGAGTGCGACAGATTCGAGAAATGGTTGACCTAATATCTGGTATCGCAGAAAACACGAACTTATTAGCACTGAATGCCGCGATAGAAGCTGCGCGTGCAGGAGAGCAGGGCAGAGGCTTTGCTGTTGTTGCCGACGAAGTACGAAAGCTTGCCAGCGATACTTCCAACCAAACTACCAATATACGTGATCGTATGAATCAACTCGTCGGTGCTGCTGAGCGCTCACGCGTTGCTGTAGAAGAATCACGCCAAGAAATGGCCAACGCCCTCGAATCGAGTGAGCTAGTGAAAGCAACTTTTGTAGACATTGAAACTGCGGTTGATCATATTAAAGCTCGTGTTGAGCAGATATCTGTTGCAACGGGAGAGCAAGAGCGTGCTACAGCGCACGTGAGTGAGTCTATTACGCGCGTCTCAGAACAGGGTGACCTAACTAAGCGACAACTCGAGTCTGTGGTAGAGAGCTCACAAAAAGTCGCTAATATAGCAGGTAATCAACAAACCATGCTTCATAAATACGCACTGTAACCCAATGAGGTGATGAAGAAGCACAATACTCCTTTTAAGTACGTCTAAAAGGTTGCGTAAGCATTTTATCCAGTCGCTGCTCGGTGCGACTTTGGAACATTGGAATACCTATCTTAACGTTTTCATGCCCTAATACGGGCTGTGCTCGGTAAGTGTTAAACATCCGATCCCAAATGGATAGAAAGAAACCAAAATTTGAATGTGTTTCTTTCTCAATGACCGAGTGGTGAATGCGGTGCATGTCAGGTGTCACAATCACTTTTCGCAGCATTCCATCTATTTTTAGTGGCAAAAACGCATTGCTGTGATTAAACATAGCACTGGCATTGAGAATAATTTCAAATACGATAACGGCGATGGGGGAAACCCCAAACATTAGCACCAAACCAATTTTTATCCACATTGACAAGATAATTTCGATAGGGTGGAAACGAGTTCCCGTCGTTACATCGATATCTTGGTCGGCATGATGCATTCGATGCAAACGCCATAGAATAGGGATGCGATGAAACACCAGGTGCTGTAAGTAAATAGTTAGATCAAGGAGTACAACTGAGATAATAATTTCAATGTATGAAGGCAATTGGAATTGATTTAGTAAGCCCCAATTGCTATCCGCGGCGTATATCGCAGACTCAAAAGCCAGAATAGGCATCACCAAACTCAAGCATACAGAGTTGAAAGCGATAAGCCCGAGATTGTTAAGCCAACGATAGAGCTTACTTTGAGTTAGTTGTTTACGTGGTGTTAACCACTCCCACAACCCACAAAGAATGAGTACAGAAAGAAAGAAACTCAGTCGAATCATTTCTGGATTTTGCATCTTGTAATCCTTGCAACTGTTGGTTGGGTGGGTAAACTGGCTCCCCTTGTTTATTATCTACAATACACCATGAGAATCCACGCCTTTCATCGCTTGTATCAACAGCGATTAGACCGCTCGACTAAACCATTTGTTGCGCGAGGAAGTAAAGTTGTTCGATGTCAGTACTGCCAAGTAGCGGAAAAAGACTGTCTATGCGCTTATCAACCTGACGTAAACAGCAATATTAGCGCGATGCTGATCTTATCAGAAAACGAAGTTTTTAAACCAAGCAATACAGGGCGCTTAATACTGGATACAGTTAAAGATGGATACGCTTATCAGTGGAGTAGAACTGAACCCGACAAAGAAATGCTTCAAGTGTTGAGTAACCCAAAATATCAGCCAGTTGTCATCTTTCCAGATGAGTACGTATCGGATGAAACAAGATTGATTAAGGGGGACGCACTAGCATTGTGTGGAAACAAAGTGCCTTTGCTCATTTTTCTTGATGGCAGTTGGCGAGAAGCGAGACGAATCTTCAATAAGTCGCCATATCTAGATGCTTTACCTGTGATATCAATTCGCCCTGATTCTGTCTCTCAATATATGATGCGCCGTTCAGAAAATGACCAGCACCTCGCCACGGCGGAGGTAGCCAGTTTGGTATTTGAGGAGTTTGGCGAAGCTAAGTTAGCGAAAACTTTGTCGAGTTGGTTTGCGGTATTTCGGGAAAGCTATATGAATAGTAAGACTCGAAATAGACGTGACGACACAAAACCAGCCTTGAATCGTTTCATCGAAGAGATAAGAAACGAGAAACTGGTCTAATTATTATCATCTGGTTGTATACACGCTGCGCAGTTAAAACCATTACCGAGCTAAATCCGTTCTAAATCACAGTTTGTAGGCGTAGCTATATGGATAATAAGTCGATTAAACGAATTTTTGAGTTATTTTTCTGGGAGAGAAGAGATGTACTACGGCTTTGACGTTGGTGGCACTAAGATTGAATTTGGTGCATTTAACGAAAAACTCGAGCGTGTTGCAACGGAACGCGTACCAACGCCAACGGATGACTATGCATTATTGGTTGATACCATTGCTAGCCTAGTCACTAAATACGATCAAGAATTCGGTAGTGAAGGCAAAATCGGTCTGGGCCTACCAGGTATGGAAGACGCTGATGACGCAACAGTATTAACGGTTAACGTGCCTGCTGCAAAGGGTAAGCCTTTACGTGCTGATCTAGAAGCGAAAATTGGTCGTAGCGTTAAAATTGAAAACGACGCGAACTGTTTTGCTCTTTCTGAGGCTTGGGATGAAGAATTAAAAGATGAGCCGTCAGTGATGGGCTTAATTCTTGGCACCGGTTTTGGTGGCGGCTTGATTTATGATGGCGCGGTATTCTCTGGCAGAAACCACGTTGCTGGTGAGCTGGGTCATATGCGCTTACCAATCGATGCTTGGTTTCACCTAGGTGACAACGCCCCATTATTGGGCTGTGGCTGTGGTAAAAAAGGTTGTTTAGATAGTTACCTATCAGGCCGCGGTTTTGAGTTAATTTACACCCATTACTTTGGTGAAGAGAAGAAAGCGATCGATATCATCAAAGCTTATGAAGCTAGTGAATCTAAGGCTACCGAGCATGTTGAGCGCTTTATGGAGTTATTGGCGATCTGCTTTGCCAACATCTTCACTGCAAATGATCCCCATGTTGTTGCGCTAGGTGGCGGTCTTTCTAACTTCGAACTGATTTACGAAGAAATGCCAAAGCGCGTACCTAAATACCTTCTTTCTGTAGCGAAGTGCCCTAAAATCATCAAAGCTAAACATGGTGATTCAGGCGGTGTACGTGGTGCAGCTTTCCTTAATATCAAGTAAGGTTACTCATTTCGGATATAATAGGGCTGCAATTGCAGCCCTATTGTTTATTGATTCTTTTTGCCAACCCCAAGGTTTTCTTTTTGTTGCAATGTGATCCGCCCAAAGCCCAGTTTTCTAAAGTAGTTATCGCGGTAGTTGCGCACGGATTTTGTGTCTGAAATCGCTTCGATTTGTTGCTCCATTTTCAAATACTCCGAGATATCAATACCTTCAGCTTCAGCCACCGCTTCGTGGATGTTACGATGCTGCTGGTAGGAGAAGGTCAGAGTTTTCTCTTCTTCTTTGTAAGTGTAGAGGATTGTGCGAGCCATAAATAATTCCAAATCGATAAAACTAAAGAGGCCAGCAACGCTGACCTCATCTTAATAACTAGATTCTGCCTTGAAGCGGGATGATTGTCACGCTTTCACCGACTTTAACTGTATCAATCGCTGGTGAAATCTCTATCAAGCAGTTTGCTTCACTCATAGAGCGTAAGATTCCTGACCCTTGTTTGCCTGTTGTGCGAACCGTTAATTGGCCGCGATGATCGATTTCATAAACGCCGCGACTAAACTCGGTTCGGCCTTGACGAGAACGTAGATTTTCCGTTGCTATCGCGTTTACTTTTAGAGGTTGCCAGCCTTGCTCTCCCTGCATTTTTCTTAAAGCAGGTTCAACGAAATTGATGAACGAAACCATGACCGCGACAGGGTTACCCGGCAAACCGAAAAATGGTTTGTTTTGTATTTGACCAAAGGCGAGTGGTCGTCCTGGTCTCATGTTGATTCGCCAGAAGTCGATTTGGCCAAGCTTCTCTAGTGCAAGTTTAATGTAATCGGCGTCACCGACTGAAACCCCACCAGAAGTCATGACGACATCGGCTTTCGAAGCTGCGCTCTCTAACGCTTCTATCATCAAAGCTTCGTCATCTTCGATAATACCGAAGTCGAGAATCTCACAGCCTAAATTCTCTAACATTCCCATTATGGTGAAACGGTTAGAGTCATATATGGAGTTTTGCTTTTGCTTGCTACCAGGAGCTTGGACTTCATCACCAGTAGAGAAGATTGCTACTTTGATCTTGCGATAAACGCCGCATTCAGCAAAGCCAAGTGAGGCGATCATTCCCATCTCTGGCGAAGCGATTCGCTGACCTGTAGCAAAAACTGAAGAGCCGATTGCTAAGTCTTCTCCCGCTTGTCGTACATTCTGACCTACTTTGACATTTGATGAGAATGTGACAATGTCACCACTGTGCTGAGCTTGCTCACGCATAATGACCGTATCGCCGCCTTCAGGGGTAGGGGCTCCTGTCATAATTTTAACTGCTTGACCTTTTTCGAGCGGACGATCGTGAGCGTGACCAGCAAAAACTTCAGCGACGACTTCAAAGCTTTCTAAATCGGCATCTTCGCCACGAATAGCAAAGCCATCCATCGCTGAATTCGTGTATTGAGGGACGTTCACCGGAGAGATAACATCATCAAATAGCACGCGACCGGACGCTTGTGTGATAGTGCATGTTTCAGATTCTGTAACAGGGTTAACCAGTGAAAGAATTTTGTCACGTCCTTGCTCTACGGATAGAAAAGCAGGGGAGAGGGTATCACAACAAGCCGCTTCATTTTTCTTGGGCTCCGTGTGGCTTTGTACATATTCTGTGACAAATTGTGCGATTGCATCTAAATCGTTGATGTTCATTTGCGGTAGGTCGCTGTCTTCAACGATTGAATCTGCTGCAATGGCAATGATATTGTCATCGTTGTTGTATAGCCAAGGTTTACCTACTGCTTCGCGATGAAGTTCAATCTTAGGAAAGGCGATGTTTTTACAGCCTTCAACTAAAATGACATCAAGCTTATCTGTGTCGAAGCGTGATAATAGATAGGCGAACTCAGATTCCTGTTTAGGGGTTTCGGTCATCAACGCAAAACGATTTCTCGAAGAGATCAACATTTGCGATGCGCCAGCTTTTCTTAGTCGGTAACTATCTTTGCCTTCTTTATCAACGTCAAAATTATGGTGCGCGTGTTTGAGCATACCAATACGAAGGCCGGCTTCAGTTAACTTTGGCAGAAGAGCTTCTAGCAACGTTGTTTTCCCCGTACCTGAATACGCGGCAAAACCTAGAATAGGGATAGGAAGATTTAAAGTCATCAGCTGATGGTTCCGAATTGGGCCAGTTCTTCTGGGGTATTTAAGTTTACAAAACAGTTTGGTGAGTCGCTGAAATCGACATACTCAGTGTTGCACTCTTTGTATAAAAGAATGATCTTACGATCTCCGCGCTCAAGAAAAGCGCTGAGTGTGGGTAATACACGCTTATGGTACAAGGTGAAAACAGGCTGTTGATGGTCACCGTCATGGGCGACTAAAATATCGGTACTACCTGTCACCGATTGACAAAAACGCTCTACCAAATCACTGTTAATTTGCGGACTATCGCATGGTACAAAACCTACCCAATCGGTTGGTGCATTGATGAGTCCTGCATGAATACCGCCCATTGGGCCAGGGAAGTCATGAAATTGATCAGAAAAGACCTCGCCAAATTCTTGGTATGCCTCATGGTTGCGATTGGCATTAATCAAGATGCGTTCAGTTTGAGGTTTTAGCCTGTTGATCACATGTTGGATCAAGGGCTTGTCATTGAGTAAAACAAGACCTTTATCTTGTCCTCCCATGCGGCTTGCCTGACCACCAGCCAAAATTACCCAGCTTGTCTCTTTTGCATGAAGCATATTTGTCGTATCTGATATTATCTTGTTATTGGGCTTGCACTCTAGCAAATCTATTTTCTCTTTCAAGCCCAAAGGCTTGATGCATTATGTGTTACAACTCGTTGTAGACTATCCTCTACTACTTACTTTTGTATCTAATGATTTATCTTTCAAAACAACGACGTTGTTTAACTCAAAGTCGTTGTTTGAGTACTCTTTCAGTTCAAGGCCACTGATCACCCATTGTTTGTTACAAAGCCCAGTTAGTGCATTTTGCTGGTGACTGGTTATGACTAAGCTTGAACCGCGATCTAAAAGATCTTTCGCCATGACCACTAAGCGCTCAATCGATTCTTGGTCAAGTGACGCGCTCGGCTCGTCCATCAAAAGAATCGAAGGCTTAAGTATCCATGCCCGGGCCATCGCGACGCGTTGCTTCTCTCCACCGGACAAGACTGAAATATGCTCGTCTGCTAAAGTTTCTAAGCCTACCATGCGCAGTGCAGTGATAACTTGAGCTCGCTTATCTTTTGCTGCATCTTTTTCGAAGCGGATACCGTAGACAACATTTTGATAAACCGTTCCGTCGAAAAGGTACGGAGACTGATGAAGGTAGATCACGCCTTTACGACCAGAGCGCGGAAACAGTCTGTGTAACCATGTATCGCTTGGCGCACTTACTTTTCCTGTTGATGGTTTCATTAACCCAGACAAGATTTTGAGTAGTGTGGTTTTGCCGACTCCATTATCACCTTTAAGGTAGATAGCGTCGTTTGGACCAATAGAGAGAGTAGGGATGTGGAACAGTACACGCTCTTTAAAGCGCATAGAAAGTTGCTGTGCCGTGATCTTAATTGTCATACAGCGCCCTTAAGTCCTTAAGTAACCTTTGCCACGCATACTTGTGAGCATGAAGTTCAGTACTAGTGCTAATGTAAGCAAGACAATGCCCAAAGCGACCCCTTGAGCAAACGCCCCTTTATGGCTTTCCATCGCAATCGCTGTAGGGATGTTTCGCGTGATCCCCATAATGTTGCCACCCACCATGGTTGAACAGCCCACTTCGGTTACAATGCGAGAAAACGCCGCTATCGCTGCCGCCATGAGTGGAAAACGTGTTTCCCACACCATGGTAGCAATAATTCGCGGTATAGAAGCGCCCAATGTAATTGAGGTTTCAACTGCTCTTCGATCGCTAGACTGCAATGCGCCATGCATCATTGATACCAACACCGGAAAACCAATCAGCATTTGACCGACAACCATCGCCTTTTGCGTAAACAGCATTTGCCAGTCACCCAAAGGGCCCGCCCGTGACAACAGCATGTACAGCAACAAACCAATGACGACTGTTGGAATAGCTTGAAGAGTATTGATCAATGAAAGGAAAAACCATTTTCCTCTAAAATCTGTATAAGCCAACACAATTGAAAATATGATCGCTGGTAAAAGAACAATTGAAATCGCAGACAAAGAGACACTAAAGGAGACCGCAACGATCTCCCAAAGTTCTTTATCGAAGCTCACTAACAAGGCAAGCGCATCGAGGGTGGTTTGCCAAAGGCTCATTTAGGCTTATTTCTCGTTGGCATTAGCAACAAAAAGCTGTTTGCCGTGGAGTGTAAAGTCATTAATCAGTTTTTGCCCTCTTGGATTAACCAACCAGTCACTGAATTCTTTCGCTCCTTGGTAGTTAATACTTGGGTATCGTTCTGGATTAACCAAGATGACTTGGTAAGGGTTAAACAACTTTTTGTCACCTTGGAACAGAATCTCAAGATCAAGTTTGTTGTTGTAGGCTAACCAAGTGCCACGGTCAGTCATGGTGTAGCCTTGCATTTCGTTGGCCATGTTGAGAGTCGGTCCCATCCCTTGGCCTACACTACGGTAACCACCGAAATTTGGCTCCATTTTGGTTTGCTGCCAGATACCTTTCTCTTTTTTATGAGTACCTGAATCATCACCGCGAGAGATAAACGTCGCATTCATATTGGCAATGTTTTTGAACACATCAGCGACGTCTTTTTGCTTTGCCACTTTAGCTGGATCTGCGTGAGGGCCCACAATAACAAAATCGTTGTACATCAATTTACGAGGTAGAACGCCATAATCCTTTTCAACGAAGTTTGCTTCGGCTTTTGGCGCGTGAGTCATTACCAAATCGACATCGCCGTTTTCACCCATTTTAAGCGACTTACCCGTGCCGGCTGCGATCACATCGACCTTGTAGCCTGTGTCTTTTTCAAATTCAGGAAGCAGGTAATCAAGTAGACCAGAGTGGTAGGTGCTTGTTGTCGTCGCTAAACGCACGTGAGAGTTATCAGCCGAAGATGCCGAGTAGCTAACTAAAGCCAGTGACGCAGTGGCCAATGTAAAAGTGATTTTTTTCATATTGTTATAAATCCGTTTTCTATAATTTGGGCTAGACAAATTAAGAGTAGTGAACCTATGCCATAAGATTCGTGTTATCAGTTGGCAAGCACTAATTGCAATCTTGATGCCAACAATTCATGATACTTTTCAAGCTAAATATCAAAAAGTTAACACACAAAAACTTGATGAGGGACAAAATGTCTCACATTTATTAAGTCGAGTACTGATAAACTTGGTACACTCTGTCCCAATTACCCTATAAAGCAAGTGGTCATCATGCCTCCATCATTCGATCCTAACAAAGTCTCACAATATCAAGCGTTTTCAGTACTTGTCGTCGATGATGAAATTGGAATGCAAACGATACTGAACAAAGCCTTAAGCAAGTGGTTTTCAAAAGTTGACTGTGTTGGAAGTATCGAAGAAGCAGAGCAGCTTCGGAGTGCCAACCATTATGACTTGATTGTTCTCGATATTAATTTGCCAGGGCGTTCTGGAATTGAATGGGAAGAAGCATTCACAGACCCAGATAAAAAAGCCGATATCATCTTTATGACGGGCTACGCCGATCTGGAGACGGCAATATCTGCTCTCAAATTGGGTGCGTCGGATTTTATCCTTAAACCGTTTAACCTAGAGCAGATGTTGCAAGCGGTTAAGCGTTGCATTGATAAACGCTTAGAAGAGCGCCACCAATTTGCGCTTCGTCATGAGTTTAAACGCCATGTTGTCACAGACATTGTTGGCGGTTCAGAGAAAACGGCATTGCTAAAACAACTGATTGGCCAATTTGCACCTTCTCGCGCATCTGTATTGGTTGAAGGTGAATCAGGGACAGGCAAAGAACTAGTCGCGCGAGGTATACACGAAGCAAGCCAACGCAGTGGACCATTTGTGCCAATAAATTGTGGTGCCATTGCACCGGAACTACTCGAAAGTGAGCTTTTTGGTCACAATGCAGGAGCGTTTACCGGGGCTAAGAAAAGTCGCGAAGGTTTGTTTCGCGTTGCGAATGGAGGAACACTATTCTTAGACGAAATTGGTGAGATGCCGCTTGCTATGCAATCGGCTTTACTACGCGTGCTAGAGCAAAGGACTATTCGCCCAGTCGGTGGAGAGAAGGAGATAACGATCGACGTTAGAGTTGTGGCAGCAACGAATCGAAATCTTCAACAAGAAGTGAATAAGGGCAATTTCCGCGCCGACTTATTCTATCGACTCAATGTACTCAAGATCGATGTGATGCCACTAAGAGAGCGTAAAGCAGATCTCATTGAGCTCGTCCCATTTTTTACACAGATGTTAGCGTTGGAGCTTGGAATGCCCAATCCAAATTGGGCGCATGAAGATATTCTTGCTATGAACGAATATGACTGGCCGGGCAATATTCGTGAACTCAAAAACCTTATAGAGCGCTGCATTCTGCTCGGCAAACCTCCGGCACATTATTGGCGTGAGATTCATGGTGATACGTTAAAGCCATCTGTGACCATGACGGTATCGAGCGGAGCGGAAGTTATTGAGCTTACCACTCCGACCAATCAGCAAGAGGGCTACCCCAATACATGGACACTGAAGAAAGTTGAGAAAGCGCATATTCAACAGTTAGTGGATTATCATGACGGAAATAAATCAGCCGCAGCAAGAGATTTGGGCGTAGCGCGCAAAACGTTAGAGCGTAAATACAAAGAGTGGGAGAATGAGGAATCAAGCTATGCCGAATAGCCCCTCATTTTGGTCAAAATGGCGCTATCGATTTAAGACCATGGTTCGATATCGCTTGATGATCCTGACCTCTGCACCTATCGCTTTAACACTTGTCGCACTAATTGGTATTACCATCTATTGGTCAATCCATTACACTTGGCAGAGTGCTTTAGTCGATGTCTCTGAGCGGCTTGGTGTCGCGGAAAATAGCATTGAGTTAATTCAAGAGAAACAAGCGAATCATGTTAAAGCATTTGCTAGCTCATATGAATTTGTTACGCGAGTGCGCGAACGAAGTTTCGGCGATGCTGAATTGAAGAACTGGGTTGCAAATCAGAGAGACAGGTATAAGCTCGACTTTTTGCGTTTTCATCGTGTTGACAGCATGGAGAACAAATTCCGCTTTATGGATCTTACCCATAGAGAGTCATTCTTTGATGTGCTGACAGAGAAAGAGCTTAGCGAACTCGGTAATGATCTGGTCAAACGCGCCCAAACTCCAATACTTGAGAACAATACGATTGAAAGCCGTGGACTGGTTAGCCGCACCGTCATTCCGATACGTAGCCAATCTAACGATATTATTGGCTTTTTAGATGGTGGTTTACTGCTTAATAACAGTACTGTATTGGTCGATACCATTCGTGATCTTATTTATCCCTCTAAACAAGATAGTCTACGCCCTGTCGGTACACTAACGGTTTTTTTAGATGATCTTCGAGTGAGCACTAATGTTCCGCTAGATAGTAATGATCGGCTTGGAAGAGCGATTGGTACACGTGTTTCAAACGAGGTGAGACAAGCGGTCTTAATAGAAGGGCATGAGTGGACCAACTTAGCATTTGTGTACGATGCGTGGTACATCACCGCGTATCAGCCTCTATATGATCAGTACAACAACGTTATTGGCATGCTCTACACAGGGTATTTGCTATGGCCATTTGTTACCACCTATATGACTAATATTGCAGAGATATCAATCACGACGCTATTTTTGCTGTTTGTCTCTAGCTTGCTTGTTTATCGAGGCTCTCGCGATCTGTTTGTCCCGATCGAGCATATTCACCGCGTGGTAAAAATGATTCAACTGGGTAAGGAAACGCGCATTGGACCTCTTGGCCTAGACGAAGGGCATGAGTTGGCGCAACTTGCCAAGCAGTTTGACAATATGCTTGACCTGCTCAAACAACGTAAAAACGAAATTTTACGTGCAGCTAATCAACTTGAGTGCAAAGTGCAAGATCGAACTGCGAGTCTAAAAGAAAAAACCGAACAGTTAGAATTGCACATTCAACTGCTCAACCAAACAAGAGATAAACTTGTCGTTAATGAAAAACTGGCAGCGCTTGGTGAGCTTACTGCAGGTATTGCTCATGAAATTAATAACCCGACCGCAGTGATCCTAGGTAATGTTGAACTTATACAGTTTGAGTTGGGGGATGAATCGTCTCGAGTTAAAGAGGAGATTGAAGCGATTCACGCACAGATTGACCGTATTCGAAATATCACACGGAGCTTACTGCAATACAGTCGGCAAGGTGGTGTACAAGATGAGATTACTTGGCAGCGCGTCAATCCCATTATCGAAGAGAGTATCACTTTGGTTAAAACAGGTGCCAAAAAGCGTGAAGTTACCTTTGAGACCGAGTTGAATGCGCAATCTTCAGTCGAAGTTAATCGCCATCAGCTACTGCAAATTCTCGTCAACCTGCAAATGAATGGCATTCATGCCATGCAAGGCAAAGGTCGCCTGATCGTTTCAAGTGAAGACTGGGTCGAAGATGGTAAGACTCTCGGTGCGGTTATTCATGTGAAAGACGAAGGGTGTGGAATTAAGCCTGAAAATCTAAAGAGAATCTTCTCTCCATTCTACACCACTAAGCGCGATGGAACGGGATTAGGTCTTTCGGTTTCGCAAAGTATTCTCAGCCAATCGGGCGGCGAGCTCAAAGTTAATTCTGAATGGGGGAAAGGAAGCCAGTTTAGTATTTATCTTCCGGAACGAGCAGAACCTCAACTCAAGGTCATGAATCTTTAACAAAACGGTCAGCAATAAAGCTGACCGTTTTTCTAACTATTTTGATTCTTCCGCTAGAGAGTCTTTGCATTCCTGATATTTCAGCTTCTCTGCTAACGACTCTGGTGGCAAACCACACTTCATCACCACTTCCTTGTCATAGCATTTATTGGTCTTACCATGTAAACAGATGATTTCATCATCCTGATAAGCGATATCACCTGTTTGCAAGTGACCATATGTGTCGTTTCCCCAAACTGGGTTAGCATTAAAAGTGTTCTTCGCTACCGCGACAGAACAAGCTAAAGACAAAGATGCAATGATAACAGGGATTAACTTCTTCATGATTGTGACCTACTTTTGGAACTGGCGGCGATTATATAGAACCTCAGCCTAAAACCAACTCATAAAAGTTAGATTGCTAATACATAGCTGATGGTTTTCATGCCTTGGCAAAACAAAACTTGAAGTTCGACTCAGTAAACAGTAGTGTGGCGCGGTTTTTCATATTTAATAGGTAATGACTTTGATCTCCACTAACAACATCACACAGCAATTTGGTGCTAAGCCACTTTTTGAAAACATCTCTGTTAAGTTTGGTGAAGGTAACCGTTACGGCCTTATTGGTGCGAACGGCTGTGGTAAATCAACGTTCATGAAAATCCTAAGTGGTGAACTTGACCCTACAGGTGGTAACGTAAGTTATGATCCTAACGAACGCGTAGCAAAGCTAAATCAGGATCAGTTTGCTTACGAAGAGTTCACGGTCATCGATACCGTTATCATGGGTTACAAAGAGCTGTGGGAAGTAAAAAAAGAGCGTGACCGTATTTACTCTTTGCCAGAGATGAGTGAAGAAGAGGGTATGCTCGTTGCCGACTTAGAAGTTCATTTCGCTGAAATGGACGGTTATATGGCTGATTCCAAAGCAGGTGAACTATTACTTGCTGTTGGTATTCCTGAAGAGCAACACTACGGTCTAATGAGTGAAGTCGCTCCTGGTTGGAAACTTCGTGTTCTTCTTGCTCAGGTACTGTTTGCAGATCCGCATATTATGCTACTTGACGAACCAACCAACAACTTGGATATGGATACTATCCGATGGTTGGAAGAAACGCTGAACCAGCGTAACTGCACCATGATTATCATCTCGCACGACCGTCACTTCTTAAACTCAGTATGTACGCATATGGCAGATTTAGACTACGGTGAGCTTCGTGTATATCCAGGTAACTATGATGAGTACATGATGGCTGCTTCGCAAGCACGTGACCGCCTATTGTCTGACAATGCGAAGAAGAAAGCTCAAATTGCAGAACTACAAACCTTCGTCGCACGTTTCTCTGCTAATGCTTCTAAAGCTAAGCAGGCGACATCACGAGCTAAGCAAATCGACAAAATCCAGCTCGAAGAAGTAAAAGCGTCAAGCCGCCAAAACCCATTCATCCGCTTTGAACAGTCGAAAGAGCTGTTCCGCAATGCATTGAATGTTGAAAACTTAAGCCAAGGCTTTGAAGACGATCTGTTTAGTGAATTTAATGCCATTTTCGAAGTCGGTGAGCGTGTTGCGATCATCGGTGAAAACGGTGTAGGTAAAACAACGCTGCTTAACACATTAGCGGGTGTACTTGAGCCGCGTACTGGTGAATTTAAGTGGTCTGAAAACTCTAATATTGGCTACTATGCGCAAGACCACGCAGAAGACTTTGCAGAAGATCTCAACCTGATGGATTGGATGGGTCAGTGGCGCCAAGAAGGTGATGACGAGCAAGTAATTCGTAGCTTCTTAGGTCGTATGTTGTTTTCACAAGACGACATCAAAAAATCAGTAAAAGTACTTTCTGGTGGTGAGCAAGGCCGCATGCTTTTAGGTAAGCTAATGATGCACAAGCCAAACATGCTGTTAATGGATGAGCCAACCAACCACATGGATATGGAATCTATTGAGTCTTTGAACAATGCTTTAGAGCAATACAAAGGCACACTGTTTTTCGTATCTCATGACCGAGTATTTGTCGATTCGTTAGCTACGCGTATCATCGAGATAAAAGACAACAAGATTACAGACTTTAAAGGCACTTACGCTGAGTTCTTAAAAGCGCGTGGCATTGTAGGCTAAGAATTAGCTTCTAAACTGAATTTGAAAGCCTCGCATTACCAAATGCGGGGCTTTTTTTGTAATATAATATTGATACTGTATAAGTATACACATTAACGGAGGCAGGACGAAAATCATGCTATATAGAACAATTCTGCATTTTGTGATTCGTAATTTTCTCTGTTTGATGTAAGTAACTGTTATTTAGTAAGTTGATTTGGTAACGTGGGGGTAGTTAAAGTTTTATTGCAGATTGGTTCTGTAGTTTTTTATAGAATTGTTCTGTCTAAGAACTGTTATGTGCTTTGGTGGAAATGAATATGGAAATCACAATCAGGCTTATCAAAACAGAAAGCATTGAGGACAAGAGTATATTCGAGACTTTGTTTAGGGAGTATCTATCTGGATTCTCAGTTGAACTAGACCTCTCAGTAATTGCTCAGCTATTTGCGTTGCCTTATTTCCACGGATTTATCAGTTTTGTCGACAATAAGCCTGCTGGTTTTGCGGTTTGCTTTGAATCGTTCTCAACTTATCGTGCGCAAAGAGTGATGAATATTCATGACTTTATGGTGTCGGACAACTTTCGTGGTAAAGGTGTTGGCAAGGCACAACTGAATGGTATCGAACAGTATTGTCGTGATAATGATTACCTCAAAATCACATTAGAGGTCGGTGATGATAATGTTGCAGCTAAAAAGCTCTACAGCTCATTGGACTACGAAGATTACAGAGTAGTTTTGAAAGGGCAGCAACATTGGCAAAAGTACCTCAATTAGCACGCACATAACAACTGTTCAAGAGGGATTCGCAACGCGTGGCATTTTTACTATGCGTTGGCTGTGGTGTTTAAGGTGGTATGCGGCGGCTTCGGTATTGCGTTGCTCACCCCTTAACAGGGCGTTAAACCTAATGAGGAGAGTTTTGAATTCAATGAAGTTTAATGCAACACTCAATGACTATTTTAGAGAGGTGCACTGCATATGCCCTAAGTGTAAGGGGCATGCAATTATTACTGCCGAGTCTAAATATGCTTTGCCCTGGCGTCCTTCAAATGTTTCGTTGGTCTGCCATGGTTGTGCATACAGAGAAACATGGCCAATACCAAGTTGGAAAAGTGATTTTGTCAATTACAATCCGGGAAGTGGTATCGAACCTTATTTTGGTTACTCTTTGTTTTTTGGTGTGACTATTAAAGGCAAAACGTTGGGGATATTAAGCCCTAAGCATGCGAACGATATTTCGGAATATATTGCATATGCTCTTAGGCCTTCACCAATAAATTCAAAGTGGAGTATGGTCAATAGATTACCGAAATGGGTAATATCGGCAAAAAATAGGTCCCTTGTTTTGAAAGCTTTGTCCAAAATTCGCAATTAGGTTTAACAATCTGCTTAAGACGGACTATCAACGCTCGGCAATTTTACTTCTAGTCTGGTACAGTGTTTTTGGTGGTTAGTTTAAGTATCGAGGTATGCGTTGCTAGCCACTTAGCAGGGCGTTAATAAGCTTGCTGTAAACGAACGGTATTTTATGGCAAGTAGTTGATCATGGGTGGATGCTTTAGCTGGTCAAAACTAGCTGCATTGTTCGCTTCGAGTTGATCATTTCTCTGGTGTAAGTGCCATTTGAAAGCATCGAAAGCGCTAATATGCCAACAACCATTTTAGCTCTCAAAGGTTCATCGTTGTGGCAATTAACTGTCCGTCACTTCAGAGGGTGGCCTGTTCTCTGTCACTTTGGTTTGGCTACTTGCTTAAAGCGGGTTTCTGTAAAGGACAGTGGGTCAGTAGCCAATAAAAATCTGGTTGGTTTGTACTGTTGAGTTCGGTGGGTTGTTTGGGTCTAGAGCGCGCCGAAAGTCCTTTATTAACAATCTGCTTAAGACGGACTGCCAACGCTCGGCGAATTTACTTCAAAGTTTGCTCTGTGTTTAAGGTGGCTTGTTTACGTTTTGTGGCAAGTTGTCAGCCACTTAGCAGGGCGTTAGCTAGTGTTTAAAGAACTAAGGGCTTAAGTGCTCATGAATGCGGGGCTCTAGCTTCACACTTGATAGTCCCAATGCGCAAACTATCTCGCCAGTGGCACTGTTCGAAAAGTGATTGAATCAACCAAAGTCAGTTTACTGGAGTGGTGCGTTTGTTTAGTTCTTTGGTGTGGCTTCTTGGGTGTTGAAATGCTGCGTAGCTAAATCTGATTTGCGCGCTTGGTAGTGTGCTTTTTTGAAAGTATTCTCTGCCAAGCATGTTCTAGCAACTGTGTTTGGGTTTTCGAGCTGTCCAATTTACATTGCCACTCGAAAGCAATAATGGATTTCAAATTCGGCGCTTGGGTGAAAAACTCAACCTTCTGCGTAGCAGCTAACAAACTGCTCAAGGCGGACTATCAACGCTCGGCAATTTTGGTTCTAGTTTGGTACAGTGCTTACGGCGGCTAGTTAAAGTATCGTGTAATGCGTTGCTAGCCACTTAGCAGGGCG
>NZ_LLEI02000007.1 GCF_001399455.2 Vibrio bivalvicida
TTAGGATTTGAGAACTTTTAATTTGAATAACAACGCATATCCGAAGATATGGGGATTGTTGTTATTCGTCAGCTTTCCAAATTGTTAAAGAGCAATGTGTCTTCACTAGGAAGTACATTTTCTAAAGATTCTTAGACGGTCGAAAACTCCAACCACGCACGTTTTACTGAAGTGGTTTGGAAATTCAAATCCAAAAACATTTAGAGAATGGTGGGCGATACCGGGCTCGAACCAGTGACCCCCTGCTTGTAAGGCAGGTGCT
>NZ_LLEI02000008.1 GCF_001399455.2 Vibrio bivalvicida
CAAACTTTGAAGTAAATTCGCCGAGCGTTGGCAGTCCGTCTTAAGCAGATTGTTAATAAAGTACTTTCCGTGCGCTCTAGACCCAAACGAACCACCGAACTCAACACTACAAACAAACCAGATCACTATTGGCTACTGACCCACTGGTATTTCCAGAAAGTCTAGGTCAACGAGTAGCTAAACAGATGTGACAAAGAACGGGCCACCCACTGAAGTGACGGACAGTTAATTT
>NZ_LLEI02000009.1 GCF_001399455.2 Vibrio bivalvicida
GCGGCGCCAGAACCTAAATCTGGTGCGTCTACCAATTCCGCCACTTCCGCATCAAGTTTTTAGTCTTAGCTGATAATTGGAGAATCAACTAGACGTTGTAATGGCAGGCTACTTAGAGCCGAACCAGGGACAATAGACGAGGCATCAAAAGATGTTATCTACTGAACCTATAAATAGTGGCAGGTCTACCTGGATTCGAACCAGGGAATGGCGGCATCAAAAGCCGCTGCCT
>NZ_LLEI02000010.1 GCF_001399455.2 Vibrio bivalvicida
GCGAAACTCTTTGGGGTTGTATGGTTAAGTGACTAAGCGTACACGGTGGATGCCTTGGCAGTCAGAGGCGATGAAAGACGTAGTAACTTGCGATAAGCCCAGATTAGGTAGTAACAACCATTTGAGTCTGGGATTTCTGAATGGGGAAACCCATCTGCATAAGCAGATACTGTTAACTGAATACATAGGTTAACAGGGCGAACTCGGGGAACTGAAACATCTAAGTACCCGAAGGAAAAGAAATCAACCGAGATTCCGAAAGTAGCGGCGAGCGAAATTGGACTAGCCCTTAAGCTTTTAATGAGACAGGTGAATGAGCTGGAAAGCTCAGCGATACAGGGTGATAGCCCCGTAACCGACATCTCATCATCAGTGAAATCGAGTAGGGCGGGACACGTGATATCCTGTCTGAATATGGGGGGACCATCCTCCAAGGCTAAATACTACTGACTGACCGATAGTGAACCAGTACCGTGAGGGAAAGGCGAAAAGAACCCCTGTGAGGGGAGTGAAATAGAACCTGAAACCGTGTACGTACAAGCAGTAGGAGCACCCTCGTGGTGTGACTGCGTACCTTTTGTATAATGGGTCAGCGACTTATATTCAGTAGCAAGGTTAACCATCTAGGGGAGCCGTAGAGAAATCGAGTCTTAACTGGGCGTCGAGTTGCTGGATATAGACCCGAAACCAGGTGATCTAGCCATGGGCAGGTTGAAGGTTGAGTAACATCAACTGGAGGACCGAACCGACTAATGTTGAAAAATTAGCGGATGACTTGTGGCTAGGGGTGAAAGGCCAATCAAACCTGGAGATAGCTGGTTCTCCCCGAAATCTATTTAGGTAGAGCCTCGGACGAATACTACTGGGGGTAGAGCACTGTTAAGGCTAGGGGGTCATCCCGACTTACCAACCCTTTGCAAACTCCGAATACCAGTAAGTACTATCCGGGAGACACACGGCGGGTGCTAACGTCCGTCGTGGAGAGGGAAACAACCCAGACCGCCAGCTAAGGTCCCAAATTATAGCTAAGTGGGAAACGATGTGGGAAGGCTTAGACAGCTAGGATGTTGGCTTAGAAGCAGCCATCATTTAAAGAAAGCGTAATAGCTCACTAGTCGAGTCGGCCTGCGCGGAAGATGTAACGGGGCTAAGCTATAAACCGAAGCTGCGGCAATGCGATTTATCGCATTGGGTAGGGGAGCGTTCTGTAAGCCGTTGAAGGTGTGTTGTAAAGCATGCTGGAGGTATCAGAAGTGCGAATGCTGACATGAGTAACGATAATGGGGGTGAAAAACCTCCACGCCGGAAGACCAAGGGTTCCTGTCCAACGTTAATCGGGGCAGGGTAAGTCGACCCCTAAGGCGAGGCCGAAAGGCGTAGTCGATGGGAAACGGGTTAATATTCCCGTACTTCTTACAATTGCGATGGGGGGACGGAGAAGGCTAGGTGGGCCTGGCGACGGTTGTCCAGGTTCAAGTGCGTAGGCTTGAGAGTTAGGTAAATCCGGCTCTCTTCAAGGCTGAGACACGATGTCGAGCTACTACGGTAGTGAAGTCATTGATGCCATGCTTCCAGGAAAAGCCTCTAAGCTTCAGATTGTAAGAAATCGTACCCCAAACCGACACAGGTGGTCGGGTAGAGAATACCAAGGCGCTTGAGAGAACTCGGGTGAAGGAACTAGGCAAAATGGTACCGTAACTTCGGGAGAAGGTACGCTCCTGACGGTGAAGTCCCTTGCGGATGGAGCTATTGGGAGTCGCAGATACCAGGTGGCTGCAACTGTTTATTAAAAACACAGCACTGTGCAAAATCGTAAGATGACGTATACGGTGTGACGCCTGCCCGGTGCCGGAAGGTTAATTGATGGGGTTAGCGCTTGCGCGAAGCTCTTGATCGAAGCCCCGGTAAACGGCGGCCGTAACTATAACGGTCCTAAGGTAGCGAAATTCCTTGTCGGGTAAGTTCCGACCTGCACGAATGGCGTAATGATGGCCACGCTGTCTCCACCCGAGACTCAGTGAAATTGAAATCGCTGTGAAGATGCAGTGTACCCGCGGCTAGACGGAAAGACCCCGTGAACCTTTACTACAGCTTGGCACTGAACATTGACCCTACATGTGTAGGATAGGTGGGAGGCTTTGAAACCGGTACGCCAGTATCGGTGGAGCCGTCCTTGAAATACCACCCTTGTAGTGTTGATGTTCTAACTTAGACCCGTTATCCGGGTTGAGGACAGTGCCTGGTGGGTAGTTTGACTGGGGCGGTCTCCTCCCAAAGAGTAACGGAGGAGCACGAAGGTGGGCTAAACACGGTTGGACATCGTGTGGTTAGTGCAATGGCATAAGCCCGCTTGACTGCGAGAATGACAATTCGAGCAGGTGCGAAAGCAGGTCATAGTGATCCGGTGGTTCTGTATGGAAGGGCCATCGCTCAACGGATAAAAGGTACTCCGGGGATAACAGGCTGATACCGCCCAAGAGTTCATATCGACGGCGGTGTTTGGCACCTCGATGTCGGCTCATCACATCCTGGGGCTGAAGTCGGTCCCAAGGGTATGGCTGTTCGCCATTTAAAGTGGTACGCGAGCTGGGTTTAGAACGTCGTGAGACAGTTCGGTCCCTATCTGCCGTGGGCGTTGGAAGATTGAAGGGGGCTGCTCCTAGTACGAGAGGACCGGAGTGGACGAACCTCTGGTGTTCGGGTTGTGTCGCCAGACGCATTGCCCGGTAGCTAAGTTCGGAATCGATAACCGCTGAAAGCATCTAAGCGGGAAGCGAGCCCTGAGATGAGTCTTCCCTGACCCCTTGAGGGTCCTAAAGGGTTGTTCGAGACTAGAACGTTGATAGGCAGGGTGTGTAAGCGTTGTGAGGCGTTGAGCTAACCTGTACTAATTGCCCGTGAGGCTTAACCATACAACACCCAAAGGGTTTTGATGGACTCAAAGCAAGAACATTGAATGTGTAGAACACGCTCTTAGAGAAAGCAGCTTTCCGAATTAAGAATTTGCTTGGCGACCATAGCGATTTGGACCCACCTGATTCCATGCCGAACTCAGAAGTGAAACGAATTAGCGCCGATGGTAGTGTGGGGTTTCCCCATGTGAGAGTAGGACATCGCCAGGCTTACTTTATGTTTTCAGATTTATCTCTTATTCAGAGAAAGTCTGAAAGCAAAACTAAAACATAGCGTTATTAAGTAAGACTAAGTTTTAGGAACAATTTGTGGAGAGATGGCTGAGTGGTTGAAAGCACCGGTCTTGAAAACCGGCATACGTTAATAGCGTATCTAGGGTTCAAATCCCTATCTCTCCGCCACTATTTAAACCCCAGCAGAAATGCTGGGGTTTTTTCGTTCTTGCTCTCTTATATTTACGCTCACTTGTTTTCGCATACCGAGCTGTTTCTTAAGGCTGAATTAAAGTGTGAGATAATCGCTTCAGCCAAAGGGTGCTCTCTGCTTACTGCAATATGTAATGGGACCCTTTTTACCGTTAGATCCGAAACATAAAAGTCTTTCACGTCAACGCCCATCGATTGTAGGTTCCAAGAGAATACGATTTCATCCATTAAGATGGCATCGACTCTATGTTTAAGTAAATAAAGGATATTTTCTTGAACATCTTTAGCGGCAAGAATATTGAGCCCTACTTTGGATTTCAACGCTTTGCCATAAGCGTAACCAGAGACTAAACCTAACCTGATCTTACTGAGAGTATGTGTACCTTGATACCTAATCGGGGCTGAACTCGGGCTTATCAGTTTAATTTGGTTAATGTAGTAAGGATGACTAAACAAGAAATCCTGTTCTCTTTCCGGTGTTTTCCAAACTCCTAGCAAGATATCTGTTTTTGCTTCTAATGTAGATTTATATGCTCTGTTCCACGGCATGAACTGAGTTTGTAAGTTGTAACCGGCAAGGCATAAAGTGTCTTTTACAATTTGATGAGCATAACCAATAGGTTGAGAGGGAGAATTAAAATAGGGCGGCCACTCATCTTGAGCACCATTTAGAGGCTTCAATGCGTAGGCGTGGCAAGATATGATGACAGAGAGCAAAGCCCAGAAATATTTTGCCACGATCAGTTTCCATCGTTATGTGAGTAATCTATTCATCTTAGGAGGAAGCTGAGGGATAAAGTGTGACTGGTTCAATAGATATTATTATCAAAATAGAGAAACTAGCGGAAAGTGAGTAGTCAGCTTAGTATATTTACCTATAAATCAATCATCATTGGTAGTGATTACTTGATGTTGAACAGATTTGTTGGCCACTCTTGGTATGGGACTGGTCTGCTGTATAGGAAGCCCTGACCTAATGGACAATTGAGTATCGACAGCATTTTAGCCTGTTCATCCGTTTCAATGCCCTCAGCGATAAGTGAGACTTTCATCCCTTTAGTCATATTAACGATAGCGGCAACGATCGAAGTATCTAGGTCTTTAGAGTCAAGGTTGTTAACGAAAGTGCGATCGATCTTAAGACAGTCAAACGGCAGCTTATGCAAATATGCAAGAGAGCTGTATCCAGTACCAAAATCGTCAATAGCGATGTGAACCCCAAGGTCACGGATAGCTTGCATATTTTGGATGATCACTGGATCATTATCCACAATGCGTGATTCAGTGATTTCTAGTGTTAGGTTATTGGCATTTAAGGTCGATTGAGTAAGCACTTTTTGTAAGGTAGAGATGAAGTCTGGTTGCGAAAGCTGATTAACGGATAGGTTTACATGCATATGGAATGAAGAATCCCATTTGCCTTCTTTCATCCCCTGAACTGCATCGTTGCACGCCTGCAAGAGAATTTGTTCTCCGATAGCGCCGATTTGACCACTTTCTTCGGCAATAGGAATGAAGTCCATCGGAGAAACCAATCCTGCTGAAGGGGATAGCCAACGGGCAAGTGCTTCTGCGCCGACGACTTCCCCAGTTTTTAGATCGACAAGTGGTTGATAAAAAGGGACAAACTCATTGTGTTCGAGTGCGTCTTTAATTTTGACTTGCATTAACGTTCGCTTACGAGAAATATCTGCCATCTCAGGTCGGTAGTGGCTGACTCCATGGATGTCTTGCTTGGCGTTGCTAAGTGCAATGCTACCATTCCGCAGCCACAGGGTCATATTCTGCTCTGGGCTCTGCTCAACAATACCGATAGAAACACTAACAACAACACTTTCCTTATCCATAACAAACGGAGAAGCAAAAGCTTTTAATACTCGGTTTGCGATTTGTGACGTGCTTTCCTCTCCTTGTTGCTGGGGTAAATAAATGGCGAATTCATCTCCCCCTATTCGCGCTAAGTAATATTCACCAGTGAACACTGACTTGAGACGTTTTGAAATGGTAATCAGTAGTTGGTCACCTTGATAGTGTCCTAGGCTGTCGTTTATATCTCTAAATTTGTTGATACCAACCAGCATCAGCGAGCCTGTCAGTGAGGGTATCTTGTCACAGGTGTCAATCAACCCTTCACGGCTGTATAGCTTAGTGAGCGAGTCATAGAGCAGTTGAGAGTGTAGGGCTCGGAATGACGCTTTAAGGTTATTTGCCATTTCGTTGAAGGCATAGACCAGCATGGTTGTTTCATAGATGCTGCCTGGCTGTGGCATATGACTGTCCCAATCGCCTTTTGCTAACCTTTTAGCTGCGGCGGCTGTTGAGGTTATTGGGGCAACAATGCGGTTAAAAGCAACTAATCCCAGTCCGATGCCTATAAAGCTGGCGATAACACCAATAATCCAACTGTTGCGTTGGCTCTCGGGTAGCTTTCCGAGTAAGTGACTCTCTGAAACGGCAACACCAATATACCACTGTAATCCATACTCATCGGTGTATGGTGTGAAGTGGTTAAAGTAACGCTCTCCTTCAATATCGAGAGAGTATCTTTGTGTTTCGCTTTGTCGATGAAAATTGTGTGAAGTGAAATAGTCGGCGTTAGTTTTCACTATTGGATTTGCGTATTCCGTTGCTAATAGTCGTTCCCCCTTCTCGCTCTCAGGTGTCCCCCAAGAGACGATACGCCCACCTGTTGAAAGAGCGACTAAGCGTTTCTTTTCATCGACAATATAGATAATTGCATTGGTTTTCTGTTGTTGGTCTTTAAGAAAGGTATTAAAGGTATCTATTTTTACGTCAGTGACGACAACACCTTGAAATACTTGGTCATAGAAAACGGGTGTTAATGCTGAAAGGGTGATTTCTTGTCTCTCATCCGCATTGGCGTAGATGGATGACCACATAGGCGTTAAAGATTTCGCCACAGGCGCATACCATGGTCGCACTCTTGGGTCGTATCCTTCAAACACTGAGCGAATATCTTCACTGATTACTTGACCACGATAGATAACCAGCTTCCCTTGTGTACGATCATCTTGCACCATAAGGGTATAGCCCTTATTTGGTTCTTTACGAAAGCCAATGTACTCTGCGTTTTCACCACCAAAACCGATGACATCAAGTTGAGGGAAGTTGTTGTATAAGTTGCGAAACGCAGTTAGGAAATACTGCTCAATATCAGTGGTGTCACCGGGAGTATAAATCTGATTGAAGCCGATTGAGTGACTTAAGGATAAGCTTGCCTGAAAAGGTTCATCCAAAAAACTGTGTAATTCGAGGTTTACGTTATCGGTCAGAGCGGTAAGTTGCTTATCACTAATATCGACTACCATCTCTTCATAACTGTTTTTTTGAACTGTAACGATCACACCGATAGTGATAATAAAAATCATCACAAAAGGCAGTACTACGGCGGTTCTAAGAGTTATCTGAGTGGTCGCTGACATCCGATTTCTTCTGTTGATACAGTACTCTGAAATTTCTATTGTGTTCAATGCGAGCGAGTGTATTGAGTAAAAAGTAGGTGATTTATCCTTACTATTCAAGCTAATGAGTTAACCTGTGCTGGCTAAATCACCTCAATTCAAATCAAGTTGTGACGCTTGTTCCAGTGTTAATAGAGCTCCTTGAGCTTACGTGTCAGTGTATTTCGTCCCCAACCTAAAACTTTTGCTGCATCTTGTTTGTGCCCGTTGGTGTGTTCCAACGCTGCTTCCAAAAGTATACGTTCAAATTCAGGAAGTGCATAAGAGAGTAATTCGGTGTCGCCTTGTGACAACGAACTCTTTGCCCAAGTTGCAAGCTGTTGTTGCCAAGAGCCTGAAGTTGAAGCATTGCAGAGTACTTTCTCTTCAAGGAGTTCTGTTGGCAGATCGGCTGGTAAGACTTCTGTACCACTCGCCATTACGGTGAGCCAACGACAGATATTTTCAAGTTGGCGCACATTTCCCGGCCAATCTAAACGGTTAAGTGTGTCGACGGTGGCTGAATGAAGTGTTTTCACATCGACACCGAGTTCTTCTGCTGCGAGTGCCAAAAAGTGCAGCGTCAGTTTTTCAATATCTTGCTTACGCTCTCGAAGGGCCGGGATCTGGATACGAATGACATTAAGGCGGTGGAATAAATCCTCGCGGAAG
Organism: Vibrio bivalvicida; assembly: GCF_001399455.2. Lineage (GTDB taxonomy): Bacteria > Pseudomonadota > Gammaproteobacteria > Enterobacterales > Vibrionaceae > Vibrio > Vibrio bivalvicida. The sequence continues at coordinate 7,472 of NZ_LLEI02000010.1, forward strand.
TCACCTTTCTGTACTAGCTTTTCGAGATTCTGGTGCGTTGCTGCCACAATGCGAACATCAACTTTAATCGGAGAGTGGCCACCTACGCGATAAAACTGGCCATCAGCAAGGACGCGTAGTAAGCGAGTTTGAATATCGAGTGGCATATCACCGATCTCATCCAAAAACAGGGTGCCGCCATTGGCTTGTTCAAAACGGCCTTGGCGAATGTTGTTTGCTCCGGTAAATGCCCCCTTTTCATGACCAAACAGTTCAGACTCGATCAAATCTTTTGGAATCGCTGCCATATTAAGGGCGATAAAAGGTTTGCTTGCTCGCGGGCTGTGGCGGTGAAGGGCATGGGCAACCAGCTCTTTACCTGTGCCTGATTCGCCATTGATAAGCACTGATATGGAAGAGCGAGACAAACGACCGATGGCGCGAAATACCTCTTGCATTGCAGGGGCTTCACCGATGATCTCAGGTGGTGTGTAGTCATCGTCGGTGAGTGCAGCCTGATCTTGTTTTTGTTCTTGGCTGTGAGTGATTGCTCGTTCAACTAGAGTTAAGGTTTCATCGACATCAAACGGTTTAGGCAAATACTCGAATGCGCCTTTTTGATACGCATTTACCGCGGCATCGAGATCTGAGTGAGCGGTCATGATGATCACTGGCAGATCAGGTGAACGTTCGTTGACTTGCTTAAGAAGCTCAATCCCATCAATGCCTGGCATCCGTATATCCGAGACGAGAACATCGGGTGTTTCACGTTCTAGTGCCATCAACACGCTCTCGGCATCGGCAAAGGTTTCACACTTGATATTGGCTGATGATAGGGTCTTCTCCATAACCCAGCGAATGGAGCTGTCGTCATCGACCACCCAAACATATCCTTTACTCATATTGTTTTCCTTACAGCAATGCCACTAATGTTGTTTAAATCGGTAAATAAATCGTAAATGTTGTTCTACTTGGCCAACTCTCGACATCAATCTTGCCTTGATGTTGGTCGATCAGGTTTTGTGCGATTGACAGCCCTAGTCCAGTGCCGCCTTCACGACCGCTCACCATTGGATAAAACAGAGTATCTTGCAGGTCAGAAGGGATGCCGGGCCCGTTGTCGATAATTTCTATTCGTGCAGCTAACTTGCATCTCTGACCGTGAATATTGGCCTGATGCACTGTTCTGGTGCGAATGGTGATTTGGCCGTTAGATTGACTCTTTAGGATATGCCCAGCATTACTCACTATGTTGAGCAGTGCTTGTTCAATCTGATCGGCATCCATTAAGATTTCTGGCAGGCTCGGGTCATAGTCTCTTTCTATTGTTACACTCTGATTGACTTCAAGATCAACCAGTTGGCGAACCTTTTCTAAGATTAGGTGTAAATTCTCGGGTTGTTTTTTTCCGGGCTTTTGTGGCCCTAACAAACGGTCGACTAAAGCGCGAAGTCGGTCTGCCTGCTCGATGATTATCTGGGTGTACTCTGCGAGATTAGGGTCAGGCAGGGTTCGTTCTAAGAGTTGCGCTGCTCCTCTTAGCCCACCCAGAGGATTTTTAATTTCATGGGCCAAGCCCCGCACCAAAAGTTTGGCTGCCTGCTGCTGCGCATGTTGATTGAGTTCTTGAGATAGGCGGCGTTGTTGTCCGATTTTTCTCATTTCAACTAGCAGCATTAATTCTCTTTTCCACGAGATAGGGCTGACGGTCACTTCGAGCATTAAAGGTTTACCATCAACGACAAATGTGACATCGCTATCAGTAATGCTTTGGCCGCTTTGTAGTGGTTGAGAGAGTAAAGCAAGGTCCATTGAGGCGTGCTGGATCAAGTGTGATAGAGGATGATCAACAATACGTTTGGAACTTTGAGAAAATAACTGCTCAGCTGCAGGGTTGGCGTACTTGACCTGCAGCGATTCGTTCATGATTAAAATCGCCGTCACTTGGTGGTTGAGAATAATGTCGTTGAGTTCGTTATCCACTGTTTTGCCCCATCCTTGAACTTGAATTGTGCAATGCACCAAAATGGTGCGATTGATGATTCAAGTATGGCGCATTGATTGGGAGAACTAAAGTGAAAACGAGAGATAGTCCTAGGAATTAGGTCTTTGTTTCACTGAATTGATACTCGCACGTAGCAAATGCACCGTAATAGACTTAGACGATGCAATAAGCTTGCCGTATCTAAATGCTTGAATAAGAAAGGAGTGAGCACCTCTATCAAGGTTTTTTAAATGCCATTCGGCTGTTGTGGTTGGTACTCCATATTTGCTGCCATTGACGATTAGCTGGAGTTGTTCACCAACGTTGAGTTCGCGGTTTAGCTTGGCATGGAGTTCAAGTGAACCATTGTTGCTGCGTTGTGTAGAGTCATGTTCTGGGTCGGTTATGTTGATTACAAGAGGTGTGGGTGTTGCAGTTTGATACTGTATATCTTGGTTATTGTCTTGAGCCAGCGGTTCACTGACTTGATGTGGAGAGGCAGATTGTTCTAACTTGGGTAGCTCAATCGATGTTGCGTGTTCTACGGCTCTAGAGTCACTGAAGTGGCGTGCACCACTGTCATCAACCCAAGTGTAAATCGTCTGTGTGTAGCAGGTTGAACTTATCAACAGCATAGTTGCAATGCTGATATAAAAGCGCTGCATAACCTCTCCTTTAGTATTGTCGAAGTCATATTAGCAGGCACAAATTTATCCACTGAAAAGAAAAAGGCCCACCTGCGAGGAGAGCCTTAGTTTTATGTAACTCGACGCGATAGCGCGTACTACAGTTGATTATACAGAGTAGTACAATTCGAACTCTAGTGGGTGAGTTGTCATGTTTACTTTCTCTACGTCTTGAGACTTAAGGTCGATGTAAGAATCGATAAAGTCGTCAGAGAATACACCGCCAGAAGTTAGGAACTCACGGTCAGCGTCTAGGCACTCTAGTGCTTCTTTTAGTGAGTAAGCCACTGTTGGGATCTCTGCTGCTTCTTCAGCTGGTAGATCGTAAAGGTCTTTATCCATTGCTTCGCCTGGGTGGATCTTGTTCTTGATACCGTCAAGACCAGCCATAAGCATTGCAGCAAAGCATAGGTAAGGGTTGGCAGATGGATCACCGAAACGTAGCTCGATACGACGTGCTTTCGGGCTTGGTACCACTGGGATACGGATAGAAGCGCTGCGGTTACGTGCAGAGTAAGCAAGCATAACTGGTGCTTCGAAGCCTGGTACAAGACGCTTGTACGAGTTAGTTGATGCGTTAGCAAATGCGTTGATTGCTTTAGCGTGCTTGATGATACCACCGATGTAGTAAAGCGCCATTTCAGATAGGCCGCCGTACTTGTCGCCAGCGAATAGGTTAACGCCATCTTTCGCTAGAGATTGGTGAACGTGCATACCTGAGCCGTTATCGCCAACTAGTGGTTTAGGCATGAATGTCGCTGTTTTACCAAATGCGTGTGCAACGTTGTGAACTACATATTTGTAAACCTGAATTTCGTCCGCTTTAGCAGTCAGGGTGTTAAAGCGAGTCGCAATTTCGTTTTGGCCTGCAGTTGCAACTTCGTGGTGATGTGCTTCTACAACTTGGCCCATCTCTTCTAGGATTAAACACATTGCAGAGCGGATATCTTGAGAAGAATCTACAGGAGCGACTGGGAAGTAACCACCTTTAACGCCTGGACGGTGGCCTTTATTACCGCCTTCGATGTCAGAACCAGTGTTCCAAGCTGCTTCGATATCGTCAATCTTGAAGAAAGAACCAGACATGTCAGTGGCGAATTTAACATCGTCAAATAGGAAGAATTCTGGTTCAGGACCAACAAGCACAGTATCGGCAATTCCAGTAGCGCGTAGGTAGTCTTCAGCACGTTTTGCGATTGAGCGAGGGTCACGGTCGTAGCCTTGCATCGTTGCAGGCTCAAGGATGTCACAACGAACGTTTAGCGTTGCATCTTCAGTGAACGGGTCTAGTACAGCAGATGATGCGTCAGGCATCATTACCATGTCTGATTCGTTGATGCCTTTCCAGCCAGCAACTGATGAACCGTCAAACATTTTACCTTCTTCGAAGAAGTCTGCGTCCACTTGGTGAGCAGGGATAGATACGTGCTGCTCTTTACCTTTAGTATCGGTAAAGCGTAGGTCAACAAACTTAACTTCGTTTTCTTGGATCAGAGATAGAACGTTTTCTACAGACATCTTGGATAACCTCCAGTGTTATTAAAGCGGTTTAGCTCGATTCGGTTGATGAAATCCAGCATTGATTAATTTCGTTTCAATCGTATTAATCGATGCTATTTCTCATAAAGCCAAAAGCGTGCCAAAAAAATTAGTCCATTAATTTCAATGAATTAGCGGGTTTGGTGTTAATTTGGTGCAGTTTCTTGCACCAAAATGATCTATTACTGCACTGTCTTGGTGCGTTTATTTTGCATTGCACCAAGATAAGACAAAATCGACATTCATTCAGCCGAGTTTTCGACCTCATGTCAATGGGGATTTACCTTTACTCGGAGTGAGCTTGCGTTTCATCAATAAAATAATCGACGAAATGGAGCGAATCAGATCACATATTTCTGGGTTTTTCGCTAGAATCTGGTACATTACGGTCGTTTTTTTAATCAAATAGGCAGTGCTCATTAAATGTTCGATTTAAGAGGGTTGCTTCTTTTATAAGTGAATCAAGATCCATGGCTACTCCACAGATTGATAATTTAAGAAATATCGCGATCATCGCGCACGTTGACCACGGTAAAACAACACTGGTTGATAAACTACTACAGCAATCAGGTACTTTAGAGTCTCGCGGTGAAGCTGAAGAGCGAGTCATGGACTCGAACGACATCGAGAAAGAGCGTGGCATTACCATTCTGGCTAAAAACACAGCAATTAACTGGAATGACTACCGCATCAACATCGTAGACACTCCGGGACACGCTGACTTCGGTGGTGAAGTAGAGCGTATCATGTCTATGGTTGACTCTGTGCTACTTATCGTTGACGCAGTTGATGGCCCAATGCCACAAACGCGTTTTGTAACGCAGAAAGCCTTTGCTCACGGTCTTAAGCCAATCGTTGTAATCAACAAAATTGACCGCCCTGGCGCTCGTCCTGACTGGGTTATGGATCAAGTCTTCGATCTATTCGACAACCTAGGTGCTACTGATGAACAGCTAGACTTCAAAGTGGTTTACGCTTCAGCACTTAACGGTTGGGCAACGCTTGAAGAAGGTGAAGCTGGCGAGAACATGGAACCACTATTCCAGACTATCGTTGAAGAAGTTGAAGCACCTCAGGTTGACCTAGATGGTCCACTACAGATGCAAGTTTCTCAGCTAGACTACAGCTCTTACGTTGGTGTTATCGGTGTTGCACGTGTAACTCGTGGTAGCGTTAAACCAAACCAACAAGTAACGGTAATCGGTGCTGATGGTAAGACTCGTAATGGTAAAGTTGGCACAGTAATGGGCTACCTAGGCCTTGAGCGTCACGAAGTTGCTGAAGCGAACGCGGGTGACATCATCGCTATCACTGGTCTTGGCGAGCTGAAAATCTCTGACACTATCTGTGCGCAGAACCAAGTTGAAGCGCTACCAGCACTGTCTGTTGATGAACCAACAGTAACCATGACGTTCCAAGTAAACACTTCTCCGTTCGCGGGTAAAGAAGGTAAGTTCGTAACGTCACGTAACATCCTTGAGCGTTTAGAAAAAGAATTGGTTCACAACGTAGCACTACGTGTTGAGCAAACAGACGATCCAGACAAATTCCGCGTATCAGGCCGTGGTGAGCTTCACCTATCTATCCTGATCGAAAACATGCGTCGTGAAGGCTTCGAGCTTGCTGTATCTCGTCCAGAAGTAATCATCAAAGAAGAAGATGGTCAGTTAATGGAACCGTTTGAAACAGTAACGATTGACGTTCTTGAAGAGCACCAAGGCGGTATCATGGAAAACATCGGCCTACGTAAAGGTGAGCTGAAGGATATGGCACCAGATGGTAAAGGCCGTGTTCGCATGGATTTCGATATGCCTTCTCGTGGTCTTATCGGTTTCCAAACTGAGTTCATGACGCTAACGTCTGGTTCTGGTCTTCTGTACCATACGTTTGATCACTACGGCCCTCACAAAGGTGGTCAGATTGGTCAACGTATCAACGGTGTTCTAATTGCGAACGCTGCAGGTAAAGCTCTGACTAATGCACTGTTTAACCTTCAAGAACGTGGTCGTCTATTCATCGGTCACGGTGTAGAAGTTTACGAAGGTATGATCATCGGTATTCACAGCCGTGACAACGACCTGACAGTAAACGCACTGAAAGGTAAGCAGCTAACTAACGTTCGTGCATCAGGTACTGATGACGCTCAGGTTCTTACTCCGCCAATCAAGCACACTCTTGAGCAAGCTCTAGAGTTTATTGATGAAGATGAACTAGTAGAAGTAACGCCTGAAAGCATCCGTATTCGTAAGAAGTTCCTAACGGAAAGCGATCGTAAGCGTGAAGCGCGTAACGCTAAGTAATATCACTTAGTCGTTATTTAAGCTTTAAAGCCCTGAGTTGACGCCAACTCGGGGCTTTTCTTTTATGGGGGGAAAATGAAACCAATCGTAATTACTGGCGGTCCAGGTGCGGGTAAAACAACCTTAGTTGCCGCGTTAGCACAATATGGCTACGCGACTTTTGCTGAAGGGTCACGCACACTAATTGAGCAACAGAGTCTGCAACCTAATGGCATACTGCCATGGACAAACTTGCCAGAATTTGCTTATTTATGCTTAAGGTTTATGGGTGACCAAAAGCTTACCGCGCAGCAATCACAAGTCGCATTTATGGATCGAGCGATTCCCGATATTGTCGCCTACCTTAAAGTGGGCGGTTGTATAGTGGATCAGGAATTCCTGACCCAAAGCGTTGGGTACCATAGTCAGGTATTTGCTTGCCGACCTGAAGCCTCGATTTATGTTCAAGATGAGGTGCGTCCGCATAGTTTTGAAGAAGCGCTTCAAATCCATCAAACGCTTGTCGATACCTACACTGAGCTAGGTTATCAAGTGATCGAAATTCCGTGGGGGACGGCAATGGAAAGGGCCAGCTTTGTTCGCCAAGTAACAGACTTAGTTGCTGAGGTGGAAAGCTAAAACCTCCTCACTAGGAGGAGGTTTTAAAGTGTTACTTCTGGCTTAGCTTTTGTAGGAACTTATCTGACTCTGCAATCGCTGCATTCATATCTTGTATTGCGTATTGGATATCTTGTTCCAAGCTTGCAAACTCACCCTGTAGAGAGCCAATCGCGCTCGCATTGAGGTTGTGTTTTAAATAAAGAGTATTGTCGCGCAGTGTATTGAGTACTGGGGCCATCTTGTCTTCTGCGCGCTTCATCGCTGACAACATAGTACTGTATGAGCGCTGGGTCTCTTTAAGTTTTTGTTCACTAGAACGCTTAAGCTTGGTGCTAGTGTAAAGCTTTAATTCATCTTGCCACTCAGCAAATAGTGCATCTGAGACATCTTCAATAGCGGCAATGCGGTCACTGACATCTTGCGCGGCTTTTTCACTGTCTTGGTACTTGTCGTTGATCTGGTTGTAGACGGTTTCTAGTTCCCCACCGTCAAAGTTGGTCAATGCCGAAAGCGCTTCCAGTGCGCTAGTAAATTCTTGTTGCGCGTCTTGTTGTGACTGTTTGGCGTCTTCAACGCGATCCACCATGATGTCTCGTTTATGGTAGCCTACTTGTTCCATTGCAGAGTAATAGGCTGATTGACACCCGGTTAGGGTAAAAATCGACAATACAATAGCAAGTAAGTACGGCATGATGGTTTCCTTTCCTTTAGAATTAGACTGTTAGGATGACTGAGATAGTAGGGAGTTACAAGTTGAAAATCGAGCCAGTGATTAAGCAAGCCGTATTATTTGCACGCTATCTGCTGACCAGAATGGGTCACGATAGAGTCAACGTTAATGCTGGCTATCTGGCGTACATTACCTTGTTATCAATCGTGCCAATGCTAACCGTATTGCTTTCTGTGTTGTCTTCTTTTGCCATTTTTGAAAACGCAGGCACGGCACTGCAAGATTTTGTGATTACTCACTTTGTTCCCGCGGCAGGAGATGCGGTTAAGAATGCTCTGTTAGAGTTTGTTGCCAACACTGGAAAGATGAGCGCTGTCGGTGGCGCATTCTTATTTGTCGCAGCCTTAATGCTGATCTCTAATATCGATAAAAACCTAAACTATATTTGGCGCGTAACTGAAAAGCGTCGTGCGGTGTTTTCCTTCTCGATGTATTGGATGGTACTGACGCTTGGACCAATACTAGTTGGGGCAAGTATTGCCGCCACCTCTTACGTTACCTCACTAAAAATACTTGAGAGTGAGACGATTTCAGGTGTCTATAACCTGCTATTGCGCTGGCTTCCATTCTTACTGTCGTTCTTTGCTTTTGTCGGTTTGTATTTGTTAGTGCCAAATAAAAAGGTGCGATTTCGTCATGCCGTTATTGGAGCGATTGTGGCTGCGCTTTTATTTGAAGCGAGTAAAAAAGGTTTTGCCGCTTACATAACTGAGTTTCCGTCTTATCAGTTGATTTATGGTGCTTTGGCCGCGATACCGATCTTATTTGTTTGGGTCTATTTATGTTGGTTGATTGTTTTGGTTGGCGCTGAGGTGACGGCTGCACTTGGCGAAAGAGAGCAGTGGAGTGAGCAATCAGACATGGTAAACTCAGTGCAATTTGAAAATGAGCAAGACGAAGGAAAGCACAGTGATAGCACTGATCCAGAGAGTGAGTGAGGCAGCCGTACGCGTAGATGGTGAAGTGGTAGGAGAAATCGACAAAGGTCTACTTGTATTATTAGGCGTAGAAAAAGACGATGATGAAGCGAAGGCAAAACGTTTGATGGAGCGGGTAACCACTTACCGTGTTTTTGGTGACGCTGAGGATAAGATGAACCTCAACGTTAAGCAAGTTGATGGTAAAGTGCTGGTGGTATCCCAATTCACTTTACCTGCAGATACCAAGAAAGGAACGCGTGCAGGCTTTTCTCGCGGAGCACATCCGGCAGAAGCTGAACGTTTGTACGAATACTTTGCCGACCGCTGTGCTGAAGTCTTACCGACAGAGCGTGGACGTTTTGCCGCTGATATGAAAGTGTCGTTAGTCAATGACGGCCCTGTAACCTTCTGGTTACAAGTATAATAATAAGGCTAGTAGAGAGGCGAGTTCGTCTCTATAAAAAGGATTTTTATGTTTAAGCTGATCACGCCAAAAAACGATAACCAACTGAATAAGTACTATCACTTTCGTTGGCAGATGTTGCGAGAGCCGTGGCGAATGCCAATTGGTTCAGAACGTGATGAATACGATCCGATGAGCCATCATCGCATGATTGTTGATGGTCGTGGTAGACCGATGGCTATCGGCCGGCTGTACATCACGCCAGACAGTGAGGGCCAGATACGCTATATGGCAGTAAAAGGCTCTCGTCGTGGCAAAGGCATGGGGTCACTGGTATTGGTTGCCTTAGAATCATTAGCGCGCCAGGAAGGGGCGAAACGCTTAGTGTGTAATGCCCGTGAGGATGCGATCTCCTTCTATGAGAATAATGGCTTTGAGCGACGTGGTGAATTGACCGACGAGCGTGGCCCGGTTAGACACCAGCAAATGGTGAAGCATCTTGATCCTATGGCGAATGTGCTGCGTAAACCTGAGTGGTGTACTGAGCTGCAAGAGCGATGGGAACATCAAATTCCGATTAGTGACAAGATGGGCATCAAGATAAACCAATACACAGGTTATCAGTTTGAATGTGGCGCGCAGCTCAACCCCAACTTGAACCCGCACAATACAATGTTTGCCGGTTCTGCTTTCACCTTAGCGACGCTTACTGGTTGGGGAATGACCTGGCTACTGATGAAAGAGCGTGGGTTAAGTGGTGATATTGTGCTGGCTGATAGCCAAATCCGCTATCGTCACCCAGTGACGCAAAACCCTGTAGCGTCCACGTCGCTTGATGGCATTAGTGGCGATTTAGATCGTTTGGCATCAGGACGCAAAGCTAGAATTGTCATTCATGTGACCATTCAGAGTGGCGAACAGGCTGCCGTCGACTTTATTGGTACTTATATGTTGATCCCTAATTATAAATCGGTACTTGGCGAAGACTCTGTAGCTGAAGAGTGAATCTCTAGTTCTGGTGATGGCGTTATCGGTTGAGGCTTGTCAGGCTTGCAAGTCTGCTTTATCACATTGGTGGCACTAAGAATATCTGACCAAAGCTCAGCACAATCATGTTGTGATTTAAACAGCAAGGTGGAAAATTGCGGCTTGGTTAGATCCATCTCTCCAGCAATTTGTGAAATGCTATTAGGGCTACTCACGGTTATTCGCCCACGATCAGCTGTCATCTCTACCGCTCCTAAGTCTAATTGATGTTGATATTCTTGTGCACCATCAGAGCTTTTAGCCTGTAAAGTCGCTTGGTGGAAATAGGTCGTTACTTTCCCTGATAGGCTGTGTGACAGCATAGAGTAGTCTCCAGATAATCCCTTGAGTTCAACCTCTGTTTCGGCAAGCCCTGTGAGTGAGAAAGGCAGAGATTGCTCTACAAAGTAATGTTCAAGCGGTATACCGTCGGCGTGGAGTGTTAGCTGCCAAGGGGCACTTAGACTGCCCCTATCCCAGGTTCCATTTGCTTCGATATAACCTTGCTCGAGAGGAATAAAGGCTCGATCTAAGGTAAGTTTTCTGTTGCTTGCGTGAGCAGTGAGGTGTGCTTGGGAAGACACCAATTTGTCGATACTAGCGGCATTAGCACTGATCTCCAGTTTACCTTCTAACAGTCCATGTTTGTCTTGATCGATAAGCAGCAGATTTGTGCCCTCGACATTCAGCCCAGAGATTTGCCAATATGGCTGTTTTTCGACTTGGATAAACTGTGCGTTCTCTATGTCCAACTGGTCAATCGTTAAATGGTTGAGCGAAGAGACGGCAGCTTTTAGGCTAGGAGTTAACTGCTCGGTTTGTTCTAACCATCTAATACCACTTACTGTCAGTTGCGAGAGCTTGACTGCTAGCGGTGAAACAACCCCTTGTAGCTGTACCCGTCCTTGTTTGAAATCCGCATCAAATTCTTCAATTTGGATCTGATTGTGACTGAAGGCCAACTTGGCGCCAGGTGAGAAGAGCTGCAGTTCTCTATTGCTAATGCTTTCTGCATCAAAGGAGGCATAGCCAGCTTGTTGTTGCCATGACGAGCGTTCAAGTGCGAGATTTTCAAGTGAGGCATCAAGGTGCTCGAATCGCCAATGACGGTAGTTGAATGAACTGTTAATAATATCGAGACTGTTAATATAATAAATCGGTAAGCTGAGGTTGCGGAGTGTGGTGACAAGGCGTTCAATTTGGGTCGACTGTGGTAGCGTGAGTTGATCTATGGTGACATTGACTAGCGACCAACCTTGCGGGTATTGTTCTGCTTGGCCTGAAATGTTGGCCCCACGCCAATTAAATGAACTACCAAACACCGTGCTGTCAGTCGCTTGGTAATGCATATCGACAAGCAGGTTATCCAACGCCTCCCCTTGTATGTAAAGCTGCTCAGCCGAGAGCTGAATATCACCGTAGGGCAAAGACTGTTGTGCACTTTGCCAGACTGGGTTTTCAATCTGCAGGTTGACGCCACGTGCTGACCATCTCCCCGCGTTTATATCGACATGCTTAAAGGCCAGCTGGTGGAGCTTAACTTGCTCGAAAAGGGTAGATTCAAGTTCATTCAGATCTAAACTTGCACCTTCGACTAAAATAGAGTCGAAGTTTAATTTGCCTTGTTGCCAAGGAAACTGGCTCAGCCATAAGGTGAGCTTAGGGAGCTGGATCGCATTGTCGTCATGTTGCAGCTCAACATCGCTTAATGTCAGTTGGAATGGAGGAGAATATTCAGCGTGGGTGGTTTCTAGTTGATAAGGCGTCAGGGTATTAATAAAAGTGGTGACGAGTTTTGCAGCGTAACTGGTTTGCATGACAGTATACAACGCAAGTACGGATAGAGTGATGGTACTGACCACTAGGATAGCAAGCAGCAAGAGTGCTTTTTTCACGTTTAATCACTTTCCCTCGTCGATAGATGCTACTAGCTTGGAACACTTTTTCTTTTCAGGCAACAAAAAGCCCCTCAACTTAGGGGCTTAGCTACACAATTTCCAATCATACCCTTCATACTTGAATCTGCAGCTTTGTTCACTGCGCCAATTCACCCTAATCACATAGAATACCTATGCTCATAGGGCTGAATTGTCTTGTGGCCGCGCTGCAACTCCAATTATTTTGGGTATACGTCACTAATCTAGCTGAGGTCCGGCTGCAACCAGAGATTTACCTTCGTCATTGTCTGTGTACTTATCAAAGTTGTTGATAAAACGCTGAGCAAGGTCTTTCGCTTTGCTTTCCCATTGTAGTGGGTCAGTGTAAGTATCACGTGGATCTAGGATGGCTGGGTCAACGTCATGCAATGCAGTAGGTACTTCCAAATTAAAGATTGGAATATGTTTGGTCTGCGCATTCTCTATCGACCCATCAAGAATTGCATCAATGATGCCGCGAGTATCTTGAATTGAGATACGTTTGCCACTGCCGTTCCAACCGGTGTTAACCAGGTAAGCTTCAGCACCAGCCGCTTCCATACGCTTCACCAGTACTTCGGCGTATTTTGTTGGGTGTAGCGTTAGGAACGCCGCACCGAAACAAGCTGAGAAGGTTGGTGTTGGCTCAGTAATACCGCGTTCAGTACCCGCCAGCTTAGCTGTAAAGCCAGATAGGAAGTGATACTTAGTCTGCTCAGGTGTCAACTTAGCAACAGGAGGTAGAACACCAAATGCATCAGCAGATAGGAAAATGACTTTGTTGGCATGACCCGCTTTAGAAACAGGTTTAACAATGTTCTCTATGTGCTCGATAGGGTAAGAAACACGGGTATTTTCTGTTTTTGAACCATCATCGAAGTCAATCGAGCCATCGCTACGTACGGTTACGTTCTCGAGTAGTGCATCGCGACGAATCGCATTGTAGATGTCTGGCTCTGCTTCTTTTGATAGCTTGATGGTTTTCGCGTAACAACCCCCTTCGAAGTTGAAGATACCATCATCATCCCAGCCGTGTTCATCATCGCCGATTAACTCACGTTTAGGATCGGTAGATAGCGTGGTTTTACCTGTACCAGATAGACCAAAGAAGATCGCCACGTCGCCGTTTTCTTTACACTTGTTGGCGCTACAGTGCATAGAAGCAATGTCTTTAAGAGGAAGGAAGTAGTTCATCATCGCGAACATGCCTTTCTTCATCTCACCACCGTACCATGTACCACCAATAAGTTGCATACGCTCAGTCAGGTTAAATACCGTGAAGTTTTCAGAGTTCAGACCGTGCTCTTCCCACTTCTGGTTAGTACATTTGGCACCGTTCATCACCACGAAATCAGGTTCAAACGTTGCCAGCTCTTTTTCACTTGGACGAATAAACATGTTTTTCACAAAGTGCGCTTGCCATGCAACTTCAGTGATAACACGAATGCTTAAGCGAGTGTCTGGGTTGGCACCACAGTAACCATCGATAACGAAAACACGTTTACCTGATAGCTGATTGGTGACGAGCTGTTTAAGGTCGTTCCATACCGCTTGGTCTATCGGTTTGTTATCGTTTTTCACTGTGTCTGATGTCCACCACATGTGCTCTTGTGTGGTGGTGTCTTTAACGATGTACTTATCTTTAGGTGAGCGTCCAGTAAAAATACCGGTATCAACAGCGACTGCGCCTAATTCGGTGACCACGCCTTTTTCATAGCCTTCCAGATCTGCGCGAGTTTCTTCTTCGAACAACATCTCGTAGCTTGGGTTACGAATAACCTCTTTTACGTTTTGAAGTCCGTGTTTGGTAAGATCAATTGTTGCAGCCTTTGTATGTTCCATAACGGTCATAGGTGCTCCTTATTGGAATATTTTGTAGGGATTTTGTAATAATTTTTGAACTTCTGTCTGCTCACCATGCTAGCAATCGGTCTCATATAAAACAGGGATATAGCTCAAAAAATATCCGCATTTTTATTGGGGTTTTAAGCGACGCATCACATATTGGTGGAGTTAGTTTATCGTGTGCGCAAAGCTTTGCGCTAGAGCAAAATGATTAATAATTGACAAAAATTAACAGGTTAGTTTATTACGGCTAAGACTAGGTATTGCGGGGGGTTGATCACAAAAAGGCCAGCATGTGCTGGCCTTTTGAAGGGTAAATTACAGGCTTGCTATGTCGTATAAATTAATGCAGCGTTTTATTGCTCATACCTGATTGGTTGAACAGCTCAGATACCTGAGCTTCGTCGAACGAATAGTTTGTGCCGCAGTAATCACAATGTAAAGAAATTGAACCTACCTCGGCTAAAATGTCGTTCACTTCTGCTCGATCGATAGTCACGATAGCTGCGCCACTGCGCTCACGGGAGCAGCCACAGAAAAACTCAACAGCTTGTGGATCAAATAGACGAACTTTCTCTTGGTTGTAGAGACGGTACAACAAATCATTAGCTTCTAGGCTAAATAACTCTTCGCTTTTGACTGTAGCTGTCAATTGCTCTAAGTGCTCGAAGTCTTCAGGTGTGCCTGTACCGTCTGGCATCACTTGAATCAGCATACCAGCAGCACGTTGCTGGCCTTGATGCTCGCCAGTTCTTAACCAAATGCGGGTTTTAAGCTGCTCTGAGTTGGCGAAGTAGCTTTCGAGGATTTCAGATAAGTTGTCACCGTCAAGGCCAACAATACCTTGGTAACGCTCGCCTTTCTTAGGGTCAATAGTAATAACCAGGTGGCCTTTACCCATCATGTCATGGATGTTGGCATCGTCATCGATATCGCCTTCCCAGCGTGCAACTCCGCGAATTTTTTGGTCGTGATCACCGTTAATCACTGCCAATGATACTGGGCCGTCACCTTGCAGTTGCAGGGTAATTGACCCTTCAAACTTCAATGTTGCGGTCAAAAGTGTTGTTGAAACCAATAGCTCTCCAAGCAGCTTTTGTAGTGGTGCTGGATATTCCTTGCTGGAAATAATACGTTGGTAAGCGTCATCCAATTGTACCAACTCACCACGTACTGAAAGATCTTCAAATAAGTAGCGGTTTAAAACATTGCTTGCCATGTGGCGATTCCTCGTAAATCTGCTTGAGCTTATTGGTGTTTAAATTTAATGATATCGCGGCGCTGCTTTTTGTCAGGGCGGCGCTCTGGACTAGGGTTATGGGCGTGAAGCTTACGGCGTGTCGCGTTCTCTTCACGTTTATTAAGGCTTTCTGCTGTTTCAGAGTAGAGCGTTTGTGCTTCTGGGGCTCCGCGGCGTTGGTCAGAGATCTTGTCTATAACCACGGTTTTTTCTTCGTGCCCTTGCCTTAAAGTGATTTCCGCACCGAGTTCGACAGCCTTACTTGGCTTACTACGTTGACCATTATAATGGACTTTGCCACCATCGACCATGTTGCGAGCGATGGAGCGAGTCTTATAAAATCGTGCTGCCCATAGCCATTTATCGAGTCTAACTGCTTCGGTTTGGGAACCCATTGTGTATCTTGCCCTCTAACTGCGGTGGATGTCAGTACACCCAGATGATGTAACAATGGTGACGAATGTGGCATTTTTCAAGCAAGATCATATAAATTATGCTCTTAAAAAGTGACGTTTCGTGGTTTTATGTTTAGCTTGTTTCATATTTTGATACAATGATCCGCTACATCTTTGATAACTAATTATTAACCTCCGTTATACGGGTTTAAATACCATAATTTAAGGCGGAACAATCAGGGCACCTAGCCAGACAGATAGGGACAGCGAGTGAAGCAATATAGTGCAATGACACTTTATAAATTTGGCGAGGCGTTAAAAGAAGTTGGCGTTCAACAGCGTGTCAGTTTTGCAGTGATGATGATTCTGCTGACACTCAGTGCGTGGATCGGTGGGCAAATGATTTGGCAACCGTGGAGCACGCCTTCTATATCGCAATGGCAACCAAGCAGTGTGGTAAAGGTGGGTTCAGATAGTTCATCGCGAATCGACATTTCCGAGCTGCAAAACAGCAACCTTTTTGGCAAATACCAAACTAACGCGCCCGTGGTTGAACAACCCAAAGTACAAGATGCGCCTAAGAGCCGATTGAATGTGGTGTTAGTCGGTGTCGTGACCAGTTCTAATCCTGATAAAAGCTTAGCGGTGATCGCCAACCGAGGTCAGCAAGCGACTTATGGTCTTAATGAGGTCATTGAAGGCACTCGCGCTAAGCTGATCCAAGTGCAATCCGATCGTGTCATTATCGACAACTCTGGTCGCAACGAAACTGTGATGCTGGAAGGGTTGAAGTACACCAAGCCTTCTGACACTGCGGTGCAAGCACCTAAAAGTGTGACACGCAGTCAGGTTTCACCTGACTCATTAAATAAAATTCGCGAAGAAATCCGCCAAGATGCTAAACAGATCTTCCAATACGTGCGGATGTCTCAAGTAAAACAAGATGGAGAGGTGGTTGGCTACCGTCTCTCTCCAGGCAAAGACCGAGCGCTATTTGACGCTGTCGGTCTTAAA
Source organism: Vibrio bivalvicida (assembly GCF_001399455.2). Taxonomy (GTDB): domain Bacteria; phylum Pseudomonadota; class Gammaproteobacteria; order Enterobacterales; family Vibrionaceae; genus Vibrio; species Vibrio bivalvicida. The sequence goes on from NZ_LLEI02000010.1 coordinate 24,049, forward strand.
CCGGGTGATATTGCAATTTCAATTAATGGACTGGATCTCAAAGATTCTGCGGCAATGGGTGAAGTATTTAGAAGCTTGTCCCAGTTGACCGAACTTAATCTAACCGTAGAGCGAAACGGTCAACCACATGAAATATACATTGAATTATAAGGTTGTCGCAGCAGCGTCAGTCGATCCGAGGAGTACAGAGTGAACCATTGGCTTAAAAAAAGCGCATGGCTTTTAGCAGGAAGCTTATTGACGTCACCTGCTATGGTGGCAGCAAACGATTTTAGTGCCAGCTTTAAAGGCACAGATATCCAAGAATTTATTAATATAGTTGGTCGTAATCTAGAAAAGACCATCATTGTAGATCCTTCCGTACGCGGCAAAGTCGATGTGCGCAGCTACGATATGTTGACTGAAGAGCAATACTACAGCTTTTTCCTTAATGTATTGGAAGTGTATGGTTTTGCAGTGGTTGAAATGGATAACGGCATCTTAAAGGTTATCAAAGATAAAGACGCCAAGACCTCGGCTGTTCCGGTTGTCGGTGATGGCAGCATCAATGGTGATGAGGTTGTAACCCGAGTTGTCGCGGTACGTAATGTCTCGGTACGCGAACTCTCGCCGCTATTGCGTCAGCTTAACGATAATGCCGGTGCGGGTAACGTAGTTCACTATGACCCTGCCAACATTATCCTAATTACTGGTCGTGCTGCAGTGGTTAATCGTTTGGCGGATATCATCAAGCGTGTTGACCAAGCGGGTGACAAAGAGATTGAAGTGGTAGAGCTAGACAATGCGTCTGCCGCAGAAATGGTGCGAATTGTTGAAGCCTTGAATAAAACCACTGATGCTAAAAACACCCCAGCTTTCCTTCAGCCTAAGCTGGTGGCGGACGATCGCACTAACTCAATTCTGATTTCTGGTGATCCGCAAGTACGTGATCGCCTGCGTCGATTGATTAAGCAGCTTGATATTGAGATGGCATCAAAGGGTAACAACCGTGTGGTTTACCTCAAGTATGCCAAAGCTGAAGACCTAGTCGATGTGCTTAAAGGCGTTTCGGACAACCTGCAAGCAGAGAAATCTTCTGGCTCGAAGCAAGCGAGTAGTGCAAAACGTGGTGAAGTGATGATTGCTGCTCACCCAGATACCAACGCGTTAGTCGTGACTGCTCCACCTGATATCATGAACGCACTGCAAGATGTGATCGCTCAGCTTGATATTCGTCGTGCTCAAGTATTAATTGAAGCACTCATTGTAGAAATGGCTGAGGGTGATGGCCTCAACTTTGGTGTTCAGTGGGGCTCTCTGGATACCGGAGCAGTGATTCAGCACTCTAATGCTGGCGCATCAATCGGTAGCGTGATGATTGGCTTAGAAGAAGCCAAAGATACGGTAGACAAGCAACCGATCCGAGACTCGAATACTGGTGAGATCAAATATTATGAGGAAACGACAACCAAAGGAGACTACTCTACACTGGCTTCTGCTCTAGGTGGTGTAAATGGTGCGGCTCTAAGCGTAGTGATGGGTGACTGGACAGCATTGATCAGTGCTGTTTCGACCGACTCTAACTCGAACATTCTATCTTCACCAAGTATTACGGTAATGGACAACGGTGAGGCCTCATTTATTGTCGGTGAAGAAGTGCCAGTTATCACCGGCTCACAAACCGGTTCAAACAATGACAACCCATTCCAGACCGTTGAGCGTAAAGAAGTCGGTATCAAGCTTAAAGTGGTGCCACAAATCAACGAAGGTAACTCGGTCCAGCTAAAAATTGAGCAAGAAGTCTCTAACGTACTTGGTGCCAATGGCGCGGTAGATGTCCGCTTTGCCAAGCGTCAACTTAATACCTCAGTGATGGTTGAAGATGGTCAGATGATTGTCCTTGGTGGCCTGATTGATGAGCGTGCGCTGGAAAGTGAATCTAAAGTACCGCTACTGGGCGATATTCCCTACCTAGGTCACCTATTTAAATCAACCAGCACCCAGGTAGAGAAGAAAAACCTCATGGTGTTTATCAAGCCAACTATCATCCGTGACGGTATGACCGCAGATGGTATTACTCAGCGTAAATACAACTTTATTCGCGCTGAACAACTGTATAGAGCCGATCAAGGCTTGAAGCTAATGGATGATGGTCATATACCGGTACTGCCTGAGTATGGTGAGGATATTGCTCACCCAGTTGAGATTCAGGCATTTATCGATCAGATGAGCGCGCAATAATGGACCTAGAGTTAATTCCAAGCTTTAAACGCTTGCCGTTTAGCTTTGCCAATCGTTTTAAGTTAGTGCTAGAGCCTGCTGAAGGTGGGCTAGTGCTGTACTATATTGCGCCGATTTCGGTTCAGGCTCTTATCGAAGTCAAGCGGGTCTGTGGGCTGCCTTTTGATATGCAGGAGCTGAGCAAAGAAGCGTTTGATGGCAAACTAACCGAAGCCTACCAACGCGACTCTTCAGAAGCTCGTCAGTTGATGGAAGACATTGGCGCAGACAATGACGACTTTTTCTCGTTAGCTGAAGACTTACCGCAAGATGAAGATTTGCTTGAGTCAGAAGACGATGCACCTATCATCAAGCTTATCAACGCGATGCTGGGCGAAGCGATCAAAGAAGGGGCGTCGGATATTCATATCGAGACCTTTGAGAAAAGTCTTTCAATTCGCTTCCGGATTGATGGCGTGCTGCGTGATGTGCTCTCACCGAGCCGTAAGCTGGCCCCTTTGCTTGTGTCGCGAGTTAAGGTCATGGCGAAGCTTGATATTGCTGAAAAGCGTGTACCACAAGATGGTCGTATCTCTTTGCGTATTGGTGGACGTGCCGTGGATGTGCGTGTATCAACCATGCCATCGTCACATGGTGAGCGAGTGGTAATGCGTCTGTTAGACAAAAACGCGACACGCTTAGATCTGCATAGTCTGGGTATGACAGAAACCAACCACAATGCATTTCGCCAAATGATTGCTCGTCCACATGGCATCATCTTGGTTACTGGCCCAACGGGCTCAGGTAAGTCGACCACGCTTTATGCGGGTCTGACCGAAATAAACAGTAATGAGCGCAACATTCTTACAGTTGAAGATCCAATCGAGTTTGATATCGATGGTATCGGCCAAACTCAGGTTAACCCCAAAGTGGATATGACATTTGCCCGTGGCTTGCGTGCAATTCTACGTCAAGATCCGGATGTGGTGATGGTTGGTGAGATCCGTGACTTAGAGACAGCGCAAATTGCGGTGCAGGCCTCTTTAACAGGTCACTTGGTTATGTCGACCCTCCACACCAATACCGCTGTTGGTGCCATTACGCGTCTCCGAGACATGGGGATTGAACCATTTCTGATTTCCTCCTCTCTACTCGGTGTTTTAGCACAGCGTTTAGTACGAACTTTGTGCCCCGAGTGTAAAGAGCCTTACGAGGCCGATAAAGAGACCAAGAAGTTGTTTGACTTGAAAAAGAAAGATGACTTAACTCTCTACCGTGCATGTGGGTGTGAAGAGTGTAACTTTAAAGGTTATCGCGGCCGTACAGGTATTCATGAACTATTGATTGTTGATGATGATGTACAAACATTGATACACAGTGAAGCGGGTGAGCAGGCGATCGAAAAGCATATTCGAGAGCAGACACCAAGTATCCGTGATGATGGTCTAACGAAAGTGCGTCTAGGTGTTACTTCGCTTGAAGAAGTGATGCGAGTCACCAAGGAAGGCTAATGGCGGCATTTGAATACAAAGCACTCGATGCAAAAGGCAAGTCTAAGAAAGGGGTTATCGAAGGCGATAACGCGCGTCAGGTTCGTGCTCGGCTCAAAGAGCAAGGCTTAATTCCGGTTGAAGTTAGCGAAACCCGGCAGAAGGCGAAAAAGCAGACTAGCCAAGCAACATTTCAATTTAAACGTGGGCTAAGCACTCCAGATCTTGCCTTGATCACTCGCCAGTTGGCTACTTTAGTTCAGTCTGGTATGCCGCTCGAAGAGTGTTTGAAAGCGGTGTCTGAGCAATCAGAAAAGCCACGTATCCGAACTATGCTGCTTGCGGTTCGATCTAAGGTAACGGAAGGTTATACCTTGGCCGATAGCTTGGCAGATTTTCCGCACGTATTTGATGAGCTGTTTCGCTCTATGGTCTCGGCTGGTGAAAAGTCAGGGCATTTAGATTCCGTGTTAGAACGTCTTGCTGATTATGCTGAAAACCGTCAGAAGTTACGTTCTAAATTGCAGCAAGCGATGATTTACCCCGTAGTGCTGGTGGTATTCGCGGTTGGTATTGTGGCTTTCTTGCTTGCGGCCGTCGTGCCAAAAATTGTTGGTCAGTTTGTCCAAATGGGTCAAGAGCTACCGCAGTCAACTCAGTTTTTACTAGCCGCCAGTGACTTTATCCAGAACTGGGGTCTTTACCTTTTGATTGCCTTGTTTGTGCTGATCTATCTATTTAAGTTTGCCCTCAGTAAGCCTAAGTTACGTTTAAGTTGGGATCGCAAAATCATCTCTATGCTGTTAATTGGTAAGATTGCTCGTGGTCTTAACACCTCACGCTTTGCCCGCACTTTATCTATCTGTACTTCGAGCGCGATTCCAATTTTGGAAGGAATGCGTGTCGCAGTAGACGTTATGTCGAACCATTACGTTAAACAGCAGGTCTTAATCGCGACGGATAATGTTCGAGAAGGTGCTAGTTTGCGTCGCGCACTTGAGCAAACCAAATTGTTTCCACCAATGATGTTGCACATGATTGCTAGTGGTGAACAAAGTGGAGAGCTAGAAAGCATGCTAACGCGTGCTGCGGATAACCAAGACTCGAACTTTGAATCGACAATCAACATTGCATTAGGCATCTTTACTCCGGCTCTGATTGCCTTAATGGCGGGGTTGGTGTTGTTTATTGTGATGGCGACTCTAATGCCAATTTTAGAAATGAATAACTTAATGAGTTCATAACAGCTTTTAGCAAAATTAAGCTGCTTTTTGTGGAGAATAAAATGAACAAGAAAATGAAAAAACAGTCTGGCTTTACCTTGCTAGAAGTCATGGTGGTGGTAGTGATCTTGGGTATTTTGGCAAGCTTTGTCGTACCTAACTTACTTGGTAACAAAGAAAAGGCCGATCAGCAGAAAGCGATCACTGATATCGTGGCGTTAGAAAATGCCCTCGATATGTACAAGCTTGATAACAGTGTTTACCCGTCAACAGACCAAGGCCTAGAGGCATTGGTGACCAAGCCATCTAGCCCAGAACCACGTAACTACCGTGATGGTGGTTACATTAAACGTTTACCTTCTGACCCTTGGGGCAACGACTACCAATACCTGAGCCCAGGTGATCACGGAAACGTTGATATCTTTACTCTAGGTGCTGATGGTCAGGAAGGCGGTGAAGGTGCCAATACCGATATCGGCAACTGGAATATTCAAGATTTTCAGTAATTAAACGGTTAACGCTAGATACTATGCGTCGTCATTCTGGATTTACTCTGCTAGAGATACTACTGGTTCTGGTGCTGATTTCACTTGCATCGGTGGCGGTTATTTCTACTTTACCCGCTAGTGCAGAAGACGGCGCAAAAAAGCAGGCGCAGTCATTGTTTTATCGCGTTCAACTGCTGAATGAGGAAGCGATGCTCAGTGGCAATGATTTTGGACTGCGTGTCGATGAGAAAAAGTCCGCTTATCACTTCATGCGTTTAAAGTCTGAAGGTTGGCAAAAGTTAGAGCAACATCATATCCCGCCGGAAACGGAGCTGAATGGTAGTCTAGCCATTGTGTTAGAGCTTGGTGGCAACGTCTGGAATGACAAAGAGCGTTTGTTTAAGCCCGGCTCTCTATTCGATGAAGATATGTTTGCAGAGTTTGAGCAAGAGAAGAAAAAACTACAGCCTCCGCAAGTCTTTATTATGTCGAGTGGTGAAGTCACCCCATTTTCTATTGCTATTTATCCGCAAGATCGTAGCGTTGAAGACGATGCTTGGCGAATAGTGGCAAAAGAAAATGGACAGATCTTACTGCTAGCACCTGGAGAAAGTGATGAACAAAGCTAAACAAGGCTTTACGCTTCTAGAGGTGTTGGTCGCATTGGCGATTTTTGCCACGGCGGCTATTGCAACGATACGTTCGGTCAGCCAACACATTAACACGCTTAACTTCCTAGAAGAGAAGACCTTTGCGGCGATGGTTGCTGACAATCAAATGGCGAAAGTGATGTTATCTGGCACTAAGCCGAGTAAAAAAAAGGGCAAAGAGACCCTGGCTGAGCGAGAGTGGTTCTGGACAGTGGAACCCGTTTCCACCGCCGGGGATATGCTGCAAGCATTTGATGTCAAGGTTGCAACCAGCGAAAAAGGGGCACCCGTTGTCACGGTGAGAAGCTATGTACCGAAATAACCGCGCTCGGTCACAAGGCTTTACCTTAATTGAGGTACTGGTGGCGATTGCTATTTTTGCTAGCTTGAGTGTGGGCGCCTATCAGGTTCTTAATCAGGTGCAGCGTAGTAATGAAATCTCGATGGAGCGCAGTGAACGTTTGAAAGCACTGCAGCGAGCACTGGTGTTTATGGATAACGATTTTCGCCAAATGGCCTTGCGCCAGTCTCGTACTAACGGTGAAGAGCCTTCTGCTATGTTGCTGCAATGGAAAGATTATTTGCTCGATTCTGATGCGAAGGGTGTGATGTTTGTTCGCTCGGGTTGGCACAATCCACAGCAGCAGTTTCCGCGAGGTGAAGTAAGCAAAGTCGGCTATCGGATTAAAGATAAGCAACTGCAACGAGTGTGGTGGCGCTATATCGATACACCAGCAGGGCAAGAAGGGATTGTCATGCCCTTGCTTGATGGGGTGGACTCTTTTGAGATGCGCTTTTTTGATGGTAAGAAGTGGCAGAAAAACTGGGAGACCAAATTAGCCTTACCACAGGCTGTCGCACTGAACTTGGAGTTAGAGGATTATGGCAAAATTGAGCGAATCTATCTGACATCGGGTGGGGCTTTAGAGTTAGCTGAGGAGCAGAAACAAGATGGTTAGAAAACAGCGAGGTGTTGCGCTGATCATTGTCTTGTTGCTGTTGGCTGTGATGGTCAGTATTGCCGCCAGTATGGCGGATCGTTTGTTTAGCCAGTTTAAGCGCGCAACCAACCAAATCAATTACCAGCAAGCTTATTGGTATAGTGTGGGGGCTGAAGCGTTAGCCAAAACAGGGCTTGAACAGAGCTTTAAAGACTCAGACACGATCAATCTTTCTCAGCCTTGGGCGTTAGAAGAACAAACGTATCCACTCGACTACGGGACTTTAAAAGGTCGTTTGGTTGACCAGCAAGCCTGTTTCAACCTCAATGCCTTATCGAGTGTCACCTCGACCGCGGGTTCTGATAAATCCCCTTACTTGGTGGAAGTGCTGCAAAATTTGCTTGAAGAGCTAGAAATAGAAAACTATCAGGCCGAGACGATTGCTCAGTCAGTTTGGGAATACCTAGACAATAATGACTCAGTTAACTCGACGGTTGGCGTTGAAGATAGCTTCTATGAGTCTATGTCTCCAGCGTACATGGCAGCAAATAGTCTGATGGCCGATAGTTCAGAGCTGCGCGCTGTCAATCAGGTCTCGGGCGAGGTGATGGAAAAGATACAGCCTTTTGTGTGTGCGATTCCCAGTGCAGATTTTAGGTTAAATGTGAATACCATACAGCCTGAACAAGCCGCATTGTTAGCGGCGCTATTTCAACCTGCGCTCAGTGTAGATCAAGCTAAGCAAGTGCTTGAAAACCGGCCTTTTGATGGTTGGGAAAGCGTAGATGATTTTTTAAACGAAAAAGAGTTTGCCAACGTAACCGATGAGGTTCGCAAAGAGGGTAAAGGTTACTTGGCGGTGACCAGTGCCTATTTTGAACTGGATGTTGAATTATTGGTTGGGGAGTCTCGAGTGAGAGTTCGCAGCTTGCTATTTAGTAGTGATAAACAAACTGCGACGGTCATTAGCCGTCGCTTCGGAGGTATCGGTGAACGAGTTTCTGATCGTTCGACTGACAAATAATACCGCTCAGGCTATCCAGTGGTTAGTCTGGTCGGAGTCGCAAAAGGAAGTGATTGCGAGTGGCGAGTTAGACAGTCATCAAGCGTTACCAGAGATCGCGACGTACGCGGAAGGGCGCCGTACGATTGCCTTGTTGTCGGCACAAAGCCTAGTGTTAACCGATGTAGAAATTCCGGCAGGCGCAAGTCGTCAGCTTGAATCTATGCTGCCCTATGTGCTGGAAGATGACTTAGCGCAGGATGTCGATCAACTGCACTTTACCATCCTGAGTAAATCACAAGGTCGTGCACAGGTATGTGCGCTGGACTCTGAGTGGTTAGAAAAGGTCCTTATGGAACTTGGTGATATTGGCTGTCAAATACAAAAAGTAATGCCAGACGTATTAGCTTTGCCTGATAACGATGGTATGTCTGCCGTTGAGCTTGGTCAGCAATGGTTAGTGAAAAAGTCGTCTTATCAGGGGATGTCAGTCGAGAGTGACTGGTTGTCTTTAGTTGCTCAATCTGAATGGGCACAGGAAGGTGATGAATATCTACCGCTAACAGCATACTCGGCTTTACCAGCTTCACTTGAACTTGCTGAGCAGCAGTCGTGGATTAACGGCGAACCTAAGTTAGTCATGCAACTACTTGCTGAACAAGCCATTACTAGCAAGATCAACTTACTTACCGGGCAATTCAAGCCGAAATCTTCTTTCAGTCGTTACTGGAAAGTGTGGCAGAAGGTTGCGGTGGCGGCTGTTTTATTAGTGGCCGTGGTCGTGGTCGATAATGTGCTTAAAATTCAAAAGTATGAAGCCCAGGCGAGTGCCTATCGTGTAGAGAGTGAGCGGATTTTCCGTCAGTCATTACCGGGTAAAAATAAGATTCCAACCGTCAGTTATTTAAAGCGCGAAATGGAGCGTGAAGTGAATCGCTTGTCTGGAGGCTCTGAAGATAGTGCGTTACTTAATCTAATGGTTAAGTTGCCACCGCTGCTTAATAAAGTGCCTGGGTTGGATCTCACTAGCTTTAAGTATGACAGTGGGCGCAATGAAGTTCGCCTACAGGCGCAAAGTAAAGATTTTCAAACCTTTGAAAAGGCCGCTGAGTTGCTCGGCTCTAATTTTGCCGTTGAACAAGGTCAACTTAATCGTTCAGGGAGCTTGGTCAACGGCTCTCTCGTCCTAAAACCTTTGTGAGGTGCTAAGCATGAATAAATTGGTTAATACCTTACAAACATGGTGGCTGAGTATTTCTCAGCGTGAACAGCGCTTAGTGGTGGCTTGCTCATTACTGGTGATTTTAGGAGGGTTGTACTGGGGTGTTGTGCAACCTGTGGCTGAGCGAGCCGACAATGCCCAAATGCGAATTCAAAGCGAAAAGCAATTGCTCTCTTGGGTAAAAAACAAGGCGGACAAGATCAGCCAGTCTCGAGGGCAAGGTCGCGGAGCGGTTTCTAGCCTGCCTATCAATCAAGCGGTCTCTGCGAGTGTCAGTCGATTTAAAGTAGAGCTGATCCGAGTCCAGCCACGTGGTGAGCAGTTCCAAGTGTGGGTCGCACCTATGCCGTTCAATCAATTTATGGATTGGATAACTTTCTTGCAAGAAAAGCATGGCATTAAGGTTGTATTCCTGGATATTGATAAGGGCGATACAGACGGTATGATCGAAGTAAATCGACTTCAGCTTGGCAGAGGGTAATTGGGTGAAAAAGACAGTTTTATCGGGCTTATTCCTTAGTACCGTTTTTGTTACCAGTGCCATGGTGCACTTACCCGCTCAGTTCGTCGTGCAGTATGCTCCACTACCTAATCAGCTCAAGCTAATAGGCGTTGAAGGGACAGTATGGCAAGGCTCAGTGCACCAAGTTAAGTGGCAAAACCAAAGCTATGGAGCGCTTAATTGGCAGCTTAATATTGCCAAGCTGTTTACTGGAGGTATAGAAGCTCAGGTGCGTTTTGGCCGTGGTAGTGATTTGTCACTCCAAGGTCGCGGGATTGTTGGCTACTCACCCAGTGGTTTATACGCCGAGAACTTAATCGCTTCGTTGCCAGTCGAACAAGTGCTGGAGTTTGCGCCGTCGCTACCTGTTCCTTTAGAACTGAGTGGTCAAGTAGAGTTAAGCCTGCGCTCTTATGCTTACGCCGCTCCGTACTGTGAAAGCGCGCAAGGCAGCGTAGTATGGAATACCGATATCGTTGGTACACCTATGTCTGATTTGCAAGTAGGCCCCGTAATTGCAAACTTTACCTGTCAGCAAAGTCGTTTTGATGTCATTGGGCAGCAAAAGAGTGACCAAGTTGAAAGTGGCTTTGTTGCTAAGTTGAATTCTGATCAGAGCTACACTTCTAGTGCTTGGTTTAAGCCGCAAGCTGAGTTTCCGAGCGCATTTCAACAACAGCTAAAGTGGCTGCCAACTCAAGCTGACAGCGAAGGTAAGTTTCAGTTTAGTTATCAAGGCCGGCTTTAGCCGCTAAGTAGAAAGATCAAACAGGGCAGTCTAGTGACTGTCCTTATTTGTTTGTGTTTGTTGCTATTTGGTGGCTGGGAAGCTGATTTGCACTTTCAACCCTCCGCCACTGCGATTGTTAACAATCACTGAGCCATTGTGTTGGCTGACGATTCGTTTAACGATAGCCAACCCTAACCCTGTTCCTTCGCTTCCACGTGCTGTATCGCCGCGCGTAAAGGGTTCAAATAGTTTGGCGATTTGGCTTTGCTCTATCCCTGGACCATTGTCTTCGACACACACCCAAACTAACTTGTTGTCAGCGGTAATGCCTGTGCTCACTTTAGTCCAGCCGTCGCCATAGCGAATCGCATTGACCACTAAATTGCTCACTGCACGTTTGATCGCAATTGGGCTACCTAGTGTTTCTTTTAGTGGTTGGTGTAGGTCGGTATCAATTTGCACCTCATAACCACCTTCAGATGAAGCGACATCGTTGGCGATCTCATTGAGGTCAACTTCAATGAAAGATTGCTTGTTTACCGGTTTGAGGTAATCCATAAACTGGCTGATGATTTCGTTACACTCTTCGGTATCACTGATGATGCCTTCTGCCAGGTAGCTATCTTCAGGTGACATCATCTCAGTCGCCAAACGAATTCGGGTTAATGGCGTACGCAGGTCATGACTAATACCTGCCATCAACAAGGCCCGGTCTTCTTCGAGTGCTTGGATACCCTTTGACATTTGGTTGAATGCTTGTGTCACCGAGCGAATTTCTGATGCGCCTTTTTCTGGCAGTGGTGGTGGGATTTCACCACGACCGACTCCTTTGGCTGCTTTTTCTAGCGCGATCAAAGGACGATTTTGCAAGCGGATAAACAGCCAGCCACCAGCAACAATTAACAGTGCCATGATCAGGCTATTGCGAAACAGCGGGGTAAAATCCTCTTCTTGCAGCTCAGAGAGTGGAATGCGCAGCAGTGAGTCTGGCAGGGAGTCTATTTTCATCCACAATACATAACTCTCCTCTCCAAGCATCATACGAACATCGGTTGGTGAGCCTAGCTCGTTCGTCATCTCTTCACTCATCAAATCAATACGCACTGCATGGTGATATTCATCTGCCATTGGGCTGTCTTTGGCATGAACGGTCACGCCAAGTTGCTCTAACACACGTCGACGCAGTGGTGCGTCCATTGCCAGTCCATCTTCTATGGTTTGAGAGTCATCAAGCATAAGATTAATCTCGTGACCGAGGATCTTATTAAATTGCTGCAGACTCGGCATAAGAGCGTAGTTAAAGACTGCGTAATAAGAGTAAATCTGGCTTGCGATAAGCAGAGTTAGAAAGATAAAAATGGATTGAGTAAATGAGCTGCGGATGCGCATAACACCTACCTTGAGAGAAGGTTAGTATAAAACAAAGAGTGCGAGACTTGGTCTCGCACTCTATCAAACATATAATTGGTTAAGCTTCTTTGCCGTCAGGGACGAACACATAACCTAAGCCCCATACCGTTTGAATGTAGCGAGGTTTACTTGGGTCGACTTCGAGCATACGGCGCAGGCGAGAGATCTGCACGTCAATTGAACGCTCCATCGCTGAGTATTCTCGACCGCGAGCCATATTCATTAGCTTATCACGCGACATTGGCTCACGAGCATTGGTCACGAGAGCTTTCAATACGGCAAACTCACCAGAAGTTAGCGGCATGGCTTCATCGCCACGGAACATTTCACGTGTACCTAGGTTTAGGCGGAAATCACCAAACTCAACCACCGATTCTTCACTACTTGGCGCACCTGGCAGCTCGGTAGTTTGACGGCGTAAGACCGCTTTAATACGAGCTAATAGTTCACGTGGGTTAAACGGTTTTGGTAAGTAGTCATCTGCCCCTACCTCTAGGCCGACGATACGATCAATCTCGTCCCCTTTTGCGGTCAGCATCAGAATCGGTAACGTGCTGTTGGCATTACGCAGGCGACGGCAGATCGATAGTCCGTCTTCGCCTGGTAACATCAGGTCTAGCACCATCAAATGGAAAGTTTCACGCGTTAGCAGGCGGTCCATCTGCTCACTGTTGGCAACACTACGAACTTGGAATCCTTGTTCAGACAAGTAACGCTCTAGTAGTGCACGAAGTCGTGCATCATCATCAACAACTAAGATCTTGTGATTTTCTTGCATGTAATGGGTCCACCTAGTTAATAAGCTTGCGCGACTTCAGGCTGTTGAAACAGTCACCTTTATGCGCAACTTAAAATGTAACACTGTTCTTAAGCTATTGGAGCAAAGAATTGTTAACGTTTATTTCCTTTTTAGCTAATGTATATCGGAACTTCAATTTAATAACGTCAGAAATATGAAAACGAACCTAATAACAAGAGAAGGCTTTGATCGACTTAAAAAAGAGCTCGATTTTTTGTGGAAAGAAGAGCGTCCGGAAGTGACTAAAAAAGTGACTTGGGCAGCGAGTCTCGGTGATCGGAGTGAAAACGCAGATTATCAATACAACAAAAAGCGCTTAAGAGAGATAGATCGCCGCGTACGCTATCTGCGTAAGCGCTTAGAGCAAGTCAAAGTGGTCGATTACTCTCCGCAACAAGAAGGCAAAGTGTTTTTTGGCGCTTGGGTGGAAATAGAAAATGAAGCCGGTGACGTCAAAGCATTCCGTATTGTTGGCCCTGACGAAATCTATGGTGATGCTAAGGGCTACATTTCGATTGATTCGCCGATGGCACGCGCACTGTTGAAAAAAGAAGTCGATGACGAGTTTAGCGTCAAAACCCCGGAAGGTTACAAAGAGTGGTTTGTTAACTGTATCCGCTATGGTGCTGAATAACAAAAAGTCCCGATTTGCGGGACTTTTTGCTTTAACTATTTTTCGCTAGCGGGCTTGTCAGTCAGAATGTAGTTGTGCTCACTGCCGACAACTGCACCATATTTAAGGAAGTTTTTACCTAAGATCATGCTGTAGTGGAAACGGCTACGGTCTTTGAGGTTAACGCGGATCTTTTTCTCTAGTTCACCGAGTTTGACCTGCATCTCGACCACTGGGCGAATGGTTGGTTGCTCACCTTTCTTCGCCCTAATCTTCATGCTATCGACTACCTCTAGGGTAAAGTCTTTCTCCATGCCAAGATCATTTTTGTAGGTAAAACTGACCATAGGCTTGCCGTCTTTTTCGAACTGTTTGATGTTCTGTGCATTGATCGAGCTGACATCGGCACCCGTGTCGAGCTTGACTGGGAAGCTAAGGCCTTCTACTTGTGCTACTTCAATATGGCCTGCTTTAAACAACGGGTAAGAATCGAGAAGATGATCGGTGCGGGTATTGATCAGCACCCCATTTTTCGACATTTTCTGACCGATGATGAAGTAGTCTTTGGTTTCGTCTTGGTCAAGAACATCAATCGCGTACGGCAGTTCAACTTTTTCACCGTATAAGGTGAAGGTACCAAACACTACCGGGCGGGTAGAGTCACCAACTTTTAGTGTCTTATTGATTGGTTTAGAAAATTGCTGCGCTTCACCGTTTTGGTCGGTGAGATAATAGGTCACCCACTCCTTGCCATTTTTGTCAAAGATCTCGAAGCTCGCGACCTTCAGTAGCGATGTTTTAACCACTAAAGAAGGCTCAGCAGTCAGCTCAATACCATCAAGTAGCAGCGACTCTTCACCAGAGACTTGCATTGCCTTTGATTTGCTACTCATGGTTTGAGGTGTACCTGCAAGTAGAGATACCGCGCTAGTATCTATCATAAAGCGTCGATTAAGCGTCCCTTTGCCAAGGCGCAACTGAGAGTTGAATTTGCTACGGTCGGTTAAGTAGACGAACCAGTACTGAGTTTCAGCGTCGTTGGTTTCGACTGGAATAAAGACCATCGGGCGTTTAGTGCCGCTCACATTGAGCATGCGCACTAGCGGTCGAGTGAGTGTCGAACGATTGCCGTTATCATCCTCAATATCAAATGAGACTTGCTGTTTCTTGTTGTCGACTTTGATATTAGTGGCATGTAGAGCGGAGTAATTGTTTTGCAGTGAGTAGCTGACCTTTTGTTTAACACCCGCGATCTCAACCGCTTCTTTTTTGCCAATAAGCTGCGCGTTTTGCTGCTCTTGCAGATAATCGTACCCTGCGTAAACCCAAGCGTTGTTATCTAAAAAGGTTTTGCCGATCAGAATCGGGGCTGAAAACTGAGTTCTATCGGTCAAATTAACCTCTGTCATCACCGTTTTACCTGCAATGGTCATAGATAACGCAATCGTAGGTCTTAGGATCGGTTCTTTTTGGGTTCGATTGCGAATCACACCGACGTGTTCTATTGGTCTGGTGATCTGGATATTTTCTCCCGTATGTGGGTGTTTAATGGTGAAAGTCACTTCAACACCGTAAGGGGCAAAAAGCTCAGCATTCCAATCATCGTAATCGACGTTATCAATTGGGGCAAAGTCAACTAAAGCCTTCATCAGCTCTTGATCTTTTAGGTGACTGAATTTTGAATGGGAACTAGATACGCGAATATTAGTCGCGTGCATCGACGTCGTATCGGCTCCGGTATCAATCTTACCAGCAAATGAAACTCCTGTTAGCGCTTCTATCTCGTTGAGATAAACACTCTCTACACGACCCAGAACGAGCTTGTCATCGAGTGTATAGACAGGTGATTGAGTAGACGCATTAATAGTGGTGCTGCTTTGATCGGCTAACACATAGGATGAGACTAGGGAGATAGATAATGCCAGTAAGATTTTTTTCATCGCGGTTCCAACTACTCGTTATTCGCACAGGTCGTGAACGAATTTAGTTCCATTTTTTAGTTCTAAGTTCTGAACTATCTTTATTTCTGACATAACTTTCACATATTTGCCAAACTATTAGCAAAACAATTGCGTAACCTTGCTAGCGATAACAAAAAATGTTGGGTTTTGCACGAGTAATCCCAATATAAAGAAGGTTTAAAACAACAAGAGATTCAACGGATGAGCCACGCTATCTGTAATTTGATTGCTCAGGAACTGAGTGTTCGACCTGAGCAGGTCACTGCTGCTGTTAACCTTATTGATGATGGAAACACAGTCCCTTTTATTGCCCGTTACCGTAAAGAAGTCACGGGTGGATTGGATGATACTCAGCTGCGTAATCTTGATAGCCGTTTATCCTACTTACGCGAGCTAGATGAGCGTCGCCAAACCATTCTTAAATCGATTCAAGAGCAGGGTAAGTTAACCTTTGAGCTTGAAGCTGAGATAGCGCAGGCAGACAGTAAAACGCGTCTTGAAGACCTTTACTTGCCTTACAAACCAAAGCGTCGCACCAAAGGCCAAATCGCAATCGAAGCGGGTCTAGAACCGTTAGCCGATAAGCTTTGGAATGAGGCTTTGACTGAGCCAGAAGTCGAAGCTGCAAACTACATTGATGCAGACAAAGGCATTGCAGATACCAAAGCCGCTCTAGATGGCGCTCGCGCTATTGTGATGGAGCGAATTGCAGAAGATGCAAACTTACTAGAGAAAATCCGTGCTTACCTTAATCGTAACGCTGAACTTGTGGCGAAAGTCGTTGAGGGTAAAGAGCGCGAAGGTGAGAAGTTTAAGGACTACTTCGAACATAATGAAGCGCTGAGTAAAGTGCCATCGCACCGCGCACTTGCGATGCTACGCGGACGTAATGAAGGTTTCTTGACCCTAGCGATGAATGCTGACCCTGCGCAAGAAGAAGGCGTTCGCCAGTCTTACTGTGAGACGATTATCAGCGACCATTATGGCATTTCCCTGAGCAATGCACCGGCTGATACTTGGCGTAAGCAAGTCATTAGCTGGGCATGGCGCATCAAAGTTTCTATGCATATGGAAACTGAACTCATGGGGGCGATGAAAGAACGCGCTGAGATTGAAGCGATTGAGGTTTTTGCCACTAACCTTAAAGACTTGTTGATGGCAGCACCGGCTGGCCCTCGTGCGACGTTAGGTCTTGATCCGGGTCTACGTACTGGCTCTAAAATTGCGGTTGTAGACTCTACAGGCAAGGTGCTAGCGACAGAGACTATCTATCCGCATCCACCACAAAAACAATATGATAAATCAGCTCAGATTGTTGACGCCTTAGTGCGCAAATACAACGTTGACTTGATTGCGATTGGTAACGGTACGGCTTCACGTGAAACGGATACGTTTGTTGCTGATCTGATTAAACGTGGCAACCTCAAAGTGCAGAAAATCATGGTTAGCGAAGCAGGTGCATCGGTTTATTCAGCGTCTGAGCTTGCAGCGAACGAGTTCCCGAATTTAGATGTGTCACTACGTGGTGCAGTGTCGATTGCTCGCCGCCTACAAGACCCGCTTGCTGAGCTGGTTAAGATTGATCCTAAATCGATTGGTGTGGGTCAGTACCAGCACGATGTAAGCCAATCCATGCTGGCCAAACGTCTTGATGCTGTGGTCGAAGACTGTGTGAACGCGGTGGGCGTAGATGTGAATACTGCATCACCAGCACTATTGACTCGCGTGGCTGGCTTGTCGAGCACAATTGCGCAAAACATTGTTGATTATCGTGATGAAAATGGCCGCTTTGAAGCGCGTACCACGCTGAAAAAGGTCGCGCGCTTGGGGCCTAAGGCATTTGAGCAGTGTGCAGGCTTCTTGCGCATTATGGAGGGTAAGAACCCATTGGATGCTTCTTCTGTTCACCCAGAAGCGTACCCTGTGGTCAAAGCGATTGCTGAGAAAAACAGTAAAAATGTCAAAGCGCTGATTGGTGATACTCAGTTCCTACGCGGACTTCACGCTGTTGATTATACCGATGACAGTTTTGGTGTGCCGACGGTGAGCGACATCATCAAAGAGCTAGATAAACCGGGTCGCGACCCACGCCCTGAGTTTAAGACAGCCACATTCGCTGATGGCGTTAATCAGGTTTCTGATCTTGAACCTGGGATGGTGTTAGAAGGGGTAGTGTCTAACGTTGCGAACTTTGGTGCTTTTGTTGATATCGGCGTTCACCAAGATGGCTTAGTGCACATCTCTGCGCTGACGGACCGTTACGTTTCTGATCCGCGTGAAGTGGTTAAAGCGGGTGATATCGTCAAGGTGAAAGTGATGGAAGTGGATGTGCAGCGTAAACGTATTGGCCTTTCAATGCGTTTGACCGATGAGCCAGGGCAAGACAACCGAACTCAGCGTACAAGTGCTCCACGGGGTCAGCAGCGACAACAGCAAGGTGGTCAACGCCGTCGTGACGAGTCGTCCAGCGGTAATAGTGCGATGGGTGGTGCTTTTGCTGCTGCCTTCGCCAAAGCGAAACGCTAGCAACTTGGTGATCTAAAAATATAAATCCCCGTAGTAGCGATACTAACGGGGATTTTTTTCGGCATTACCTTATCGAACCAAGTGATACCAACCAGAATAAATATCTGATCATCTCTTTTATCCCGATGGGTATAACGACAAGGTACTACAACACCGCAATTACATCAGATGGGGGGTTAGGTGCCACGGCATCTCCGTAATGAAACTTAATCACGGTTCTGCGTTTAGCCATCATCCCTTCTGTTATCGCCGCATCGATTATGCGCCTCGGCAAGCGAAAGCGCATGGCGTAGCCTTTACCTTGATGTTCGCTATAACTTTCCAGTGCCAACAGTTGGAATAGCCTTTCGAGGGTGTCTTTCGGTTCTTCCTGAGAAACAGCAACTGCGCTACCACTTTCTTCCGTCTCATAGCTTGGGTGCTCTGAGGGGTCCCATGATGATCGCTTTCGCCGTTTATCGTCTGCTGTTACCTTTCGTTGTGCGTTACTCTTGGTCAATGCAATTGTCGGTACAATTGGCTCGCGGACTTTATTGTCACGCGCCGCTTGTTCCGTTTGCACATTAACCGATGGGGCGATGAGTGGAACACTTACGTTCGTAGGTGATACGAGCATTCATTAACCTCCTCACGCCCAACCTGAGAGTAGGGGCGAACCCTAGCAACTCCTTCGGTTAGTTTATTTATCGACCAATTAAGATAAATGTTTAGTGCAGATTTTTACTTTTTGCACATTGTTCACGTGTCACTTTAGCGGGTGATAAATTGGTGAACTTGTTGGCAAAACGTTTCGAGCTCAGTTATAAATGGCGCGTGAGAAGACTCGGTAAAAATGAAGCTATTGCTGCTTGGGGCAAGGGTATCGACGTCGCTGGCAACTTTGACGGGTACAAGGCCATCCAAACGCCCATAAAGACGAAGCAGTGGAATTGCTAGGTTTTCCAGCTCGCTGCGGTAGTCGATATCGGCTAACAGTTGCAAGCCCGTCAAAAGAGACGTTGGATTTGGTGTTGGTCGAGACAGTACGGCTTTCTTGAGTCGTTTGACATCCTGTCTTGCAGAGGGGCTCCCCATTGCCTGTAAGGCCATAAAACGTTCGATGGTTAGCTGGAAATCATCGACTAGCTGTTCGGTGAAAGCGCTAAGCACATTAGGCTGGATCCCTCGCCAAGGTCTTTGTGCGGCAAACTTGGGTGAACTTGCCACAGTAATCAACTTTTGTACACGCTGTGGATGATTCAGTGCAATATGTGTTGCCACTAAGCCACCTAAAGACCAACCGAGCCAGATTGCTTTCTCTGGAGCATGTTGTAGTACCTGCTCAGCGAGATGTGGCATGTCGTCAAAATATGACTGATGACTGTGACCAAAGCCTGGTAGATCAACAACATGGACACAGAAGTGTTGGCTAAGTGTCTCTACGGTTTGCTGCCACACCGCGCCATTCATCCCCCAGCCATGGAGAAGGACTAGGTCATTACCTTGGCCAGTTGATTGCCAATACAAAGATTCACTTTTGCTCTCGGTTTGTCGCACTTTTTCCATCCTTTCGCTTGCTACTCTAGCTACACAATCATCGAATACTGCTTCAATGGAGTGAGGTTATGTTAACTCAAAGGGTAGCTAAATACATCGCTGACCTGTTGCCTATGCACTGTGAGGTTTGTCATCTCCCGTTAGACAAGCCTTTTCCACAAAGTGGTATCTGTGTGCATTGCGCTCGATACTTTGCACCTACTGCACGTTGTCAACGCTGTGGGTTGCCGGCACCTTATAAGGTTGAAGAGTGTGGGCAATGCCTTAAGAAGCCTCCAAAATGGCAACGGCTTTATTGTGTTGCAGATTATCAACCGCCACTTTCTCAGTATGTGCATCGGCTTAAGTATGAGCGTCAGTTTTGGCAGGCCAACAAACTGGCTCGTCTGCTTACTCCTAGGATTGAAACCCCCGCTCAACTTATCACTTACGTTCCACTGCATTGGGGCAGGTATCTGCAACGCGGCTTCAATCAAAGTGAGTTAATTGCGATATCGCTTGCACGTCAACTCGACCTACCATGTAAGCCGCTATTTCGGCGCATTAGGGCGACGCCGCAGCAGTTAGGGTTAACTAAGGCAGAGAGGCGGAGAAATCTTCGCCTAGCTTTCACTTTAAATAGAGAGGTCTATGTTGAGCATGTCGCGATTGTTGATGATGTCCTCACTACCGGAAGTACGGTGCAGCATTTATGTGAATTACTGCTTGAAGCAGGGGTGAAAAATGTTGATATTTACTGCATCTGCCGTACTCCTGAGCCTGCAAGTTAGTATAAATTGACTAAAAGGCTAGATCTCTCAGTTTTCAGGAGTAAAATGGTCAACTAATAGCCTACAAAATTACTCAGGTATTCGTCGTGTCAAATACAATTACTATTACAGAAACTGCCCAAAAACACTTTGCTAACCTATTAGGACAGCAGCCAGAAGGCACAAATATTCGTGTATTCGTGGTTAATCCTGGTACTCAAAACGCAGAGTGTGGCGTGTCTTACTGCCCGCCAGAAGCGGTAGAATCTACCGATACTGAATTGGCGTTTGAGTTCTTCTCAGCATTTGTTGATGAGCTAAGCCTGCCGTTCCTTGAAGACGCTGAAATTGATTTTGTAACTGACAAAATGGGCTCTCAGCTAACTTTGAAAGCACCAAACGCGAAAATGCGTAAGGTTTCTGATGATGCGCCTCTAGTAGAGCGTGTCGAGTACGTGATTCAGACTCAGGTTAACCCTCAACTTGCGGGTCACGGTGGCCATGTAAACCTAGTTGAAATCACAGACGAAGGCATTGCAATTGTTGCCTTTGGTGGCGGCTGTAACGGCTGTTCTATGGTTGATGTAACACTGAAGGAAGGTATCGAGAAAGAGCTTCTTCAGCAGTTTGAAGGCGAACTCTCTGCGGTACGCGATGCCACTGAACATGATCGCGGTGAGCACTCTTACTACTAAGTGAGACGATTTAAGCGAATGAAAAACATAGGGTTGGCAGCGTTGCCGACCCTTTTTTGTTTTCAAAACTGATAGATTTCTCATATATTAGGGACTGTTGTTGTTTCGAGCAAAGTTCGTGATGATAGCGAAACCCTAGAACCTTCCCTTGATGCAAAGGAGTCAGCTTGTGGCCAAACGGAACCCTCCAGAAGTATTGGCGAAGCAGACTGTCGCGCAATCGCGATTGTTTGCAATTGAAGCGTTAGATTTGCGCTTTAGCAATGGTGAGCACCGAACCTACGAACGCATGAAACCAAGTGGACGTCATGCAGTCATGATGGTTCCTGTTACCGAGCAAGGTGACATCTTGTTAGTCAGAGAATATGCAGCGGGCACAGAACGTTATGAACTTGGCTTTCCTAAGGGGTTGATCGATCCAGGTGAGACGGCTCAGCAGGCGGCTGAACGTGAATTGAAAGAAGAGATTGGCTATGGCGCTAAAAAGCTAACGCCGTTAAAAGAAGTCGTTCTTGCACCGTCTTATTTCTCGAGCAAAATGACCCTATTCATCGCTGAGCAACTATACTCAGAGCAATTGGAAGGTGATGAACCAGAACCGTTAGAAGTGGTTCGTTGGCCTTTGGCACAAGCTGAAGAGCTGTTAACGCACCTCGATTTTTGTGAAGCGCGCAGTATTACTGCGTTGTTACTCGCTCTACGAATCTTAAAAACATAATTAACATTTTCCTCAGTGATGTCGCATGAGGAAAGAGTAGGTAGAGCGCTAAGGATTTTGTATGCCAATGACAGAAGATCTCTCTCATCATTTGCCCGCAGTGATTGAAATTGCCCGCAGCGCAGGGCAGTTAATTCTCGATATTTACGAGAAAAAAGAGTACGAAGCTTTTACTAAAAGCGACGAAACACCAGTAACTAGTGCCGATATTGCGGCGCATAAGTTGATTGTTGAAAAACTCACTGAGCTGACCCCTGATATTCCAGTGCTATCGGAAGAAGCGGCGGATATCAGCTTAGATAAGCGTTCACAATGGAGCCGCTATTGGTTAGTTGACCCGCTAGATGGAACCCAAGAGTTTATTGCCCGCAGTGGTGACTTTGCGACTATCATTGCGTTGGTCGAAAATCACAAGCCAGTGATGGGGGTGGTCTACGCTCCGGTCTCTGGGGTGACGTACTACGCTTACCAAGGTAAAGGGGCGTGGAAAATTCCAGATTTAAGTGAAAGCGTGCGCATCAAAACGCATCAGCATGATGGCAAGCAAAGCCCCATTGCGATCGCGATTAGTCGTCGCCAAGATATCAATCGCATCACAAGCCGCATGAGCAGTGGTTGGAATTATGATTTAGTGCCACTTGGCTCTGCAGCACTCAAAGCCTGTTTAGTTGCTGAAGGTGCAGTCGATTGTTATCTAAGACTCGGCCCAACCGGTGAGTGGGATACCGCCGCAACCCAGTGTATTGTCGAGGAAGCGGGTGGGCGCATTCTGAGTACCTTACTAGAGCCGCTTTCTTATAACGAGCGCGACACACTAGAGAACCCAAACTTTATTGTGTTGGGTGATGAGAACTTACCGTGGGATGAGATTTTAAAGGTTAAGGATTAAAGAGCGAGAACGGACTGCGTCCTCGGGATCGCTGCGCTTCGAGAATCGAGACTGGACTGCGTCCTTCGAGTGGGGGACGCAGAGTGAGTTGTGAACTGAACGAGTCTTTGATTTGAGGGCGTTGACAGGACTCGTTTCTAAAGAGCGATAATCATTCGTCTCTCGTCTCTCGTCTCTCGTCTCTCGTCTCTCGTGTCTCGTCTCTCGTCTCTCACTAAGCCTTCGAATACACATCTCTATCACCCAGCCAACGGTCGATAATGGCGACGGCGTTTTGTGGGAAGTTATCGTGAATGTGGCGTGCAATACGCTGAACTTCGGGAATTAAGCGCTGATCACGGACTAAATCTGCAATTTTAAAGTCTGCCATACCTGTTTGCTTGGTGCCTAACAATTCACCCGGTCCACGGATTTCTAAGTCACGCTGCGCAATAATGAAACCATCATTACTTTCGCGTAGAACACCTAAGCGTTTTTGGGCGGTTTTCGACAGCGGTGAATGGTAGAGCAGCACACAATGACTGGCGACACTGCCTCGACCTACACGACCACGTAGCTGGTGGAGCTGAGCTAAACCTAAACGTTCCGGGTTTTCGATAATCATTAAGCTAGAGTTAGGCACATCAACGCCTACTTCAATCACAGTTGTCGCGACCAAAAGGTGGAGCTTATTGTCCTTGAAGTCTTGCATCACCGCTTGCTTCTCGGCCGGCTTCATTCGACCGTGTACCAAGCCAATCTTTACGTCTGCTAATTTACGTTGTAGCTCTTCAGCCGTATCGGCTGCCGCTTGTGCCTCTAGCACTTCAGATTCATCAATTAAGGTACACACCCAGTAGGCTTGTTTGCCCTCGTTAAGACAAGCGTTGCGTACTCGCTCGACAATATCCTCGCGCTTGGTGTCCGGAATGGCGACGGTTTGAATCGGCGTTCTCCCCGGTGGTAGCTCATCGATAACCGAAGTTTCAAGGTCGGCATAGGCGGTCATCGCTAGAGTGCGCGGAATCGGTGTCGCTGTCATGATTAATTGATGAGGGTAAGCACCTTGCTTTTCACCTTTTTCACGCAGTTCTAAGCGCTGGTGGACACCAAAACGGTGCTGCTCATCAATAATCACTAATGCTAAGTGGTGGAACTCTACATGCTCTTGGAATAGGGCGTGGGTACCGACTACCATTTGTGCTTCACCATTGGCGATCTGAGCAAGCTCCGCTTCTTTGGCTTTACCTTTCAATTTGCCAGCCAGCCAGCCAACCTTGATGCCCATAGGTTCGAGCCACTGAGCAAAGTTAATCGCGTGTTGCTCCGCGAGCAGTTCTGTAGGAGCCATCAAGGCGACTTGGTAGCCATGCTCAAGGGCACGCAGAGCTGCAAGCGCTGCGACTAGGGTTTTACCTGAGCCAACATCTCCTTGAACTAGACGCATCATAGGGTGCGATTTTTCGAGGTCTTGTTCGATTTCACCCACCACGCGTGCCTGAGCATTGGTCGGCGAGAAGGGAAGTTGGTCGAGCAGTTGCTGTTTGAGCTTGTTGCAGGCTGGTAGCGGTAATGCTATGTCTTGCTGACCTTTGCTGCGCACCGCCAACATCGATAGGTTTTGTGCCAGCAGCTCTTCCATAATCAAACGGATCTGCGCAGGATGTTTACCTTCGTCAAACTGCTCTAAGTTGATGTTTGGCGGTGGACGATGAATTGTGTGCAGTGCTTGTGCTAGGGTGATCTGGTGATCATACAGGCCATTGGGTAGCAGTTCTTGCACTGCCGCTTTGTCGAGTAACTCTAGTGCTTGCTCGGTTAAATTGCGCAGCGTCACCTGCCTTAAGCCATCCGTCGTCGGGTAGACTGGAGTAAGCGTTTGCTCTACTTGGGTGCTTTGGTTCGGTGCGTAGAATTTATAATCTGGATGGACAATCTCTAGTCCGTAGCCACCACGCTTGATTTCACCATAAGCGTGAACGGTTTTACCTTCGGCGAAGTTGTTCTTCATTCCAGCAGTAAAATTGAAAAAACGCAGTGTGATGGTGCCGTTACCATCACTGATTTTCACTGACAGCATTTTACGTTTACCAAACAGGGTATCAACACTCATCACCTTGCCTTGCACCGCCGCCCATAGACCAGCATGCAGTTTTACAATCGGGTAGATACGAGTGCGATCTTCATAGCGCAGTGGAAGATGAAACAGAAGATCTTGAACGCTGTCGAGCCCAACTTTGGCTAACTTCTCGGCGACTTTGGCACCAACGCCAGTCAAAGAAGTGAGAGGAATCGCAGATAGCAGTTGGGACATGACACAGCTCGCTCGTTATTTTGAGTAAGTGACTCAGTGAGTTAGATAAGACCCTGTTAGTTAACCATTGGGCTGTGTTTTTGTACAGGAAAAAATCGAATGAGAGATCGGGCTACGCCCGCGAGAACGCTTTGCTCCGGGATTCTAGAACGGACTTCGTCCTTCGAGAGGTACGCGTGGAGAAGTAGTCGTATGTTGTTACGCTTAATTGGTTCTGAAAAGAAGGGTTGACGTAAAACGCCAACCCATCAAATTTTCTCGATTCTCGATTCTCGATTCTCGATTCTCGATTCTCGATTCTCGATTCTACTTCTTCTGCATCTCTGCCCACCATTCGTCATCGGCAATGATCTGGCCTTGTTCGTCTAGTGGCGGGTAAGGGAGCTTTTTGCGCTTGGCGACTTTAGCTAGCACTGGATGGCCACGTTCGAACAGTAGGCGATGAATGGTTTCCTCTGGTACAGAGCTGACATTATTGTCGTACATGCCAGCGGCTTCGCGTTGACGCTGTGCTTCATAAAGAATGACTGCACTGGCTACCGATACGTTGAGAGACTGCACCATGCCTACCATAGGCACGATGATGTCCTGATCGGCAAGTTGCTTCGCTTTTTCAGAAGCCCCGACCTTTTCACTGCCGAGAATAATCGCAGTTGGTTTGGTGTAGTCAATTTCTCGAAAATCGACCGCAGTTTCGGATAGATTAGTGACGAGAACCTGCATACCTTGGGCTTTAAGTTCAGTAATAGCCTCGTCGATAGAGTCATGCGTTTCAACGTCTACCCAGTTACGGGCACCAGCAGAAGTATGGCTCAGTGTACGCATCTCATTTGGCCATACCGCGTGAATCTTGTGAATACCCGTTGCATCGGCAGTACGGATAACGGCAGAAACGTTGTTTGGCTTGTGAACTTCTTCCAGACAAAGGGTTAAATCAGCTTGGCGGGCCTTGAGGACTTGTTGGATACGATTGTAGCGTTCTAAATTCATAATCTTACACAAAAGAAAAGCCCTTGAAATGGTGATTTCAAGGGCGATTAAGTATTTAAATCAAACGGTTAGTTCTTGCGGCGACGAACTTTTAGCGTCTGTGGCATGGCTTTAATCTTACGCATAATGCCAGCAAGGTGAACACGATCTTTGGTCGTTAGCAGTACTGTCACTGTGTATAAGCGACCATCACGCTCTTCGGTTGAAAGTCCGTGAATGTTTGAGCCCGTTTTTGAAATAACATTGGTCAGCTCTGCGAGTGCACCTTGACGATTTTGAACGTCGACAGTGACTTCAGTGATGAACTCTTTGTCGTAATCATCAGACCATTCCACCGCCATGTACTTATCTGGCTCTTTCTGATAACCGCGTACATTCGGACACATCTCGCGGTGGACCACCAGACCTCGGCCCGGTGAAACGTGAGCGATAATGTGGTCATCTGGGATCGGGTGACAACAGTTGGCGAACGTCAGCAAAATACCTTCCGCACCGCGGATCGGCAGTTTCTTCTTACCGTCGTTATTACTTTCAACTTCTGTCAGCTCATCAGCATCGCCCAATAAGCGACGCGCAATGACAATGCTCATCAATTCGCCAAGACCGATATCTGCCAGCAGATCGTCGATCGAGTCTACTTTTAGATCAGTCAGAACATGGTTGATGTTCTCTTCATCAATATCTGATAGCGAAAGTTCGCCCAAGGCATGGTTAAGCAGGCGGCGACCCAGTGTAATCGACTCTTCACGACGCATAGTTTTCAGAACCTGACGGATCTTAGTACGAGCACGAGAAGTCACCACGTAGTTGAGCCATGCAGCATTGGGGCGTGCCCCCGGAGCACTGATTATCTCAATCGTCTGACCGTTTTTCAGCGATTTACTCAGTGGGTAAGGGTTACGATCAACACGAGCACCGACACAGGTATTACCAACATCAGTATGTACGGCGTAAGCGAAATCTACCGCAGTTGCGCCAACAGGCAGCTCGACAATGCGACCTTTTGGTGTAAAGACGTAAATCTCGTCTGGGAACAGATCCGATTTAACGTTCTCGATGAATTCAAATGAATTACCGGCACTTTGCTGTAGCTCAAGCAGGCTTTGCATCCAACGCTGAGCTTTGACTTGCGCTGTTGTGCCTGTGCGCTCTCCGGTACCTTTATATGACCAGTGAGCCGCGACACCTTTGTCTGCCATTTGATCCATATCTTCGGTACGGATCTGAACTTCAACCGGTACACCATGAGGGCCAACCATTGAAGTGTGGATAGATTGATAGCCGTTCGCTTTTGGTACCGCGATGTAGTCTTTCATGCGACCCGGACGCGGCTTGTAGAGGCTATGAACCTGACCAAGCACTCGGTAACAGGTATCGGCATTATCGACTACCACGCGGAAAGCGTAGATATCCATAATGGTATGGAAGCGTTGTTCTTTGGTCTTCATCTTGTTGTAGATGGAGAAAAGGTTTTTCTCTCGACCAAAAACACGCGCTTTCAAGCCGACTTCTTCAAGGCGACCTTCAATCTCGTCATGAATACGTTGAATCATCTCCTTTCGATTACCACGCGCTGCTTTAACTACCTCTTTGAGAACGCGATAGCGGTTCGGGTAGAGCGCTTCAAAACCTAGCTCTTCGAGCTCAGTTTTGATGTTGTGGATACCAAGGCGATGCGCTAGTGGAGAATAGATTTCTAGTGTTTCGCGGGCGATACGACGTTTTTTGTCTGGACGAAGAGCACCGAGCGTGCGCATATTGTGCGTACGGTCAGCAAGTTTGATCAGAATAACGCGGATGTCTTGCACCATGGCAAGAACCATCTTACGGAAGTTTTCTGCCTGAGCTTCCTTGCGATCGCGAAACTTAAGCTTATCAAGCTTAGAAACGCCATCCACCAGCTCTGCAACGGTATTGCCAAATTGAGCTTCAAGCTCTTCTTTGGTGACTTCGGTATCTTCAATAACGTCGTGAAGAAGGGCTGCTTGTAGGGTTTCAATATCAAGGCGCATTTCAGCCAAGATACGAGCTACAGCAACAGGGTGGATGATATAAGGTTCCCCACTAGAGCGGGTTTGCCCTTCATGGGCATCTTTCGCTACCACATAAGATTGACGCAGAGCCTCAATTTGAGGCTCTGTTAGGTATTCTTGGGCAACGTCTTTGAGGCTATCAAATAGATACAAACTTTAGGCCCGGAAGATAGTTGTTGTGACGAGAAGGCTAATTAGCGGCTGTGAGCGATGCTGCTTACAGCTGCTAGTTCAGCGGCTTCTTGCTCTTGCTGCTCTTGACGCTCACGTGCATCAAGAATCTCTTTAGTGATAAGGCCTTCTTCGATTTCGCGTAGAGCGATAACCGTTTGCTTATCATTCTCTTCTGGCACTAGTGAATCTTTGCCACCAGTTTGCATTTGACGAGCGCGGCGTGCCGCAATTAGAACTAGGTCGAAACGGTTGCCAACTTTTTCAACAGCGTCTTGTACAGTTACGCGTGCCATGAGAACTCCAAATTAGTTAACTAAATTTTTGAATGACGAGAAATTATACAGGCTGACAGTTCCTAGTGTCTAGGATCTGTTTGTGTTTCCTGCTATTTACTCAGCTAAAAGCGCATCAAGCATGCCTTTATATTTAGCAGCTTGCTTGTCTTGCTTCAATCTTTCTGCGCGTATGATGGCTTTAAAGTCCATCAAGGCAGTGTCGAAATCATCGTTGATGATCACGTAGTCGTACTCAGCGTAGTGTGAGATTTCCGATTTTGCTTCCGCCATGCGCTTAGCAATCACGGCATCGCTGTCTTGTCCGCGAGCGTTAAGGCGACGCTCTAGCTCACCATTTGATGGCGGCAGGATAAACAGACTTTTCGCTAAAGGCATTTGTTCACGGATTTGGCGAGCACCTTGCCAGTCGATATCTAGGAATACATCAATGCCTTTGTCGAGGTTTTCTTCAATCCAAACCCGCGACGTGCCGTAGTAGTTGCCAAACACTTCGGCATACTCAAGGAACTCACCTTTATCAATCAGCTCTTCAAAGTGTTCTTTCTGTACGAAGTGGTAGTGAGCACCATCTTGCTCACCAGGGCGCATACCGCGAGTAGTATGAGAGACCGACACTTTCATCGCGTAGGTTGGGTTAGTTTCTAGCATGGCTGAAATCAGACTAGACTTTCCAGCACCACTTGGTGCAGATACGATATATAGAGTGCCTTTACCCATAGGTACGATCCCACATTTGGTTTGATAACTGTCAGTAGATAATACTGACATGTTTAAAGATAGCACTGACCACATAGAAACACCGAAGTGGTGAAATTTAGGCCAGAAAAATGGAGGCGAAGAGTAGCATAAATCGCCTATTTAGGACAACTTGCAATAACTGATTAGTTATCACAGTTTTCAGCCAGCAGAGTACTAAGACAATATTCAACAGATTCACCGCCTGAAGCAATCGTTTGCTATTGTTGTGTGTTTAGCAGAGAAAAGCGTTGAGTTTTTATTCGAGATCCTTACAATCCGCGCAAACGATTAAATGCTGTATATGTCTAATAAAATGGATTGGACGTTTCTACCACTGAGCCTACCTTAGTGACTACAGTAGCTTATGCGCCTATCTCTTTTCGCAGCATTGAACCCGTTTACTGTTTACCCCACTTATAAAGGTTTCATTGTGAGTCTCGAATCAACTCTAAAAGCCCAGAGTCAGTCTGGTGTACTGGAATCAGTATTTAAAATTGCTGAGCGAAAAACAACCTTAGGTACCGAGCTGTACGCAGGCTTTATTACCTTCTTGGCGATGAGCTATATTTTGGCGGTTAACCCAGCCATTTTGGGCGGCATTCCTGGGATGGATAAAGGTGCGGTGTTTACAGCAACAGCACTGGCAGCGGCAATCGCGACTTTTATTATGGGTGTTTGGGGTAATTATCCAGTTATGCTCGCGCCTGGCATGAGTATGAATGGTTTCTTCAAAGGGATGCTACTCAGCGGCTCGGTTGCGCTAGTGTGGAATGAAGCCCTATTTGGCATCTTTTTATCGGGTGTGTTCTATCTCCTTCTTTCCCTGACCAATATTCGTAGATCTCTGATAGAGTCGATTCCTAACGATCTGAAGAACGCGATTACGGTATCGCTTGGTCTGTTTATCGCCTTTTTAGGTTTGAAGAATGCGGGCATCATCGTCGATAACAAGTTTGTCCTTGTCGGTATGGGTAACATTACTGAACCACAAGTGATCATCGCTTATATCAGTATCTTTATTGCCCTTGGTTGTATGGTGCGAGATATCAAGCTGGCGACGTTTATCTCATTTGTTAGTGCGATAGGCCTAACGTTGATTGCTGATATGGTGATGGGCACATCTAATGCGCCAATTCCTGAGCAGATAGTGACGGCGCCGCCAAGCATGGCGAGCACGTTTGGTGCCGTGTTTGATTTCTCTGGCCTAACCGCAGACAAGATGTTCGATCTGCTGTTTGTTGTGGTGATTTTCCTGATTGTCGACTTCTTTGATGGCATGAGCACGATAGTTGGTGTCGGCCGTGATGCAGGCATTATCGACAAAGATGGCAAAGTACCTAACGCTCGTTCAGCCCTAGTTGCGGATGCCGGGGGAACTGTGATTGGCTCGGTGCTCGGTACAACGTCAATTACTGCGTTCTCTGAGTCGGGTATTGCTTCTTCTCAAGGGGCGAAAACCGGTCTTGCGGCGGTTGTGGTATCAGGTCTGTTCCTTGTGTCGCTATTTCTATATCCACTATTTTCTATCTTCTCGGCAGCCATGGTTGCTCCGGCTATGGTTGTGGTGGGCATCTACATGATTGGTCGTTTAGGCCAGATTGATTGGGAGAAGAAAGAGTCTCGTATTGCTGCGTTCTTTACCATCATGTTTACGGTTCTGAGCTTCTCTCCTGCCAACGGTATGGCGATGGGCTTTATCAGCTATGCATTTACTATGGTGGTTGCGGGTAAAGGTAAGCAGGTTCACCCAATTATCTATGCTCTGTCTGCGGTATTCTTAGCTTACTTGCTGCTGCTATAGTAAATCACAACTTAGAGAGCGGTTATCGGCTAAAGAATGACGACCGCTCACTTCTTTGTCATACATCTCGTGGTAAACTGGATGCCTATTAGTTTTTATCACGGATAGGGATTATGCCTTCCAATCTTCCTAAATCATTCAGCAAGCCATTTCTTAAAATCTTCCACTCATTAGAGGCTGTGCTGCTAGTGGCGATCACGCTTGCGACGCTGTTTGCGATGGTCGAAGAGTTTGTTCATGTGTTTACTGAAAAACGCGTCCTGTTGACCGATATCCTGTTGATGTTTATCTATCTCGAAGTGCTGGCGATGGTTAAGCAGTTCGTGATGAACGGTAAGATCCCAGTGCGCTACCCAATCTACATTGCCATGATGGCGATCGCTCGATACATCACCTTAGGTATGAAAGAGTTGGATGCGGTATTGGTAGTTTGGCTTTCAGTGGCGGCGTTAATTTTGGCGGTAGCGACAATGGTGATTCGAGTGGGGCACCATTATTGGCCGTATGTTGATAACAATACCGCCGAGAAAGATGAGTAAGGCTATCTGTGGGGCAGTATGAGGTAAAGAAGTGTAAAGTCTTCTCAAATCATATTGTTATTTTCTGAATGGCCGATTATCTTTTCATCAACCCCTTTGTGATGAGAGAGTGTGATGCTGCTTCGCTATACATCCACAATTTGTTTTGTGCTAAGTGCATTGCTATCCACTGTGCTGCTTAGTAGTGCAGCACAAGCCGAAGTCTCTTCTCATCATGTTTCTCCTCATCACACTTCTAACTCGGTCGTGCAGAAGATAGAGTTTGGTGGATGTGGGTTAAAATCAGCGACTCCAACGACTGAGGTTGGTTGCTGCGACTCCGGCGGTACCTGTTTCGAGAAACAGTGCTGTTCTCATATAAACGTCTCAAACATTGCACTCGTTGAGACGAATGTTCGCTCCTATAGTTCTCCTTTCCGTTATGCGCTTGCAGTAAGTGCACCTATTAGTTACACCAGTGTAGAGATCCAATCTCTATATCGACCTCCAATAGCCTAATTCTTATTTCTCTACTATTCACACAACCTGTTTGTGTGCCTTTGATATCGGTGTAAGTCGCTCGGCTTATTTACACCCCCTGTGATGGGAATAAGAATATGAAACTTAAAACTATTTATCGCACGAGTATCCGTGCTGCTTCTGCTGTTTGCTTGCCGACATTAACCGCACTCTCCTTGATGCAAGGAGGTCGTTATGCCGCATAAATATCTAACGACGTTTTTGTTTGTCTCAGTATGCCTTATTTGGGGTACGACTTGGTTAGCTATGGAGGTTGCGGTAGCAACTGTTCCGCCGATCTTTGCTACGGGTCTGAGGTTCTTGATTGCTTCGCCGTTGTTAGTGTTACTGGCGATAAAGCTGAAACAACCGTTGTTGTTCCCGAAAGGAAAGCAATTTTGGATGTTTGTCGTCGCTATCTTCTATTTTGCGATTCCATTTACCTTGATGATTTTTGGTGAGCAGTACATCTCATCAGGTTTGGCTTCGATTATTTTTGCCAATATGCCGATTGCTGTGATGGTGACATCAAGTCTGTTTTTAGGCTTACGTTTGAGTAAGTTACAAATGGCAGGTCTACTTGTTGCGGTATTAAGTTTGGCACTGATCTTAGCGACAGAAATGCCATTGGGTGGCAAAGACTATTTGCTTGGTTCGCTGGCTCTTGGTGGCGCCGTCGCCATTCATTCTGTGATGTATGTGTTGGTGGAAAAGTACTGCCGTAGCACGCCAGTTTTGACCTATAACGCTATACCAAGTTTGATTGCCTCGGTGTGTTTGTTGTTGGTTTCATTCTGGCTAGAGCAACCACAGATCGCGGCATTTTCAGTAGACTCAATGGCGGCAGTTGCCTATTTGGGTGTTTTCGCAAGTGTCGGTGGCATTGTGGCGTATTTTAAGCTCGGTCAGGTGTCGACGCCGTTTACTGCCTCTATCTGTTTTCTCTTTTTCCCACTTATCGCTTTAAGTCTGTCTAGTTGGGTAGCGGGAAATAGTTTTTCGATGACATCTCTGTTGTTGATGGTGCCACTACTGCTCGGTATTTTGGTGACTAAAGCGGAACCGTCTTTTTGGCACAAGCTTGGTTTTTGGCGCACCAAACAACAGCCAGTGCTCTGCGCTCAATGCGCGAAAAGACTTAGTGTCTAGTTAGGACGTAGATATAAAAAAGCCCCGCTTTCAATAGCAGGGCTTTTATTTCAACTACATTGATTATTCAATGTTTTGGATCTGTTCGTCGAGTAATGATTTTTATTATTTATAAATCATGAGCTTAGTGGTTTTGTTTCGTCTGATTTAGGTTTTTACTACCCAATATACTACCCGGTTGGTTTAGGTCGCTATGTTTCTTACGTTGACAATAGTTCTGTTTTTGATGAAAAAATCTTCACTCAGTCACTTTAAGTTGTGACAATATCCTGTAGTTCAAACCTCGATTATTATGTCGCCAGATCACAAATGATAATGATATTCATTTGTGCATCTATTTTTTGACTAACCGAAACACTAAGCTGTGAGAGTTATATTTGTATACTGAGATACGCATAGTGTCATGTAATTCTGCCGTAAACAACTGTACCTTTGTTTTAGGTGTTGTCCCATCAGGGTGTTTTAGAGCAGCGTTCGATAGGCGTGAACTTTAACCACCTCCTCCACCTTTGGCTTGCTTACTAAGTTCAAGAGTCTCACTTTAAGAGTGTATATTTGATTTTGATACCAGAAGAAGCCTTCCTTACCATGTAGATAATAATCTGGCTTTTTGGCAGTTAAGTTTTCCTCTATGTCATCATAGATGCTTTCTTGATCGGCAATGCTTTTTATGAAGTTGTCATAATCTTGTTCAGGGGTAGTCTGAATCTTAGGTGTACCTGCTCCTGGCTCTTCTTTTGGTATGGTTTTCCCTTTTCTAAATAGAGACGTAAATTTCAGTACAAATGTGCTGGTAGGTTCAATAAAACAAGGGAGAGTCACCTTGTCGATATCTGCCCGTCTTTGGTGAAAAACGATTAATCCCATTTCTTCTAGTGATTTGATGCTAACAGTGATTTTACGGCTGTTCGTTCCAAGTCTAGTGGCTAGCATTTTTATCCCTATTGGGATCCCACCTAGTTTCTCATCATAATTTTTTGCTAGCAACATACACAAACAAATGAGAGTAGATTTTGGCTGTTGCCTGATGTTCTTTTCTTCGAAATAACGGTAGATGTTTTGATACTCAACGAATTCATCAGCTATGGGGTTATTTCGAAATCTTGATTCGCCTAACGGGCTGAATGGCATCAGGTAAACATCATCAAAAGGGGTGAACCCCGGCAATATTGACTCTAGTTGTTCCCAGTTTTTTATTCCCAAATAACGTGTGGGAGAGTGACGATTTATATCAATAACTAGCGTCTTTGAATGCCCTTCTGAAAACAAAATGTAACTGCCTTGCCTATCAAACGGGTTGATGAAATTGTAGAGCTGGTAGGTTGTATCTGTTATCTGATTTGGGGTCATAATGATCTACTATTGGTAACTGTTTTTAGTTGGCTTTCTATGTTTATAGAGTGTAGTCCGATTGATTTATATAAATAAATTATTTTTGGGATTGTCACTTTTTATGTGAGTAAATTCCAGAAGTAAAAATGCATGAACCATGATTTTTGATAAAAAATGAAGGTTGCTGGATAGATTTAGCTGATGTGAAGGCTCAATAACTATTGAAAAATAGGGGGTGAGTAAATCGAGGTGGATCGGTAATTAATAATATATATACCTACCCATCTACTCACCTAATCCCACACCTCAACCAACTACCTCATCACTCGATATCTTGGTAGGGGAACCCATCCCCTACCCGAAAAATAACGTCACTCTCAGTACCTATGTCAGAAGCAAAACATAGGTCACCATCATGTCTAAAAACCTAACCATCACACACGAACCTACTTTCAACGGAAACAAGATATACATCGACAAAGAGGGTTTGGTCGTTGAATACCTAGAAGGGATAGACTCAGTCCTTGAGAAAGCTCTAGAGCAATACGCGAGACTTTTTATCGTTCGAGTAGACCTCAACTTACCAACCGACTTTAGAGGGGATGATTCAGCAGTGATGACTCGTTTCTTTCGATCTCTTAAGTCTCAGGTAGCGGCATATCGAAGACGTAGTGCTCGGTTAAATGGCAAACCTTATCGTGAAACCACCATTCGATATGTCTGGGCGAAAGAGTGTGATACTTCAACAAGCAGCCACTACCATGTTGCACTTATTTTTGACAGAAACGTTTTTCGTTCTTTAGGGGATTTTGGTGAATATCAGCAAAGCTTGGCTAACCGTATCCGTAATGCATGGAAGCGCTCTGTGGATGCCATCTACTCAGGAAAAGAGAAACCAGCCATCCATTTCTCCAAACAAGGCCAGTATCACTTGCTACGTAACTCTGAGGAGTTTGAGGCTGTGTTTCAGTCCGTCTTTTATCGACTAAGCTACCTAGCGAAGAGAAGAACGAAGCACTTCGGCAAACGTATGAACAACTTCGACCATAGCCGTAAATAGCTTAAAAATAACGGCAGTCACAGTTCCTGTGGGATTTACAACAAACTGCAGGAACTCATCATGCCAAATCAGCTCAACGCTACTCACAACCGCTTAGAAGCGTCTAACCACCTCACCATCACCCATGACAGAACGTTTAATGGAAAACCACTCTACTACCACAAGAATGGTCTTATCCTTGAATACCTGGAGGACATCGACCGAGTGCTGACTGAAGCGCTCGGCCAATATCCTAAACTTTGTGTCGCTCATTTTAATGTACGTCTACCAAGTGACTTTGATGGAAACCATTTTGAGGTATTCAGTCGTTTCTTTCGTACCTTGGAGTTGGAAACCAATGAGTTGTGCCTAATGAAGTACAGGCGTAGGCCTCACCAATATCATCAAACGGTCATACGCCATGTTTGGTTCAAGGCGTGTGAGTCCACCAGCCAGTACCATATTGTCTTGTTCTTTGATAAGAGACTTTATCTTTGTTTAGGCAAAAGAGGAGAAGGGAGGAGTCGCTACCTGTCCAGAGTCAGAAAAGCGTGGGATAGAGCAGTCGAAACCGACTACGGTAGAAGATGTTCAGGACTGGCGTATTCTCCATCTGATGACGTGTACGAACTTCTAAAAGGGGATGAAGCGTTCCCATTGCAGTTAAATGAACTCTTCTATCGGATAAGTCGTCTAGCGAAGCCTAACACCAAACACGCCGATAACCGCAGCATGAATTTTGGTTGCAGTCATGACTCACCTTAAAAAATACAGCGCGAGTAATACCTATGTCATTCACAGACTCAGAGGAATTGCTCATGTCTAACAATACTTACCTTCCCAACATTACCCATTCAAAAACGTTTAACGACTATCCCGTGTTTTTCAGTGACAAGGGGTTATACGAATCGGCCTTAACCAGAATGACGGAAGTCTTTGAACAAGCAACGGAGGCGTTTGACGCGGCCTTGGCAACACGTCTGGATTTGTTTCTACCAGAAGACCATCAAGATACCGACCTCAGCATTATTAACGATTACTTTAAGCTGCTTAAAGAAAAGCTCGATACGGAGTCTGTGTTCTATGTATGGCGTAAGCGAGAGGACAAGGTGCCGTCCCACAACTATCGCGTGATGCTGTTTACTGACTACAGCCAGCATTTTGGCCCCGCCATTTGCTGGGAAAAACGCAACGAATTGGTCGAGCACCTTAAAGATGCTTGGCAAGAAGCGATAGAAAAGCACTACAGCGGCAAAGCGCGCTCATTGGTGTTTCTCAATGACCGAGGCAACTATGGCTTGGGGACACGCTGTAGGGAGCAGGACAAGAACATCAAGCGTTGTGTCTTTCATCGCATGAGCAGTCTTGCTGAGGCATGGAATGAGCAGCGTTACTTCTTTGGCTCTAGTGCAGATTAGACCGACTGCATTTTTTTACATTGGCGGCTTATGTCATGGGTATATACACAGGAGACGATTCCCGATGACAATGAGATTTCTACGAATCGAAGACGTGATGTCACTAACTGGGCTAGGCCGTTCCACTATTTACAAGTTCATGGATGAAGACATTTTTCCAAAAACCATTCCATTGGGAGGAAGAGCAGTGGGATGGCTAGAAAGTGAAATCGAAGAATGGATGGAATCGCGTCTAGCACTGCGAGACAACCAAGAATCTTTTCAGTAACACAAACATCAACAGGGCGCTGGCTAGGCAAAGTCATGCGCCCTTTTTCAATTAGAGAGAGATAAAAAATGAGTTATTCAATTTACGTAGACGGCGCAGCCCCAAACAATCAACACGTCTGTACACGAGGTGGTATCGGGCTGGTAGTGATGGATGAAGACAATGAGATAGTGCATGAAGAGAGCATTACCATTGACCGCAAAACCAATAGTGCTGAGCTTGAGCTACTGGCCTTGGTTGAGGCGTTGGAGTACGCCGAAGATGGGGACGTGATTTACTCAGATAGTGATTACTGCGTGAAAGGCTTCAACATCTGGATGGACGATTGGAAAGACCGAGGTTGGCGCCGTGCGGATAAGAAACCCGTCAAAAACCGCCAATTGTGGCAACAAGTGGATGAGCTGAGTTCTAGGAAGTATGTCGAGGTATTTAAGGTCAAAGCTCACTCTGGTATCGAAGGGAATGAGAGAGCGGATTTGTTAGCGGTTGAAGCCGCTACGCTATAACAGCCAATGAAGCGCAGCTTGTGGGATGTACTCCACAAGCTGCTATTCTCATTTGTCTTTAGGATTGATGGTGTCGATGGTTTCTCTTAACGTGCGGGTATTTCCTGATGACCTAATGACTCCTAATGCCCAATGAAAAGTTTAAAATACCCATCATCAAACTGGGTAACCCGTTTTTTCCTTCACCTGATGAAGTCTCAGAATTTCTGGGGCTTCCTGTCTCGCCCAGAGAAAAAATAAAGTGGTTAAATGCGTCAGTGGTAAAGAGTACGCTGCCGACAGACCGTACGCTGGATAACATTAGCAAGGGTGGAATACGATGGGCATCGATACGTCAGTTTGCTTGGCAATTAGCGAAAGTGTTTGTTCGAAAAGGATTGACCTTCAATGTTTCTCTCTCCGATGGTGGTATTCATAAAGCAG
Source organism: Vibrio bivalvicida (assembly GCF_001399455.2). Taxonomy (GTDB): domain Bacteria; phylum Pseudomonadota; class Gammaproteobacteria; order Enterobacterales; family Vibrionaceae; genus Vibrio; species Vibrio bivalvicida. The sequence goes on from NZ_LLEI02000010.1 coordinate 61,890, forward strand.
ACTTATCTTTTTGGTGGTCTCACACTCTTAAAGGCATTCAACAAGGGCTGTCTTCGGCTTCTAGTGAGTTAAATGTCGGTCTCTTGGTCAGCTATATCGATGGACGTTGCGCCGCTTATCAAAAACAGTTGGCTTTTATTCAGGATGCTCCCGATATTAATGAGTGCAACCAAAGTGAGTTAATCTCAGGTTATTACCTACCCGTTCTCGATTTTACGTTGCTCAGTGAACAAGAAAAGGCGCTTGTGAAAAACTGGCTCAAATCGCCAAGTGAACCAGCCTCACAAGAAACTGAGCAGGCCATGTTGTGTTTCAAGCATGATTTCTGGTTGTCCTTAATGTCGGTCATTGATGCGATGTTTCTTGAAGATTGGGAGAAACACTATGAAGAGTACACTCCTAGTTCTTATGCCCGACAATACGGGGTGTTCGGTCAGGTTTTTAAGAGAGAAGAGAGCACATTCCTTGGCAAGTTTTTTGGCCTATTAAAAGAGCAGACTAATCAGACTTACGCTCAGTTATCGGAGTATGTTGCCTTACCTTTTAGTGAGCATGAGCGAAATGGTGTGCTAAAGCGCGATGTTCAACAAGATCGTTTTAAAGAGTGGCGTAGAGGAAAAACCTCCCCTCTGTAAAAGCCTTGAGTACGTTTTTCGACAATATGGATGCAGGTCGTCAAGGTACGGATTTGCTGATATACGCACTGTTTATGAGAGCGCTTGATAAGGAGGGTTGCTGTGCGCTACCTGATATCTATACGACAAATCGTTACCAGCGTTACTACCAACACCATGCATACTAGGCTGCACTAAAGCAGCCTAGGTCCGCTTTTACTTTTTGCTTGGTGGGTTATTGGTGCGACCTCCACCTGATGGATTCGAGGTGCCATTTTTAGTCGGCCATAGCGGGGCGTTGTTTCCTGATTGTTGTTTATTTCCCATGGGTTGCTCCTTTTCGTTGAGGTTGCTGACGAATATTCGTCGACAACCATCATGCATGAATACGGAGAGTTATTGGGAGGGGGGAAAGAGCGAAAGTTACTGGGAGTGACTAAGTGCTTTTTCGGTGATCTCTAATGTAGATGTGTACCGCCCCTGCTTGAGTATGCCTTCTGTCTATTTCAAACAGTTCAGTCGCCTCAATGAGCTGACTCAGAGTGTTGAAGCCGTAGTTTTTTGAACTGAAGTCTGGGTATTGTCTTTTGATTAGGCCACCACATTGGCCCAGAAAAGACCAACCGTCCTCGTCTTGGTATTCACTGGCAGCGCCTCGTAGGATATTCAACAGCTTCGTATCACCTCGTAGTTTATTACGAGTCTCACGAGGCTCTGCTTTCTTGGGTTTCTCTGAGATGACGGCAGTGACTTCTTCTTTTGGCGCGTATCGCTCTTTAAGGACTTCAGTGTAAATAAAGTCATCACACGCATTACGAAAGGCGAGTGGTGTTTTCTTCTCACCGACACCAAAGACATAAATTTGAGACTCTTTGAGGCGTGAAGCCAGCTTGGTGAAATCACTGTCGCTACTGATGAGAGCAAAAGCGTCATACTTATTTGAGTAGAGCAAATCCATGGCATCAATGATCATGGCAGCATCAGAGGAGTTTTTGCCCTGAGTGTACGAAAACTGCTGAATAGGATTGATTGCCAACTCATTGAGTGGTTGTTTCCAGTTCTTTAAACATTCTGAACTCCAGTCACCATACGCTTTTTTTACCAGAATATGCCCGTGTTTGGAGAGCTCTTTGAGCACAAAATCTAGAACTGCATATTGTGCGTTCTCTGCGTCGATTAAAACGGCAATTTTCTTTTCAGAATCTATATCAATCAAATCCATCTCCTTATGAGCAAGCGGCGAATTAAAGGTGAGAACACCTAGGTGTAGTTCAATGATGCTGCGTGTAAGGTTGGGAAGCAACGAGTACCGCTACAGAGTTATCTATTTGAGTGTTGATGCACGAAAGAGATAAAACCTATTGATGAGTGAGTTACTAACATAAGAGACTGAAGGAACAACGGTCACACTCTAGCGCATTGCTGAGAACAAATAGAGGTTATCAGTCCTGCTTCCTTTATGGATTGAGTAGAATATGCCTCATTAAAAAGTGGCGGTGGAATTAACAGTGAGTTACAGAGTGGTACGGCTAACGGAGCTGATGACGCATGAGTTCGGTCAAGTCGAAGGGGATATAGAAAGGTTAACGGAAAGGGCACTTAGCTCTGCAATCCCTCATGGGATGAGTTTCTCTCGCTTTATGGACAAACTCAAAAGTGGTGAATTGGCCTTGTTGACGGACACTCCATCTAAGCCAGTGATGTTTAGAAATGGAATGAGTAAATCGTGGAGCTTGTCTACTGAAGGGCAAGAGGCCTTATCGCCAGAGGCAAAAAATGCCTTTCTCTCTAGAGTGAAGATATCTCGTGGAGCGGTAAGTAGAGCAGCGTCAAGTCAAAGCCGTGCGGCATACGCTCCAAGCATCGAAGAGACCTATGTCCCTGAGCCAATTAAGCCTGATATTTCTGATGCTCCACCCCAGCTCAATTATGAATATTGCTTTGAAATTGCGTGCTCTGAGGACACGTTCAAAAAAAGCGTGGGCTGTGCGTTTCAACTGGGCAAGACCAAACAAGAAGCCATGATTGGTCGCTGGCAGACGGAGCCCACGGAACACGGTACTAAGTACATCGCTCATACGGCCTTTGATGAGTCGAAAAAATTGTTTGCGAAAGTGGCGGATAGTTCAATGGGCATCAACGTACCTGACGGTGTGCAAGTGAAACCAATAGGCTCCGGTGTTGTGGAAGAAGCGTTTATCCCAGTCGTCCCATCGGTGCAGCTAGGAGAGCGATTAGGACTGCCAACAGAAGGTTACTATTACCACTTTCATAATGGCCGTTTGGTTCAAGAATACAAGCTGCTGGGTGAGGGCAAGTGGGCGTTCTATGCCACATGCTCCACTCATGAACGATTGAATGATGAGCAGGGTTACAATCGCCTTCAAAATGCTATCTTAGTGTACTGGAAACTCGCAGGCCAAGACGTTGAAAACCAGAGCCTTGTTTACCTTGAACAGCAAATCACCCGAGAAGAGCTCGATAACCTCAATGACGACTGGTTGGCTCAGCATGGTATCAAGCTTAATATCAGTGAGCTTCTTGCAGCACCAAAACAATCTATCGTTAAACGGCCAGTAGCAAACTCTGCGGAGACGATAAAGTCAGACAAAGAAACCGCATTGCCGCCGCTGCCACCTTGTACCTATAGCTGTATAGCGAACACCCATTACGATTATTCAGATATATTCATTGCAGAAACCCAGTTCAAAACGATCAATAGTGACCGTTTATTTGGGAAAGAACTTCCTGTCACGAACTTAGCCACAATCACAACAGCTTCAAGAGCCACTGATTATGGTAAAGCAGCACTACTTGCTATTCCCGCGAAATCTGCGGTGACGAACCTTGGGATTCTGAGTACCAATACGGCCAATACGATTGGGACATGGTCGATTTCAGGAGAGGCGCTAGCGGGCTTTGCTCGAATGGGTGGTTTTCTAGTTGCGGCCTTATGGCCTTCTCCGCTTGGTGATGGAACCTTAGAAGGTAATTCTGATATCTCTACTAATGACACCACTACGATGCGCGTACGTTTCAATATGTACACGGACGAAAATGGCAAACAACAAGTGGTTGGTATCAAAACGGGTGAAGGCAGTCCATATGGTGATCTAGTGGCTAAGCGTCAGGCTGTGCAACAAGGACAAAACTTTGTTGCGGAGTTAGACAGCGGTATTACTATAACGTGGACGCCCGATGGTTCAACGGATGTGCTGACACCCGATACAGTCTTACCCGAAAATGATCAGCTTGATGTTCACAATATCTGGGTACGCCCGATTGAAGAACACGAACAAGAGATAGGCACGGTTCTCTATCCAGAGGAAGATCTTGCTGAGTATATAGTGACTTTTCCTGCTGATGCGGGACTGTCGCCCTTGTACTTAGTATTTAATAAGCGTAGTGCCGGAATTACTAAGGTAAAACCATTGGAAGTGGGCACTTACGGAGACTTAGCGCCAAGAAGCAAAAAGGATGGAATGGATATAGATCATATTCCATCTCAAGCTGCGTTAAGAAGAGCACTAGAAAGTGCATTAGGTCAAACTCTTACTAAAGATCAAGAGCGTGAGTTAATTAATAGTGCTGCTGCTATTGCTATACCTCAGGAAGTGCATCGAAAATGTAGTGAAACATATGGCGGTAGAAATCAAGCCAATAAGCAGCAAGTTGATGCTGGTGATTTAGAGGCGGCAGTAAACTCGAATTTTGATGCTATCAAAGGGTGTTTGAAAAACGAAGGTTATACTGAGCAAGAGCTAGAGAATGCTAGAGTTCAACTGCATGAAATTAACACAAAAAATGGTTGGTACTAAATGATGACTTACAGGGATTTTCTGGGGAAGAAGTACGATGCTTTACTAAAGCAGTCAGCCTTCTTATCTCTGATTGGAGGCAATGTGCCTGAAGTGTTGAACTCTAAAAGTGATGCCTTCTATATATGTGTTGACTCTTCTGGCGTAGAGCTCAGGTTTGATCGTCAAACTTCTGAGCTAACCACTATTGTAGTGACTAAGCCCGCTTTTTATGAGGGATCGCTTAATTTATTAACTAAACGTATTCAGGTTAGGAATGCCCTTGGTCTTCCATCAAATGAACGTCCTGAGAAAAGCATTCCTGTTCTTGGAAAAGTTGGGGCGATGGATGAGTATATTGATGAGCGAGGGTTCTCTACACAGGTAGTGTATAGAGTCGGAACTGATGATGTGGAGAGGGTGCATTATCAAAGAAAGTAGACTGGAGGCTAGAAGGCGAAGAGGGTTACTTTGAACAGTGAGTTGCCGGTTTTGTACTGGCTCAATAGGGGGTACATTGATCTTATCAACAATGCTGGAGATAGAAGATTCATCAGAAGCAAGTATTGAAGAGTAAAGTCGCTTTTTAACAGATAACATATACTTTCAAACTGATGCATTGAGACAAAAAAAGAATGGGGAGCGTAATTGCTCCCCATTGTCGTTTTTACCGTTGCTCGTGGTATCACTTTTCTTTGATTGCTTCACAGCCAGCAGGAACGGTTATAGTCGATACGTCCTTACCTGCTTCTTGTGCTGCTTTTGCATCCATTTTGTATTGAGTACATTTTCCAACGCTGACGTTGACTGCACCTGTTTCTATGGATGGGTTACCTCCTAATGCTCCCCCTCCCTGAGCGAAAACAAAAGGCGTAATTAGGGTTGCGAGTAGAACGAGAATATTCGTTGTAGTGTTACTCATAGTGTTTCCTTATTGGGTAAAGTTGGGTTTGTTGAGAGTTAGAAGGTGTAAACAAAGGTGCCTGCACTTGAGGTGACTTCGATTTCTTTCACGCTGTCTACGGTGCAGTTGTTGCTGTATCCGGTGTAGGTTTCACCGAATTTCAATGAAACGTTTCTAGAGAGCTCTGAGGCTGTACCAGCGGGTAGGCTGCAGTTGCCTCGATTGACAATGACATTGCTTATTACTGTGCTGTCAGCGATAGATTGAATATCAAAGGTCAGTGTTCCCCAATGTGGGTTGGTGGATATCGACACTTCAATATCAGCGGTGACGGTTTGCACTGTTTCTTGTTCGCTGCAAGCGGCGACTCCGAGGATCAGCACGCTCATCATCATGGTTCGAATGAGGGTATTCATAGGTATCTCTCCGTATGGGTGAGTTAAATTTGGGATGCACGGATTTCAGCGTGTTCACGCATGAACCGCTCAAAGTTGAAATCAGTGGGATAGGTAAAAGAAAACGTCGATACACTGGCCTCATCAATCAGAGGCAAGGCTAAGGTGCGTATCGTCGGATGACCGGATAATCGAAAAAGCAGCAAGAGCGCGTCACATTGAACCGAGAGTCCCAGTGGTTCGATGAGCGCTTTCTCTTGCTGCAAAACTTGACTCGATATCTTGAGCATACGGTTGTTGAGTAATGCCGTATGTACCGCATTCAACACTTGTCGTTGCTCGTCACTCCATTCACAAATATTGGGCAATGCTACATGGACTTTGGCTAACCATGCTTGCTCTTTTGAATACGCTGAACCCTTGTGGGGTAAGGGTTTGTCTCTCTCCGAGGAGCGACCTTGCCCATAATTCAGTGCATCAGGGACAAGCGGCAGTAAGTACTTATTAGTCAGTTGCCAATAGAGCATCTCCTGCTTATTGAGCTTCCATAATTGCTCAGAGGTTTTCCGATAAACATGGGGCATGCTCATCGAATCACACTCCACGTTAAACACCTCCACAATGACTTCATCGAGGTAGCGTTTAATGCTGCGCGTGGTGCGGTGGATATCGAGTTGGGCTAACTGCTGCTGCAACTCCCTAACGGTAATCCATCGATGTTGAGGAATAAGCATCAGCGTGTGCAGCAAAGCGGATAACCCTTCAATGCTGGTTTTATTGCTCATGACTACGCTCTCAATACATCAAAGCTCCAAGACCGGAGGTGGACATTTAATGTCGGGAGAGTAGAGGTGAGTCAGACACATAATGTCCAACGGTGAAAACAGCATCAATCGGCATCACCAAAGCGTGAGCCGATTAACATTAACGAGACTTATGCTTATCACTGAGCTCGGCAATCGCTGCCAGTAACCCAATCAGCAGCACCACCAGAAACCCTAAAGTAGATAGGGCTCCAATAGCGCCAAAGAAAGGAGAGAGGGTAAACAAAGTGATAAGAGCGGTGACAAGCTTAATGGTGTTAAGGAGAAGGGAAGTCATGAGCTATTGCGGGGTGACGGCTATCTCGTTGTAAGCGTCCGTATCGACATAGGCAAGAAAGTTATTCTCCCATAGCCGATACAGCTCTTTAGCATCACGGCTACCTTGCATTGGTAGCCAGCCACGATAAGCAACAAAGAACTGCCCAACCCGAAAATCAAAATCTAAGTTTCGCTCTAGTTCAGGGTAATGGTTCCCCATATAGGCAAAGTCGGTGATGTACTCAATGCTCCATTCTCCTGTTGAGGTGTGGCAAATCGCAATCTCAACCGGATGGAAGCCGCCTTCTTCCGCGCTGTAACTTTTATCACGAAAGTTAAACACCAGATAACGGCTGGTGGTCAGTGCTTCATTACTCAGCAAATGAGCGGTGAGTTGCTCACTTAGCAGCTTATGCAGTTTCTTGGACACAGGTAGTGATGATGCTGTGAAGATTAATTTGGACATAGTGAGTCCTCCTTGTTTCAGGATTCAAATAAGAAATACAGAGTGAGAATTATTGGAACGTGCCGACCATCGTCAGTTGCACGTCATCAAAGACGTTTCTAGAAAGGTGTCGAGCAAAGGCTTTCATCCATACCGAGAGTAGCTCTTGGACTTCAGGGTGGGATAAATCCGTGCTCCCCACATCGGGTTGATAGCACCAGTGATTAGCTAGATGAAAGTACAACTCAGGTTCAATGGATGTGCTGTTGTCATCGGGATAAGAGAAGCTAGCAAAGAACACCACCAGCCAAGGGCTAGTGCCTGACTCTCGTTTAAGCTGCACCTCAATGGGATGCAAACCTTGTCGATGTCGGTAGTAACTTATTTGGCGGCAGTTCAATACGAGTCGCTCGGCGTTCTCTGGGAGAGTGTATTTATTCAGAAGTGCCTCCAATGACGCATGTAAAGAGTCATCAATGCACAGCTCTCCGTAATGTTGTTCAATCATAACCACCCCCTTTCAGCAAACGAGGTGCAGGTATCGCCTGTCACAATATGGTCAAGGACACGGACATCCACCAGCGCGAGCGCGTCTTTAAGTCTTTCGGTTATGCGTCTGTCTGCTTGGGAAGGCGTAGAGTCACCGGATGGATGGTTATGGGCAAATATCACCGCAGCGGCATTGCACTCCAGTACTATCTTCACAACTTCACGCGGGTAGACGCTGGCTGCGTCCACCGTTCCATGAAACAGCTCTTTAAACTCAATCAGTCGGTTTTGGTTATCTAGTAACAATAAGGCAAATACTTCACGCTCATAGCTGCCTAGCTTGCAGCGAACGTACTCTTTGGTGGCATCAGGGTTAGTTAGTGCATCACCACGCACGTAGCGCGTAGCCAGTATCTCAGCGGCATGCTCTAGGATTTCATTTTCCTGATAGCGTTGCTGCTTTTGGTAATCGGACGTTTTGGGATTCATTTCAGGCTCCTGTCGGAATCAATGATGAGTATTCACATTGATGACATATACCTGAAGATTTTTGGGTTGAGATAGCTGTATTAAGGTTCTTATTTGAGTCACAGGTTGATGCTTTTGCGAGCTTCAACCAAGCGGCCCTCTCTCATAACTGTAAATGAGCTTGTGGATGTTTATATTGTATTCTAATCCACGTATACTTACTGATCGATTTAAATTCTAAAACTTCTGGTTACTCTCGAATGGTAAGAAAGCTAACAACATTAAATTTCAATTCATTTTTTGCTGGCATTGGCGGATTTGACTTAGCCTTCGAGAATCAAGGTTTTGAGCCTAGTTTTCAGTGTGAGTTGAATACATTTTGTCAAGAGGTGCTCCAAAAGCACTGGAAAAATGTACCATTGCATGGGGACATTTCTAACCTTGATGCTATGGATATCCCCAAAGCTGCGGTATGGTGTGGAGGGTTCCCTTGTCAAGACCTCTCTGTTGCGCGGGGCTCTAAAGGTAGGCAAGGTTTACGTGGAAGTAACTCAGGTTTGTTCTATCCATTTTTTGATCTGATAGCATCACATACCCCTGATGCTGTGATAATTGAAAACGTTGTTGGATTACTGAGTTCCCATAATGGTCAAGATTTTAGGATTATCTTAGAAAAGCTTACTAGCATTGGATATGCCGTTGCTTGGCGTGTAGTTAATAGCCGTTTCTTTGGCGCACCTCAATCTAGACCAAGAGTTTTTATTTGTGCTTTTAAAGGCAACCCCCTTAAAGCATTTTCAACATTGTTTGAAACTGAATTGGGCGTCAAGCCAAATAATCTTAGGCGAGCATTTTTAGATGTTAGTGAGTGTAAAAAAAGTAAAGCTAAGGTTGCTCAAGTAGCATACTGTTTGGCTGCTACTTCAGGTAGACATACCGGTACAGATTGGAGTCGAACATATGTTTCTTACCCTGATGCTGTTAGGCGGCTTACTCCATCAGAGTGCGAAGGAATTCAAGGCTTTCCTAAAGATTGGACTTTGTTGAACAATGAAAAAGCAAGTGACTCAGACACAGAACGATATCATGCATTGGGCAATGCAGTGTCTGTTCCAGTTGTTGAGTGGATTGCTCGACGTTTGAAGAAAGAAATAATAGAAAGAAAGGAACCTGTCACTAGCCAAGATATGGTTAGCTGTTTGCTCAAAAGTCACGCTTCTATATTGCAAAAGCATAGAGAGCAAAATCACTTAAATTTAGTGCTAGATCCAACAGACAAAGAACATAAATTAAAATGGATGTCTGGAGGAATTGCATTTGATGATAAGTGTATAGACTTCAAAGCTACAGATTATCCTGAAAGAGTAATACCTTCAAAGCTAATAGATGTTATTGATAAATCGACGGAATTGAATGAAAAGTACTTTATTAGTTCTAATGCCGCAGAAGGAATTCTTCGTCGAGTAAGAAGTCAAAATAGAAGCCTATTTGGGCCATTGTATGACGCACTTGTTATCATGGCACAAGGCAAAGAAGCCGCTTAGAGTAGAGGTTAGTATGGATTTTGTTGTTATAAGGTTAGGTAAGGATAGTGTCGATGACATTAAAAGGCTTGATTCTTACAAAGGTGTATTAGCAGAAAATAGCTCGCTTATCTTTCAATGTCATCAGGTAGAGCAAGCCATTATAGATAAGCTTGCAATCGGAAATGTGTACTGCTTTGTATATTTAGGCTCAGATAATAGCAAAGGTATTCCTACAAGCTGGCAGAAAGGCATTAGAGCTCTTGGTAAAATAAGGTCAATTGATGGTAGAGCTAGCTTTCAGTCAGAAGCAACGATTCATATTGATTTAGTCAGCATCTTTCCTCGTAGTCTGACATCTACAGATTTTCTTGAAGCAACCCCAAAGCTTTATCGGGAGTTTAGTCAATATCCGGTAATTGGCCTTCAAAGCTCAAGAAATAATGCTATTCAATTTGTGAAAGGTGAAGAAAAACAAGATACGAGCTCTTTGATTAACGCTATTAATTCTTTATACCCTAGGTTTCGGCTTGATTTGGCTAAGAATGCTAGCGAAATATTGGATCTAATAGACTCTGAAGAAGGCGAACCTGAAGGATATGAAACCGAAAGCGATGAAATGGTTCATAGTTTTGGTTGGGGGGAAGAGTACCCTTTAAATACGGTTTTGATTCGTACAGAACAGAGAACAGTAAAAAATGTAGTAGAGAGAATAACTAATGATCGCTTCAAGTTAGATCCTGATTTTCAGAGGGCATTTGTTTGGACACCTTCAATGCAGTCTAAACTAATAGAATCCTGCCTGATGAGGATTCCTCTACCTGTATTTTATGTTGCAGAGGATGAAGATGGTAGAATAGTTGTTGTTGATGGTTTGCAGAGACTTACTACATTTTTCCGCTTTCTTAATGATGAGTTTCCATTGCGTGGATTAGGTATACACGGAAAAAGGTTTAGTGAATTACCCATAAAACTACAAGAAAGAATAGAAGATACACAACTTATCTTATATATTCTTGATGAAAAAGCACCAGAAAGAGCGAAACTGGATATATTTGATCGTGTTAATGGAGGAAGTCCACTAACACGACAGCAAATGAGAAATTGCTTATATAATGGTGAGGGAACTAGGTTCGTCAAAAAACTGTCGGAATTGCAAGTATTCAAAAAAGTTACTGGAGGTAGTTTCGATCCTAAAACAATGAGAGATCGAGAAGTCATAAACCGATTTTTAGCTTTCTCCCTTTTTGAATATAGGTCTTATCGAGGAGATATGGATGAATTCCTTGCCAGAGCATTAAAAACTCTTAACCAGTCAGGTGAATCTGAGCGTATTGAGTTAGAAAAAAAGTTTACTTCAGCATTGGAGAATAATTATAGGCTATTCTCTGTTCACTCTTTCAGGAAGTCTTTATTTGGAGCTACTTCATTTAGTTCACGCTCAGTTATAAATATTGCTTTGTTCGATGTTTTTAGCTTTGCTTTATCCACTATTGACTTGAATTTAGTTGACATAGATTTACTTAAATCAAAGCTTGAAAAACTGTTGATCGATGATGAATTTCTTGATTCGATATCAATTGGTACTAATAGTACTAGAAAAGTACATACAAGATTTTCAAAAGTAATGGCTTGTTTGGATGAGCTCAAATGATAAACAAATTAGACTTAACGAATTTTAAATGTTTTAAAAGACTGGTTCTTCCTTTATCAAACCTTACGGCTTTGACTGGCTTTAATGCATCAGGTAAAACTTCTACAATTCAATCTATCCTCCTCCTATCCCAAAATTTAAAAAACACGAGACAAGATGAAAAAATTAGTTTGAATGGATCGCTTGTGCGTCTAGGGAGTCCGGGTGATGTTCTGTATGAAAATTCAAATGAGAAACTAATAAAAATCGATCTAGAAAATGAAGAAGAGAAAATATCTCTATCTTTAGACTTGGGAAAACGAAATACTGACAGAACGATTGATATTGGCAACTTATCAGTGATTAGTGGTGAAGATAGTTATAGTTGTTGTAGTAGTTCAGCCCTTTTCTCCAAAATGATTGAAGTAAAGTCGCCTTTATTTACAGCCATAAGGAATATTGTCTATCTGGGTACTGGAAGGCAAGATCTTGATTCTCTCTACCCAACATCTCTCGATAACAGTGAATTCAATGTGGGAGAAAAGGGTGAGTTTGCTCCTTGGTTATTTGATATAGCAAAAGATGACATAGTTAGCCCCAATAAGAGACACCCACGCGAAGCTGCTGATAGTTTTCGACGTCAATTTAATGCTTGGTTTGGCGACATTTTTCAAGGTGCAGAAGCTGATACTTTACTAATTGATAATAGTAATTTTGTTCGACTTTTATTTCGACACAATGACACCAGTGAGTGGAGAAGTCCTTCAAATATAGGTTACGGCTTATCTTATGCATTTCCTATTGTAGTGTCGGCATTGCTTGCAAGATCAGGAGATATACTAGTCATTGATAGTCCAGAAGCTCACCTACACCCTAAAGGGCAATCAAAGATGGGGGAGTTTTTAGCTGTTATCAGTAATTCAGGAGTACAAGTTATTGTTGAAACTCACAGCGACCACGTGATCAATGGGCTACGATTGGCTGTATCACGTTCACTTGTTGAGCATAAAAAAGTTGGAATTCATTTTTTCAACTCTAAAAGTGAAAATATTGTATCACCTTCGATAGATAGAAACGGTAGAGTTAGTGAATGGCCAGAGGGCTTTTTTGATCAAGCAGAAAAAGACTTATCAGAACTTTCTGGCTGGTAATAGCTATGGCATGGTTTATTAATGAAGTTTCATTTACTGGTCAGTATGATAATCATAGGTTGTTTATTGAACACTTGAGAGAACTACTGAAATTACGACAGACTAATAAAAGCATTAGGGATGGACTGTATTGCTCAAAGTATTTACCAAATTTGAAAGTTGCCGGTGACCTAACTGTTAGGGACGCTGTGAAAGCTGAAGATGATAGAGATTTAACTCTTCAGGTTTTAGAGTGGTTAGATAAGAAAGGGCCTTTTATTGATGGCATAAGAGAACAGATCGAGAATGATGATTTTGAACTTTCTGATATTGTTGTTACTGAATATGCCATCGGTGAAGCTGCTAGGCAGAAAATTTCTGGAAAATATTCAGCCCTATACAGTTTAGAAACACCAAAATTCGATTTTTCTACTAGCCCATTAGCCATCAATCAAATAGATGAGAATCTGAATATAATTAAGCACCAGATTGATAATTATTGGATACTGGAGGACTTAGTAAAAAGTACCGAGGAGCAAACCCCAAAGCCAACTTCATGGAGAGATATGTTGGATTTAGCTAGTCAATCATTTCCCTTTTTATCATTAAGTAATGAGTTGAATGACTATCTTGTTCCTCATCCGTTTAGTCATGTTATTTGCCAGCATGTATTATTTTATATGAACATACTAAACAATGTTGTTAAAAGCCGAGACGAATCCGGAGAATATACGGAAAATACTAATAAGATAATCAGTAAATATTTTTTGGGTGATGGTGCTAAAATTACTGATGAATCAGCTCAAAACAAAGCAAAGTTTAAAGGTGAGATGACGTTTAAGGATCCCAGAGACATAAATAAGAGTTTATTCTGTCCTTGGCATGCAAAGATATCATCACGATATTTTAGGATACATTTTGAATTTCCCCTTAAATCGACCCAAAAAACTATGGCTGTGTGTTATATAGGCCCTAAATTAACGAAAAAGTAAACGTGCTACTGCTAGAGGATGCTAATAGCATCCTCTTTTGTTTTTTACGCTAATCTATCCTGATATAGTCCTTTACCAGAACAATTACTTTCTCCAGCGCTTCTTTACGCTCTTCCAAATAATCATATCGATCATAGATACCTTCAACACCTTTCAACTTGTGATTTAGACAGCGCTCCGCGATATGGCTAGGAACTTTTACTGAAGCGAGTAGGCTACGGCATGTGCGGCGTAGATCGTGAACCGCAAAGTGTTTGATATCGCCCATTTTATTTGGTGGTTGTACCTTACGACCGGGCTCTCGGCCAAATAGCTTTGAAATAGCCCTGTTCAGTGTGTCTTTGCCCATGTGCGGTACTTTGCTTTCTCTTCTGTTTGGGAAGACGTACTCTGAGCGACAAGCTCGCTGATGTAGTTCTTTAAACCATTCAATGCACAGCTCCGGAAGCGGAATCGTGAAACCTGTTCCAGATTTGCTTCGCTCCGCTGGCAGGTGCCATAAAGCATTATCAAGATCGAACTCTGCCCATCTTGCTTCTGTTAGCTCTGATTTGCGAACGCCAAGACAAAGAAGCAGAGCACAAGCTAGGTAATTGTCTCTATTGAAGCTATAAATGTTTTGGTTGAAGACGGAAAAAACATGTTTAATCTCTTCAAGCGCTAAGACCCGATCTCGGCTCTCTTCAATACCACCGGCATCATAGTTAGAAAATGCTAGTGCAGGGTTAGACTCAATAACACCAATCTTCATACCGTGTTTAAAAAGCTGCTTACAATACATTAGTGTGTCGTTAGCTGTGGTTGGACGGCCACTGTCAGCGACTATTTGGATGATGTTACGGATATCTAAAGGGGTGACACGCTTCAATGTGTACTGACCAATTTGCGGAGAAATCTCTTTCTGATAGATACGCTTAGGTATATTGGGGTGCTTGAGCCTTTTGGATAGCTCCTTGTACCAGTCTTCGAAGAGGTTATCGATTATTTGTATATCGGCTTGCTTACTCCGTTTTCTTTCTGCAATTGGATTAATCCCTTCGCTTATTTGTTTTCGAAGCTCAGCGGCTTTCAACCTTGCATCTGCAAGGGACAGCTCATGTACCTTGCCAATAGTCACCTCCCTTCTTTTCTTAAAAAGGGTGTACCTTAGCATCCAGTATGGTCGACCTACTCTAGGAATCATTAGATAGAAACCATCACCATCCGCATGACGACCTGTTTTTTGGTCTTTTACTATCGCCTTAACTTGGTTGACAGTGAGATTACCCATCTCTATCTCCTTGAATTTATAGCTCTAATCGAAGTTATCATTATATCACCCTCCAGAAGTGGGGAGTATGTTGTGATGTTTATACTACGGCGGGGAGTAAATAGCAAAACTCTACCCACTACACTCCCCGTTTGTTCGTGGCTTTTGATGAATTTTATGGATGTGTATGGATGGTAAAAATAAACAAGCCCTTATAAATAAGGGCTTTGTGGAAGTTGGTGGAGTATGGGAGAATCTATTCTATATTTTGGATCTGCTCACGCATCTGTTCAATCAGAACTTTAAGCTCAACACCAGATGCTGTGATATCTGTGCTGATTGACTTAGAGGCTAGCGTGTTCGACTCACGGTTAAACTCTTGCATCATAAAGTCTAAGCGGCGGCCACAAGCGCCACCTTTCTTCAGGATGTTGGTTGCTTCTTTTACGTGCGAGTCTAGGCGGTCTAGCTCTTCTGCCACGTCAGATTTTTGCGCTAGTAAGATTAGCTCTTGTTCTACGCGCGATGAGTCTAGCTCAACTTTCGCATCTTCAAATTTCGCGAACAGACGCTCACGTTGCCATTCTAAAATTTCAGGCATACGAGCACGCACCTTAACCACTTCTTCGGTGATCGCATCTAAGCGCTGGACGATAAGCGCTTTCATGTTTTCACCTTCACGGCCACGCGCTTCAATAAACTCGCTTACTGCTTCATCAAATGCACCGAGCAGATCCTTGTTTACCGCATCCATATCTTGCTCAGAGGTTTCCATTACACCCGGCCAGTTCATTACTTGGAATGGGTTTAGGCGGCTTTCTTCGCCAGTCATCTGCATTACTTGGTTAGCAGCGTTGATGACTTGTTGTGCTAGGTTTTCGTTGATGCTTAACTCGCCTTTTGCGGCTGGGTTAGCTTCAAAGCGCAGCGCGCATTCAACTTTGCCGCGTGCTAGGCGTTTACGAAAACGCTCACGCAGTACTGGCTCTAGGCCACGGAACTGTTCTGGTAGGCGGAAGTAGGTTTCAAGGTAGCGTTGGTTAACACTACGAATTTCCCATACTGCTGTGCCCCAATCGCCTTTCACTTCTTTACGTGCGTAGGCTGTCATACTGTAGATCATCGAATTTTCCTGTTTAATCATCTTTGAAAATAACGCGAGGCAATAGTAGCACAAATCTCGGATGGATAGCTTTGTAGAGCAAACTTCGCTATAATCCTGCTCCAACCAAAAACGTCTCCCCCTTCATATAAGGTAGATGCCCATGCGTCCAAACGATCGCAAGGCGGACCAAGTTCGCCCAATCAAAATTACTCGTAACTACACAGCTTATGCAGAAGGTTCTGTATTGGTTGAATTCGGCAATACAAAAGTACTTTGTAATGCGACCGTTGAAGAGAACGTTCCACGCTGGCTTAAAGGTCAGGGTAAGGGCTGGGTAACGGCAGAATATGGCATGCTGCCACGTTCAACGCATTCACGTATGCGTCGTGAAGCGGCAAGTGGTAAGCAAGGTGGTCGTACGATGGAAATCCAACGTCTGATTGCTCGTAGCTTACGCGCAGTAGTTGACCTAGAAGCAATGGGCGAAATCATGGTGACAGTAGACTGTGATGTAATCCAAGCGGATGGCGGTACGCGTACTGCGTCTATCTCTGGTGCTAGCGTTGCGATGGCTGATGCATTCCAACACTTAGTAGAGAAGGGCAAACTTAAAGCTAACCCAATGAAAGGCCACGTAGCAGCCGTTTCTGTGGGCATTCTAGGTGAAGATATTCTTTGTGACCTTGAATACACAGAAGACTCTGCAGCAGATACCGATATGAACGTAGTGATGACCGAAGACGGTCGCATGATTGAAGTTCAAGGCACGGCAGAGGGTGAACCATTCACCCACGCTGAGCTGATGAAGTTGCTCGAGTCGGCGACCAAAGGTATTACCGAGATCGTAGCCGCGCAGAAGGCGGCGTTAGAAAATTGATTTTTGTTAAATAGCTTCCCCTAAAAAGGAAGCTATTTTTTTATCAAGATTTAGTGAAGGCTAAGTTTTGACCTGTTTATAAACCGTCTAGAAAACTAGACCTTTTATTTAGAGAGAAAGTAATGAAAGCATACCAGCGTGAATTTATTGAGTTTGCACTAGAGAAAGAAGTCTTAAAATTTGGCGAGTTTACTTTAAAGTCTGGCCGTAAGAGCCCGTACTTCTTTAACGCTGGTCTTTTCAATACTGGTCGTGACTTAGCGCGTCTAGGTCGTTTCTACGCAGCAGCGCTAGCAGATTCTGCCATTGAGTTCGATGTGCTATTTGGCCCTGCGTACAAAGGTATTCCAATTGCGACGACAACAGCGGTAGCTCTAGCGGATCACCACGATGTGGATACGCCTTACTGTTTCAACCGTAAAGAAGCCAAAGATCACGGCGAAGGTGGCAACCTAGTAGGTAGCGCACTGGAAGGCCGCATCATGTTGGTGGACGATGTAATCACTGCAGGTACGGCAATCCGTGAGTCAATGGAAATCATCCAAGCAAATGGTGCTGATCTAGCGGGCGTTTTGGTTGCGATTGACCGCCAAGAGAAAGGTAAAGGTGATCTGTCTGCAATCCAAGAAGTTGAGCGTGACTTTGGCTGTGCAATTATTTCAATTGTTAGCCTGACTGACCTAGTGACTTTCCTAGAAGAGAAAGGTGCTGACGCTGAACATCTAGAAGCAGTGAAGGCTTACCGTGCTGAGTATGGGATTTAAGAGCGGATTTCGTCCTTTAGAACGCTTTGCTACGAGAATCGGGAACGGGCTTCGCCCTTCGAGAGGTTAACTGTCATTCCATAGAGTGACGAAGGTGCGAGTAGGGAATCTCATTAAGAGTTCGATTCGCTTCAAGAGATCCCCAACTCACTCGTTCCTCGTTCTTGAGGATGACGGGATTGACCTATTGAAACGAAAAGGGTTGACGCTTTCACGTCAACCCTTCTTTGTTCCATATCTCTAGCTATCAATATCATCCTTATCACCATGGTGTGAGTTATCGTAAATCTCACGACCATCGCGTTGGGTTTTTAGCAGCGAAAGGTTCCACATATATTGCTCCGGATGTGGGCGAACCAAGTCTTCAATCGCTTGGTTCATTGCGCGAGCATCGGCCTCTTCATCGCCTGTTGGGAAGTTTTCAAGCGCAGGCAGGATATGAACTTCATACTTGCCGGTTTTATCGTTATAGGCAGGAAGTACAGGGACTACTCTCGCTTTTGACAAGCGAGCCATTTTACCGAAGCCTTTTAATGTAGCCTTCTCTGTACCAAAGAAAGGCACAAATACTGAGTTGGCTGGGCCAAAGTCTTCATCTGGCAGCCAGTATCCTAAGTAGCCATCTTTAATTGAGCGCACGAAAGGTTTCACCCCCGCTTCGCGGGCAAAGATACGACCACCATACTGCATGCGCTGAACCTGCATTAGCCAATCACCAATTGGATTGCGCTGCGGCTTCATAATAGTAGTCACCTTGTAGCCTTTGGCAGCTAGCATAACGGCAGGGTAATCTACAGCCCAAGCGTGTGGTGCTAGGATAATCACGTTCTCGCCCGCATCTAATAGCGGTAAGATATTTTCCTCTCCGATCATGACTCCGCGATTTTGGTTATGCTTGGTCGAGCGTACTAAGAATTCAGAGTAACCGAGTAGATACTGCGCCGCTTTTACGAACGTCTCTTCAAGGATTTGTTGGCGTTCTTGCTCAGATTTCTCAGGGAAACAGTATCTTAGATTTACGCGCGCACGACGTACTACGCGACCATTTTTACGTACAGCGAACACCGATAGCTTGCGAGCTAGGGTATCGCGCAGTCGAAACGGGATAAAAGCAAACAGCGCGGCAAACAAGAGGCCTATCCAAGTGCCCCAGTGCTTAGGGTGGAGAAAAGACCACTCAAAGGTTGGGTTATGTAGATGCTTGTCTATGCTGTTTTTATCATTGGTGCTCATTCAGCAGGGCCTATGTTATTGATAACGTGAGTTAGTTAGTGTTTCGTCTGGTAGTGACTTAAAGCGTTTGTGTAGCCACATCCATTGTTCAGGAGCACGCAGAATAAGCTCCTCGACAAACTTATTCATATACGCCGCTGCAGCGGTTTCATCTTTTTTCGGGTAGTCAGGTTCAATATTTCTGTCGGCGATAATTTCATATTTCCCTTTGCCGTTTCTAAAACCTGAACCTGGGACAATGGCACATTTACTGGTGTAGGCAAGAATACTAGTTCCTGTTGTGGTACAGGCTTGTTCAACAGCAAAGAAAGGCACAAACACAGATTTGTTATGACCGTAATCTTGGTCGGGCAGATAAAACAGACGGTGTCCTTGGCGCAGTACGCGAATCATCTGTTTCAGATCAGTACGGTAGATAAGTTTGTTGCCGTTGCGAGAACGACCACGGTACTGGATAAACTCATAGGCAGCGTTACTATGTGGACGGTAAGCGCCATAACCTTGTAAACCTAATACACCAAAGGCACGTGCCGTTATCTCAAGGTTGAGTGCGTGTACGCAGCAAAGTAGAACACCTTTGCCTTGTTTATCAAGGGTTTTTAGCTCTTCAATATCTTTGGCAACGAGGATGCGTTTAAATCGCCAGGTTGGCCAAAACCAAGTGATTCCGGTTTCAATTAATGCCATACCGGTATTTTTGAAGTTTTCTTCGACAAGTTTTTCTACTTCTGATTGAGGCATCTCAGGAAAGGCCAATTCGAAGTTTCTTCTAGCTACATGCACGCGGGATTTACCAAGTCGCATGCCGACGCGGCCTATACTATGCCCTATACGTAATAACAGAGTGTAAGGCAGAATGTTGACAATCAAGGCAAGCAGTCCAAAGCCGAGCCAAACTCCCCAGTGTTTTGGGGACAGTAAGGAAAGGGTAAAAGGTGGCGGTTGATTGTACTTATCTTTACTCATAGCGATTACTTTATTTGTGCACTCAAAAGTGCCCAGTACTCTTCAAAGTTTGCAGTCGGTTGGTATTTAAAGTCTGAGCGAACGAATCGGTTTAAGCTTCCTTCTACCTGACCAAGCAGTTGGGCAGCTAATACCTTCTCATCAACAGGAAATGCTTTTCCTTCACGCAGCATACGCTCACGTAGGATCTGACGGATAGAGGTTTCAATACGCTCAAATAGCTGATTGATACGGTCACGCAAGCGTTCATTTTCAAACATTAGTGCGTGACCAGACAAAATACGGCTCAGACCTGGATTGCGCTCAGCAAAGGCCAGAATCAATTGCAGTACGAGTCGAATTCGAGTCAGAGTGTCTTTCTCTTCATCCAGAATACGGTTGATACGCGACATTAAAGATTCTTCGATAAACTCGATTAAGCCTTCGAACATGCGCGCTTTACTTGGAAAGTGTCTGTACAGAGCGGCTTCTGAAACGCCAACTTGCTTAGCGAGTTTTGCGGTAGTAATGCGTGAAGCGCCTTCGTTGGACTCCAGCATTTCAGCCAATGCTTGCAAAATTTCATCTCGGCGGTTGGTTTTTCTTGTTCCGGCCATGAACCTTTTCCTTATTGTTACCATTCTGAATAAAGCTTTGAGCAAAACAGCTCAAAGCCAACAACTTATGACGATTCCATTTATCGCGAAGGTTTGTTCTTGTTGAGAATAAATATGAGCTTTACGCTTCTAGTTTGTCCGCGATTGTCATGATGATTTGCGAGGCAATTTGTTGCTTCGACGCAAGGGTAAGTGATTGCTTACCATCTTTCCAGTATACGGTGATTGCATTGTCGTTGCTATTGAAGCCTTGCCCTTCGACAGAGACATCGTTAGCACAAATCATATCAAGATTCTTCTTGCTGAGCTTTGTACATGCGTAGTGTTCTACGTCTTTAGTTTCGGCAGCAAACCCAACGGTAAATGGTCGAGACTCACTGAGAGCAGCGACAGAAGCGATAATGTCGGGATTCTTCACCATAGTGATGGTCATTTGATCGCTATCATCGGTCTTTTTGATTTTTTGCTCGGCGATGGATTCAGGGCGATAGTCAGCAACTGCGGCGCAGCCGATAAAGATGTCATGAGTTTTCGCTTGCTCGATCGCAGCGTTATACATGCTTTGCGCACTGTCGACATCAATACGCTCTACACCTGTTGGTGTCGCAAGGGATACTGGGCCAGAAACGAGCGTTACTTTTGCTCCCTGTGCTACTGCAGCTTGCGCCAATGCAAAGCCCATTTTTCCAGAACTGTGGTTAGAGATGTAGCGCACAGGATCGATCGCTTCACGGGTTGGACCTGCCGTAATCACTACTGATTTGCCTTTAAGTGGCTTATCAGCAAAAAACTGTTCACATCGTTCGACGAGCTGCATTGGCTCTAACATGCGCCCAGGGCCCACATCTCCGCACGCTTGTTCGCCTGCCGCAGGGCCCCAAACATGCATACCACGACGCGCAAGGGTTGCGATGTTCTCTTGGGTTGCGATATTGCGATACATCTGCTGATTCATTGCTGGTGAGACGGCAATTGGTGAGTCGGTGGCAAGCACCAAGGTCGTGAGTAAATCATTACCCATACCTGCGCTCATGCGGGCAATTAAATCAGCGGTTGCTGGTGCAAGTAAGACAAGATCAGCCCACTTGGCAAGCTCGATATGCCCCATAGAGGCTTCGGCAGCAGGATCGAGCAGGCTATCAGAGACAGGTCTGCCAGAGACGGCCTGCATGGTCAGTGGGGTAATAAATTCTTTAGCTGCTTTGGTCATAACCACTTGAACCTGCGCGCCACGTTCAATAAGGCGGCGAGTCAGCTCGGCACATTTGTAAGCAGCGATACCACCACTAATACCTAATAGGATCTTTTTACCTGCGAGTGTTTGCATGATGATCTTCCTTAAAATTTCTGCCCGTAAGATACCACGGCTGATATTTACGTGCCTAGGGTCGCTATCTGAGTTATTAAATTTGAAAGTTGATTTGGTGCAAAGTTTGCAACACCTCTATCGCTACAGTGTTTCAAGCTCTGCGCTTAGTTAATCGCACTGTCTCTTGCTCGGTTTTATCTATGGTGCCTTCTTTATTTACTCTAACTTTTGATGAGTTCAGCACGAATGGGATATAGATGAACGCTTTACCTAAAGAATCTATGCCACGAGAAAAGCTTCTATCACATGGCCCGCAATCGTTAACGGATGCCGAGCTACTGGCAATATTTTTAAGAACGGGTACCCAAGGGATGAATGTTCTGGCTTTATCAGACCATTTGATTAAGGAATTTGGCTCACTCAGAGCGCTTTTTTCTGCGGACTTAGACCAATTTTGTCGTCACAAAGGGCTCGGTGTCGCTAAATATGTTCAACTGCAAGCGGTACTAGAAATGACCCAACGTTACTTAGCAGAGACGCTAAAGCGTGGTGATGCCTTGACGAGTCCTGAACAAACGAAGCTCTATCTATCTGGACTACTCAGAGATAAGCAGAGAGAAGAATTCTTTGTGCTCTTTTTAGACAATCAACATCGAGTGATCTGTGGAGAGTCTCTGTTCCAAGGCACGATAGATGCTGCATCAGTTTATCCACGCGAGGTGGTAAAGCGCGCTTTAGAGCACAATTCTGCTGCCTTGATTTTGGCACATAATCACCCGTCAGGCGTTGCAGAGCCTAGCCAGAGCGATCGACGAATAACCCGTCGAATCAGTGATGCGTTAGCGCTGGTGGACATTCGCGTACTAGACCACTTCGTGGTTGGCGATGGAGAGATTGTTTCCTTTGCGGAGCGCGGTTGGATTTAAATCACATTTTTAGTTGTGAGTTCGCTGAATTCTGCTACAATCCCCCGACATTTTTTAGCACATAAATCAGCTCTGCCTAAAAAAGATCACGAAAACCTGTAAAAAGGATCTGTTCGGGTCTTGAGCAATGCTAATCAAGTTAGTATAATGCGCGACCTTTGATAGCCTTGTATGGGTTTCCATAGCGGTATAAGACCTCAAACTTCTAATTTAGAAACTGAGAGGTTCGGCCACCAAGGTTGATATCGAGCTGAAACGATTTTGGAGAAGACATTCATGTCACGAGTATGCCAAGTAACTGGTAAGCGTCCAGTAACGGGTAACAACCGTTCACACGCACGCAATGCTACTAAGCGTCGTTTTCTGCCGAACCTACAAACTCATCGTTTCTGGGTAGAGAGCGAAAAACGTTTTGTTAAACTACGTCTATCTGCTAAAGGTATGCGTATCATCGATAAGAAAGGCATTGATGCTGTTCTTGTTGATATCCGTGCAAACGGCGTAAACGTTTAAGAGGAAATAGACAATGGCAAAGAAAGGCGTACGTGAGAAAATCCGTCTAGTATCTTCTGCAGGTACTGGTCACTTCTACACGACTGATAAGAACAAACGTAACATGCCAGGCAAATTTGAGATCAAAAAGTTTGATCCAGTAGTTCGCCAGCACGTTATGTACAAAGAAGCTAAAATCAAGTAATTGATTCTTCTTTGAACTTCCTTCGGGAAGCGTGAATTGAAACCCAATCATAGCAATATGGTTGGGTTTTTTATTTTTTGGAGTGAAGGAGCGGGCTACGCCCTTCGTCCTATAGAACGCTGTGCTCCGAGATCGGGCTTCGCCCTGCGAGAGAAATGTGTAGTTGGCTTATCGAAAATTGCTAGCGGCACTTGTTTTCTAATAGGACAAAATAATCCCGCACCCCGCACCCCGCACCCCGCACCCCGCACCCCGTATCTCTCGCCTATCTATCTCTTTTCTGCTACTTTTGAGTCAGTTAAAGGCAGAGAAGTCAGACACTATGCGAGTTTCCCCTTCACGTCGTAAACGTTGGAACAATATCCTTATGTTAGGCATTATTGCGTTTATCGCTTTGCTTAACCTTCCTACTTTGATCAAAACCTATCTACTTGAGCCTACGGTGGTTGAAAGCCCTTATCCATATCTGTTGAACCCTCAGGCAGAGCTACAAGCATTACATTTCTCTGATTGGTCACTGGAGAAAAACCAAGGTCGCTGGCGCAGTACAGTGAATACCGCTATTCCTGAACAGGAACTTGCTCAGCGTTGGATTGATCTGGTGGGAACCGAAGTGACTCAAAATAACTTCGATAGCTTAAAGCCTCAGCTTAGTAGCCCAAGTTCAATTGAAGCATGGTATTTAGATCAGGAAGAGCCGCAAAGGATCACCTATTACCAAACCCCACAGTTTTGGTTGCTGAAAAACTGGCAAGATAAGTGGATAGCCATTTCGGTCGAACCTCGCTATCTTATGCCTCAGTAATATCACTACTTTGTGCTGTACGCGATAGGAACAACTGATGCCTGAATTACCTGAAGTTGAAGTAAGCCGAATGGGGATCTCGCCTCACTTAATTGGTCAAACGGTGGCCAAACTGACATTTCGCACCCCTAAGCTGCGTTGGGATATTCCAGCAGAGCTGAAAAAAATGGAAGGGCAGGTTATTCGGGGGATTTCTCGTCGAGCCAAGTATTTATTAATTGAAACAGATGCCGGTAGTGCGATTGTCCACCTTGGGATGTCTGGTTCATTAAGAGTGCTAGATGCTGAGATCTCACCTGCTAAACACGATCACGTTGATCTGAAATTGACTAACGGTAAGGTGCTGCGCTACAACGACCCAAGGCGTTTTGGCGCTTGGCTATGGACAGAAGATGGTACTCACGCCGCACTAGGTAGTATGGGGCCTGAGCCACTAACATCGGAATTCAATGCCGATTACATTGCTGAAAAGGCCGCGAATAAACGTGTTGCGGTGAAGCAATTTATTATGGATAACAAAGTTGTGGTTGGTGTCGGAAACATTTACGCCAATGAATCTTTGTTTAGTTCCGGTATCCATCCCACGCGACCTGCCGGAAAACTTACCGCGAAAGAGTGGGAGCTGTTGGTTAAAGAGATTAAGCAAGTACTAGATACTGCAATCAAACAGGGTGGAACGACCTTAAAAGACTTCGCTCAAGCAGATGGAAAGCCAGGTTACTTTGCTCAAGAGCTGCAAGTTTATGGCAAAGCAGGTGAGCCATGCCCAACTTGTGGTGAACTCATCGAAGAGCAGAAGATCGGACAGCGCAATACGTTTTTTTGCAATCAGTGTCAGAAATAGAGAGCAGAGCGGACTGCGTCCTTCGTGAACGGGCTGCGCCCTACGAGAATCTGGAACGGACTTCGTCCTCCGAGAGGTGGTTGCTAGCCGTGAGGTGGTAGAACCTTTGCTTCAACAAGGAAGATAGGATTAGTTTTTAAGGAGAGATAGAACGTAATAACCTAGCTCTCCAGCTTCCCATTAAACATGTGCTTTGGTTTTTAACGCTTCCGCGACTATTTTAGGTACAAAGTTGGTTACGTCACCACCGTGAATGGCTACCTCGCGAACAATGGTTGAAGAGATAAAAGCATGCTCTTCGGCTGGGGTTAAGAATACACTCTCTAAACCTGGCATAAGGCGGCGATACATGTTTGTTAGACCAAATTCGTACTCGAAGTCGACTGTCGTACGCAGACCACGAATCAATACGTTGGCTTGCTCTTGTTTGGCAAAATCAACCATAAGACCAGAAAAGCCTTTAGAGCTGACGTTGTCTAAATGCTTAGTCACCTGTTGAGCGAACTGAACACGCTCATCCAAGGTAAACATGGTGTTTTTACTTGGACTAGCAGCAACGGCGATGATCACCTCATCAAACATATCTGCGGCACGTTCGATCAGGTCTAGGTGACCGTTGGTTATAGGATCAAATGTTCCCGGATAGATTACTCGGGATAGGCGTTTTTGGCTCACTGTGCGCTTCTCTAATCATTCCATCTCATTCAATGTTAACAAAAAGGCTCACAATTACCCACTGAAGCCGTTATCATTGGCACAAAAGATAGACGTGGATTAAGTGATGAAAAAAATACTGGTAGTGAGAAACGACAAAATCGGCGACTTTATGTTGGCATGGCCGAGCTTTGCCATGCTTAAAGCATCGCTGCCAGATTGCCAGATCACTGCGCTGGTGCCGAACTATACGGTTGCTTTAGCTAAGCTCTGCCCTTGGATTGACCATGTGCTTGTTGACCCGACAAAGAAGGGGACTAAACAGGCGCAAAATGAGCTGATTGAGCAGATTCGTCTCGAGCAGTTTGATGCTTCTATGAATCTGTTCTCAACCACTTACAATGCCAAGCTGGTTTGGAAAGGCAAGATCCCTTATCGCTTAGCCCCTGCAACTAAGCTCGCGCAGATCTTTTATAACAAACGCATTAAGCAAAAGCGTTCTCAATCGGCTAAGCCAGAGTTTGAATATAACCTGGATCTTGTTCGCGCCTTTTTAAGTGACATTGGCCAGCCTATCATTGAACCTTCAGCACCTTATTTATCATTTAGCTCGCAGCAGTTAGAGCAGCAAAAAAACAAGCTAGCGCAACAACTCGAATTAGATATAAACCAGCCTTGGGTATATGTTCATGCTGGCAGTGGTGGCTCTGCAAATAATCTTTCTTTAGAGCAGTACACACAGCTTGTCAGCGATTTAGCGGGTGAATTTGAAGTGGTTTTAACCGCTGGGCCAGGTGAAGAACAAAAAGCGGCTGAGTTACAAAAACTGATGGCAGAGCGTGGCCGAAGTGCTGTGCTTTACGATAAGAATGATGGCTTAGTTGACTTCTCTTGCTCGATTGCATGTGCAGATATGTTTATTGCTGGCTCTACCGGTCCGCTGCACATAGCAGCTGCGATTGATGTCCCTACTGTTGGCTTCTTCCCAAGTAAACGTTCTGCCACGCCACTACGTTGGCAACCGATCAATGCGGAAGGGAAGCATATCGCTTTTTGCCCACCGCAAGCCGATGATAAAGCGGGTCAGGAAGATATGGCGCGTATCGACATAAGTAAGGTGTTGGAAGAGTTACAGCCTTGGGCTACGGATAAATTAGCATAGAAAAAGACGACCTGACTGGGTCGTCTTTGCATCAGAGTCTCTAAAACTTCTCCGGCATTTTATCAGTTTCTGTTCGAATCCATAAATCAGCATATTTGACAAAGGTTGAATGCGCAGAGAGTAGAGATAACAGAAAGCCCTGTTTACCATCTAAGAAGCCGGCCTTAACGACATACATTTTCAAAAAGCATCCCAATGCATGAAGAATACCTTGTGAGATGCTGCTCTTTTTACCCTTTTTCTCTCGCTGCTCTGCCCACGCTTTCGCATAGCCTGCGGACTTAACCAAATAATGGTTCATATCATTGTAGGTAAAGTGAATCAGGTCACCAGTAAGGTTTTCAACCTTCATCTCCCCAGTTACTTCGACTTTCTCATGTACCAAGGCATCATTGTACTGAGTCAGCTTCGTTGGATATAAGCGCAGAACGCGATCTGGATACCAGCCACAATGACGAATATAACGACCAAATACCCAACTTAAGCGCGCTGTTTGATAGATGGTCGAAGGTTCGTTGTTAGCAACCGCAGCTAAAATGCTCTGTTTTAGTTCGGGTGTGACACGCTCATCAGCATCGAGCCATAGAATATAATCTGATTCGACATAAGATTGTGCGATACGGCGTTGAGGCCCAAATCCTGGCCACTCTTGATTGACGAAAAACTTGTTGGTAAAAGTTCGCGCCACTTGTTCTGTTTTGTCCGTACTTCCAGAATCGAGGACGACAATTTCATCAACCCAGTCATGGACGGTTTCCAAACAAGCTTTAAGATGCTGCGCTTCGTTTTTTACGATCAGTGCAACGGCAATAGTTGGTTTACTCACAAGGATTCCTCTGGAGTGGATGACGGTAGGTTTAGATCTGCGACTACTTTATCAAACATAGCGATAACTTGCTGAGCCTCAATACGCTGCATGGCGTTTTTGTCTTTCACTCGTGCCCGCCAGCTCAACTCTTTTGAAGCTTTGCCTGTCTCTGCATGAATAGCTTCTTCATAGGCAGACACAACATATTGGCGATACTGATAAGGCCCTGTTCGCTCTGGATTGTGGTGGGCATAAAGACCAATAACAGGGGTGTTAACCGCATTAGCCATATGGGCTGGGCCTGTATCTGGTGCAACAACAAGATTGGCTTTATCCAATAGAGCTAACATCTCTTTTAGAGAGCTTTTACCAACCTGATTGTTCACATTAACATCAATCAGCTTTTCGACTTGCTCGGCAAGGTCTAGCTCAACCTGAGCAGGACTACCAGCTAAAATAATATTCCAGTCTGATAGATGGGCGTGCTTAATCAGCTTGGCATAGCCTTCTGCTGTCCAGTTTTTATAGGTTTTGCTCGCTGCCGGAACAATCACTAGGTTTGGTTTGGTAGCATTAAGTTGAGCTGTTGCCCAGGTTAAATCATCCGCAGAGTAGTCAATCCGCCATTTCGGTGACATATCTTGTACACCGAGTGTTTCACCAAAGACAAGTAACCCATCGAGAACGTGCATGGTTGGCGGGGAGGGGACTTTGACATTGGTAAACAAGTTTTGAAAGTCTTGGCTGCGCGTCGAATCAAAGCCAAGTTTGTATTTTGCCTTAATACCTAAGGTCGCAATGCTGGCTCTAAATGCGTATTGCATATGCAGGAGAGCATCGAACCGGTAATCCTTTAGCTCGCGCCACAGCGATTTATAGCCTGCCCAGCCTTCTTTTTTATCAAACACGACCACTTTGACGTTGTCTAAATCTTCAATTAGCTTCGCTTCCAGTTTGCCTGTGACCCAGACAATTTCAGTCTCAGACCACTGGCGCTGTATCGCTTGCACAGCAGCAACGGTATTACAGACATCACCAATCGCAGACAAACGTAGTACGCAGAGAGATTTAGGAGCAGAGGAAAAAAGTGGCATAGTGATTTCAATTATCGAGTATTAGCCAAGATTATGCAGAGAGGCTTAATAAATGTAAAATGGCGGCGCAAATAAAATGAGAGATCACCATTTATGAAGACTTTGCAGTTTGATAATCAGACCATATGGTATGACGAAGAGCTACTCAAAGAAGACCCTAAACAAGTTTTTGAACCAAGCTATTGGCAGCAAAATGGTAAAGTCATTGGTAGTGCTCAAGGCCGTGGTACAACTTGGTTTGTACAAACCGAGTCAATGCCTGCGGCGCTGAGACACTATCGTCGTGGTGGTCTATTTGGCAAATTGGTTAAAGACAGCTACCGTTTTTCAGGCTGGGAGCAAACACGTAGCTACCAAGAGTTTCAGCTCTTGAATACGCTAATCCAAGGGGGTGTCAACGTCCCTACCCCTATTGCCGCCCGTGCTATCAAAAATGGCTTGAGTTATACGGCCGATTTATTGAGTGAAAAGATACCTAATGCCAGAGATTTGGTATCGATTCTGATAGAAAAGCCGCTTTCTGCAGGAATATATCAGAAAATTGGTCAAGAAATCCGTAAGATGCATGATGCGCAAGTGAACCACACTGATCTCAATATCCACAACATCTTGCTTGATGATGACGGAAAAGTTTGGATTATCGACTTCGATAAATGCCACCAACAATCTGGTAATGAGTGGAAGCAGAGCAATTTAGCAAGACTAAAGCGCTCTTTTGAGAAAGAAGTGGGTAAGAGACAGATAAAGTGGTCTCAGGGTGATTGGAAAAATTTAGGTATTTAGGTAAGCATATGAAGATTTTTGTTATCAGTTTGATTGGTTCCGTTGAAAGAAGGGAGCGAGTTAAACAAGAGCTTAATGGTGTCTCATTTCAGTTTTTTGATGCCATAAATGGCCGTGAAGGTCTACCTGAAAGCTTAGAGAAGAGAATCGATGATAACCATAGAAAGCTCTTTAGAAGCAGACCTTTAACTCTAGGTGAAAGGGGTGTATACGCAAGTCACTATTCACTTTGGCAACAGTGTATCGCACTTGATGAGCCGATTGTCATCTTAGAAGATGACTTCAAGACAACGAGATACTTTGGTGATATCATTTCCCATTTAGGTAAAATGGCGAAAAGTTTTGATTATGTGCGCCTTGAGCCACAGTATACGGAAAGCCTAAACTTAGGGTTTGATGAAATCGTACAGAAAGTACTGTGGTTGGATAACTCAAAAGGCGCTACGGGGTATATGTTGACACCAGTTGCGGCTAGAAAGTTCTTACAAGCTAGTGAGCGTTGGATATGTGCAGTAGACAATTTTATTTCTGAAACCTACTTGCATGGTGTGCCAAGTGTGGGCGTTATCCCTTACGCGATTTATGCGCCAAATGATATGGAAAGTACTATCCAAGGGTTGTCTAAGTTACAGAAAGTCCCTCTTATCTTCAAGGTGACGAGAGAGCTACACAGATTCTATCGGTTTTTGCTAATGTCTTACTGGAATCGAAGAATGTTGAAGCAATTAAGAAAGTGATATCTTACTTAGTCATGAAGTATCCGCGATGCTTCATAACTAAGAGGAGTCTAAAGGGTAATTTTTCTGGCCTTGAACTGAGTGAGTTCTCCGGCCTCTATTTGGGTTATTAGTGAACTAAGAAAGTCGTCGGCATTATCTTTGAAAGAGAGGTCATCAAAATCCAAGTAAGAGTATTCCCACCATTTAGTCTCTAAGAGCTTTTTTACTAGCTCTTTATCAAAGCGGTAGCGTATTATCTTGGCCGGTATACCCCCAACAATCGCGTAAGGGGGAACATCCTTGGTAACAACTGCGTTGGCCGCAATGACAGCACCATCAGAGATTGTTATTCCTGGCTTAAGCGTTACGTTTTGCCCAATCCAAACATCATTGCCTATTATGAGTTTGTCTTCTTCAGGCGAAGAGTAGGTTTGGACTTTCCCAGAGTTCACCCCAAAAAGATTACAATATGTGATTGGACTAGTTGTAATTCTTTCTATAGGGTGTTGAAACCCCATTATTTCCAAGCCTTTTGCGATTGAGGTATATCTCCCCACTGTTGCATAGTTTGGAAGGACTGAGTGGGAATAGGAGAAGCTTCCCATACACCAAACGTATTTAGACTTTGGGTAGGTACATGATTCTTCAATGACTGTAGGGTGTTCGCAAGCGGATACTTTTCCCCAGTAATGACGGGAAGATAAAGTAATGTTGAGGGCTTTGATTTGTTTTCGTTGCTGTAGCGATAGGAAAAATTTCCGATTATGCATGACTATTACTCATATCTAAAAAAGCGTAGCACCTGAGACTCATACTTTTTTAAAGCTCGTTTGAGGCGCTTATTATCCCAAGCTCTGTTTTCGATACCAGAAAACTCTTTCCAGTCTGCAAGATCAATTTCCAGAGCTAAGTTACCTCGATTATAAAAGCGCTCAGTAACATCTAGGCCAATGTTTTCGGGTAAATCGACAATGAGGTTATTGGCAATAAATTTCTTCCAATATTCTTTCCCAAGACCAGCGTGATCTCCTGCTTTAGTATTGAGCATGTAGTCAATGCCTAACAAGTGAGAAATCCAACTCAAGCATAAAAATTGCTCTGTTGCAGGATAGCGAGATTTGTAGCCAGACACTTTATTAAAGCGCAATTCAGGTACAAAGTTCTCGTTCCAAATTTTTAGCAAATCCGCAGTTTCACCAAAATCAAACAGATCGCTTTTATGAAAATGGACCTCTCTTCCCGCATGAGATGAAATAAAGAACGTACTACTAGTAACTACACGTGAGTTTAGCAAGGCATGTTTGCTTTCTCTCGTTGTTCCTGAATATTTCTCATACAGTTCAACAAAGCCTCTGCTTGTCACTAGATTATCGGTCCTCATCTTCACGGCGAACTTAGTTTCAGCTGTAGCTAATCCCATGTATGAGCTATACAACTGGCGATTATTGTTCAGTTGAATTCGTTCATCACCATGATAAATGAAGTTAGGTCCTGGGTCGTCAAGCTCAAGCACTAGGTCATAATCTAAGCCTTGATGAGGCTGCTCTTTCCATGTCGATAGAACGATTTTAGACTCAGGGAAGTGGTACCTAATGGAATCCAAACATTGTTCGGTTATCCCTTTAATTTGATCGCGCCCTGAGGTCGCTTGGATAGGACCTTGAACAACGAATGTAATGTCTTGGTCTGCAATAGTCATGGGCGTCTGTTATCGAATGAGCCTAGGCATAATAGTCGACTGGGCATAAACTAATTAATCATCAAAGAGGTGGCTTAATGTATCGCTATCTCGTTCTAGATTAATAGCAACTGCGGATGGGTATGGATTTGTTGCTGAGTGGTCGTTGATTAGGTAACGACGAGTATGTGGTAAACCAAATAAGCATCGGTCAACTCGTACTCCAAATTTTGCTAGCTCTTGAGTTGTGTACTCAATTTCACTTTCAGGCCTTGATGACGTTAATACTAAAAATAGGCCACCATCTTTCTGTAGTTCCGCAATTTTAGTTAGGTTTGCTTCTAGCCCAGGAGTTTTCCAGCCATTCTTCGCAAACTTACTGCCATTCTTAAGCAGGACACCGTCTACGTCGCAGAAGACTGTCATATGTTTTTTGCAGAAGTGGCGGTACTCGCGCAGCGTGCCCCAATCAACGTACTCAGATGCTGAGCGACGGACGAACTCTTCATTTAACATTAGCATCTTGTATATTACGTGTGAAATGTACACTTCCTTGTCAGATGAAATGTTTTCAAAAGTGGAGCAGAACTCTTGGGCGGAGCGGAAACTATAGCCACCACAACAAAAAAAGTTACTGATAACTTCTTTTTCTACAATGTTCGAGATAACCCCTAAAGAGTCAACTTCTACATAACTCTTGTTTTTGGCATCTACAAGCTCAATATCGTTGAGGTCAATGGTAGTGACCGCATTGATTGGTTCTGGAGAACATGAAAACTTATTGTCGCAGTCTTTGATAAAGAATGAGCCTTCTATTTGACCTTGTTTGATCGCCTGATAGATAGTCTCTGATTGTGATGAGGTTGGCTCTTGTAAAACAACAAAATCTGGATCTACCCCTGTTGCGCGAATAAAGCTTTCCGAGACAACTTCTTGAGACGTGTACTTTTCCAAATGTTCTTGTAAACAGACGATAACTACGCGATCAAACTTCTCTAGGTCAATAGCTTCAATCGATTTCTCAAGCATTAGTTTTCCATCTGGCATAGTCAGAAGCCATTTAGGTCTCATGTTTGGAAATCGAGAAGAGCGCCCCGCGACGGGTAAAATTAATGTAAACATAAGTTATCCTGTTATTTTTTGCATAGTCTTGGTCATTGCCCAATTAAACCAAGTAATAGTAACATCATCGTGGTCTTGGATATATGGTGCGATTCTAAGTATGGTGAGAGCTTCAATAATTCTCATCTCATACTCAAATAGCCTTTCTAATGTAGCTAAGAAAGATGGTTTAGCATGCTCGCAAAAAATCTCACCTTTAATTCTGACACTTGCTTTTTCTTTTCTGAAGCTCCAACCAAAGTCGAAGTCTTGGATAAGCTTAGCTGCGTCCTGTAAAGGACTATTAATGTCACAGCTAAGAAAGTCGAATAAAGTTAGTTGATTATCTTCAGTAACTTTGAGGTTGGATAGGGTTAAGTCTCCATGGCATATGCCTAAGGGTAGTTCCAAGTCGTTAGTGCAATAGTTGAGCAATGTTTCTATGTGAACTTGTGCATTAGGTAATGTAGTTTCTTTTCCCGAAAGATTTTCTTTAATTGATAATATCTTTTGTCGAACCGCTTCAACCGGGTAAACGCCATCTTCACTTTGGGATACGGAATTGATTAAGTAAAAGTCTAGTGCCGTTTTTAAGTTTTTCGCGACTGTTTTAGAGCCTTTATAGGCAACTTGCTCACCCCCTAGACCTTCAATGAATGGCATAGAAACAGATAGCTCTTTGTCCGTCTTGCTTATTTCAAGCACAGGAATTGCAGAGATCGTATAAGATGGCGTCACTAAGGATTTAAAGTTGCGTTGCTTTATAATGGCTTCGTAGTTTCTATCTAGCGAGGAATAAATTTTTTTTCGCACAAGATAGGAACTTGATTCTTGAATTACTTCAAGTACTGCACCGGAGTGAGAGGCAGCTTGAATTTTACTGTTTATTTCTCGCATATCTAGCTACAACCTTATTTATTATCCAGATTCCCGATAAGGCGAATGGTAGTTTCTATAGCGCCTGAGTTGTTTTGCACAAACTCCAATGCTGCCTGACCTTTATTAGTTCTAAGTGAGTCATTGTTAAACAGAGACAGCAAGCTTTCAAAGAGCTCTTCGCTACTTTTTACAACCGAACATGCATCGTGTGCGATCAAGGCTTGCGCAATATCTTGAAAGTTATAAAAGCTAGGGCCAGTTAAAGTTGCTTTTGCCAATGCTGCTGGTTCCAATAAGTTGTGCCCACCCACTTTATCACCAACAAGGCTTCCGCCCATAAAACAAATGTCTGATGCTTCAATTTGTTCAAGCATTTCTCCCATAGTATCGCCAAGGTAGACTTGAGTTGAAGTAGTGACTTTCTCTCCACTACTTCTTGAAACAGTAGGAAAACTCGCTTCAGAAAGAGATTTTACTTTAGAGAACCGTTCTGGATGTCTAGGCACCAGAATAAGAATTGCGTCAGGTTTATGCTTGAGAAGAGAGGCGTGTGCAGAGAGAACTACCTTATCTTCACCTTCATGCGTACTTGCTGCAATCCAAACTGGACGAGAAGAGCCAAGTGTTTTTCTAAGTTTCTGACCTTTGGCTTTTGTTTCTTGTTTAACCTTTATGTCGAACTTAATTGAACCTGAGACGGATAGTTTCTCAGTATTCACACCTAACTTTTTAAAATTGATTGCATCGTTAGGGTACTGACAAATTATCCTGTTAAGACTTCGGTTAAGTTGCTTGGCTAGAGTCGGAACCTTCTTATAACCGTTGCACGACTTATTGGAGAGGCGTGCATTCACTATTGTTATAGGAATGCCTGCGTGATTTGAGAGATGCAATGTATTTGGCCAGATTTCAGTTTCCATAATGATTAGCTGACAAGGCTTCGTCACTTTAAGGAATTGATTAATAGCAAAAGGAAAATCAAAAGGCATGTACCTATGTGTTACGAGTTTTCCCAGCTTTTTAGCTTGCTCTGCCCCTGTTGCTGTCGTAGTTGTAAGAACGATGTTTATCTCAGGGTATTGCTCTTTTAGCTTATAAATTAGAGGCGTAGCAGCTATTGTTTCCCCCATAGACACTGCATGAATCCAAACTGGGCTCTCCCTGTAAGGAAGAGCCGGGGTGACACCCCAATGCTCTTTCCATCGAGAGCCTATTCTAGGCTTACCCGACTTGGTCTTATAGAGGCTATAGATAAACAGTGGCGATACAAGAGCGAGTAGCACTGTATAGACGAGTCTGAAGATCAATGCGAATAACCTGCTTAGTCGTTATTTCTTGATTAAGTCATCTGGATCTAAATGAGTCCATTTACCACGTGGTTTATCCATATATTGAAAGTATTCGTTAGTGAATGAGCCTTGGATACACACATAGTTTCGGTCACGAGATTGAGCCTCTTTGTTTTCGAGAACTCTGTTCAACACCATAGGACCTGTCGTATCAAAAACACCTTTGACACGTTCGCCTTGAGCGTAATTCATAACATTGTCAACGATAATGTCTAGTGCTTCTTTGAATATAGGATTGTTTGGTTCAGTTGCTAAAAAGTAGTTCGTGTATTCGGTATTGTTCTTTATCTTGATAAACAACGCAGACTCGATACCAGCCAAAATTCGTTTTAGAGGCCACACTAAAGTTGCGTCGATATCCATATAGATCCCCCCCTCTTTGTGCAAGACAGCGAGGCGCCACACATCAGCCTGAGCCGCGCCATCGTTAAGCTTCATATAGCTTTCGTACACGTCAGGAGATGCGTTGTTTTTTAGGTACTCTCCTCGAGCTTCTGTGCTGACGTATCGATAATCATAATCGAGCGACATCAAGCGATTGAAGAGATAATTAAGATAGACAGGTAAGGTCGACTTGTTGGAAAAGTTTGTCTGCCAGATAATTTTGGTTACATTGCTTTCGCGATTTGTATGAACCTTAGCTGCAGAGTATTCAGGGATCGTAAAGCGAAGTTTTGGAAAAACAAAGTGAAACGGATACGACAATACCTTGAAGAGGTTACCAACCAGTTTTACGGCTCTGTTGGAAATTAAGATTGGAAATGTGTTCATGTTTGACCTTTTAGGCGTTGTTCTGTGTTGACAGTGCTTGCTGAACCACTGAAAGAATTTGGCTGTTACTTGGGATATCGCCATTTACATTCATGACAATCCGATGGTCATCTTCTAGTGGAGTATAGCGAAATGGAACAGTCGAATAAAAAATGCCGACTGTTGGTGTATGGGTTGCAATTGCTATATTTCTGATCCCTGTGTCTGGGGCAACCACCAACCTTGCTCGCGCAGAGTATTCTACTAACTCCTCTAAAGGAAGGCACTCTTGAATTTCAAAGTTATCCTTACCGATTAAATGCTTGAGGAAATCACCTTTCTCAAAATCATTTTTTCCTTCTAGATAGACGTGCTGATAACTAGGCAATATCTCAATGGCTTCTTCAATGAGTGACTTCATCTGTTGTTCTGAGAGAATTTTACTTTTAGTTGAAGCGCCATTGAAATAAAGAATTTTTGGCTTATTCCCTTTTTCTTCTTTGTACAGTTTGTAGTGATTAGGGTACGCGAAATCGAGTGGCCGCTGAGGGTTATGGCCAAGCATTTTTAACATGTCTAGCATCACTTCTAGCTCTGGTTGATAGTCAGAGCGAAACACTGCGATATTATAGAGAGAGCCACAAAGGTAAGGCTTGTATGGGAATCCAAACTTGAGCTTTGCTTTGCTAAACAGAGTCATCCAGTATGAACGACTTGTGCCAGCAACATCGAAGATAATATCCTGCTCTTCAAGTTGCTTGAACTCAGCAATTTGCTCTTTCAATGTCAGTTCTTTTTTCTTATGACGCCCAGACATAAAAATAGTTTCATCCGCTAAATCATAAGGGGCACCATATTGGTAGTTCGATACGCCTACTAGTGTTATTTTAGCGTTAGGAAAAAACTTCCTAGCTTCTACTAGCATTGGACGAGCAATCACTTGGTCACCTAGTGCGGCATGACGAAAAATCGCAATTTTCTTTACTTTCTCGGGGGCAAACTCATTTGCAAGGTAATGACGCGCAGTTGAAGAGGCGTAAGCACCGCGCTCAAACCATAAGTGATTCATAGTGTTATCCGATAAACTCTTTTAAGGCATTAATAACAATGTTTGGTGTTAGTTTGTTTAGGCAGTCTAGGTGACCTAGAGGGCATTCTCTCTTAAAGCATGGCCGACAATCTATATCAGTGTGCACCATTCTTAGCTTATCGGTGAGTGGGGGTGTGTATTTTGGTGAACTTGAACCATAAATTGCTACGATATTACAACCGACGGCTGCAGAGACGTGCATTAATCCTGAGTCATTACTGACGACCGTGTGGCACGCCGCCAATAGATCGACAGCCTCAATCAGAGACGTTTCACCTGCTAAGTTGAAACATAATTGAGCTTGCTCATTCGACAATTTTGAGCGAATGAGCTCACAGACATCTCTGTCTTTGGCTGAGCCAAATAGCCAAACCTGATAGCCATTTTCAATTGCAAACTGAGCGACTTGTGCATAGTAAGGGTCGGGCCAACGCTTAGCTGGGCCGAATTCTGCTCCGGGACACAGTCCTATAATAGGTCGAGTGCTCTCTAGATCTAAGCGAGATCTCGCATTTTTTTGGTTTAATAAGTCGATAGTTAGGTTAGGTCTAGGGCAGTTTGCTAGTCTGACGTTGCTAAGCATCTCACCTTTAGAGTGTGCTAAAGCAACATATCTCTCGACCATGTATTGGAAAACTCGTTTATCTGGTCGTAAGTCATTGAGTAGACCATAACGCATTTCTCCCTTCCAGCCTATTCTTGAACTGATACCTGCGAAAAATGGAATCAAAGCAGATTTAGCTGAGTTAGGCAGAATATAAGCGTGGCTATATCCCTTTTTAGCCAGCGTTCGAGCTAATTGCCAGCGGCCTTTTAGGTTGAACTCACCGTGACCCATTGGCATCTCGATGGCTCGATTGACTTCTGGCATGCGCTCCAAGATAGGTTTACACCATGCTGGGGCAAGGACATCTATCTCTGCACTTGGGTACAACTGTCTCAAAGTCGAATAAAGGCTTTGCGACATTACCATATCGCCAACCCATGATGGACCAATGACGAGAGCTTTCGTAGGTCTATTCACTTCTATCAAGATTTTTACCTTTTTCAGAAGCTACAATAGCAAAGAATATGGCTAGCATGAATCCGTAAAAAGAACCTAGTAAGTTAGCGGTTAGCGGCACTTCAGTTAGGCCAAAAATAGCAAAGCCTAATACAAAGACTGCCGCAACGGCAGAAAAATCGGTCCCGGTTTTTAAATAGTGACGATAAAAAATATAAAATGGAGCTATAAAAACAGCAAAAAGACTAAAGATGCCCAAAAGTCCATTGCTAGCGAGCATTTCAAAGTATTGGCTGTGAGCGTGCCCTCGTGAAACCTTTGACGCTCTTTCCCCCATTTCTCCAGAGAGAAATAGATGGTGATTTACTTGTTCTCTCTCCGCATAGGTCAATCCATAAAAAGGGCTCTCTTTAAAGGCTTCTGTCGCTCCAAACCAGTATTGTAGGCGTTCTCCAGCGGATACCGAGAGTTCAATATTTCCTGAGGCTATGTACGAGAACTCTTGAATTGTAGTGTCGATTCTGTTTTTAACGACATCGATGTAATTATAAACTAAGAAGCTGCTAACAATGAACGCGATTGCTCCCAATGTAACTAGTTTAATACTGACTTTCTTTATGTAGACAATGGCGCAAACAACTAACAATAAAGGTACCGCAAACATTGCTCCGCGGGTAAGAGTTAAAGCTATCGAAACTAAGCACATTCCAAATGCTAGTGATAACCAGATTCTTCTATTAGATGAGAAGCTTAAAGTAAGAGCTAAAAAGCCTAAGCTACATGCCAAAAAACCAAAGTTAATACTGAATAGAAAACCATCGACTCTAGCCATTTTGAGGATAAAATGCTGATATAGTGCAAGAAGTAGTGCTAGTAGGGAGCCAATAATGACACCGTATTCTAAATACTCCCTTAGTGAGAAGGTAGCTCTAGATAAATAATATCTACAAGACAGGTAAATAGGGATGCATAGTAGTAGTCTAGCTCCACCTTGAAAATAACGAGTAGTTGTGCCATCTGCTAATGCTACTGGAATGGCACCTAAAAAGTAACATGAAAGGGTAAGTACAACTGCTTTGTCAAAGTTATTGAGCTTCATAGCTCGTTTATTTAGCAACAGGTATCCTATTGACGCGAAGATTGATATAACAATAGCAATGACACTAAAGTTGGGAGTGGATAATAGGAGCGCGGGTACAAAAAAAAGGCTCCAACAGATAGTGTGCCTGTATAAACAATTATAATTTAGAGTCATCAATATATTCACTTGATTTTATTGAACAAGTATTTGCCGCGGATTTTTCTCCATAAACCGAATACATTAGTTCTTGGAAAAATCGCAATTCTACGAATCTGGAATGGATCTAGATGTGTGGCTAACGGACCACTGTTGGTTGCTACAGCAAACTGATAGCCAAGCTTTTCTGTGATTTTTTTTGAATCAGCATCTAGTGAGCCGTATGGGTATGCAAAAGAAGTTAGGTGCTTACCTAACAAATCTTCCAGATCTTCCTTATTTTTCTTAATCTCAACTTTTTGTTCTTCTGGGGATAAAATGCTTAAATGGGGGTGGCTGACAGTATGCCCTCCAACCTCGACATGCCCGGAATCGGATAAGGCTTTAAGCTCATTGGCATTCATTAGTGTTACCGACTTTTCAGGATTATGAGCAACCTCGACATCCCAGCGATTAAAGGTTTCACCTGTAACCGCATACACAACGGCTTTGAAGTTATACTTTTGTAGCAGAGGGAGAAGTAGGTCATAGTTATCTTTATATCCATCATCAACAGTGATAACGATATAGCGTTTGTCATATTCTAGCCGACTAATTAGGCCTTTGTCCGCTAAATCCTCAAAAGTAACAGTTTCAAATCCCATCTTTTTGATTAACTTGAAATGCTTTTCTAGCATATCAACATGTAAATATGTGCCATGTACACCTTTTTCGCTGTCATCCTTAATAAAGCGGTGGTACATAATGATTGGCATCTCTTTACGCAGCTTCTCGACGTAAACTGTTTGGTAGGTGCTTTCTATTTGGTCTACTATCTTCGCTAGGCTATAGTTTTCTTTTATCGTATCAACGACTTCTTTGTAACAATACTTGTTTTGTAGACCGAGTTTCACTTGCTGTTCAATTGATGAAAAATCTATATCTAGATCTTTTGGACCAATATCACCAAAGTTGCTTGCCATTGCTTCTTTAATATTGCTGTTATCAACTAAACCAATCGCTTCTGCTTCACCTATCGCAAGAGTGGGTCTTCCACACAGTAGAGATTCCATTGCTACTCGACCTGCACCTATCACGAGATCGGAAGTAGCTAAAACAGAGGCTATATCATTGGTGTAGCCACAAAAATCTACTCGCTGTCTAAATTTATCAAAACGAGATTCTATTTGAGATCCTGAGATAACTTTCACATCGTAGGAGTCGGTGTCTAGACACTCATCGAGCAACCGATAACAAAGGTCTCCTTTAGGGCCTGTTAAACGGCCAATAATGGAGATAATAGGTTTTTCGTTCTCCGGAGCTTCTAGCCGGATGAACTTGTCTGTTTCTATACCGTTTCTGCTTACCTCTAGCTGCTTTTCTGAAACACCTAATTCGGAAACTAATTGATCTCTAATC
This sequence comes from Vibrio bivalvicida, assembly GCF_001399455.2. Lineage (GTDB taxonomy): Bacteria > Pseudomonadota > Gammaproteobacteria > Enterobacterales > Vibrionaceae > Vibrio > Vibrio bivalvicida. Next base: position 102,438 of record NZ_LLEI02000010.1, read on the forward strand.
GCCTCACATACAGGAAGGGCCTTATCTCCCATAGCATGAAATTTCTTTCGTGATGCATGAACAGGTTGTCTACCATGTACGGTAGTGACCATTGGTGTACCGGTGATTTTGCATGCAACATGGCAACTCCAACTGGAAGCACGAGAATGAGCATGGACAAGCTGAATCTTATGTTTCTTAATCAAATAGACTAGATAAGCGACATGCCAAAAACGGCGAGGGATACTGCGTTTGTTGAAACGTAGCTTGAAATATTCGCCTTTGAAAGGTTTTGTTAAAGTGTCAGACACATAATGAACGTTATGCCCTCTAGCAGTTAGTTCGTTGCCAACCGTTGTGGCATAAACTTCTGCACCTGTGACCTCTAACTGCGAGAGTGCCATTAAGATATTCATTATTTAACTCTATTGATTCGAAAGAAAAGCAGGTTATCGATGAGCGGGTGAGCATATCGCTTAGTTGACATCTATGTCACCCCTAAGAGATCTAAGAATTGATGATTTTCATGTATTCAGCAACACCTTCAGCAACGGTTTTGAACTGATGGTCACAACCCGCAGAACGTAGTTTTGTTAGGTCTGCTTGAGTAAACACTTGGTATGCGCCTTTTAGGTGCTCAGGGAATGGAATAGTTTCTACTTCACCTTTGCCATGGAACGTAATCACCGCTTTAGCCACTTCTTCAAATGACTCTGCGTTACCGGTACCTAGATTGAAGATGCCAGATTTACCATTATCCATAAACCAAAGGTTAACAGCTGCCACATCACCAACATAGACGAAATCACGCTGGAAGGTTTCACTACCTTCAAACAATTTTGGATTCTCACCTGCGTTCATCTGGTTGTTTAGGTGGAAGGCTACAGATGCCATAGAGCCCTTATGTTGCTCACGAGGACCATAAACATTGAAGTAACGGAATCCTGTTATTTGAGAAAGTGTTTCTCCGTGCTCTTCAGCATCTTGCCAAATTCGACGTACATAGTTATCAAACTGCTGTTTTGAGTAACCGTACACATTTAATGCGCCTTCATACTCTTTTTCTTCGATAAAGGTATCAGTTTCACCATAAGTGGCTGCGGAAGAAGCATAGAGAAATGGAATGTCACGCTCTAGACAATAATGAAGTAGCTCTTTTGAATACTCATAGTTGTTGAGCATGACATACTTACCATCCCATTCTGTGGTGGCTGAGCATGCGCCTTCATGGAAAACTGCGTCGATTGGCCCGAAGTCATCACCAGCCATGATCTGAGTGAGGAAGTCATCACGATCCATGTAGTCAGCGATATCTAGGTCAACTAAGTTTTGAAACTTTCTACCATTTTTAAGGTTGTCAACGACAAGAATGTCATTAATGCCTTTGTCGTTAAGTGCTTTAACGATATTGCTGCCAATCATGCCAGCACCGCCAGTTACGATGATCATAGTAATTTACCAAGTGTAGATGTTGAGACATGCATATTATCATATACGATCTCGCTTTAAAGCGTGAGCTAGTTATAAACAGGAATCGCCTTCAGTACAGACCTTAAGTTGTTTATTTCGTATAGTACTTTCCATTTTTTTGGCTCAACGATAAAAATGCGATTTCCATCCGCTTCTGCTATCAGTAGCTTGCCTTGATACATGCCGCTTTCGATCTCATAGGCACTAGAAGGTGATTGAAGTTGAAATTTAGGCGAACGCCAAACTTCTGACCAGTCAGCAATGTCAAATTTTCGTATGACATTTTTGTGCTCTTCAACAATATATAAATGATGGTCCTTGGTGAAACTAATGCCATTGGGGTATTGTAATCCATTCAAAACTGTAGCTTTTTCCTTGGTATTGATATCAAGTAAAATAACCCTTCCGTTAAAACCATCACTTACAGCTATAAACTTATCTGAGAATGTTAGTCCTCGACTATCGGCAATTTCTTCATCTAGGAATTGTTCAATAGAGTTATCTTCTATGGTCAACTGATAAAGCGAAGCACGATCCCATTCGTTATTTTTAGTAGCAACAAACCATAGGTCTTGATCGTGAAACTCCACGTGGTTGCTTGAAATCCATTAATTACTTTCTCTAAATTGAACTTATGGTCATATATCTCAATTTTATTTTGCCCAGGAATAGAAAATGCAATTCGACCCGAAAATCTATCATATGAAACAGAGTAGTAGGCAGTATTGTACTGTCCGACCTCTTCTGATACACACTGGATAGGATCAAATTTATATCCTCTGAGTCCAAAATTTACTGCGGTAAGGATTTCAAAGTCCGGTGCTTCGCCCTTACACGTAGGTGCTGCTACATGATATTCTGCTTTTGTATAGAAATCTATACCATGATCATCGTATGTGTAGATGATCTGATCTGAACTTACGTTGTCAAATAATGAGTGCTTATTGTTGTATATTTTGTGAATTGCTTCCGAAACTAGATGAGGCTGCGTACTATAAATTTGCGTTACGGTATCGTGGAAGTTCAGGTTTTGTTTCAAAGCTTCCTTTGCTTCTTGGTTGGTGTATTGGATATTTTCAAGAATCATAGCCGCTGTAGTTTCGACATCAGAATGTGTTTGAGGTGAATGTAGATCTGCTGATAATACGAGGCTAGAAAGCAATAAGTTGATAAACATGCCTGACCTTAATAAATGCTTTTCTCGATGATAATCAATAGTTATTACTTGGTGCAAGCTATAATTGCTTAACTTGATTGTTCGACAGGAAAGTATCTGGGCACCTAGCTTTATGGCTAGCTATAAAGCTAGGTGCCATAAGGTGTAGATTAGCTTTGAGCAGCTATAAAAAGCTTATAGACGTAAGTCGATGAGATAAAGTCGGAGTTAGTCGTTTAATTACGACTTTAGGTAAATTAAGCTTCACAACTCATGGTAAAGGTAATAAAATGTTAGAGCATATGATCTTCCATAAAAGCTTGGTATTATGGGGCTTTGGTTATTTTCTCGTGACTTGTTTTTTTGATTGGTTTCAATGTTGACGTGTATTTTTTGGTAGCTAATAATGTTATTTTTTGAATTGGAGTTTTTGCTTTTTTTTACATTGTTTTTTTTAGTGTATCTTATGATGGGGAGGGTTCGTCAGAATAAACTAATAATAGCTGCTAGTTATTTCTTTTATGGCCTTTGGGATTATAGATTTCTAGGTTTGTTGATAGTATCCACATTGGTGGATTTTTTTGTTTCTAATAAAATAGAAGAATGTAATAATAAGAAAGGTAAGAGTAAGTTTTTCTTATTAGTTAGCATAGTGACGAATATAGGTATCCTTGCAACATTTAAGTATTTTAACTTTTTTGCAGAGTCATTTGTCAATTTGACCACATCAATAGGTTGGTCTTTATCACCTTTTACTCTAGAAGTTATTTTACCTGCCGGAATTTCATTTTATACATTTCAAACGCTTAGCTATACAATCGATGTGTACAATCGAAAGATAACTGCAGAAAAAAACTTCATTAATTTTTCTGCTTACGTTGCTTTCTTTCCACAACTTGTTGCAGGTCCGATTGAGCGAGCTGGCAATCTATTGATTCAGTTTCATAAATCTCGAGTGGTTACTGCTTCCTGTTTTTTCGTGGGAATTAGGCTTTTTGGCTGGGGAGTGTTTAAAAAATTATTCATTGCAGATAATCTAGCTAATATAGCAGACCCCGTTTTTGCAAACCCTTCTTCATATGACTCTTTAAGCCTTTTGATTGCTTTATATGCCTTTTCATTTCAAATCTATTGTGACTTTTCTGGCTATTCAGATATGGCTAGAGGTCTTGCAAAAATGATGGGCTTTGAGCTATCTATTAACTTCAATCTTCCTTATTTTTCAAAAAGTTTACGCGAATTTTGGACTCGGTGGCACATAACATTGTCAAATTGGATTAGAGACTATATATACTTTCCACTTGGAGGAAGTCGTGGTAGTAAATTATTCACAAGCAAAAACTTGATAATTGCCATGTTGTTAAGCGGTCTTTGGCATGGGGCCGGTTGGAACTTCATTTTTTGGGGGGCTTATAATGGTGTAATCATGGCATCTGAGTATATTCTCAAGGACTCCTGGCTAACTTCTTGGTGGAGACAGAGGTCTGCGACTTTAAGGGTGATCGTGACTTTCCATATAGTATGTTTTGGATGGTTATTGTTTAGAGTAAACAGCGTTGGTGAAGTTTACACTTATCTCTACTCCTTTATTTCTGGTTTAGAGCGCTACACTACAGAACTAGTTTTAGATAATCATGATTGGTTGACGCTTATTGATAGAGTGTTTGAGTTATATATTGGGGACTCCATTGGTTATATTATTAAACTACTATTTTACATAACACCGCTTTTGATGGTTCAAATTTTTCAATATTCTAAATCAGATCACTTGTTTGAATTGTCTTGGAAATCTTGGGCTAAAGGCTCTGTATATGCGGTTTTATTTTTCTCTTTATTAACCTTTGGAGCGAGTGATGGAAAGCAATTCATATATTTTCAGTTCTAAAAAAGCTCTAATTACCTTAGCAATATTTGTAATTGTAGTTATTGCTATGAGTATGATTACAGATAAATTGATGACTCATTTTGATAGTAATAGCAATATTGGCCGCTCTATATCTGACAATGAACAAGTCTATAGAGATTACGATTTTCTTGCGATAGGAGATAGTAGAACACAACAGGGTGTTGATAGCGCAATGTTGTCAAATTTGCTATCGAGCGATGAAAAGGTAGCTGACGTATATAACTTAGGTCGGCCTGGGATGCAGGCACCATTTACGTACTTTATTGTCCGAGATTATCTGGATAATGTAGATAAACGCCCTAGTGCAATTGTAGTTAACTTCAGTTTCTATTTGCTAGGGGGGGAAGAATGGATGAAGTCCATCTATCTAACCTACTACAAGCCTAAATTATGGCAAGTAATAGATGCATATTCTAGCCAGTTGGTTACATTTAGAGAAGCTCTAGAATGGTACTTTGGCACAAGGCTCAGCTTTTTGAGGTACAGAGATCGAGCTCCTAATCTTGTAACAGAGTTATCAAATCCCAAGGAGCTTGCCAGACAAGTATCTAGCATTAGTGAAAATAATGAACGTTTATTTAGAGCAAGTAATTTTGGTTACTTATCTCGAGGCACTGAAACTATCACTAAAGATGAAGTAGTAATTGGGGGATATTCTAAAGGCTTAGAGAGAGGATATAGTTTATATTTCGTGTATATGTCGCGTTTTTTTGAAATTGCCGCACAAAATAAAATAAATGTCATAGTTTATGACTTTCCTTGGCCTCAAGAATTTATGTTAGATCCGAGCTTTTCTGATATCCACGCTTACTACAAAAACTTGATTATGAATCAGGCAAAAAACAATGAGTATGTACACTTTCCTGAATATGATTTTTTTTGGGAAGAGAAGTATTTTTCAGATCAGTTACATCTCAATCAATCGGGATCTGAAAAATTAACCAAACAATTATCTACGTGGATTGAAGAATTTGGCATGACTAATTAGAAAAATTGGAGTTCAAGTGTACAATTATTGCTATAAGAAAGTTGTTTTTTCTCTAGCTTTCTTAATCCGAGTGTAACAAAGCCAGTAAATTTCACAAGTATAGTGACATAGTGAATTTGGCCACCGGACTAGTGGTGTTACGATGTACCTCGTACACAACAGGTAGAACTATAACAAAGTGTACGAGAAGAACTTACAGTCCAGAGTTCAAACTTGAAGCAGCCCAGCTAGTTGTTGACCAAGGTTACTCCGTGGTCTAAGCAGCTAGAGCTATAAATGTGAGCAAATCTGCTATGGACAAGTGGGTAAGGCAGCTTAAATAAGAGAGACTACCCTTTCCCCCTGAATTAGCACCATGACTTCGATGAGATTTCTAATACACTAGAAATAATGGAGATCTCTAAATGAAAAAACGATACACGGAAGAACAGATCATTAAAGCGATAAAGCAGCACGAAGCTGGTGCTAAGGTAGACGACATTTGTCGTGACATGGGGATATCATCGGGCACGTTTTACAATTGGCGTAGCAAGTATGCAGGCTTGGAAGTCAACGAAGCGAAACGCTTAAGTGAGCTTGAGTCTGAGAACAACAAGCTCAAGAAACTGCTCGCCGAGAAGTTACTTGAAGTTGAAGCGATGAAGGACGTCGTCTCAAAAAAGTTCTAACGCCATCTTCTCGAAAGCTCATTGTCCGCCACCTAATTGATACTCACCAGTTAAGCGAAAGAGCGGCCTGTAAGCTTGCATGTTTGAGTCGAACGGCGTTTCGATACCATCCTAAAGCCGCGTCAGACATAGACGTACGTGGGCGCTTGAAAGAACTCGCGGCGCAATACTCTCGCTACGGTTACTTGATGCTCCATAGCTTACTAAAGGCTGAGGGCTTGGTTGTGAACAAGAAGCATACGTATCGCCTTTACACAGAAGAAGGGCTGCAAGTCAGGACGAAGAAACGGAAAAAGCTACAGCGCCCTCGATTGGTCATGGATGTTCCAAGCAGATTGAACCAACGTTGGTCGATGGACTTTGTCTCCGACCAACTGAGCAGTGGAAGACGCTTTCGCATTCTCAATGTCATTGATGACTATTCACGAGAAGTCGTCGGGCAACTTGTATCTGTATCAATCAGTGGACAGCAAGTCGCTCGCTTTTTGACTCAACTGATTGAAGTGCGTGACAAGCCTAACCACATTGTTTGCGACAACGGAACGGAATTCACCAGTAAAGCCATGTTCTATTGGTCTAAGACAACCTCGGTAATCTTGGACTTTATACAACCAGGTAAGCCGACTCAAAACGCGTTCGTGGAAAGTTTAAACGGCAAGTTCAGAAATGAGTGCCTCAATCAGCATTGGTTCCGCATTCTGGATGAAGCAAGGTACGAAACAAAACTATGGAGAGAGCACTACAACCATATTCGACCACATAGCTCTCTAAATTATATGTCGCCAATTGATTATGCCAATCAAGCGGCGTAAACATGGGAAACGTCATCGAGGCGGTGGTATTAATCTCGGGGAAAGGTCAGTTGACCACTACTCTAGGCTTAGTGTATGTCAAAAGCATCTTGTAGCCAAAGAAACTCAACTAATATACAATTTCGCCCCACCTTTATTATTTTGAGTCTAGGCACTATGGACAATTTTAAAAATGTGTAATTCTAAACATACGAATAAGCTACATCACAACGATGATAATGAATTTGTAGATGTAAAGTCAGTTTTGAGCTTGATATGGAAGAAGAAATGGTGGGTAATCCTATCGGCCACATCCATCGCGTTTGCATGCGGCTTGTATGGCTTGGATAAAAAAGAGATGAGTTACGAAAGTCAAGCAACTATTGTTGCAACTTCTGACCCGTATGGCTTTTATGAAGACGCAGGGTTTGATAAAGGGGTGTGGATAACTTCTGAAAATCCAACTTTAGCTCACATTATCAACTTACCAGCTTTTCAACAAGCAATGAAAACTGCTGTTGGATTTCAAGATATAGATTTTTCAAAATTTAGAGTTGACATTGACTCTAGTACTCAAGTCAACATCAGTCTGAGAACGGTAAAAAGTCAGGGTGAAGCTGATAGGCTAATGAAAAGGTACCTAAACACGTTACATGAGCAACTAAAACTTTATGAGGTAAAGCGTGTTGGTACGCAACTTAATGTCGTACAAGATGTTGTCGATAAAGCAGAGACTCCCATGGAGAGACAAGCTGCTTATAAGTTACTTGTTATGAGGAAAATCAAACTAGCCACTTTGGAGCACCTAGCCTTGTTCGAGGTTAAATCCGTGGTTGAGTCTCAAAATACAAAGGATAACTCGCAGGCTTTGTCAATTGCGGGCGGTGTTTTCGGAATGTTTTTTTCTATAGCAATCATATTGCTATATTCATTATTTCGCCGTAACTAAGACGATGAAAATGAAACTCTTATAAGGAATACGTATATTATGGCAGATGTTCTTGGCTTAATAGGTCGCAAAGTTCCCCTTTTCTTAGAAGATATCAAAAAAAGTGAAGACTCTCTTACTGAGATAGTATCTAAATCAAGCTTCTTAGTTCTTGGTGGCGCAGGCTCGATTGGCCAAGCCGTGACCAAAGAGATTTTTAAACGTAATCCCAAGAAGCTGCATGTTGTTGATATTAGTGAAAACAACATGGTAGAGCTTGTTAGGGATATCCGTAGTTCGTTTGGTTACATTGATGGTGACTTCCAAACATTTGCTTTGGACATTGGTTCTCTAGAGTACGACGCGTTCATTAAAGCCGATGGTAAGTTCGATTATGTACTGAACTTATCTGCGCTTAAGCATGTTAGAAGCGAAAAAGATCCTTACACATTGATGCGCATGATCGATGTGAATGTCTTTAATACAGACAAAACGATCCAACAGTCTATTGATGCTGGCGCGAAAAAGTACTTTTGTGTTTCAACGGATAAAGCTGCAAATCCAGTCAATATGATGGGAGCGTCCAAACGTATTATGGAAATGTTCCTGATGCGTAAAAGCGAGCAAATGGCAATCTCAACTGCTCGATTTGCAAATGTGGCATTCTCTGATGGCTCTTTGCTTCACGGATTTAACCAACGTATCCAAAAGCGCCAACCTATAGTGGCCCCAAACGACATCAAGCGTTACTTTGTTACTCCTCAAGAGTCGGGAGAACTATGTTTAATGTCTTGTATCTTTGGCGAAAACCGTGACATTTTCTTCCCGAAACTGAGTGAAGCTCTGCACCTTATTTCGTTTGCTGATATTGCGGTGAAATACCTAGAGCAACTTGGTTTTGAGCCCCACCTATGTGAAACAGAAGAAGAAGCACGCCAACTTGCGCATACACTTCCAGAGCAGGGTAAGTGGCCATGTTTGTTTACTGCAAGTGACACAACTGGTGAAAAAGACTTCGAAGAGTTTTTTACAGATAAAGAAGAGCTGGATATGTCTCGATTCGAAAATCTGGGCATCATCAAAAATGATCCTCTTTATGAGCAAGAACTTCTAACTTTATTTGAAAACAGTATTTCTGAGATGAAAGGTGAGCGAGCTTGGACTAAAGAGCAGATTGTGGAACTGTTCTTTACCATGATCCCTGATTTTGGACACAAAGAAACGGGTAGATACCTCGATAGCAAGATGTAAGTGGAGTATTCAATGAAAGCGACATCTATTGTTGAATTTGTGAGAGATACTTACAAAACAGACGAATTTATTCCCTTACATGCACCAACGTTTGATGGCAACGAAAAAGCGTACGTAATGGAAACGATTGAAAGTACATTTGTTTCTAGCGTCGGCAAGTTTGTTGATGATTTTGAAAGAAAAATCGAAGCTTATACTGGTACCGCCAAAGCAGTAGCGACAGTGAATGGCACAGCAGCATTGCATGCAGCATTGTACATGGCTGATGTTCAAAGAGGCGATCTGGTCATTACGCAAGCATTGACGTTCGTTGCCACCTGCAATGCTCTTTATCATATGGGGGCTGAACCTATTTTTTTGGATGTCTCTCCAGTGAGCTTAGGGTTGTGCCCTAAGGCTGTGGATGAATTTTTAGAAGAGAATGCTGAAGTTACAGACGCGGGGTGTATCCATAAAAAAACAGGCAGCAGAATCAAAGCCGTTGTACCAATGCACACGTTCGGTCACCCTGTAGAACTTGATGAACTGATTACCGTTTGCTTGAAATGGAACATCACTTTGGTTGAAGATGCAGCAGAGAGTCTTGGTTCATTCTACAAGGGCAAGCACACCGGTACTATAGGTGATTTTGGTGCTGTTAGCTTCAATGGTAATAAGATCATAACCACTGGTGGTGGTGGCATGGTGCTATGTAAGACTCAAGAATTTGGTGCGCGTACTAAGCATGTCACGACGACTGCAAAAGTACCTCATCCCTATGAGTTCTTCCATGATGAACCTGGCTTCAACTATCGTATGCCAAACCTGAATGCAGCTCTTGGCTGTGCTCAGATGGAAGTCATTGATAAATACCTGAAAAAGAAAAGGCTACTTGCAAAAGGCTACAAGGATTTCTTTAACGGAACAGATTTTAAATTTGTCACTGAGCCAGAATATGCGCAGTCAAACTACTGGCTAAATGCAATCATTTGTCCGGACAAAGAGAGCCGCGAAGAGGTACTCACAGGCACAAATAATTCAGGTGTGATGACTCGACCGATTTGGCAGCTAATGCACAGGTTACCTATGTTTGAGAATGCAATACGTGGTGACCTCACTTATTCAGAGTTTGTTGAGGCACACCTAATCAATCTCCCAAGTACCCCAGTGGAAATCAAAGGCTAATTAGGTTTAATACACACATGACGCAGACACATAAAAAAGTTGCGGTCTTTACTGGTACAAGAGCAGAGTATGGTCTGCTCTTTTGGCTTTTAAAGGACATACAAAACGATCCTGACCTCACACTTCAATTGCTTGTTTCTGGTATGCACCTGTCACCGGAGTTTGGCGATACTTACAAACAAATTGAACAAGATGGCTTCAATATCGATGAGAAAATAGAGATTTTGTTGTCATCTGATTCCGCAGTAGGAACAGCGAAAAGTATGGGGTTGGGGGTTTTAGGTTTTGCCGACGCATTGTCGCGACTAGCGCCAGATGTTCTTGTCATCCTTGGTGATCGCTTTGAGGCGCTGGCCGCAGCACAAACGGCCATGATACTTCGTATTCCGATTGTTCACCTTCATGGTGGTGAGATCACGGAAGGTGCCTATGACGATGCGATTCGTCATGCGATTACCAAGTTGAGCTACCTACATGGGACATCAACAGACGAATATCGAAACCGAGTGATTCAACTTGGTGAATCGCCAGCACGTGTAAGAAATATTGGTGCAATTGGTTTAGACCACCTAAACCGAGAGTCTTTTATGACCGTTTCTGAGTTGAGCGAATCACTAAGTTTTGAACTCACGGAACCTTATTTTGTTGTTACCTATCATCCTGTTACATTGGGATGTGAATCTCCAGAGGAAAGCTTTCAATCGCTTTTAAACTCATTAGATGAATACCCTGATCATCAAGTCATATTGACTTATCCAAACGCAGATGACGGTGGTCGACGCATTATCCCAATGCTAGAAGATTATGCGGCAAGTCAACCCAAACGCGTATTGGCAATCCCATCACTAGGGCAAGTTCGTTATCTGAGCTCGGTGAAACATGCTGCTGCAGTTATTGGTAATTCGTCTAGTGGTATTATTGAAGTACCAGCCTTTGATGTTCCTACAGTGAATATAGGGTCCAGACAAAAGGGACGTTTGGCTGCAAAAAGTGTCCTAAATGCCACTGCTACGAAAGAATCCATCAGTAAAGCGATTGGCTTCGCTGTGAGCCGAAAGTATAAAGCTGAAGATGCGAGTATTGCTAACCCCTACGGGCAAGGTGATAGTAGCAAGCAAGTCATAGAGATGATTAAAGGGCTGGATTTTGATCCTTGTAAGTCGTTTTATGATGTAAACATTGAACCTGACTTAAACAAGAAAGTAGAGTGAGACAATAATGACTTTGATTATTGCCGAAGCGGGTGTAAACCATAACGGCCAAGAAGAATTAGCGTTTGCTTTGGTCGATGCTGCTCACAAAGCTGGAGCGGATATAGTAAAGTTTCAAACTTTTAAAGCAAAAAACCTAGTTACTGAAGAGGCTAAGCAAGCCGAATATCAAGTAGCAAATACTCAAAAGCAAGAGTCTCAGTTAGCGATGTTAAGCCGTTTAGAGCTGTCATACGAGACTCACCATGATCTCGTCAAATACTGTGAGTCCCTTGGTATTGAGTTTCTATCAACAGCTTTCGATTTAGAAAGTTTAGATTTCTTAGTCAATGATCTGGGTTTAACGCGCTTGAAGTTGCCTTCCGGTGAGTTAACGAACGCTCCTCTTGTATTGGCTCATGCTCGTACTGGTTGTGATCTTATTGTATCAACAGGTATGGCAACACTTTCTGAAATTGAGACGGCTCTTGGAGTGATCGCTTTCGGCTATACAGCAGATGAAAAAGCAGAACCTTCTATGCTAGGTTTCCAAGAAGCTTACGCATCAGACGTTGGTCAAAAAGCGCTAAAAGAAAAAGTAACAATTCTTCATTGTACGACGGAATATCCTGCTCCAATGGAAGAAATCAACCTAAGAGCAATGGATACGCTAGGGCGAGCATTTGATTTGGCGGCAGGCTATTCGGATCACAGTGAAGGAATAACGATTCCAATTGCGGCTGTTGCTCGTGGTGCTGTTTTAATAGAGAAGCATTTCACGTTAGATAAAAACATGGAAGGTCCAGACCACAAAGCTTCTTTAGAGCCACACGAGCTAGAGGCAATGGTTAAAGCCATCCGTCAGGTTGAGATTGCATTAGGGTCTAGCGTAAAAGCACCAACAGTTTCTGAAGTGAAGAACAAATCAGTAGCCCGAAAGAGCTTAGTGGCAGCAACGGACATCGAAGAAGGTGAAGAGCTGACAGAATCCAACCTTACAATTAAGCGCCCAGGTAGCGGTTTGTCTCCATATCTTTATTGGGATCTCATTGGGACTAAGGTCAAAAAGCAATATAAAGTTGGGGATATGATACTTGAGGGTTAAACGTAAGCTTCCCATAATCCTGATTGGTGGGGGGGGTCATGCATCTGTTTTAGCTGATATTTTGCTCAGCCAAGGGCGAGAAATTCAAGCAATAATTAGCCCAGAGAATCTAGCCGAGCGTAAAGTTTTCTCCGGTATTACACATTTAAAAAATGATGATGATATACTCTCTTTTTCACGTGAAAGTGTATTGCTAGTTAATGGTATCGGAATGATGCCAAACTGCAGGTTGAGGCAAAATCTTACAAGTTTTTATTTGGATCTTGGATACAGTTTTGAAACTGTGATTGCGTCAACTGCAATTGTTTCATCTTATGCAAAAATATCTACTGGTGCTCAAGTTTTTCCTAATGTAGTTGTAAATACAGGGGCTTCGATTGGAGAGCACAGTATTATCAATACTGGCGCAATTATAGAACATGATAGTGTTGTGGAAAGTTTTTGTCATGTTGCTCCAAAAGCTATTATATGTGGGCAAGCTCTCTGTAGCTCGGGGTCTTTTATTGGAGCTGGTGCGACTGTTATACAGAATGTTCGTCTAGGTATGAACATGGTAGTTGGTGCAGGTGAAACTATCAGACGTGATAGATTATAAAAAGTAAGTTATTAAGTAGTTTAAAATGATTGATAATTGGAAACGCTCGTTAGTTCAAGAAACCTCAACTATTAGAGATGTATTAGAGATTCTTGACGTTGAAGGTTTAAGAGTTGCGCTTGTTATTGATGACGATAAAATCCTCAAAGGGGTGGTCACTGACGGGGATATTCGGCGCGGTTTGCTCGAAGGTGAAAGTTTGGAAACTCCTATCAATAGGGTGATGAATGATAATCCGTATACTGCGCAAGCTGGCACTTCAAGGGAAGAGCTCATTGCCAAAATGAATGAGCTTGACTTTCTATTTATTCCAATTCTCCAAGGCAGTAGACTTGTGGGTCTAGAGACTTTACATGGTGCTCTAGTCCATTCCGAAAGAAAGCGTCAGAATCCGATTTTTATTATGGCGGGAGGCTTTGGAACTCGATTACGGCCACTAACTGATAATTGCCCTAAACCAATGCTTAAGATAGGGGATAAGCCTATCTTGGAAACGCTGATAAACAGTTTCAAAAAAGCCGGCTTCGTAAACTTTTATATATCCACGCACTACATGCCAGAAGTAATAGTCGAACATTTTGAATATGGTCATAAATTTGGCGTAAATATAACATATGTACATGAAGACACTCCTCTAGGAACTGGTGGGGCTTTAGGTTTGCTTCAAAGCGAACTTCCTAATAACTTGCCAGTTATCATGATCAATGGAGATGTTCTAACTAAAGTAGACTTTGAACGCCTACTTGACTTCCATATATCAAACGATGCTGACGCGACTATGTGTGTTCGCGAATACGACTATCAAATACCTTATGGAGTTGTTGAGGGGGATGGTAGTCAGGTTACAGCGATGGTAGAGAAGCCTATCCAAAGGTTCTTCGTAAATGCAGGCATCTACGTTATATCCTCAGATATAGTCAAATCAGTTGAAAAAGGCTGTAGTATAGATATGCCAACACTACTTGAGCGGCACATTGATGAAAGTAAAAACGTGTTGATGTTTCCAATCCATGAGTACTGGCTTGATATCGGACGAATGGACGATTTCAATAGAGCTCAAATGGAAATTCATACTTTAGGGGTCTTGGACTAATGCAGAGCGAGAAAATACTAGCGATTATTCCCGCTCGCGCTGGAAGTAAAGGGTTGCCCGGTAAAAATATCAAATCATTAGGTGGAAAGCCAATGATTGCATGGACGATTGAAGCGGCAGTTCAATCGCAAAAGTTTTCGAGAGTAGTAGTATCCACAGATAGTGTAGAAATTGGGGAAGTAGCACAACAGTGGGGTGCTGAAGTTCCATTTTTAAGACCTGATTTTTTGAGCTCAGACGAATCCCCTATATTTGATACTATTACTTATACCTTGGATATGTTAGGCGATGAATTTGACGCAATTTGTCTATTGCAGCCAACGTCCCCATTGAGAACGTCAAATCACCTTATTGAGGCTGTAGAGCTCTTTGAAAAGGACGATGTTCACTCTGTGGTGAGTGTTACCAAAGTAGATAAAAGCCCTCAATGGTGTTTTTGGCGTGATGAGCAAGCATATTTAACTCCCATTCTTAGTGGCGGCCTTTCATTAAACCGTAGGCAAGAGCTACAAGATGCCTTTGTTTTAAACGGGGCAATATATATAGCGGAGACGGGAGAGTTATTAAGTGAAAGAAAATTTTTGTTTGATGATTCAGTTTCCTACTTGATGAGTAAAGAGTCATCAATTGATATTGATGATTTAGTCGATTTTAAGTTAGCACAGCTGATTTTAGGTGAAGCATGATTGAAAAAAGAAACGTGCAGCAAATGTATAATTTGCCAACAGAAGTGAAATTTTGTAAGAAATGTACTATTTCGAACCAACGTCCACGTATTAAGTTGGATGAGAATGGCGTTTGTAGTGCATGTAATTTTGCAGAATACAAACGAAACGAAATAGACTGGGACAAGCGTGAGCAAGAGCTTAAAGAGTTGTGTGATCGTCATCGTAAGTCGGATGGTAACTATGATGTTATTGTACCGTGCAGCGGTGGTAAGGACGGCAGTTTTGTAGCGCACATGTTAAAGTACAAATACAACATGAATCCACTTTGTGTTACGTGGGCCCCTCTATTGCCAACAGAGCTTGGACGTAAGAACTTAGATAACTTTATTAGAGCTGGTTTTGACCATATTCTAGGTACACCAAACCCAAAAACTACTCGTAAACTGACTCAGCTAGCATTTAAATATATGGGTGACCCGTTCCAACCATTCATCTATGGTCAAACAAATTTCCCTATGAAAATGGCGATTCAACATAATGTGTCGTTGATCATGTATGGTGAAAACGGTGAAGTAGAGTATGGCGGTGACATGAAAAACGCATCAAGACCAACTCGTGAAATTGCTGACCATGATGGCCACTACTTTTCAGGCAAGCCCCCATCGTTTTGGAAAGAACATGGTCTTACTGAAGTTGATTTAGCCCCTTTCCAAGCTCCACCTATGCAAGCTATTCGTGATAATAATACTGAGATTCATTTCTTTGGCTATTACAAGTTTTGGGATCCTCAAGAGTGTTATTACTACGCTAAGGAAAATACTGGCTTCACTCCTAACACTGAGCGTTCTGAAGGTACTTACTCTAAATATGCTAGCCTTGATGATCAAATTGATGGTTTCCACTACTACCTTGCTTTTATCAAGTTTGGTATTGGTCGTACAACATCAGATAGTGCGCATGAAATTCGTGATGGAAAAATTGAGCGTGATGAGGGTGTTGCTTTAGTAAATCGCTATGACGGAGAGTTCCCGACTAAACATTTCCAAACTTTCCTAGATTACTGTGATATCACGGAAGAAGAGTTTCATGAGGTCATTGATAGCTGGCGTAGTGACCACCTATGGGAAAAAGTTGATGTCGAATGGAAACTTAAAACAGATGTAACTAAATCATAGGTTACCAAAAGTATGAAAAATGTACGTCTTATATCTCGTCTAGATGTAAAAGGCAGTCACTTGATAAAAGGCGTGCATCTTGAGGGACTTCGAAAAATTGGTGTTCCTCAAGAGCACGCTGTCAAGTATTATCAGCAAGGTGCTGACGAAATTATCTATATGGATGTGGTTGCGAGCTTGTATGGGCGTAATAACCTTAGTGATATTGTCGAGCGAACAGCCGAAAATGTTTTTGTACCTATTACGGTAGGTGGAGGGGTTCGAAGTGTTGAGGATGTGAGACACCTACTTCGATGTGGTGCAGATAAAGTTGCGATCAACACTGCTGCCACGCAAAACCCCAACTTGCTGTCTGAAATTGCTGAAGTATTTGGCAGCCAGTGCGTTGTACTTTCTGTAGAAGCTACACGCCATGAAAATGGTGATTGGTGGGTATATACAGACAATGGTCGTGAGAAATCTCAATATGAGGTTGAGGAATGGGTGAACAAAGCTGTTGACCATGGTGCGGGTGAAATACTGTTAACGTCGGTTGATCATGAAGGCACCGGAAAAGGCTTTGATAACCAATTGATTAAGCTAGTATCCAACAGCGTTAATGTTCCTATTATAGCCAGTGGAGGCATGTCTTCTAGCTCCCATATTGTGGAAGCCATCGATCACGGTGCAGATGCAGTAGCGATGGCTGATGTCCTTCACTACAACAAGATGACAATGGAGATGATCCATAGTGAGTGTCTTAACCATGGACTGCATGTGAGGAAACTTAGATGAAAATCGGCGTATTGGACTATGGTGCGGGCAACTTAAAAAATGTTTGTCGAGCCATTACTCACTTAGGCTATCAGTTTCAGTTGGTTTCTACACCAGAAGATGTGCAAAACGTTGATAAGCTCGTGATCCCAGGAGTTGGAGCATTTAAGGTTGCGATGGCGCAACTTGAAGCTTTGGATTTGATTGATCCGATTATCGACCTAGCGAATAAAAACGTCCCAATTTTGGGCATTTGCTTGGGCATGCAACTCTTGTTCGAAGAAAGTTCTGAGTTTGGTAATACTAAGGGATTGGGTTTACTGAAAGGAAGCATAGGGTTAATTCCCTCTGTTGACAGCAAAGGCGAAGTTCTTAAAGTTCCTCACATTGGTTGGAATGAACTCTGTCTGTCTGACAACCCATTTGCTCTAGCAGATGGCGTAAAGAACGGCGATGCGGTTTATTTTGTGCACTCTTTCAGAGCTTGTGGTTATCAGGCCGAAGAGCTGCTTGCATTTAGTCACTATGGTAATGAGGTGATTCCAGCAATTGTGGGTAAAAACAATGTTGTTGGTTGCCAGTTCCACCCTGAAAAGAGTGGAGAAGTAGGGTTAAGAATATTTGAGAATTTTCTTACTGACTAGCGTTTCTTCAGATGTGTTGACTTCTGCGTAATAGAGCCACGAAAGGATTCGTGGCTCATATGTTTTTTATATTTAGGTTAGAAGAGAATTAAATTTAAATGAAACTAGCTATATATTCTTTTCTATCAGTGTCTATAGGCCTTGTTCTAGGAAGAATTACGGGATTTTTGCGCGAGCTTTATGTCGCTAATGTTTTTGGTGCTAGCTCAACAACCGACGTTTTGATCTTAGTTTTGACAACACCAGACTTTTTGGTAAATCTTTTGGTCGGTGGTGCCCTAAGCATGGCGCTGATCCCTGAATTTAAGAGTTTGTCGAGAAAACATGCTCAGTTGCTTTATCAGCAAGTCATGTTATTGCTTGGTATAGTGTTCCTTGTTATCGCGTCCGCATTAGCATTCTTTTCTGATCCCCTCATTCAATTGTTAGCGCCGGGTGTTTTAACGTCGATATCCCCCCAAGATAAGCAAAGTTTTTCAATCAGTTTATATGCAATCCCCCTGATCGTTCTCGCTGGTATTTCGACAGCGTACTTACATTCCAAAGAGCGTTTTTTTATAGCATCGTTAGGTACATTTGTTTTTAATACTTTGATTATACTTTCCATGGTCTGCGCCTTATATTATTCCGAAAGTTATATCACTGTATTTGTAGCTTATACAGTTGTTATTGCATCGGCTATACGATTTGCTTTGTTTCATTTATCAATACCAAGAGAGCAAAGTGAACCCGTTTTTTCGTTTAACCTAATTACGGGTGAATTAGTGAAAAGATACATTAAGTGTATTTTCACTGGTGGTTTCTTCTTTTTGATGCCGATAGCACTAAGAGCTATCTCCTCAGTCTATGGTGACAAAGAAATTTCCTTTGTTAACTATGCGACTAAGTTAGTTGAATTCCCTTTGGGTGTATTGATTACAGTTTTTTCTATTATATTTTTCCCCAAGTTATCAAAGCTTTATTCCGACGGTGATCACGAAAGCTTTAGAAAAATAGCTACTCTCCTTGCTTGTTTTATTTTATCACTATCACTGATTTCCAGTGTTCCACTATTTGTTAATTCATTTTACTATGTCGAGTTGCTTTATGGAGCCGGGAGTAAGCTAAGTGAGGTGGATTTAGTGACGATATCTAGTTACTTGTCGTTATACGCATTGACTATTCCGCTACAAGGGCTTAATAGCTTGCTTATTGCGATATTCAGTGCTCGTAAGCAAGTTAACTTACCATTGATTGCGTCATTCCTCGCTATTATTAGCTTCGCCATATTGGGCAAAGTTTTTGCGGAAAGTATGTCAGAGGTATTTCTTTATGTGTTTATTTCCTTCGCAGTGTCAACTTTTGTTCTTTTGTATGTAGCGATAAAAGAACAGGTATTCTCATTCAAAGATCTGGGAAGTAAAAACTTATTTACAATATCTCTAGCCATCACTATTTATTTTTGCTTTGTTTCTTATGGTAGCCTTGGTGTATACACCTTACTTTATGATGGGGTGCTTTACGCGCTGTGCACGCTGATTTTACTGGCAATTACAAAAATACTAAAAGTTAGAACTTAATTTTTGGAGACATTCATTGTTTGATTTAATGTTGATTACTAATAACCAAGAAGTCGCGCAGTTTGCCGTTGACAGTGGGGTTAGTAGAATTTTTTTAGATACTGAGATCAATGGCAAAAAAGAGCGCCAGGGACATCTAGATACAGTAATCAGTGAGCATTCACTGATTGACCTAAAGATGTTAAGAAAGGTCACTGGTCATTTCGACATATTGGTGCGTATAAACCCATTGTATCAAGGAACAAAAGAGGAAGTTGAAACTGCAATTCAATTGGGGGCCGATATGATAATGCTTCCAATGTTCCATACCGCAGAAGAGGTGAAAGCTGTCAGTAGTATGATTGATGGCAGAGTAAAACTCATCCCACTTGTTGAAACGAAATCAGCGATCGACAACATTGATGATATCGCTAAGGTTGAGGGTGTTAGTGAAGTTCATATCGGCTTAAATGACTTGCACTTAGACATGGGACTATCGTTTATGTTTGAACTGCTTATTAATGGCGTCATTGAAAAGGCGGCTGAAAAGCTAAACAATGCGGGAATGCCATTTGGAATCGGCGGGATTGCAAAGTTGGGAGAAGGTAAATTGCCTGCAGATATGATTCTGTCAGAACACGTTCGGTTAGGCTCTAAGTCTGCAATTTTATCCCGTGCGTTTCACAATAACTCCAAAACGCTAGAAGAGTTTCAACAGCAAGCTAATCTTAAATCTGAAGTTTCCAAAATTTACGATGAAGTCAAACGTCTCCAAGAGGAATCACTGGAGACACTGCTCGGTACGCGAGAAGACATGAAGCAGGTAATACATCAAATTGCAGGAAAATAGTCAATGAAACGTCTTTTTGATATTAGTGTCGCTTTGGTCGCTCTTTTGCTACTTTCGCCAGTAATACTATTAGTGTCGCTCCTGATTTATCTTACCGATAAAGGCCCGGTGTTCTTTAAGCAGAAACGCGTTGGGTTAAATGGTAAAACATTCGAAATCTATAAGTTTCGTAGCATGGTTACAAATGCCTCAAGCTTAGGGGGGCATCAAACTTTAGAAAATGACAGCAGAATTACTAAGATCGGTCGCGTGATTAGGAAAACAAGTGTTGATGAGCTTCCACAGCTACTGAACGTACTTCTTGGTGATATGAGTGTTGTAGGCCCTCGACCAAATGTTCCTCTTCAAAGAGAAGAATACAGTGAGCAAGAGTGGGACAAAAGGAACAGTGTTCAGCCAGGAATCACCGGTTTAGCACAAGCAAAAGGTAGGTCTTGTCTGACACCAGAACAACGTACAAATTATGATTTAAAATACGTTGATAACGTTAATTTGATTAACGACATTAAAATAATTCTTCTAACGGTGAAGCAAATCGTCACTAAAGGTGGTAACTAGGTTATGTGTGGTATTTTTGGTTACTTTGATCAAAATTCAAAGTCTATTGATTCTAATGTACTTAATGAAATGGCATCGGCAATCGAACATAGAGGCCCAGATGGACTGGGACTTTATGAAGGTGAGGGGTTTGCTTTGGGAAACCAAAGGTTGGCGATCTTAGATATTGAACATGGAAATCAACCATTTGTTTCGGATGATGAGAATATAATCGTCGTGCAAAATGGGGAGATATTTAACCATGTCGAGATTGCTGCCGAGTTGCAAGGTACCGAGTTTGAATGCCGCACTCACAGTGATACTGAAGTTATTTTAAGGCTCTATCAAAGAGACGGTATCGATTTCATCCAGCAACTCAATGGCATGTTTGCTATTGCTATTTACGATAAAAACATTGAAAAAATGTTTTTGATTCGAGATCGCGTTGGAGAGAAGCCGTTTTATTACAGCTATCAAGATAGCCAACTTGTATTTGCTTCTGAAATTAAGTCTATTTTGGCGACAGGCATCGAACGTCAAATCAATTACGATGCTTTAGACACCTACTTAACTTACAACTATGTAACCCCACCTCTAACGCTATTTTCTGATATTCTTCATGTGCTTCCCGGTCATTATCTTGAGATTGACGAAGAGCAAATTAAAGATGTTACTTGGTGGGATGTGAGTCAAGTTCAGGTTGAGAATAAGTCGGAAAGTGAGTGGATTGAAGAGTTCAACACTATTTTGAGTGATGCGGTACGAATTCGACTACGTTCCGATGTGCCTTTTGGTGCATTTTTATCTGGTGGTGTTGACTCTAGCACTGTCGTTGGGTTGATGGCAGAGCAGATTGATGAGCCTGTCAGTACTTATACGATAGGATTTAAAGAGAAACGCTTTGATGAATCGCCGTATGCACAGGAGGCGGCGGATAGATTTAAGACGCGCCATACGGCAAAGATCGTAGAAAGCAACATGTTTGATATGTGGGCAAAGTCTACTTATCACTGCGATCAACCTCATGGTGATGTGTCTTTTATGCCAACACTGAAAGTTGCTGAGTTGGCTGCTGAAGATGTGAAAGTCGTGCTTACCGGTGATGGCGCCGATGAACTTTTTGCTGGTTATGACAAATATCGTGATTTTTTTTCGAATGAGAGTAGCTTAAGTAGTGATACTGACGAGTTTTATTCCGCATACATTCGCAATATTTCGCTGTTTACCGATGAGAAAAAAGCGTTGATGTATCGTAAGGAAGCGAAGCAAAAAGTGACTCAAGGCTTATCAAAGCAAATCGTGGAAGAATTGCTGAACCGTTCAGATAACATGGATCGAATCAATCAAAGTTTATACATTGATACTATGTTACTGCTTTCTGGAAACAATTTGGTCAAACCAGATAAGATGGGAATGGCTGTTTCTATCGAGAATCGAGCGCCGTTTCTAGACTATCGTATGATTGAGCTGGCATTTTCGATGCCTGGAGAGTTGAAGCTCTATAAAGGTGAAACGAAAAGTATCTATAAAAAGGCGGTATCAAAGCTGATTGGCGAGCATTTGGCTTATCGTAAAAAGCAAATGTTCACTGTGCCTATTGGAGAATGGTTAAAATCTGATCTCAAGCCTATGGTTGAAGACTTGCTTTTTTCACCACAAACACGGTCAAAAGCGATATTTAACTCGGATTACATAGAACAACTTTACCTAGAGCACTGCCAAGGAACCAGCAATTATACGCGAGAGATTCGGGCAATAATGGCATTGGAAATTTGGTTACGTGAATTCGACGTAAAGTTGTAGCATTGCGCCCTAACAAGGTTAGAACTTAATAGATGGTTAAGAAGCAAATTTTGATCGTCACATATGGTGGCGGTCATGCGGCGATGGTGCTACCCGTGATACAGGCACTACAAGGCTTTGATAATGTTCAAGTCACGGTACTTGCACTCACGACAGCTGCAAGTCAATTGAGAGATCAAGGCGTGAATTGTGTCAGTTTTAAGGACTTTACGTTTTTAGTTGATGAACAGTATCAAGTCTTCGGTTCGGAGCTTGTGGATACCGATGCCGCGTCTCCCGTGATACCGGTGGAAGAATCCATCGCTTACATGGGGATCAATATGTTGGACTTGGTTCAAGAGCATGGAGAGGAAGCAGCATACCGGTTGTATGATGAGCATGAGAGACAAGCTTTTTTGCCGGTACGATTCTTCAAAAAGTTAATATCCCATTTAAACGTTGATCTGGTCATCGCCACGAGTGCACCGCGCGCAGAGCGAGCAGCCATTGTTGCAGCATCTGACTTAGGTATTAAAAGCTTATGCATGGTGGACTTGTTTGCGTTGCAAGAATATCGATGGCTTAAAGACAACAACTATGCTGATGTGGTTTGTGTGTTGCATCAGTCCGTGAAAGACTTTTTGCACTCTCATGGCCGAAGTAAAGACAATATTGTTGTTACAGGCAACCCTGTGTTTGACACCATCAACCTGCCAACAACGATTCAATCTGGCTTAGGTCTTCGTCGACATCGCTGGGGAGATGACGATGCCTGTGTGAACATATTATATGCCTCTCAGGTTGAACCTGAAGTTCACCCTTTTATCAGTGGCTTAAAAGGGAACAAAGAGCTGCCTGTTCAAATTGAAGTAAAACTGCGGCAGTTTGTGAATAAGCACCCGAATTACCGACTCTTGGTAAGACATCATCCGAGCGAAAATCGACAGTTTCACCCTGAGCCTCAAGTCGAATATGCAGATGAGAGCTTACATGATTTACTGCATGCTGTAGATATTGTTGTCGTGATTTCTTCGACAGTAGGTTTGGAAGCCCACTTAGCAGGGAAACCAGTACTCGCGGTTGACACTTCCATTTTTACGTCGGATTTCCCTCTCAGTGAAATGGGCTTAGCACAAGGAATCGACCATTTAGATAACCTTGAGCCGGGTATTCTTAATGCCAGTCGTCCAAGTACGAGTGACAATAAATTAGTTAGTCTTTCCATTGATAAGGTTATGAAGGAAGTCTCTAACCTATTGACTAAATAGAGAATTGAATGAAGATATTTGTGACAGGCGGAGCTGGATTTATTGGTTCGGCATTAGTAAGGCATTTAGTCCGCGATACAGAATGCGAGGTAATCAGCATTGACCTGCTGACATACGCCGGTAACTTAGACTCCTTGTCCTCAATTGAAGACCAGCCTGGTTACTCTTTTGAAAAAGCAGATATTCGCGATCGAGTCACCATGGACAAGCTGTTTGAAAAATACCGGCCAACAAAAGTTATCCACTTAGCGGCAGAATCTCATGTAGATAGATCCATCGATGGTCCTGGAGATTTTATCGATACCAATATAGTGGGCACCTACACCTTACTTGAATCTTCCAGAAAGTACTATCAAAGCTTAGACGATAGTGAAAAAGAGACGTTTATCTTTCATCATGTATCGACTGATGAAGTATACGGAGATCTTGAATCAGCAGACGCCCTCTTTGATGAGGATCATCCTTACGCGCCTTCTAGTCCGTATTCAGCATCAAAAGCCGCTAGTGATCATCTAGTTAGAGCATGGTACCGAACGTATGGGCTACCCACGTTAGTGACCAACTGCTCTAACAACTATGGTCCATACCACTTCCCAGAAAAGTTGATTCCGCTGATGATATTAAATGCGTTGGAGGGTAAAGCGATGCCAGTTTATGGTGATGGACAGCAGGTCCGTGATTGGTTATTTGTCGAAGACCATGCAAGGGCCCTTTGGTTGGTGGCAAATAAAGGTGTACCAGGCGAAACCTACAATGTCGGTGGCCACAATGAAAAGACCAACCTAGAAGTAGTGACAAGCATCTGCGCAATTTTAGATGAACTGGTTCCAAACAGGCCTGCCAGCATTCATAGTTACTCGGATTTGATTAAATTTGTTCAAGACAGGCCGGGCCATGACCTCAGGTATGCGATTGATGCAACAAAAATAAAAGAAGAACTTGGCTGGGTTCCGGAAGAGACATTTGAAACTGGATTACGAAAAACTGTTATCTGGTATCTTGAAAATAGTCGATGGTGGAGCCCCATCGAGACCAGAATCGAAGCAAGAAAACGTTTAGGGGTTCAGAAAAAGTGAAAGGGATTATATTAGCTGGCGGGTCAGGCTCTCGTTTGTACCCAATAACAATGGGGGTATCTAAACAGTTACTCCCTGTTTATGATAAGCCAATGATCTATTACCCTTTATCAGTTTTGATGTTGGCAGGTATAAATGAGATCTTATTGATTACGACTCCTGAAGATAATGACAATTTTAAGCGTTTACTAGGTGATGGCGTTCAATTTGGTATCAAACTGGAGTATGCAGTCCAACCTAAACCTGAAGGATTAGCTCAAGCATTTATCATTGGTGAAGAGTTCATTGGTGACGATAGTGTTTGCCTTGTTCTTGGCGATAATATTTTTTGGGGACAAGGCTTTTCTCCATTACTAATTGAAGCAGTAAACCAAGACAGAGGTGCGACAGTGTTTGGCTATAAAGTACATGACCCTGAGCGTTTCGGTGTTGTAGAGTTTGATGAGCAACTGAATGCTATTTCAATAGAAGAAAAACCGTCAAAACCAAAATCTGATTTTGCGGTAACAGGTCTCTATTTTTACGACAATCAAGTAGTTGATTTTGCTAAAAAGGTTAAACCTTCTTTAAGAGGCGAACTTGAGATCACTTCAATAAATCAAGAATACTTAGAGCAAGGAGAGTTTAAGGTTAAATTGCTTGGTCGCGGGTTTGCATGGTTAGACACCGGAACACATGATAGTTTACTAGAAGCTGCACAGTTTGTAGAAACCATCGAAAAACGCCAAGGTCTTAAGGTTGCCTGTTTAGAGGAAATTGCATTGCAACACGGATGGCTAAAAAAAGAAAACATAATGAGTAATGCATACTTATCTGAGAAAACAGGATATGGAAAATATGTACTAGATCTGTTGAAGAGTAAATCGCATGACTAAAAAAGTAGCTATTTCTCAGTCAAATTATATACCTTGGAAAGGTTATTTTGATCTTATCGCTAGTGTGGATGTTTTTGTATTATATGATGATATGCAGTATACGAAAAGAGATTGGCGTAATAGAAATAAGATCCAAACAGCTAATGGCCCCCAGTGGTTAACGATTCCCGTAGAGGTAAAAGGAAAATACCATCAAAAAATCAACGAGACGTTAGTTGCTGAACAATCTTGGCGTAGAAAGCATTGGGCTGCAATTTGTCAAAACTATTCGAAAGCACCTTATTTCAATCACTATAAACAAGTTTTTGAAAATATATATTTAGAGTCAAATGAAAAATATTTGAGTAAAATCAATTATGAATTTATAAAAGAGGTTTGTAATATACTCAATATTAATACCAACCTTATTTTTTCAGAGAGCTTTGAACTGGTTGATGGTAAGTCTGAAAGGCTATTAGGCTTATGTAAGGAGCTTAATGCGGATATTTACATTAGTGGACCAGCAGCGAAAAATTACCTAGATGAAGCACTGTTTGCGAGTGAAGGTATTAATGTTGAGTGGATGGATTATGGAAATTATCCTGAATACTCTCAACAGTACTTACCATTTGAGCATTATGTTACGGTGTTGGACTTGATTTTTAATCAAGGCCCTAATGCCCAAAACTATATGAGATTGTAGAATGAAGCTATCAATAGTTACAACTCTTTATAATTCATGTGCTTATATTCTAGAGTTTCATCAGCGTGTATCTATAGAAGCTCAAAAAATTACAGAGCAGTACGAGGTGATTTTTGTTGATGATGGTTCTCCTGATGATAGTCTGGATGTTGCAATTCAGTTATCGAATGAAGATGAGCGAGTTAAGGTTATTGAGCTTTCGAGGAATTTTGGTCATCACAAAGCTATGATGACAGGACTTTCTCACGCTAAAGGAGAGTTGGTTTTTTTAATTGATTCAGACTTAGAAGAAGAGCCTGAGTTACTTGGATGTTTCTACAGTGAAATGAATCGAGACAAAAATGACTTGGATGTTTTATATGGTGTCCAATATAAACGAAAAGGCGGTCTTTTTGAAAAGATATCTGGTCAGCTATTTTATAGTACTTTGAATTACCTTACAGACTTGAATATGTCTGAGAATATGGTAACCGCTAGGCTAATGAAAAAAGACTATGTAAATGCTCTGGTAAGTCATGACGAGAGAGAAATCTTTATTGCAGGTCTATGGCAGATAACAGGCTTTAACCAGAAGGCAGTAGCCATAAAAAAACATAGTAGTAGTGAAACTACATATTCATTACGCCATAAGTTGAGTATTTTAGAAAACTCAATAGTATCATTTAGCAACAAGCCACTTAAACTTATATTTCATACTGGCCTTTGGATTTCAGTAATCTCATTTATATATATACTGTACATTGTGTACAAAAATCTGTTTCATTCAATTAGTATTGAAGGTTGGTCTTCGTTGATTGCTTCAATATGGTTTTTGGGGGGGCTAATAATTCTATTTGTTGGAATGTTAGGTATTTACATGTCAAAGATATATACCGAGTCAAAGAGAAGGCCTTATAGCATTATCAGGAGAGTATATGAAAAACGACAATGATATCCATGAGGAAATCTCTAACTACTACTCTTCAAAAATTAATATTCACGGAGATACACCGCAAGGAGTGGATTGGAATGGGTATGAAAGCCAGTTTTTAAGATTTGAAATCTTGTCTAAAATAATATCGATGCCTAACTCACGAATTACTGTAAATGATTTAGGTTGTGGTTACGGTTCATATTACGAATATCTGAAAAGGGTATATAGTGATCTGGACTATCAAGGTATTGATTTGTCGAAGGATATGATCGATTCAGCTTTGAATCGTCACAATGGGAACTTGGGAGCTTTATTCATTGTATCTGACCGTCCAGATCGGATTTCTGACTATTCGATGGCTAGTGGGATATTTAATATTAAGCAAGATAGAAATGATGAAGAATGGTGGGACTATCTAGTAAATACATTACATATGTTAGATAGATTCTCGTCTAAGGGGTTTAGTTTTAACTGTTTAACCTCTTTCTCCGACGTTGATAAGATGAAAGACTACTTATATTACGCTGATCCAATGAAGGTTTTTGAATATTGCAAAAATAACTTTTCAAAGAATGTAGCACTTCTTCATGATTATGATTTGTATGAGTTTACTATACTGGTGAGAAAATAGATATGGAAAAGAAACTCGTGATATTTGGCTTGTCGGAAATTGCTGAACTTGCCTATTTTTATTTTCAAAATGACAGTCAATATGAAGTGGTGGCATTTACATTAGATTCGGAATTTAAAAGTGTTGAAACTAAATGCGGCCTTCCTGTTGTGAATTTTGAAGATGTGGATAAATTGTATCCGGCTGATAAGTATGAAATTTTTATTGCTCTTAGTTACACAAAAGTAAATTCGTTGAGAAAAGAGAAATATTTAGAAGCCAAATCTAAGGGCTATCGATTAGCATCTTATATAAGCAGTAAATGCACTGATTTTTCGAGTAGTATTGGAGATAATTGCTTTATTCTGGAAGACAATACAATACAGCCTTTTGTTACAATTGGCAACAATGTAACCCTATGGAGTGGAAATCACATTGGTCATCATAGTGAAATAGCGTCTCATAGTTTTATCTCCTCACATGTTGTTATATCAGGAGGAGTGAAAGTTGAAGAGCAATGCTTTATCGGTGTAAATGCTACTCTGAGGGACCATATTATTATTGGAAAGAAAAGTGTTGTTGGAGCTGGATCTACAATATTATCTGATGTGGATCCTCAAGGTGTTTATATTGTAAAAGAGACGGAACGCTCGAAAGTTCCAAGCTCTCGACTGAGGAAAATATAGATGCATTGGAAGAAACTAGGGTTAGTTTATTGCGTAAATAAAGAAAGTAGTTGGATGCACTCACATGCAGCTGTTCCATTCGCAGAAAATATAAAAGATGATTTATTCCGCATTTACTTTACCACGAGAGATGCATATAACCGTTCACATACAAGCTATTTAACAATTGATATTTGCAAGCCAACTGAAATCATAGAAGTTTCAGATAAACCTGTAATATCTCCTGGTCGGCTTGGATCTTTTGATGATAGTGGTGCCATGGGGTCATGGGTAATTAACCACGATGGGAAAAAATTTCTACATTATATAGGTTGGAATTTGGGGGGTACCGTTCCATTTCGGAATTCAATTGGTTTAGCTGAGTCTAAGGATGGAGGGCTTACTTTTGAAAGGGTATTCGAGGGGCCCATACTCGATAGAACTAAAGAGGAGCCCCAGTTTTGTTCAAATAGTTGTGTGATTGTAGAGGATGGTTTATGGAGGATGTGGTATATATCCTGTGTAAATTGGTTTGAACGAGACGGTCAAATTATGCACCGCTACCATATAAAGTACGCCACTTCATTAGATGGAATTGAATGGAATAGAGACGGAATAGTTTCGATCGATTTTGATTCAAGTGATGAGTACGCTATATCAAGACCTAGTGTTTTGAAGGAAGGGGATATTTATCGCATGTGGTACTCTTTTCGGGGGGAGAGTTACCGTATCGGTTACGCGGAATCTACTGACGGAGTACATTGGTCAAGAAAAGACTCCGAGGTTGGAATTGACGTATCTGCGGAGGGTTGGGACTCTGAGATGATCGAATATCCATATGTATTTAAGCATAAAGATACCCTTTATATGCTTTACAATGGGAATGATTATGGAAAAACAGGATTTGGTCTGGCGGTACTTAGTGAGCAATAAACAGCTATTTTCTACAAGTTTCAGAGGGAGAACTTTGTATGAGTTGATACGATACGGTATTGTAGGGTTGACTCAAAATAGTATTGGATATGCTGTATATTTGCTTTTAACTCTAGTATTAGCTCTAGAACCTAAACTGGTAGTTGCTATTACTTATCCTTTAGGTGTTTTAATCTCGTATTTTGGAAATGCGAAATATACTTTCAAGAAAAAAATTAAAGACCATTCAATGATTTTGAAGTACCTCACTAGTCATTTTATAGGCTATGTCTTAAATTTATATCTATTGTACCTCTTTGTAGATAAATTTGGTTTCCCACATCAAATAATCCAATTGATTTGTGTAGCGTTGATTTCCATTTTGTTATTTTTACTGTTTAAGTTTTTCGTTTTTACTAGTCAGTCTAAGGGTTAAGTCGAATGAATGAACTATATAAAGTCGAAAATGATATTATAATATATCATCCCGAAATTAGTGAGTCTCATAAAGACTATAATTCTAAAGGGTTAACAAATCTTTATAAAGCCGAGGAATCACATTTTTGGTTCCTTTCAAGAAAAGAGTTTATCTATCAACAGCTGCAACCTTTCACTCTTGAACGATCAAAATTTATAGAAATTGGAGCTGGAACTGGTAATGTAACTAGGTACCTTATGAAAAAAGGTTATCAGAACGTAGCTGTCGGCGAAATGCACCTTTCTGGATTAGAGTATGCTAAAACGTACGGTGTGAATAATTGCTATCAATTTGATTTGCTACGCTCACCCTTCAAAAATGAGTTCGATACGGTTTGTATGTTTGATGTGCTGGAGCATATTGAAGACGCAGAGTTGGCACTGAATAAAGTTCATCAAATGCTAGATCAGGACGGCCATGCAATATTTACAGTTCCAGCACACTCTTGGTTATGGAATCGTGATGACAAAATAGCAGGCCACAAAAAACGTTACACCAAAAAGGAAATAGTGAAAGAGTTGGAAAGCGCTGGATTTGAAGTTGAGGTAGCTCGTTACTTTTTTATTAGTATAGTGCCGTTATTGCTTTTGCGAACTATTTTAAACAGAGATACTAATACCCCCATTTGCGAAGATGAATACCATAAAGAAATAAAAGTTGGTAAAGTCACGAACTATATTTTGTTAAGGCTTATGAGGCTGGAAAATAGGATGCATAAATATATACCAAATTTGTTTGGTGGAAGTTTATTTGTTGTTGGGAAAAAAACATGATTCCTTTTTCAAAACCCACAATTACAGGTCAAGAGCAAGAGTACATTGAGCAAGCGATAAAGTCAGGCCATTTGTCTGGTGATGGTCCTTTCACTAGAAAGTGCCACCAATGGTTTGAAAGTAGTTTACTATGTGAAAAAGTATTACTGACTCCTAGTTGTACAGCTGCATTAGAAATGGCGGCGATCTTGATTGATATTCAACCCGGTGATGAAGTCATTATGCCTAGTTATACATTTGTATCTACGGCGAATGCGTTTGTTCTACGAGGCGCAAAGATAGTATTTGTTGATATCCGTCCTGATACAATGAATATTGATGAGAGCCTCATCGAAACAGCTATTTCTAATAAAACCAAAGCAATAGTACCTGTTCACTATGCTGGAGTCGCATGTGAAATGGACGCAATCATGGAAATTGCAGAGAGGTTTAATCTATATGTTGTAGAAGATGCAGCTCAGGGCATGACGGCGACATATAAAGGTAGACCTCTCGGAACGATTGGCCATATCGGGACTTATAGTTTTCATGCAACAAAGAACTACACCTCAGGTGGAGAAGGCGGGCTTCTAATATTAAATGATCATGACTTTATCCAAAGGGCAGAGATTCTCCGCGAGAAGGGAACTAACAGAACGCAGTTTATCAATGGTCAAATAGATAAATACAGCTGGGTGGATATTGGAGGAAGTCATTTACCCTCAGAAATCCAAGCAGCATTCCTATATTCTCAATTGGAATGCTCTGCTGAGATTCGTACGAATAGACTAAGCCTATGGAGATCTTACTATGAGAGCTTATCTGGACTAGAAGGTATTGAAGTACCATGTGAAGTTGAATACTGCGAGCATAATGGACATATCTTTTATATTAAGCTATCAGATTCTGACTTGCGCGAGTCCTTGAAAAACGCGTTGAATGATTGTGGGATTCAAGCTACGACTCATTATACTCCCTTGCATGAGACGGCTTTTGCTAACAAAGTATCTGTAGCTTATGATTGTAAATATACCTCCTTGGACAGTTCGCGCCTTCTAAGGTTACCCTTGTTTTACGGAATGACTTTCCAAGAAGTTGAATGGGTGGTAAAAGTTGTTAAAGATTGGGCTATGAAAACTAATGGTTAAATATATTCTTGGTAAGTATGATTATTTAGTAGTTTCGCTTTTTGTTCTATGGCCTATAATCAATAATGAATACCCGTTATGGGATGGGACAATATTAGTTAATGCTATAGATAACAATGACTTTAACTTAATTTCATCCATGTTTAATGAGACTGGTTCTCCTATAACAACGTTTTTTAATTATATTGTTTATTGTCTTTCAAAGATTGTTGGTATTAAAGCTCACTTTGTTTACTCTTTATTAACGTCATTGTTCATAGTCTTAATATATAGTTTTTATTTGAAGTGCATTGAAACTGTTTTTGCAAAACGTCCTCAATACAGTGTGATTTATGCAGTTATGTTTAGCTGTTTGACTTTTTGGCCTATATTTAGGTCCGAAATTATGTACAACTACGCATACGCATTTTTTTTCATGATGTTATCGCTTTACTTTTTCCTAAATAAAAGATTGTTTCTATCTTTCGTTGTCTTATTGATCTCATCTGATCTTCAAATATCTTTTTTAGTGCATCTTTTTTTGTTTTCTGTATTTTTTCTTATTAACGACGATTTTTTTGCGAAATTTTACCCAAAGAAAATAGTATTTTCTTACTACTTTCTATTCTTACTTGTTTTTGGAGTTTATAGCTATTTAACTCCATCATCTGGTGACTATGAAGTTTACAATGAGATTTCAATTAAGAGCTTTCTGAAATTTTTTATTGACGTTAATATTTATATAAAGCTTGCCTTTTTTGTACCAGTTCTGATTGTTTTTTCTCTATCTAAAAAAAGAGCTAGGTATATTTGTTCGTTTTTTATATGTGTTGGTCTTATTGGGGTTTTTTACCTTGCAGGGAAGGTTAATTATTTTGGGTTAACTGTTTACCCTTGGTTTTCTAGGTTTGACATTCCTTCACATTTTGTTCTGTTGGTAATATGTTCAGTTTTCTTAGTTGATGAAGAAAATAAAATAATGAAGTATGGAGTTTTCTTCGGGTTTATGTTGGCAATGTTGCCAAATCGAATTATCCTAGAACATTCTTTATCAGAAGAAATAAATAAAATAGAACGTTTTTATCTCAGTTCTCCCGAGTTGGATAAGCGTTGGAGTTATTCTGCTGACTTGGATGGCGGTTCTTTCTATGAGAAGAATTATCACCTAAATGTTAGATATCCTGATGTTGATATTATTTCAAGTGATAGTTTTAATTATCAGTCGTACTGCGGAGATACAATATATTCTAGGCTTTATATGTGCAAGATTGATCAAGAAAAGCACTACCTAAGCGTAGAGATTGATAACTAATCTGATAACTTTCGCTTTTATATGTGTATAAAATATCTTGCACACTATTGAAGGTAGTAAAAATAGTGATTATAAGGCAAGTACATACCGTAAAATGAGTGATTTGAAGCTAAGGTTCACATTGTAGTGGTCAACTAAAATTGGCCACGGTTTTGTAAGTTTTCCAGTAAAGCCTTT
>NZ_LLEI02000011.1 GCF_001399455.2 Vibrio bivalvicida
CCTAAGTGACTTGTTCATTTAGGTACCAACACACATTCAAGTGTTCTTGGAAACACCACAATTCATTGTGATGTTCACTTTTTATTTCTACTTTTTCTTAAACAGTGGAAGTAAAGAGTTATTTGAGTCCGGCAAAATCGTGTCTGCACATGTATAAAAATGCAGGCAACTTTGGTTGTTTAACAACATCCTCAAGATTCGCTTTGCGAA
>NZ_LLEI02000012.1 GCF_001399455.2 Vibrio bivalvicida
CTCCGACCGCCTGGTTCGTAGCCAGGTACTCTATCCAGCTGAGCTAAGGACGCGCAATGTTCTCTAAAATAAGAGATGTGAAGTATATCACACTAGTTCTTTGGAACAACAGGTCTTTAAAACAAAAAAATTGGCCATAAGCCAATTAATGGCGGTGAGGGAGGGATTCGAACCCTCGATACGGCTACAAACCGTATACTCT
>NZ_LLEI02000013.1 GCF_001399455.2 Vibrio bivalvicida
CATCGTATAAGGAGGTGATCCAGCCCCAGGTTCCCCTAGGGCTACCTTGTTACGACTTCACCCCAGTCATGAACCACAAAGTGGTAAGCGTTCTCCCGAAGGTTAAACTACCTACTTCTTTTGCAGCCCACTCCCATGGTGTGACGGGCGGTGTGTACAAGGCCCGGGAACGTATTCACCGTGGCATTCTGATCCACGATTACTAGCGATTCCGACTTCATGGAGTCGAGTTGCAGACTCCAATCCGGACTACGACGCACTTTTTGGGATTCGCTCACTATCGCTAGCTTGCTGCCCTCTGTATGCGCCATTGTAGCACGTGTGTAGCCCTACTCGTAAGGGCCATGATGACTTGACGTCGTCCCCACCTTCCTCCGGTTTATCACCGGCAGTCTCCCTGGAGTTCCCGACATTACTCGCTGGCAAACAAGGATAAGGGTTGCGCTCGTTGCGGGACTTAACCCAACATTTCACAACACGAGCTGACGACAGCCATGCAGCACCTGTCTCAGAGTTCCCGAAGGCACACCTGCATCTCTGCTGGCTTCTCTGGATGTCAAGAGTAGGTAAGGTTCTTCGCGTTGCATCGAATTAAACCACATGCTCCACCGCTTGTGCGGGCCCCCGTCAATTCATTTGAGTTTTAATCTTGCGACCGTACTCCCCAGGCGGTCTACTTAACGCGTTAGCTCCGAAAGCCACGGCTCAAGGCCACAACCTCCAAGTAGACATCGTTTACGGCGTGGACTACCAGGGTATCTAATCCTGTTTGCTCCCCACGCTTTCGCATCTGAGTGTCAGTATCTGTCCAGGGGGCCGCCTTCGCCACTGGTATTCCTTCAGATCTCTACGCATTTCACCGCTACACCTGAAATTCTACCCCCCTCTACAGTACTCTAGTCTGCCAGTTTCAAATGCAATTCCGAGGTTGAGCCCCGGGCTTTCACATCTGACTTAACAGACCACCTGCATGCGCTTTACGCCCAGTAATTCCGATTAACGCTCGCACCCTCCGTATTACCGCGGCTGCTGGCACGGAGTTAGCCGGTGCTTCTTCTGTCGCTAACGTCAAATGATGCTGCTATTAACAACACCACCTTCCTCACGACTGAAAGTACTTTACAACCCGAAGGCCTTCTTCATACACGCGGCATGGCTGCATCAGGCTTGCGCCCATTGTGCAATATTCCCCACTGCTGCCTCCCGTAGGAGTCTGGACCGTGTCTCAGTTCCAGTGTGGCTGATCATCCTCTCAGACCAGCTAGGGATCGTCGCCTTGGTGAGCCATTACCTCACCAACTAGCTAATCCCACCTGGGCATATCCTGACGCGAGAGGCCCGAAGGTCCCCCTCTTTGGCCCGAAGGCATTATGCGGTATTAGCCATCGTTTCCAATGGTTATCCCCCACATCAGGGCAATTTCCCAGGCATTACTCACCCGTCCGCCGCTCGACGCCGTTAACGTTCCCCGAAGGTTCAGTTAACTCGTTTCCGCTCGACTTGCATGTGTTAGGCCTGCCGCCAGCGTTCAATCTGAGCCATGATCAAACTCTTCAATTTAAGATTTTGTTCGGCTCAATGAATACTGACTTCAAAACTACTGTGTAATTTTAAAGCTATTATCGTTCCAACAGAACGATAATGAATTGACTGTGCTCGATAACCGAAGTTATCAAATTGGTCACTCAGTTCATTGAAACCTAATTTGTTTCCGAAGAAACTAATTGGATTATCATCAACGAGTGCCCACACAGATTGATAGGTTTATATTGTTAAAGAGCTTCGTTTTGGGCTCTGCTCAAAACGGACGGCCATTTTATCGAGATAACTTCTAGTGTCAAACACTTTTTTCGTTATTTCTTCGAAAGTTAATGCTTAACTTTCACCGCCTCGGTTGTCATTACTCTTCAGCTCGGTTTCCCGTGACAACGGAGGCGCATTATAGAGAGTTAGCTTCGAAGCACAAGGGTTAAATTAAAAAAAAGTGGCCACTTCAGGCCGTTCGGTCAGCAAACGACCAATAAGTCTAAAAAGAACGCAAAAGAGCCCTAAATTGGGCTCTTTTAAACATTCAATGAATGAAATTATTGGTGTGCAATAATCTGATCATTGTTGACTAGCAGTTTAACTGGTTTGTCTGGTATCACTTTTCCAGCCAGAATTGCTTTGGCTAATGGGTTTTCTACGCTCTGCTGAATCGCTCGCTTAAGCGGTCTAGCACCAAAAACAGGATCGAAGCCGACTTGAGCAATCACATCTAGTGCCTTTTCAGACACATCAAGTGAATAACCTTTTTCTTCCATTCTCTTCGATAAACGCGTTAATTGAATAGACGCAATCAACTTGATGTGGTCTTGGCCTAGTGGGTGGAACACGACACTTTCATCGACACGGTTAAGAAACTCTGGGCGGAAATGCTTGCTTACCACGTCCATGACTTGCTCTTTCATACCCAAATAATCAACAGAACCGAAATTTTCCTGAATCCGAGTAGAGCCTAAGTTAGAGGTCATAATGACAACGGTATTGCGGAAGTCGACCGTTCGCCCCTGCCCATCAGTTAGGCGACCATCATCTAATACTTGTAACAAGATATTGAATACGTCTGGATGCGCCTTCTCCACTTCATCAAGTAAGATTACCGAGTATGGCTTACGGCGAACCGCTTCAGTTAAGTAGCCCCCTTCTTCATAACCGACATAACCTGGAGGTGCGCCGACTAAACGAGCGACAGAGTGTTTTTCCATAAACTCTGACATATCGATACGTACCATCGCATCTTCACTATCAAACATAAAGCTGGCTAATGTTTTACATAGCTCAGTTTTACCGACTCCTGTTGGCCCTAAGAACAGGAAAGAGCCTATAGGCTGATTTGGATCAGATAGACCAGCTCGACTTCGACGGATTGCATTTGCGACAACTTCTACCGCTTCAGTTTGCCCAATGACACGTTTGTGTAGGACATCTTCCATACGCAGTAGTTTTTCTTTCTCCGCTTCAAGCATCTTAGAAACTGGAATCCCAGTTTGCTTAGAGAGTACATCAGCGATTTCGTTATCTGTGACCTTATTACGTAACAGAGTCATTTCTTGCATTTCAGCTTGGGTAGCAAGGTCTAGCTGTTTCTCTAGTTCCGGAATTCGGCCGTATTGAAGCTCTGACATTCGATTGAGATCACCTGCGCGACGGGCAAACTCCATATCCATACGAGCTTGCTCCAGCTCAGACTTTATGTGCTGAGTGCCCGACAGCGCTGCTTTCTCGGCGTTCCAAACCTCTTCTAACTCAGCAAAGGCACGTTCTTTTTCTGTCAATTCATCGTTTAAGATAGTTAAGCGCTTCTCACTCGCATCATCATGTTCATTGGTCAATGCTTGCTGCTCGATCTTAAGTTGAATGATCTTGCGCTCTAACTTATCTAAAGATTCTGGTTTTGAATCGATCTGCATACGAATGCTTGAAGCCGCCTCATCAATAAGGTCAATGGCTTTATCCGGAAGCTGACGATCCGAAACATAGCGATGTGACAAGCTTGCCGCTGCGACAATCGCAGGATCGGTTATCTCTACATGATGGTGGAGTTCATAGCGTTCCTTCAAACCACGCAAGATAGCGACTGTATCTTCAACGCTAGGTTCATCGACAATCACTTTTTGGAAGCGACGCTCTAATGCTGGGTCTTTCTCTAAATATTGACGATATTCATCAAGAGTTGTGGCACCAACACAATGAAGCTCACCACGAGCAAGGGCAGGTTTAAGCATGTTACCTGCATCCATTGAGCCTTCGCCTTTACCCGCACCAACCATGGTATGAATTTCGTCGATAAAGAGGATGATATTGCCCTCTTCTTTAGATAACTCATTGAGTACCGACTTAAGGCGTTCTTCAAACTCACCTCGATATTTAGCCCCCGCAACTAACGCCCCCATATCTAAGGAGAGTACTCGACGACTGCGTAGACCTTCAGGTACTTCATTATTAACGATTCGTTGAGCAAGACCTTCCACAATCGCAGTTTTACCCACGCCAGGTTCACCAATGATAACGGGGTTATTTTTAGTACGTCGTTGTAAGACTTGAATCGTACGGCGAATTTCGTCATCACGTCCAATGACGGGGTCGAGTTTCCCTTGCTCTGCTCGCTCGGTCAGATCAATGGTGAATTTCTCTAGCGCTTGGCGAAGCTCCTCTGCATTTGGATCATTCACTTTTTGCCCACCGCGCACTTTATCTATTGCTTCAGAAACATTAGCCTCAGTTAAGCCCAGTTCTTTTAAAAGTGAGCCTAGTGGACCTCTATCTTCTAGCGCCGCGAGCAGGAACACTTCAGAGGAGATATATGAATCTTGACGTTTCTGTGCCACTTTGTCGCACAAATTAAACATGGTGCCCATAGCGCTAGATAACTGAACATCCCCACCAATACCGCTTACCTTGGGCAGTCGGTCGAGAATTTCGCTTAACTTAGAGCGCAAGTGAGTCA
Organism: Vibrio bivalvicida; assembly: GCF_001399455.2. GTDB lineage: Bacteria > Pseudomonadota > Gammaproteobacteria > Enterobacterales > Vibrionaceae > Vibrio > Vibrio bivalvicida. The sequence goes on from NZ_LLEI02000013.1 coordinate 4,490, forward strand.
CATCAACGTTGAGCATAGTCAAAAGAGGGCGAACCGGGCTGCCGTTTTGATCCATCAGTGCCACCATTAAATGCACTGGCTCTATATATTGATGATCACGGCCTAATGCCAATGATTGAGCGTCAGATATTGCGATTTGGAATTTGCTAGTAAATCTGTCAAGACGCATAACTACCTTCCTACCTCAACTGAGAAAAATTAACTAATCAGTATGAAAGATGGATACGCTAGAGGTAATTTTCAAGGGGACGATACCTGTTTCCACTATGAAAACAGACGATTAATTTTCTATCCAGATAAAAGTTGCTTGGCGCCCAGTAACTCCATCACGGCGATAAGAGTAAAAACGCTCTGCATCTGAGTAAGTACAAAGGTTACTGTAATAAACTTGACTCACTCCGGCGCGTTGTAGCCTTTGAGTAATCAATTGATTCATGTCAGCTAGCCATTTGCCTTGCAGCTCACGTGGAGCAAATGCTGCCATGGCACCAGTATCTACAGATACAAATGCATCGACAACATCTTTCCCAACTTCAAACACCTGAGATCCAATGGCTGGACCAATCCAAGCCATCACTTCACCGTCAAACTTTTCAAGCGCATTTTCAACAATACCACTGGCTAGGCCGCGCCATCCAGCATGTACTGCCGCCACTTGCGTTCCCTGTACATTAGTAAGCAAAACCGGCAAACAATCTGCGGTCATGGCAGAACACACCACCCCAGAACTTTGAGTAAAGACTCCATCAGCATCTAAAACGAGAGCTGTTGGGGCTTTAATTTCTTCTACGACAGAAGAGTGAGTTTGATTCAACCAAACTGGCGCACTTGGCAATTTTGCTTGCTCTATGAGCCACTGACGATTTTGTTCCACCTTTGAGATCTCGTCCCCAACATGCATACCTAGGTTCAAACCTTGATACACACCAGTAGAAAAGCCATCCACTCGTGTTGAAGAGAAGGCTTTTATCTGTTTTGCTACGGGCCAGTTAGGAACGATCATCTCCATGAAACTAAAACTCGTCTTCTAATCCGTGTTCGCGGGTGTCTTGGCGAAGCGCTTCAGCCATTTCTACCATGTCATCTGGCACCGGCGCATGAAACTCCACTTCTTCACCAGTAATCGGATGCTCAAACTTAAGCATGACAGCATGCAGAGCCTGACGGTCAAAAGAGCGGATGTGCTCTGCCAACTCTTGCGAAGCACCACTAGGTATGCGAGCGCGACCACCATATGCGGTGTCACCTAATAGAGGATGCTGCAGGTAAGACATATGAACACGGATCTGGTGAGTACGACCTGTTTCAAGGCGCAAACGAATGCGAGTGTGCTCGCGAAAATGCTCTGCTACTCGGTAATGAGTAATAGCAGGCTTACCCATAGGGCTGACTGCCATTAGCGTTCGCTTAGTAGAGTGACGTCCAATAGGCTGTTCAACTCGACCACCAGCCGTCATACGACCAATTGCAATTGCTTCATACTCACGAACAAAGTTGCGCTTTTTCTGTAATGCACGAACGAGGCGTGTTTGAGCAGGAACCGTCTTGGCTACCACCATCAAACCCGTTGTATCTTTATCAAGACGGTGCACAATACCTGCACGCGGTACTTCAGCGATATCCGGGTAATGATGCAACAATGCGTTCAACACTGTTCCATCTGGTGTACCTGCGCCTGGGTGGACCACAAAACCGCGCGGTTTATTGATCACCATAATATCGTCATCTTCATAAACGATATCAAGAGGGATATCTTGCGCTTCCCAACGCTCTTCATCTTCAAGTTCCGCTTGCAGAGTAATCTCTTCACCGCCCATTACTTTGGTACGTGGCTTAGTGATGACTTCTCCGTTTACTTGAACGTTACCATTCAAAAGCCACTCTTTGAGGCGAGAACGGGAGAAGTCGGCGAATAATTCGGCGATAGCTTGGTCTAAACGCTGACCTAATTGGCTATCTTTTACTGTATTTGTTAATTCAATCTGCTGAGCCATATCGAACTTTTTTTAAAAATGTGAGACTAATTGCCACTACTGTGGAAAAATATACTATTTGGACATTGTATCTGTTACACGGTAGAAAGTAACGGAAGCAATAGAAATATTTATCTCAAGGAATCGAATCCTGACATGAAAAAGCATACTTTATCTGGCTTGTTGGCATTATCTGTACTGGTAGGCTGCTCTAGCAGCGAAGAAGTTGTGCCAGATGTGCCACCATCTGAGCTTTACTCAGAAGCACAGGTTTCGCTCCAAAGTGGCAACTGGCTGACAGCAATTAGCAAACTGGAAGCGCTAGATTCTCGCTACCCGTTTGGTGCTTACTCAGAGCAGGTGCAACTTGACCTCATTTACGCGTACTACAAAAACGACGATTTAGCCTTAGGTTTAGCAACGATTGAACGCTTTATGCGCCTTAACCCAACCCATGAAAAACTAGATTGGGTATTGTATATGCGTGGCCTTACGCATATGGCGCAAGATCGTAACTTTATGCACGACGTGTTTAACATGGATCGTAGCGATCGCGATCCTGAACCGGTTAAGAAAGCATTTGCTGACTTTAAAAAGCTACTAGAGCGATACCCAACTAGTCCTTATGCTGAAGATGCGCAAAAACGTATGTATGCACTTAAGAATCGCTTAGCGAATTATGATTTGGCTACCGCTGATTTTTATCTCCGCCGTGAAGCTTGGATTGCCGCAATCAATCGCACTCAAGAGCTACAGAAAACTTACCCAGATACAGAAGCCGCACGTAAATCTTTAGAGATTCAACTCGAAGCCTACCAACAGCTTGGACTTGAAGATGCAGTTAAGCGAACGGAAGAACTGATAGAACTCAATCCAGAGTAACTTGCTAATTTAATAGAAAAAGCGCCTTCACATTTGAAGGCGCTTTTTGTATCCCTTCTTGGCACCTGTACCATTTAGCAACTACATTTTAATCAATATTGATTAGAGGTTAGTCATGCTGCGATCCTTTGTTTCGATCTTATTATTAGCACTTTCATTTCAATGCGCCCACGCTCTTTCATTGTCGCCATTGAAAAAGCAGCCATACTTTGGTGACCTTCCCGTACTCGAAAAGAAAGGAGTCATAAGAGTCCTAGTCGCTGCTGACTTGGGCTTCTACTATGTTGAAGGAGGTAAACCCAAAGGTATACTTGCTGAGCTTCTATACCATTTCGAAAAAGAGCTGAGACAGCGTTCCTCGTATTTTAACCTGCAAGTAATTCCGGTCCATCGCGACGAATTACTCCCATCTCTTGAACAAGGCTACGGAGACTTAGCCGTTGCCAACCTAACCATTACTCAATCTAGGCGAGAAAAAATCGACTTTAGTGCACCTGTTTTGAAAGGTGTTCAAGAGCTACTTATCACCCATAATGCCATCGAACCTATTACCTCTTTGCACCAATTAAGTGGTCAAGAAATCTGGGTACGAGCAAGCTCAAGCTATTTCGAGAGTTTGCAGAAACTCAACAAGGAATTAGACAGGAAATCGTTGCAACCCGTAACAATTCGATTTATTGAAGAAACCTTACAAGACTATGAACTGGTTGAGATGGTTAACCAAGGACATATTCCCGCCACCATACTCGATAGCCACAAAACAGAGCTGTGGCTAAAGGTCATGGAGAACATTCAAATTCACGCACAGATTCCTTTACGTGCAGAAGGACAGATCGCTTGGGCGATGCGAAAAAACAGTCCTAAACTCGAGTCCTTCGTTAATCAATACCTCAAGAACTATCGCTCAGGCACCTTACTTGGCAATGTTATCTATGGTAAATACCTTGGTAACACGACATGGCTTAAGCGCATTTTGAATCCCAACCACATCAATAAACTTGAATCCCTGACCCCAATATTTGAGCTGTACTCAGACCAATACAGTTTCGATTCTTTAATGATTTCTGCCCAAGGTTTTCAGGAGTCAGGGCTCGATCAGAGTAAGGTATCCCACAAAGGTGCAGTAGGAGTGATGCAAGTTCTGCCAAGTACTGCAAAAGATCCCAACGTCAATATTCCGGATATTTACCAAGTCGATAACAACATTCATGCGGGTGTAAAGTACATGCGATTTATTAAAGATCGCTATTTTAGTCAGCCCGATATCATGCCAGAAGATCAGGTCTACTTCTCACTTGCAGCCTATAACGCTGGTCCTGCAAATATCCGAAAAATGCGCCGTCTTGCACAGCAAAATGGTTACGACCCCAACAAGTGGTTTCGCAATGTAGAAATCATGGCCCGTAGAAATATTGGAAGAGAGCCCGTTCACTATGTGTCTAACATTAATCGCTACTTTATCATCTACAAACAACTCAATTCTTTGAAACTGTTAAGAGAAAATCAGGCAGCGCGCAACACTGCGAAAGAACGATAAAACTACAATTCCATAAAGGTAAAAACAGCGGAAATGAGGCCAGAATAGGAAATGGAATTTAATTCACATTTTTCAGATGATTAATTTGCAATCAAGTGTTTTTATCAGGTCGTACAAAGCCCCTAAAAAACAGTTGAATTTTAGCTGGTTACCTCTACCAATCTAATGAGATTTTTTACTGACACAAGCTTTTTCGACTCCCTATCGGTAGACTATTTGAGATAGATCACGTTTAATTTCAATGCCTAAAAACACCCGCCAAAGAGTGATGCAAATCACATTATTTTACCCTTGGATACGTAATCTGGAGTTAACCCATGAGGGATGACACAGAGGAAAACATTTATGAAAGTAAACATCACTGGTAAAAATATCGACATCACCTCTGCAATCCGCAATCACATTGAGAGCAAGTTTAAAAAACTAGAAAAGTGGCAAGTAGACATTATTGGTTGTCAGGCAACCTTTAGCGAGGAGCCAAATAAACAGAAGAAATTTGAAGCTGTGATTACCGTACCGAAAGGACAACTAATTGCCTCTGCTACTCACGAAGATTTATACGCTGCCGTTAACGAGGTAGAACAGAAACTAGAACGTCAGCTAAACAAACTACGTCACAAGCCAGAAGCACGTCGTACTGATAAACCAGAGCTTGAAGAAGAAGTAGAATAAAAACAAAATAAGAGGTTTATAAAAATAGCGCCAATTGGCGCTATTTTTTTGCTTGACGCCCCATAACCTGTTGCTTATTGTGTTCAAGGATTTACTACTTAGTTGATTAATATGCACCAACCTACACTGTTCTTTTTCGACTTATTTTTTCTCCACTAAGCTTGGAGGCTCTCTCGTTTTCGAAAGATAAGTCAAAAACGAACAGAAAGCCTCCCAAAGGGAGGCTTTTTTTATAAGGAATACCAGGATGACTGACCAAAAATACTCACTTGAAGAAATACGACAGCGTTTAAATGAACTGGATGACCAACTACTCCAGTTGTTATCTGAGCGTCGCCAAATGAGTATTGAAGTAGCGAAAAGCAAAGTACAAACCTCTAAACCGGTACGCGATGCCGATCGTGAACAACAACTGTTAGTCAAGCTCATTAATAATGGTCATCAAAAATACCAACTTGATGCTCAGTACATCACCAAGTTATTCCATACCATTATTGAAGACTCAGTGCTTCTTCAACAGTCTTACCTGCAAAACTTAGCTAATCCTGAATTGAGCCGTAAGCCGCTTGCTCGTGTCGCTTTCCTTGGTGCAAAAGGTTCATACTCGCACCTGGCAAGTCGTGAGTACTTTAGCCGTAAGAACACGGAACTCATCGAGTTAAACTGCGAACACTTTAAGGAAGTGACACATACCGTTGAGTCGGGCCATGCCGATTTTGGTGTGTTACCAATCGAGAATACCAGCTCGGGCTCGATCAACGAAGTCTACGACCTACTTCAGCACACCACGCTCTATATCGTTGGTGAGCTAACTCTCCCGATTGAGCACTGCTTAGTTGCCACGTCAGAGCTACGCTTAGAAGAGATCAAGACACTCTATTCACACCCTCAACCCCATGCTCAATGCAGTGAGTTTTTGAGCAAACTTGATGGCGTGAAGCTTGAGTCTTGCGCAAGCACAGCAGACGCGATGCAGAAAATCAAGCAAATGAATCGCTCTGATGTCGCAGCAATTGGTAATGCATCGAGTGGCAAGCTTTACGGCTTGCAGCCGATCCAGAGCAATATTGCTAATCAGACAGAAAACCACACTCGCTTTATCGTGGTTGCACGCAAGCCTGTCGAGGTATCAGCGCAAATCCCAGCAAAGACCACCTTGATTATGTCGACATCACAGCAAGCAGGTTCACTAGTTGAAACGCTATTGGTTCTGCAACGTTATGGTATCAACATGACCAAACTTGAGTCGCGCCCAATCATGGGCAACCCTTGGGAAGAGATGTTCTATGTAGACCTAGAAGCTCACCTCGACTCACAAGCAATGCAACAAGCGCTTCATGAACTTACTAAGATCACAAAACATCTTAAAGTTCTTGGCTGCTATCCAAGTGAAAATGTGAAACCGACGCAAGTAAAACTGCAATAAATATATCTACATAGCTCAAATAAATACCACTTAGTAGCTGACACAATTTATTAATATTCTTAATATCGCAGGATATTTAGTTGCATATTAGTGTTGTGTCGGCCCTTATTAAACTGACTCTGATAAGCAGTATATTTCTGATTTATCTTATAAGGTACCTCTTAGTCAGTATGAGAGCTTCGTTCTTATCTTTACTCGCCCTATTCAACTCAACCGTTAGCGCTCAAGAAACAGGACTGAATATCTACATGTGGGAAGATACACTCTCACCAAATGTTCGTTCCGATTGGGAAAGTACGTCTGGCGCATCACTTACACTCTCTCACTTTGACAATGATGATGAACGTAGCTTGTTGATGATGAAGAGTATTCAGTTACCCTTTGATGTAGTGGTCTTGGACAATGTCTCGGCACAAATCTATGGACGTCTTGGCTCATTTGAAGACTTATCCGAACTAAAAAATCGTTCAAACAACGATCCAAAATGGAATCGAGCATGTGGTCAATATGCTGTGCCTTATTTCTGGGGAACGGTTGGGATTGCTTATCGAAAAGATAAAATCAGCCAACCACCGGCAACTTGGCAAGAATTTGTAGATCCTCCCATAGAGCTGTTTGGCAAGATTGGTATGATCAACGACAGTGTGGAAAGTTTCCTACCCGTCTTATACAGCCTAGGAATTTCACCAGCAACAGAAGACCCTAAACAGCTACAAGCAGCTTATCCTGCCATGATTAAATTTAGCGAAAAGGTTCTAACTTACGAGTACATTCTGAGCTACGTTCGTAGCCAAGAAAATATCAATCAAATGCAAATGACGCTGGCCTACAGCGGAGACCAATACTCATTAAACCGCTCGTTCCAACAAGACAAATGGGACTACGTGATACCTGAAGGTGAGCTATTTCTTTGGGTAGACTGTTTGGCGATCACCAGTCATTCAGAAAAGAAAGAGCAAGCATTTGCCTTTTTAGAGTACCTTATGTCTCCCAAAGTGGCTGCAACAAATGCAATCGATATCAAAGCCGCTACTCCGAATTTAAGTGCAACGAAACTATTGCCCGATTGGTACTTAAATGATGCATCATTGTTCCCACCTGCAGAAAGAATTAAAAACGCACGCATAGATAGCGAGCTCTCTGCAGAAAATATAAGCCTAAGAGCAAAAATAATTAACCAAATACTTAAACGTCATGAAGCTAAACACTAGAGTATTATTACTCGTTGCGCCTGTCATTCTGTTGAGTGCTGTTATCTCTAGCTATAGCATCTACTTCAATCAAAAAGACGCACTGATAAAGCGCGAGCAAAGTTATCTTCAACTCTCAATGGAAAAACTCGCTGGTCACTTTCGTCAATCAATGGCTTTGATCAATAGCTACTCTCTGACTTTAACCAAAAGCGATATTATCCGTCACTACTTTGGCCAGCCAGAGAACCCTTATCGAGAGATGAAATTAATAGACAACCTGCAAACCACCATCGAAAACCTGCAGCCTAGTAAGCAGGATGACATTGCGGTGGCTATCGTCGACAGTCAGCACAGAGTACGCTTTTATGCTGACAACCAAAACGACCCCTTTTCGGCACTGGATGACAATGTTCGTCAATACGTACAGTACACTTATAAAACAACTGGGCAGATGAGCCATACTGGGTTTGCTAAAAGTTATCAGGGTCAAAATATCCTCATACGCTATGATGTTCTAGATGACAGCACACTGGTCTCTCCACTTAGCTATAACAAAGATCAGGTGTTCTTTATTGTTGTTTCTCTCTCGTTGGAGAAGTTTGATCAGCTAAAACATATTCTTGAGTTCGACAACGACAGCAGTATCTTTTTCTCTGCAACGCCGATTATCAAATCGGGCCTAACGCAATCAGTGGAACTCATGTCAGGCTTATACGCAGTCCTCGATCCTGCGCAATATCTTACAACACAGAAGCTGGCAAAGATCGAACAGCGGCTCATGTTGTCATTTGGGGCCTCATCTTTAGTGACTGTGCTGATTCTTTTGTTCTTACTTTACCGCCATGTTATTCAACCGATTACGCACCTTGATCGCCAATTGAGAGAAGTCGAACTGCGTAAACGCGCCAATATTGAAAAACTTGAAAGCGACCATGAAATTGGCCGTTTGTCAGTGCGTTTCTATGACATGTATAAAGAACTCAACTCTAGCTATCAAAAAACCAAAGCGATGGCCGAAAATGACCACCTAACCCAGCTTGCTAATCGCTACCAGTTTCAGATCTACGTTGAGCGTACCTTGGCCAATAAATTTAACTACAGCCACGCTTGGATTTTGTATATCGACCTAGATAATTTCAAGTATGTGAATGACAAATATGGTCATCACGTCGGTGACTCTTTACTGGTTAACTTTGCCGAACACATCAAAACACTCAGCTTAGAAAGCGAGTTTAAATATGGAATAAAATCACTGGCTTCTAGATTGTCTGGCGATGAGTTCGCCATCTTTATTGCCACAAATAAGGCAGGTACTTTCGCCGATGTGTTAGCTCAGTCCGTATTGGACCCGATTCAGAATCATACCAATGCCTCTATTGGTCGTTTCCCAATTACTGCGAGTATTGGTATCGCCTCTTACCCTGACGATGGAGTGGATTTAGCCAAACTGCTCTCTCATGCAGATACCGCCATGTATCAAGCTAAACGAGCTGGCAAAAACCAAATAGCCCATTATTCCAAAGAACTGGATGAAATTGTTCGTCGACGCACTCAAGTAGAACGTGCTTTACGAAAAGGCGATCTAGAAAATGAGTTTACATTACTCTATCAGCCTTACTATGATCGTGCAGGTAAGAAGCTCAAAGGGGTTGAAGCGCTACTTCGATGGGACTCGCCTAAATTGGGCAAAGTAACCCCTAGTGAGTTCATTCCAATTTCAGAACAAATTGGCCTATTTGGCACCATTGACCGCTGGGTTATTAGACAGGCATTTATTGACTTCCAACAGCTACAAGAATGCTTTGATAGTCCAGTCCAACTATCGATTAACTTATCGTCTGCAGAGCTAGACTCTTTACAACTTGCGGCGGATATTCAGACATTGATGGATCAGTATCCAATTCAACCACATTTGATCGATTTTGAAATTACCGAAACTTTCGCCTCAGACTCACAAAGTTATCAACTCCTTCATGAACTGGCTCAAATGGGCTTTAAATTAACCATTGATGATTTTGGGTCTGGCTATACCTCTATTACTCAGTTAGTAGAGTATCCTGTACAGAAGATTAAATTTGACCGCGAATTCTTAGAAACCTTGATTAAAACTAATAATCATCAGGTAGTGAAACCTCTGGTTGACCTTTGCCACTCGCAATCTATGATGGTGACCGCGGAAGGGATTGAATCTGAAGAGATGCATCGCTGGCTTGCAGAGAATAAATGTGACTATATGCAGGGTTATCATTTATCTCCACCGCTTTCACTTACGCAATTGAGTTTTATCTACACAGACCCTAAAGGAAATATCCATGCCGGAGAAGACGGTTATTGTAGCGTCGCTTAATCCCGCTAAGATCAACGCGGTGAAAAGTGCATTTGAAGCCACATTCCCTCTGCAAACATTTCATTTTTCTGGAGTGAGTGTCGACAGTGGGGTCGCTGATCAGCCGATGACGAATGAAGAGACTCATGCAGGCGCGCTCAACCGCGTCGCTAACGCAAAAGCAGAGCACCCAAATGCAGACTACTATGTAGGCTTAGAGGCTGGCATTGAAGGCACTGTCACCTTCGCTTGGATGGTCATTGAATCACAAACCCAACGTGGTGAATCTCGTTCGGCAAGTCTAATGTTGCCACCAGTAGTCATCGACAAGCTTCAGCACGCTAATGAACTTGGAGATGTCATGGACGAAGTCTTCGGTACAGAGAATATCAAACAGAAAGGTGGCGCAATAAGTTTGCTCACTCACGATTTGCTCACCCGCAGCTCAGTCTACCATCAAGCGTTAATACTGGCCTTGATTCCGTTTGCCAACCCTGAGCATTTCCCTGCGAATCTATAGAAAGAAATAAGGATGCCTCAGCATCCTTATTTTGTTTCTAGTAGAGAGGCAATTTGTTGTTTTTCACCTTCACTTTTTGACTTAAGCTCATTTGAGCCGCGAGTGATGGTTGCAATACCAACACCTAGCATTTGGCTAATCTGTCTTTGCGACAACTCACCTTTTAGCAATTCACGAAAAATATTGACTCGTGCCACAAGCGCTTCACGCTCATCTGGTGTCAATAACATGGTCAGCAGCATCTGGTGTTGCTGCGACTCTGTACTATGTTCAATCAGGTCTAAGATCTGTTGCCACTCTTTATACTCAGGTTCCAAAGACATCTATTCGGTGCTCGCTAATATTTCGCGTTCAGCTCATGCGGATTTAAGAAGGCTCCATCAACACCGAGTACCTCACGATAATAGGTTTCAAACATCAGAATGTTTTGTACATATCCGCGAGTTTCTTTAAACGGAATTGCCTCGATAAACGCATAAGCATCTAGTTTTCCTTGCGTTCTTTCACGCCAAGTTTTCACTCGATGAGGTCCTGCATTATACGCAGCTAACGCGAAAATTCGATTGTTATCGTAGCGTTTGAGTAAGCCGTCGAGATAGTGACTGCCTATCTCAATGTTCTTACCTACTTGGTAAAGGTCTTTGTACCCTTGATAATCAATCTTATATTTTTTCGCGGTATACTTCGCCGTCGATGGCATGATTTGCATAATTCCGCGCGCGCCAACTGGCGATCTCGCTTCAATATCGAGTGCGCTTTCTTGCCTAGCGAGAGACATTAAGGTTATCGGATCTATGCTGTGTTTATCTCCGTAGAAGTTAAACCACCAGCGATGGGCCACTGGGAAACGAACAGCTAAGTTATCCCACATTTTTGCCTGAATACTCGCGGCCACCGTCAAGTGATGCCAGCCTTTAAATGAAGCAAATGCTGCTAGCATCTCTTTTTGTGACTTTTCCGCTCGCTGCAACAACCAACGCCATTCACTTTTCGCTGCGGCGATTTTGTCGCGGTCGATTAACTCTTCGATACGTAACAACTCTACACGATACTGTTTAATCATGTCTTGGTTGAGCGCAATTACTGAAGTTGGATATTCGATAGAACGCTTAAGTTCTTTTGCAGCAGCAACACTATAGAAGTTGCGTTGACCGATAAGGGATTCCATCCGTTTCTGACCTGATTGGCGGTCGCCTTGTGCGATTTCACTGCGTCCAAGCCAGTACTGCCAACGTAAGCTTGTTTGCTTATCTTGCGGCAGCTCTGCAATCCAAAGTTCAACCCCTTGCCAATCCGCATATTGAATCGCAAGACGCACTCGGCGCTCGATCAACGGCACACTAGAAGAGGTGGAAATTTTCTTATCTCGCCACTTAGCCAACGCCCCTGAATCCGTATTAATCAAACGAAACGAAACATAATCAGCAAGATGCTGCGCCGTGGCTTTGTCGAAGTGCTGGCCCTTAACCACCCCATCGAACTGTTTCTGGGCCATTTCCACATTTTTGCGTGCCAGCTTCTTAAAAGCGAGCTTGGTTTGGGTTTGGTAAAACTCAGTGACTTTATGTTTCTTGGCAAACGCCTGAACCGATTCGGGCTTACTAAACAGTGCTTTCATTTCATCGGCTTGTCGTTTTGCGCTCGACGAATTGAGCTGCTTCTTTAGGTAATTCATCAAGCTGCCATTTCTTGCCTCAAACGCCAATAACATTCGCTCAAGCACTAGCTGGTCTGTTTTAAGCCCCGCGTTATCCCAAGCTTCAAATAGTGGGTCACAAGCATCAGCAATACTGTGCCCTGATAACCACAGTTTTTTAGCCCCAGCAAATGCTACTTTTTTGTCACCCGCTTTAGCATGAGCATTGTAGAAGTAACATTGATAGGTTTCTCCTCTTGGCTCCTCGGTTTGGAACTTCAATAGCGTCTGCCATTTGCCTTTCCTTGCCAACGCATCGATATACGGCGCTCGCATTCGATTTGAGAAAGGGAAAGAGCGATGCCCTGCAATAAATTGATCCACTTCACTAGGTGTTCGGTCACCAATATCGACCAGAAAACTACGGTAGTCGATATAAGGCGTGAGAGGATAATCCGCGATTTTAGGTCTTAGTTTTTTATACTGAGAGACTTGTTTTTCATCAAGCAATGACTGAGCTTGATCGTATAAGTCTCGCTGTTGTTGGAGTTCAAAAGCCACGGCTGATGTGGCAAAACTTGCGCTGCAAACCATCGAAGAAACAAACAAAATCGATGAAGGAATACGATGCAGCGACTTGAGAAAAGTCAGCGTCATAAGAGTCTCATCCTGAGATTAGAAATCTTTGGTGTTCCTTATTTATGCTTATTGTAATCAGCGCTGTAAAGGGTGTAGATGTAAATAATAATAAATTCACACAACTGTGACATTCAGCTTGCTTTGGGCAAACTGTTGATTAGTAATTCATCAGCAAAGTATCTCTATTTAAGAGACTCACTTTCTCTGGTAACAAACTGAGCTCGGTTAGTATAAAATAACCTTTTACGTGAATTGACTATTTAGGAACGATCGGCAATGGCTGAATACGTATATACCATGTCGCGAGTGAGCAAAATTGTGCCACCAAAGCGACAAATTCTTAAAGACATCTCTCTAAGCTTCTTCCCTGGCGCAAAAATCGGTGTTTTGGGTCTCAATGGTGCAGGTAAATCCACCCTGCTACGCATCATGGCTGGTATTGATACTGATATCGATGGTGAAGCTCGTCCGCAACCAGGCCTTAATGTCGGTTACCTACCGCAGGAACCAGTGCTGGACGAATCTAAAACGGTGCGTGAAATCGTTGAAGAAGCAGTATCCGATGTTGCAGGTGCGATGAAGCGTCTTGACGAAGTATACGCTGCTTACGCAGAACCAGATGCTGACTTCGATGCGCTAGCAAAAGAGCAAGGTGAACTTGAAGCACTAATTCAAGCGAAAGAGGGTCACAACTTAGAGAATGCTCTAGAGCGTGCTGCTGATGCACTTCGCCTTCCTGAATGGGATCAGAAGATTGAGCACCTATCTGGTGGTGAACGTCGCCGTGTCGCTATCTGTCGCCTACTTCTTTCAAAGCCAGACATGCTGCTACTCGACGAACCAACCAACCACCTGGATGCAGAATCGGTTGCATGGCTAGAACGTTTCCTAGTGGACTACACAGGTACTGTTGTGGCAATCACCCACGACCGTTACTTCTTAGATAATGCAGCTGGCTGGATTCTTGAACTTGACCGTGGTGAAGGTATTCCATGGCAAGGTAACTACACTTCTTGGCTCGAGCAGAAAGATGCGCGTCTGCAGCAAGAGGCATCTCAAGAGAAAGCACGTCAGAAAACGATTGAGAAAGAACTTGAATGGGTTCGTCAAAACCCTAAAGGTCGTCAGTCTAAATCTAAAGCACGTATGGCTCGCTTTGAAGAACTGCAAAGCGGCGATCGCCAGAAACGTAACGAAACCAACGAGCTGTTCATTCCACCAGGTGAGCGTCTAGGTGATAAGGTTGTCGAAGTAAATAACCTAACGAAATCGTTTGACGGCCGCGTACTGATTGATGATCTATCATTCAGCATGCCTAAAGGCGCTATCGTCGGTATCATCGGTGCCAACGGTGCAGGTAAGTCGACCCTATTTAAGATGTTAAGTGGAACAGAGCAACCTGATTCTGGCTCTATCGAGATGGGTGACACGGTGAAACTGGCGTCTGTCGATCAGTTCCGTGACTCTATGGATGATTCGAAAACCGTTTACCAAGAAATCTCTGAAGGTGCAGATATCATCAAGATCAACAACTTTGAGATCCCAGCTCGTGCCTACTGTTCGCGCTTTAACTTCAAAGGCTCAGATCAACAGAAAGTGATCGGTGAGTTGTCTGGTGGTGAGCGTAACCGTGTTCACCTTGCTAAGCTGCTAAAAGCGGGTGGTAATGTATTGCTACTCGATGAACCGACCAACGACCTAGACGTTGAAACACTACGAGCTCTAGAAGAAGCACTACTTGAGTTCCCTGGCTGTGCCATGGTTATCTCGCATGACCGTTGGTTCCTAGACCGTGTTGCAACACACATCATCGACTACCGCGATGAAGGTCAAGTTAACTTCTACGAAGGTAACTATACTGAATACATGGAGTGGCTGAAGAAGACTCTCGGCCCAGAGGCTGCGGAACCGCATCGCATCAAATACAAACGTATTGCTAAGTAAATACGCTTGAAATTTGTGCAAAGGCCGCTAGTATTAGCGGCCTTTATTATATAGCTCACAATACAGATAATTTCTGGTATTGATTAAAGCGAAGAATGCGAACAGCCGCGCATAGTAGCCACTTTTGTTTTGTTACTCTTATGAGTTGAAATATAGAGAGAAGATTATGATCGAACGTCGTCGTTTTTCGCGCATTGTTTATCAAACTCAAGCAACACTGACTCAAGAATCCACCGAGGTAACTGCCTTAGTGTGTGATTTATCGCTACATGGACTTCTAGCCACCAGCGAACAGTCAGACCAGCTCGATACAGATAAACAAGTAGATGTTGAATTTTCGCTTGCAGGAAGTGATGTCACGATCCAACTTGTAGGAAATATCGTTGGGCTTAATAACAATGTGATTCGTGTCAGCATTGATCATATTGATATTGAGAGTATCGGACACTTGAAGCGATTAGTTGAATTAAATGTAGGTGATGATGACCTGTTACATAGGGATATCGAACACCTCTCTGATTTAGGTGAATACACCTAAACTAACTAGTTTATGTCGAAGAAAATTACCATTTCTATCCCCGATTCATCGGGGGTACAAACTTTTGATGTTTCAAGAAAGACTCTGTTTACTTCTATAGCGGTCATCGCTGGCACCCTTATTTCAGGTGTCGGTTATGGCTACTACCAGTGGCATCAAGAACAAACCACTCAACAAAAGTACCATGCGCTCGTCGATAAGCTCAGCGAGCTTGAAGTGCTTTATGAGGAACAGGTTGATACCACTCACTCTCTTTCCCAAGAGCTGGAAGATAAGCGCAATCAAATACATGTATTGGGCAAACGCGTCTACGATGTGGAATCCGTTCTTGGTCTTGCTGATGAATCCTTAACGGATGATGCTAGCCTAGAAAACCGCATTGATGCAGCGGCAGTCGACTCTGCGGTTCGCGCTACCATGTTTCGTTTAATTCCAAACGACACACCAATGAACTACGAGCGTATTTCGTCTTCCTTTGGTCGTCGTACTAACCCAATCACAGGCAAAAGACATACCCATACCGGGATCGATCTTACCTGTAAGCGTGGTGAAGAGATTTATGCGCCTGCCGATGGCGTGATTGAAACCGTCCGACCAAGTAAAAAGGGCTTTGGCAACTTCTTAACCGTTCGCCACTCGTTTGGTTTTATGAGCTCCTATGCCCACTTGCATCAATTTAAAGTGCGTAGCGGACAGTTTGTCAGTAAAGGTGATCTGATTGCCACTTGTGGTAACTCTGGTAACTCCACTGGCCCTCATTTGCATTATGAAGTGCGCTTCCTCGGACGGGCTCTGAATCCGCAATACACCATGGACTGGACGCCAGAGAACTTTAACTATCTGTTTGAGAAAGAGAAAAAGGTAAAGTGGGCGCCACTAGTTAAACTGATTGATGATACAGTCAGGCTGCAAGTTAATTTGACCAACAACCCTTATCAAGACAGTTCTGTCAGCACGGTAAAAAACGACCAAGAGCCACAGGTTGATAATCTTACAGTGCAATAGTCTTCCTGAGTAAACAAAAAGAGCGACCGTTTGGTCGCTCTTTCTCTATTCATTCTCGACTGATTAGCCGCGATGAATTGAGTCATTGGCTTGTTTTAACAAGTTCTGGCTCTCATCAAGGAACTGCTTTGAGTAGTCGCCAAACCAGTCACTCACTCTATCAAAGCTCTCAACAAATGCTTGTTTGTCATTGCCATCCAGAATCTCTAGCGCTTCACCAAAACAGCGATGGAAACGCTTAATCATATCGATGTTTTCCTGAGAAGAGAGAATAATGTCTCCGTATAGGTTAGGATCTTGGCCAAACAGACGACCAACCATTGCTAACTCCAAACGGTAGATAGGTGAGCTAAGCTGCAGTAGCTTATCGATATTTGGGTTCTCTCGGCTTAGGTGTAGACCGTAGGCGAACGACGTAAAGTGTCTTAGCGCCTGAATCAAAGTCATACCGTGGTCATGTTCACTTGCATCAATCTGGCATAAGCTCGCGCCCCAGATAGAGAACTGTTTTAACAGCCATTGATAATGCTGTTCACCACGCCCATCACAGTAGACAATCACCTGCTTAGCTAAACTTGGCACATCTGGACCGAACATAGGGTGCAAACCTACAACAGGCCCTTTATGGACGTTCAGCATCGCTTGTAACGGCCTTGACTTTATCGAGGTTAAATCACACAGAATGCAGTCTTCAGGCAGCTTGCCCAACTTCTCAATCACACCTTCAGTCAGGTGAATTGGCACGGTCACCACAACCATGCCAGCATTCTCTAGCAGCTCATCAGCGCGGTGCCAATCTTTGCTGCCAAGTACTTTTACATCGTAGCCAGACAGTGTGAACATGCGACCAAACAATCCACCCAGTTGACCATTACCACCAACGATGACAACAGAGCGTAATTCAGGGTTGAGGCACTTAAAGCCAGAATCCTTCTCGCTCGCATAAGACTCGCGCATAGTACGGCGCAAAATATCTTCAATCAGCTGAGGTGGTACGCCCTTTTTCTCGGCTTCTTCACGACGCGAAGCTAGCATTGCGGCTTCACGATCCGGAGCATAGATTGGCAAACCGTGCTCACTTTTTACTTCACCAACTTTCTCAACTAAAGAAAGTCGCTGGGATAATAAATCAAGAATTTGTTTATCGACTGCGTCTATCTGATCACGCAATTCATTCAATTCAACTGCCATTGATATTCCTTGTGCTCTCTACTTACCCTTTCAAGCGGTCTTCTAGGAAAGGGACTAGCTCTTCATGTGCATGACGTAATAGTGCCTCAGTTGTATCCCAATTGATACACGCATCGGTGATAGATACGCCATATTGCATTTCATTGAGAGGAATATCTGAAGATTGATTACCTTCATTGATATGGCTTTCAATCATCAAGCCGATGATAGACTTGTTGCCTTCGCGAATTTGGTGGATCACATCTTCTGCTACGAGCGGCTGACGACGGAAATCTTTACGCGAGTTTGCATGGCTACAGTCAACCATCAGTGACGCTTCTAAGCCGTGCTTAGCCATATCTTGTTCACACTCAGTGACAGAAACGGAATCGTAGTTAGTCTGCTTACCACCACGAAGGATAACATGACCGTTTGGGTTACCTTGGGTCGTTAGTAGTGCGACTTGGCCTTCACGGTTGATACCCATGAAACGGTGGCTTGAAGAGGCTGCCTGCATCGCATTAATTGCCGTTGCTAAACTACCATCAGTACCGTTCTTAAAACCAATTGGCATGGAAAGACCACTCGCCATTTCACGGTGGGTCTGTGATTCCGTGGTACGGGCGCCAATTGCGGCCCAGCTAAAGGTATCAGCTAGGTATTGCGGGCTAATTGGGTCAAGCGCTTCCGTCGCGAGTGGAATTTCCATTTCAGCGAGTTCTACTAACAGTTCACGACCAACATGTAGGCCATGCTCGATATCGAATGAACCATCTAGATGCGGGTCATTAATCAGTCCTTTCCAGCCGACAGTAGTACGAGGCTTCTCAAAGTAAACACGCATGACAATATACAGTTGATCACTCAGTTGTTCTGAGAGTACTTTTAGACGCTTAGCATATTCCTTTGCTGCATCAACATCGTGAATTGAACATGGACCACATACGACAAGTAAACGGTGATCTTTCTTATGAATGATATCAGCAATGGTTTGACGAGACTCTTGGATAAAACGTCGAGCGTTGTCGCTCAAAGGTAGTTTCGCTTTTAGCTCTTCAGGTGTAATAAGAACTTGTTCATCGCTAATGTTAATATTGCTCAATTCACTTTTTTGCATAACTCTAACCTGTATATTATTTTTTACACCTAGCTATATCCGTGTTTGCTAGGTTGGAATAGGCATAAAATAACAGGCTGAATATAGATTTCAAGGTGTAAATATAAAAAAACACACACGTAAAATTAAATTTACACTTTGTATTTTAACTCTCTTTATTGTCAAAGTATGAGATAAGCATGTTTTCTAGAAGGATTCTTAACTAAAATAAGCCTAAATCCCGCTAATTGACTCGTTATGGATCTGATCCTCTCTCTTCTTCAGCAAATGTGTGTCTATTTGGTTTTAGCTTATATGCTAAGCAAGACGCCTATCTTTTTGCCTCTGCTCAATATCTCTAACCGTCTTAGTCACAAACTGAGCGTCTATGTGCTGTTTTCGCTATTTTGTATCATGGGAACCTACTTCGGTTTGCAGATTAATGATGCGATTGCCAATACGCGCGCGATTGGCGCTGTGATGGGAGGACTGTTTGGTGGACCGGTCGTTGGTTTCTTTGTCGGGCTAACCGGAGGTCTACACCGCTATACTTTAGGTGGATTTACCGACCTCGCCTGCGCAATCTCGACCACAGCAGAAGGGCTGATTGGCGGCTTGTTTCATGTCTACTTCGTGCGTAAGAACAAATCTGACCAACTGTTCAACCCAAGCGTCGTGTTCGCCATTACTCTCGTTGCTGAAATTGTCCAGATGCTGATCATATTGATCGTCGCTAAACCGTTTGATCAGGCCTATGCCTTGGTTTCTGCGATTGCGGCGCCAATGATCATCGCTAACTCGGTAGGTGCTGCGCTGTTTATGAGTATTTTGCAGGACAGGAAAACCATCTTCGAAGAATACTCGGCAACCTTTTCTCGCCGCGCGCTAAACATTGCAGAGCGATCTGTTGGTATTTTGGCCTCTGGATTCAATGTACAGAATGCTGAGAAGATTGCCCGTATTGTCTATGAAGAGACCAATGTCGGTGCGGTATCGATTACCGATGATGAAAAGATTCTTGCCTTTGTTGGTATCGGTGATGATCACCACAAACCCAACACCCCGATCTCTTCACAAAGCACCTTAGATGCAATTCAACAAGATGACATCATCTACCTAGACGGGGCAGAAAAACCGTATCAATGTTCTATCTCAGCAGATTGTAAGCTAGGCTCAGCGCTGATTATTCCACTTCGCGCAGGCGACAATGTCATCGGCACCATTAAACTCTATGAGCCTAAACGTAAGCTCTTTTCAACCATCAATATGTCGATGGCGGAAGGGATAGCTCAGCTGCTTTCGAGCCAAATTCTGTTTGGCGATTATCAGCAAAAACAAACGCTGTTATCTCAAGCCGAAATCAAACTGCTGCACGCTCAGGTCAATCCACATTTCCTATTCAATGCACTCAATACTATCAGTGCCGTTATCAGGCGCGACCCACCTAAAGCTCGGGAGCTTATTCAGCACCTTTCGCAATTCTTTCGTAGCAACTTGAAGCAAGACATTGAAACGGTCACGCTGCAAGAAGAGCTCGCCCACGTAAACGCCTACCTCACGATAGAGAAGGCGCGCTTTACCGACCGCTTAGAAGTGACGATTGATATTGACGAAGCACTGTTAACTCGAAAAGTACCGACCTTTACCCTCCAGCCATTAGTTGAGAACGCCATTAAACACGGTATCTCTAATCTTCTGGAAGGCGGTAAGATTCACATCTACAGTCAAATAAGTGAGTCAGGATTCCAAATCGTGGTGGAAGATAATGCTGGCAGTTACACGCCACCAGCCGATGACCATGCGGGTCTGGGGATGCAGATTGTCGACAAACGACTGAGCAACAAATTTGGTCGCGCTTCAGCTCTCAATATTGAAGTCGAGCCTAACCATTTTACTCGGATGAGCTTTATCATCCCAAATAAGAACATGTACTAAGGTATCAACATGCTTTCGGCATTAGTCATAGATGACGAACTTTTTGCTCGCGAGGAACTGACCGAGCTACTCGAAGAAACGGGTCACATTGAAGTGATAGATCAAGCCAGCAATGCGATTGAAGGGTTGAAGAAAATTAATCAACTAAAGCCTGACGTGGTGTTTCTTGATATCCAAATGCCGCAGATTACTGGGATTGAGCTATTAGCGATGCTTGACCCTGAAACTATGCCGAACGTTGTGTTTGTCACCGCTTATGATGAATTTGCTGTCCAAGCATTTGAAGATAATGCCTTTGATTACTTGCTAAAGCCCGTTGATACCTGTCGTTTGGAGAAAACCGTCAAACGATTACTCAAATCAAAACAAGCCGACACTCATCAATTTGCCGCCATTACCCCTCAGAGCTTAGATCAAGTGCCATGCATTGGCTTAAACCGCATCGTCATTATTCCAACCCAAGACGTTGAGTTTGCCTACAGTGATATCAGTGGCGTCCATGTTCAAACCCATGAACAGAAAGCCACATCTCAGCTGACGTTAAAAGTACTTGAAGAAAAAACGCCTTTGGTTCGCTGCCACCGCCAGTTTTTAGTTAACATTAAAGCAATCAAAGAGATAAAGCTGCTCGAAAACGGCTTAGCAGAAATTATCACCGTCAGTGACCATCCACTTCCGGTGAGTCGACGTTATTTGAAGACCTTAAAAGAGAAGTTAGGTTTTCATTAGCAACAAAAAAGCCGCACTTGATGTGCGGCTTGTTGATTGAATCTATGAGATTAAGCGTCAACAATACGCTTCATGGCCTCGGAAGCCTGTTTCCATTGTTCACTGCTATGTAGCTCAGACAAACTAAAGC
Source organism: Vibrio bivalvicida (assembly GCF_001399455.2). GTDB lineage: Bacteria > Pseudomonadota > Gammaproteobacteria > Enterobacterales > Vibrionaceae > Vibrio > Vibrio bivalvicida. Next base: position 25,841 of record NZ_LLEI02000013.1, read on the forward strand.
TCTGTGTTTTCAATAAGCGACTTGCTTGCGGAGTTTCCATCACAGGCAGATTGTCTAGCACTTCCACCTGAGCGTCACGTTTATTACAGACCAAAATCATATCGCACCCAGCCACTAATGCCTGATGTGAACGCTCTGCTGGGCCACCCATGATCGACGCACCTTCCATTGTCAGATCATCGGAGAAAACAATACCTTTAAAACCTAGCTTTTCACGCAGTATCTGCTTAAGCCAGTATTCCGAACCACTTGCAGGTTGAGCATCATAGTGTGGGAAAACAACATGCGCAGGCATCATTGCGTCTAAAATTCCCGATTCAATCTGAGCTTTAAAAATCGCCATATCTTGTTCAAAGATAATGTCTCGGCTATCGAATGGCGTTTCTAAGTGTGAATCAGCCACAACGCCGCCATGTCCAGGAAAATGCTTACCCGTCGTCGACATTCCAACCGCTTTCATCCCTTTCATGTAAGCCAGACTGTGGCGGATTATGGTGTCAGCATCATCACCAAACGCACGGCTACCAATCGCTTTACAATCAAAGCCTTTATCAAGAACAGGCGCAAAGCTCAGATCAATATCATGAGCAACCAACTCTGCTGCCATCAACCAACCACCTTGCTCAGCAAGTTGCTCGCCATTATCAAACTGAGCATATTTTTGAGCCGCAGGAATCAGTGAGAAACCTTCTTTAAAGCGCTGAACACGGCCTCCTTCTTGGTCAACACCAATCAAAATTGGGCGCTTAGCCGCTTGGCGAATCGATTTGTTCAAAGCCAGTAGCTGCTCACTGTCATGATAGTTGCGGGCAAATAAGATCACACCGCCAACCGTTGGGTGCTCAAGAATCTCTTTATCTTCCGCAGTCAATTCACAGCCTGCTACGTCTAACCATAACGGTCCCATGCTATCTCCACATCTATATGAAATTCGCTAAGTTAACGAGAGTATTAGGATTACTATAGGTTTACAATGATTAGAATATCGAGTCGACGAAAATTATCCATGAATACGAAAGAGTTATATATTGGCATTATGTCTGGTACCAGCCTTGATGGTATCGATACGGTTTTGGTTGAGATCGAACACAATCAAGTTCGCTTGCTAGATAGCCTCGACTATCCCATTCCGCAATCGCTTAAGCAGCGCCTATTAAATGTTTGCCTAGGTCAGGCTACGAGCTTAGTTGAAATTGGTCAACTTGATTATTTGCTCGGGCAACTCTATGTGCAAGCCGTTCAAGCTCTGCTAAACAAAACAGGTTATGCTGCCGAGCAGATCACAGCTATCGGCAATCACGGTCAGACCGTTTATCATCAGCCGAGCGGAGATACTCCATTTACTACCCAGCTAGGTGACGCCAATATTATTGCCGCTCTAACAGGAATAGACACCATTGCGGACTTTAGACGCAAGGACATGGCTCTTGGAGGTCAAGGGGCGCCACTGGTTCCTGCATTTCACCAATCGATTTTTGGTTCTACAGAGTCTAGTGTGGTAGTGCTTAATATTGGAGGAATCGCCAATATTTCCGTTTTGCGACCTGAGCAAGCCGTTGTTGGGTATGATACTGGCCCAGGTAATATGCTGATGGACGCATGGTGTGCTAAAAACACTGGCAATGCCTATGACTACAATGCTCAATTCGCTCAGCAAGGCAAGCTCAATCAAGAATTGCTGAGTGAATTACTCAGTGAGCCTTATCTTGCGGTCAGCGCTCCGAAAAGCACGGGCCGCGAGCTGTTTAACTTACCTTGGTTAGAAGCTATCCTCATTAAGTTCTCTATTAAGCCTGCAGATGTACAACGGACTTTGTGTGAGTATACCGCGATGACAATTGCTAACGAGGTAAGTCAGTTCGCCGTTGGTAGCTCACCAGAACTATCGGTATGCGGAGGAGGAGCACACAATCCTCTTCTCATGCGTTGTCTCACCCAGCAGCTACCTAATTGGCAGGTCATGTTGACCGATGACAAGGGTGTAGACAGCAACAATATGGAAGCGATGGCCTTTGCTTGGCTCGCCTATCGCCGTATTCACAATTTGCCAAGCAATCTGCCTGAAGTCACCGGAGCCAGTAAAGCTGTCTCCCTTGGTGTGATGTACTTTGCTGATAAATAAGGACCACTATGACTAACGATGCGTTAATCGCCGCTCTTTCTCATCTCGTTTCTGAAGGACGCAACCCAGAAACGATGGATATCGACTTATTGCCTTCTTTGGAAATTGTTAAGCGAATCAATCAGCAAGATCAACAAGTCCCATTAGCGGTAGAAAAAGCCCTACCCGAGATAGCCCAAGCGGTCGATAAGATCACTGCCGCATTTAAAGTAGGTGGCCGACTTGTTTATATGGGTGCTGGCACTAGCGGTCGCTTAGGTGTGTTAGATGCCTCGGAGTGTCCTCCAACGTTTGGCGTTTCAGACCAAATGGTGATTGGCCTGATTGCTGGCGGGCCAGAAGCGATTTTAAAAGCAAAGGAAGGAGCGGAAGACTCCCCTGAGTTTGGTGTTGAAGACCTCAAATCGATTAACTTTAGCGCTAAAGATGTGGTGGTCGGTATTGCGGCTAGCGGCCGAACCCCTTACGTCATCGGTGCTTTGGAATTCGCCAATGACATTGGTGCGACAACAGTTGCTCTGTCTTGTAACCCAGATTCAACGATTGCCGATATTGCCCAAATAGCCATTAGCCCAGTTGTAGGCCCAGAAGCACTGACTGGCTCGACGCGTTTAAAATCAGGGACTGCGCAAAAGCTCGTGCTCAACATGCTTACCACAGCCAGTATGATTCGCTTGGGTAAGAGCTACCAGAACCTGATGGTCGATGTGAAAGCGACGAATAAGAAGCTTGTCGCACGCGCCGCCAGAATCGTTATGCAAGCGACAGATTGTGACAAGAGCTTAGCCACCGAAACGCTAGAGAAAACCGATTATGATGTGAAACTGGCAATTTTGATGCTACTGACTGGTATGGAGTTATCTCAAGCTAAGAATCAGCTAGAAAAGCAAGATGGTTTCTTACGTAAAGCGGTTCAACACCACCAAGGTGAATAGAAAATGAAAAAGGGAGAAGATCACTCTTCTCCCTCAACTCTATAAAGCGTTAATTTTGGTGTTCATTCCAACCACGCTGCCACTCCATGCGGAATCTTTGTGCTGTTTCGGTACCTTCACATACACCCTCGTAATACTGACCAGATAACCCGATCTGATAAGCAAAATCAGGGTTACAATACTCGCCTACCCCTTCTAAATAACCCTCTTCATAATCCGAGTGTTTAACACTGCCTAAACTCGCCAATTCAGTGTAAGAGCGTTGAGTGTGACCAGTGATGCCATCTTGATAACCAATTTGATACCAATCCCCTTGCTCAGCTAACTGCTCAGGGCTACTGCTACAAGCCGCCAATACTGACACTAACGCTGCGATAACGATGTTTCTCATTGTTTTTCCTTGCTTTTGCAGACTTCTATTAATCAAACCACTAAATCCTAATAATTGCCACTCACCAAATGTAAAAACCACTTATTTTCTCAGCAAACCACTCACTTCGTTATACGACCACTCACTCCATAACCAGATGATGATAGCCAAGTAACCCCATAATATGCATGGTGAGCTTAATCAATTTCACTAAGGAACAAGTGCTATGTTGTGGTTTCTAACCTGTGTTGCAGCCCTAATCGGCGGATACTTTATTTATGGGGCTTTTGTAGAAAAAGTCTTTGGCATTAACGAAAAACGTCAAACTCCTGCGCATACCAAAACCGATGGTGTCGACTACGTGCCAATGTCTACCAAGAAAGTTTACCTCGTTCAGCTACTTAACATTGCTGGCGTTGGTCCAATCTTCGGCCCTATCATGGGTGCCCTATACGGTCCTGCGGCTATGCTGTGGATTGTTATCGGTTGTATTTTCGCTGGTGCAGTACACGATTACTTCTCAGGTATGCTGTCTGTTCGTAACGGCGGTGCCTCTGTTCCTACCATTACTGGCCGCTACCTAGGCAATGGCGCAAAACACTTTATGAATATCTTTGCCATTGTTCTATTGCTATTGGTTGGTGTGGTATTCGTATCAGCGCCTGCAGGCATGATTACTAACCTAATCAATGATCAAACTAGCCTATCGGTTAGCATGACGACTATGGTCATCGCGATTTTCGCTTACTACATCATCGCAACGATTGTTCCTGTTGATAAAATCATTGGCCGCTTCTACCCACTGTTCGGCGCGCTACTGATCTTCATGTCTGTTGGCTTGATGACTGCGGTTGCCTTTTCAAGCGAACATACAGTAATGGGTGATTTCCAAGTGAGCGACATGTTCACTAACCTAAACCCTAACGATATGCCGCTATGGCCAGCGCTATTTATTACCATCGCCTGTGGTGCAATCTCTGGCTTCCACGCAACACAATCGCCATTGATGGCTCGCTGTATGGAAAATGAGAAGAACGGCCGCTTTGTATTCTATGGAGCAATGATTGGTGAAGGTGTTATCGCGCTAATCTGGTGTGCTATTGCGCTGTCTTTCTTTGGTAACCTAGATGCACTGTCTGAGGCAGTAAGCAATGGTGGCCCAGGCAATGTTGTTTACAGCGCATCATTTGGCCTACTTGGTGTGTTTGGTGGTGTAATTGCTTTCCTAGGTGTAGTGATTCTACCAATTACCTCTGGTGATACGGCTTTCCGCTCTAGTCGCCTGATCCTAGCTGAATACTTTAACGTTGACCAAAAAGCACTGCGTAATCGCTTAATGATGGCCGTCCCACTGTTCATTATTGGTGGTGTATTAACTCAAGTAGATTTTGGCATCATCTGGCGTTACTTCGGTTTTGCTAACCAATCAACCGCAGTCATGATGCTATGGACAGCTTCAGCTTACCTACTTCGTCACAACAAACTGCACTGGATTACGACCGTACCGGCTATCTTCATGACAACTGTGTGTGCAACCTTCATTTTGAACAACAGCACGCTAGGCTTTGGTCTGCCAATCCAAGTTTCAACCATCTCAGGTATCTTGTTTGCTCTAGCCGTTGCCGGTTACGTGATTAAAACGTCGAAAGGCAAAGGTGAAACAGAGCTAGCAGACGAAGAGAAACCAAAAGCAGTCACTGAAACTGCCTAAACCAACAATATCTTTGCTGCGAAAAAGGCTCCTTCGGGAGCCTTTGTTCTATATACAGAAATACCAAATGCAGAAAGGCCAAGTTTCACCTTAGCACACAGTTTAATTTTTTGGAGATAAGGTCGCTGTAATTTTTTGACTGTTGGCACCAAATGTCCAATCCGCTCGCTGCTGAATATCATTCAAAGTAATGCTATTCGCAGTACCTTCAATATCGAGTAGCGCATCAATACCATAGCCATGGATTAGGTAACGGCTATAAAACCAAGCGCGCAGAATCGGATCATCATTAATTGGCTCAACGGCGACGGCAAGTTGCTTAGCCGCGGTAGACACCTCTTCTTCAGTAATAGACTTAGCTAATCCATCAAACATGGTATCTAAAGCTTGCTGTACCTCTTTGACATCTTCGCTTGCCACTTTTGCCGTTACAAACCAATCAGAGACTTGCTCTCCATCTTGAGTCACAGGGTAAATCTCTGGAGAGTAATCTAAGCCACGTTTTTCTCTGACCTCTTCAAGAAGGCGTGCACTTGCGATGCGTTTTAACGCATCCTCAGCAAAAACATCCTTGGCTGTTTTCGCTCTTTGTTGCGTGTTAATTAGGCGAGTTAACAGCATAGTCCCTTTTTCAATGCCTTCATTAACTTCAATCAAAGACGCTAACTCTGTGTTGTAACCATTGTCAAAGTTCAACGGAGAAGGCTTATCTTTTCGCAGCGAAATCGAAGCTATGTACTTGCGTAGCATAGGAGCAATTTGCGTAGGCTCAAGATCGGCAATAATGACCAACTTATTATCGCGGTTGTAGCGGAACAAGCGCTGATGAACTTCTAGTACTTGCTCGCTAGTGACTCCAGCAATATCTGGATTTAATACGTAACGGTGTCGGCTATCTGGTTGATAAGTGCCAGCATTAATCGCTTTATACCATTTCCCTTCAGGAGAGTTGTAATAAGCGCTATTGTTCTCATAAAACTCTTGCTTCACGGCTTCGAGTTGACGCGGCTCAACCTTCACTTCTGTTGAAATGTTAAAGATAGTATTCAGAGCTAACGGTAACTCTTTCGCCGCTGTGTTTATCTCTAACCCATGGAACGTCAGACCAATAAATGGAAAAACCGCGATATCTTTCTTACGCAAGTAGCTGTCCAATTGTGCGCCGCTAAACTCACCTATCCCACTCCGGGTGGCAGACTGAGGTAGTAAGTCACTTGCTGCGTACAACTCAGGTGTAAGGGCAGCTTTACCGCCTTGGCTCGCATAAACAAGATGCGCTCTCTTACCTGCTTTCGGATCACGCTGGTACCATACTTCAACACCGTTACTCAACTGCCATACGGTGAAGTCACGTTCTCGATCCAATTGCGACACTATCTCGCCCTGTGTCGCTGGCTGTTTAAGTTCAGAGGTCACTTGCTGCAGCGCCAATGGCTTAAATCCGGCTTGAGCATACAACTCAGGGAGTTTATCGAACGGCTGCTCTAACTCACTTAAAGATTCATCTGCACTATAGCCCTGAAGCCAAGCGAGATCAGACGAAAGCAGGTCATCTATGTTTTCATTGACTCGCTTTAAATCAACATGAGTAACAAACTCTGTCAAGGCTTTACGATTTGTCTCTCTACTTTGCACTGGCATTGCTTGTTCAATAGCGAATACCTTGTCATCCACAATTTGCAATGGCTTACGCTTATCCCACTCGCTGTCAAAGTTAGACAGACTATTGCTATAGCCAGTCATAATACTCTCTAGCTCACTTTGGCTAACCCCATAGTCTCTTAAAGAGCGTAAAGTCTCTAAAAACAGTTGCTGACTCGCCTCTCTGTTATCAGCAGAAAAAGCGATACTCGCTGCTGAATATCGATTGTATTCTATCCATTGGGTGTAACTGCCAGAATATTGCACCGCCTGAGCTGCATTGTTGAACGCGGCGTGAAGTCGTTGAGAGATTAACTGCTGAGCAACATCATCTAACCAGTATTGATACTGCTGCTTAAAGGTGGTGATGGAGATAGGACCTCTATCAACCAGGAAATGTAAGCTTGGTGACTCCATATCTCCCACTAACAAAGTGTACGACTCATCGTTAATACGGTAATCACGTTGCTTGTTAACCGCTGACTTGCCGTCACTTTGCCAAGTTGAAAATTGCTGTGAAATAAGCTTTGAAAGATCCTCACTGTTAATGTTGCCAGAGATTATCAACTCAGCATTTTGCGGTTGGTACCATGTTTGGTAGTAGTTTTTCAGCCCTTCAACCGACACCTGTTTCACTGACTCTTGAGTCCCTAAAGGATCTTTACCTTCTATAAGCGTACCTTTTATTGCTTCTAGATAAGCTTTAGTAAACAAAGGCTCATTCTCTGGTCGAGTAGCGCGGAACTCACCAAGAATAACGCCTTTCTCGCGCTCAACCTGCTCAGGTTCAAACTTAATACCGTCTGCAACATCTCTCATCCAAGTCAAGGCTAGTGTGAGGTGTTCTTGACTGGATAGATCCATTTTATACGTTGTCAGTTGGTATCCAGTGAACGCGTTAATATCAGCACCAAAGCTGCCGCCTGTTTTCTCGAACAGCTTAATTACATCGTTACCTGTAAAGTTACGACTGCCATTAAACGCCATATGCTCGACGAAGTGGGCATAACCTTGCTGAGTATCAGCCTCTTGAATCGAGCCTGCGTGAATCATGAGGCGAATAGAAACCTCTTTATCCTCTGTTGGATAGAGATGGTAGCGCAACCCATTATCGAGTTGATACTGGCTCCAATTAGCATCTTCTGGGATGGGCTTATCGAGTTCACTGTTGCAACCGACGATAAGTAAAACGATAAAAAAAGTAAGCCACTTTTTAATAACTTGCATGAACAGCTCCTAGTCCAATTACTAACCGCACTATATCGTTCAGCGTGGCTCAAGTGTAATACACCAGATGCAATGGCAAGAAAATACGACTCACAACAGATAATCTTGAAAGTTATATGGTTATTAACAAGCTAGATGTTTAGCAGCAGGTACAAAAAAGCCCCTAACTTAAGAGTAAGTTAGGGGCTAGATTCAACTAATTTAGTCTACTTGTTTAATTTGCAGCTCTTTAGGCACTTCAAAGAACATGCTTTCTTCACGGCCTTGAATCTCTTCGACAGAGCGAGTACCTACCAGATCTTTAATACGATCTAGTATCTTGTTAACTAGCTCTTCTGGCGCAGAAGCCCCGGCGGTTACGCCGATTCTTACTTTCCCTTCAAACCACTCCGGCTCGATGTCTTCAGGGCAATCGGTCAGGTAACCAGGTGTGCCTAGTTTCTCTGCAAGCTCTTTAAGACGAGTAGAGTTGGATGAGTTTTTAGAACCCACCACTATCACTACATCCACATCTGTCGCCATTTCACGAACCGCATCTTGACGGTTTTGCGTTGCGTAGCAGATGTCATCTTTACGAGGGCCTTGAATATCAGGGAATACGCGTCGCAGCTCTTCAATCACATCCGCGGTTTCATCCACAGACAACGTTGTTTGGCTAACATAGTGTAAGTGACTTGGATCTTTCACTTTATCTTTTAAGCTAACTACGTCTGCCGGAGTTTCAACTAAGTACATGCCGCCTTGCTCGCTTGCATACTGCCCCATAGTCCCTTCAACTTCAGGGTGGCCTACGTGTCCTATCAACACGACTTCCATGTGTTTGCGGCTTGCACGCGCCACTTCCATATGAACTTTAGTCACCAATGGGCAAGTTGCGTCAAATACGGTTAAATCACGCTCTTTTGCTTCTTTGCGTACCGCTTGAGAAACACCATGAGCCGAGAAGATTACAATGTTGTCATCAGGTACTTCATGTAACTCTTCAACAAAGATAGCACCACGTTGTTTTAGCCCTTCCACCACAAATCGGTTGTGTACAACTTCGTGGCGTACATAGATAGGTGGTTGGTACATTTCGAGTGCTCGCTCAACAATGCTGATCGCGCGATCAACACCGGCACAAAAGCCACGTGGGTTAGCTAACTTAATTTTCATTTCATTGCTCATGATGATTATATTTTCGCTTTGGCTCGCTATTCTACTGACAAAATTTCAACTTCAAAAGTCACATCTTGTCCTGCTAGAGGGTGGTTAAAGTCAACGGTCACTGAGTCCCCAGCAATTTCTTTAATGATTCCAGGAATTTCCATTCCATCTGGGCCTGAAAACGCCATAATCGTCCCGACTTCAACTTCTGCATCACCGACAAACTTAGTTCTGTCCATATGGTGGATATTGTCTGGGTTAGGCATACCAAACGCATCTTGCGCTTTAAGCTCAATTGCCTTTTTTTCGCCAGTAGTTAGCCCGAGAAGACACTGTTCAAAGTTCTCACTCAAGCTGCCATCACCAATCACTAGCTTGGCTGGTTTTCCCATATTGTGGGTACTGTCGGCAACAGAGCCATCTTTCATTTTAATGGTAAAGTGCAGAGTTACTGCTGAATCTTGGGCAATTGTAGTCACGTTATTGCTTCCTTGAGGTCGTTATTTTTATAGGTGCATACCCTAAATAGTTGGAGTTGCAGCTAGGCGACAAGATGATTCAACCCTATGAGCATAGTGCGCTATGTTATTTGGGCGGCCGGCGAACCGGGGAATTATCGCAGTCAGCAACGCTGCAGCTTTTAAATATGACGGGTATACTAAAAAGCGCCATCGGAATCAACCGACAGCGCCTAGGGTTATTCGATATATCACGAATTAGGCTTTGGCATCTTCTTTCTTGCGGAAACCATCAAGAATGATCATCGCAGCACCAACACAAATGGTGGTATCAGCTAAGTTGAATGCTGGCCAATGATAGTTGCCCCAGAAGAAATCGAGGTAATCGACTACAAAGCCATGAACGACACGGTCAAACACATTACCCACCGCACCACCGATAATCATCGCATAAGCAATGTTGTTCCACTTTTCCTTTGCGGTGAGCTTACTCATCCAGTAAGTCAGCATAGCTGTTACTACAAAGGCGATACCGGTAAACAGCCAACGCTGCCAACCTGCTTGGTCGCTCAAGAAACTAAATGCGGCGCCATAGTTGTGAACATACAATAAGTTAAAGAAAGGCAATACTTCAATGCGGTTTGCCCAACCATACCCCATGTTATCCATAACAAACAGCTTGATGCCAATATCAGCAAAGAAGATCACAATCGCCAGCCACAGCCAACGTACACCTGATTGTTTTAATGGAATATTTGACATTTTGGATCCTAAAAATAACCCCAGTAGATACTGGGGCTATGAATTTTCAATAAAGTTCCGCTAATCTTAAGCGAATTTACGTACTTCGCCTTCACCATCAACGTTAGACACACAACGACCACAGATCTTCTCGTGACCTTCGATGGTGCCAACATCTGGAGTGTGGTGCCAGCAGCGATCACACTTCTCGTTTTCAGTTGCTTTCACTTCAACAAATAAGCCTTCGACATCTGTTGCTTGCGCAGCATCTGACTTCTCACTTAGGGGCTTAACAACCGCCGCTGAAGTCAGTAGCGCAAAGCGTAGCTCATCTTCAAGCTTGCTTAGTTTCGCCGCTAGTACATCATCAGCGTAAAGTGTAACTTCAGCTTGCAGAGAACCACCAATTGCCTTCTCTTTACGAGCGTCTTCTAGCAGTTTGTTCACACCGCCACGAACCGCTTGGATTTCAGCCCAAAATTCGTTGCTACGCTCTTCGCCTTCAGCTAGACCGAACAGACCTTCGTACCACTCGCCTGTGAAAACAAACTTATCACGTTCGCCTGGCATTTCGTTCCAGATCTCGTCTGCAGTGAACGACATGATTGGCGCCATCCAACGAACAAGCGCTTCTACAATGTAGTAAAGTGCAGTCTGACAGCTACGTTGAGCGTGACCACCAAGTTTCGCTGTGTACTGACGGTCTTTAATTACGTCTAGGTAGAATGAACCCATTTCGATAGAACAGAACTGCATTAAGCGCTGTGTTACGGCGTGAGTATTGTACTCACCGTAAGCTTTAACGATCTCTTCTTGTGCAGCTAGTGCACGACCTACAGCCCAACGGTCTAGAGCAACCATTTCTTCAGCAGGAACAAGATCCGTTGCTGGGTTAAAGCCGCTTAGGTTAGCAAGGAAGAAACGCGCTGTGTTACGGATACGACGGTATGCATCTGCAGAGCGTTTTAGGATTTCATCAGAAACCGCAACTTCACCCGTGTAGTCAGTTGAAGCAACCCATAGACGCAGGATATCTGCACCTAGCTTGTTAGTCACATCTTTTGGCGCAACAACGTTACCGATAGATTTCGACATCTTACGGCCTTGGCCGTCAACTACGAAACCGTGAGTAAGTACTTGCTTGTATGGTGCTTCGTCTTTCATCGCGATAGATGAAATTAGTGAAGACTGGAACCAACCGCGGTGTTGATCAGAGCCTTCTAGATATAGGTCTGCCGACGCGCCGTTGTACTCTTCACGAGCATCAACAACTGAGTAGTGAGTCACACCGGAGTCGAACCATACGTCTAGCGTATCGAGTACTTTCTCGTACTTATCCGCTTCTTCAGCTAGTAGGTCAGAGATTTCTAGATCCCACCAAGCTTGAATGCCTTTCTCTTCAACTAGCTGAGCGACTTTCTCGACTAGTTCGATCGTGTTTGGATGAAGCTCTGCTGTTTCTTTATGAACGAATAGAGCGATTGGCACACCCCAAGTACGTTGACGAGAGATACACCACTCTGGGCGACCCTCGATCATACCTTCGATACGGCTTTGTCCCCACTCTGGCATCCACTCAACACCTTTGATTGACTCTAGTGCTTTTGCACGTAGGCCCGCTTGGTCCATAGATACGAACCATTGTGGTGTTGCACGGAAGATGATTGGCGTTTTATGTCTCCAACAATGCGGGTAGCTGTGTTCGTATGCGTGGTGATGTAAAAGCGCGCCTTTCTCTTTTAGCGTTTCAACAACTGCATCATTGGCTTTAAATACGTGCTGACCAGCAAATAGCTCAGTATCTGGCAGGTAAACGCCGTTTGAACCTACTGGGTTTGCCACTTCTAGGTTGTACTTGTTACCGACTGCAAAGTCTTCTTGACCGTGGCCAGGTGCGGTGTGAACGACACCAGTACCAGAATCAGTTGTGACGTGATCGCCAAGGATCGCTGGAACAGTGAAGTCGTAGAATGGGTGATTAAACTGAGATAGCTCAAGATCGCTACCTTTTGCAAAACCAAGGTTATGGAAGTGCTCGATACCCGCACGGTCCATCACGTCTTTGGCTAGCTCAGAAGCAACGATGATACGCTCCTTCAACTCACCTTCTACTTGGATCAATACGTACTCTAGATCATCACGTAGACATACTGCACGGTTTGCTGGCAGTGTCCAAGGCGTAGTTGTCCAGATAACAATAGAGATGTCGCCTTCACCTTCATGGCCTTCGTTCAATGAGAACTTAGATAGAAGTGCCGCTTCATCTGCTGCTTTAAAGCGAACGTCGATAGATGGAGAAACTTTATCTTTGTACTCTACTTCTGCTTCAGCAAGCGCAGAGCCACAGTCTGTACACCAGTGAACAGGTTTGAAACCTTTTAGCAGGTGGCCGTTATCAGCAATCTTACCGAGAGCACGGATAATGTTTGCTTCAGTAGCAAAATCCATGGTGCGGTAAGGCTTATCCCACTCACCCATAATACCTAGGCGCTTGAAGCTCTCTTTTTGACCTTCTACCTGACCTGCCGCGTACTTACGACACTCTTCACGGAAATCAGCCGCAGAGATTTTTTGGCCTGGCTTGCCTTTTTTCTTTTCTACCATTAGTTCAATTGGTAGACCGTGACAGTCCCAACCAGGAATGTACGGTGCATCAAAACCAGAAAGTGTTTTGGATTTAATAATAATGTCTTTAAGAATCTTGTTTAGTGCGTGACCAATGTGAATGTCACCATTCGCATATGGAGGGCCATCGTGTAGAACGAAAGATTTTTTGCCTTTCTTCGCTTTACGGATCTCACCGTAAAGGTCTTCTTTGTACCAACGCTTAAGCATTTCTGGCTCACGATTTGCCAGATTGCCACGCATCGGAAACCCTGTTTCAGGAAGGTTCAGGGTATCTTTATACTCACTCATCGATTCTTAATTCCGTTGTGTTGGGTGACAGTTAGACATTATGCCAAGCAGCGAACTAAACCGCTTGGGCTTTATACTGACGCAGCCACACCCTTGCTGCTTCAGCATCCAATTCAATTTGTTGTTTCAAAGCTTCGAACGACTCAAATTTATGTTCGTCGCGAATCTTATCTAAAAGTACGATTTCTAGCTGTTTGCCATATAAGTTGGCTTTAAAGTCGAATAAATGTACTTCGAGTTGTTGTCGTACGCCGTTAACTGTTGGCCTATTACCAATATTAGCGACACCGCCTACAGGCTCTTCGCCCAAGCCTAAAGCCTGAACGGTATACACGCCAGAAACTGGCGACACGCAACGTTTTAGTGGGATATTAGCCGTAGGAAAGCCAATGGTTCTACCCAGCTTTCTCCCATGTGAAACTCGCCCACTAATACTGTAATCACGCCCTAACATTTCTGCTGCTTGCTCAAGCTGATCTTGCGCTAAGGCTTCTCTAATCGCAGTACTGCTTACACGCAATTGTTGTAAACAAAAGCTTTGAGTGCTGACCACTTCAAAATTGAACTTTTTGCCTGCTTCTTGCAGCATAGCAAAATTGCCTTTTCGGCCACGACCAAAGCAGAAATCATCACCTACGACGAGAAACTTAACACCCAAACGCTTCACCAACAAGTCACTAATAAACTCGTCAGCACATCGATTAGCGAATTGATGATTAAAGTTCACGCAAAGCAATCGTTCAATATTGAGCTTGCTCAATTGAACAAACTTGTCTCTAAGACGTGTTAAACGCGCTGGCGCTCTACCTTTAGCAAAAAGCTCCAATGGTTGAGGATCAAATGTCATTACTGTTGAAGGTAAACCCAGTTCTTTGGCTTGTTCAGACACTTGACGTAACACTTCTTGATGCCCGAGATGAACACCGTCGAAGTTTCCGATCGTCAATACACACCCTTGATGGTGTGGTTTGATATTGTGAATACCTCGAATCAATTCCATTGGAGACTACTAAAACTTGTTAATTTGGCAAAAAATTCTCAATAAAAAGAATTAACGTTGCGTGAAACTGACGGATTATATACTAATCATGTTCACTCTGTCGCTGCTTTTAAGTCTTTTAAACGCACTCCCAGAACAAGCAGCGTTGCAAGGTAGATCCCTGCTCCCAATCCAATCAGAGCGGTAAGGCATAAAACTCGTTCTAGCAATGACCACGTTAGCCACACATTCATCTCTTCTAACTGCCATAAAATAGCAGCAACCATGAAGCCACCAGCAATCACTAGCCTGCCGATAAATAACAAGGTTCTTTTGGTCAGATGATACACACCTGCAATATGTAGCCCTCTATATAAAAGAGACATATTAACGAAGGCAGACAGCGCCGTTGCGATAGCAAGACCCACGTAACCATAAAACCATGCCAAGATGGCATTGAAGACCATGTTGGTTACCATAGCAATGATGCCGTACTTAACAGGCGTTTTAGTATCTTGACGAGAGTAGTAACCAGGTGCCAGTACTTTAATCAACATAAAGTTGAGCAAGCCAGAAGCATAAGCAACAAGAGACATCGAGGCATGATTAACATCCTGAGGGGTAAACTCACCGCGCATAAACAGCACCATTAGCATAGGTTTCGCCAATACCATTAAACCCAGCATGGCAGGAATACCGAGCAATGTAACCATGCGTATCCCCCAGTCCATGGTTTGTGCAAAACCATCACTATGGTCATCGACATGTTTACGAGATAACGCCGGTAGAATGACTGTTGCGATTGCAATCCCAAACAAACCCAGTGGAAACTCTAACAGGCGGTCTGAATAGTAAAGCCAACTGATGGAGCCCGTTTGAAGAAAACTGGCAATAAATGTATCAAATAACAGGTTAATTTGGCTCACCGATACGCCAAACAGGGCAGGAATCATTAGGGTGCGAATCTTTACTACCCCAGGATCGCGCCAACCCCATTTCGGTTTAACCATCACGCCAGCTTTAATCAGAAATGGTATCTGGAATAAAAACTGAACTAAGCCTCCAAGAAATACCCCCATCGCGAGCCCTATTTCTGGCTGAGATAACTGCGGAGCAATAAACCACGCCGACAGAATAATCATTACATTAAGGAAAACAGGGGTAAAGGAAGAAACCGCAAACTTGCCTAAGGTATTGAGAATCGCTCCCGATAAAGCAACAAAGGTTATAAACCATAAATAAGGGAAGGTAATTTTGAGCATTAAGCTTGCAAGCTCAAACTTTTCTGCCGAAGGTCCACCGTTTAACCAATCCAAGAACCAGCCAAAGCCGAACAGAGCCGTCACCACGCCTGACCCCAGTACGCCCAGCACAGTGACAATAGAGACAATAACACCTAATGTACCCGCAGCTCTTGCGACAAGCTGACGAGTTTTGTCCATATCCCCAGCGGCATGATATTCCGTCAAAACCGGAACAAAGGCTTGTGAAAACGCGCCTTCCGCAAATAGGCGCCTTAGAAAATTAGGAATCTTATTAGCAAAGAAGAAGACATCGGCACTGGCTCCTGCCCCCATCAGGTTGGCAACAACAACATCTCGAACTAAGCCTAAAACTCGAGAGATCAAGGTCATAGCACTGACTATCATGCCTGACTTGAGTAGGCGTTTACTCACATTTACCTCGGGAATCAAAAAATTTGCTCTACTTTACAACAGGAATGTCATAACCAGAGCAGATTAGTATTAGCATTGAAAAAAAAATGCTGTTAGAATCCCCGCCATCTTAACCGTGAAGACCTTTCAAACCAAAATTAGTTTGACGCGATTGGTTTTTGCACAAATTATTTGACATTTAAGCGCAAATGAGGGATATTCCTCGCCCTTAAATTGTCACTGAACTAAGTTTTTGGGAGTTAGACCCTTGGCAAATAGTAAATCTGCTAAGAAGCGCGCTATCCAGGCTGAGAAACGTCGTCAGCACAACGCTAGCCGTCGCTCAATGATGCGTACTTACATGAAGAAAACTGTTGCTGCTATCGAAGCAGGCGACAAAGCTGCTGCAACTGAAGCGTTTGCTACAGTTACACCAATCCTAGACCGCATGGCAACTAAAGGCCTTATTCACAAGAATAAAGCTGCACGTCATAAGTCTCGTTTCGCTGCTGCAATCAAAGCTCTTTAATAGAACTCTGATTACCCAGTGAAAGAAAAAACCGGCATTAGCCGGTTTTTTTATATCAAAATTTCGAGGTTAAACTACAAACCTCGATACATTTATTGCTTTTCTGAACAATAAAGATCGTGCAGCAATTGGATCATTGCCTTCACCTCTTCACTGCTCAAAGTGTAATAAACTGTCTGCGCCTCTTTACGAGTGTGCACTAAGCCGTCTCGACGTAGCCACGCTAGATGCTGCGACAACGCTGATTGGCTTAACTCCAACTTACTGCACAACTCCCCTACTGACAGCTCTTGATTGTGTAATAAGCACAAGATCTGAAGACGCCTCTCATTGGCCATCGCCTTAAGCAGGACTACAGCCTGAGCAGAGTTCTTTTCCATCTCTTGTAGATTCATCGGCCACTACCTCTTCCTACAACAATACTTCTACAAACATCAGCCTTACACAATAAGTAACGCTGTCGAACGGTTACGAGATTCACTGTATATTTAATTATTTTAGAGTGAACTATTTCAGATATTAATCGAATTGTAACAACTAATCTATTTGTTCAAATAGATCGTCGTCTAATTAAATAGGGTTGGGAAGTCTGCATCACA
Organism: Vibrio bivalvicida; assembly: GCF_001399455.2. Classification (GTDB taxonomy): domain Bacteria; phylum Pseudomonadota; class Gammaproteobacteria; order Enterobacterales; family Vibrionaceae; genus Vibrio; species Vibrio bivalvicida. Next base: position 42,870 of record NZ_LLEI02000013.1, read on the forward strand.
AACATTCTTCACCGCTGGATGTTGAATCATTCGCTCTGCGAATATGACATAGTACTCTTCTTTTAACTCATCAATATGGCCGATAAGTTGTAGAGGAAGGTCGCTTTCAACTTCAGACATGTAGATAGAGGGAGCTAGGAAAATTACGTCATGATGGTAGCGAGCAAAGGCCTTCATCAAAGCCACATCATCAAACTCACCTAAGATATTTGGCTGCAAGCCTTGACGATCAAACCATTGCAGAACTTTACGCCCCATCGCAGTCCGGCTGCCCGGAATCAGCAATTTGCGTTGCTCTAATACCGCAGGAAAACTCACATCGTCAACGTTACCCGAACAGAAGAAACTCATATTACATTCACCAAGCTTCTTACTGTAGAGGCCAGGGCTTTGACTCGAATCAACCGGGCAGTCCGATAGAATCATATCTAACTTATGCTGCGCTAGTTGCTCCAATAGCATTTCGTGAGTCGATTCAAAGCAGCGTAAATGGATACTGTTGTCATCTGGAACCGTTGTTAGCAATACCTTGCTGACTAGCCTTTTAGATAGCGCGTCGGCGACTCCAACATCAAACAGAATGTTAGAGCGTTGACTGTAGTTAACAATATCGAGCATTTCATAGCTAAGGCCAAACATTCTATCAGCATACTTAAACACTAATTGGCCAAGTTCTGTCGGTTCGACACTTCGCCCATTGCGCTTGGTGAGCTTACCATCCATACGCTCTTCGAGTGCTTTAATCTGACCAGTAACAGTTTGCGGAGTCAGAAACAGCGCATCGGCAGCTTTGGTAACAGAGCCTTGTTTACATACCATCCAAAAGTAATAAAGGTGGTTGTAGTTTAAGTGTGACATAGAGAAATACTCTTCTTATTTTAGTGAGTAGGTTATAGCAAATGCAGCGCATGACAACAATAACTCGAGAATACCTACATTAATTTTGCTTATTGTAACTTTTACCGAAATCAGGACTGGTAATATGACAATTAACTGTCATAAAGCTGTCGATAGTCGAAATTTTTCTGCGATTTTTTCGATTCTAATCACATCTTACACTTGGCCTAAAAGCCACAGAAAAAAGGCTTAATAACAAATACTTAAGCTCATTGTAAATTTCAAAAGACAGTTAACAATCGCCTATCTAGATAAAAAAAATTTCATTACATATAACTGTAATATTACTGAAATATTTCCCCTCTAACATCGCCCTCAGTTTCAACAACAGACCATAACTAAGACATTAACGGTCCACGGAGAAAATGATTATGAACCAAGCTACTACTGCAGCGGCACCAATTTCGAGCACTACTCGCTGGTTGCGCTGGGCTAACTTGGCGTTCATGTTGTACCTGCTACTTCTAGCGGTATCTATGGTAGGCAGTGGTTTCAAATGGGCAACAGGTGATCAAGCCAAGGTTCTATTTGAGTTTGCCTCTCACCCTGTAGCAGGTTTGATGATCGGTTTAGTCGCAACAGCACTTATCCAATCTTCAAGTACAGTAACTTCAATTATCGTGGGCTTAGTGGCCGGCGGTCTTCCGGTAGAAACAGCTATCCCTATGGTGATGGGTGCGAACATCGGTACAACAGTAACCAACACTCTAGTTTCTCTAGGTCACGTTCGTTGCAAAGAAGAATTTAAGCGCGCATTTGCAAGTGCGACTATCCACGACTTCTTTAACCTATTAGCGGTAGCGATCTTCCTACCTATCGAAATGATGTTTGGTATTCTTGATAAGATCTCACACTGGTTAGTATCTCCATTCCTAGCAACTGGCGATATGAGCATTAAAGGTTTGAACTTCATTAAGCCTCTAACTAAACCAGTCGTAAGCGCAGTTAAAGAGCCATTAGCAACATTTGGTGACCAAATGGGTGGTATCTTACTTATCGTATTAGGTATCGCGACTATCTTCGTAGCAATCACTGTAATGGGTAAGCTAATGAAGAGCCTAATGGTTGGCCGTGCTCGTGAGATTCTAAAGAACGCAATTGGTCGTGGCCCAATCCACGGTATCTTCTCTGGTTCTATCGTAACAGTACTTGTACAGTCTTCTTCTACGACTACAAGTCTAATGGTTCCACTGGTCGGTTCTGGTGTACTTAAAGTGCGTGACGTTTACCCGTTCACTCTAGGTGCAAACATCGGTACTTGTATTACCGCTCTATTAGCAGCGACAGCAGTATCAGGTGAGTTTGCGGTATTCGCACTACAGATTGCTCTAGTACACCTAGTGTTCAACATCTTGGCGACAGTATTCATCTACGGTATTCCGTTCCTACGTGAACTACCTGTAAAAGGTGCAGACATAATCTCTGACATGGCTGTGAAGAACAAAGCGGTTGTAGCTGGTTACTTATTAGCAGTGTTCGTTGCACTGCCAGGCACAATCCTAGCGCTAACAGCTTAATACAAAGACCATCGCTTATTTGAAAGCCCGCTACTAAGGTAGCGGGCTTTTTGCGTTTAGGAACGCTGCGCTATGGAAAGAGGGATAAGGGAACGGGCTTCGCCCTACGGGGAGCTGGAGAGAACCTAAAGGGTTGGCACAATGTACATACCAACCTTTTGTTTTTATTACCGTCATCCTCAAGAACGAGGAACGAAAGAGTTGGGGATCTCTTATAGCAAGTTGAAAACCTTGATAGATTCCCTACTCGCTCCTTCGTCACTCTATGGAATGACCCAATATGGTGTTGATCACCTCAATCAGGACGAAGTCCGTTCCCGTTTTCCAAAAGCGCAGCGTTCCACAGGGCGCAGTCCGTTCTATCACGTATAAAAAAGCCGCCCTATCTTGGGCGGCTTAGACAATCAAGCGTATTCGCTATACCGAAAACGGGTACTTAATAGCATCGTGGTGTTCATACCCTTCAACCCAAAAGTCATCCAGTGTTACCCAAGTTTCCAAATCTTCTAAAGACTTAATCTCAGGGTTGATATGGAAGGTCGGAGCCTGGAGTGGCTCACGCTTCAATTGAACATCACGCATTAGCTCTAGTTGATCTTCGTAGATATGCGCGTTAACAATCTTATGGTATGCCTGCCCCGCTTTCTTACCCGTGATCTGAGCCATAATCGCAAGAAACACATATACTTGAACCATATTGAAGTTAAGACCTAGAGGAACATCGCAAGAGCGCTGCGTACTGTTTAGGTACAGAGTGTCACCCAATAGAGAGAAATGGTGACTGTACATACATGGACGCAGGCAGCCCATGTGGAACTCACCTGGGTTGTAGAAGTTTAGGATTTCACCCCGGTCATCGACGCCGCGCGTTAAGTCATCAACTATCTTACGTAACTGGTCGATATGACCGCCATCAGGCTTAGCCCATGCGCGCCCCTGAACGCCGTATACGCGCCCCATATCATCTTCACCCTTACGGTAAGGATTATTAAGCCAAGCTTCATTGAGGTTTGCATTGGCATCCCAAGTTTTGGTTCCTAGATTGCGAAAATCGTCGGCATTGTCGTAACCACGAATGTAGCCTAGTAACTCAGCAACCGCGGCTTTCCAGAAGCTTTTACGTGTCGTCACTAAAGGGAACTGGTTGTTCGCGACATCGTAAGTTAGATCTGCATTGATCACCGTTAGGCAACGCTTGCCGGTGCGCTCATTTTCAATCCACTCACCTTGCTCAACGATACGCTGACAGAGATCTAAATACTGTTTCACACCAATTCCTTACTTCGTTTGTTGTGGTAGTTCATCTTTGTAATGGCCGCGCTTATACGCCCAAACCATCATCAGGATACCAATCAGCACCATAGGTAGGGATAGGATTTGTCCCATTGAGATAAACCCACCAAATAGACCTAGATGTGCATCAGGTTCACGTACATATTCTACTAGGAAACGGAATGTACCATAACCCGCTAAAAATAGCCCTGATACCGCACCAAGAGGACGAGGCTTCTTAATAAACCAGTTCAAGATAAAGAAGAGAACGATACCTTCGAGAAGCATTTCATACAACTGAGATGGGTGACGAGGAAGTGGCCCACCATTAGGGAAGACAAATGCCCATGGAACATCAGTTACGCGTCCCCACAACTCACTGTTCATAAAGTTACCTAATCTTCCCATCCCTAAACCGAAAGGAACAAGAGGAGCGATAAAATCAGCGACACCAAAGAAAGTTCGACCGTTCTTTTTTGCATACCAGAACATTGCGCTGATAACACCCAACAAACCGCCATGGAATGACATCCCCCCCGTCCACACTTTAAACAGGTAAAGCGGATCTTGGAGGAAAAGATCGAAGTTATAGAAGATCACATAGCCAACGCGGCCACCAATTACTACACCAAGAAAGCCGGCGAAAAGCAGGTCTGAGACCTGTTCACGCGTCCAGCCACTATCAGCCTGATCGGCACGGCGATTCGCAAGCCATAGCGCGAAAGCAAAGCCTACAAGATACATTAGGCCATACCAACGGATAGAAAGCGGCCCAATGGAAACAAGTACAGGATCAATATTTGGAAAAGTTAGATATCCCTGAGACATAGGAGGATTACTCTTTTTGAAGTTCTGACAATTTTAATTTGTATAGATGAGAGTGCACTACAACAACATAGTTCCGGCAACAAACATTAAAAAAACTGCAAATATTTTTTTCAATGTTGGTGTAGGTAATGATGTCGCCAACCTCGCGCCAATACGCGTGGTTAACATAGAGGTCGAGGCAATGGCCACCAAGGCTGGTAGATAAACATAACCAATGCTGTAGTCAGGTAGAGCATCAACTTTGTAGCCATGTAAGATAAAACCCGCCATGCCAGAGATAGCAATCATACAACCACAAACCGAAGAAGAGCCTACCGCTTTGCGCATTTCAATGCCATGGCTGTTGAGAAACGGCACTGACAACGAGCCGCCACCGATACCTGCTAAGCTCGAAACGATGCCAATCCCAGTGCCATAAACCATAGTAGAGGTACTGCCAGGCATGTTTTTTTGTGACTTACCTCGGATAGAAAATAGCATTTGAATAGCAAGTAACAACACAATCACACCAAAGACTTTTGGTAGGTATTGAGCGGGAATCCACTCGGCAACATTGGCACCTAAGAAACCTCCCACCACAACGCCCGGCATTAACCATTTAACAACAAACATATCGACGTTACCGAGCTTGAAATGATTAAACGCGGAGGAACCAGAGGTAGCAATAATAGTGGCCAGCGATGTTGCTAGCGCAATCTGCATGCTGATATTGGCATCGATACCAGCAGCAGGTAACAGAAACAACAGCGCAGGTACAACGATTAAGCCACCACCAATACCCAGTAATCCTGCCATCACTCCAACAAAGGCACCCAGCAGCATAAAAGAAACAAGTAATTCTATAGACACAATAATCCTTATTTTTTGCCTGCTCGAATAAAGCCAGCAAAGCCTTTGCTTTCAAAAAATGATTGCATCATAGCATAAATGTCGCGGCCGTAAGATTGCATCAGCGCTTTGTCAGCAAGCGAACGTAATTCTTCCGTTTCAGTATGACGCAACAGGTACTTTACTTTTGCCACGTTCGAAGTGTTCATACTCAGGCTACGGTAGCCTAAGCCAACCATTAAAAGCGCGCCAATTGGATCACCAGCGAGTTCACCACAGATACATACAGGCAGGTTTAACTGCTGGCAGGTACGATGAATATGACTTAAAGCCATAATAACCGATGGGTGCATTGACTCATAAACATCTGCAACTCGAGCATTATTTCGGTCAACCGCAAGCAGGTACTGGGTTAAATCGTTAGTGCCGATAGAAACAAAATCAACTTTACTGGCAATCAATGGCAGCAAATAGATCATTGACGGAACTTCGATCATGACACCGATCTGAGGCATCGTAATCTGATCATCAAGCTCTGCCACCTCTTCATAGGCGCGAGTAATCAGTTCAATCGCGTCATCGAGCTCTTGGGCGCCAGAGACCATAGGTAACAAAATACTTAGATTCTGATGCTTTGAGCTCGCTTTCATCATCGCGCGTATCTGCATTAAGAAGATGTCAGGATGATCGAGGGTAAAGCGAATACCACGCCATCCTAAGAATGGGTTATCTTCTTCAATAGGGAGATAAGGCAAGGCTTTGTCACCACCAACATCAAGAGTCCTCATTACCACGCGTTTATTGGGATAGCTACTCAACACCGCCTGATACTGTTGGGTTTGTTCTTCCTCTGATGGGAATCGATGCTGAAGCAAAAAAGAAATTTCAGTTCGATACAGACCAACCCCATCAACCCCTTGGTTAATGGCAATATTAGTATCGGCACTCAACCCTGCGTTAAGCATTACCTCAATACGTTGACCATCTCTAGTGAACGCAGGCTCTTCAATGCGCTGATTGACCATATTGGCCAATTCACGTTCTTCGTTTGCAAGTGAGCGATATTCACGTAGCAGTTGCCGATTTGGCGAGACCAAAATCTTACCGCTATAGCCATCAACAATTCCTCGCTTCCCATTCAGCGCCTTGAGATTCAGGGCAACCCCCATCACCGCAGGGATCCCTAATGCTCTAGACAGAATTGCCGCATGTGAATTTGCCGCTCCTTCTAAGGAGACAACGGCAAGAATTTTTTCTTTAGGAATTGAGGCTAGTAAACTTGCGGTCAGCTCGCGAACGACCAGAATAACCGGATTATCAAAGAGTTGCTTCTCTTGGTCAGTATTATGTAAAAAAAACAGTAACCGTTGGCCTAGCTCACGAATGTCTTGTGCTCGCTCCCGCAAATAAACATCAGACATGCGAGCAAAACGATTTGAATAACTCTCAACCACTTGTCTAAGCGCCCAGTCGGCGCGATCGCCTTTTTGAATCTGCGCTTTAAGATCTTTACGTAGCATGGGATCGTTAAGCAAATGGGTAAAAAGGTCAAATATTGCTAAAGCGTCTTTGTTTATCTCGCTATCGAGTTTTTTACGCATACGGCGAAAATCATTCAACGCTTCTTCTATCGCCAGTAACAACCACTCCTGCTCACGTTCAATATCTAACGTTGATGCGGGATAAACATTGCTCAGTTCAGGCTGAGTGTCATCCCACCAAAATTCGCCAATTGCAACGCCAGACGAAGCTGGGACACCACGGATCGCTTGCTGCTTTTTCTCTAGTCGCCAATGACCTTGAGTTTGAGCATGAGCGATAATGACAGCAAGCTGAGCGGCAAGTGTAACTAAGAAAGACTCTTCCATTTCATCGAACTGACGTGGTGCTTTTTGTTGCACAACGAGAACACCAAGTACTTGCTTACGGTAAATAATCGGGGTGCCAAGAAAGCTTTGGTAGACTTCTTCGCCAAGCTCAGAGAAGTACTTAAAGTTAGGATGTTTAGATGCTTCCGCTAAGTTGAGCGGTTCAGCGCTGCGTTTAACAAGACCAACTAAGCCCTCGTTAAATTGGATATGAATTTTGTCGCCTTTAAAACGCAGCCCCTGAGTAGCCATTAACTCAAGACGCTGCATTTCTTCGTTAGCAAGATAGACAGTGCAACATTCAGTACTCATCGCACTGCACGTTTGTTTAACTAAAATATCTAAGGCTTGATGAACTTCTTCTACCTTAGATACTTGTTCAACTATTTCCCTTAGTTGAGAAAGCATGTCTATCCTCTTCGGTGCTTACGTTTGCCTTTTACTTTACGTTGTTTAAATGGCATTGCCATTGATGCAAACTCTTTCATCGCACGACGATATACATCGCGTTTAAAAGAAACCACTTGTCTGACTGGATACCAATAACTTACCCAACGCCAGCCATCAAATTCAGGGGAACTGCCACGCAACATATCAATTCGTGATTCATCACAATCGAGTCGTAGCAGAAACCACTTCTGTTTCTGTCCGATACAAACAGGTTTTGAATCCCAACGAACAAGACGTTTTGGTAGCTTGTACCTCAACCAATGACGACTTGTCGCAACGATCTTAACCTCTTTCTTTGTAAGACCAACCTCTTCATACAACTCCCTATACATTGCCTGTTCAGGGGTCTCACCTTCATCAATTCCACCTTGAGGAAACTGCCAAGAGTGTTGTCCGTATCGTTTAGCCCAGAAGACCTGACCATGGCTGTTACAGATTACAATTCCCACGTTTAAGCGGTAACCATCGCCATCTATCACTGGCCAACCTCTAATAAAATCTTTAATTACAGTGATTTTTCCACATATCCCCAGTAGGAGCAAACTTACTAGTGTGACTAGGGCAGAAAATATTGCTTTCCCACCCACCAATGGATAACTTTTAACCGAAACAAAGGTTACTCACACCGCAGTGAGACATAGCCCACATTTATTCACCTTTTCTGTGTATAACTATGTGAAAAATCAATGTGAAAGTGATCAATAGCTAAGCAACGACAAAATTGGTCGCCTAAAAGGATCAAACTAGATAAGAGCAGATGCTTCAAAAACAATAACTTAATAAACACATGAACTAAGCAACTTTATACAATAGCTCTTTCTGCCCCTCCCTCACACAGATCGGTCAAAGATCAACCATAGTTGATTTTATCCACACCACTTAAGTCAAAGCTAGGTATATGATTAAAATTTCAAGTATTTTCTCACCACCAAACCCCTGTTTATTCATACATAACAGTGTTAGATTGCAAATTTTCACAACCAAGCTGTGGATAACCATAAAAGTGACGATCTTTCACTCACAATGATCAATCTCTCTACAGTCGAATTTTTCTTCCATTAGGTTACAATGAGTACACTGTCCAATCGCACGAAACCACAATGAAGCCAGAACCATCCTCCGAACAAGAACTGCTGGATCGCGCTAAAAGCATCGCAGGTGTCAACTTTGCCGAACTCGCCGCAGAAGCTGATATAGATGTTCCACCAGACCTTCGTCGTGACAAAGGCTGGGTGGGTCAATTGTTGGAATGGCACTTGGGCGCCACCGCTGGCAGCAAACCGACTCAAGACTTCGAAAGACTAGGTATAGAGCTAAAAACCATCCCTATTGGCTACTCTGGTAAACCTCTAGAGACCACCTTTGTCTGTGTTGCTCCTTTGATCGGTGTACATGGACTGACATGGGAAACCAGCCATGTGCGCAATAAGCTTTCACGGGTATTGTGGATTCCGGTCGAAGGAGAAAGAGAGATTCCATTGGCAGAAAGATGCGTTGGTTCGCCTTTGATCTGGTCTCCTAGCCAAGAAGAAGAGCAGCAGTTAAAAGCCGATTGGGAAGAGTTAATGGAACTCATCGTATTGGGCCGTGTTGAACAGATCAACGCTCGCCATGGTGAAGTATTGCAACTGCGCCCCAAAGCGGCAAATAGCCGTGTGTTAACTGAAGCCTATGGGGCAAGTGGCAAGCCAATAAAAACGCTGCCAAGAGGGTTCTATCTAAGGACTCAATTCACAGCGCGTATTTTGCAAGATTACTATGTTTAGTGCGTAGTAAGTGACATCTCCACATCATGATATAGTGGGCCATCACCAGCTCCGCACTCATCGTAAGCATTGTGTAAACGCAAGTAAGCCCGCTCTACTCCTAACCGCAGTAGCTCTTCTTTTACTCGCTCTAGCGACTCAAAGTGTACCGGTTCATCATCGATTTTAACTGGCTCTAATTTGTGCTTATACTCGACAGCTAAAAGATACTGTGACAGATCTGAGCAACCGATGACAAACACCTTTGGCGGCTGGTAGCTATCTTTATGATGACCATGAATCCACTTATCTAACTGACTTTTTTGCATAGTTCACCTCCATAAATCAGTATTAGCCAACTTTGCAAAATTTGCGAATTTGTTACCACACGCTCTTTTCTAATCGTAGTCAAATCCCCTATAGTGGGATCTCATGCCCGTAACGACAAGGAAGATCGATGCAATACAACAAGTTACCCCACTCCACTCTGGAAGTGAGTAAGATCTGTCTTGGCACCATGACATTTGGTGAACAAAACACTGAGCAAGATGCCTTTAGTCAACTGGATTACGCACTTGAGCGAGGTGTAAACTTTATTGATACTGCGGAAATGTACCCTGTACCGCCTAAAGCCAACACGCAAGGATTGACTGAACAGTACATTGGAAACTGGTTAGCAAAATCAGCGAATCGTGAAAAGGTCGTCATAGCAACCAAAGTCGCAGGACCACGAAACATTCCGCATATCCGCGACAATACGTGCTTAGATAGAAGAAATATCCATCTTGCCATTGATGAAAGCTTGAAACGCCTACAGACAGACTACGTTGATCTTTACCAACTGCATTGGCCGCAAAGACAAACCAACTGTTTTGGCCAACTCAACTATCCCTACCCAGACGATCAGGAAGAAGTCACCTTAATAGAAACTCTCGAAGCGCTCGCAGAGCTGATTAAAGCGGGTAAGGTACGTTATATCGGCGTTTCTAATGAAACTCCCTGGGGTGTTATGACTTTGCTTCGTTTAGCTGAAAAGCACGAGCTACCACGAATTGTATCGATTCAAAACCCGTACAACCTACTCAATCGTAGTTTTGAAGTTGGTTTATCTGAGATTAGCCATTATGAAGGGGTTCAGCTCCTTGCTTATTCTCCACTCGCGTTTGGCTGCTTAAGTGGTAAGTACCTCAATGGAGCGCGTCCTGAAGGGGCTAGATGCTCTCTATTCGAACGCTTTATTCGCTATTTTACCCCGCAAGGAAAACAAGCCACTCAAGCGTATGTCGATCTCGCGAGAAAGCACGGTTTAGATCCAGCGCAAATGGCGTTGGCTTTTGTTAACCAACGGCCGTTTGTCGCATCCAACATAATTGGAGCGACGAACTTAGAACAGCTTAAATCAAATATTGATAGCTTAGATGTCGTACTAACAGAGGAATTGCTTCAAGGGATTCAAGACATTGGTACGACTTACTCCAACCCTTGTCCATAATCTGTCGTTGCAGAATAGCGGGGCAGGTGAAGCGCCTGCCCCTTTTGTTACGTTGGTATTCGCGCACTTAACACACGGCGAAGATGACGAATGCGACGTTCGGCTTTGACACTATCAGGCTCTGAAAAGCCGACTGGACGACCATCTTGTTCAAGACCAATGTCACGCAATAGATGTTCGTTATTCCATGGAATATCAAAGGCACTGCGGCGCAGTTTACGTTTCCATTGACGTTCTTCTCGGCGAAGATCCGCTTTTACCAAAAGAGTGGCTAGTTTTAGATATACAGAATGACTCATGAGTTTTCTCCAGTTGAGTTTAAGCTGGGAAAAGATCAACGAATCGATAGATCGAGAGTGTTTTAATTCGCTGCTTTTCCGCAGCCAATTAAAAAAGGATACGGATTAATTACATTGTTTTATCTAGGTTTCGATCAGCTACAAAGGCATTGTTTTTTGTAGCATCCATCGCAGAGACGGCTTGATCGTTAGACGCACAGATAAATGATTTAACGGTGAAATGTTTCATTGTGCGCCTCCTAACTAATGTATTAATCCAAAATGGTTTGATGGGTTCGAGCCTTAGCTCATGGTTAAATTCTATGCATGCACGGTGATATTTCAACCACTTTATTCGCCCAAATTACAAAACAATTTTTTAACCTAAAAACACCCCTTACAAGCTTTTTCATATAAGATATTCAACCAAGGAATATATATCAATCGATAGATCGTGTCGGTTATATAAATAAAAACCGCACCAATTATAGTACGGCTTTTTATTTACAAATCAGCCAGCTATACAGGAATATCAGAGATCAAGTTGTGTTTGTTTAACAATCGATACATAGTTGCACGAGATACACCTAATTCTTTGGCTGCCATAGACACCTGACCTGCATGAGACTCCAACACAAGCAATAGGGCATCTTTCTCACTTCGCTCACGGATACTCTTTAAACTACGACGGCTATCACTGCGTTTAGGCAAATCTAAATGTAGCTCATCAAGCATGACTGTATCTGACATCAGAACAATACGTTTTATCTGGTTCATTAATTCTCGGACGTTGCCAGGCCAGTGATACCTAGTAAGTGCTCTTGCTGCTTCTTCAGTAAAACTGCGCGCTTGAGCGTTGTACTCTTTTGAGTACTCCTGTAAGAAGTGACGCGCAAGGATAGTGATATCACCAGCACGCTCCTTCAGACTTGGGACGTTAATACGCAGTACGTTGATGTAGTGATACAGTTCTTCATTGAAGTCGCCATCAATCAAGGCTTTTTCAATATCAGCCGAGTTTGCGGCTAACACACGCACATCCACTTCTTTGCGTCCAGACGCAGTATCGACCATACCTTCTTGGAGAAAACGCAGCAGATTAAACTGTTGCGATTTAGGTAAAGTCAGAATGTCATTGAGCAATATGGTGCCACCATCAGCTTTCTCTAAGATAGAGGGCGCACTGGTGTCTTCGCGGTTGATACCAAACAGATCGCTTTCGATACGACGCTCCGACATTGCACGACAGTTGACCGAAATAAACTCTTTGTTTACTCGCGCAGAGGTTCGATGTACCGCTCGGGCAACGGTTTCCTTACCTGTACCGCTTTCACCATAAATCAAAATACTGACATCGGTTGGTCCAATACGCTTAATCTGATCTCGTAAGCGCTTAACTGGAATGGAATCACCAATTAGCCCCATGTCACTCTGATTGCCATAATGTGGCCAGACTTTCTTCTCTAGTTTAAGCATGCCCAACTGGTGACCAATAGTGCTTAGAAGCTGGGCATCTGGAATTGGAGCGGTAAAAAAGTCGATACAAAAGTTAACGATAAATTGGCAAATCGTATCTGAGCTTAATTGAGATTCACGAATGAATGCTAACCAACGCACCTGTTTATGCTTACTCACCAAATTAGCAATACCATTGAGGCTAAACTCATCATGACTGAGGTCAACAATACCGATACAAGGACCTGTTTCAGTAAACAATGCATCGGCTTTACGCAAATCACCGCACTGAGTACACCTCCAACCTACTTGCTCTAAAACTGACAGCCAAGGCTCATAGGTCCCCCCCACAACAACCAATGAACCTGGAACGGAATCCATCCGGAATTGACTACCCATGAAGCTAGTTCCTTTTTATTGATAATGTAAATGCTGTGCGCTTAAACACACATAAAAATATATGTCGTTACATTATAGAGACTTGAAGAGATAATCTGTCTCAAATATAAGACTAGCTAGGGAATGATACTTTTTCCATACGTTGTGAGAGGCTACTCGTAAAAAAAATTCTTTCTCAACGAACTCAAAAGCTTAGTAAAAGGCCATCAACACGCTGCTCCAAATTCATTGCGGTTATACAAGCCAACTAAAGTTGTAGATTGCATAAAGCAAAAAAGTCACCCGAAGGTGACTTTTACTGTCTTATTGTTGCTCAAATTTAAGCTTGAGGACGCATTGCCGGAAATAAGATCACATCACGGATTGTGTGCGTATTGGTAAATAGCATTGCTAGACGGTCGATACCGATACCTTGACCCGCTGTTGGCGGTAGGCCGTGCTCTAGTGCTGTGATGTAGTCTGCATCGTAGTACATTGCTTCATCATCGCCTGCGTCTTTCGCGTTAACTTGCGCTTTGAAACGCTCATCTTGGTCCTGTGCATCGTTAAGCTCAGAGAAGCCATTCGCGACTTCACGGCCACCGATGAAGAACTCAAAACGATCTGTGAAGAACGGGTTGTCATCGCTACGGCGTGCTAGAGGAGAGATGTCCGCTGGGTAGCCAGTGATGAACGTTGGTTGGATTAGCTGAGGCTCAGCCGTTTCACCAAAGATCTCTTCAAGAAGCTGACCACATGTCCAGAACGTTTCTACTTCTACGTGTACAGATTTCGCGATTGCTAGCATCTTCTCACGGTCTTGTAGGTCTGCTTCTGTTAGCGCTTGAATCTCAGCGTGCTCAGGGTTGTAGTGCTTAATCGCATCGAACATGCTCATACGTGCGTACTTACCACCAAACTCTACCGTTTCGTCACCGTAAGGCATTGAAGTAGAGCCAAGAACGTCCATAGCCGCTGTGCTTAGCATCTCTTCAGTCAGATCCATTAGATCTTTGTAGTCAGAGTACGCTTGGTAGAATTCCATCATAGTGAATTCTGGATTGTGACGTGGAGAAAGACCTTCGTTACGGAAGTTACGGTTGATCTCAAATACACGATCAAAACCACCAACCACTAGACGCTTCAAGTAAAGCTCTGGCGCAACACGTAGGTACATGTCGATATCAAGTGCATTGTGATGAGTGATAAATGGACGAGCCGTTGCACCACCCGGAATCACGTGCATCATAGGCGTTTCTACTTCTAGGTAACCTTTTGCGCTCATAAAGTTACGGATAGAAGAAACGAGCTTAGAACGAATGATGAAAGTTTCGCGAGAATCTTGGTTCACGATCAGGTCAACGTAACGTTGACGGTAACGCATCTCTTGGTCTGTCAGACCATGGAACTTCTCTGGTAGAGGACGAAGTGCTTTGGTTAACAGTTCAAACTCTTCCATATTCACGTAAAGATCGCCTTTACCTGACTTGTGTAGTGCACCTTTAACTCCGATGATGTCACCGATATCTAAGCCTTGGTACTTCTCTTTTAGTACTTTTTGAACATCTTTCGCTGCATACGCTTGGATACGGCCTGATGTTTCTTGAATCGCTAGGAATGGGCCACGCTTAGCCATAACACGACCCGCGATCGCGACTACATGGTTTAGTTCTTCCAGCTCTTCCTTAGTCTTTTCACCGAACTCTTTTTGAAGGTCGCCCGCTAGTGCGTCACGACGGAAGTCGTTTGGGTGGCCGTTTGCTTTGCAGCTTTGGCGGATATGATCCAGTTTGCTACGACGCTCAGCAATCAGCTTGTTCTCTTCAGGTAAAGAGGCTTCTTGTACGTTTTCGTTTTGAACAGCATCAGTCATTTTCGATGTATCCTGTCTATCTTTATGAAAATAGTTTTTTCGGTGAAAAGCTTAAAGACCTGATTTCAGGCTAGCTTCGATAAATTTGTCTAGATCGCCGTCAAGAACCGTTTGAGTATTGCGGTTTTCAACGCCAGTACGTAAATCTTTGATTCGAGAGTCATCCAGCACATAAGAACGGATCTGGCTACCCCAACCGATGTCAGATTTCGCATCTTCATTCGCTTGCTTCTCAGCGTTTTGCTTTTGAATCTCTAGCTCAAAAAGTTTCGCTCGAAGCTGCTTCATCGCTTGGTCTTTGTTCTTATGCTGAGAACGGTCATTCTGACACTGAACCACAGTATTAGTAGGTACGTGGGTAATACGTACCGCAGATTCAGTGGTGTTTACGTGCTGACCACCTGCGCCAGATGCGCGGTAAACATCGATTCGAAGATCTGAAGGGTTAATATCGATCTGAATGTTGTCATCAATCTCTGGGTAGATAAACGCAGAAGCAAAAGAAGTATGACGGCGACCACTTGAATCAAATGGAGACTTACGAACTAGTCGGTGAACACCTGTTTCTGTACGAAGCCAACCATAAGCGTATTCGCCAGAAATCTTCACCGTTGCCCCCTTAAGGCCAGCAACTTCACCTTCAGATACTTCGATAACCTCAGTCTTAAAGCCTTTCGCTTCAGCCCAACGTAGGTACATACGTAGCATCATTGATGTCCAGTCTTGCGCCTCTGTGCCACCTGAGCCTGACTGCAAATCAATATAGCAATCAGAAGAATCGTGATCACCAGAGAACATACGACGGAACTCAAGCTTTTCTAACTTAGCTTCAAGCTCTGCTAGTTCTGGTTCAATTTCATCGAAGGTTTCTTGATCTTCTTCTTCAACCGCAAGCTCTAAAAGACCTTCAACATCTTCAACACCTTGCTCAAGTTGATCGATCGTTTCTACAACCGCTTCTAGTGAAGAACGTTCTTTACCCAGTGCTTGCGCGCGCTCAGGTTCATTCCATACATCCGGCTGTTCGAGTTCTGCGTTAACTTCTTCTAGACGCTCTTGCTTGGCGTCATAGTCAAAGGTACCCCCTCAGGACATTCGTGCGCTCAGACACGTCCTTTAGGCGGTTTTTAATAGGATTGATTTCAAACATGTTTGCTCAGCATTTATGAGTAGAATTTAACCGAAGAATTCTACTTAAAAATGTGATGAAGATACAGGAATTTTTTACTGAAGAATAAAAATGCTTGAATAGAAAAATCCCCTGCCACGCCTTACGCGACAGGGGATCTTTGATTCAAAAAAGTTGCTTTATTATGCAGCTTCTTCAGCCATGGCGTGAGAGGTAGATTTACCAATAAAGAACATGCAAACAATCGCTACCGTCGTTGGCAGCAACCACCCCATGCCAACATCAAATAGTGGCAGCATGCTCAATGCCGATACGTCCACACCCGCTACTTTCGCTGCATCAATCAGTGCAAATAGCAATGACACCAGAATAACCACGCGATAAGCCGTTTGCGGGTTTGGTAGTTTTTTGCGTACAAATGTCAATGCCACTAAAGCAATCGCAACAGGGTATAGCGCAAATAGCACTGGTACCGACAAAGAAATAAGCTGAGATAGACCGACGTTTGCGACTGTCGCACAGGCTACACCGATAATGACCACCCAAACTTTATAGGAAACTGGCGTTATCGAACTGAAGTAATCAGAACACGCAGAGATAATACCGATAGCCGTTGTTAAACATGCAAGCAGTACAATGACTGACAACACAATTTGACCATAAGGACCGAACAAAGACTGAACATACATGCTAAGAATCGCGCCACCGTTGTCGGCACCTGCAGCCACGGCCGCACTGGTTGCACCTAGGTAGAACAGTGATACGTAGACAAATGCTAAACCTACTGCAGCAACACATGCAGCGCTAATCAGGTACTTTGCCGTCGCCTTTTGATCTGCAATACCTTTTTTGCGCAGTGCATCAACGATAAGCCCGCCAAACATCAGTGAGGCAAAAGTATCCATGGTGTTGTAGCCTTCAAGGAAGCCTTTCTGCAATGGATGCGTTAAGTATTCACCTTGCGCGGCAATCATGTTGCCTTGTGGGTCGATAAACACTGCAGCAGCAAGAACAATTAAACCTAAGAAAAGAACTGGAGTCAGTACTTTACCGATCACATCAATCAGTTTTCCCTGAGACCATGCGAAGAACATCGCAATAGCAAAGAACAAGATTGAGAAAATTGTTAGATGCGATTGCGCAGCATCAATGAAAAATGGTTTAACCGCCATTTCGTAAGCAACAAGACCTGTGCGCGGAGCCGCAAATGCAGGACCAATAATGATAAAGATTAGCACCGCTATGATCATCGCTGCACGTTTTGGCAGATCTTTAGTTAGGTGATCCCAAGAACCACCAGCAACTGCAATAGCAACGATAGTAATAAGAGGTAGACCTACCGCAGTTAAAAGGAAACCTGTCATTGCAGGGATTAAATTCTCTCCAGCTAATTGACCTGCTAGAGGTGGGAAAATAATGTTGCCTGCACCCAAAAAGAATGCGAAAAGCATAAAGCCTACCGCAATAATATCTGTTAGTTTTAAAGTCTGATTCACTGTCGACCCTTTAGTTATAATTTAAATAGATGTTGTGTCTGCTGAGTAAGTCGAACTGGCGCTCACTCTATAAAATTAAGGCGCGCATAATGACGAAATCCTCATCAGCTCGCAAGCTTGAGGCTAAAAACACCATAAAAATTTATAATTCAGGCAAAAAGTCAGCATGCATCACTAGAATTTGATGAAATCCCAGTTTAATAAACTAGTAAAATTCTCATACACAAGTGACACAAATAGCACAAAAATCCAAACAATCAATTAACAACAGATCAATTAACTTAAAAACAAACAAAACTCCGATAAACATAAAAAATCATGAATAAGACCAAAGACTTTGACTTCAAACAATTCACTATTTATGGTGGGTATTCAGGTATGCCCGTTAGTACCGACGGAGTCCTTCTTGGTGCTTGGGTAGAGCTTAGTAAGTCAGCGCATTTGCTCGATATCGGAACAGGTACTGGTCTATTAAGTTTGATGTGTGCCCAACGTCATTCTTCACTCATCATCGAAGCGATTGATATTGATGTTCATGCCATCGAAGCCGCTCAAGTTAACTTCTCTCGCTCATCTTGGCAGAAAAGATTAGCGCTGCATCAAGGCGACATACTCCAATATAAATTTACACGGCAGTTTGATCGGATCATTTGCAACCCACCTTACTTTAACAGTGGTGAGCAAGCCCGTAACGCAACACGAGCAACCGCAAGGCATACTGGTACCTTTACCCACAAAGCGCTTCTTTTACGTTGTAAGCAACTGCTCACTAACAAGGGAAAAGCAAGCTTTGTGCTACCTAAGCTAGAAGGTGAGCAATTTGTACAACTCGCTAAAACGCAAGACTGGCACGTCAGTCGCTTATGTCAAATCAAAGCAACCGAGCGTAAAGAAGTCTCTAGGCTATTGATCGAATTAACAAAGTTTCCAACCGCTACAATTAGGGAATCACTGACCATTCACACCGATCAAGGTTATAGTGATACCTTTATTGAATTGACCAAAGACTTTTATCTTAAGATGTAAAAAATAAGGTGTGATCCTTGTCACCGAACACTCTATAATACGTCCCCTTAAATTTATTGTTCACACCAACTGGCTTGTGGAGACATCATAGTGATCAGAAACTTTGCTGAATTAGAGTTAGACCCTAACCTACTCCTCGCAATCGAAGAAATGGGTTACGACCGCCCAACACAAATTCAAGCTGAAGCCATTCCACAAGCTTTGGACGGTCGAGACATCTTAGCCTCAGCTCCCACAGGGACAGGTAAAACAGCCGCATTTGTGTTGCCTGCACTGCAATTCTTGCAAGACTTCCCACGTCGTAAGCCAGGGCCTGCACGTGTGTTGATCTTAACGCCGACGCGTGAGCTGGCGATGCAAGTAGCGGATCAAGCACGTACTCTAGCGAAACATACCAATCTGAATATCTTCACCATTACCGGTGGCGTTCAGTATCAAGAGCACGCAGACATCTTAGCCACTACTCAAGATATCGTTGTAGCCACTCCGGGACGCTTAATGGAATACATCGAAGCGGAACGCTTTGATTGCCGTGCGATCGAATGGCTGATCTTAGACGAAGCCGATCGCATGCTTGATATGGGCTTTGGGCCAACCGTTGACCGCCTTTCTTCCGAGTGTCGCTGGCGTAAACAAACCTTGTTGTTCTCAGCAACGCTTGAAGGTAAAGGGGTGGAAGGCTTTACCGAGGATCTACTCAAAGAACCAGCAGAGATCGATGCAGAACCTTCACGTCGTGAACGCAAGAAGATCGCTCAGTGGTACCACCGAGCAGACGATATGACGCACAAGCTTGAACTACTGAAAAAGATCATTACCGATCAAGCTGAACGCTCTATCGTGTTCTTAAAAACTCGCGAGCGCCTCTCAGAGCTACGTGTTGAGTTAGAAAAAGCGCAAATCCCTTGTGCCTGGATTCAAGGTGAAATGCCTCAGGATCGCCGTAACAACGCGATTGCTCGTTTTCGTGATGGCAGCGTAAATGTACTACTTGCAACCGATGTTGCTGCGCGTGGTATAGATCTACCGGATGTAAGCCACGTGATTAACTACGATATGCCACGCAGTGCTGACGTTTACCTACACCGTATTGGTCGTACTGCTCGCGCGGGTAAAAAAGGTAACGCGATCTCGTTAGTAGAAGCACACGATCAACCAATGCTAGACCGTGTTGCCCGCTATGTAAAAGAAGAGATCAAAGAGCGCTTTATCAAAGAGATGCGCCCTAAACACAAAAAGCCTGTGTTTAAGAAAAAGAACAAGAAGAAAGACGACAAGAAGAAAACTCCCGCTAAAGGTAAGAAGAAAGTCGCTAAGAAGAAAAAGTAACGTCTTGATTCGATAAAACTTCAAAGGGTTGGTGTGAAAGCACCAACCCTTTCTTTTTCCGAACAGAGTACATAAATCATCTAAAACAACGTCATCCTCAAAAGTGAGATACAAACAAGTTGGGGATCTCATCAAGATAGCGACTCGCTTTAAAAGATTCCTTACTCACTCCTCCGTCGTTCTAAGGAATGACGGACTAAAAAAATACCGCCTTAATAAGGCGGTATTTCGGAAACAGTTCTTCAAAGCGTTTGCTGTGAGAGCAAGGCGACAAGTAAACTCAGCCTTGGGAGCGTAGTACGCTACGTGACTAAGGTGAGTTTACGCAGTCAACGCCGCTATCGCAGCAAAGGCGCAGAAGATTAGTGCTCGCGAGTTGCGCGGAACTCCACATCTGGAAAACGCTCTTTCGCCAGATTCAGGTTCACCATAGTTGGCGCGATATAGGTTAGGTTGTCGCCACCATCTAGTGCTAGGTTAGTTTGGTTCTTACGCTGGAACTCATCCAGTTTCTTACCGTCTTCACACTCTACCCAACGTGCGGTTGCTACGTTTACGCTCTCGTAAATCGCTTCTACGTTGTATTCCGCTTTCAGGCGCGCAACAACTACGTCAAACTGAAGCACACCGACGGCACCCACTATTAAGTCATTGTTTTGTAATGGGCGAAATACCTGTACTGCACCTTCTTCAGACAGCTGTACTAGACCTTTTAGTAGCTGTTTCTGCTTCAGCGGATCTCTTAGACGAATACGACGGAATAGCTCTGGTGCAAAGTTAGGAATGCCTGAGAACTTCAACGCTTCGCCTTGAGTAAAGGTGTCACCAATCTGGATTGTACCGTGGTTATGAAGACCAATAATATCGCCTGCGTAAGCATTCTCTGCTCGAGAACGGTCCCCCGCCATAAAGGTTACTGCATCAGAAATATTGATTTGCTTACCAAGACGAACATGGTTCATCTTCATACCTTGCTTGTAGGTACCAGAGACAATACGCATAAAAGCGATGCGGTCACGGTGCTTAGGATCCATGTTTGCTTGGATCTTAAATACGAACCCTGAGAAGTTTTCTTCTGTCGCTTCCACTGAACGCTCGTTAGCTTCGCGCGTTTGAGGTGCTGGAGCCCATTTAGTAAGACCCTCTAACATGTGATCAACACCAAAGTTACCCAGTGCAGTACCAAAATATACTGGCGTTAGTTCGCCTTGCAGGAACAGCTCAAGATCAAATTCAGGACAAGCTCCCATGACTAACTCGAGTTCCTCACGGACACTTTCAGCAAGGTCTGCTCCCACAGCTTCATCTAACTCTGGATTATCAAGCCCTTTGATCGTGCGTACTTCTTGAATCTCATGACCATGGCCAGATTCATAAAGAATCGTTTCATCACGATGAATGTGATAAACCCCTTTAAATTCTTTACCACAACCGATTGGCCAAGAGATTGGAGCACACATCATACCTAGCTCGCTCTCAACTTCGTCCAGCACTTCCATTGGGTCACGGACATCACGGTCTAACTTGTTCATGAAAGTTACGATTGGTGTATCGCGTAAACGTGTTACTTCCATCAGTTTGCGAGTACGATCCTCGACACCTTTAGCCGCGTCGATTACCATCAAACATGAGTCAACAGCAGTTAGTGTACGATAAGTATCTTCCGAGAAGTCTTCGTGTCCTGGGGTATCGAGAAGGTTAACCAAGCAATCATTGAATGGAAATTGCATAACAGAGGTTGTTACCGAGATGCCACGCTCTTTCTCCATCTCCATCCAGTCAGACTTAGCATGTTGAGCTGAGCCGCGACCTTTAACAGTACCTGCCGTTTGGATTGCGCGTCCGAACAGTAGTACTTTTTCTGTAATTGTGGTTTTACCCGCATCAGGGTGCGAGATGATAGCGAATGTTCTACGTTTAGACACTTCGCTTAGAAATGGAGTATTTGACATGAAAGGTTCTTCTTCTGTCTAAGCGCTAGAGCAGGCAAGAAATACCCTAGCGTAAATGGTCGATTCAATTTTGCGCGGTATTCTCGCTTATAATAGACTGTGGGGCAACTTCAACGATGAAAATGGATCAAATTCAACGTCAATTTCCCTGCCTATTAAAATATCAATGATTATGGGCTATAACTAAAGGAGTAGAGGGAACCGATCTGAACTATGCCTAAAAGCAAGAAAATTAACTCATTAGCTTTTCGTCAAGCGAAAACAGTATTCTTAGTCTCTGTGATACTAGGGATCTGCTTTAGCTTCTATCATATTTTGGTGGATCTCCATCAGGAGCAAAAGCGCATAGAAGAACATTACCAGTTCAAGCTTTTACAGAACTATTCCAATGCTAGCCAAGCTGCCTATCACCTCAATCAACTGTTGGCTGAGCAAGTCGCCTCAAGCCTAATGATGGACAACGCGGTGTACAAAGTGCAACTTGTCGATGACTTTGGTGACACGTTGACTGAAAAAGAGCGATCAGTTTCATTGCAAGGTGACTTCATTGAAGCACTTTCCAGTTACCTAACACCCGCTACACCCATTTATACGACAGATTTACACCAACCCAACTCTCATGTTGTAGTGGGAACACTAAGTTTTTCAGTCAACGGCGCCAACATTGCCAAAGACTTTATCGCCAAAACAAGCCGGATCCTGCTGTTTGATCTATTTCGAAATATTCTTCTGACATCAATACTATTGATGTTCTTCTATCAAAAACTGTCGAAACCTCTGATCACTTTAATTGACTGGGTTCGTTCACTGCAAAATGCTAAGACAGATATACCACCTCCAACGCAATATCGAGACGATGAGCTTGGACAATTGGCTAAAACCTTCCATACCCTTTGGGTTGAAAGAGAGTCCGCTACGGCTCAGCTAAATCAGCTTGCCTACTATGATTCTCTTACCGGGCTGGCAAACCGTAGTTTGTTACTGCAAATGCTCAAAGATTCAATTAGCGAGTCAAGCCGAACCAATCAAGCGGGTGCATTATTCTATTTGGATTTGGATAGATTTAAGACCATCAATGACTCCCTTGGTCATACTATTGGTGATAACTTAATTAAAGCGATCTCAAAGCGTATCGAAGCATGGTTGAACGAAGATTTTACTGCTGCCCGAATCGGTGGTGACGAGTTTGCCTTACTGTTACCCAATACAAGTGCTGATAAGGCCCATGAGTTTGCTCAGCAGTTACTCGCCCTTATTTCGAACCCATATTCTATTGATGACCACCAGCTATACTGCACCGTGAGTGTCGGTATTGCGGTATTTCCATCCGTGGGTAGTACCAATATCGATGTGCTACGACAAGCAGACACTGCCCTTTACCGTGCTAAAACGGCTGGCAGAAACAAATACATGTTCTATGAACCAGAAATGCAGGCACAGGTGGAGTCTTTCCTCGAAATCGAAAAAGGTCTTCATGAAGCACTCAACAAAGGTCAACTAGAGCTTTATTATCAGCCTCAGGTTGATGACAACCATTATATCATTGGCGTCGAAGCCCTGATCCGTTGGAACCACCCACAAAAAGGGCTACTTCCTCCTGGTGTATTTATGCCTATTGCAGAGGAAACTGGACAAATTCTCCAGATTGGTAATTGGATCATTGAACAAGCTTGTTACCAATTCTCTAACTGGAAAAAGCAAGGAATACTCCCTGAGACCTTCCGTCGACTGGCGATAAATATCAGCCCGCTTCAATTCTCTCAGCCCTCATTTGTTGAACACATCGTTGACTCATTAGCACAAGCAGGAATTGACGGCGAACATATAGAGCTAGAGATTACCGAGAATTTACTACTTGAAAACGTTGAAGCTGCGATTCAAAAAATGGCAGAGCTAAAAGCGCACAACCTAAAAACATCGATTGATGACTTTGGTACAGGTTACTCATCTTTACGTTACTTGAAACACTTATCGGTTGATGTTTTGAAAATTGATCGCTCTTTCGTCACTCAATTGCATCTGGATGAAAGCGATCAAGCTATCGTCGATACGATTATTATGACAGCGCAAAGACTAAATTTAGAAGTGATTGCGGAAGGGGTAGAAGATGTCAATGAGCTTAATGCCCTCAAACAGCTTGGCTGTGTACAATTCCAAGGCTACTTGTTTGATAAACCGCTACCTGCATCAGAGCTTAATGAACGATTTGAAAAGAACTTCTACCCAGTAGATAGTCCATCTGTGGTAAAAGCGGTGCAGAAGTAACTATCTAGAAAAAGATATAACTCATGATAATCGCATCTTCTTTACCTGACGTAGTCGGGTAGTAGTTGATGCGACGGTCAACCTCATTAAACCCCATAGATTCATACAGACCAAAGGCGCCAATATTGCTTTCTCGCACCTCTAACCAAGCACTTTCCGCTTGGTTTTGCTGACAAATATCCAAGAACGCATCCATAAGCTGTTTACCGTAACCTTTACCCTGCTCGCTGGGATTGACTGCAATATTCAGTAAAGTGACTTCACCAACGATATTCTGGGCGTAGAAGTAGCCAACAACAACGTCGTCCACGACTAAAACATGGTGGCATGCACCTCGGCTATTGATATCTCGAATCATGGTTTCAGACCAAGGGTGAGAATGAGCAATGCGCTCAATCATCCATGCTTGGTCAAGATGCTCAGATGATAGCGGTAAAATCGTGGTTTGGGTCATGAATTATCGCTCATTTTTGGTAGGAACAAATCTGTTGCCACAGCGCTCGACGTTGCTCATTATTACCATCAACTTGGGTCAATAATGGGCTAACTAAGGTTTTAGCTTCAATCTCAGAATCTTGCTGGCATCCTGCAAACCAAACCCACTCAATATGATGACTATCTAGTTGGCTCAATTGTTCAGGGTAGATATGCAAAGCGTTTTCGAGAGGCAACTTGATGCTATTTAGCACACGCTCAAACATCTCAGCCGTTTTATCTTGGGGAAGCTGAGGTGAAACAAGCAACAATTTACAGTTTTCAGGTAATACGAGTAGAGGTGATTGGTAACCCAATAACCTTTCAGGGTGTGCCAGTTTATAGCACTGGATTTCCATTTCATGTAGATATTGTTGCTCTAGTTGCGCCATGTCTTATCACTACTCGTTTAACCGCGCTAATCGTATCACAAAATCGCTAAATGGAATTAGGCTTTGTTCAGCACTAAAAAAGCGCTACTCAAAGGTAGCGCTTATGAGTCTTATTTAAGGTAACGATTTAAAAGCTCGACTTCACCGCTTCGGCAATCTTAAGTGCAGAAGACTGAACAAGCTCAGCATCTTCACCTTCAACCATCACGCGAATCAGTGGCTCGGTCCCCGATTTGCGCAGCAATACACGGCCTTTGTCACCTAACTCAGCTTCCACTTCAACTACCGACGCTTTTACGGCATCAGCTTCTAGTGGATTAGAGTCGCCAGAGAAACGTACATTCTCCAGAACTTGTGGGTACAGCGTCATTCCTTGCGAAAGTTCATGTAGCGACATTTCGCTACCCACCACAGAAGCAAGCACCTGAAGAGCAGCAACGATAGCATCACCCGTCGTCACTTTATCAAGTAAGATAACGTGACCTGAGTTTTCTGCACCGATTTTCCAACCTTTCTCAAGTAATTGCTCCATTACGTAGCGATCACCTACCGCGGCACGGACAAATGGAATACCTAGCTGTTTCAATCCATTTTCCATACCTAGGTTAGTCATCAACGTACCAACCACACCACCCTTTAGCTCACCGCGACGCAGCGCATCACGAGCGATGATATAAGCGATTTGGTCACCATCAACTTTGTTGCCTAAGTGGTCAACCATGATGATGCGGTCACCGTCACCGTCAAAGGCTAAACCTAGCTCAGCCCCTTCTTCAACCACCCGCTTTTGCAGTGCACGCACATCTGTTGCACCGACTTCAGCATTAATGTTGGTGCCATTTGGCTCTATCCCCATCGCAATCACTTTAGCGCCAAGTTCACTAAATACCGCTGGAGCGATATGGTAGGTGGCACCATGAGCACAATCAACAACGATTTTCTTGCCCGCTAAGCTTAACTCTGAAGGGAAGGTACTTTTACAAAACTCAATATAACGACCTGCGGCATCGTCAAGACGGCTTGCTTTACCCAGCAATGAAGACTCGACACACTCGATATCTTTATCTAGCTCAGCTTCTATTGCTAACTCAATATCGTCAGGTAGTTTGGTTCCTTCTGAAGAAAAGAATTTAATACCGTTGTCATAGTATGGGTTGTGTGATGCTGAAATCACTATCCCCGCCTCAGCACGGAAGGTTTGCGTTAAGTACGCAACCGCTGGTGTTGGCATTGGCCCCGTAAAAGTGGCTTTAAGGCCAGCAGCGGCTAAGCCTGCTTCAAGCGCCGACTCCAGCATATAACCTGAAATGCGTGTGTCCTTACCGATGATCACCTTCTTTGTGCCTTGCTTCGCCAATACGCGACCTGCAGCCCAGCCTAGCTTAAGCACAAAATCTGGAGTAATTGGGTATTGGCCCACTTTGCCACGTACACCATCCGTACCAAAATAACGTCTCTTATCAGACATGGTTGTTCCTTTTTATCTTTCTATTTTGCTCAATGATTCGCTTTGGTCATTGAGACAATTTTCATAGCATCAAGCGTTTGTTCAAAATCGTGCACGCGAATAATTTGCGCACCTTTCATAGCGGCGATTGTAGCGCAACTTACGCTCGCTGCCACGCACTGCGCCGGCGCTTTATCGAGTAATTTGAAGATCATAGATTTTCTCGACATCCCAGCAAGGATTGGCAAGCCAAATTGATGAAATTCTTCAAGGTGAGACAACATCTGATAGTTGTGCTCGAGCGTTTTACCAAAACCAAAACCAGGATCAAGTATCAGCTTTTCACGCTCGATACCAACTTCTGAACACGCCTTAATGCGCTGCTGTAAAAACTCACCGACTTCCTTTAACAGATCATCGTAATGCGGATTCGATTGCATGGTACGAGGCTGCCCTTGCATATGCATTAAACAGATAGGCAAGCCGGTTTTCGCTGCGACTTCGAGTGCTCCAGGTTCTTGCAAAGCCCTCACGTCATTGATGATATCAGCTCCCGCCTCGGCAGCTTGGCGCATCACCTCTGCTTTGCTGGTATCTACTGATATCCATACATCAGACTGCGCGCGAATCGCCTTAATCACAGGAATAACTCGTTGTAGTTCTTCCTCTAACTCCACATCTGGCGCTCCAGGACGAGTAGACTCACCACCGATGTCAATAATCGTCACACCTACGTCTATCATTCGCTGCGCTTGAGCAAGAGCATCAGCCAGTGTGCGAAACTTTCCACCATCAGAAAAAGAGTCAGGGGTGACATTAAGAATTCCCATCACTTGAGGGTGCGATAAGTCGAGCGTTTTATTGTTTGCTTTTAGAATCATAAATACAAAAACCCCGAGTTTCCTCGGGGTTTCTCTTAATTAAATCAACTATTCTGAGTCTTTCTTCTCAGTCACTTCTTCTGAAGTGTTTTCTTGCGAAGCAGCAGCGTCATCAGCCTTTGCTTCGTTAGCAGGTGCTTCCGCTTTGCCTTCTGACTTATCCTCTGGCTTAGCTTCCGGTTTATTACTTGGGCTATCACCCCACCCCGCTGGCTCACGAATATCTGCTTTGCGCTCCATCAGGTCATCAATCTGACCAGCATCGATAGTCTCGTACTTCATCAAAGCATCTTTCATCGCGTGCATAATATCCATGTTGTTTTCAAGGATCTGTTTAGCACGCTCATAGTTGGTGTCGATCAGGTGGCGAACTTCATTGTCGATAAGCTTCGCCGTATCATCAGACATATGCTTGGTCTGTGTAACGCTTCGACCAAGGAATACTTCACCTTCGTCTTCTGCGTAAAGAAGAGGACCAAGCTTTTCCGAGAAACCCCATTGAGTCACCATCTTACGCGCAATATCTGTTGCTCGTTCGATATCGTTTGAAGCACCTGTCGATACTTTGTCAGCACCGTAAATTAGCTCTTCAGCCAAACGACCACCGTACAAACTTGAGATCATTGACTCAAGATGCTGGCGAGACATGCTTACACGATCTTGCTCTGGGAGGTACATAGTCACACCTAACGCACGACCACGTGGAATAATCGATACTTTATACACAGGATCATGTTCAGGGACCAAACGACCAACAATAGCGTGGCCCGCTTCGTGGTAAGCGGTAGACTCTTTAGTCTCTTCCGACATCACCATAGAACGGCGCTCAGCACCCATCATGATCTTGTCTTTCGCCAGTTCAAATTCAACCATTGAAACGTTACGCTTGTTACCACGAGCCGCAAATAGTGCAGCTTCGTTAACAAGGTTAGCAAGATCTGCACCCGAGAAACCCGGAGTACCACGTGCAATAAGCGATGGTTCAACATCCCCTGCTAGTGGCACTTTACGCATGTGCACCTTAAGTATTTGCTCACGACCACGAACGTCCGGTAGACCAACCACGACCTGACGGTCAAAACGCCCAGGACGAAGTAGCGCTGGATCGAGTACATCTGGTCGGTTAGTCGCTGCGATAACGATAATGCCTTCGTTACCTTCGAAACCATCCATTTCAACCAGCATTTGGTTAAGGGTTTGCTCACGCTCATCGTGACCACCACCTACACCTGCGCCACGTTGACGACCTACTGCATCGATCTCATCAATAAAGATGATACATGGTGCGGCTTTCTTCGCTTGCTCGAACATGTCACGTACACGAGATGCACCAACACCAACGAACATTTCAACAAAGTCAGAACCAGAGATAGTAAAGAAAGGTACTTTCGCTTCACCGGCAATTGCTTTAGCCAGTAGCGTTTTACCCGTACCAGGAGGACCAACCATCAGAACACCTGTTGGGATCTTACCACCTAGCTTTTGGAAACGGCTCGGATCGCGCAGGTAGTCTACTAGCTCTTTTACGTCTTCTTTTGCTTCGTCACAACCTGCAACATCACCAAAAGTGGTCTTAATTTGCTCTTCGCTCATCATACGAGCTTTACTCTTACCGAAAGACATAGCGCCTTTACCGCCGCCGCCTTGCATCTGACGCATGAAGAAAATCCATACACCAATCAGTAAGATCATAGGGAACCAAGAAATAAAGATAGTACCTAGCAGACTTTGCTCCTCTGGAGGAGTGCCCTGTACTTTCACATTTTGGTTAATTAAGTCATCAAGTAGCTTCTGGTCATAGACTGGCATGTAAGTCACATAACGCGAGCCGCCGCCACGACGTGTGAAAGTGATTTCACCGTCTTTAAAAGTTGCTTCCTGAATCTGGCCTTGGCCAACTTCCTGTACAAACGTGGTGTAATCCACTGCTCTGCCATTGTTCTCTCCAGGGCCAAAGCTCTGGAAAACCGACATCAATACGACAGCGATAACAAGCCACAGAATTAAATTTTTTGCCATGTCACTCAAGGTGTCAGCCTCTCGATAACTAATTGTAATTAAAGGTAGGGTACTACAGTTTATAACCTGTAGCTATAGTGTTAACTCGCCCATCAAAGGGCAAATAGTTAACCTTTGTAACCAGTGGCTACAACAAAGACTTCTCGTGAGCGAGCTCGCGATGAGTCTGGTTTTCTAATTTTTACGACTTTAAATGTATCTCGGACTTCTTTGACAAACTGATCAAAACCTTCGCCCTGAAACACCTTTACGACAAAGCTACCATTAGGGGCTAGAACTTGTCGACACATATCTAAAGCCAATTCAACTAAATACATTGCGCGAGGTTGATCGACAGAATTGTTACCTGCAATATTTGGCGCCATGTCCGACATCACCACATCGACCATAGAAGGTTGAATACGGTCAAGCAGTGCTTCTAAAACAGTATCTTCACGGAAGTCACCCTGTAAGAAGCTCACACCTGCAATCGGGTCCATTGGCAGCAAATCACATGCAATGATTTGCCCATCCTCACCTACTATCTTAGCAGCATATTGAGACCAACCGCCGGGAGCTGCACCTAAATCCACCACAGTCATACCGGGTTTTAGCAATTTATCCTTAGTTTGGATCTCTTCCATCTTGAAGTAAGCACGAGAACGGTAGCCTTTTTTACGGGCTTCATTGGCGTATTTATCATCAAAATGCTCTTTCAACCAGCGACCTGAGCTAGCGGAATGTTTCTGTTTACTCATTTGTTACCTAATAGATAGAGGGAACAACTAACCCAATAAATTATAGTCTTCATGGTTAGATGGCGTTAAAATGGTATTTTTCAACCCTTATATTAAAGAAAATTGGCCGCGTAATGAACCTAAGCACCAAACAAAAGCAGCATCTAAAAGGCCTAGCGCACAGTCTAAAACCTGTTGTGCTTATGGGCGCAAACGGACTAACTGAAGCTGTTCTAGCGGAAATTGAAATTGCTCTTGACCACCATGAGCTAATCAAAATCAAAGTCGCGTCGGAAGATCGCGATACTAAGAACCTGATTATTGAAGCTATTGTACGTGAAACTCGTGCAGAGAAAGTACAAGTAATCGGTAAAACCTTAGTTCTTTTCCGTCAATCACAAGAACGTAAGATCGAGTTGCCACGCAAGTAATTTAACTTTCAGTGAGCAAGAAAAAAGGTCGCCTGCGCGACCTTTTTTGATATTCAGTGTAATAAATTCACTTAGATATATTCGACACTATCGATTTCAAAGTCGCGGTCGCCACCAGGTGTAGAGATCACCACTTCGTCACCTTCCATCTTACCGATAAGGCCACGAGCAATTGGCGAGCTTACTGAAATACGACCCGCTTTAATATCTGCTTCGTCATCACCAACAATTTGGTATGTTTTCTCTTCTTCTGTATCGCAGTCGATCAAGGCGACTGTTGAACCAAAGATAACTTTACCTGTGTTATCCATTTTCGTTACGTCGATAACCTGAGCGACAGACAACTTATATTCAATATCACGGATCTGTGCTTCACAGATACCTTGCTCTTCACGCGCGGCATGGTATTCCGCGTTCTCTTTTAAGTCACCTAGCTCACGCGCTTCTGCAATGGCTTCAGAAATCTGTGGGCGAAGCTTTAATAGTCGTTCTAGTTCTTCACGTAGCTTTTGTTCGCCACGCAGTGTCATTGGCACTTTTTCCATTATATACCTCATTCCAAAGCAATCTTTGGACAAAACAAAACTACCTAATCCAGTGGACTAGGTAGATGCATTAGCTAATCAATTGCCTCTAGTGTAAACAAACTTGGCGTCTAAATCACTCAAATTAATTGAATGTGATCTTAATCCCAAACTAACTTAGATAAGCCGTTGAAAAAGTGACGCTATTTTTGAATTTGATCGCGCCTTCAAACATTTTTCACCTAAAAAAAAATAAATGTTCGGATATAAAGAAACCTATCAACAAGAGAGATAAAACCTATAAAATCAAACGCTTGATATTATTTTACATTAAATAAAACACTGTTCATATATTCAATTTATATCATTTTACTAACTCATAATGGAACTTTGCGTTAAAACCTTAGCTGACCTAATCAGCGGGATTAGTCCTTATTGCTCAACAACTTGCTATAACGCATGGCTATGAGACTGGATTACTAGCGCTGATAAACAGAGGACTCACCCAATAGTGGAGATACTCCTCGCTATACAACTATTTATGGACAGTAAATTAGGACTAATAAGATGAACAAGACTCTGATCGCTTTAGCAGTTTCAGCTGCAGCAGTAGCTACAGGCGCACACGCATCAGCTGATGGTATTCAAGCTGGCGGTATCGAAGGTACTTCAGTATACAGCTCAAACGGTAACTCTCTAGAGATCGGCGGTCGTGCTGAAGCTCGTATGTCTCTAAAAGATGGTAAAGCTGAAGACAAAACTCGCGTGCGTCTAAACTTCCTTGGTAAAACTCAGATCAATGATAACCTATACGGCCTAGGTTTCTACGAAGCAGAGTACAACGCAAATGACAACGCTACAGATGGCGATAAGAACGATATCGATCATCGTTACACTTACGCTGGTATCGGCGGTAACTTCGGTGAAGTAACTTACGGTAAAAACGACGGTGCACTAGGCGTTATCACTGACTTTACTGATATCATGTCTTACCACGGTAACACTGCTGCTTACAAACTAGTTGTAGCTGACCGTACAGACAACATGCTGTCATACAAAGGCCAATTTGAAGATCTAGGTCTTAAAGCGAGCTACCGCTTTGCTGACCGTGTAGAAGACACTGTTAACGGTGGTTACACTGACAACGAAACAGATGGTTACTCTCTATCTGCAATCTACGCAATCGGCGACACTGGTGTTAAGCTAGGTGGTGGTTATGCAGATCAAGATACTGGCGCTAGCAAGTCTTCTGATCAGTACATGCTTGCTGCATCTTACCGCATCAGCGATTTCTACTTCGCTGGTACGTTTACTGATGGTCAAGACAAAGATGGTTCAAGCAAAACAGATAAAACTGGTTACGAATTCGCAGCAGCTTACACTCTAGAAAAAGTAGCATTCACTACAACATACAATAAGCTAGAAGAGAAAACTTCAGGCACTACGTATGATGCAGCTGACAATGTAGCGATCGATGCAACATACTACTTCAAGCCAAACTTCCGTACTTACATCTCTTACAACTTCAACCTACTTGGTAAAGATGATAAGACAGCAACTGGTACTGTAGGTAAAGCTGGTGCAGAAGACGAGCTAGCTCTAGGTCTACGTTACGACTTCTAATTTCCTGACATTAAGTCATGAACCTAAGACGCCTGCTCTCTAGCAGGCGTTTTTTTTACCCGCTATACTGACCTTCTTTGCCTCTAATCGTGAATCTCTTATGCTGTGCTGTGTTGATCGTGTTACTTCCGCTTGCTTACTCTTTCTAATCAGCATGACTGCATGGGCATATTCCCCTCTTGATGAACTGCCCCTAGGTAGTCGTGCGGCAATTACGGTTGAGGCGCTGAAAAACCAAACTCAATTTCAACAAACTGACAATCAGAGCCAGCTTTTTCCTCCTGCCAGTACTTTAAAAATCGTCACTGCACTTGCCGCTAAACTAGAACTCGGTGACAACTTCATGTTTGAAACTAATATTGAGCAAGCAGGTAAAGATGTCGTCGTACGTTTTAGTGGCGATCCGACTTTAACGACACCAGATTTAAAACAATTACTGAGTAAGCTTAGTAATCAAGGCATCACGAGGATAAGCGGAGATCTTTGGCTCGATAATAGCGCATTTACTGGCTACGACCGGGCGGTCGGCTGGCCGTGGGATATTCTTGGTGTCTGTTACAGCGCTCCGGCGAGTGCAATTTCACTGGATGAAAACTGTGTTCAAGCCTCTATTTATACTCAACAAGATGGCAAAACTCGAGTCTATGTGCCCGAGCATCAACCAATTTATGTCACCACAGTGGCAAGTTCAGTTTCTAAAATTGAACAAGAGAGCACTCAATGCGATTTAGAGTTACTTTCTTCACCTGACAACCACTATCAGCTTCAAGGATGCTTGCAAAACCGTAGCAAGCCGCTCCCGCTTAAATTTGCAGTTCAAGATCCTGCTCTGTATGCGCAGAGAATTGTTAATACACTTCTTACTCAACTTAATATCGAGTTAAGCGGTAGTATTCGGCTTGGTGCTCCCGAACAATCAGGTAAAGTGATTGCAACCCATCGCTCAAAGGCGCTACCTAAGCTACTTGAAACCATGCTAAAGAAATCAGATAACCTTATCGCCGACAACCTAACTAAAACCTTAGGTGCCAAGTTCTTTATACAACCCGGCAGTTTTGCTAACGGTACTAAGGCTATCAAGCAGATTTTGTTTGCTCAAACAGGCATTGATATTGAACATACCCCGTTGGCAGATGGTTCAGGTTTATCACGTAATAACCGCTTTACCAGTCAAAACATGGCGGCGGTGCTGCGCTATATTTGGCAACATGACAGTGAACTTGACTTGATCTCCTTAATGCCAACATCGGGCACCAATGGAACACTTAAATATCGTCGCAGTATGCGTAAAGCACCAATTAAAGGTGAGCTAATTGCCAAAAGTGGTTCAGTGTATGGCAGCTATAATATGGCGGGCTATGGGTTAGATAACTCAGGTAAGCCGAGTACGCTATTTGTTCAGTTTGTGACTGACTACCACCCACCAAAAACAAAGGGCGATGATAAACCTACCATCGCCCCGATCACCAAGTTTGAAACCTTGTTCTACAAAGATATTGTTAACTTCAGTCAGGCGATACCTAAAAAGTAGTTCACCACAGTGAAGTAAATCCACATTCCTGAGATATCAACGATAGACGCTAAAACCGGGCTTACCAGCACGGCAGGATCAAGCTTAAATGCACGCGCTAGGATAGGCAGTAATCCACCTAGTGTGGTCGACATCGTCACCTGAATAAACAGTGCAACCGCGATAGCAAGTGCGATGGTATTGAGCTCAAAGCCCCCGGTACTACTGCTATCACTAAAGAGTAAGATGCGCCCAATAATCACCAAAGCAATGGCAAAAGCCAAACAAATAGCGACTCGACTCTCTTTCCAAAACACCTCTAGCCACTGCCGTTTACGTAACTCACCAGTCGCCAAGGCTCGTATAACTAAGGTTGCCGCTTGAGTACCTGTATTACCACCAGCTGCTGCTATTACCGGCATATAGATAGCCAATAGCACCAACTGGCTTAATGTATCTTCATACTGAGCAATAATTAAACCTGAGACTATCCCCAGTAAAGCAAGAGCAATGATCCAGCCTATGCGCTGCTTAACATGCCCAATGACCGAGGTATCTAGATAACTGCTGGATGTTTCCACTTCTGAGTGAATAAAGCCCAGTTGATGCGCATAGTGTCGGGCTAACTTGTCGTGCCCACCAAGCTCAAGCGCAGATATCAACTGCTGGACATAGCCCACTGAGCAGTGATGTAAAATCCCAACAGCTTCTTCTACTGGCATCACTGTGAGTAAATGAACCTGCTGGGTTTGCTCGTACTGCAAAAATGCATTGCGAGCAGCACCTATTTCTTCTTGAGAAAAGTGCGGGGTATTTTCAATGTAAGTATTGCTCATTACCGTCATGGCGAATCTCCCGATTGGCAATTGGTAACGACCATCAAATACAGTCACACGTCAATTTCGAATAAACAAACGCACTGCCTGCACAATGAATGTACAGAGAACTGTATAGGATTCTAGAATTTAGAGGAGAAAAACGTGAGGATTCACAAACAGATAAGAAGCACTCTACCGCAAAGGTAGAGACATGAGACGACAATACCGAAGCGGACTATTTTTCCCCTTTAATACTAGGAGGATGGTCGATATTGTTCATAAAAGTCTCCGAAAAAACTGCCGATTTGGCAGCGCGAGGATGATAACAAAAGTTGTGTTGTAAATCAGCCTAATTGGGCAAAAAAGTTAGATATTCAATCTATCTCTTTGAAAACAAAAAAGCGCCTAATTAAGGCGCTTCTATCAAACATAGTACTGCTGAATGCTATCGCCTAATTGATTGTTAGGCGAGCGAATTTACGTTTACCAACTTGGAATACGTAAGTTCCTGCTTCAGGGGCAAACTTAGAGTCTGCGACCTTTTCACCATCAATCTTAGCCGCACCTTGCTTAACCATACGCATCGCTTCAGATGTCGAGGCACATAACCCAGCCTCTTTAAGCAGGTTACTTACAGGTAAACCCGCATCAAATGCAAACTCTGGCATTTCATCAGGGATTTGGTTCTTAGCAAAGCGGTTGACGAACTCTTGTTCTGCCATGTCAGCTTCTGCTTGAGAGTGGAAGCGCGCAATGATCTCTTTTGCCAGAGCTACTTTCACATCACGTGGATTTTGGCCCGCTTCAACACCCGCTTTCAATTGAGCCACTTCTTCAAGTGGACGGAATGAAAGCAAGTCGTAGTAGTTCCACATTAGGTCATCAGAGATCGACATGATCTTACCAAACATTTCGCTCGGCGCTTCACTGATACC
The DNA here is from genome assembly GCF_001399455.2 of Vibrio bivalvicida. GTDB lineage: Bacteria > Pseudomonadota > Gammaproteobacteria > Enterobacterales > Vibrionaceae > Vibrio > Vibrio bivalvicida. Next base: position 78,718 of record NZ_LLEI02000013.1, read on the forward strand.
AATGTAGTTGTTTGCTGACTTAGACATCTTCTTCTCGCCATCTAGACCAACAAGAAGTGGCATCATAAGCACAACTTGAGGCTTCTGAGCGTTAGATTTCTGCAGCTCGCGTCCCATTAGCAGGTTAAACTTCTGGTCAGTACCGCCAAGCTCAACGTCCGTCTCCATTGCAACTGAATCGTAGCCTTGTAGCAGTGGGTACATAAATTCATGAATCGCGATAGGCTGACCACCAGCGTAGCGCTTCTTAAAGTCATCGCGCTCTAGCATACGTGCCACAGTTTGGTTAGCAGCAAGGCGAATCATACCTTCAGCTCCTAGTTCAGACAGCCACTCAGAATTAAACTGAATCTTAGTCTTAGCCGGATCTAGGATTTTAAACACCTGCTCTTTATAGGTTTCAGCGTTACGCAGTACGTCTTCACGGCTTAGTGGTGGACGGGTATTGTTTTTGCCCGTTGGATCACCGACCATCGCAGTAAAGTCACCGATTAGGAAAGTAACGTCGTGGCCTAGCTCCTGAAATGCACGAAGCTTATTGAAAATCACTGTATGACCAAGGTGAATATCTGGTGCGGTAGGATCGGCACCTAATTTAATGCGAAGAGGACGCCCCTCTTTCAACTTAGCAATCAGTTCTTCTTCTGGAATCAGTTCTTCAACACCGCGCTTAATCTCGGCTAGTGCAGCTTCAATGCTCGCCATTCTTGTTCACTCCCACAGATTTGGCAAAAATTTGTTAGTTGGTCATCTTACTTGAATAGCGATGCTTTTTGAAACCAGTTAGACTAAACAGCTAAGCTTTTTTACTGAATTTTTTAGAACGGACATAAGATGTTGTCTCTTTTCGCTCGATTACCATGGATTCATCGAGCCCTTATCGCCATATTTAGCGCATTTATCGTTATCGCACTGTTTCTGCCTGCGCCCAAAGATCTCCGCCAAGAGGAGAGTAACTATCAAGTAGGCCAAGCCTACCCATTAGCTATTGATCTTGAACAGCTCGCATTGCAAGAATCTGCCCACAAGCTCACTGTATTGCGTTGGGAAAAACATACGATTGGTTCTGGGGATAGTATGGCGCTACTATTCCAGCGTGCAGGGCTTTCTTCTCGCCTGCTATACCAACTAACCTCAACCAATAAAGACATTCAACGCCAATTAACTCGGGTTAGACCTGGTGATTCCTTTCAACTTGGGTTTGATGAAAACAACCAATTAATTCAACTCAAACGCGTGATTAGCCCATACGAGACATTTCTTGTCACTAAATCCGATAGCGGTTACTCCTCAACGATCGATAAAAAAGAAGTTCACTTTCAATACAACTACGCTGAGGCCGACATCACCTCAAATTTCTGGAATGCCGGTGTTAACGCAGGTTTAACACCCAATCAGATTATGGAACTTGCCGGGATCTTTGGTTGGGATATTGACTTCGCTCTAGATATTCGAGGCGGAGACCACTTTAAGATCCTTTATCAGGAAAAAGTGGTTGAAGGAGAAGTGGTTGGACGAGGCAAGATCATCGCTGCCATCTTCAAAAACCAAGGCGATACCTTTAAAGCGATTCTCGATGATAAAACTGGCAACTACTATGATGAAAATGGTCGCGCGATGAAAAAAGCCTTCTTACGCTCACCGCTTGATTTCCGTCGTGTCACTTCGAACTTTAACCCGACCCGTCGCCACCCAGTGACCGGAAAAGTTCGCGCTCACCGAGGCACTGATTACGCGGCACCTGTCGGTACACCGATTTGGGCAGCAGGTGACGGAACAGTGCTTAAATCGAGTTACAACCAGTTCAACGGCAACTATGTATTCATCAAACACAGCAATACTTACATCACCAAATACCTTCACCTACAACGGCGTAAGGTCAAAACCGGGCAACGTGTTAAGCAAGGACAAACAATAGGTACGTTAGGAGGCACAGGTCGCGTCACTGGCCCACACCTCCATTACGAATTCTTAGTTAACGGTGTCCACAAAAACGCAAGAACGGTGAAACTACCCCAATCCAAGTCACTGACGGGTAAATCAAAGACCACCTATATTGCCAACGCTAAGTTGAGGCTTGAAAAACTTGAACGTTATGGCGAGTTACTTGCTACCCCATAAACATGCAGACCCGCAGTTTACATGCGGGTCTTTTTTATGATTGGGCTATTGAGGACTAATCAGCTTCAATGACTTGGTTCGCCTGCTCTTCCACTTTATGCACTCGCCCCAACATAAGCAGACACGGAGTCAGCACTAGGGTCAACAACGTAGCGAATGCCAATCCTCCTGCAACTGCTGTTGCTAGCTGCGACCACCATTGGGTACTTGGTGCACCAAACTCGATCTTTTGATTAATTAAATCAATGTTCATCTCTAGTACCATAGGTAGCAATCCGAGAATTGTCGTTACTGTAGTCAACAATACCGGCCTTAAACGCTGCACACCGGTACGCAGAATCGCTTCTCGCTTATCAAGCCCCCGTTTTAGTAGTTGGTTGTAAGTATCAATCAATACAATGTTGTTATTGACCACTATGCCCGCCAACGCGATAACACCGATGCCTGACATAATAATGCCAAACGGCTTTTGAAAGACCAATAAGCCAACAAACACCCCAACAGTAGAAAACAGCACTGCGCTTAAGATTAAGAATGCTTGATAAAAACTGTTGAATTGGGTGATCAGGATCAGTGCCATCACCACCAAGGCAACCAAGAAAGCGTTTTGCAGGAAGGCAGAAGAGTTTTCTTGCTCTTCATTCTGACCACGTATTCTAAATTCAACACTGGCAGGGAGTTCAAGACCAGACACCGCCTCATTAATCTTCGGCAACTCTAATGCGAGGTTATAACCCTCTTTTATATCAGCCATAATGTTAATCACTCGATGGCCATCAATACGACGAATCGTATCTTGCTTATGCTCAGGAATAATATTGGCAAAGTTGGTAATGGGAACAAGGCCAGCCGGTGTTTTGACTCGCAATTGATCAAAACGACCAATATCGCGTTTTTCTTCTGGGTAACGAACCAATATATCCACTTCTTCGGTCGCATCATCAGGGAGATAGTCACCAATCTTCAGACCATTGGTCACAAACTGAACCGTATTGCCCACTAGGGTAGCATCGGCAGCAAACCGCGAGGCATCATCACGACGAATATCAATCTGCCAGTCAATGCCCTCTTTACTCGATGTATCACTAAGGTTAGTAAACGCTGGGTAGTTGTCCGCCCACAGTCTAACCAACTTGGCGGCTCCATCTAGCTCATCTGGGATTCGCGCCGACATTTCGATCACCAGATCGTGCTCTACTGGTGGGCCTGCATCGGGGAATTTATACTCTATTTCTACCCCCGCATATTGATCCGTTTGCTGTTTAAGCTCTTCGATAATGTCTTTCACTTTACGGCGATATTGCCAATCGACTGGCGTGATCTGAATCTGACCTATCTCGTCATCCCCTCCCGTTTTGGTATAGACGCTTTCAAACTCATCTTGTCCAAGCATCACCGCCTCAATGTCGCGCATAATGATATCTTTCTCGTCCAAAGAAAGATCGCCATAAGAACGCACTTTAGCGGTAAAAAAAGGTGGATCAACAGCAGGGAAAAACTCGGCGCCCAATCCTGCTTTGGCATAAGTAAAGCCAACGCCTATTGCAAGGAGTATCGCACTAAACAGAATTTTTAAAGGATGACGTATGGCAATATCTAAAGTATGGAAGTAAAGCTTAGTAATACCCGTCGCCTTAGAGAAGTCACCTTCATGCAACGCGACCATTTCCTGCCTTTGCGCTTTAGTCACGTGCTGAGGTCGACCCATCAAGCTACCCAACACAGGGACAAACAATAACGCCATCACCAACGAAGCCGTCAATGTTGCGATTAAAGTAAGCGGCAAGTACTTCATAAACTCACCCGTAACATCAGGCCAGAAAAGCAGTGGGGCAAATGCTGCTAGGGTGGTTGCAGTTGAAGCAGTAATCGGCCACGCCATGCGTTTTGCCGCATCTCGATAGGCATCTCGCCTTGGTGTCCCCTCTTGCATTCTTCGATCTGCAAATTCGGTGACCACAATCGCACCATCAACCAACATACCCACGGCCATGATCAACGAAAATAGCACAACAATATTGACCGTTAAGCCAAATACCGACAGCACTAACAAACCCGTCAGGAACGAACCAGGAATTGACACACCAACTAAAAACGCAGTGCGCACACCTAAGATAGCGATAATGACGATGACAACTAAAATGATTGCAGACAAAATATTGTTTTGCAGATCATTAAGCATCATTTTAACGTCTTTGGATTGATCCCAAGTGTATTTAACCAATAAGTTATTTGGCCAATCTGGGCGTTTTTGCGCTTCTTCCAGTACCGCTTTTATCAAGCTCACTGTTTCGATACTATTTTCACCAGCGCGTTTTTTCACATCGAGTACTAATGCCGACTTACCATCAAGTCTGGCGTAACTCTCAGGATCACGGAATGCACGTCTGACTGTCGCCACATCACCAAACGTAATCACTTGCTTGCCATCGACCTTTACGGGAAGTTCAAGCACATCTTTTAAAGAGTCAAACACTGACGGTACTTTGACCGAAAAGCGTCCGTAGCCTGTATCAACAAAACCTGCCGCGACCACTTTGTTGTTAAGCGCGATTAAGTTGTAGATATCACCCTGATCAAGACCATAGCTTTCCATTAATAAAGGATCGACAATAATCTCGACGATATCCTCACGATCACCTGCAATATCGACTTCAAGGATCTGACGGTAACTCTCTAGCTTGTCTCTTAATTGCCGTGCAATTTGAACTATGGTGCGCTCGGGGACCGTACCATAAAGTACAATTGAAAGAGCCGGCTCCTCCGACGCAAGCGTGACTTCATTAACCGTTGGTTCATCACTATCGCTTGGTAATTTGGGTTTAGCCAGATCGACCGCCTCACGCACATCGGCCATCGCCTTACTAAGATCCACTCCAACGCTGAACTCGAGCATCACTGAAGCGTGGCCTTCTGAAGCCGTCGAGGTCATTTCCTTTACACCCTCAATCGATCTCAACTCTTGTTCGATCGGGCGGACAAGTAGCCTTTCAGCATCAGATGGAGAAATACCTTGGTGCCCTACTGACACATAGATAATAGGAATAGTGATGTCTGGACTAGACTCTTTCGGAATCGTTACATAAGTCACCACACCAGCAAACAAAATAAACATCAGCAGCACAATCATAGTTCGAGTACGAGAAAGCGCAGCATCAATCAATGCAAACATCGTCGCGCCTCCTAGTTTTGCTGTTCAACCGCGATCACTTGATCGCCATCTCGAACAAAGCCCTGACCTGTGGTCACGATGTCGACTTTCCCACCGAGACCTGTCAGCCAAACCCCGTCTTGTTCAGCTTTAACAAGGTTTATCGGTACAAATTTAATCCGGTCATCAACTAAAGTTTTCACCCCTAAGTTTCCCGACTCATCGAGTGCGAGCATCGCCGGAGTCACTTTGATCGCCAATTGATCTTGCAGATTCAAAGACACTTCTGTACTAATTCCCGCGGGAATTCTCTGCTTAGGATTTGGCAGTTCAATTTCAATTGGGAACGTATTGGTAGAATCAGAAGAGATACGGGAAATGTAACGCACTTTACCTTGTGCTTCTTGACCATTAATAAAACGTACTTTTGCTTGTTGGCCTAAGACCAGATCTTGAATGTGCCGCTCGCTTACATCGGCTTCAATCACTATCTTGCTCAAATCTAGCAAGCTAGCAACAGGATCACCGACACCGACAAAATCCCCTTTTTCAATAAACAGGTGCTCAACAATACCGCTGAAGGGCGTGGTTACTACTGTATTTCTTAGCGCAATCTTAGCGTTACTTACCATGGCTTTTGCTTCAACCAACCCGGCTTGGGCATTGGTAAACGCTACCTCACCTTGTAACCCTTTACTTTGCAGTGATTTCGCTGCGTTAAACTCTTTTTCTTTGACCTTGAGCATGGCTCTGGCACGATCTAGCTGAATCTCAAGATCCCCTTTATCAATCAGGGCGATCACTTGCCCTTGCTTAACGCTATCTCCTTTGGACACTTTAAGCTGGGTTATCTTCCCTGCGATTTCCGCACCTAATTTGGCTTGCTTGTTAGGTGCAGTGCGGCCATAAAGGTCAATATTCTTATGCGTCGGGCTGGCCACAAAGGAAGTAAACGCCACTTTTGCGAGTGGTATTTCTTGCTCACTCTGCTGTGGAGTCGCGTCTTCAGCATTAAGCATACCGACTCCTAGCCAGAGCGTGAGCATGGTGATAAAAAAAAGAGAAACAAGGTACGGTCTTGTCGCGATAAAACGAAACGGAGAGATTCTAGCCATAACTATCCTTAGTGATTCTATATCGCACCCAAATTGCTGCTATTTCACATCAGTTATGCAGTCAATAGGTAAGCCATAGATATAGGCTCGTAAACTAATTACGAGAAGTACTATTCAGGATATAAATTAACCAAATAAAAAGAAAATACAGTTGGACAGTATTTTAGAGTAGGTCTCAGTTTCTAGACGAGAATCGCAGATAAAACAAAGGCTGCACAATGCAGCCTCAGGAAAATAAGTGGCGATTAAACGCTAAATGATGCACCACAGCCACAAGTTGTTGTCGCATTAGGGTTATTGACGAAGAAACGCGAACCTTCAAGGCCTTCAGTATAATCAACTTGACCGCCCACTAGGTACTGCAGGCTCATTGGATCAACCACTAGCGTGACACCACTATTGACAATGGTGGTATCGCCTTCATTAACCGCTTCATCAAACGTAAAGCCATATTGGAACCCGCTACAGCCCCCACCTGTGATATATACACGTAGTTTTAGATTTGGGTTTTCTTCTTCCGCAATTAAAGCGCCGACTCGCTGAGCCGCTGCATCTGAAAATGTTAATGGGATATTTACTTCGCTCACGATGACCTCTCTCAGTCTTCTACATCCAGACTGCACTCACCATCTGGAACTTTAATTTTAATAGTGTAGTGATTATCTAATACCTGAGTGAAGCGTTCAAGTATTCACCACTTTTCTCGCCATTTTTTACACTATATCGAGTTTATTTGCTGCCAAAGTATTCAGAATGTGGCGCAAAGCGTTTTATTGAAATGGATAGGGCAGGTACAATGCGAGCCAAATTGGTCCGAGCAATCAAAAGAGGATATCCCATGACCAAATCAGCAGACCTATTTCAAAAAGCACAGCAAACCATTCCTGGTGGCGTAAACTCTCCAGTACGTGCTTTTAACGGCGTTGGCGGCGCACCAATCTTCGTGGAGCGTGCTGACGGCCCATTGATTTTTGATGCTGATGGTAAAGCCTACATCGACTACGTAGGATCATGGGGACCAATGATTCTTGGCCACAACCATGCAGTCATTCGCGAAGCAGTTATCGATGCGGCGCAACGTGGTTTGAGCTTTGGAGCACCGACAGAAATGGAAATTGCTATGGCTGAACTTGTTTCAGAGCTAGTACCATCGATGGAACAAGTGCGCATGGTAAGCTCAGGCACAGAAGCGACCATGAGTGCGATTCGCCTTGCTCGTGGCTACACAGGCCGCGACAAGATCATGAAATTTGAAGGTTGTTACCACGGCCACGCAGACAGCCTATTAGTCAAAGCTGGTTCTGGTGCTTTGACTCTGGGTCAACCTAGCTCCCCTGGCGTACCTGCTGATTTTGCGAAACATACACTAACGGCAAGGTTTAATGATCTAGATTCTGTTCGCGAACTGTTTGCAGCAAATAAAGGTGAGATCGCCTGTATTATTGTTGAGCCTGTTGCAGGTAACATGAACTGTATCCCACCAGTTGAAGGCTTCCATGAAGGTCTGCGTCAAATCTGTGATGAAGAAGGTGCACTGCTGATTTTTGATGAAGTGATGACAGGTTTCCGTGTTGCTCTTGGTGGCGCACAAGGTCATTACAACATTACGCCAGATCTAACCACACTTGGTAAAGTTATCGGTGGCGGCATGCCAGTGGGTGCATTTGGCGGACGCAAAGAAGTGATGCAATACATCGCTCCGACAGGTCCTGTTTACCAAGCGGGAACCCTTTCAGGAAACCCTGTGGCAATGGCTGCCGGCTTCGCTTGTTTGAACCTACTAAAAGAAGAAGGTAATGAAAAACGCCTTGCGTCTAAAACGAAGCAGTTAGCGGACGGCTTTAAAGCACTAGCTGACAGCCACAACATCCCATTAGTGGTGAATCAGGTTGGTGGCATGTTTGGCTTCTTCTTTACGGAACAAGAGAGCATTACAAGTTACGAAGACGTGGCTAAATGCGATATTGAACGCTTTAAACGCTTCTTCCACTTAATGTTAAAGCACGGTGTCTACTTAGCCCCTTCTGCATTTGAAGCAAGCTTCACTTCTCTGGCTCATGGCAGCAAAGAGATCGAAGCCACACTAGAAGCAGCCGACCGCTGTTTCGCCATTCTTTCTGAAGAAGCTTAGGCACTCGCTCATAGACAGAACAAAGGCTGCCTAATGCAGCCTTTGTTATTTCCAGTTCACAACGACCAAGATAGCCACCCCAAATAAAAGCAAAGAAAACCAAGGTATAGTGCGCTTGGTCTTACGCTTACTATCACTGCAATTCTCTTTCTCGCAACAGCCCATACTTTTTCATTCCACAAATAACATTTTGATTTTGCGTTGAACACACTAACGTTTACCGCCATTATACGGATACAGTGTCGATTACTTGGACAATAAATGTGTCAGATAAAATCAAATTAACTTCCAGCCATTGGGTATTGATTGTTGCACTACTTGCTGCTGGGCTCGCGTGTTTTTTATTGGTTGAGCCATACATAAACTCAATTGTGATGGCGTTTATCATCTCATTACTGATGTTCCCTATTCATGAATGGATAGAGAAGCGTATGCCAAAGCACACCAACTTGGCCTCCCTACTCTCTTGTGTAGTGTTAACTTTCATCATCGTTTTTCCACTGCTGTTTGTCTTTGCCGCTATCGTTCAACAAGGCTCATCATTCTCGCAAAACGTTTACCAATGGGTCACACACGGTGGTATTCAAACCATCTTTGAACACCCTTGGGTCGTGAACGGTCTTTCGTTGATCAATACCTATTTACCGTTCGATACCATTAGTCCACAAGAAATTGCGCAAAAAGTGGCGCAGTTTGCCACTTCCTTCGGCAGTAACCTTGTTGGTATCAGCGCAAAGATTTTAGGCGATGCGACCAACTTCTTAATGGACTTCTTTTTGATGTTGTTCGTACTGTTTTTCTTACTTCGCGATCATGACAAGATCATCAGCGCGATTCGGCATATTTTGCCCCTCTCGCGAAGCCAAGAAGATAAGCTGCTTGATGAAGTAGAACAAGTGGCGAAATCTGCTGTTATGGGATCTTTCCTAACGGCTATTGCTCAAGGCTTTGCAGGGGGTATCGGAATGTGGCTAGCTGGTTTCCCTGGTCTGTTCTGGGGTACCATGATGGGCTTTGCCTCGTTTATTCCTGTCGTCGGTACTGCGTTGATTTGGATTCCAGCCGCTATTTACTTGTTCTTAACCGGCGATACCACTTGGGCAATCTTCCTTACTGTGTGGAGTGTGGCAATCGTTGGCTCGATTGACAATTTGCTCCGTCCACTGCTGATGCAAGGCAGTGCTGGGATGAACACGCTAATGATCTTCTTCTCACTGCTTGGTGGCCTACATCTATTTGGTTTGATCGGTTTGATTTATGGCCCAATAATCTTTGCAGTGACAATGGTACTGTTTAATATCTATGAAGAAGAGTTCCAAGGTTTCCTTGATCGACAAGATCGCAGCTAACGCCTAATACCGTTTATCACTTCAAGATAAGGGAGGATTGTGCGAAAATCCTCCCTCTTTTTTTTACACTGAGTTTGCTATGTCTGCTTATATTGCACCAAGTCAAATTGCTGAAAGACAGCTCGCCTATTTCGAAGGCAAGCATGTTTTGGTCGCTGGAGAAGCTGAGGATCTTTTTCCTATTGAACTAACCCAACACTGTCACTCTGTTACTGTATTCACCACCAACTATGGCTACCATCGACAGTTGAGCACCTATCCACAAGTGAAAAGTGTATTTGGCGCAGAGTTCCACGAGCAAACTCAAGCCGATCTGGTGCTGCTTTACTGGCCGAAAGCGAAAGCCGAAGCGGAGTACTTGCTGGCAATGCTGATGGCAAAGCTAGGCGCAGAGACAGAAATTGTTGTCGTTGGTGAAAACCGCTCAGGAGTAAAAAGCATCGAAAAGATGTTTAAGCCGTATGGCCTAATTACCAAATACGACTCAGCGCGCCGCTGTTCATTTTACTGGGGGCAATGTACTCAAACGCCTAAAGCGTTCAATCTACAAGAATGGTTTAAAACCTACCAAGTCGAGTACCAGCAAACATCGCTCACAATTAAAAGTTTGCCAGGAGTATTTAGTCATGGTGAATTCGATATTGGTAGCAAGTTGCTGCTCGATACGCTACCAGAACTGAGCGGTAAAGTACTCGATTTTGGCTGTGGAGCTGGCGTAATTGGTAGCGTGATGGCACAGTTAAACGCAAACATCGAACTAGAAATGTGTGATATTAGCGCACTGGCCGTAGAATCCAGCAAAGCGACCCTAGCAGCCAACGGATTTACCGGTAAAGTGTTTGCCTCCGACGTCTACTCTGACACTAGCAGTGATTACGATTTTATCATCAGTAACCCACCGTTCCACGCTGGGCTCGATACCAGCTACAGCGCAACAGAAGACTTGCTTGCTCAAGGAGCAAAACATAGTGCTAAACAGGGCAACTTGTATATTGTCGCGAACAGTTTCCTCAAGTACCCACCGATTATTAAGCAAGCTTACGGTAATTGTGAGACGATAAATAAGACCAATAAATTCACCATCTACCACGCAAAAAAATAGTCAAACAACCCAATCCAGCGCTTGGATTGGGTTACATCCCACCTAATCACACTAAAATTGCGCCATTCTCCACGCTTTACTAGCAACTTACTTGTCAAAGTAAAAAAACTCGTTAATTTTGTCATCTTAGGAAAATAACGTTTTGTCTAGCTTACTTGGGTGCCGATACCCACTAAGCCGTATTCTCACGGAAACATTACTCAGGCTATGTTTAAGTTTTATCGAAAACAGAAGTTTAAACGCCTTCAGAGTACATTAATGCTGGCATTTTTGGTGTTAAGTATTACTCCTCTGACGGTTATTGCGATCTTTTTCTTACAATCCCACACTCAAGACCTTCAAGAGCAGAGTACTTCGCACCTTATCTCTGTGCGAGACAGTAAGCGTCAACAGGTCATTGATTACCTATACGCTAAAGAATCTGAAGTAATGGGTTTTGTTCGTTCAGAATTGGCTTATGCCAGTGGCGGGCGTTTCTATGGCTTAGTCAACGCGTTTAGCAGTTTAGGATTGGATATAGAACAAGCTCGCGAATATGCCCAACGTCGCTACATTCAAGGCTCCGGTGACCAGATCAAGACCTCAATCTTACCTCAGTCGAGCGTCTATAACGGCACAGAGCGATACCGTCTCTTACACAAGCGCTACCATTGGGCCTACCTAGAGCTATTAAAACGCTCTGACTTTGATGACATTTTACTCGTCGATAGAGAGGGTAACGTCACTTACTCGATCTATAAGAATGATAACTACGGCACCAACTTATTGACGGGAAAATACAAAGACGACAATTTGGGCAAAACCTTCACCAAGCTACGTAACTTGGTTACCGATAAACGCAAAACCAATGAAGATTATACACCGCTGATTATTTCTGACTTCTCACAAGAACAAGGAAAGACGGTCGCTTGGTTAGGCGCGCCAATTATTCAACAAGGCTATCTACACAGTTACGCGATGTTTAGATTGCCAAATAATGGCATTACTAAACTCATCGCAGACAACAATAACCTAACCTCGATGAAAACTTTGCTAGTTGGCTCAGACCATCACTCTCGAACCCTTGCCTACCAACAACAAGACATAGATAAAAGTCGTCAAGTAATCGACTTAGCGCTCGCAGGTGCCACCGACGTGGGCACCTATAGCAATACAGAAAATGAAGCGATCATTGCAGCCTATAGTCCTATCTCGTTTAAGAGCATTGATTGGGCGATAGTGGTTGAAGTACCAGAAAATGTTGCTTTCGCTCGCGTCCATCAACTTGAAACACTATTCATCTTCGCCATGCTCACTGCCATTCTTTTGGTGGTGATGGCCTCTCACTATTTGTCGAACTTTATTACCTCCCCACTACTACAGCTCACTTGGGCAGCAGAAAAAGTCTCGGCTGGCGATCTCGATGCCGACATGAACAATACTCAACGCAAAGATGAGATCGGCCGCCTAGCCATCAGCTTTGAACGTATGCAGCGTTCGATCCGAGAAAAGATTCAACTGATAAAGCAGCAAAATGAGGAGCTAGAAAGCAACCTAACGCTGATTCAAAAACAAAATGAAGAGTTGCAGCTTGCCAATAAGCTGAAAGATGAGTTTTTAGCAACGACTTCTCATGAGCTTCGCACACCACTACATGGAATGGTGGGTATTGCGGAAGCGTTAGCCTCAGGTGCTAACGGCCCGCTCACCTCAGAGCATAAGTATCAGCTCGATATCATCATTAATAGCGGTCAACGATTGGCTACTTTGGTCGACGACCTGCTCGACTACCATAAAATGCGTTATGGAAATCTCGACATTGACACAAGTGCAGTTGATCTTGCTGGTTCAACCCGCTTGGTACTAGAGCTGTCATCCCATCTTATTGGTTCTAAGCCACTGCGTATCATTAACCAAGTTCCCGATGATCCCGTTTGGGTTAGCGCAGATCCACAGCGACTGGAGCAAGTGCTGTATAACTTAGTTGGTAACGCAATCAAATACACAAGCGAAGGTAAAATCGTCATTTCTGCAAGCGTAGTAGATGACAATATCCGCGTTCAGGTGGTTGATACTGGGCAAGGTATTCCAGCGGATCAGCTTGACCACATCTTTGAACCTCTCATTCAAGCCGGAAGTGACTCAAGTCGTTATCGTCAAGGGGCGGGGTTAGGTCTATCGATTAGCCGACAGTTAATTGAGCTAATGCATGGCACGCTCTATGTAAGTAGCCAACCAATGGTTGGGACCACCTTTAGCTTTACCTTACCTATTGCTAGTGTTGAACAAATAGAACAAGCAAACCACTATGAATCTGCGCACTTTAAAGCACCAAACACAGGTGATATTGAGTTAGAGGAGCCAACCAGCCTACCCGAAAACCCGGATGGCCCTCTGCTTTTAGTGGTCGACGATGAACCTGTCAACCTTCGCGTTCTGGATAGTTTCTTGCGTCTTGAGGGATATCGTGTTCGAACTGCCAAAGATGGTCATGAGGCACTCGAAGCCGTTAGCAAAGAAAAACCCGAACTGCTGCTGCTCGATATCATGATGCCAGGAATGAGTGGTTACCAAGTATGCCAAACGCTACGAGAAACCTATGACCATGCTGCATTGCCTATCATAATGCTCACGGCATTGAATCAAACCGATGATCGTGTGCGAGGCTTTAATGCAGGAGCAAACGACTATCTTTCTAAACCTTTTAATAAGCAAGAACTTGCAGCTAGAATTGTCGCACACCTTACCGCAAGTAAGGCAGAACTACGACGTATAGAAAACCAACAGCTTCACCAAGAACTCAAGCAAAGAGCCATCGTTGAAGCCAGCTTACTTGAAACACAAGGGCGCCTATTAGAGCAACTCGAGACAGCACCTGAAGCGATTGTGTGTGTACGTGAAGACAACAAAATTCGCTTTGCTAATGAGGCAGCATCTAGGTTATTCAAACGCTCAACGGAACAACTAAAACGCTCTAGTGCAGAGGAAATCATTGCGCCTAAATTCCTCAATGTAGAGCAAGAGCACTATTGTGGCACCATTGATGTCTACGTTGAAGATGTCAGACAACATCTGTCGGCAGACATCTTGAAGTTACCTGATGGTGCTGGGCTACGCTCTATATACATCTTCAACGTAGGCGGCAGTATCAATGCAACCAGAATGAATAATCTAGAGACAGCAATTGAAGCGTTATCGATCTTTGCTTTTGAAGGTGACAAAGCCAAACTGCAAGAGCTTAAAGAATTAGGCGGTGAGTTTACTCGTTTAGCTGACCGAGCAACCAATGATAATAAGTCTAAGCAAGAGGTAATGCGTGAGGTATTAGTGGATGCGATGACAAGTGCCCTCGCCTATTGGGAATCAGTCACAGGACAAAGCAAGTTTACCTTTGCCGAACAAAGTGGTTTGTGGCGCGTCTACCTTGACCGGAGCACCTTACAAACGCGTACTCTTGATAAATACCTTCGTCCAGAGACATTACCAAAAACGCCACGCTGGCGAACAGTACTCAGCTCTTTGGATTACATTCTTGAACACTGCAATGAGTATAGCCCGGAACGAACTCACGTTGAGGGGTTACGTGACAAGTTGCAACACTTACTGACCAGTTAGCCTCGGATACATCTCTCCTCCTAAGCCTGCTCACGCAGGCTTTTTTATTTCCCTCATTTCCAACTCTACATTGGTCTTTAGCCATTAATACGCTGCGTAAAACAACTCTAATAAGACAACAAAAACACCGATCGTGAAGTGATATCTTTTGACAGAAAGTGGCGCTATAGACTGCTTTACGAACAAAAATAGCGCAGATTGCGAAGCCAATCACAACAAGACGGCAGTTTTAATTTATCGATAAAAATTAACACTACTTAAGCTAGGTGATTAAGATCTCAAGATCTTAAATACAGCAGAAAGAAGCCAAACTACAAGCTCATCTGCGTTAGTAAACACTTACATCACTGGACAGAAGAAGGAAGCTATGCGACTTAGTTCAAATCCAAGAAATCGCTTAAAAAAACCATACCTCTGTTATTTTTGACATTCTTGACGTCGCAAAGGCAGTTTTTAACGTTTTTAACGGGAATGGCGATTGCGAAAATTAACGTAACAGTGTTTTCTTACTGTGCCTAAGGCTTACAGGCCACTCTAAACTTCTCGTCACCTCCGACATGAAGTTATCTACAAGAGGTAGGCCTTAGTGAGTGTTTATCAATTGATGACATTCCATCCATTAGTGAAATGAAAGCAAATAGTAAGGAACAGCTATGCTTGCCAACATTAAAAAAACAGCACTAGCAACAGCAATTATTGCAACAGCAACCACTGGTTTTACTTCAGTAGCAGCTGCAGCTGAACGCAGTGAACTAACTATCCACCCTAAAGAATACACCACTTTTGTCCGTAACTTTAACCCATACCTAGGTGCGACAAACCTACATACAACAACGGACTTCTTATATGAGCCACTCGTTGTTTTCAACGAAATGCACGGTAATACTCCAGTATTCCGTCTAGCAGAGAACTACACAATTGCAGACGATCTACTAAGCGTTGTATTTGACCTACGTAAAGGTGTGAAGTGGTCTGACGGTGAAGCATTCAACGCAGACGACGTGGTATATTCTTTCAACCTAGTTAAAGAGAAGCCAGAACTTGATCAAAGCGGTATCAACTCTTGGGTTTCTAGCGTTGAGAAATTGAACGACTACCAAGTTAAGTTCAACATTAAGGAAGCTAACTCAAATGCTGCTTACGAAATCGTAAAAGTACCTGTAGTACCACAACACGTATGGAGTAAGATTAAGGATCCTTCGACATTCACTAACGAGAATCCTGTAGGCTCTGGTCCATTTACTGAGATTGCAACTTTCACTCCACAGCTTTACATTCAATGTGAAAACCCGAACTACTGGGATGCAGATAACCTAGATGTAGACTGTCTACGTGTTCCACAAATCGCGAACAATGATCAGTTCCTAGGTAAAGTAGTAAACGGCGAAATGGACTGGACCTCATCATTCATTCCAGATATCGACCGTACTTACGCTGCTGCGAGCCCTAACCACCACTACTGGTACCCGCCAGCAGGTACACAAGCATTCGTTGTTAACTTCAAGCATCCAGATACCGCGAAGCACGAAGCGCTATCAAACGTTGATTTCCGTCGTGCATTCTCAATGGCTCTCGACCGTCAAACAATTATCGACATCGCGTTCTACGGCGGCGGTACAGTAAATGATTTCGCTTCTGGTCTAGGTTACGCATTTAAGACTTGGTCTGACGAAACTACTCACAACAAGTACAAGGGTTACAACACGTACAATGTAGAGGGTGCAAAAGAGCTACTTAAGAAAGCGGGCTTTAAAGATGTCAACAATGATGGCTTCGTTGATACTCCATCTGGTAAGTCGTTCGAGCTATTAGTTCAGTCACCAAATGGCTGGACTGACTTTAACAACACGGTTCAACTAGCCGTAGAGCAGCTAGCTGAAGTAGGTATCAAAGCGAAAGCACGTAC
Source organism: Vibrio bivalvicida (assembly GCF_001399455.2). GTDB lineage: Bacteria > Pseudomonadota > Gammaproteobacteria > Enterobacterales > Vibrionaceae > Vibrio > Vibrio bivalvicida. The sequence continues at coordinate 95,187 of NZ_LLEI02000013.1, forward strand.
TCCAGACTTCTCTGTGTACAACCAAGCAATGCTAGAAGGTACTTACGACGTTGCATACACCAACTACTTCCACGGTGCAGATCCACATCTATACTGGAACAGTGGTTACAACTCAGAGTTACAGTCGGGCGACGGCATGCCTCGTTTTGCTATGCACTACTTCAAGAACGATAAACTAGATGGCCTACTTAACAGCTTCTACAAAACAGCTGACAAGAACGAACAGCTAGAAATCGCTCATGGTATCCAGCAAATCATTGCATCCAATCAAGTAACGATTCCAGTGTTGTCAGGTGCTTATATGTTCCAATACAACACAACTCGCTTTACTGGTTGGTGGAACGAAGAAAATCCAAAAGGCCGTCCAAACATTTGGGCCGGTATCCCAGAGCGTCTACTTCACGTACTGGATCTAAAACCAGTTAAGTAAGTAGTTGTTCTATCTTGCGGCGCATCTTCTGTGCGCCGCCTAATCCCCCTCTCTTTAAGTTGATTAAAGTATGGCGCCAGTCGTCAGGGGATTATTCGCTCTAAATTTCAACTTTCGCTAGGAGCGACCTGAAACCAGAAACAGGGAAAATCTGGGTAAGTAAGGTGTGAGTTATGGGTTATTTTTTAAGACGTTTGTCATTCTATTTAGTCGCGCTGTTAGTTGCTGCGACACTAAACTTTATTATTCCTCGTGCAATGCCGGGTGATCCGGTGACCATGATGTTTGCCAATGCATCAGTTCAAGTAACACCCGAACGCATTGCAGCAATGAAAGAACTGTTAGGCTTTGTCGATGGTGGCCTTTTTGTTCAGTACATTGCTTACATGAAAAATATTCTTAGCTGGGAACTGGGAACATCTATTCAGTTCTATCCGCTATCGGTAAATAAACTACTCGGCGGTGCTTTTGGTTGGTCACTCTTCCTTGCCGGCAGCGCTGTAATTCTTTCTTTTTCGATTGGCTCCATACTGGGCATTTTCGCTGCATGGAAGCGCGGCAGTAAATATGATGCCTTTGTAACTCCTGGCATGTTGATTGTTCAAGCAGTACCGCAAGTGGTTATCGCTATGCTTGCTCTCTTCACTTTCGCTATCGGTCTAAAGTGGTTCCCTACTGGTTACGCCTACACGGCAGGAACAGTGCCAGACTGGACCAGTTGGGCGTTCTACAAAGACGTGGCTTACCATGCCGTTTTACCGCTGTTTTGTGCTTCAATCATTCAGATTGGCGGCTTCTTGGTCAACATGCGTAACAACATGATTAACCTGCTAGCAGAAGATTACATCACGATGGCGAAAGGTAAGGGCCTAAGTGAAAACCGAGTGGTTTTTAACTACGCAGCACGTAACGCACTGCTACCAAGTGTTACCGCCCTATCAATGTCTTTAGGTATGGCGATTGGTGGTCAGTTGATTGTAGAAATCATCTTTAACTACCCAGGTCTAGGTACAGTTCTTCTTAATGCGATTCACGCTCGTGATTATCAAGTTCTTCAGGGGCAATTGATCATTATGACGCTGTTTATGCTGTCATTTAACCTCATTGCCGACATGCTTTACGTTGTACTAGATCCTCGCCTTCGTAAGGGAGGGAAATAATCATGAAAGATCTATTTAAACTGATCCTAGGCAATGCATATGCACGCATCGGCCTAGTGATCGTCTCTTTGTTTATCTTTGTCGCGGTAGCAGCACCACTGCTGACTCAACATGCTCCAGATAAACGCACTGGTAATCCACACGAGTATCCGAGCTTTGTCGTCAAATCAGCGCAAACGAATCCGGATGGTTTTATCGCTGAAAACTTAGCCACTGATCGACGAACTATGATCATGTCAAAAAAAGCTGAGCATGTACTAGGCACTAGCCGTATGGGTCGTGATGTTTGGTCACAACTTGTTTACGGAGCACGAATCTCGTTAGGTGTGGGCTTTGGCGCTGGCTTAACCGTATGTTTCCTTGCCACTGTAATTGGTATTTCAGCTGGTTACTTTGGTGGTCGAGTCGATGATGTACTGACTGCCGCGATGAACATCATGCTGGTTATTCCACAATATCCGTTGTTGTTTGTTTTGGCTGCCTTTATAGGTGAAGCAGGGCCACTTACCATCGCCATTATTATTGGCTGTACTTCCTGGGCTTGGGGCGCGAGGGTCATACGCTCGCAAACACTCGCCTTGCGAGAGAAAGAGTTTGTAAAGGCAGCAGAAGTACTGGGTGAATCTTCATTTCGAATTATCTTTGTTGAAATCCTACCAAACTTGATTCCAATCGTCGGCGCGAGCTTTATTGGCTCGGTTATGTATGCAATTGGTATGGAATCCATTATCTCGTTCCTTGGTCTTGGCGACCCAAATACCATCAGTTGGGGCATCATGTTGTATAACGTGAACCAATCTTCAGCAATGCTTATCGGAGCATGGTGGGAAGTATTGGCACCGTGTATTGCACTGGTACTACTGGTAACAGGTCTCTCACTACTGAACTTCGCAGTAGATGAAATTGCTAACCCACAATTACGTTCTCACAAAGGTATGAAGCGTTGGAAGAAACTTGCTGCGCAAGACCAAAAAGAACGCACGCCAGAAATGCCACCACAGAATGCACTTTGGAGCGGAGATAAATAATTATGACTAGCCCACTAATTTCTATCCGCAATCTTTGCGTTGATTACATCACAGATGCTGGCGACGTTCGCGCTTGTAACAATGTCAGCTTCGATATCGCCCCTGGTGAAGTATTTGGCTTAGCTGGAGAATCTGGTTGTGGTAAATCAACGGTCGCCTTCTCACTCATGCGTCTGCATAAGCCACCAGCATTTATCACTGGAGGTGAGGTCATCTTCAACGGTGAAGATATCCTCAAGTACAGCGACCAACGTATGCAATCGTTCCGCTGGAGTGAAATGTCGATGGTGTTCCAAAGTGCCATGAATGCTCTGAATCCTGTATTGACGATGGAAGAGCAGTTCTGCGACGTTATCATGCGTCACACGAATATGACTCGTGAACAAGCACGCAAACGCGCTGAAGGTCTGTTGGAAATCGTTGATATTCACCCTAGTCGACTCACGGACTACCCGCACCAATTTTCTGGAGGTATGCGTCAGCGCTTAGTCATTGCAATTGCTCTCGCTCTCAATCCCAAAATGATCATCATGGATGAACCAACAACAGCGCTAGATGTAGTAGTACAACGCGAAATACTGCAAAAAATCTATGCACTAAAAGAAGAGTTTGGTTTTTCTATCCTGTTCATTACTCATGACATTTCGTTAATGGTCGAGTTCTCAGATCGTATCGGGATCATGTATTCGGGTGAACTGATTGAAGTCGCTCCATCTAAACAGATTCTGGAAAGCCCATATCACCCTTACACTAAAGGACTAGGTAGCTCTTTCCCTCCATTAACAGGGCCAAAAACTAAATTAACTGGCATCCCTGGAAACCCACTCAACCTGCTAGAAGTTCCACAAGGTTGTCGTTTCCAAGCACGTTGTAATCGCGTGCACGAGGCATGTACTCGCGTTCCAACTCAGTTAAGACAAATCGAGCCTAATCGTTTCTCAAATTGTCACCTTTACGGTGAACCGATAGCTCAACATAAACTCTAGCGAGCCATTGAGAAATAACTATAAAGATTACTGGAGACAATTATGAGCAAAGAATATGGCGAGCTACTGATAGAAGGGAAAAATCTAGTTAAAGATTTTCCAATAACGAGTAACTCTTTACAACAGCCGATGATGCGCGCCATCAACGACGTATCATTCAAAATGTACAAAAGCCGCGGTCTGTCTGTGGTTGGTGAGTCAGGTTCAGGAAAATCAACCACTGCCAAGATGATCGCCAAAATGTATGCCCCGACAGATGGCATCATCGAATACAAAGGGCGTGATATCCAAACGATCGATTCACGTTCAGATTTAATGGCCTATCGCGAAGGCGTGCAAATGGTTTGGCAAGATCCATTTGGTTCACTAAACCCAACCCATAACATTTACCATCACATCCTTCGACCATTGCTGATCCACAAAAAAGTCGATCCTCGCAACAAGAAGGAGCAGGAAGAACGCGTTTATGATTTATTGGAGCAGGTCGGTCTGATCCCACCAAAAGAGACCGCACAGAAGTTCCCACATCAGTTATCGGGTGGACAACGTCAAAGGGTTAACCTAGCACGTAACATTGCTGTTGGTGCGGAAGTGGTGTTGGCTGATGAACCCACCTCCATGCTTGATGTGTCTATTCGTGCTGGTGTATTGAATTTGATGGAAGAAATGAAGTTTGAGAAGCAGATGTCTCTACTTTATATCACCCACGACATCGCTACTGCACGCTACATCGCAGAAGACCTTGCGGTAATGTACGTTGGCCACATGGTTGAGTGGGGAGACACAGAAGAAATCATTCACAACCCTCAACACCCTTATACACAACTATTGGTATCAGCGGTGCCTGATCCAAGCAAATCAATTCATGAAAAACTGAAAGGCAACAAAGGGGAGATCCCTCTATGGACACCAGCCTCGGCAGGCTGTCCATTTGCAGGACGCTGTCAGCATGCTTCAGACAAATGCCGCGAGCAATTGCCTGAAGTCATTCAGCTCTCTGACAACCACTTTGTTCGCTGTTACCTATACGAAAGCTAACACCAATAGAGCCAAGGAAAACCTTGGCTCAACCTATACCAAGATTTTTTCGGAGATTTTAATGCTGCTACTTACTAACCATATTGGTTATGAAGCCCTTGGGCCAAAGCAGGCTATTTTGATGACTCGCAAGACACGACTTTCATCTACCACTGCGTTGTTAGTTTGTGCCTACAGTCATCAAACTGTGGCAACTTTTGCTATTGAGAAAGGCACAAAGGTCGCTAATTGGCACCAAGGGAGTTTTTTTCGTATTGAATTCTCTGATTTTGAACAAGCTGGACGCTTCTACCTAAGAATTGAAAATCTCCGTTCTGAAGTGTTTGCGATTGAGCAAGGCCTATTGCTCAAAACGACTTTTTCCGACCTGCTCCACTACTTCAAGTCACAACGTTGTGGTGGCCGCTTTGACAAGCAAGATAAACAGGTCCCTATTCTCGGTAGTGATCAAACCGTTGATGTTCAAGGTGGTTGGTACGACGCATCAGGTGATGTCAGTAAATACCTTAGCCATCTCTCTTACGCCAACTACCTAAACCCTCAGCAAACACCTATGGTGGTGTGGAACATGCTAAAGGGTCTAGAACTTGTTGAGCATGGTGAAAGCCTGCCAGCCTTCTCTAAGATTCGTCTCACCGAAGAAGCACTGTTTGGCGCAGATTTTCTCGTGCGCATGCAAAATCAAGCAGGCTACTTTTACATGACGGTATTTGATAAATGGTCAAAAGATATCAATCAACGCGAGATATGCGCTTACGCCACGCAAGATGGTCACAAATCTGAAAACTATCAATCGGGCTTTAGGCAAGGCGGTGGCATTGCGATTGCGGCTCTAGCAAGTGCCGCTCGCTTGAAAGAAAGCGGTCACTTTAGCAATCAAGACTATTTAGCTGCGGCAGAAAAAGGTTACTGGCACCTTAAAGAATTCAACCGTCAATACTTAGATGATGGCCAAGAAAATATCATTGACGAATACTGCGCTCTGCTCGCTGCGACCGAGCTTTTCCGTACCACGGCAAGTAAACAGTACCTTGAAGAATGTCACTACTGGAGTGACCAGCTTATCTCACACCAGCAAAGCGACCAAAACTTCACCCACTTTTGGGCAGCAAATCAAGACGGCAGCCGACCATATTACCACGCGGCAGAATCAGGGTTACCAGTTATAGCCTTGTGCGAATACCTCAATATCGAACCCAATAAGGACAGAAAGCAGCACCTAATCAAGGTCATCAACCAAGCGGTAAAGTTTGAACTTACGATTAGCAATATGGTTGCAAACCCGTTTGGTTATCCTCGCCAATATGTCAAATCTGTCGATGGTGAAAAACGTGATGCATTCTTTGTCGCGCAGAACAATGAAACTGGTTACTGGTGGCAAGGGGAGAACGCTCGTTTAGGGTCACTAAGCAGCATGGCATTTTTGGCCCTAGCGCATATTGAAGACCATACAACGCAACAGCAACTGCTGACGTTCGCGCAAAACAATCTCAACTGGATCTTAGGTCTTAACCCTTACCATATGTGCATGCTGGATGGACATGGTATCAACAACCCAGATTACCTACCGCAGCTTGGATTCTTTAATGCAAAGGGCGGAATTTGTAACGGTATTACCGCAGGCTTCGAAGATGAAAACGACATCGCCTTTAACCCAGTGAAACAGAAAGACGACATGCTACAAAACTGGCGTTGGGGGGAGCAATGGATTCCTCATGGCGCTTGGTATTTGCTCGCGATACTCAGTCAGTTCGCCTACTTCAATACTGAGGAGACAACCAATGAATAAGCTATTTGTCGGTATTGATGGCGGCGGTACATCCTGCCGCGCCAGAATTCGTGATGAGCAAGGCACACTCATCGGCGAAGCGAAAAGCGGAAGCGCCAATATATTACTTGGTATAGAGGTTGCAATGGCTTCCATCATGCAAGCTATTACTGTAGCCGCTATTGAGGGTGGTTTAAACACAGGCGATTTTGCTCGTATGCACCTTGGTCTCGCTCTAGCAGGTGCCGAGCAAAAATCAGCATGGCAAGCATTTATGGATCAGTCACACTCGTTTGCGTCTATGGTACTCAATACCGATGCGTACGGCGCATGTATTGGTGCTCATAATGGTGACGCTGGGGCGATTGTGATTGCAGGAACAGGCTCTTGCGGTATCTACCTTGAAAATGGTCAACAGCACATCGTCGGTGGACGCGAATTTCCAATCTCTGATCAAGGTGGTGGCGCTGTTATGGGTCTACGCCTTATTCAAAAAGTCCTCCTTACTCAAGACGGCATTGGTGAAGTAACCCCTCTTGTTCAGCACGTTCTCGCTCATTTTAACCATGATGTAGACCAAATCGTGGCATGGTCTAAATCAGCCTTGCCACGAGATTACGGGCAGTTCTCCCCAGCAATTTTTCAACACGCTAATAAAGGTGACAACTTAGCAATTGAAATGCTTAAGCAAACCGCCAGTGACATTGAAATGATCCTAGTGGTACTTAATCGTAAAGGTGCTACTCGCATCTGTTTAATGGGCAGTATTGCCGAGCGCATCAAAGCTTGGCTATCTCCACCTATTCAGTCTTGGGTAGTTGAACCACAATTTGATGCCATCGAAGGCGCGATCATGATTGCTGGTCAACCTAAGCACAACCTGTATTAAGGATAAGTATATGAGCTTTCGCGTCGAATTAGCCGTCCTATCCGAACAAAAGCAGTTTTGCCGTTTTGGTTTAACTTTACACAACCTTACTGACCAAGCACTGCAAAATTGGCAACTGCAATTCATCATAGACCGCTTCATTTTGCCAGATAGCTTTACTCACGGGGAAATCGAACAGATAGGCAGTTTCTGTATAGTCAGACCTGACATCAAAGTTCTCGATGCCAACCAACATTATTACTGCGAGTTCAGTATCAATACTGCGCCACTTCGTTTCTACACGGATGGTTTTAAAGACGCGGTTATTATCACCGATGATGGCAAGGTAAAGCATACCGTCGTACTGACACCAATAGCCCTAGCCTCGCCTTATCGCGAGCGTGCTGAACTTCCACAGGTTGCTGAGCAAGCCATAGCCCTGATTCCAAAACCAAATAAGGTTGAACATTTTGATGGCGAGTTCCAACTGACTCGCTCAAGCCAAATTACATTGCAAGCTAATCTGGCCGAGAAAGCCGCGACTTGGTTGCAATTAGAGCTAGAACGGTTATTTGATTTTAAAGCGCAAACCATAGGTCATAGCGAGATTATTTACCGCAATAATCCAACACTTGATGAAGGTGAGTACCAACTTACCGTTGCAAGCTCTGGGGTCCGTCTTGAAGCGGGGTCTCGTAGCGGTTTTGTCCACGCTAGTGCAACGCTATTACAGTTGATTACAAAAAATGATCAACGAAACCTAACCATTCCGTTTATTAAAGTCATCGATACTCCACGCTTTAAGTATCGCGGCATGATGCTCGACTGTGCACGTCATTTTCACTCCGTCGATATGATTAAGCGCCTGCTCAACCAACTGGCACATTACAAATTCAATACTTTCCACTGGCACCTTACTGATGACGAAGGCTGGCGCTTAGAAATCAAGGCTTTGCCTGAGCTGACACAAGTGGGTGGATATCGTGGAGTCGGAACACAGTTGGAACCTCAATACAGCCACCTAGCTGACATTTATGGCGGTTACTACAGCCAAGAAGAAGTCAAAGAGGTGATTGCTTACGCAGAAGAACGCGGGATCAATATTATCCCAGAAATCGACATTCCAGGTCATTGCCGCGCTGCGATCAAGTCTCTGCCTAAGCTACTGCAAGATCCCAATGATCGCTCGCAGTATCGCAGCATCCAGCACTACAACGACAATGTTCTTTCTCCTGCCCTAGCCGGTACATACGAGTTTCTCGATAAAGTGCTCGAAGAGGTGGCTGAGCTATTCCCCTCTCTTTGGGTTCATATCGGTGCTGATGAAGTACCTGACGGTGTCTGGCTAGAGAGCCCTGCATGCCAAAAACTGATGCAAGAGAAAAATTTCCAAAGCCCTAAAGAGCTACAAGGTCACCTATTGGGTTATGCAGAAAGAAAACTTCGCTCGTTGGGTAAACGTATGGTGGGCTGGGAAGAAGCTCAACACGGCAACAAAGTGAGCAAAGATACCGTTATCTACTCATGGCTTAGCGAAGAAGCAGCCCTCAACTGCGCTAAGCAAGGCTTCGATGTCATTCTGCAACCGGGCCAATCTACTTATTTGGATATGACTCAAGACTATAGCCCAGATGAACCCGGCGTCGATTGGGCCGCTGTGATCCCACTTGAAAACGCCTATCGTTATGAACCATTAGCTCAAGTGCCCGATAGCGACCCGATAAGAAAACGAATCTTAGGCATTCAGTGTGCTCTTTGGAGCGAAATTATCACTGAACAGAAACGAATGGATTATATGGTTTTCCCAAGGCTAACAGCAATGGCTGAAGCCTGTTGGACAGAGAAACCTCAACGGAATTGGGAAGATTACTTAGCACGGCTGAAAGGGCACCTGCCTCTACTCGAAAAACAAGGCATTAACTTCCGTCAACCGTGGAAATAACACTGGAGCGAATGGTGAACATTCGCGGTTTTCACTAGCTTTAAATTTTTGGCTGCTAAAGTGGCAGCTTGGTAAAAAGGAAATTAACATGAAATACGGCTATTTCGATAACGACAATCGTGAATACGTCATCACTCGACCAGACGTACCTACGCCATGGACTAACTACTTGGGCACAGAGAAATTCTGTACTGTCATCTCGCACAATGCGGGTGGTTACTCTTTCTACAACTCTCCTGAATATAACCGTGTTACCAAATTCCGCCCCAATGCAACCTTTGACCGACCGGGCCATTATGTCTACCTGCGTGATGACCAAACTGGTGATTACTGGTCAATATCTTGGCAACCAGTCGCAAAAAGCTTAGACGAAGCAAACTACGAAGTTCGTCATGGTCTGTCTTACTCTAAATTCAAATGTGAATACAGTGGTATCACCGCAACGAAGACATTGTTCGTACCTAAAGGTGAAGACGCTGAAGTATGGGATGTAGTGATCAAAAACACTTCCGACAAGCCACGTACCATCAGTGCATTCTCATTTGTCGAGTTCTCATTTAGCCATATTCAATCTGATAACCAAAACCACCAAATGTCACTATACTCAGCCGGTACTGAGTACAAGGATGGCGTGATTGAGTATGACTTGTACTACAACACCAACGACTTTGAAGGCTTCTATTACTTAGCGTCAACATTTAGCCCTGACTCATACGATGGCCAACGTGATAGCTTCCTAGGTCTTTACCGCGATGAAGCAAACCCAATTGCCGTCGAACAAGGTAAGTGTTCAAACACAGCGCAAACTTGTTACAACCATTGCGGTTCACTCCACAAACAATTCACGATCCAGCCGGGTGAAGAAGTACGCTTTGCTTACATTCTAGGTATCGGTAAAGGCAATGGTGAGCGCCTACGTGAGAAATACCAAGATCTAGCCAATGTTGATGCCGCATTTGCTGGTATTAAACAGCACTGGAACGAACGTTGTGAGAAATTCCAGGTGAAGTCTCCAAACGAAGGTCTAGACACCATGATCAACGCTTGGACTCTTTACCAAGCTGAAACCTGTGTCGTATGGTCTCGTTTCGCTTCATTTATCGAAGTCGGCGGACGTACAGGTCTAGGTTACCGCGATACTGCTCAAGACGCGATTTCAGTCCCTCATGCAAACCCTGAAATGACGCGCAAACGCCTCGTTGATCTACTACGTGGTCAGGTGAAAGCAGGTTACGGTCTGCATCTATTTGATCCAGACTGGTTCGATCCAGAGAAAGCAGACGTTGAACCATCAAAATCACCAACGGTTGTCCCAACACCTTCAGACGAAGATAAGATCCACGGTATCGAAGATACGTGTTCAGATGACCACCTATGGCTAGTGCCTACCATCTGTAAGTACGTAATGGAAACCGGTGAGCACAGCTTCTTTGATGAGATGATTCCATACGCAGACGGTGGAGACGCTTCTGTCTATGACCATATGAAAGCGGCGCTGGATTTCTCTGCTGAATACGTTGGTCAAACGGGTATCTGTAAAGGTCTTCGCGCGGACTGGAATGACTGTCTAAACCTAGGTGGTGGTGAATCATCAATGGTTTCATTCCTACATTTCTGGGCTCTACAAGAGTTTATCGACCTAGCTAAGTTCCTTGGTAAAGATGAAGATGTAGCTAAGTACACTGAAATGGCAGCGAACGTTCGTGAAGCGTGTGAAAGTCACCTTTGGGATGACGAAGGTGGTTGGTATATCCGAGGCCTAACAAAAAATGGTGACAAAATTGGCACTGCGCAACAAGCAGAAGGTCGTGTACACCTAGAGTCAAACACACTAGCGGTTCTCTCTGGTGCAGTTTCTCAAGAGCGCGGCGAAAAAGCAATGGATGCAGTAGATGAGAACCTATTCTCTGAATACGGCCTGCACCTGAACTCACCTTCATTCGCTACACCTAACGATGATATCGGCTTCGTAACCCGCGTATACCAAGGCGTTAAAGAGAACGGAGCCATCTTCTCTCACCCTAACCCATGGGCATGGGTTGCAGAGGCGAAACTTGGTCGCGGTGACCGTGCAATGAAGTTCTACGATGCACTTAACCCATACAACCAAAATGACATCATCGAAAAACGTATCGCTGAACCATACTCGTACGTTCAGTTCATCATGGGTCGTGACCACCAAGACCACGGCCGTGCAAACCACCCTTGGTTAACCGGTACATCTGGCTGGGCATACTTCGCCGTAACCAACTTCATCTTAGGTGTACGTACGGGTTTCGATGGTCTAACGATTGATCCATGTATCCCAACGAACTGGCCTGGCTTCGAGGTAACTCGTCAATGGTTAGGCGCGACTTACAACATCAAAGTTGAGAATCCGAACTCAGTGAGCAAAGGCGTTAAATCAATCACTATTAACGGTGAACTTATCACTGGCAACGCTGTTCCGGTTCAGGCTGATGACAGCATCAATGACGTTGTTGTTGTATTAGGTTAATTGTCGCTAGAGCCTCTTCACAGAGGCTCTTTGTTTACTTAAAGGATTAAAACCATGATTAAGTTCGGAACAGGTGGCTGGCGCGCATTTATCGGCGAAGAATTTACCAAAGACAATGTCCAACTTGTTGCCCAAGCACTGGCCAACATCATTAACAACGAACAAGTCGCAGATACAGGCTTTGTCGTCGGTTATGACCGCCGATTTTTATCAGACAAAGCTGGCCGCTGGTTTACAGAAGTACTCGCAGCAAACACTATCAAGGTGAGTTTTATTGATAAGTTCGTCCCAACCCCTATCGTGATGTTCAAAGCCAAAGAGATGGGCTGTGCCTACTCTGCGTGTATCACCGCTTCACACAACCCAGCCGACTACAACGGTATTAAGGTGTTTATTGAAGGCGGACGCGATGCAGATGAGGTAATCACTGAAAAGATCGAAACGCAAATCGCACAGCTAACACTAGCAAAAGTAAAGTCGGTCGATTTCGACCAAGCAGTTGAAGATAAGCTAATCGAAGTGATTAACCCAATGAACGAGTTTGTCGACTCAATCATTAACTTTATCGACATTGAATCCATTAAAGAGGCCAATCTACGCGTGCTGATCGACCCGATGTTTGGTGTTGCTAAAAATGCCTTGCAGACTGTTCTTATCAACGGTCGCTGTGATGTCGACGTGATCAATGATGGCAAAAATCCAGACTTTGGCGGCTTAATGCCCTCACCGAGCGCCGCGACCTTGTACAGGTTAAAACACCTAGTTGCCGCTGAAGGCTACGATATTGGTATCGGAACCGATGGTGATGCTGACCGTTTAGGTATCATTGATGAGAAAGGTCACTTTATTCACCCCAATGAAGTTTTGATCCTACTCTACTACTACCTATTAGAGTACAAAGGCTGGAAGGGCTCTGTGGTGCGTAACATTGCTACGACTCACATTCTCGATAAGATCGCTGCCGAACACGGCGAGAAATCATTTGAGGTACCTGTAGGCTTTAAACATATCAGTTCACAGATGGAAGCAGATGACTCACTGATCGGCGGTGAAAGCTCCGGTGGCTTAACGATTCGCGGTCACATCAAAGGTAAAGATGGCGTGTTTGCCTCAAGTCTGCTGGTCGAAATGATTTCAGTAACGGGCAAAAAGCTCTCAGAACTGCTGGATGAGATATACAGTAAGTATGGCTATGCCTATACCGCAGAAGGAGATTGCACTTTTAAGCCAGCGCAAAAAGAACTGCTATACAACCGAATTTATGTTGCAAAGCAGCTGCCAGAGTTTAACTTTGAAATAGATAAAGTCAGCTACGAAGATGGCGCTAAGGTTTACTTCAAAAATGGTGGCTGGGTGATTGCTCGCTTCTCTGGTACTGAGCCGCTATTGCGTATCTTTGCCGAGATGGCAGATAAAGAAACTGCGGAACAGGTTGTGCTGCAAGTAAAAGAGTTTCTGCAACTCTAGTTAATCGAATTCACTACCCTATAGGTGGATATAATTGGCCCGGCTTCATTCGCCGGGCATTTTTTATCTAGAAAGCTAACACACCTTGAGTTTCGACCTTGACCGACACTTGCTGGCCTATGGTAAGAGGCTCGGCAGAACTCGCTAGCAAACGACTTCCACTCGCATCAATCACGTAACGACAGTGATCACCCATAAATTGCTGCTCTAATACGGTGACGCTGCTGTCTTCTGCCGCACTAATCTGAACATGCTGAGGGCGAAGCAGTAATTCACAACTGTCACCGATTTGAATATGTTGCTGGGCAGTTGCTTCGACTAAGCCTAGTTCAGTTTCAAATTCTGACTCTGAAGAGCGTTTAGCAGTTAAGTAACTACCTCCGCCGAGGAAGTCAGCGACAAACTTACTTGATGGCTGGTAATACAGCTCGCTCGCTGTGCCATACTGTTCAATCACACCGTGATTCATAACCGCCATCTTGTCAGAAAAAGCAAACGCCTCTTCACGGCTATGAGTTACGAAAATCGCCGTTACCCCCTGATTCTTAAAGATCTTACGGATCTCGGCAATCAGCTCGTGTCGCACTTGAGTATCAATATTTGAGAAAGGCTCGTCGAGCAGTAATAAGTCTGGCTTATAAGCGAGGGAGCGAGCAATAGCAACACGCTGTTGCTGACCACCAGACAATTGATGCGGATAGCGCTCGCTATAACCATCAAGATGCACTAACTCAAGCATTTCTTCGACTTTCGCTTTTTGCTCACCGAACGGTAATTTACGTAAGCCGAAGGCAACGTTTTCTGCCACGGTTAAGTGTGGAAAAAGCGCGTAATCTTGGAAGATCATACCGATATTACGCTGCTCTGGAGGAAGCCAGTTCGCACCGTCATCAATGGTCATACAGTTTAGGCTCATGGTGCCAGAACTTAATGGTAACAACCCTGCTATCGCTTTAAGTAACGTTGTTTTGCCACAACCACTTGCCCCAAGCAGACAAACAATTTCACCTTGCTCAACTTCTAGCGACAGTGACTCTAGCACCGTCGTTTGCTCATCGTATTTACACGTTAAGTCTTTAATTGATAATGCGCAGTTCATTAGTGGGAATGCTCCAGTGAACGGTTAACAATAACTAAAGGCACCAAACCAACCAGCACTAACAGCACCGCAGGTAATGCAGCGAGTTCTAGATGCTCATCAGAGGCAAAGTTATAAACATAAGTTGCAAGAGTTTCAAAGTTGAATGGGCGCAGCAGCAGAGCCGCATTGAGCTCTTTCATTGACTCGATAAAGACCAACAGACCCGCGATCAAAGCGCCTCGACGAACTAACGGGAAATGAATGCGCCACAGCATGGAATTAGCACTACAACCCATGGTTCTTGATGCCATATCAAGCGATGGAGATACTTTACTTAAACTGCTTTCAATACTGCCTATTGCGACCGCAGAAAAACGCACGACCATAGCGAAGATCAAAGCAAACATAGAACCAGAAAAAATCAAACCTGGTCTGCCCCACTCCATGAATTTAGCAATGTCGTTGACCAAGTGGTCCATAAATAACACAGGCACCATCACACCTATAGCGAGGACAGTTCCAGGGACTGCATATCCCATTGAGGATAAGCGCATAAATGCAAGGCTCTTACGCCCAGGGTTGACGCGTTGGCAGAAGTTGACAATCAATGCGACCACAACACCAATAATGGCAGCGGTTAGGGAAACATACAGGCTATTAAGCGCATACTCACGAAATTCCGCCGTCCAACTTTGGCCGAAATATTTGTAAGCATAGATAATCAACTGCCCAAGCGGGAAAATAAACGCGATACAGACAAGCCCCCAACACCAAGACAATGCTAGCCACTTTCTCCAACCAGCTAACTCATAGCGGAAGTCTTCACGGCTACTGAATTGGTTTTGAAATAATTTTTGCTTGCGGCGACTGTAGCGTTCGGAGCTGAGTAGGAGTATGACAACAACCAACATTATCGCAGAAATTTTTGCCGCAGCCGTTAAGCTCGAATAACCAAGCCAAGTATCATAAACCGCAGTGGTTAGCGTATTGACCGCAAAGTAGCTCACCGTGCCAAAATCACCAATGGTTTCCATTGCTACCAGCGACAAACCAACCGCAATCGACGGTCTAACTAAAGGTAAAGAGATACGGCGAAAGCTCTCCCAAGGCGAGCATTTCAATAGACGGGCAGATTGAAGCAAAGAGACGTTTTGCTCCATAAAAGCAGCACGGCACAAAAGGTAAACATATGGATAGAAGACTAACGAAAGAACAATAATCGCACCGCTCAGGGTACGGATGTCAGGAAACCAATATTCCCCTGGCCCCCACCCCGTCAGATCGCGCAGCAAAATCTGAACTGGTCCGGCAAAGTCAAACCAATCAGTAAAAATATACCCAACGATATACCCCGGCATCGCTAGCGGAAGTACCAGAGCCCATTGAAGGACTCGCTCTCCGGGGATTCGGCACATCGCCATAATCCAAGCGGAAGGAATACCAAACACGAGAGACAACACCATAGTACCAATAACCAGTACCACAGTATTAAACGTGTAAGTTGGCATTACCGTTGACATCAAATGAGCAAAAAGCTCATCGGTTTCACCAACAGCTGTCATGAATATCGCTAAGATCGGCAAAACCAGTAGTAAAGCAAGCGCTCCGCTACTGGTTCCCCATAAATAATTTTTTTCTTTCATCGCCTACTTACAACCAGGAATTATGAAATATAAATGCGTTTGCAAATACCTCTCATATCCCTTTAATAGTTTAGGGTATTTATACCCTTATAAACAAACAACCTCAAGTAACCCTACAAAAAGAGCGACTTGAGGCTGTGCTTATTTAGAGAGTCAATGACTCACCAAAAAACTATTATAGGTCGAACTTAACTTCGTCTAGTAGTTTGATCGCCGCTTCGTGGTGGCTAGCAACATCATCTAGAGAAATAGTATCTGGCTTGAAATCACCCCAAGACGCAACCAGTTCTGAACGCTTAACGCCATCTTTCACTGGGTATTCGAAGTTAACTTCAGCATACATGCTTTGTGCTTTATCGCCCGCTAGGAACTCCATAAGCTTCACTGCATTCTCTTTGTTTGGAGAGTGTTTAGCCATCGCCATACCAGAGATGTTTACATGAGTACCTGTCGTCTTCTGGTTAGGGAAGTTGATGTAAACTGCATCAGCCCAAGCTTTTTGCTCTGCATCGTTAACCATCTTGCCTAGGTAGTAGCTGTTACCAAGAGAAACGTCACATAGACCTTCTTTGATTGCTTTAACCTGTGCACGGTCATTACCTTGTGGCTTACGCGCTAGGTTAGCTTTAACGCCTTCTAACCACTCTTTAGTTGCGGCTTCGCCTTCGTGAGCAATCATTGCAGAAACTAGAGATACGTTGTAAGGGTGCTTACCGCTACGAGTACAGATTTTGCCTTTGAATTCAGGCTTAGCTAGATCAGCGTAAGTGAAGTCTTCACCTAAACGGCCAACTCGGTCACGTGAAGAATAAACGCTACGAGTTCGAGTTGTTAGGGCAAACCACTCGTTGTCAGTATCTTGGTACTGAGCTGGAATGTTTTTTTCTAGAACTTCGCTTTCAACCGCTTGAACAAGGTTTTTCTTAGTCAGTTCAGATAGACGGCTAATATCTACAGTTAGAATCACGTCTGCTGGGCTGTATTCACCTTCTTGAGCTAGCTTCTCTGCTAGACCTTTCTTAGCAAACTTAACGTTTACTTTAATACCTGTCTCTTTAGTGAACTCGTTGAACATTGGCTCAACTAGGAAAGGTTGACGGTAAGAGTATACGTTCACTTCTTCTGCAGCGATCGCCGCTGTAGGTGCGATTGTCGCGCAAGCTAGTGCAGAAAGAGTCAGCAGTTTTTTCATTGGTTCAGTCCTTTAACTTCGTAATGATAACGTTTATCAGTTGCGTTATTATATTCATCACAATTTAGAAAACAATGATGCGAAACAAAAAAACCTGCTCATTAGAGCAGGTTTTTGATACTTTTATTTGTAACTATATGTAACATCACACTTAGTGTAATTACTTCACCGTAACGAATTCAGGATATGCACCTACGCCACAGTCGTGCATGTCCATTCCTTCCATTTCTTCGTCCTCAGAGACTCGGATACCCACTGTTGCTTTCAGCACAGCCCAAACCACTAGGCTTGCACCAAATACCCAAGCAAAAATCACCAATGCACCTAGCAGCTGAGCACCGAACGTCGCATCACCATTACTTAGTGGCACAACCATTAGACCAAAGAAGCCACATACGCCGTGTACTGAAATCGCACCAACTGGATCGTCAATCTTAAGCTTATCTAGGCCGATAATGCTAAATACCACTAGCGCACCAGATACTGCACCAATTGCAACAGCGTAAAGCGGTGATGGTGATAGAGGGTCAGCAGTGATAGCAACAAGACCTGCTAATGCACCGTTAAGAATCATAGTCAGGTCCGCTTTACCCCAAGTTGTTTTACATACTAGTAACGCTGCAATTGCACCTGCAGCTGCGGCTGCGTTCGTGTTCAAGAAGATTTGACCAACTGCGGTAGCATTTTCAAAATCAGATACCATTAGCTGAGACCCACCGTTGAAGCCGAACCAACCAAACCATAGGATAAAGGTACCTAGCGTTGCAAGAGGCATATTTGACCCAGGAATTGGGTAGATTTCACCATTCTTACCGTATTTACCTTTACGAGCACCTAGAAGTAGAACACCCGCGAGAGCTGCAGCAGCGCCTGCCATGTGAACAATACCTGACCCTGCAAAGTCACTAAAGCCAGCTTCTGATAGGAAACCACCACCCCAAGTCCAGTAACCTTCCATTGGGTAGATAAATGCTGTTAGTACTACCGAGAAGATTAAGAAAGACCATAGCTTCATACGTTCAGCAACAGCACCTGAGACAACTGACATTGCGGTCGCGACAAACACTACCTGGAAGAAGAAGTCTGACTCTAAAGAGTGGTCAGCCCCTTCGCCTTGAGTACCGATGAGTGCACCAAATGATGGTAACCAACCGCCTTCACCATTATCAACATACATGATGTTGTAACCAACGATGAGGTACATAGTACAAGCGATCGCGTACAAGCAGATATTTTTGGTCAGAATCTCAGTGGTGTTCTTTGAGCGAACCAGACCCGCTTCTAACATGGCAAAACCTGCTGCCATCCACATTACCAACGCACCCGAAATGAGGAAGAAAAAGGTGTCTAGTGCGTAACGTAACTCTGTTACTGTTGTTGTTAATTCCATCTTATTGTCTCCAATCCTTTGAATTCTTAAAGCGCTTCGGCGTCCATTTCACCGGTACGAATACGTACCGCTTGGCTGAGGTCATAAACAAAAATTTTGCCATCGCCGATTTTTCCGGTGTGTGCTGCTTTTGAAACCGCTTCAATCACGCGGTCTACGTTTTCTGCCTGAGTTGCTATTTCAAGTTTTACCTTCGGCAAAAAATCAACTTGGTACTCAGCACCACGGTAAAGCTCGGTGTGACCTTTCTGACGGCCAAATCCCTTAACCTCTGATACTGTCATCCCTTCAATACCAACATCGGCTAGGGCCTCACGAACATCGTCTAATTTGAACGGTTTGATAATCGCATTTATAAGTTTCATCGCATCCTCTCTGAAGCTGTCATCCTTTTGCTTATTAGTAATCCAAGGTACGTGCCAACTTATTAAATTATTGATTTAAATAAAAACAAGCCTCAAATATAGCTCAACAAACAAAAAGGGCGCACCAACTCGGTGCGCCCTTTTCACAAAATTAAAGCAAGTCTAAGATAGCTCACCACAAAAGTGCATTACTTGGTTGTGAGAAAAGTTTTCCATTGCTCAATTAGATCTTCGAAGTCTTCCAACCCACAGTTGGCTGTACTTTCACTGTCATAAAAATCAAACTCGCTATTTGCGTCCATCTCCTGACCATGAGCAAGTACATTTTCTTGAACCGTTGCTTCATCACCTTGAATCATTAGGGAAATTTCAGTGCCTTCTAAGGCATGCTCTTGTTGAGGGTTAGAGCGTGCTTCGCGAATTAAATGATCAACGCGATCAATTTTCTGCCAATCTTTACCAATTTCTTCCTGCAGCCAACGTGCAACAATTTCGTGCCCCATACTGGACTTCACATAGTATTCGCCCATTAAAGTGTTCCTAATAAACTCGAATTCCATAGGGCGCCTCTTGTAGTTCTGCCAAACTTAATCGGCGGGAGTATACAGGGTCGGGAATCAAGGGTCGAGAATTGGGGATCTCCTCAAGCGAGTAGATAGCTTAGTGAGATTCCCTACTCCTTCCTTCGTCAGTCTAGGGAATGACAGAATTAAAATAGATCCTACTACTCTCGCACCTAGAGCGAAGCGTTTCATAGGACGAAGTCCGTTCCCATTGTCTAAAAAAAAGCGCCCACCTTTTGGCGAGCGCTATATCATTACTTGAACCGCGACTAAACGTTAGACTGGCTCTTGAAAAATCACTTCATCCGCTTTCTTAGTGTACTCTTCCATCTTATGGAAGTTCAGGTAGCGGTATGTATCCGCTGCCGTTGCATCAATCTTCTGAGCGTACTCCAAGTACTCTTCCTTAGTTGGGATACGCCCTAGAATGGCACCCACAGCAGAAAGCTCTGCTGACGCTAGGTAAACATTCGCACCAGTACCCAAACGGTTCGGGAAGTTACGAGTAGATGTTGACATGACTGTCGCTTTGTCGGCAACACGTGCTTGGTTACCCATACATAGCGAACAACCCGGAGTTTCAATACGAACCCCCGCACGGCCAAAGATACCGTAGTAACCTTCTTCCGTTAGCTGATCTTTATCCATCTTAGTTGGTGGTGCAACCCATAGACGAGTGCTTAGGGAACCATTGAACTCTTCAAGCATCTTACCCGCAGCGCGGAAGTGGCCGATGTTAGTCATACATGAACCGATGAACACTTCGTCGATGCTAGTGCCCTGAACTTCAGACAGCAGACGCGCGTCATCAGGATCGTTTGGTGCACAAAGTACAGGCTCTGTGATATCAGCAAGATCAATCTCGATAACGTGCGCATATTCTGCGTCAGCATCTGCAGATAGTAATTCAGGGTTCGCCAGCCACTCTTGCATTGCAGTAATGCGACGTTCGATTGTGCGTACATCACCGTAACCTTCTGCGATCATCCACTTAAGCATGGTGATGTTCGAGTTTAAGTACTCTTCGATAGACTCTTGAGATAGCTTAACGGTACAACCTGCTGCGCTGCGTTCTGCAGATGCATCAGAAAGCTCGAATGCTTGCTCTACAGATAAGTGCTCAACACCTTCGATCTCTAGGACACGGCCAGAGAATTCGTTGATCTTACCTGCTTTCTCTACAGTTAGTAGACCTTGCTTGATGCCGTATAGCGGAATTGCATGTACTAGGTCACGTAGCGTGATACCTGGCTGCATTTCACCTTTGAAGCGCACCAAGATTGATTCTGGCATATCAAGCGGCATAACACCTGTCGCAGCAGCAAATGCCACAAGACCAGAACCAGCAGGGAAGGAAATACCTAGTGGGAAACGAGTATGCGAGTCACCACCTGTACCTACTGTATCAGGTAGAAGCATACGGTTTAACCATGAGTGGATAACACCATCGCCCGGACGTAGAGAAACACCTGCGCGGTTCATGATGAAATCAGGTAGAGTATGGTGAGTGTTAACGTCAACTGGCTTAGGATATGCCGATGTATGACAGAAAGACTGCATCACAAGATCTGCAGAGAAGCCAAGACATGCAAGGTCTTTTAGCTCGTCACGCGTCATAGGACCCGTTGTATCCTGAGAACCTACCGTAGTCATCTTAGGCTCACAGTATTGACCTGCACGAACACCTTCAACACCACACGCTTTACCAACCATCTTCTGAGCTAGTGTGTAACCTTTCTCAGAAGCTGATGGGTCAACAGGCTTAGCAAATAGATCCGTCTCTTCTAGGCCTAGAGATGTACGAGCACGGCTTGTTAGGCCACGACCGATGATAAGCGGGATACGACCACCAGCGCGTACTTCATCAAGTAGTACTTTGCTTAATTCAAAGCTTGAGATCTCTGCGCCGCCTTTACGTACAACACCTTCGTATGGGTAGATATCAATCACATCTCCCATGTTCATGTCTTGTACATTCAATTCGATCGGTAGTGCACCTGAATCTTCCATTGTGTTGTAGAAGATTGGCGCGATCTTACCGCCTAGACACACACCACCAGTGCGCTTGTTTGGTACATATGGGATATCATCACCCATAAACCAAAGCACTGAGTTGGTTGCAGATTTACGTGAAGAACCAGTACCAACTACGTCACCAACGTATGCTAATGGGATACCGTCTTTCTGTAGTTCTTCAATCTGCTTAATTGGACCAACACTACCTTGCTCATCAGGGTTGATGCCGTCACGTTCCATTTTAAGCATCGCTTTTGCGTGCACAGGGATATCTGGGCGAGACCAAGCATCAGGTGCTGGAGATAAGTCATCGGTGTTCGTCTCACCGGTCACTTTAAATACTTTAACCGTGATTTTTTCAGCAACTTTCTCTTTTGAAGTAAACCATTCAGCGTCAGCCCATGACTGAAGAACTTGCTGTGCGTAAGTATTACCAGCTTTCGCTTTCTCTTCTACATCGTAGAAAGCGTCAAACATAAGTAGAGTGTGTGAAAGTGCTTTAACTGCGATTGGCGCTAACGCCTCATCTTCTAGCAACTCAACGAGTGGAGCGATGTTGTAACCGCCCTGCATGGTACCAAGCAGTTCTGCTGCTTTTTCACGGCTAACAAGCGGCGATTCCACTTCACCTTTTGCGACGGCCGTTAGGAAACCAGCTTTAACGTAGGCAGCTTCATCAACACCAGGAGGGATACGATTCTCTAGTAGGTCAAGAATAAATGCTTCTTCACCTTGAGGTGGGGTTTTAAGAAGTTCAACTAGGCCGGCAACTTGCTCAGCGTCCAGTGGTCTAGGAACAACTCCTTCAGCAGCACGCTCTTCGACGTGTTTACGGTAGGCTTCAAGCACGACTTTTTCCTCTCATTGCGGTTCCTCCCTCTTATGCTATTTATTCAAAGAATAAGGGAGTGAACATCCTTGGAAACTTGGCTCTCCTTGCCATATTTTTCATTCAATGCTGACTGATAAACAGTGCCAGAGAGGCCAAACTGTGGGCGGTAGGATAGCAAATTTAACGTTAAATTAAAAACTAATCATTTTGACCAACATAGCAACTTAAGACTAAAGTTCTATGATTTTTCCCGTTAAATCTGCCAAAGTCCTACTTGATGACAATGGGATATTATGGCGTTTAATGAAACTCACGTTACTTAAATGTAGTGCCTATGATTAAGTAGAATGAGTCAAAATTCTGCTCAGTGCGGCCATAGCCAAACATAATGGGACCTACTGGCGAATCCACTCCAGCAAACACTGAACCTGCAGCATATAACGGTGCATCATCAATATCTAAGTCGGGATCATTCCAGACGCCGCCATATTCCATTGAACCACCAATATAGAATGGTGAAGTAAATAAGCCAAAATCGTTATCAAACCACCGGTAACGGTAAACAAGGCTGCCGAACACTTTATTTTGCCCAATTAAGCTATTACGTGGGATCCCCGATAAATTTAGAAAACCACCAATTTCTTTAGGATCAATTGGGATAGATGAGTTTTTATTGTTTACGAACCCTACATCGATATTTGCAACCAAAGTATGGCGAGCAAAAGTCTGTGCTGCGATCATTTTCGCACCAAACTCATACGCAGTGTCTTCTTCTACCATAGCCTCCCTGAACAAGGTTCCACCGACACTTTCATCGTGAGAGATTAAATAATCTAAATCAAGGTATAAACCTCTGCGTGGTAGGCTGTAGTTATCCAGAGTATCGATTCGATAATTGGCAAAAACACCCAATCGCTTATAGTCTAAATCTAGATATGACGGCAGGGTCGATAGCTCCCCATCTCCATCAACATACCTTGCGCCAACTTTAAATCGTCGCCATAAGGTATCTTGATAGCCTAACGCCAACTCCGCGGTCCATTCGCTATAAGTTAATGGGAAATAATTTTTTGTTGCTGATAGCGTCGTATCTTCAAATCCAGAATCAGGTAGGTTGCGTTTCTCGCTACTGTACGTGACACCAAAAGTGGTAAATGCTTTCTGACTGGAAAAGAAAGGACTATACAGCTGCGCTTGAAACAGCTTGTCTGTCCCAATTTCAAAATTGGTTCTTAATTCTGCGCCAAAGTCATTCAAGTTGGTAAAATTACTCGATATGCCAATCGAATACTGGCTATCTGTTGTAAAGTCATCTTCTAGGAAAAAGCGAAAATTAACGTAGTTTGGTCCCCAGGACTTTTCGTTAACATCGACAATTAAGCTATCTTGTCCATCAACAACGTCATAGCGATATTTGATCAGCTCAAAGCGGTCTAAAGCATACAAGTCTTGAACACTTTGTTCTACCTCGGCCAAAGAGTACTCATTGCCAGGCTCCAAACTTAGACGCTGCTCTAACAGAGCATCAGCGTAGTGAGTTTTGTTGTTTATCACCACATTCTGCACTGTGATTTCATCTCCATATCTTAATTCACGACGCACATCTTCCTTATGATCAACGTATTTTTGATATTGCCCAGAGGAAAAACTGAGCTTTTTGAGCAACTCTTTGTTCTCCATTGTCACCTGATAACCTTTTTCAAAAGCGTCAGGCATCTTGGCAAATTCAGTCGTTTCCATATCGCCGACTTCAGGGCGTAGATACAGATCTTTTTCAGTAAGCAATTCTGCCTGCTGATTAGTGGTATTTCGTACTAGGTAGTTAGATAGCTGATCAGCAACAGTAAATAGCGTGGTAAAGTCTTCTTCGTTCTTGTATTCAGTACTAATATCAATGGCAATCACAACATCGGCACCAAGATCGCGGGCAACGTCCACCGGCATATTATTTGTGACCCCACCATCGACAAGCAATCGACCATCAAGATTATACGGTGGTAGGGCTCCGGGTACTGACATACTCGCCATCATAGCATCGACTAAGTAACCACGATCAATCACAACAGGTTCAAGGTCGATAATATCGGTCGCGACAGAGCGGTAAGGGATCGCTAACTCATCGAAAGACTCAAATGGAGGCAAGTTCCCTGCGGTTTCACGCAGCAGCTTTAACATTCCTTGCCCCTGAACAATACCTCTTTTGCCGCGAACTTCACCCCAGCGCAGCCCTAAATCAGTGGTTAACTGGTATCTATCTTCGTACTCTTTGTCTTGTACTTTACGCTGGCTGCGATCAACCCTATCGCGGTAGCCGCTGTTCCAATCCACTGTATGGATAAAAGACTCGATTTCATCCGCACTCATACCTGTCGCATACAAACCACCAACGTATGACCCCATACTGGTACCAGTAATAATGTCGACAGGAACTCTTAGCTCTTCAAGCGCTTTCAATACACCAATATGTGCAGCCCCTTTTGCTCCACCACCAGCCAAAACAAGCGCCACTTTCGGTCTTGTCTCTTGGTCAGATTCTGCTTGAACCAACGCACTAAATGTAATGCTTCCGATAACACATGCTAGGAAGCCAATGAGTTTGGTCACGATTCGAGTTCCTTTCTAAAGCCTATGCTGTGTTTATACTGGCAGAGTTGATCATCGTAAAGCATTAATATTCAACACAATGATTGCTACCAACTAAATAATTTCTTTAACCACTGCTTCGGCTGACTATCACACTGTTTTTGTAAACGGTCACTGACATCCCAGATTGGCAACTTAAACTCATTTGAGCAGTCGAGATCTAGGCTACCTTGCGCGGTTTTAGCAAAACCTAAGGTACTCACCCCTTGTGGCCAAGGCAGGGTTAATTTCTCTGGAATTCGATGCTTTAGATATTCTGCATACACGCGTAATGCCCCGCTAGAGCCTGTTAGCTTGGTCGGTTTATTATCGTCGCGGCCAAGCCAGATAGTGGTGACCTCTCGCCCATCAACGCCAACAAACCAACTATCTCGGGTGTCGTTACTGGTGCCTGTTTTACCAGCAAGCGCCGCCCAAGCAAACTGACTATTGAGATAACGGCCTGTTCCTTCTAATACGCCGCGTTTCATCGCGTAAGTCGTTAACCAAGCTGCTTGTTGATCAACAGTTTGCGACACTCTAGGTAAAGACTGGTACAGCACATTGCCATCAAGGTCGATCACTGAACGTAATGCCGACAGTCTTGCCTGTTTGCCTGAGTTAGTCAGGGTCTGATACATTTGCGCAACTTGAAATGGCGTTAAGCTAAACGAGCCAAGGAACATAGAAGGTACTGGGCGAATTTCGTTTTTATCCACCCCAAGCTTTTCTAACGTTTTAACCACGCTCGAGATGCCTAGCTGCATTCCAAGCTCAACTGTTGGCACATTGAGTGACTTTGCCAATGCAATATACAAAGGCACATCACCGCGGAATTTACGGTCATAGTTGCGTGGGGACCAAACGTTGCCTTTACTACCTTTTAAGCTGATCGGTTTATCGTGCAAGGTTGTCGCTAGGTTGTACTTTTCCGGTTGCTCCAGTGCGGTTAGGTACACAGCTGGCTTGGCTAAAGAACCAATTTGGCGACTGGCGTTCAACGCTCGATTGAAGCCATCATAGCCAGTGCGCTTACCGCCGACCATGGCGCGAATTTCTCCGCTATGGCGATCTACAGCGACTGCGGCACCTTCAAGAGACTTACCTGCAACATTAGCAAGTTGCGGGATCTTTTTAGCGATCGCCTGCTCTAACTCTTGCTGCGATACAGGGTCTAGTGAGGTAAAGACTTTTAAACCAACATCCGATTGGTATGCCTCACCCACTTTCTGTTTTAGTTCAATGTTCAATTGCTGGAAATAGGCAGGCTGACGGCTAGCAATACGTGGGTTGTCTTGGATATCCAGCGGTCGACTTGCTGCCATGTCATATTGGCGCGCCGTTAAGATATCGTGTTGCATCATTAGACGCAGCACCAAGTCGCGGCGCTTTTTTGCTCGCTCAGGGAAACGAACCGGATTGTAGTACGAAGGCCCTTTGACCATACCTACTAATAAGGCGAGCTGATCAATACGTAATTCTTGAATCGGTTGCCCAAAGTAAAGCCGTGATGCTAGGCCGAAACCGTGAATCGCTTGTCCGCGGCTCTGCCCCAAATAAACTTCATTAAGATACGCCTCTAAGATCCGATCTTTGCTATAACGATGGTCGAGTATTAACGCAATATACGCTTCGCGGATTTTTCGCCACAAGGTGCGATCACTTGATAGGAAGATATTCTTCGCCAATTGCTGCGTAAGCGTACTTCCCCCCTGAACCGTTCGTCCGGCTTTGACATTGGCGACCAAGGCTCGTGCAATCGCGAGTGGAGACACCCCCTCGTGTTGGTAGAAGTCGCGATCTTCAGTCACTAGCAAGGCATCAATCATCACCTCTGGGAATTGCTCGCGCTTAACAAACAACCTTTGCTCATCGTGATTTTTCTCGAGCATTCCCAACATCTTAGGTTCAACTCGTAGATAACCTAAATCACCTTTTTTCTCCAGTGACTCAATTCGTTGCAAACTACTTTGCGAGAAATATAGCATCACATGACGATCCGGCTCAGGGCCATCAGAAAACTCAAAAGGTCGGCGGATAAGCTCTATCTTGGTGGATGATGAAGAGTACTCGCCGGGAAACCGCGGCTGACGCACCTTACGATAATTGAGAACATCCAGTTCATTACGGACTTCTTGGATCGTAATCGCATCACCGGGAGCTAAGTTGAGAATACGCGCATAAACCACAGTTGGTAAGTCAAAAAGCTGTCCTTCAAAACGCTGTTTTACCAAGCTATCGAGATAGATCCCAACCACTAGTAGGACGGCACATCCCGCCAAAGTCAGCTTCCAACTAAAGCCCCAAATAGCCTTCAACCAAGAACGTTGCGGTTTCTTTTTCGGACTGCGTTTCGGCGATTTAGACGCACGTTTACGAACAGGTTTCTTAGCGGTGCTTTTGGTACCTGTCGAGGCTGTTTTTTTGGTCATGAGTTCATTTGTCGTTTGGTTTTCGTTGTCGCTACGTGGTTAGCCGGATCGTCAGGCCACACATGTTTCGGGTAGCGCCCTTTCATCTCTTTCTGCACTTCTTTATATGCCCCACTCCAAAAACTCGCCAGATCACGCGTTACCTGAAGTGGCCTCTGTGCAGGAGAAAGCAACTCTAAAACTAAACGTTTTCTACCCAAGGCAATTTCTGGCGAATCTTGCTCACCAAAAACTTCTTGCATTCGAACGGATAGAACAGGTTCTTGCCCTTGCTGATAGCGTATTTTTTTCTTGCTGCCCGTAGGAACTTGGTAATGTGTTGGCAGCCACTTGTCTATCTCTTGATTTAACGGCCAACCTAAATAGGCCATTAGAGCTGCCTCGATGTCGACTTTCGCCAATGCTTTTACAGAGCCAACACCAGTTAAGTACGGCTCTAGCCAGATGGCTAGGTTGTCCAACAGTCCAGATTCATCAAGCGCAGGCCATTGTTGCTCAGGTAACCACTCCTGTCCGCAGCGCATACGCTCTAAAAGCTCAACGCTTTGCGGTGTCCAATTTAATACTGAAAGCCCTTTACGTTGAACGAAATTAAGTAAAGCTTGCGTCATTTTTTCGCGCGAGGGTTCAGGAAGCGATGCTGTCTCAGTGATTAAGCGACCGATCTTTGTCTGTCGCTGAGCAACGAGTCGACCTTTTTGCTCATCCCAATCCACAACCTCTTGCCGTCTAAACAACTCCGGAGAGTGATTTTGCAGCTCAAACACATCTAACTCTACCGCTGTCAAAACCTGCGAGGACTCTGAGTGGCTGCGCATTAAGTCCAACACCACTAAATAGTCGCTACTCGCCAACCTTTGCGTATCTTGGATTTGCGCACCATGCCCATTAGCCAATAAGAACCTACCAATCTGATTCACTCTCGCCTTAGCAATTCGATCAGGAAAAGCCTGCGCTAACAACACTGCCACCTTTGACTCATCGACATTATCTAAACAAAAACGATGGCCCATTCGCTTAGCTATCACCTTCGCTCGCTCGATAACCATTTTCTGTTTGCTATGCTTGCCTTGCTTGAAACGATGCATGCTATGCATAAAGTCGAGAGCATTGCGCTCTGGCTCTTCCAACAGAGCGACAATCGCTGAGGCTGTTTCTAGAGAGCAGTTCGCTTTGGCGAGCATAGCGCAAGATCTCGGCTCTAAACCTAACTTCGAGGCAAGTTTTCCCGCTTCTGTTAACTGGCTTTTGTTATCCAATAACCCAAGTTGCACAAGCAGCGCTTTGGCTTGGTTTATAGCGCTAGCGGGTGGTACATCTAACCAGCCCAGTTCAGCGGGAGTTTTCGCTCCCCACTGAGCAAGTTCAAGAACCAGATTAGACAAATCAGAATGCAGAATTTCCGCCTGAGGCACATAAGGCTGTTGAGCGAGTTGTCCTTCGGAATATAAGCGTACACAAATACCCGGTTCGATTCGTCCAGCCCGCCCAGATCTTTGCTCGGCTGAAGATTGAGCAATTCGAGTCTGCTCTAAACGCGTAACACCGCTTTTTAGGTCAAACTTAGCCACTCGTTCATAACCACAATCAACCACTAGCCTGATGCCTTCGATTGTGAGTGAGGTTTCGGCAATATTAGTGGCCAACACCACCTTACGTTGACCACTCGCCACAGGTTGTATAGCCGCTTGTTGTTGGGAAAAGTCGAGCTGTCCATATAGTGGGCACACCTGAATTTCACTCGTCAACTGCTGTAAACGCTCTTCGACACGTTTGATCGCCGCTACGCCGGGAAGAAAAGCCAATAAAGATCCTGATTCACTGCTCATCAGAGCAGAAATCTGTTTTGCCATCTGGTCTTCCAAACGCTCATTTGGCTTGGGTGGCACGTAACGATGTTCAACAGGATAGCTACGTCCATGTGACTCAACGTACTCTGACTCTGGGAGTAAACGAGATAGAGCATGTTGATCTAACGTTGCCGACATCACCACTAGCTTGAGATCATCACGTAGCGCTTCCTGGATCTCTAGGCAAAACGCCAGAGCCGTATCAACATGAATACTGCGCTCGTGAAATTCATCGAAGATGATCAGGTCAACACCTATCAGTTCAGGATCAGACTGAATCATGCGTGTTAGAATGCCTTCAGTAACCACTTCTAATTGAGTCTGCTCACTGGTCTGATTCTCACCACGAACGCGATAACCCACACGCTGCCCGACTCTTTCACCCAATTGCAGGGCGAGATATCGAGCAATGTTTCGCGCCGCCAGTCGTCTTGGCTCAAGCATAATGATCTTGCCTTTCACCACTTTCTGCCTAAGCAGTTGCAGTGGAAAATAGGTTGACTTACCAGCACCAGGTGCCGCTTTAAGGATCAATTGAGAACAAGTGCGAACAGCAGAAAGTAACTCTGGCATCACGCCTTCAATAGGCAGTTGTGACAATGGGATGACCTTATGGTGTAATGTTGGCAACTATTGTACATAAAAACAGTAACTAGTCCCAAATGAAGTTCGATCCCCCTTTAGATTCAGCTACGTTAGTTAAGCGTTATAAACGCTTTCTCACCGACATTACTTTGCCAGATGGCAGTGAGCGCACAATCCATTGCGCTAACACTGGCGCTATGACTGGCTGTGCGACGCCCGGTAATAAAGTATGGTATTCAACCTCTGACAATCCGAAGCGTAAATACCCAAACAGTTGGGAGCTAACAGAAACAAGTCAAGGCCATCGCATCTGTATTAACACCGTGCGCGCAAACCAATTGGCGGTAGAAGCAATAGAAGCGGGAGTGATTGCAGAACTACAGGGCTATGACCAACTTCAAACAGAAGTGAAATATGGTAATGAAAATAGCCGGATTGATATCTTGCTCAATTCAAAAAATCAACCAAAATGCTATATAGAGGTTAAAAGCGTCACCTTATTAGATGAGGAATTCCAAGGCCAAGGGTATTTCCCAGATGCAGTCACTACTCGTGGACAAAAACATCTGAGAGAACTCACAGAAATGGTGCAATCTGGAAGCAGAGCGATACTTTTGTTCACTGTTTTACATTCAGGGATTGAAAAAGTCTCTCCTGCACTCCATATAGACGCCAAATATTCACAATTACTGAAATACGCTCAAGAACAAGGAGTGGAAGTACTGTGCTACAAAGCAGAGCTTTCAAGCGATGAGATCAAACTGGTCAAGTCACTCAAATTTAGCCATTCACGGCCAAAAATGATGTGACCTTCACAATGACAGTAAGTTTAGTCTCCAGTATTTGCCTCCAATGATTCTTTTTGCTATAGATACCCGCCTTAAAAATAACTGCGAGCGCAGTTGACTAGGTGTTAGTAGGAGATGCTGCATGCCAGAATCAAAGAAAAAAGCGCTAGGCATCCTAGCCATTGCAGGGGTTGAGCCATACACAGAGAAAGCTGGTGAAGAATACATGTCACCTGAGCAGTTGGCTCATTTTACAAAAATTCTATCAGCTTGGCGCAACCAGCTCAGGGAAGAAGTTGATCGCACTGTACACCATATGCAGGACGAGGCAGCAAATTTCCCAGATCCCGTTGACCGTGCTTCTCAAGAAGAAGAGTTCAGCTTAGAGCTACGTAACCGTGACCGTGAACGTCGTCTGATTAAGAAGATCGAAAAGACGTTGAACAAGATCGAAGAAGATGACTTTGGCTTCTGTGAATCTTGTGGTGTCGAGATCGGTATTCGTCGTCTAGAAGCTCGCCCAACCGCAGACCTTTGTATTGACTGTAAGACTCTTGCAGAAATCAAAGAGAAGCAAATGCAAGGTTAATACAGACTTGCAATAACTATTGAAGGGAGCTGTGGCTCCCTTTTTGGTTTGTATCACGATTTAAAAACAGTATGAGTTATATTGGTCGCTTCGCTCCATCCCCATCAGGCCCTTTGCACTTTGGCTCTTTAATTGCTGCACTGGGTAGTTATTTCCAAGCCAAAGCTCATCATGGCCAATGGCTAGTGAGAATTGAAGACATAGATCCTCCACGAGAAATGCCAGGGGCCGCTGCGTTGATTTTGCAAACCTTAGAGGCTTACCATCTTTATTGGGATGGCGAAGTGGTTTATCAAAGCAAACGGTATGAGCTGTATCAATCGCAAATAGAGCGCTGGCTAAAATCTGGACAGGCGTATTATTGCCAGTGTACGCGTAAGCAAATTAAAGCGCTCGGTGGCTTCTATACAGGAACCTGTCGCGATCTTGACTTAACCAACCATGACCAATGTGCGATTCGTTTACGCATGACTCAGCCAGTTTATCAGTTTGAAGATAAGCGCCACGGCACATTAACTATCCCTGCCTCGCTGGCAAATGAAGATTTTATTATCAAGCGCCGCGATGGATTGTTCGCCTATAACCTTGCTGTAGTATTGGATGACATTGACCAAGGAGTGACAGAGGTAGTGCGTGGAGCAGACTTAATTGAGCCAACGGGCAGACAAATAAGCCTTTATCAAATGCTAGATCGTAGACCTGTAAACTATTTGCACCTTCCGTTGGCGCTTGATACAAATGGTCATAAGTTGTCCAAACAAAACCATGCCAAAGCGGTAGATAACGATAACCCTAAGCCCGCACTACTTGATGCAATGCAGTTCTTAGGGTTTGATATTACGGAAGAAATTCGTCGGTCGAGTATAGATGAAATCATTGAATGGGGTGTGAAGAACTGGCATGTTACTCAGTTGCCTTCATCGACTGAGATCACACCATTATTCTCAAACCGCTCGCTGTAGGCTATTATAAGCCGCAAATTCGCCCCTTGCGGGCCTAGGAAACTAAACTCACGCAAGGTTGGTTTAACCAATGATTGCCAGATGCACATGAATAAAAACGACTATACACCCAGCGAATCTCGAGCAATTACTGAGCTCGATTTAAATATTATTACTCGCCAAGAGCATAACATCTCGCGCAAAAAAATCAGTGATAATGCATTGAAGGTGCTATACCGTCTTCATGGTGCAGGCTTCGACGCATATCTTGTTGGTGGTGGTGTTCGAGACTTACTTCTTGGCCAAGCGCCGAAAGATTTCGACATTGCAACCAATGCCACGCCAGAGCAAATCAGACAGCTATTCAAAAACTGCCGTTTAATTGGTCGTAGATTCCGCCTAGCCCACATTATGTTTGGTCGCGACATCATTGAAGTGGCCACCTTCCGTGGTCATCATCAGGAACCGAGCAAAAATGTCTCGCAACAATCGAAAGAAGGTATGTTGCTACGTGACAATGTTTACGGCACCATTGATGAAGATGCCGAACGTCGTGACTTTACCATCAATGCGATGTACTACAGCATTGGGGACTACTCAATTCATGATTACGCCGGCGGTAATGAAGATCTAGAAGACAAGCTGATTCGTTTGCTTGGTGATCCTGAAACGCGCTATCGCGAAGATCCAGTACGTATGTTACGCGCTATCCGCTTTGCCGTAAAACTCGACTTCGACATCGAAGAAGACACTGCAGAGCCAATTGAAGCTCTGTCAACTTTACTGCAAGACATCCCACCAGCACGTCTTTATGAAGAATCACTGAAGATGCTGCAATCGGGTCATGGCTTAGAAACCTACCACCTGATGCGTGAATACAACTTATTCCAGCAATTATTTCCAACCATTGCTGAGTTCTTCACTGAGGACTACTCATCACAGACTGAGCAGATGCTTGACCTTGTATTGGATTCTACTGACCAACGAATTGAAGAAGGCAAGCGTATTAACCCTGCGTTTATGTTCGCCGCTATGCTTTGGTACCCACTACAAGAGAAAGCTAAACAGTTGATGGAGACACGAAAGCTTGCTTTCTATGATGCGATTATGGAAGCCAGCAACTATGTTCTTGATGATCAGGTCCGTACCATAGCGATTCCCCGCCGTCATACCGCGACCATCCGCGAAATTTGGCAACTGCAATTACGCATGCCACGCCGCAACGGTAAACGAGCCTTCCGTTTAATGGAACTCAACAAATTCCGTGCAGGTTTTGATTTCTTAGAGATGCGCGGTGAAATTGAACAAGGTGATACCGAGCAGCTGGCTAAATGGTGGGAAACCTTCCAAAACGCAGGCCGTAACATGCGTCAAGCTATGGTTGCCGATCTCGATGCATCTGCAGACGGTCAACCAAAGCCGCGTAGGCGCAAGAACTACCGTAAGAAAAAGCCGAAGGCATCATCATGATCACGGTATTTATCGCTGTAGGTAGTAATCTTAGCGATCCTGTCTCGCAAGCTAATGCGGCTATTGATGCATTAAAACAACTGCCAAAGTCAGAGTTTATACGTAGCTCTTCGTTATACAGCAGTACACCGATGGGCCCTCAAGACCAACCTGACTACATCAATGCCGTAGTGGAAGTAAAAACAGAATTAACGCCACTTGAACTGCTTGATTGCACCCAAGCTATTGAACAAGAACAAGGGCGCGTCCGTAAAGAAGAGCGTTGGGGTCCAAGAACCCTAGATCTCGATATTGTTCTTTATGGCAATGAGGTGATGGATTCCGAGCGCCTAGTCGTTCCTCATTACGGAATGAAAGAGCGTGAATTTGTGCTCTACCCGCTCGCAGAAATCGCACCAGATTTAACCCTCCCATGTGGGACCAGACTGCAAGACTTACTGAAAGTCGTTGATCAAAACGGTCTGCGTATTTGGCAATCATAGCCAACTCCTGTAAGGAAAAATCATGAAAAAAATTTCTATCAACGACCTAATGAAATGGAAGCAAGAAGGTCGTAAATTTGCAACTTCTACCGCTTACGATGCAAGCTTCGCTCAGCTATTCGAAAGCCAAGAAATGCCAGTACTGCTAGTAGGTGACTCGCTAGGTATGGTTCTTCAAGGCGAAACTTCAACGCTACCCGTGACAGTAGAAGAGCTTGCTTACCATACTCGCTGTGTTCGTGCCGGCAGCCCTAACTGTTTATTGATGGCTGATATGCCATTTATGAGCTATGCCACACCAGAGCAAGCGTGCGAAAATGCCGCGACTCTGATGCGTGCTGGTGCAAACATGGTAAAAATTGAAGGTGGCGACTGGCTAGTTGACACGGTGAAGATGCTTACAGAACGTGCGGTTCCTGTCTGTGCTCATCTAGGCTTAACGCCTCAGTCAGTGAATATCTTTGGTGGTTTCAAGGTTCAAGGCCGAGAACAAGATAAAGCCGATCGTATGGTTCGTGATGCACTTGCTCTGCAAGAAGCAGGCGCACAAATCATTTTGCTTGAATGTGTTCCAAAAGAACTCGCCGCACGAATCACTGAAGTGTGTGATGTGCCAGTGATTGGTATTGGTGCAGGAAACGTCACTGACGGTCAAATCTTAGTTATGCACGATATGTTCGGTATTGCAGCGAACTACATGCCAAAATTCTCGAAAAACTTCCTTGCTGAAACGGGTGACATGCGTAAAGCTGTAACCAAATACAAGCAAGACGTTGAAAGCGGTACTTTCCCAGACGATGAACACACAATCGCGTAAGGATTATAGTCATGCAAACTTTTGCTGAAATTGGCGCTCTTCGTGAGCAGATTAAGCAGTACAAGCGAGATGGCCGTAAGGTGGCTTTTGTTCCAACGATGGGCAACCTTCACGAAGGTCACTTAACATTGGTGCGCAAAGCGCGTGAATACGCAGAGATCGTCGTAGTTAGCATTTTCGTCAACCCTATGCAATTTGATCGCGCTGACGACTTGAACAACTATCCTCGTACCTTGGAAGATGACCTCAGCAAGCTAAACAGCGAAGGAGTAGAAGTTATCTTCACCCCAACGCCAGAGATCATTTACCCGAATGGTGTTGAGAGCCAAACTTCGATTGAAGTTCCAGGACTTTCAAACATCCTTGAAGGTGCGTCTCGTCCAGGTCACTTCCGCGGCGTCGCGACCGTAGTAACCAAGCTGTTTAATATAGTTCAACCAGATGTTGCCTGCTTTGGTGAGAAAGACTTCCAGCAACTTGCAGTGATCCGCAAACTGAGCGAAGACTTGGCACTTGATATCGACATCATTGGCGTGCCAACGGTACGTGAAATGGACGGCTTAGCAATGAGTTCTCGTAATGGCTTACTAACCATTGATGAACGCCAGCGTGCTCCTGTGCTTGCACGCACCATGCGTTGGATTAGCAGTGCGATTCGAGGTGGCCGTGACGACTACGCGTCTATCATTGAAGATGCAAGTGATCAGTTGCGTGCTGCCGGTCTGCAGCCTGATGAAATATTTATTCGCGATGCCCGCACTCTGCAAACAGTCACTCCCGAAACACCTCAAGCGGTGATTCTAATGTCTGCTTTCTTAGGTAAAGCACGCCTTATCGACAACCAAGTAGTTGAATTGGCTGTTGAAGCTAAGGAAGAAGAGGCAACAGAGACGCCTTCAGAGAGCGCTGAATAGCGAGAAGCGAGAAGCGAGAAGCGAGAAGCGAGAAGCGAGAAGCGAGAAGCGAGAA
>NZ_LLEI02000014.1 GCF_001399455.2 Vibrio bivalvicida
AACGTCTTTGGAGGATCGTTCAACCGATCATTTTAGGCTTAACTGATCGGCATTAACCCACTGGCGCCCTTCGTATCTTTTAATTTGCTCTGCTAAGCCGCTGTATTTAGCTTAGCTTTACCCTTTTTTGGCTTGCCATTGGTATGAACATCACTGAAGTCATGGCTAAAGTGGTCAACTTGAATTGCTTTATAACGCAGCTTGTCCGCCGCAACAATCTGATCAACCTCTTCTTGAGTCAGCACGTCAGCCTCTAATGCTTGTGCCAATTTGTCTGCCAGTAGGCCTTTACGAGCTACTTTGCCCTCTTTCGCGGCACGCATAAGCTTACGTTCCAGGCTCTTAACGTCGTACATCGCTAAGAATGCCGTTTCCATTAGACCAACGCTGTCATTCTCTTCTTTACCTACGTAGCACAACTTAGTAAGTCGATCACGTTGTGCGCCTGGAGTCATCAGGCTTTCTGCAAGTTTCACTGTTAAATCATCGCTTGGTTTAGCAAAATGGTTACCCAATGGGAAAATAAGTACTTTCAGTAAGCGGCCAACTGCCTTTTGCGGGTAGTTGCTAAACGCCTCTTGAAGCGAATTTGCCGCGTTATGCAAACAGTGCTGAACCGAGTAGTGAACAAAGTCTAGATCTTGTTGCTGACGCCCTTCATCTTCATACTTCTTAAGTGCTGCTGACGCCATATATAGGTAAGCTAGAACATCACCTAGGCGAGCAGAGATCATCTCTTTACGCTTCAGGTCGCCACCCAGTGTCGCCATTGCAATATCAGCGCTGACGGCAAGCGCACGGCTTAGTCGCGTCATCTCTTTGTAGTACTTCTGAGTCGCACCGCTCATGTCTGCTTTAATGAAGCGAGAACCAGTTAAAGCTGCGCCGAACGCACCGAATGTGTTGCCCATTGCGTGTTTAATATGTTTGAACAATAAGTCATCAAACTCTTTCGCACCCTGTTTCTGATCTGGGTTTGCTGCCGCTTCCATCTCTTTCAGTACGTATGGGTGACAACGTGTCGCACCTTGACCAAAGATCATCAGGTTACGAGTAAGAATGTTCGCACCTTCTACCGTAATAGCGACTGGAATACCTAGGTATGGTGATGCTAAGTAGTTCATTGGCCCATCTTGAATGGCACGACCAGAGTGAATATCCATTGAGTCATTAAGGATGGTGCGCGCCATTTCTGTCATATGGTACTTAGCAATCGCTGTCACGATACCTGGTTTCTCTTTTAGATCGAGAGAGGTCGTTGTTAGCGTTCGGCTCGCTTCTAGCAAATACGTTAGCCCGCCAATACGACCAAGTGCTTCTGCTACCCCTTCGAACTTACCAATCGACATACCGAACTGCTTACGAACGTAGGCGTAGGCACCTGTTGTACGAGAAGTCAGGTGACCAACCGCAGTACCAAGGGCAGGAAGAGAAATACCACGACCGGCAGAAAGACACTCAACCAACATACGCCAGCCTTTACCTGCGTAGTCTTGACCACCAATTAGCCAATCCATAGGAATGAAAACATCTTTACCAAATGTTGGGCCATTCATAAACGCGAGCCCTAGTGGGTCATGACGTTCACCAATCTCGACACCTTTGTGGTCAGCAGGGATAAGGGCACAAGTAATGCCAAGCTCTTTCTTGTCTCCCATAAGGCCTTCTGGATCGTACATTTTAAATGCCAAACCAAGTACAGTTGCCACAGGAGCAAGTGTGATGTAGCGCTTGTTCCAGTTAAGACGAACACCAAGGACTTCTTTACCTTCGTGCTTGCCATAACAAACAATGCCTTCATCAGGAATACCACCCGCATCAGAACCCGCTTCTGGGCCTGTCAAAGCAAAACAAGGGATATCAGTACCGTCAGCTAAACGTGGCAGCCAGTAGTCTTTCTGTTCTTGCGTACCATAGTGAGACAGCAGCTCACCTGGACCTAACGAGTTTGGTACCATAACAGATACCGCAGCGCTGATACTGCGCGTTGCAATACGGGTCACAATTGTTGAGTTAGCCAAAGAAGAGAACTCTCGACCACCATACTCTTTTGAGATGATCAAAGAAAAGAAACGCTCTTTGCGCAAGTATTGCCATACTTCAGGAGGCAAATCACGATCTTCTTTTACGATCTTGTGGTCATCCAACATTGCTAGCAGAGTCTCTAGCTCGTTATCCATAAACGATTGTTCTTCTGCTGTTAGCGTTGGTTTTGGGTACTGGTGCAGTTTGGTGAAATCAGGTCGACCTGAAAACAGCTCACCATCCCACCAAACGCTACCCGCTTCCATTGCTTCCTTCTCTGTGCTCGACAGAGGTGGCAACACTTTTTTAAACATTTTGAAAGCAGGGTCACTTACCCATTTTCTTCTTAGAGAGCCCATAATCAGATCCTTTTGTTCGCTATTTGTCTGGTCTAATATTCTTGTTATTTGTATTTTGTAAGTACTAGTTAAAACTTCTATTCCGCAGCGACGCCTGCTGCTAAGAATGGAATTAGTTGGTCAACAACCGATTTAGCATCCATTGCTTTTCCGTAATCATTCTCTGCGATCTCAAGCAGTGCTTGGCTCGAAGCCATTGTGAATACACAAGTACCGAGCGTAAAATGCAAACGCCAGAACAGCTCTTCTTGAGACAGTTTCGGATTGGCTTTCATTACTGACTCTGTAAATAGAGAAAGCGCATCCGAGTAACGAGTGGTGATAAACCAGCGGAGGTGCCCCTGCACATCTGTGTAACCACGACCAATCAATAGCATGAACCGACTGGTTCCATTTGGCCGTACATCATTTAGATTACGTAACGGCCCGCGTAAAGACTCAAACACGTCTGCCATCTCATAACGCTCGTTAAAGTTGAGATTGATTAATGCATCTTGCACAGCCGGCATAAATGCCTCTAGGTAACGATTAAGTACGGCTCTCACCAAAGTTTTCTTGTCACCAAAGTGATAATTAACCGACGCTAGATTCACGCCAGCTTTGCTGGTAATCGTACGTAGAGAAGTATCTTTAAAGCCATGCTCTGCAAAAAGCGCCTCTGCTACATCAAGAATTTTCTCTTTAGTGGAGTTTTTACTTGGCATTTTAATCACTCGTATTAAACAACTGTTTGAAATATACAATCGAAACAGAAAAGCAACAAGCCATTAACATCACACTTTTAGATATTGGTCTGACCAGAAGGTCGGAAAAGGGTTCTAAGCACCTGAAAGAAGAAAATTAAATATTTTTTGAAAAAAGTTGGAACTGTTTTGAAAACGCCCGGTCTGAATAATTGTAGTTAGCAGAGCATTCGAGGGTTTGAACAACCCATTAAGTTTACAGGCCGTCAACTTGTCTTCTTACTGAAGCTACTAATTTACGCTGCTTTTTCTTATTTAACTCCTATGTTTATTTGTATCCGCCCAGAGCCCGATTGCTCTGGGCTTTTTTTATTCTGCGCGTTTATTACCAACCTGAGCAAAAACCCAGCGCGAGCTTAACAAGTAGTTACTCACCATCCCTACCAGTATCCCAGCAACTAAAGCAATCAAAGGTCCAAACCCAGCCTCTCCTAAAACTGATGACAGCACCTTAAACACAATAAAATTCGGCAATGCAGAAAAGCTCGCTCCACACATGAACTTCATCCATTGCTGAAAAGCTTTTTGTTCTGTGCTGTAGAAAGTGAAGATACGATTACCAAACCATGTCACCGTAGCCGCGCCAACAAAAGCTATCGCACGAGCAAACATAATTGACGTGTCTGCTAGATAAAACAGAGCCGAAAAAACCGCAGCATCGCCGATAAAGCCGATGCCTCCTATCAGCGCAAAGCGTACAAGTCTGACATTCACACTCACGACTGTTGACCGCAACGATACAGCGAGCGGCGACTCTTAGAGGTAAACTCGATGATGCAACTTAATTGTTTCTCTTGAACAAGCTTATCGACAGCAGCGCGTTCACCAATCAACTGCACCTGAGGCAACGAGTCAAGCACGGTTTCATCACCCAATAATTTTGCCTGACCAAAACTGTAGAACTGGCCCGAAAAAGGACGAGACCCAACGTAGTAAGTCGCTACACTCGGGTCTGCCATCGTTAGAATGACTTTATCACTGCGCTTATCACCGACATCAAAATGAATAAACCCGATAGCAACAAGCAGTAATACAGGCACGATGGTAGCTGTGACCTTAAACCACTTGTGATCTTGTTTTACATCCGATACTAGAATGGCTATCAGCAAACCGATCGCTGGCACACCAGGCAGTACATAGGCAGGTAAAATATTTCCCGAAAAAGTAAACAAAACGAGTGGCGCAATAAGCCAAAGTAGGAGGAAGCTGACAATGCCATTTTCAGCACTAATAGCTGACTTCAAAATGCGACGTTTTTTCCATAATAAAACTGGTAACACAATAGACCATGGTGCAGCGGAATAGAGCCAAAATAGCCAAATAGTGCCGCGAGCCTCATTGTGTGCAGTCCCGTAAAGGTCACCTTCCCAGCCGCTGACCAAAAAGCGCTTAAAGTGTTCACCGATGATGAAGTAATCTAAAAACCCCGGGGTAGCTTGCTCTGCCAGTACATACCAAGGCAGTGCGATCGCCAACATAAGTAAAGTGCCTCCGACAAGTGGAAAACGTTGCCATATCACTTTGAATGCATGAACAAAACCGTGCTGCAAGATCAGCCAAGGCCCGACAGCCAATCCCATTAGCACAACAACAAGCGGGCCTTTCGCCAACAAACCAATAGCTAAGCCAATAAAACCGACATAGCCCCATACTTTATTAGGATGACTGCTTTCATAGCTCAACCAACACAGATAAAAGCCTATCATTGCGATTGTCATGCCGAATGTGAGCGCCATATCTGTCATCACAGCACCCGCTGCAATCGAGAAGATTCCGCAGGTCGCCAAGACCAACGAAGTGACTAAACCACTGTACCCCAGTCGCTTTGCGAATAACCCCATCAATA
This sequence comes from Vibrio bivalvicida, assembly GCF_001399455.2. Lineage (GTDB taxonomy): Bacteria > Pseudomonadota > Gammaproteobacteria > Enterobacterales > Vibrionaceae > Vibrio > Vibrio bivalvicida. The sequence goes on from NZ_LLEI02000014.1 coordinate 4,974, forward strand.
ACAGAATGAACACACCTGCAATCCAGTGCGGCACTCGAACCGCAAATTCATTAACACCGAATGTTTCGATACCTAGCGCACTCATCCAGGTAAATAATGGTGGCTTACCCCAAAAAGGCACCCCGTAATCAAACTGCGGTGTGACCCAATTTCCGGTCTCTATCATCAAACGCGCCATTTCACCGTATCTGGCTTCAGTAGTATCCATTAATGGGTAGGCACCAAGGGTAACCAGTCGGATAAACAGAGCGGCACCTAAAATGGCCCACAAATGAACTCGGTTAAGACTCATGCTTGTTTCTCCGCTTTTTGATTCTGATGCAGTGCTTGCTTCTCAGTAACCGATTGCACGAGGTATAAAGGTCTTTGTTTGGTTTCGATGAAAATTCGTCCGATGTATTCACCTAATACACCGATACTGAGCAGCTGGATTCCACCCAAAGCGAGTTGCACCACCATCATTGACGGATAACCCGTGACAGGATCACCGAACAACAGTGTTTTAACCACAATCATCACACCATAGATAAAAGCACCACCAGCAATTAAACATCCTAGGAGTGTCGCAATTCGCAAAGGACGAATAGAAAAAGAAGTAATGCCATCCACCGCCAAACCGATAAGTTTTAGGTAGTTCCACTTCGTTTCACCACAAAAACGCGCATCGCGTTTAAACTGAATCGTTGCCTGCTTAAAACCAGGCCATGCAAAAATGCCTTTCATATAACGATTGCGCTCAGGTAACCGATTGATATGGTCAACAACCTCTCTTGATAGAAGTCGAAAATCACCAACATTTTCAGGAATGTTAGACTTAACCATCGAATTCAGAATCCGATAGAACGCGGCGGCAGATTTACGTTTAAACCACGTCTCCCCTAGCCTTTCTGCGCGCTGCATGTTAACGACATCATATCCCTCTCGCCATTTATCTAGCATCTGAGGAATCAGCTCTGGCGGATCTTGTAAATCAGCGTCAACTAAGATCACCGCGAGCCCGTTACAATGCTCCAGGCCAGCACTCATCGCAGCCTCCTTGCCAAAGTTGCGGCTTAAGGCAACACTTTGAATCGACGAAGAACGACTAATAAAACTCTCGACAACCGATAAGCTACGGTCTGTGCTACCATCATCGATATAGATAATTTCACTGCTATCAGGCAGCCGTTCGAGCACAGAGGTAAGACGAGAGTGCAGCTCTGGAAGGACATCTTGTTCGTTGAAGTAAGGAACGATAACACTGAGTGTGATGGGTGACTGAGTACGACTTGGCACTGAGGTTACATAACCCATATTGCCCCCTATGTTGGATTAGGTTCTCAAACGCAGCTCTGTCGAACTGCTTCATTGCAATCGAATCTATCAGTAGAGACGTGAAAAGCTTGTTATTCACGCTTTTTTCACGCTCCCATTGAGATCATCAACCTCCTTAAAATGAGAGTGTGTTATGAATAGAGTGCTACTGGTTGAAGATAATCGCGAAGTTGCGGGGATCTTGTTCGACTACTTTGAGTATGAAGGTATGGAATTAGACTACGCCGACAACGGTGAGTTGGGTCTTCAACTAGCGCTTGAAGGAGCATTCGACATCATTTTGCTTGATCTGATGCTGCCTAGAATGGATGGGCTGACGGTTTGCAATAAACTAAGAGACGCAGGCATCAACACGCCCGTGTTAATGTTGACCGCTCTGGACAATCGTGACGACATGCTTAACGGCTTTAAACATGGTGCAGATGACTACCTAACCAAGCCCTTTGATTTAGAGATCCTCGAAGCGCGAATTCATGCATTGATCAAACGCTACAAAGGACAAGTCGCCAACTCCATTTTACAATTTGGTAGCCTTAGAATTGATCAGAAAACTCGTCAAGCATACCGCCACAGCAAACTACTGGCTTTAAACCCAACCACCTACACTATTTTAGAAATGCTTTGCCAGCGCGCCCCAGAGGTAGTCACTCGTAGAGAAGTATCTGAAAAACTGTGGCAAGAGAGCGGACCAAACAATGACGTATTACGCAGCCATATTTATCAACTTCGCAATCAGCTCGATAAACCTTTTCATGCCCCTATGCTGACGACCATTCCCAAAATTGGCTTTCGCTTAGAGGACATCTAATGCCACACGGTTTTTTGTCAAACACCCGAACTCTGACTGGTCGACTTGCAGTATTCTTTACTGGCATGTCTTGCGTGATTGGCATCGTCACTTTCTTAATTTTCTATTTTGCTCTGCAATGGTCAGAAGACCGCGTGGGTGAACGACGCATCTTAATTGATCGCGATAGCGCCGTAGAACGCTTTCTCGCAGGAGAAAAAGGAGAGATTCGCCTCGATTCGTTAACCGTAGCTTACAATGACGTGAATTTGGTCCCCAAAGAGTACCGCAAGTATGTCGATGATCATGAAAGCTTTCTAGGTGAAGTGGGGTCTCTGCTCTCGCCTCATGGACATATGGTATACAACGGCTATTACTCAGACAAAGGAGAGCGAAAGGTCATTGTCTTGCTCTCTTTGATCGACAAAGTCGAGTTTGGCAATGAAGAAATTCTCTATTCTGGAATCATAGTCATAAGCTTTGTTTCCCTGCTTATGTTTACTTTCGGTGCGCTGCTGTTTCGTCTTTCTAGGCGCTTGATTGAACCTGTCAACGACATTACCAAACAGCTCAACGACCTCACAGGTGATACAACCCAAGCTTTCGATATTCATCATGAAGCAGCGGAAGAATTTCAGTTACTTACCACTCACCTCAATCAGTATCGCAAAGAACTTAATCTCGCATTAAAACGAGAACAAGCTTTCGCACGCTATGCTAGCCACGAGCTAAGAACACCGCTTACTGTGGTAAAAGGGGCAAATAAGCTATTGACTCGCTCTAGTCTCAGCGAGTTTCAGCACAGACAAGTCGCACGTATTGAACACGCAGCACTTGAAATGATTACTTTGGTCGATGCACTGCTCTCTATTGTGCGTTACGAGCGCAATGTTGATGATGCGCCACTTAGATCTATCCAGCCGCAAGAGATAGCGAACATTGTTGCTGCTAATAGGGTGCATGCGACAGAGAAACAGCTTGAGATTGATGTCCGCTTTAATGGTCAACCACAGCTCAGAGCCACACCTGCGGTATTAAACATGGTGCTAGGTAATCTTATCCGCAATGCAATCGCAGCGTCAGATCATGGCAGAATCGACGTTGAAGTTTCTTCTCAGCACATAGAAGTGATTGATGATGGTCCGGGTCTAACAGAAATACCCGATTCTGAAGGTCATGGGCTTGGCCTTTTGATCGTTGAAGACCTATGTAGACGCTACCAATGGCAATTTGAGTTGACCAATCATGACAAGCGTGGCTGCTGCGCCACCATTAAATTTTGATCTAGATTGATACTCGTAGCCGCTAATCCGTTAAGATAGTCGGCCAATTTTTTACTATCACTCTCTATGAAGCTTGCCAACACGCCAATAACCCAGCACCAGTTTGGAACTATTCCGTTTTTCTTAAAGCGTGATGATCAACTGCACAGCCATTTCAGCGGTAATAAAGCACGTAAGTTTATGGCCGTGTTAGAGCAAGACTACCCATCAATTCAAACACTAATCAGTTATGGCAGTACCCAATCTAACTCGCTCTATTCCTTGTCAGCTCTGGCGGCCATTAAGGGTTGGCAACTGGAGTTTTACGTAGACCGAATCCCATCGTGGTTGAGTGATACCCCGCTAGGAAACTATCGCGGCGCTTTAGAACTCGGCGCTAAGATCATTCCAACCGCCGATTATCACCTTCACCCCAAAGACTACATCGAGCAGATTCGACAACCAGATAACTCGTGCTTGGTGTTACCTGAAGGTGGGCGCTCTAAGCTCGCGAGACAAGGTGTTGATCAGCTAGCGGCTGAAATCCTGTCTTGGACAAGATTCGAGCCCAATCATCAGTTCGTTGTCGCCCTCCCAGCAGGGACTGGCGCGACTGCGCTGTATCTGCACAAGTATCTGAAACCACATTCAATCCCAGTTATCACTTGCCCTTGCGTAGGAGGAAAAGAGTACTTAATCCAGCAGTTTGAAGAGCTGGGTGAGAATGATTTCCCACACATCCTCGAGTTAGAGACCAAGCATCATTTCGCCAAACTGTATGAGCAAGATTATCGGATCTGGAAGCAGCTTCTCGCCGAAACCCACGTAGAGTTCGATCTTCTCTATGATCCGATGATGTGGCAGTGTCTACAATCATGGTATAAAGAAAACCAAGATAAGAGCATCATTTATGTTCATCAAGGTGGTTTGCTCGGCAATGAAAGTATGCTGCCGCGCTACGAGCGAAAATTTGGTGAACGCTTTGGGGACTAAATATGAAGTCATACATTATATTGCTACTTGCTACGCTCTCTTTACCTCTGTTCGCGAACACGATCATCACCACACCCGCGAAACCCATCATTGGTATTAACGCTAGTGAGATTAGTAAACGCGTCTGTTATTACCAAGATCAAGCTTATTCTGATGGCGCAATTATCCAAGTCGACGAATATTATATGATCTGTTCGTCAGCCAATGATTTTGAATCCAATGGCGCTTTAAAGTGGCACAGTATTGATGAGCACGAAGCGGCAGAATCGTCTAATCAAGAGCCCGCAGAAAAACCCGTCAAGCGATATTCAGTCAACTAGCGTATGTTCTACCAATAAACAAGGCACATTTTGATCACACCAATAGCCACTCGTCTAACTAAAGGTGACGACCTTAAGCATAGTATTCAGGACTTGGTCACTAAACACAGTATCAGCGCTGGGACAATCGCCTCTTGCGTAGGTTGCTTTACTCACTTTCATATCCGATTGGCGGGAGCAACTGACACTTTAGAATTAAGCGAACCATTAGAGATCGTCTCTATCATGGGCACGCTAACGCCCAACCACCAACACATTCATATCTCGGTGGCCAGACAAAACGGAGAGGTTGTGGGAGGTCACCTGCTGGAAGGATGCTTAATTGATACCACTGCAGAGCTGATCATTCATCAGTATCACAAGCTGAGCTTTAGCCGCGAAGCTGATCCCAAGACTGGATACACAGAATTGACCATTGGCACCCACGGCCATTGACGTTGTTTTCCAGCCAGATGGCATTGTCGTGACAAACGCTTTATCTATTTACCTCGACACTGGTGAATAGCACTAGCTTTACTATCCTTAGCAGAAAGAAGTAAAGTGAGATGCGCTATGAAAAACACGCAATCCGTCGGCCTCTTTGGCAACTTGTCCGTACGCTGGAAGTTTTTGCTTGCCGCAGGAGGAAGCCTAATTATTACAGCTTCGGCACTGATGGTTTCATTTTTGTACGCCAGTGACCAGGCTCAGCAGCTAGTCCGTCGACAAACTGAAAACAATTTAAAACAATCCGCCGAACAATACATCAATGAACTCGCGAACCAGCAATCTTTAAAGATGCAGAGCTTCTTTGACGGTTCGTTTGATCGAGCTGATATGTTGGTGAAAAACATTGTCTCTCTTAAAGAAAACACCGACCAAGGATTAGTTGATTCCGATTCACTGCGGCCTCTCCTGAATCAAATCATCAAAAAAACCGTGAGTGACCACAGCGAGATGCTAGGCCTATACGTGGTTTCAGAAACAGAGGCGCTCGATAACAGTGATGTGTATTACGTTAATAGTGAAGAAGCTGCGTCCAATGAAGTCGGTCGATTTGCTCCGTACTGGGCTCGCTCAAGTGATGGAAGCGTAGAGCTTGAAGTTCTGGTTGAAGAAGACATCAATGATACTGAACTTGACGAAACCAATACGCCGTTCAATGAATGGTATGCATGCCCAATACGCAATCAAAATGCCTGTGTTCTTAATCCATATCTAGATACTGTGGGTAATGAAGAAATACTGATGACCTCACTTACCTTACCCATTGTGTCGAAAGGGCAGCTCGTCGGTATGCTGGGGGTCGATTTTGGATTAAACAAGATCCAAACCCTAATCACGGACGCAGACCAGAATATGTTCTCTGGACATGGCCAAGTGTTATTGCTCAGTCATGGCGGGTTCATTGTCGGTTACGATGTAGACCAGAGTTTAGTGGGTACACATTTATCCGAAGCCAGTATTACTGGCTCTGATTCTCTGCTTAGCTGGCTTAGTCAGCCCACCTACTCGGTCAACTGGGAGGACAACGGTGAAACACTTCGCGCCAAGATTCCCGTTCAGTTGTCAGCTAATGCGCAGCCATGGGGGCTAGTTTTCGACGTTCCGCGTAAAGATGTTATGCAGCAAGCGCTGGAACTAGAAAAGACCTTAAATCAAGCCAATCGAGAGTCTGTCACGAATATCTTTCTGATTGGCATATTCATTACCATCACCGTTCTCATATTAAATGCGCTTGTGGCCTCCAAGCTAGTCAGCCCCATACGCGTTGTCTCCCGTAGTCTTGAAGATATCGCAGGAGGCGAAGGGGATTTGACCCGACGATTGGCGGTAAACAGTAATGACGAAATCGGTGCTCTCGCTTCTGGCTTCAACCAATTTGTTAGCAAACTTCAAGGTATAGTGGCTCAAATTTCGACCTCTGTCGCGGGAGCAAAACTAAACGCAGAAGAAGCGTCAAGTATTTCTCAACGCACTAATCAGGGAATGCAGCAGCAGTTTACCGAAATTGATCTGGTCGCGAGCGCCTCTGCTCAACTGGCTTCAACCGCACAAGAAGTCGCCAACAGTGCTAGCCAGGCTGTAAATTCTGCCAAAGAAGCCAACGATGCGGCAGAGCAAGGGAAAGTCGTCATTGACTCTACAACGCATGCAATGGAATCACTGGTTGCAGAGGTAAGTGCTGCCGTCCCGATAGCCGATAATCTCGCCCAAAACAGCGAAAATATCACCTCTATCTTGGTGGTTATTGAGAGCATCGCCGAACAAACCAATTTACTGGCACTTAACGCAGCAATTGAGGCCGCCCGTGCCGGAGATCAAGGCAGAGGTTTCGCCGTTGTCGCTGATGAAGTAAGAACCCTCGCGGGAAGAACTCAGGACTCTATCAGTGAAATTCGCGAAGTCATCAACCAATTGAAAACAGGTACTAACGAAGTCGTCGTTGCGGTACAAAAAGGTAATGAGAATGCTCAACAGACCGCAGAACAAGTCAACAATACTGTAACTGTATTAGAGCAAATCATTACCCATATCGTCAGTATTGATGAAATCAGCAACCGCATATCTGAAGCGGCAATGGAACAACGTGGCGTCGCTGAAGAGTTAAGCCACAACGTCACTAATATAAGAGATGTTAGCCAAGCGGTCAGCCAAGAAGCAGACTCATCTGCTAGGGTAAGCCAAGAGCTATCGAACTCAATGTCAGAGCTGCAAAGCTTGGTTCAACAATTTAAGGTCGAATAACCCGCAATAGTTCGATAGCAGTATTCATTCAGATAAGAAAAAGCTCCATCGACTGATGGAGCTTGGAGCATAAATAGTTCGGGGGAACTATTTGACTAAACTCCGTTTGGATTTGATCAACGCAGCGGCGTTATGCATAGCATCTTTGGTACTGACATCGATAATCGCGATATTGCTAAACCTTTCTGGCTCTTTTATTGCCACGTCATGAGCGAAGATCACCAGTTTTGCTCGCGCGATATCTAGTTCGGTGATGCGGTTGTTAATGCCATCTGCGCCTTGGGTTTCTACTTTAATTTTGATGCCCATAGAATAGGCTGCTTTCTCCAATGATTTAGCCGCTAGAAACGTATGGGCAACACCGGAAGGACATGAAGTCACCGCAAGTACATCGGCTTCCCCCTCTGTTTGCACTGATGAGTATGCGCGGCGAAACGAGTCATACTCTTCATCTTCTCGTACCGTTTTTTTCAATAGAATGACAATACACGCCGTCGTGAGTGCGCCCGCAACGGTTCCGACGATATAGCCCAACTTACCATCAACGACAGGAAGTACGATCCAACCTCCCCACGGTGCATGATTGATAACGTGGAACATAAAGCCAATGACATTACCAACAATCCCACCAGCAACAATAGCCGGAAGAACCCGAGTAGGATCTGCAGCAGCAAAAGGAATCGCTCCTTCGCTGATACCAATCATACCCATTATACCTGCTGCTTTTCCTGCTTCGCGTTCATCACGCCTAAATTTATTCGGTGACAGCAGCGTCGCTAATGCTAGCCCCAGAGGAGGTGTACAGATTGCAATACCAACGCCGCCCATAAGCCAAGGCTGAGTATTAACCTGAGTTTGAGCAAACAACGTGGCTACCTTGTTCACTGGCCCGCCCATGTCGAACGCGGTCATCGCACCAAGCACTGCGCCTAACACCACTTTCCCCGAACCTGCCATATCCGTTAACAGTAAATTCAAGGCATTCATGGTGGCTGAAATAGGTGCTCCTATTAACCACATGACGAGCCCACAAGTGGCAAATGTTCCGGCCAAAGGATAAATAAAGATACTGCCTAACGAAGTCATGCTATCAGGCAATTTAATCTGCTTAAGTAGCAGCACAAAGTAACCAGCAAAAAAACCGACAACTATGGCACCGAGAAACCCGGTATTGTATTGGTCTACCGCTACCCATGTACCGATCATCCCCGGTGCCAACCCCGGTTTATCTGCAATCGAATAAGCGATGTATCCACCCAGAACGGCAGTAAAAAGCGTTAATCCGGCAATGCCCATGTGCGCCATATCAGCCAGAACGCCCTGCTCTGGCAATGCTGCATGACCTGTCATCATTACCGACAGTGAGAGCAGCACACCACCCGCAACGATAAAGGGGATCATGTGCGATGTGCCAAACAGTAAGTGTTCTTTCACTCGCGCTAAATGCCTTTTGAACGGGCTTAGTGGCTCTATGCTTAACGCCTGCGCAAGGTTATCTTGTTCAAAATATGGTTCTGGCGTACTTTCAGTGATCAGCAATAAAGCCGCCTCTATACTTTCTGCCTGTTTAAGCTGATCGATAAACTCCTCTTCAATCAACTTGGTAGAAAGCTGCGCCAACACCTCTATATGATGGTGGTCGTCGCCATCTGGGGAAGCAAGCATAAAGAACACATTCGATCGCTCGCCATCTTCGGCGCCATAATCAATCCCACTACGGCTAATGCCAACTGCAACGGCAGGTTTTGCCACCGCTGAACTTTTGGCATGTGGAATGGCAATCCCATCTTCAAACCCGGTATTACCAATCTCTTCTCTTGCCCATAAATCAGCAAGAAACTGATCTTTATCGGTTAGCTTTTTGGCATCATGAAGCAATTCCACCAACTCTTTGAGCGCTGCCTCTTTTGTGGTTGCTTTTAAGTCGAGACAGATGGTCTCTGATTGAACTAGGTTTGTAATATCCATTATTTCTTGCCTTGCCATGCTCGCGCTCGAACATAGATTAATCACCTCGCCTCGCCCGATATATAGGACTAAAACGGCATTAACTGGATTATTGTAACACCCCATAAAAAGTGTGAAGCCTATCTTTCAAATTGTTGCTCTTGGTCGAGGCAATCACACGGCGCTGTGTTAATATCCGGCAAAATAGCCACAGAGAATTATTATGAAAATCATTGCTGTCACTGCTTGTCCAACAGGCATTGCACATACTTATATGGCAGCAGACGCGTTAACCAAAGCTGCGCCCAAACATAACGTGCAAATTAAAGTTGAGACCCAAGGTGCAATGGGAATCGAGAACCCGCTAACACCTCACGATATTACCCATGCAGACAAGGTGTTGATTGTCTCGGATATTGAGATTGAACAGGCAAATCGATTCGACGGCTTACCCTGTGTACAAATCCCTATCGAAGACGTACTGCTTAACGTTGATAAAGTTTTTATTCTCCACTGCAGAACGTAGCGCACTGTCATGACAGAGTATCAAATCACCTTTCTTGTCGAAGACTCCAATGCGAGTGCTCACGCTAGCAAGCCCTTGTGCAGTCTTGCTAGAAAGTTCAAAAGTAGCATAGATATTATCAACATCACCCGAAATCGTAGTGCTGATATGGCCAAGTCTGTTGCGTTGCTGCAAGCTGGGCTAGTAGAGGGGGATTTGTGCCAGATAACTGCTTTTGGCATTGACGCTGAGCTTGCTTGTTTTGTACTAAAAGATATCGTCGCAGAGCACTATGCCTTGGTTGGATCCAACATTAACTATGAGTTTTCCGACCAACTTGCCAAGCGATTACCTCAGCTTCGTACACCCAGTGAAATTAACTGGCACTATGCCAAAGCGCATACCGAGCTGACCAAGTTTGAATGCTTAAAAGGATTGGCTCAACTGATCTACCCGTGCTCTGCTGATGACCTGATCCTTGCTTTCATTAAACGCGAAGAGCGTTCATCAACGTGTGTTACAGCGGGTATTGCTTTGCCCCATGTCATGTTTGATGATGTCGACCAAATCTCCATTGCCGTGATTAGCAGCGATACCCCAATAGATTGGGCTTCAAAAGTGGGGGGGATTCACTTGGCTATAGCACTAGTGATGCCTTCATCACCGTCCCGTGAACAGATAGTGACCGCAACAAACCTAACCAGAAACCTGCTGTATGGAACGTTTGCAGAGCGTTTATTAATGACCAAAAGCAGTATCGATCTCCAAGCCCTGCTGATGTATTCCATGTCACGATTGATCGCTTAGCCACTAAATAGATCCACGATAATCAGATGGCGTTCTTCCAGTACGATTTTTAAATACTCGACAGAAATAATTCACGTCTTTAAAGCCACACCTTACCGACACCTCGTTGAGCTTGAAGTTATACTTCTTGAGCATGAACTTAGCACGTTCGATTCTTACCCACGTAATGTAGTCGGCTAATGTCATGTGCCCTTGCTGACGAAATAAGCGCGATAAGTGGTTGGCCGAGATACTAAAGCGCGTCGCGATGCTATCTCGGGTTATCTGGCGATGGAAGTTTTCCTGGATGTAGATACAGATCCCCTGATAAAGATCCTGAACTCGGCTATGAGACTGCTCTAATGGCGCATCAAGCATGGCTTTGCAGTATTGAAGTAACGCTTGCAGCAACAACTCATCCATCGGTTTTTTGGTGCACTCTCTAGCAAGCGAACTGAGCGCCTCTAGAATATTATCTATCGCAAACCCAGAGCGTGTCTGAATACTGTGTTTTTGGATGTCGTAAAAGGTAGCTTCTCCCTTGCGCTTACTGACCAAACTTAACCCCAGTTGACGCCGGCCAAAAAGAATACTCAGCACCGAGCAATTGGTGTCCCAGTCGGGTTTGTTCCAGCAATTAGGCGGAATAAAAATAGCATCTCCAACCTTAGCGACAATTTGCGTGACTTTGCGCTCATGGTCTTCCATCTCATTAATGTACTCACCCTCTAACACGATCTCCAAGCGCGGAAAGTTCACTTGATAACTGCATTCTGGTGGCGTGTGAAAATCTCCTGCAAACCATATGTGATGAAAAGCTTCCCTCTCGCTCAGTACAGAAGAAATTAGATCATGAAATACCATGTTGGATACTCTCAATAAGTCGCGCGTGTGCTACGGGCATAGGTATACCGCTAGTTGAGATTCTATGCTATTGAGCAAAATCACAATTTAAGATTAATGATACAAAAATCCAGCTTTAGCAATAAATTTCTAGCTAATTAGTATTATGGGCACCTCAAACCACAACCCAAAACAATACATAAGCCACTGTTTTATAACAACATACAATCAAAAACCCGCATGTAACCTTGACGATATAGGCGATCTTAATCACACCTCAAAAATGCCGTTACAATCCTCTAGTAAATGCATTTTTTCTTCACTACAGTCCATTTCGTACAGCTTCCAAAATACCCCTGATACAACATTAAAATTATTAGGGGTTCAAAATGATCACCAAACTCATCAATGAGAATTTGATTACGCTAGATCTTAAAGCGCAATCCAAAGAAGAGGTTTTTCAAGAGCTAATCGAGGTACTTTATTCACAGGGCAGAATCTCCGACAGACAGCGGTTTCTCGCTGACATCAAGGCTCGCGAAGAACTTGGCAACACCGGTTTTGAAGAAGGTATTGCCCTACCACATGCCAAAAGCGCTGCGGTTATCGAACCTGCGGTAGTGATAGGTGTCCACCGCTCGGGTATCGAATACGGTGCAGAAGATGGATTGCCATCGAAATTGTTCTTTATGATCGCGTCTCCCGATGGTGGTGACAACCACCACATCGAAGTACTGGCAGAGCTCTCTTCTAAGTTAATTGAAGAAGGGTTTATAGAGCGATTCTTAAGTGCCGCTTCTAACCAACAAGCATTGGAATTGCTGCTACAAAAACAGATTGAAAACGAGATTACTCATGATGAACCTAACGGCTTTGTCATTGGTGTAACAGGTTGTCCTGCCGGCGTTGCGCACACCTACCTAGCAGCAGAGGCACTTGAAAAAGGTGCAGCCAAACTAGGCTACGAAATCAAAGTCGAAACCAATGGCTCTATCGGGGTAAAAAACAGCCCTAGCGCAGAAGAAATTGCTCGCGCTGATGCCATTATTGTCGCCTGTGATAAGCAGGTAGACATGGCTCGTTTTGCGGGTAAACGTGTGGTTAAAACCAATGTAAAAGCGCCGATTAAAGATGCCGAAGGATTAATCACAAAGGCATTAAGTGCACCGACCTACCAAGCTGAAAGTCGGGCGAATGAATCTTCTGTAGCGGATAAAGCTTCTCAGGCTCGCTCTGACTTGTACCGCTTTTTGATGAATGGCGTATCTCACATGATCCCATTTGTTGTCACTGGCGGCCTATTAATCGCACTTGCTCTTGCCATTGGTGGCGAACCCACTGAATCAGGTATGGCGATTCCGGCGGGCAGCATGTGGAACCAAATCTTAGAAGTGGGTGTCGTCGCCTTTACTTTGATGATTCCTATTCTGGCAGGCTACATCGCTTACGCCATTGCTGATCGCCCTGCTCTCACTCCTGGCCTTATTGGTGGCTGGATTGCCAACAATGGTTCTTTCTATGGCGCAGAAGCCGGGACTGGTTTCATCGGTGCGATTGTTGCTGGCCTACTTGTCGGCTATTTCGTTAAGTGGCTTACATCCATCAACTATCACAAGTTCATTCAGCCACTTGTGCCTATCATGATCGCTCCCATTACAGGCTCTCTGTTTATTGCTGGCCTATTCATCTTTGTCATTGGTGCTCCCATTGCAGGACTGATGGAAGGCTTAACCGCACTACTTACCTCAATGAGCACTGGCAACGTTGTGTTACTTGGCATTGTACTGGGAGGTATGGCTGGCTTTGATATGGGCGGGCCATTCAACAAGGTCGCCTTCTTATTCTCTGTCGGCATGATCGCAAGTGGTCAAACTCAGTTTATGGGCGCAATGGCTTGTGCAATCCCGGTCGCTCCTCTTGGTATGGCGCTAGCAACTGCACTTGGACGCAAATTCGAACTATTTGAATCTTCAGAACTGGAAGCAGGTAAAGCGGCTGGCGCGATGGGCTTAGTGGGCATCTCTGAAGGTGCGATTCCTTTTGCAGCACAAGATCCGATGTCGGTTATCCCTGCCAACGTTCTTGGCTCTATGGTCGCCGCTGTAATGGCGTTCTCTTTTGGCATCACTAACAGCGTGGCACACGGCGGCCCAGTGGTGGCACTACTTGGTGCAATGAATTACCCGCTACTTGCATTGGTATGTATGGCTGCAGGTACGGTTGTCACCGCCTTAACGTGTATCTCACTGAAAAAACTTCGCAAAGAAAAGCTAGTTACCGCTACTGCTTAAACCTTTCCCACAACTCCCAATGGCTTGAGCGTCCCTCAGGCCATTCTTCCTATGGTGAACTCAATGCCAGAACTAACCACCTCAATAACAGAGACTCAACACGACTCTACAGCCACGACTCAATTATTTGAACCGAGTAACAGTTTAACCCCAAACAAGCCTCACCAAGCCTTCTACGTTATGAGCAACGTGATTCAAAGTTACGCTTGGGGTAGTAAAACGTCACTAGGTCAACTATTTGGCATCGATAATCCAGGTTCAACTCCGCAGGCTGAACTGTGGATGGGCGCGCACCCGAATGGCTGCTCTAGTGTATTGAAGCAAGGCATCCCCACTGCTCTATCAGCGCTTATCGCAGCCAACCCGCAGCGTTATTTAGGTAAGGAGACGGCAACCAAGTTCGGCGAACTTCCCTATCTATTTAAAATCTTGGCAGCAGAACAAGCCCTTTCGATCCAAGTCCATCCGAGCAAGGCTCAAGCAGAATCTGGCTTTACGAAAGAGCAGCAACTTGGTTTGCCATTAACGGCCAGCAATCGTAATTACAAAGATCCCAACCATAAACCAGAGTTGGTATACGCCCTTACCCAATACCAAGCCATGAATGGCTTTCGACCAATAGCAGAGATCATTGAATATTTTGAACAACTTGCGATTGCAGAGATACAACGGCTACTTGATGAGCTAACCAAGGAGCCCAACTCACACGGATTGGCAAGCTTCTTCGCGGGGATACTTTCGTTGCAAGGCGAACAAAAAGAAATGGCGCTAACGATACTGTTGCTCAAAGCTAAGCTTTCTACTGATCCCGTGTTTAATCTGATCATAGAACTCGCAGATCAGTATCCGGGAGATATTGGCTTGTTTGCCCCCTTGATGCTCAATGTTATTACATTACAGCCAGGACAAGCCATGTTTCTTGATGCGCAAACACCTCACGCCTATCTGCACGGAACAGGGCTAGAGATCATGGCGAACTCAGACAATGTACTCAGAGCGGGTCTAACGCCTAAGCACATAGATGTCGAAGAGCTAGTCTCATGTACCCGATTTACTCCAAAGCCAATCAATAACCTCAGGCTGGCCCCCTGTATTGAAAATGGCATTGAACAATTTCAGGTTCCCGTTGAAGACTTTAAGTTTGCGATTATTCACAACTCTGATAACCGCCTGATTTCCGCCACCAGCGCAGAGATTCTTCTACCGTTAGATTGTCCGATGAGCCTAACCGATTCACACGGTGAAACTTGCCAAATAGTAGTTGGCGAGTCTGTTTTTGTGCCTGCTGACACTAAAGATTATCAGCTCACCTGCCACGGCCGGGTGGCTCGAGCATACTGCTAGTTAAGCCAGACTCAATAATAAGCCTCACACCGCTGAGGCTTTTTTACGCTTGCTCCACAGTGAGCTTATCTAAATAAAATGACGCCAATCACAGTTAGTTTTAGCGGGTACAAAAGTATAGCAATAGCCTTATTTTTACTATTTCGACAAACCACCTAGTGAATTAATTTTAACTCACAGCAAATCGTATTGATCTCAATATTCAGGTTCTTCAAGAACAGGTAGGAAAGGCCAGCGAAGAATTTATAGAAAACATTATAAAAGCAATAAATGAACATCTGATCCTAGATATTTTAATTAATTCATAAGGTAATATAGATATGAGTACAATAACCGCTCAAGCTGCTAATAGTAGCGATCTTAAAAAAAACCTCAGTACCCTGAAACAACACCTTTTATTCGGTACCTCACATATGTTGCCATTTATTGTCGCGGGCGGTGTCTTGCTCGCACTGGCAGTAATGGCATCAGGTAAAGGGGCTGTACCGGCAGACGGCCTACTCGCTGATATTTCCAACATCGGCATTAAAGGATTAGTGCTGTTCCCAATTATTTTGGGTGGTTTCATCGGCTATTCTATTGCCGACAAACCAGCCCTTGCGCCTGCGATGATCTCTTCCGGCATTATGGCCGATATGGGTGGCGGCTTCTTAGGTTGTATTGTGGCAGGATTTATCGCCGGTGGTGTGGTTTTTCAGCTTAAGAAAATCCCTCTTTCTGCCAATTTGACCGCGCTTGGCGCTTACTTTATCTACCCTCTTGTCGGCACGTTAATCTCTGCGGGTATCGTTCTTTGGGGCATTGGTGAGCCAATTAAGCTGTTTATGGCATCTATGAACGAGTTTTTGGCATCTATGGCGGGGGCTTCTAAAGTAGTACTTGGTACCATTCTTGGTGGTATGACGGCTTTTGATATGGGCGGCCCAATCAACAAAGTGGCGACCCTATTTGCCCAAACTCAGGTTGATACCCAACCATGGCTGATGGGTGGCGTTGGTATTGCTATTTGTACTCCTCCACTAGGCATGGCGCTTGCTACTTTCCTATTCAAAAAGAAATTCTCTAAGCAAGAGCAAGAAGCAGGAAAAGCCGCAGCGATCATGGGCTCTATCGGGATCTCTGAAGGGGCTATCCCATTTGCTGCCAACGACCCAATGCGAGTACTTCCTTCTATTGTGGCTGGCGGCATTGTGGGCTGTGTATTTGGATTCTTAACCGATGTTCTACTGCACGCACCTTGGGGCGGTTTAATCACAGCTCCTGTATCAAGTAACATCCCAATGTATGTGGTGGGCATTGCTCTTGGTTCATTAACAACGGCTGTAATTGTCGGTTTTTGGAAACCAGTAGCGGAAGAAGAGAGTGAAGAGCAGCTATCAGAAGCTACTCCTGCGCAAGTTGCACCACAAGCCGGAGAAGGCGAGTACGATATTGTTGCTGTCACTTGTTGCCCATCCGGTGTTGCACATACCTTTTTGGCAGCCAAAGCGCTAGAAAAAGCAGGCGCTGCGGCAGGCATTAAGATCAAGGTTGAAACCCAGGGCCAAAACGGTATTCAGAACCGCATTACAGACCTAGACGTTGCTAATGCAAAACTGGTTATCTTAGCTCACGATATTCAAGTAAAAGATGCACATCGTTTTGCTAACGCAAACGTGGTGGAATGCTCAACCAAAGAAGCAATGAAAAAAGCGAGCGAACTCATCACTGCCTAGCGACGAGCTAACCGAGCAAAAGAATTATTCAAACAAAAACGCCACCTGACAAGGTGGCGTCAGACAGCGATGTCTGTTTTTTATTGGAAGTGCAGAAAAAGTTAGAACCCTTTAAACAACACCCCACGATGGTAGCCAAGATAAGGCTTATTCTCTCGTCTGATATTAAAAGACATCCCTTCACTAAGGCCTAAAACATCGGGCGCTTCAAGGTATTTTGAAATCATCACCTTGCCGCCATCATCAAAGGATATAAACCCGAGATCGAACGCCTTATCCAAGTTCGCAACAAGCAGCAATCCGTTATACTTATCGAGCCTCTCTTCGTTGTTTGAGTTACGCCAAGGCTTAATATGTGAAGCGAGCAGAAGTTGTGTATTACGATAACCCGTCACCGCGCAACCGCCCCACATTTCGATCAGTTTTGATCGAAACTGGCCCTGCCCCAACCGAGTGTTAATCAAGATCGCCTTTTCAGTTTCCGTCAGCTTTTTATCGCTCATAACACCGCGAACATCGGCATTAACATCAACCTGAGACAGATCGGCTAAAAATTGGTGGTAGTGATTTAGCGCCGCGCTATACATCCCTTTACCACGCGAGTCTCGAATCTTAAATTCATCCAACTGCCTGACTCGCTCCTCATAGCGAATAAACTGCTTGTAAGATTTAACCTCAGTGAGTGGCTGTTCGAGTTCACCTACATCTGCGAGCCAATTTGAGATAGAGCCTCGAATCGCTCCCACGTAGTTCTTCGCCGTTTTCTCAGACTTACCAATATCGAGCAGCCATTGGCGGAACAAGGATGGAAGATCGGCGAAATTCGCCACGAGGGCATCTTTCAACTCATTTGAAACGATAGAGCTATTCATATAGTCAAACAGCTCTTGGTCTAAATAAGCATACTCTATCGCTTTAGCTGAATACCTTTTGGTGTTTAGCTCATCAAAACCAGGGTGATAGCTCAGGTGCCAAAAGCCTTCACTTTTGAGATGGTAAAACGGGTTCTCTGGAGTATTACGATCATTTCCTTGGGCGAAACTCTCAAAGTAATGGCTAAAGCGATCTTTCACGGCTTGGTTGAACTCAATTCTGTTCTTTACCAGATGACCAGCTTGAATTAAATCCATGACCGTCAGCAGCATGCACACCTTATGCGGGCTTTTCTTACCACAAGCACTGTTCATATTCAGGTTCTGGAACTTTTCAACATAGAACTCAAGAGACACTACTTATTTCCTCTTTATCTGCATGTTTGACGCTTTTTCTAATACTACTGTTTGCCAAGTCAACCCTGTCCGAGATAGCCCATCTTCAGTATCTTCAACGTGGCAAACCACTAACTCTAACCGTTGAGCAATCTGTTCTAACTCCGCAAGAGAGACACCATAGCTTGTACGCCCATCACCGAACGCACCATGACGCAGAGTAATGACTATTCTGCCCCTTTCAGCTAACCGTTCCACCAAAGAGCAAAGAGACTGATAGCGCTTAGGCACAGGAATATGCATCCACACTGCTGAAACAAGAATAAGGTCGAAGCTATGGGATAAAGTATCTAGAGTGCTAAGGTCAGGGAGTTGGGCATCGACCCAATGAATTGCCGCCGAAGTACGCTTTTGGCCTAACTGACGAAAAACTGCCGAAGGCTCAATAGCCACAACCTTGCAGCCATGTGAATCAAACCACTGAGCATCTCTTCCCGAGCCTGCACCTACATCCAGCACTAAGCTACCAGATAAGGGCCAGTATGAACGCCAGCTGCTATGTACGGATTCAAAATCAACCGAGTCATACTGCTCAGCCAATTGAGCCGCATTTTCGTCGTAAAAAGAGAGGTTTACATCCATGGCCAATACCCAAAAGTTTCCCTAAAGGAATAATAACCATCTTGATTGCATATAGCGATAAAGTATTAAGAAGGAATGAGGGATTGCGATGAGAATACGGATCGATGAGGCCAGATACGAAATTCTCTGTTAAAAAGCTGAAGTCGAGCGTGTAAATCCACACTAGTTCACTCACACGTGTTTTAAAGTGCCCACTGGAACTGTTCTGGACAGAAGTTTGTTAGTGGTTTTGCTAAATTAGCAAGCGAAGAATAACTTCAAGTGTGGCAAACCGATTTGTGAAGGGTAGCGCAAGTAGTAAACCCGCGCTTGATTAAGCAACGACTTGGTATCCTTAGTTGGTATACACTAAAGAATTTAAGTTAAATTATCGCGCTTTCACATACATAAGGTGTATTCCTGTCGGGGTGATTTTGGTTAAATCTCGGCTGTATACATAACCATTTTTTTCTAACAAGTCGATAGAGTGATATGTCCATCCAGCAGCAAATGCTACGCCAGCTAACGCAAAATAAATAGTTACTTTATTAGCCAGTTGCATAGCTTTCGGTGAATATACTTTACCAATTCCTTTCCCTAAATAAATAGCTTTTGGTGACATAAAAATTAGGCTTAATACAGCCCCTAACATACCGATCGGACACCATAATGTAATAATAGAAACTTGGACTTTATCTAAATGATTTAATAAATCCATATAGTCCATAACTACTACATAGGTGATACTACTCCATAAAAAAATCGAGATAAGAAGGAGTAGTGAACAAGCAATTCTAGGACTAATCTTTCGTTGCACTTTCAAGTACCTCTGTAATCTCATTAGAGATTTTCAACTGTCCCCACAAAACTTCAATACCGACATAGACAGCAAACACTAAAGCAGCACCAACAAGAATAGGGGCGTTTGCACTAGCAGCAAGAAGTAACAAGGCCTCACCAGCCCCAAATTGAACTAAAGCCTTAAACATGTCTGAGCCAACGTTACCGAACCAATTAACAAGGTGATAATCGTCTTTGAATACTAAATCACTAGTAGCAATACTGGCGGACACCACAAACGTTAAGGCACCTGCCCCTTTGAAGTTTGCAGCCCTTGATTTCGGGCTAAAACCAGCTTGCATTGATTTAAATGAGTTGAGCGGATATTTTTTTCCGTTCATGTTGATACGAGTACTATTCACAAACGCATGTTTGAGTACTTTTCCGTTCTGATCTGTTCCATTAAAAGCGACAAATATTTTTCCTTTGCTCTCTACGAGATCTGCCTTAATGTTCATATCCCCGAATTGCTTAGTAATAGACGCAGCATCAAACATTGGATCGGTGTGGTTAAACCATGATTTCGCGGTGTTTATACTCGCAGCAAGAGCTGCAACGTCTTTACCAGAATCCAACCAAACGTTATGCAATATCTTGTGAGCATCTTCTAAATCAGTGATAAGTACATGCTGGTGATTCTTCGCCATTTCATCTTCAAGCGAACACTGTAGCCCGATAGAGTCACTCAGAATTTGAGGTGTTTTCAACCCATGAGAGATTTGACCTAACCCAGCTTCTTGTCTGTCTCGAAGAACCCTCTCTCTAATTTCTGCCCATCGTTTCTCATCGCTCGCGGTATATCTCAGCTCTTCCTGACGTTCTCGGTGTTGACGTGCTGCACGTTCTCTTGTGGTTTCTTGTCTTACTTCTGGAGCTACAGGAGCGGATTCATATCTCATGGGAGTCGGTTTGACGGATAAATAAAAAGGATAATAACAATATTTTCAGTGGTTTATCACCCTCAATAAGATAAACTGATGATTTAACCAGTTAAATAGGCAGTTTGATAGGTTAAACAGGCAGAATGAAAGATCAATCGCGTTAAGTTGCATTCTGTCGGATAACGTTTTGTAGAGTAAAATGAACGACACAGATCTTATAGAGTATTTGTTCTAGCTGGTTTAGGGGTAAAAATGTGTTTTATTCAGTGCAAGTTCGGCGACTGTTAAAGCGAAGATTCCTTTACCTGAAACCTGCTCAGCTTCACGTTCACAAATCACTAGTGTAACGACACTTCGGATAAGCAGAACAACCATAAAACTGACGCCCTGCTTTTGGCCCTCTCCTAGCTACGCGCAGCACAAGTTTGGATTGGCAGCTAGGGCAAACTTCGGAATCTGTCTTTGGCGCAGGTATTGGTTCAGGTACTGATGGCTGATCCTGAAAACGACGCCCATCTTCAATCATATGAACCAGTTCACTACCATTGACCAGCCACAGTCGCTTATCTAACGCAAAAGCGACAGCTTCGGACGTGAAATCTCCTGACGTTACAATAATCATTTTACTGGCATTGTTAGCAATCATTACCCCGTACATCTCGCGCAGCACTTGCACTCCAACTTTTCGAGATTTCCAATGTTTACATTGTACGAGGCTTAACTCATCATCCTTTGTAAGCCAAATATCAACACCCCCATCGGGTTTCTGTGAGAACTCCTGTTTGACTTTGTATCCCTGGCGTTTGAAGTACTCACCGATATAGCTTTCAAACTCTAACCAGCTAAGAGCATTCAATGGCGAGGTACTTTTGTGCGATTTAATCCGAGATGTCGTTGTGACATAGCTGCGCTTTCTCTGATACTGCTTAAATAACGCCACAGGTGCAGGGAGCAAAAATAAAAGCGCAAAGTAAGGCGCTATTTGAGGAAGGCTTTGACCAATGGCATCAAAAACAAAATTACCACTGTTTGTAGCCATGCTTGGTAAGATATATGAAAAACCGAGATAAATACTCGCAGAGAGTAAAACGCTTAACCACCAAGGCTTGTCCATTAAGTGCCATATAATCCCATCGTTCTTTCGCGCCATCTGACTCCCTCCAATAAGCATTTGAGCGCATTTAATCACAAACGATAAACACTGAGAATAGCAAATAGCCTTATAAGCTCAGTTTCATTTGAAATTACACAAATTATATAAGGTCTCCCGAAGTGCTCGCTTTAATTCGAGATAGCGGATTACAAGAAATATTACTTACCCTAAAAGTCTAAAATGGAATCTAAGCTATTGATTTATAATATTTCAGGCATAAAAAAGACGTCCTAGGACGTCTTTTTTCAAGAAGGTGGGAGGGAGACAGCAGGTTTTAACTCCTAAGTTATTGATTTAATGTTAATTATTAAAATTTTAACCCGGAAAGTATTACCGCAGGTATTACCTTATGCATTTACTATAATTGGCACTGACGACTAGAAATTTATCTTTACTGGATAACCCAATGCCCGTAGTGATTTGTTGGTTCTTCCATTCCTTGGTGGTGTGGTTTCCGGTTGAGCCCAACCCACAACTTCAGCAATTGAGTTTATCCCATAGTGAGGTATCCAAAGCTCGTCTGTTTTAGTCGCTGCATAGATTCTTTCCCAAATCTCATCAGACTTTCCAACATACAAAATATTGAACAAGATCTGTCTGATATCTTGTCCTTTCTTATTTCGCTGATTCATCAACCAACGCGCGTATAGCGGTACTCTTTCATCGCGCGAAAGTGTTTTGACTTCAGGTCGGCCTAATATTGCTGTGCTCATTTTTATCACATGGTCTTTAGTTGCATGAGTACACCAACATATTTCTTCTACTTCATCTATAGACAGATTAAGTATTCTATCTTTAGCAAGTAGTTCACGTAGCTTTGGAGCTGTATTATAAAATGTATCATCTTCGTGCGATGGGGCTGCAGGGTGCTTTTTCCACCAAGCCAAGGCATTCATTAACGCTGCATTTGGATCTTTTTCATGCCTTGAATGAAACTCTTCATAAGGATAAGTACCATTTTTTTGTTTTACTTCGTTATAGTAGTATGCATGTAAAAACTGGTCGACTTGCCAATATGCCGGAATATCCTCTGAAACCCAATCAGGACGAAAATCATTAATCTGTGAGGCTATATTGTCAATTTTTGAAATGGCAGATTGCCACTCTTTCCTGAAGTTTTCTTTTCTCTTATCAACAGTATTTGATTTGGTGCAATCACTAACTCCATTGAACTCTGGGATTTTTCTCCCTTTTCGAGTTTTGTCATCAAACTGATCAAGACCCGCCTTTTTTCTATCTTTAAGAAGTGTGAGCTGTTCATCAATGATGTCTTGTGAGAGAGGAAATGACTCCTCCAACTCTTTCAGCTCATCAAAGTAACTTTCTAGCTGTACGACCATATTATTTGAAACAAGATCTTCTTCCGTAAAGAACATTCCCGTTTCAATATTTGTCCACCAAGCTCTGTTTGAAAGGTTAGCTGAGCCGATGTAAGCACCATAGCCTTGCCACCAAATGATTTTAGCGTGAAGAACATCCGGGATTAGCTGACAAAAAATATTGTTCTTTATGTTTTTTAGTAACTGCGTAAGTAGCCTTGGTTGAACAGGAACGGTATGATCGTAACGCATCCAAATATCAAGCCGATACTTATTATCAATACAATTTTTCAACAACGTATCAGTGTCATCACCATATGCAATTGCTGCGAGCACGCCGTCAACTTCATCTTCAATTTTGGGCAAATAGGAGGATAAATAACGTTTATTAATTCCGTTGGCGATTAGCTCCATAAGTCACTATCTCCCAAACACTGCAGCTACTACCGGTTCAGGCGCTTTCTTTCGAATACAAGCTTCAGCTACAGACGAAAACTCCGCTTCATATTTAATATTGTCTTTCAATCTAGCTATTGCAGTCTCCTTCATGAGCCAAACTAAAGCTTGAGCCCCTTGCGCTCTAGCGCCCTTATAATCTTCAATAGCCGAAAGACACTCATCCCATTTTTTACCGCGCTTTTGGTTCAATTTATCTAAGCGATTCAACCCAAGGATCTCAATGGTTTTTTCAGCTTTGAATTTTTCAATATCATCAATACCACCAGCTAAGACAGCTATACAGCCATCGTCATCTCTATCGAAAGAAATCAAACGAGTCTCATCCGTTAAAGGATCAATTAGCACAGCCCCTTCAAGTTTCAGAATCATTTCCGTACAGTTAGCAGGGGCACGAATTTCACCGTCTAGGATAGGAAAAACATCACTTTTCTTGCTGTTAATTAAATGACCGGCGATTACGTAATTTTTCCAATTGAACGTTAACCACCAATAGCCAGGCTCATAAGTGCCATCGAGGTTTTTCACGCGACCTTTGGGCCTAAAGTGATCAACATGAATTGGGGAAATGGACTCTTCTGCTTCCGTATACCAGCACTTGTTTGAGAACTGTTGCAACAACCAATCACGAATTCTATCGTCTCGCCAAAAACCTTCTTTTTCCTGGAGAATAGTTTTCCTTGCCGCTTCATTGGGTGCAGCTCTTAATCTTGCGGTAATAGCGTCAGCTTCTGCAACCCAATCAGCTGGGGGGGTACCTTTAATAACGACTTTTCTCACTTGCTACCCCTTCACTTTTTCCGCCAACTCTCGCGCAAGAGCTGACAACTCATCCGTTCGTTGCGCCTTCACTAATTGCTCCATAATTTGCTCAGCAAGTGCATTCTGGGCATTAAGTTCTTCTTCATCTAATAATTGATCTAAAGGTTTTCTTCTCACCTCGTACATCTTTTCAATGAAAAGCTGATACATTGGGTCTCTATACTCTCTTGAAAAACCAAGATCTTCTAGGCGAACAACTAAACATTCTAGCTCTTCTCTCTCGTCATCAGACAGTTCACCTCGCTTCTTTCTAGCCAACAAATCATTGCGTCTATCTAGGGCGCTTAATGTGTGTCTATCCAACGTTGATGGTAAACCAAACATATCACTCTTCAATAAGCCCGAAACCCCCATTCCCTGAGGATGTTCATCTGGTTGTTCAACAAGAGTTTTCAAGCCATTTTTACGAATGATATGAACTTGTTCCTTCTTGAGTGAACCCACCATCATTGGGTCATGAGTGGTAATCAGGATCTGTGACTCACCTTGAATAGCATTTTCGCTACGAGGCTTAAGGACGTTTTCGATGTCATCAAAATAGCGAAGTTTCCAAATTGGATTTAGGTGAGTATCTGGTTCATCAAGAAGGAAAAGGCAATGATCTTCGCTGGTTATTCGCATCAGTCCAAGAACAGTCAGCATTTGTAGCTCACCTTCGGATAGTTGAGTAAAACTCACTTTACCACCATCCTCATCTTTCTTTTTAACGGTAATGCGCACTTCATCAATTAGATCACCAATGTAAGCACCTTCTGCATAACGGAAAAAGCTTTGAGGAGTCCCAACTAATTCGCCTAGCTCTCTTAACTTCTCTGATGTTGGTACGTACGTGTACAGCTGCTTTTGACGCTCTTGGCGACCACGAAAATCCACTAATTTTGACTCTTCGTGCCTAATGGGGGCCCAGCTAACCTGCCATAATTTGTCTAAGAACTCGGAAACCACATTACCGCGTGCGTACCAGAATCGTGGATCACCTTGTTCAATATCATCATCTTCCAGACGACGTAATCGATGAGGTTGTTTCAATACAAATAATGCCGAGTCTAACGATTCAATATTTAAACTCTCGAGTACTCTTTTAAATACAGGATCATCTGAAAGTAGGCACGCTAGAAGCACTAGTTGGCTATGACCTCCTCGACAATAGAAAAGTCGCCTTAGGCGATCATCGCCAAAGCTTTTAAGCTGCTTGTTTTCTTCACGTTTTCTAAGGCGCTCTATCGTCTCCCTATCAGCCTCAGAATCTGACAGGTTTCTCAATAGTTCTGCAGGAATAACTTCTTCGGCAATAATTTCTTGGCGTCGATTAAAACGTCGCTGGTGCTCTTGGAAAAGGGCTTCCATGCGCTCATTTCGCCCAGAATAGTAAGCAAAGATATGAGATGGCAGAAGCTCCTTATTTCTTAATAAGTAACCTTGAGATTGTGATTTCCCATCGACCCATACATAAGGGCGTTTTTGCTTCTTGGTATCAGCCTCAATCTTAACGATATGCTCTCGAATGCTATATTCCAACAAGAAATCAAACTCAGCATCTCTATCTAAATCGACATCTCTGAATATAGTGATCAACGCTTCCATCAAGTTCGATTTACCCGTACCGTTTTGACCAATCAGGGCATGACTTCGGATTGCCTTTTGTTCACAAGGCTTTGAATTTGATTGCCGTTCATATTTTTCTGCAAAAGTAATATCCACCCCACGCAGGTTACGATATTCCTTCAACTCAAACTTCCTCAACTGCATGGGGGGGTCCTTACTACTCTTCGTCTTTTTCCAACATACTCGCTGTTTCTGGCTCTGCTATCCAGCCATGGGCGACTTCCACTTTTAGCTGAGCATAAAAAGCATCTATTTCGCCATCAAAGCGTTGCCACAAGTCGTTTGCATTCATTTGACCATTTTGTCGAGCTAACAACGCAGCCAAAGGAGCATCATCTTTACTATTTGGTTTATTTTTACCAAGAACAACAGGAGCAACTAATTCGGTTTTTGGAACTTTCAAGGACTCTTCCTTTTGGGTTATATTGATTCCAGTTAATTCTGCAGTGGATGAAGAAGCTAGATTTTCAGCAACTCTATTTTTATTGCTAAGTCCTTGCTCCAGCTTTTCACAAAGAGAGAAAAAGTGATTCAGAATAACAACTATTAGATCCTGTTCGCTCTTAGGAGGAACTGGAACAAAAAGATTTTCAACTCCTCCAACTCGCAAATGCTTTACTGTCATTCCAACAGCAGCTTCTACCATACGCCTTTGAAAGCTTGGGCTTCTTATAACGTACAATAAGAATTCATTGTTGATGTGTTCTGGAAAGAGTCGTAATAACATTGTGCGCTGACCAAGGCATACCTTTTCCTTTTTTGGAACAACAGCCGCTTCC
Source organism: Vibrio bivalvicida (assembly GCF_001399455.2). Lineage (GTDB taxonomy): Bacteria > Pseudomonadota > Gammaproteobacteria > Enterobacterales > Vibrionaceae > Vibrio > Vibrio bivalvicida. The sequence continues at coordinate 31,492 of NZ_LLEI02000014.1, forward strand.
CCCATGGGAGCTTCTCTAGTAAAGAAGATATCACCAGGTTTTGGGGGCATTCTTCTAGACCAGTAATCGTAAGTTTCATCCGTTATTTTTTTTGTATTGCGAAGGTCCATTTTTCCATTACGAATGTCAGTAGTCCTAACAAGGTGAATGCCTTTCTCTACATACGGCGCTGTTTTGTTGTGACAGTCGATTACAGCCATCGATACTTGTAGAAATGTTGCCCATTGCCAGTGCTCAGGTAACTTCTCTGTTGGGGGCTCTACATTCTGCTTTCTCAGTTTGGTTAGCATTGTTTTTGCTTCTTTTAACTCTTGGTCAAAAGAGTTCTCAGCCCACTTAACTCTCAAATATTCAATATCAGTTAAAAGTTCTGCTCCTGTTGCGTCTTTCACATATTTTTCAGGAGAAAGCAGTTTTCCACTTACAGCTAAATCTAACAATAATCCTTTAAAATCCGTTACATCCTCTGGCGTAGAAAATAACTTCTCAAAGTTCTCTTGCAATCGTTGCCAATGCTGCTTGATTTCAAATGAGCTACTTGCTTCAGCTAAGGCTTGCAAAGTTGTTTGGCGCAGCTGATTTTGCAGTTGACGTTTTTGTTTTTGTTGCTCTTCTAATTTGTCACATAAAGCCATTAGTTCATCGACTTTTTCAACTATACGGGTTTGCTCATCATAATTAGGTAGCGGAATTTTTAGAGACTTTACGGTGCTAGTATTTAATTCGACTTGTTTTGTTGTTCCTGAAACTAAAGGAACTGGATGTTCAGGAGTAATTCTTTGTTGTATCCAGGGAGAAGCTAGCACGCACCATATGAATCTCGGGTTTGCATTCGCTAACCGGATCACCGTTACATGGCTATCGGCAACAGTTTTATGACATGAATCTAACTCGGGATAAATATTAACTCGGCCAACCGTTCCTGTTCCTGTACTGTTCCAAAGCAGATCTCCAGGAACTAAGAACCTTTCCTCGCTGTAGGACTCAATAGAATCTTCTTTAACAAAACGGGCTGGACCTAAATCAAATCCGGACCATTGAATACACTTCTGTGAAATCACTCTACATGAGCTAGATTCAGCATATTTCGGTCCTTTTCCTCGCTGTATGTACAAAGAAATCTCGTCTAATTCGACGATCTTCCAGTTACTCGGCACCTTAAAGTTGACCATTGATTTCGAAAAAGATTTTTTTGACTTTCTGATCTTATTCTCTTTCTCATAGTCTTTTTTATCTCTTAGAGCCTTTTTAAGTTCATCATCTAACGAATTATTTTCAAGATTTGGTTCAACCAGCCCTCCGGAGGTTGCAAGTTGTAAAACCATTTGTCTTAGTTGCTCAACCCCATTAGGCGCGTCTACTAAATGACCAAATTCAGCCAAAAACTTTTTAGCATCCATTAAGCTTCTTCCTCACCTTCAAAATGATGGTCAAGTGCTGCTGCTAATTCGCTCTTCAGCGTATTTTCGACTTCTTCTATCTCACCTAGTAGCTTTTTGTACTTTTCTAGTAAGACATCGGGATCATGGCTTTCTTCTTCTGGTGCATTAGGGTTTGGTATATCTAAGTTATAGATCGGCCAATACAAACGGCCACCAGCGACTTGAGCATCTTTTGCTTGAAGTCGTAATGGCTCTGCTTTCACTTGCAGCTCAGATATCTGACTGTTTACTCTCTCACGGTTATCTGAGTCTTTTGTACCTTTAAGGCTATCTCTCAATGAGCGGATCTGGTTTTCTAATTCACTTACTTGATTATTTAATTGTTCGGCCTTATCCCAATGAGGTTGAGCTGCAGCAATTGCTTCTGCACGCTTAGCCTTGAAGTCAACTTTCCAAGCAAATTCATTCTCTACACGTTCACTAAAGTCGTTCTCTTCACTTCCCCACCATGCTTTTTCCGCTTCAAACTCTTCGATACGGATAGGCTTTGTTTTTGAGTAACTCTTATAGCCTTTTGGATAAGGATGCTCGTAAAACCAAATATCACTTGTCGCAAATTCATCACTGCCGTCGGCAACCTGGCCTTTACGTGTGAAGAACAGTAAATTGGTTTTGATTGTGGTATACGGAGCAAATACGCCTTTAGGAAGGCGAATAATGGTATGTAAATTACATTCACGGAGTAGCAACTCTTTGAGCTTTCCTTTTATGCCATCACCAAACATTACCCCATCAGGTAGCACAACTGCAGCTCGGCCATTGTCCTTAAGTAGCTTTTTAATCATCAAAGCCATGAACATGTCTGCAGTTTCACGAGTACGTAGATCTGCTGGATAATCAGAGCCAACACCATCATCTTCATAGCCGCCAAACGGTGGATTAGTAATAATGCAGTCATGCTTATCATTGGCAGACCATTCATTCCACCCTTTAGCAAGGGTGTTACGGTGATCAATTTGACTAGGTACATCAATGTCATGCAATAGCATGTTAGTCGTACACAAAAGGTGAGGTAACTGCTTTTTCTCAAACCCAAAAATCAGTTCTTCAATCGCTTTTTTATCTTCTGCGCTCGATTTTTTGCTCACCTGCGTTCGGAAATGGTCTATTGCAGCAGTAAGGAAACCACCAGTACCACATGCAGGATCTAGTACTGTTTCCCTCTTATCTAGACGAGGATTCACCATTTGCGCCATAAATTGAGTGATAGCGCGGGGGGTGTAGAACTCACCAGCATTACCCGCACCACGAAGATCGTTGAGTAATTGCTCGTATACATCACCAATATTGGCGCGTGTTTTGAAGTCATGAAAGTTAATTGAGTCTTCAAGCTTTTCTATAATCGCCAGCATCAATGGGCCAGATTTCATATAGTTATTAGCATCTTCAAAAACTTGCTTAATAACTTTGTGTTGCTTGCCAGCATTCGCATCTATGCCATCTTTCAGTGCTGGGAAAAGCCTATTGTTGACAAAGTTAGTGAGTTCACTGCCAGCGATTTGCGGCTGTTTCTTACCTTGTGCATCAACTTTGAACGCAGCCCAGTTCCGCCAACGGTACTGTTCAGGAATCGGTGACTTGTAGGTTTTTCCTGCTTCTTCAGCATCGTCTTCCCACTCTTCTTCTCGCTGGTCGAAAACCTTAAGGAACAACATCCAAGTTAGTTGTCCCAAGCGCTGCGCGTCTCCATCAACACCATCATCTTTTCGCATGATGTCTTGGATGCTTTTTACTGTACTACTTAAATTCATCTTACTTCTCTGTTAAATCCACGATGACTATGCAGTTAGATCATCACGGTACAATTCGTTCTCAAGCTCTTTTATTGCTTGTTGGTACTTATCGAGCCCACCAAATATGTTTCGTCGTATCTGAGTCTTACTACCAAGCTGGTCAAACGGTGGAAGTTCTAATATTTTCGGATTTTCAATATCTTGAACACCATGTTGGGCAAACTTATCAACCAAAGCTTCAAGCACTAACTTCGCTTGTTCACCATATTTACCAAACACATCACGTTTTTTCACATTGTTGGCGCGCTCTTTTCGCGTCAATGGTTTTTGGTTGAAGGCGACATGAGCCACTAAGTCGAACACATCCAACTCGTCACCGTTAGGAATCGCTTGCTGCAACAATTCTAGTTTAATTCCGTGCTCCGCTAGCTCTTCAACAATCGCCTGCTTTCGATCGCTATCATTCCAACGTTTTAAAAAGTCGGAAAGTGTACCAAAATTCTCTTTGACTGACTGCTCTATTTGGCCTTTGAGAAGCACTCGGTAGTCTTCAGTAATGAGTTTTCCATCAGTATCTAGATACTGTGACCTTTCTGCAGCTAAATCTACATCAACATCGTCAATTACGAACTTCTTACGAGGCTCTTTCGGATCGTCAGGGTCTTCTGGAGGATCTGGAAAGTCTGGTTCTGGTCCATCACCATCATCTTCTATCGTTGGAACATCTTCTGGAGGAACCACTGGCTCATCCGGTTCTGGTTCATACACAATTACTGGCTCGCCATCGAACTCAGGATCAGAAAAAAGCCTAGTCGCCCCTTTAAAGTCCATAATGGTAAAGTAGAGTTTGTTATAGTCTTCTCTTAATCGGGTTCCTCGCCCTATGATTTGTTTAAACTCAGTCATAGAGTTTATGTTCTGATCAAGAACAATTAGCTTGCACGTTTTCGCATCGACGCCTGTGGTTAGTAACTTTGATGTTGTAGCGATGACGGGGTAAGGCTCATCATTATCAATAAAATAGGAAAGTTGGGCTTTACCTTCATTATCATCACCCGTAATACGCATGACATAACGTCTGTTGCTTGCTGCCGCTGGGATAAGCTTCACCAACTCTTGCCTCATTCTTTCTGCATGATCTTGCTCGTCACAGAAGATGATGGTTTTGGCCATGGGGTCAGTTGAGCTTAAATATTCCCATACCTTTCGGGCTACAAATCGGGTTCTTTTTTCAAGCACTAGATTCCGATCAAAATCCTTTGTGTTGTACTGCCTTTGCTCTACTTCCTGACCATATTTGTCTGTCTTGCCTTTCTCAGGTGTGTAACCGAGGGCGTCAACATTAGATGCAATACGAATCACTTTGTAAGGAGCCAGAAAACCATCTTCTATACCCTGTTTTAACGAATAGGTATAAATGGGTTCACCAAAATACTTAAAGTTAAATTCAGGATTGATGATCTGCCCGTCGACTGGTTTTACTTCTTTAGGTGTAGCTGTCAAACCGATGTGAGTAGCACTGTCAAAGTACTTAAGGATCTCATGCCAAGCAGAGTCTTCTCGAGCGCTACCTCGGTGACACTCATCTATTACAACTAAGTCGAAAAAGTCTCTTGGAAACTGCTTGTAGATTTGCTTCCACTCTTCTTTCCCTGTGACGGCCTGATATAGGGCCAAGTAGATCTCATAGCTTTTCTTAGCTTGTCTGTTTGTTACCTTATGCATGAACTCGCCAAAAGGAGCAAAATCTTGCTGCATAGTTTGATCAACAAGAATATTCCTATCAGCTAAAAACAAGATCCGCTTTTTTGCCTTAGCTTTCCAAAGACGCCAAATAATCTGAAATGCGGTGTAAGTTTTTCCTGTACCAGTTGCCATAACTAACAGAATACGTGATTGTTCTTTAGCAATAGCTTCTAGAGTGCGATTGATTGCTACACGTTGATAGTACCTAGGTTCCTTACCGGTGCCGTCCGTATAGTACGGCTGTTCGATTATCTTTTGAGCTTGCGTCGTTTCAATACCTTTCCACTGCTGATAGATAGGCCAAAGTTGGTCTAACGTTGGAAACTCATCCAAGGTTAGCTCGCGTACTACAGGTAGTGTTAATCCCGTACGATCATGGAGTAAAAAAGCATCACCATTACTACTTATCGCAAATGGAGCATCAAGCATCTCGGCATAATTGAGGGCCTGTTGCATGCCATGCCCCACTGAATAAGAATTTTTTTTAGCTTCAATAACAGCTATCGGCAAGTTTGGTTTGGCGTACAAAACATAATCAGCTCGCTTAGGACCACCTTTCTTTTCAGGATTCTTGATTCGTGCTGCAAGTTTGCCACGAACCATTACGCGCCCATCAGTAAGGTTTACCTCTTCACGAAACTGATGTTGCTTCCATTCCGCTTTTTCTATCGAAGGTGTAATGTACTTAGTGCATATATCTCTTTCCGAGAGCGATTTTTTGTCCATACTTTTTACACTCCAAACCTAACCATTTTTAACCTTCAAAAAACTCTTCATCAATCCGCTTGATATGTAAAACCTGCTCATCTCGGCTACCAATGTTGTAGCGCAGCATCAGCTTAGCCAACTCTTTACCATTGATAAGCACTATGCGCATACCTAGGTCTTTGGCTGTTTGAATAGCTGATGAGGTAAATTCGGATGTGGTAATGAAAATACCTTTTTGTGCTTTCTTCAGATTAAGCGCACCAAAGAAGTCTCGGATTTCACCAGCGCCAACATTGTTGCCATCAGCATAACGCTTGGCCTGGATGTAAACCTGATCAACACCAAGAGGGTCTTGATTAATCACGCCATCTACACCGTTATCACCACTCTTTCCTAGCGTATGGGCCATACCCTCATCGCTTCCGCCATAGCCCATTGCGAGTAGCAGGTCGATCAACAGTTGTTCAAAAAAGGCTGGAGACACTTTACGTGTTCGAGACAAGATGTCTGAGGCTAACGCGTCGTTAATCTGTTTGTAAGCAGCTCTTAGTACTTCATCTGGTGTCGCATCATTGTCAGACACAGTTGTTTCTTCGACTTTTTCTGAATCATCGTTCTTTTGCTTGGTGAACGCATTGAAGTCATCAAAACGTTTAAGGTATTGGTTATTGATCTCTTCGCCACTGTTTAGAGCATCTTGCCCCAACTCTGTTATCACGAAATGACCACGCCTTGTTGAATCCAAAAGCCCAGCTTTCGCAAGATAGGTTTTGGCCCATCCGACGCGATTTGTAAAAGCTGCTTGTCGTCCACTGGGAAGAAGCTCTGTTCTCTCGTCTTCTGACAGATTGAATTGCTCCGCTAGCAAGCCTACAACGTTGCTGAGCTTAACTTCTTCATTCTTCGCAGCCTCTAACACTGGCTTCATTAAATCCTGATAACTTGGAAGCACTACACACCCTAACCATTTTGACTTTTAATTTCGGCAATATACCAGGATATACAATCAGTTACATTGATATCCGTTACGTTTATTTGGACTTACCAGCCAATCCAATTATTAATGCTCCCAAGGCCGCTCCCGCAATGAAAGTACCGACATTGCTCCCCCCTTCAGACTTAGCTTTTGTGGCGTTACCTCTAGGTTGGGCTTGAACAGACACCTGTTCACTTTCCTTGAGATTATTAACGGTATTCACAACCGAATTAAAAAGTTCATCTGGATCAATACCAAGAGCTTTAGCACATTCAAACATCTGATCAACAGAGAACGTTGACTTTCCTGATTCCAAACGACTATAGCTAGCTTGTGAGAGCCCCATTTTTTCAGCTAATACGCTCTGCTCTATGCCTAGTTCTTTGCGCTTATTCGCGACGACCACACCCAGAATCGACGAGTAAGAAACCATTTTATCTTGCATTTTTACCACCAATAACTAAATAACACTTGATCAATTAAGTGCATAGGTATAACTTAAACGAATTAATATACGCTTTACGTATTTTAACATTAATTTTGAATACACTTACTTTAAATCAAAAAGGGGAAATTATGAATAGTAATCTTAGTATTGGTGACCTACTTTATCGTTCAAAGCTGCTGGTAGAGCATGCCGGAATCTACCTAGGTAAAGGGCGAGTACTTCACAACTCGCCAGATGGCAACGTAGAAATTTGTGCCTTAGAAGAGTACGCGAATGGAAAACCAATCAAGGTAGTCTTAAGTCACCTATGTGACGAAAAGAAAAATGAACTGTTCAACCAAGCAGAGCAATTGATTAAGAAAGCGAGAAAATATGGGGTGTTAGATAATAACTGTGAGCATTTAGCCTCTACAGTACTACACGGCAAACCATCAAGTGAGCAGTTACAGGGGGCGGGCCTTGGCGCTGTTGCAGGCTTACTTTTGTCTCACTACAACCAATCGAAAAACTCTTTGCTGTATATTTTAGCTGGTGGTCTTATTGGGTGTATGGCCGTCAATGCAGCTCGTAAATACGATTGTGTGGTTTAAATGAAAAGGAGTGGGACATTTCAAACCCTACTCCTTTCCTACTCAATCAGTTCAAAAAAAATGCCTACAAATGTACCGAAAACAAGGGTGTTACCTGCCCGGTGACACCATACTACTCGCGGATGCAGTTATCTCGTTTAATACAACTATTACCAAGATGTATCCATTTCAGGAGTATTTAAGATCTAGTTTCATTTTCAAATTAGGCTGTTGTTATGGCATCGACAACCGTAGCAGGTCTCCCTGATATGAAAGCCGCTTTTACGCTAAGATCGACAATACAAGGGAAGTTCATCTCTGCAAGTTGTGGCAACAATACTTCATCAAAATAGAGGCTTTGTACTTCATAACCACCATTTGCGCGCACTGTATAATTGGCCGTAGAATTCGAACGAATAGGGTTAGTTACATGGAGCATCGAGAAATCAAAGTTCCGTGCTTTTTTACGTGAGTAGCCATGCGCTGAGTTATAACCGAGTAGGAGCATCTGGTTTTGTTTGAGGGCAATACGAGTGTTCTGATTGCTCGCCTCTTGTTCCTCTAGTACAGCGAATCGCATTCGCTCATTGATTATCGAGATTTCAAATTCAAGTTCGTTTTGTAGTCTAGCTTCTAGCTGTTCGATAATTGGATGGTAAATCCATTGTCTCGGCGCTTGTTCAATTACGCTGGCCGTCAACGATTCTAGTGGTTCCATTAAGTCGAGCTCAGAGACATAAATCGCCATCATCGGAACACCTAAGCGCTTCACCTTCTCCAGCTTTTCTTCAGACACATCATTAGTCACCACAATTTCAATAAACACCTTCTGCTGGTGGTCAATCAATCCAGTAACATCAGGGATAAACTCCCTTTCACTTTGCTCTAATATAATCTCAGAAAACATCAACAGTTCCGGGGCTTGCGTTTCATGTTTGGCATGTTCTATACCAGCCAGATCAAGTTGATGGCAAAACACTGTTAGCTCTGGTGACAAAATACGCTTTTCTCTCTCAACAATGTGCTTGCAGATTTTGTGCAAAACGCTCTCACTGCATTCGTTACTGTCCATCGTATGATGAGCAAAATGGTGTTGTTTCACTTCCCCTTTTTTGGCCACTAGCTTATCGCCACAACCTATACAAGAACACTCACACGCTAGCCCACTTTCTACTTGTTCGATATGAACCAGTTGGTCGTTCATTAAGCCGTATGCGCAGATATTTTTTTCTAAATGACTCATGTTTATCTCCGACTTTCGTTTCTATTTTCTTAAGTAAATAAGAGGAACTCCCTCTAGAACGAAAACATCTTCATCTAAAAAAGTGCGTTGAAACAGAGCATTACCTTTCAATACTAGGTAATATTAGGTTCATGAATGCATACGAGACTTGATAATGAAAAGCAGTGTTGATGAAATTAAAGCGGCTATGGCGGTAACAGAACAGTTTTGGGACGAATATACCCATCAAGATAGAAATCACATGTTTTGGCATGTTTTCCACGCTATCGTTCTTTTAGTAAAAGAGAGCCCCTCTCTAGAAGCAGGGAAAACTGAAGAATGCTATTTCACATCGAGTGAACTTGCCGAAAAAACGGCTTATCTATCGAGCAAGAAACTCTCCATTTTTAGTAGTTCTCGATTAAATTCAGAATTTAAAATTCTAACTCAACGATTGGATGAGCTTTATCCTTCTTTAGAACGTGTCGCTAGTGAACTTGGTGTAGATGTGATTCCAGCAATACACAAGGAATCCAATTCAGGCGGGCAAGGAAAACAATCGATTTATCGGTTATGCGTGAACAAAATTGAGCCCAACAAAACTCAAAATACCGTAAAAAAAAGTACTGATGAAGTTCTCACAAGTTCTGATGTCATCGACTATCACCTAGAGTCTCTGCCTAAACTCCCTGTTTGGACTCGTTGGTTGCACAATGTTGATATGGATAAGCATCGCTGGAAGATACTATTGTTTACTGCTAGCCCTGTGATCCTGGTCGTATTGTGTTCAGCATCTTTCTACCTCTCACTTGCGGAGCTAATGACACCAAATTTTCTCGGAACACTTTTGGGTTTAACGGCGATATACGTCACCATCTTTTTATTATTCTTTAGGTATCTAATAGACGCGCTCAACAATAACATTACGACCCTTCCGGACATCATGCTTCCCTTAAGCCTGAAGTCAGCGCTGCTGCATTACGAACTAAAGGAACCTGGAAGTAAGGAAGGCCGCCTTAAACGTTTGACCATCAAAGTCTATAAAGCGAAATGTCCGATATGCGGTTACAGGGTAGATATTAAATCAATAGGTTTACCATTTCGTTCACGACTAATTGGCATCTGCGACAATAACCCGCTAGAGCATAGATACAGCTTTGATTTTACAACTAAAAAGGGTTCAAAGCTGATCTAAAACGAAAAAGCCCCAGCATTTCTGCTGGGGCTTTAGAATGTGGCGGTGAGTGAGAGATTCGAACTCTCGATACGTTGCCGTATACACACTTTCCAGGCGTGCTCCTTCAGCCACTCGGACAACTCACCGAATCAAATTGTGGTTGGTTTCGTTAACCAACGAGGCGCTAATTTAATGATTCTATTGGGTTAGGTCAAGCCTATTCCCTAAAAAAACCGCTCCACTGCTGCTGTTTGGTTACTAACTAGCTAATTCGAACGTGAATCGGCCAGTTTAGGCTTCTTGATAGTAACCAGGAACGCGGAACCACTTACGGCACATATCTAGAAAATAACCGTATAACACGCCCATTCCACAAGAAACTACCGCGTTAGAAGCAACCGCTGTAATAATCTGATCGGTTGATGCGCCAACGGTAAACAAGATTGCCGCATACACTGGTGATTGGAAAAGCACGTAGGCGACAAGATCAGAGATGTTTCTCATTACCCCAGTGTCAGATAAGCGAGCACCTTGGCGTAGCATGAAGTCACGAAACAAACCATAAGGCCACGCGATAGCGATGTTGACAGGGATCGATAATGTTCTTGAGGCTAAAGACTGCTCGAAGGTCATACCGGACACAAAAATTTCGATGAACATTCCGGAAATAAAACAAAATACAACCATTGCAAACGTATCTGCGGCAGCGTTACGAATACAGAAAGGCTCACGAGACTTCATTTTTACCTCAACACAAATAACTATAAAACAAACCAATAAACAAAACGAAAAACCAACCCATCAACAGATAGCCAGTCAATATCGCTATTAAAACATTATTTATTCAGTTTTAGATTTCAAAGTTACTTAAGTAAGGTAAATAAACAACCAAATTTCGTATTAAAACTAGATTATGTCGCTACAACTCCGACCAAAGGATGATTTTTAAGCAAATTTACGTAATTTAGTTACAGTAATCTTTTACTTGTACTGCTAGTAGATCTAACTCTTCCTGATGCGGGAACTCCCCCGCCATCAGCCTAGATTCAATATTAAAAAGGTTGTCGTCGAGTATTGGGGTTTGGACGCTATCAAGGTTTTGTTTTATCTGCTCAAATTTGCTTTTAGCATGCGGCAGATCTTCATTTTCAATCGCCATGAAAAACATCATCAGCGGTTCTTCGATTTCAATCTTGACCTCACACGAATTCCCAGTCCCCTTTAAGAGTTGTGGTTTAAACTGATAAAGCTTTTCGGAGTAGCTGATGAGCGCATCATCAAGCTCTGTTTCATCAATAGGTTTCGAAATAATGTAGTCTACACCAGCGCCAAGCATCCGTTCTCTGGTATCTTTGAACACGTCGGCAGTACATCCAAAAATCAGTATATTGGATCGTTCTCCAGCTAAAGCACGAATAGCGGTGGTCGATTCCACACCATCCATCACGGGCATATGGTTATCCATCAGGATAAGATCGAAATCTCCCTGGGCGATGGCTTCAACACCAAGTTCTCCATTTTCAACCGATTCGCAAGAGAAGCCTTTATTGGTCATGAAGGTATGTAGAATGATCGCGTTGGTCCGGTTGTCTTCTACGATAAGTACTCTTAACCCTTTATAATTGAGCTTTCTTAATTCCCGGTACTCAGCAAAAGCAGGTTGGCTAATGTCGCTACGAATGGACACTTCAAAACTAGATCCAATACCTAGCTCGCTTTTAACCGTTACACTGCCACCCATTAACTCACAAAGCTGCTTAACAATTGCCAAACCTAAACCTGTTCCTCCGAAGCGGCGCGTGGTTGAAGACTCTGCCTGTTCAAAAGGATTAAATATTTTATTTTGAGCCTCGCGCGCTACCCCTATCCCTGTATCTCTTACACGTATAAGTAAGAAGTTTTCACCCTCTCGAAGCTCTTCCTTAAAATAGACTTCAACATAACCACGAGAAGTAAACTTAACTGCGTTATTAAGTAGATTAAACAGGATTTGTCTTAAACGCGCTTTGTCACACATGTACCAGCGTTCGTGTGGGACTTCAGAATAGACTTTAAACTGCAGCCCCTTCTCGGCGCAAAGAGTAAAATAGACGCTGTTGATGCTGCCGATGATCGACTCTAGTGGAAATGGTGATGACTCAAGCTCTAAATGCCCTTGCTCTACTTTCGAGAAGTCGAGAATCTCATTGAGCAACGTCATCATGTGCTCGCCAGACTCGTACAAGGTTTTAAGGTGTTTACGCTGATCTTCGTTTAAGTCTGTTTTGAGTAGTATTTGCGCGGTACCAAGAACCCCATTCATTGGCGTTCGAATCTCGTGAGATAGTGTCGCGAGAAAGGCGCTTTTCGCTTTTGTCGAGGCCTGAGCTTTGACTTTCTCTTCTTCAAGATAGACGGTCTTTTCATTAAGAGAGTCTATTAGGTACTTGATCTCATCGTGGCTTTTGTAATCAATATCAATCGCGCCACCTTGTTTGGATTCATCAAGGCTACGCGCGATAACCACAATAGGCGAGATTAAAAACCGATTAATCAGAAAGTAGCCAAGCATGACGCAGGCAAGCAAGATCGGCATGATCACCGCCTCGACTTTAGACACCAAATCATAAACCTGTTCAGCCACCAATCGCTTAGCGTTAACTACATCCACACTCCACTTAAAACCACCAAACTCGTTCTGGCTGATGTAGATATCTTTAGCCAGTTGGAAGTTGTGCTCGGTAATCACATCTCCATAACCGTCACGGAGGATAACGCCTAAATCGTACTGTTCCGCATGTAGGCGAACAAAAGCGACTAAGGTTTCAAGAGAGAGATCAACCGTCGCGACACCAGAAAACTCACCATCAATGTAATACGGCGAGGAGGCGGTGATCATTTGGACATGAGTAAATGGATCGATGTAAACAGGAGACCAAGCAACGGTTCCTGTTGGTTTTTTTATAACCGAGGTGTACCAAAGCTCCTTATCGTACCCCCCCGACTCTGGGTTGTCCCACGATAGGACCCGATCGACTTTACCATCGATTGTACGATTAAAGAAAAGACTTTGGTATGGCGTTTGTCCGTCAATCGAGTAAGGTACAGGCCACAAACCGCCGCTCACCGCGACACCTTCGACAAGCGAAAAAAGTTTATGAAGTAAAAATGCTTGGTGTTCTTGAGTCTCGTGGTTGCTGCCAATGCTCACTACCGCTTGCAATATCCCAATAGAGCTATTGATCGGCTCTTCGATTTGCGTAGAAATAAGCTCGGTTCTTAGGTCTAGATTTTGCTCGAGCTGATCTCTAGTCGGCGGCTCGACGACCAAGTAGCTGACAGTACCAATCAAAGCGATTGCCATAGCAAGATAAATAGCTAAGGCAAAGATGCTCTTCCTTTTTAGCGATGAACGAATATCCATAAATCTTTGAATTTTGACCGTTTATAAAAAATTATAGCGAATATATCGATGCGGCAACCTTTTTCTCACTTCTGTAGGCTGTTACCATTGCGATATCACAACTCCCGATTGATATAGGACGTTTGTTTTGACCTTACAAGAACTTCTATCCTTACCTGAACTTGAAGGTAAGTTGATTAACGAAGCTAGGACGCATGGCTTCGTTACTGCGATGGCTGCCGCTCCCCATATGCTGACTCCGCATGAATGGCTACCTTTCCTTTGGGGTGGCGAAGAGGTGGCCCCTTTTGCTGATGGTGAGCAATTAGAGACTTACATCGAGCACATTATTGCTATTTGGAACGAGTATCGTCCTGCTCTGCTAGAAAATCGCTGGCAATGGCCGCAAGGGTGCACGCTGGATGAAGAAGAAATCGTGACTGAAGCTACCCGTGATTTCTGCGAAGGCGTACTTCAAGGCTGGCAGCTTGCTCGAGACGATTGGGAAACCATCATGCCAGAAGATAGCGAAGATAACGCTCTATTAGGTGGTGTACTGCTTTCTTTAAGCATGTTGTACGATCCGGAGACATCTATCGCGACACTGGCGGAGCAAGGTATCGAAGGCTTAGAGCAATTTGAAGAGATATTTAAAGCGATGCCAACCATGCTGTGCGGGTTGACCATGCGTGGCTCGATGTTAGCAGAGCAAGAATAGCCAAACGATAAATCGCAGCTCTCGCTGCGATTTTTTATCCAATTGACTGCCAATCAAAATCTTCAATACGTTCATCAGCAATGTAAAAGATCTTGGCGCCCGGAGTTATCTCTTTGTCGAGATCTGGGTTTAGCTCTATCCCTTTGCCAATATCTAATGCAATTAATGTTGCTTGATAGTCTCGTTTCATAAACTGAAAAGCATCTTCAACCTTGATCGTTGGCAGCTTTTCAGGATATACGGCTGAATACTGGGTCATCCCCCTTGTTGACGCGAGAAGCTCTTGGTGCAATGCACTTGAACCTGGGTCCACCGCCGCTTTCGCGAGCATTTCAGCACCAACCGCAGGGATACATTCAGCGTTAGGGCAATGCTGGCTCAATAGGTTACTCAGGGCTTCATCTTTGAAATAAGCGAGCAAATGCGCATTCGGATTAATGTTAGCACTGTAGAGCGCAGCCGAGAGCGTGACGTCATCTTCTAAGTTGTCGACCACAATGCAGCTTGCCGTTTCTATTGCGGCTTTTTCCATCTCTTGCGAGTCGGTATAGCTGTTGACCTTCACAAAACCAATTTCGCCAGGAAGTGGGTTTTCTATGTCAGAACGGCTACACAAGACAATCGGGCGTTTGCCGTGCTCTTCATGTTGCAGCATGCGAATCAAATGCATGGTGCGCTGCCCATTCCAACCTAATAATACGATATGATTTTCCACACCCATTCTCCGCTTTCCTAAAATACCTGCACGCCAATACTCCACCATCCCTGTTGCTAACCGACCAATCAAGGCAGCAAAAAGAGACAGACCTCCAGGGATAACAAACACCACCACGACCCATTTGCCTATCGACGTCTCTGGTGAGTAATCACCATAACCCACCGTCGATGCCGTCACCATCAAGAAATAGATAAAGGTTGATAAGTCGTTAGTGAGTGCATGCTCACCGCTTACACGTAATAAAACCCATGACAAAACGATATAAATCGCAAGCAGTATGGCTAAATTGCGATTACTAAGGTTAAACATGTTGGAGTTTAACCAGGTTCTAAATGTTAACCAAAGAGACATAGTGCTCCTTCACTTTTGTTACTTGTATGTATTTAAGCTCAAGAGCCAAAACAAAAAAACCAGCCATTGAGGCTGGTCTTTATAACTGTGACAAGCGCCCGTTTACGCGTTGCCTTTTACCTGCATATTAAGCTGTTCAGCAAAATCTAACATACGGTTCAATGGAATCAAAGATTTAACACGTAACTCTTCGCCAACAAAAATTTCATGCTCTTCGCCACCATCACGTAAGGCTGCTTCAATGGCTTTTAGGCCATTCATTGCCATCCAAGGGCAGTGCGCGCAGCTACGGCATGTGGCACCTGCACCTGCTGTTGGTGCTTCGATCAGCTCTTTTTCTGGTACAAGTTGCTGCATTTTAAAGAAGATGCCTTTGTCTGTTGCGACAATCATTTTCTTCTGAGGTAGCTCTTTCGCAGCTTTGATTAGTTGGCTAGTAGAACCCACCGCATCCGCTAGCTCAACCACACTCGCTGGTGACTCAGGGTGAACAAGAATGGCTGCGTCTGGGTAGAGCCCTTTCATCTTACGCAGTGCATCTGCCGAAAACTCGTCATGCACCACACACTCACCTTGCCACAGCAGCATATCTGCGCCAGTTTGGTTAGCGATGTATGATCCTAAGTGGCGATCTGGCCCCCAGATAATCGGCTTGTCTTCCGCGTCTAGGTGCTCGACGATTTCAAGTGCAATGCTCGATGTTACTACCCAATCTGCGCGAGCTTTAACTGCGGCTGACGTATTGGCATATACAACAACTGTATGGTCTGGGTGTGCATCGCAGAACTCTGTAAATTTATCGGCAGGACAACCTAGATCTAGTGAACACTCTGCTTCAAGAGTTGGCATTAAAATGCGCTTCTCAGGAGTCAGGATCTTTGCAGATTCACCCATAAAACGTACGCCACCAATAATGAGTGTGCTTGCAGGGTGACGGTTACCAAACTTGGCCATTTCTAACGAGTCACCAACAAAGCCACCCGTTTCCTCTGCCAAAGCTTGGATTTCTGGGTCGGTATAATAGTGAGCAATCAATACCGCATCTTTTTCTTTAAGCAGCACTTTGATGTTTTCAATGTGTGCTTGTTTTTCTTGTTCTGTTAGCGGGATTGGTTTTGGTGGGAATGGGTAAACTGTATCAATTCTATCTAATATGTGGCTCATTGCTTTTGCGCTACGCTACTTCCAGTAATCCGAGTATTGTAACCTTAACGCTATTGCAGATTCCAGCTTCGGCGCCAATGAAAACTAAAAAGGAGTGCTCTGCACCCCTTTTTAAACTTGAAACTCAATCCTATAGTCGTTCTTTTGCCAATTTAGCCGACGCACTATTAGGATATTCTTCAACCACTTGCTGGTAGTATTTTTTCGCTTGTTCCGCATTGTTATTGCGCTGAGCGATATCACCAAGTTTTACCAACGCATCTGCGCGTTTGTTAGACTCTTTATACGCGATCACCGCCGCAAAGCTCTTCACCGCTTCTTTATCTTGCTTCTTAGCAAAGTAAAGTTGCCCTAACCAATAATGAGAGTTAGGCGTAAAGGTTGAATCTGGATAATCCTTTTGGAACTGCTGGAACGCGGCAATCGCTCCAGTGTAGTCACGTTTCTTTAGGATTAAGTCCACAGAGTTTTGATAAGCAGTTTGCTCATCAACATCAGAGCTGAATGTGCCACCTTTTGGTTTTTCAGAGGTATCGCTTGTAGCTTGAACAGCAGGTACTGACGCTTGGCTACGAACTTTATCCAACTCGATAAACAATTCTCTTTGACGCTGCAACATCTGCTGCATGTCATAAGTACTTCTTTCTAACTGGCCGCGGAGTTCACTAATTTCTAGAGCCATTTCATCTAGCTGTTGCTGCATTTGCAACTGAACGCGATTGCGGTTTTCCAATAGGCGCTCTAAGCGCTGAACATCAGTTTCGTTGCCACGAACTGAAGATGACGAAGTGGCAGTATTGCTACCGCTTAGATCGGATACTGGAGCTGGTGCAGCGAGTACACTACTCGCTGCACTTGCCAGTAACGTAAGCGTAACAACGCGCTTAAGGTTACTGAACATGAGGCAATTCCTCAATTAGTACACTAGAACAGCGCGGCGGTTCTTAGCGTATACATCTTCTGATTGACCTAGAAGAAGTGGTTTTTCTTCACCGTAGCTTACCACTTCGATTTGATCAGCTTGAACACCTAGCGCTTGTAGGTATTTTGCTACTGCTTCAGCACGACGCTCGCCTAGAGCAATGTTGTACTCTGGAGTACCGCGCTCATCTGCATGACCTTCGATTTTAACTTCTAGAGTTGGGTTTTTGCTTAGGTATGCTGCGTGAGCCGCTAGCATTTCTTCGTAGTCACCCGCGATTGTAGAGTTGTCGAAAGCAAAGTAGATAGTTTGAGATTCGCGCAGTGCCTGCTCTTTAAGCTCTTGCTCAGTAAGCTGACCGTTCGCTTCTAGTGGAGAAACAGCCGTGTTATCTGTCGTTTGAACTTGGTTCGTTTCAGCAGAACCAGAAGTGTTCGCTGCGTCATCACTTGAGCTACATGCTGTAACCGCTAGAACTGGTAGCGCAATTAGAAGCCCTTTAAGAACTTTGTTAAGTTGCATTGTTATAGTTTCCTTTGTTATTAATACTTACTTGCTACAAAAACGGTGACCATGCTGGTGCACGAACTCGACCATTTGTTGCCGGTAACCTTGCTTTAAAGCGCCCATCAATGGAGACCATTGAAAGAACATTGGTCTTGTTATAGATCGAACTATAAATGACCATTCCACCGTTCGGTGCAATACTCGGTGATTCATCTAACAGTGTTTTCGTCAGAATCTGCATCGCACCGGTTTCCATATCTAGCTTGGCTAAATTGAATCCAGTGTTGCTGCGATTAACCATCACTAAGAAGCGACCATCTGGGGTAATTTGCCCGCCAAGGTTCTGGCTGCCTTGCCATGTTAAACGCTTGGTCGAATTACTTGCCAAATCTACTTGATAAATCTGAGGTTTTCCACCCCGATCCGAGGTAAAGATCAGAGATTTACCATCTGGATGCCAAAATGGTTCGGTATTATTCGATCTACCGCGTGTAATTTGGGTCAGTTTTCTGGTGTTAAGATCCAGAGTGTAAACTTGTAGGCTACCTGTTTTAGATAGAACCAAAGCGAGTTTACTGCCATCAGGAGAGAATCTTGGCGCGCCATTATGACGAGGATATGACGTCAACCTCTCACGCTCACCGGTATAAATATTCATGATGAATATTTCAGCTTGGCCATTTTGGAAGCTCACATACGCAAGTTTTTTACCATCTGGTGACCACGCAGGAGACATCAGTGGCTGCTTAGAACGCAATACTAATCGCTCGTTATAACCATCGTAATCTGATACGCGTAGCTGGTAAGGGAATGTATCTTTGTCATTGACAACGACGTAAGCGATACGGGTTAAAAACGCCCCTTTTTCACCAGTTAGCGCTTCGTAAACAAGATCAGAAATGCGGTGTGCATATTCTCTTAAACGCTTGCCCGGTACTGTGGCTCTCTTGTTGAAGACAACATGATCTTTAGAAAGAACAAGCTGACCATCACCACTTAAGGACTTACTTTGCCCCTGCGTAAGCTGACCACGTACAACATCAACAAGCTGGTAATTGATGACGTAATTGCCCTCTGCATTTTGTGAGACTGAGCCTGTCACTAAAGCGTCAACACCCAATCCGGTCCAAGCATTAAAATCAACTTCCGCTTCACTATATGGTGTTTGCGGCATTTTGCTCGTTGCGACTGGGCTAAATTTACCACTGCGCTGCAAGTCAGAAGCGATCACTTTTGATACATCTTCAGGAAGTTTCCCTGGTCCTTCCCACTTAAATGGCACAATAGCGATTGGTCTTGCCGAGTCGATACCATCTGTAATCACTATTTCTAGCTTCGCATTCGCACTCAAGGGCAATAACAATAGCAGCAAGCAAAGTGATTGCTGTATCAAACGCTTAATTTTTTCTTTCACGGTAAGTCCCTATAAATTAAACCTAAAGTCAAAGTCTCTAAATTCCTTTTGAAGCTCTGGCTCCTGCGGAAAATCGAACTCTCTAGCTTTTGCGATTGAAGCTTTAGCTGCACGGCATAGGGAAGAATCTCCCTCAATTACAGTGGCTGACGAAACAAAAGCCTTATTGCTCCCAGCAGGAACAAGCTTGATATTCAACAAACAACTTCGACCGGCGTAGGATTGGTCTTTAAGTAGGTTACTTTCTACTGTCGTTTGATATATCGCGATGTAACGCGAGCGTTCATCCATTAGATGACGAGAACGTGCAGAAGAATTCGCCTCTGCTTCCGTCTCTAAGCCTGAGAATATATCGTTAAGGGCCGCTTCTTGCTCTTTACGCTCACGCTCAATACGCTTTAAGCGCTCTTTCTCTTTACGCGCTTTTTCTGCGGCCTCTTTAGCGGCCTTTTCTTTCGCTATTCGATCTTTTTCCGCTTTTGCGGCTGCTTCTCGCTCACGGCGGGCCTTTTCTTCAGCCTCTTTCGCCGCTTTTTCACGCGCAATGCGCTCTTGCTCTGCTTTGGCAATCGCCTGCTCTTTGGCTTTACGTTCCACCTCTAGTTTTGCAGCCCGTTCTTTTTCTTTTTTCGCGCGCGCTTCTTCCGCTTTACGCTCTTTTTCTTTCGCTACACGACGCTTTTCTGCCTCGCGTGTCGCTTTGGCTTCTTTCACTTGCTGTTCTTTCAGCTTACGAATACGTTCTTCTTCGGCTTTGCGGTTCTTTTCAAGCTGTTCGCTCTCACGGCGCAATTTGTCTAAGCGCTCTTGCTCTTTCTTTGCCGCTTCTTCCCGTTTACTACGAATTTGTTGTGCCTGTTGCCTGACAAGATCCGGGTCAATGACCACCGCTTGTACGAGGCGCCCAGTCGGTTCTGGCTTAGACATGGTAAAGTCCGTGCCCCAAATCAAAGCCGCAATAAGAAGCGCATGCAAAGCAGCCGATATGATAATCGGCTTCTTGAAATCGTTCTTTTTAGATTTGTTCTCTTTCATCGCAGCGACGATTATTCCTTAATATCTGTCAGCAAACCGACTTTCGGAATGCCTGCACGACTCAATTCGTCTAATACCAATACGACTTCTGCATAAGGCGTAGCGGCATCACCGCCCACCGCTACGGGTGAATCAGGTTTTAAAGACAATTCAGCTTTCACACGTACGATCATATCTTGCAGTGAGATGCCTCGCGTAACTTCTTCATCGTTGACACTTAGGCCAAGGTTTCCGTCTTTGTCTATTTCGACAATGATAAAGCTTGCATCGCTATCACCTGCGAGGTCGGAAGCTGGCTTAGCCGTAGCGGTTTTTGGCAGTTCGACATCGACCCCTTGTGTAACAAAGGGAGAAGTCACCATGAAAATGATCAGAAGAACCAACATAACGTCGATATAAGGGACAACGTTAATCTCGGCAGTCATCTTGCGCTTTTTAGGTTGGTAACCAGCCATAGCAACTATTCCTTACTTGCAGTATCGCGGCCAGCCATTGCTTGACGGTGCAAAATACTGTGGAACTCTTCTGAGAAGGTTGCGTAATTGTGCTCTAGCTTACCCACTTTACTGCTGAATCGGTTATATGCCATTACCGCTGGAATTGCTGCAAACAGACCCATCGCCGTTGCAACTAGCGCTTCAGCGATACCAGGAGCAACCATTGCGAGTGTCGCCTGTTTGACTTCACCTAAAGCGATGAAAGCGTGCATGATGCCCCAAACAGTACCAAACAGGCCAATATAAGGACTGATAGAGCCTACGGTGGCTAGGAACGGCAGGTTGGTTTCAAGCTCATCCACTTCACGCGCCACGGCGACACGCATTGAACGGCCAGTGCCTTCCATAATAAAGTCTGGAGAATCTGCGTTGGATTTACGTAATCTGGCAAACTCAGTAAAGCCTGAATAGAAGATCTCTTCTGTTCCCGCTAAGTCGTCTTTACGCTTTTTGGCATTTTGATAAAGAATCGACAAATCGGTACCTGACCAAAACTTGTCTTCGAAGGTTTCTGTCTCTTTAGAAGCTTGAGATAACACTTTGCTGCGTTTTATGATCATTGCCCAAGAAACAATCGACATGCCTAAAAGGATCAGCATAACCATTTTTACAAGCAGGCTCGCCTGCAAGAAAAGGTCTAGCATCGAAATATCAGCGGTCACTATTAGTTAACTCCATAACTATTGATTGAGGCATTGCTTTCGGCCTCATTTTTATATTGTCGATACATGCTACCTTAACCATTGCCTTACACAATATCTTAGTGTCAGGATTAACGATCTCCTGACAGAAACAGAGTGTCGCTTTTTTAAGGTCAGCGATTTGCGTCCTTACGGTAAGGTGATCGTCAAGACGAGCACCCTGCAAAAAATCGATGTCAATGTGTCGGACTACGAAACCGATGTTTTGTTCCAATAGGACCTGCTGAGAAACGCCAATTGTTCGAAGCAGTTCGGTTCTTGCTCGTTCAAAGAACTTGAGATAGTTCGGATGGTATACCAGCCCACCAGCATCGGTATCTTCATAATAAACCGTCACCGGCCACTCAAATGTCATTACATGCTCTTGCACGTTAGCGTCCACAACTTGTTGTTCTAGACGGTTACTATAACGCAACTCATTACTGTCTATGCAAGCGTTAATAAGTGAATTCAAAGCTTGAAACAAAAAAAAGCGCGACCCATTCAATGCGTCGCGCTTTTTTTAAACAAAATGAGCGGAGTTTAGCCCCTAGATCAAACGAAATACCGTTAGGTAGATAAGAATCGTAAGAGAACAATATGGGCTAAACAGCACCTGCCAGTACCAATTGCGAGGTTTAAAACCAAGACCAAACACCATGCTAGAGCAAACCGCCCAGATCAGCATTGGTGAAATAATGGCATTGAACCCACCAATTGAAGCGGAGTACAGTTCTGGATCCCACATCACCATAGCGACATGGTAAAAACCAAGAACCAGAGATAAGGCTCGAAACAGAACCTTATCAACAGGTGCATGTAGCTTAGCTACCTGCGCAGCGAGATCACTCACTGTCTTTATCCATCATTTCAGAGTGCTCTAACCACAGAGCGTTAATGATACCGAATGCACAAGCGAGTAATACACCCAGAATCCATGCGAAATACCACATAATCGTTGCTCCTTAGTAAGCTGAAACGTCGTTGTCTTCGATGTGTTTCTTATCAAGACGACCAAACATTTTGTAGTATGTCCAAGTCGTGTAGCCAAGAATCACGGGTACCATCACTGCTGCTACTAGCGTCATCAGGCCAAGTGTCAGTTCACTTGCTGTTGAATCCCACATAGTTAAGCTGTGGCTAGGTACCAGGCTTGAAGGCATTACGAATGGGAACATCGCAAAACCTGCCGTTAGAATCACACCTGCGTTCGCTAGGCTTGAGAACAAGAAAGCAAAACCGCCACGTTCAATGCGAGAAGCGAATACAGCCAATAGCGGCATTAGCACACCAATAACTGGTGCTGCCCACATTGCTGGGTAAGTTTCAAAGTTCTGCATCCATGCACCTGCTTGGATTGCCACTTCTTTATTCAGTGGGTTCGATGCTGCCATGGTATCGATAGTACTTGTAATCACGTAACCATCGATTGACTGAACCCAGAAACCACCTAAAACAAACAATGCCGTCGCAACTAGGCCCGCTATTTGAGCAACATTGCGCGCACGTAAGTGTAGCGCTTCTGTTGTCTTCATCTGAAGCCAAGTCGCACCTTGTAGTACGAATAACATCAGGCTAAGCACGCCACAAAGTAGCGCGAATGGGTTTAGTAGCGCGAAGAACGAACCTTTGTACTGTGACATTAGCAGATCGTTTAGCTCAAATGGTACACCTTGAAGCAGGTTACCAAATGCGACACCGAAGATGATTGGCGGAACAGTACCACTAAAGCAAAGTGCGTAGTCCCACGCCTTACGCCATTTTGGATCTTCAATCTTAGAACGGTAATCAAGAGCTAGTGGACGTAACCAAAGTGCAGCTAGAGTCACGTACATTGCTAGATAGAATCCAGAAAACGACGTTGCGTAAACGAGAGGCCATGCAGCGAACAATGCTCCACCCGCTGTAATTAGCCAAACTTGGTTACCATCCCAGTGTGGGGCAATAGTGTTGAGCATAATACGGCGTTCAGTGTCGCTCTTACCGATAACAGGTGAAAGTGTAGCAACACCCATGTCGAAGCCATCAGTTACGGCAAAACCAACCAGTAAAACACCAATCAGAATCCACCAAATAAGTCGTAAGATTTCGTAATCAAACATAATATTCCCTCACTTATACTTCGACTGAACGACCAACTTTGTCTTCAACAGAGTCAGCGTTTTGTTCGAAGTGGTAGCGACCCGTTTTCAGGCTGCTAGGACCTTTACGTGCAAATTTAAGCATTAAGTAAACTTCAGCGATCAGGAACACTGTATACAGCGCAATGATGGCAAATAGAGAAGTCCAAAGTTCACCTATTGTCAGAGCTGAAGCTGCTACATGTGTCGGAAGGATTTCACCTACCGCCCATGGCTGACGACCGTACTCTGCAACGAACCAACCTGCTTCAATTGCAATCCAAGGAAGAGGAATACTGAATAGAGCCGCTTTCAGAATCCAAGGTTTCTGCTCAATTTTTTGGCGACACGTTTGCACGAATGCAGCACCGAATACGAATAGCATAATAAAGCCACACGCTACCATGATACGGAATGACCAGAATAGAGGCCAAACAGTAGGGATAGAATCATCCGCTGCCGCTTGAATTTGCTCTTCTGTCGCATCAACGACATTTTCCGTGTAACGCTTAAGAAGCAGGCCATAACCTAGGTCGCCTTTCACTTCATCAAACGCTGCCATGTTCTCTTCTGACTTGTCACCAGCACGTAGCTTCTCTAGAAGCTCATACGCATACATACCCGTACGAATACGATCAACGTGATCATCACGTAGATCACGCAGACCTGTAACCTGCTCATCAAGAGAACGTGTTGCGATGATACCCATCACATATGGAATCTTGATTGCGTAGTCGGTATGCATCTCATCTTGGTTTGGTAAGCCAAACAGTGTGAATGCTGCTGGGGCTGGTTCTGTGTGCCATTCAGCTTCTACTGCGGCTAGTTTCACTTTTTGAACTTCACCAAGCTCGTAGCCTGATTCATCACCAAGAACGATAACCGACAAGATAGCTGCCATACCGAAAGATGCCGCGATAGCAAATGAACGACGAGCGAATGCGATGTCACGACCTTTTAGTAGGTAGTATGAGCTGATGCCTAGAATGAACATTGCACCAGTCGTGTAACCAGATGCCACGGTGTGAACAAATTTAACCTGAGCAACTGGGTTTAGAACAACCTCAGCAAAGCTCACCATTTCCATACGCATGGTTTCAAAGTTAAATTCTGCGCCAACTGGGTTTTGCATCCAGCCGTTTGCAACCAGGATCCAAAGTGCTGAGAAGTTAGAGCCTAGAGCAACTAACCAAGTAACCACAAGGTGTTGACGTTTAGAAAGACGATCCCAGCCAAAGAAGAAAAGACCAACAAAGGTAGATTCCAAGAAGAAGGCTACTAGGGCTTCGATCGCCAAAGGTGCACCGAAAATATCACCTACGTAATGCGAATAGTAAGACCAGTTAGTACCAAACTGGAACTCCATGGTAAGGCCGGTAGCCACACCAAGTGCAAAGTTAATACCGAATAGCTTACCCCAGAACTTTGTCATGTCCTTATAGATTTGCTTGTTCGTCATTACGTACATTGATTCCATGATGGCCAGTAAGAAGGCCATACCTAGAGTCAACGGTACGAATAGGAAGTGATACATCGCTGTCAGTGCAAACTGCAGTCGCGATAGATCAACAACATCGATCATGATTACTCCTATGTGTCGGCTGAAGACACTTTTTACATTAATGCATTGTTATTAAAGGTTGAACTACTTAGATAGTGTTATCAAAGATAGTCACTCTGTTGCAAAAATGTACCGTAATGGTTAGTTAATTGTTAAGCATCAGCTAATATAGCTGCGGCTAATATTACTGCTAAAAACGGGTTGTTTCAAAAGGTTTATAGCCAAAGTTCGCTTTGATTTGTATCAAGTTTTGTTCGGCATTTTTGATTAAAATTCCATCACATTGATCTGTATCAATAGTTTGAAGGTCATTTTGTTACGAAGGGGTTATTGCCGCAAGGGTGCTAAGTATTTATGCAAAACAAGCAGTTAACAAGTCACTCAATTGTGCTACCTATTAAGTAGTAAGTAAATTACATTAGCGTGATATAGATCACCAAATTAAAAAGCCAGCTTCTGAGAGCTGGCTACTGAAAACTTATTTTTCAATTCCGAAATGAAGATAGGCGCGATCCGTGGCAATTCTTCCTCGTGGCGTTCGTTGGAGGTAGCCTTGCTGAATGAGGTAAGGCTCTAGGACATCTTCTATGGTGTCTTTTTCCTCACCTATCGCTGCCGCCATGTTATCTAACCCTACAGGGCCGCCAGCAAACTTCTCCATTATTGCCAGAAGCAGCTTTCTATCCATATAGTCGAAGCCTTGCGCGTCCACGTCGAGCATATTCAGTGCTTTGTCGGCAACATCGGCACAAATATGGCCATTACCTTTCACTTCCGCGTAGTCACGAACGCGACGTAGTAATCGGTTGGCTATTCGTGGTGTACCGCGGGCGCGTCTTGCCACTTCTAGTGCCCCTTCAGATTCCATCGACAAACCTAGACAGTCGGCACTGCGCTGAACAATGTTTTGCAGATCCGGGATCTTGTAATACTCCAAACGTTGAGTTATACCAAAGCGATCACGCAATGGTGAGGTCAATGAGCCTGCACGCGTCGTTGCGCCAATCAGAGTAAATGGAGGCAAGTCAATTTTTATAGAGCGAGCAGCCGGACCTTCGCCGATCATAATATCAAGCTGGTAGTCTTCCATTGCGGGATAAAGCACCTCTTCTACCATAGGGCTAAGACGGTGGATCTCATCAATGAATAGCACATCGTTTTCTTCTAAGTTGGTTAAAAGCGCGGCTAAATCCCCTGCTTTTTCCAATACAGGTCCAGATGTGGTACGGATATTCACTTCCATTTCATTGGCGACAATGTTCGCTAAGGTGGTTTTCCCCAATCCTGGTGGACCAAATATCAACAGATGATCGAGCGCTTCATTACGTAGCTGTGCTGCCTTAATGAAGATCTCCATCTGACTACGAACATGATCTTGACCTTTATAGTCTTCAAGCTTTTTAGGACGTATCGCACGATCGATCACATCCTCTTCTTTATATACCGTGTTATCTGGTGCTATTAAGCGATCCGCTTCTATCATTATTCAAGCCTTTCTCTATACCATCGATTTCAGCGCTTCACGGATAAGCTGCTCACTACTCATGTCTTCCATTTTAACCTGAGAAACCACTTTAGACGCCTGAGTCGGCTTGTAACCAAGTGCAAGCAGTGCACTGATCGCTTCTTCTTCGGCATTAGACTGAGCAGGTTGCGGAGCAGAGTCTACTGGTGCTGCATCGGTAAATGGAGTAAACAAGTCACCGGCGCTCCAACCTTTTAAGCGATCTTTCATTTCGACCACTAAGCGTTCTGCTGTTTTCTTACCTACGCCAGGCAACTTAACTAATGTTGAGACATCTTCACGTTCAACACTGGCAACAAATTGACTTGCTGTCATCCCTGAAAGAATAGCTAAGCCAAGTTTAGGACCAACACCATTGGCTTTAATCACTTCTCGGAACAACGCACGCTCTTTCACCGTGTTGAAACCATACAGTAGCTGCGCATCTTCGCGTACAACAAAATGAGTATAGATGATGGCTTCTTCGCCGATATTCGGTAGCTCATAGAAGCAGCTCA
The DNA here is from genome assembly GCF_001399455.2 of Vibrio bivalvicida. Classification (GTDB taxonomy): domain Bacteria; phylum Pseudomonadota; class Gammaproteobacteria; order Enterobacterales; family Vibrionaceae; genus Vibrio; species Vibrio bivalvicida. The sequence goes on from NZ_LLEI02000014.1 coordinate 58,604, forward strand.
TCGGCATTTGAACTTCATAGCCAATGCCATTGACTTCAATCAGTAATTCAGGGGGTTGTTTCTCAATAAGAATGCCGCGCAGACGTCCAATCACGGTGATGACTCTTTAGAAATGGATTTGCGACAGGATAATAAAGAACTGGATAGACATCCAGTTCTTTATTGAATGAGATTAGATTTTTGAGACCACTTGATCGAGTTGAGAAGTTAGGGTTCGGACTGCATCGACCTGCGCGGTCAAATGAGCGCCATTTTGCGCCACATGTTCTGAGATGGTTTTGGTTTCAACCACACCGTTGGCGACTTCGCTACTGGCTTGATCAAGCTCTTTCAATGCTAGCATCTGATTTGACATGATATTCGCTAATCCATTCACGTCTTGCGAAATTGCCGAGACCTCAGCAATCATAGATCTCATTTTCCCCGCACTCGAATTGACCACATCTTGACCATGCTTGACTTCCTTTTCGCTTCTATCAAGCAGGTTTCTTATCTCAACGGCGGAATGGCTACTTTTAGCTGATAAGTCACGTACTTGCTCAGCAACCACCGCAAAACCACGGCCTTGCTCCCCTGCCCGTGCGGCTTCAATCGCCGCATTAAGTGCTAGCAGATTAGTTTGCTCGGCAACTGAGGTGATCAGATCAGCGACCTTCATGATCTCTTGATGGCTACCAATAATCTGGCTTATTGCAGAGGTAGAGTCTTCAAGCAGTTGTGAGCTTGTTTCTGCTTGTTGGTGAACGGCATCACTCCGTTCTCTTAACTCATCAACAAATCGCGTCGAGCCTTCGATTCCTTCTGCCAACTGATGAACCTGCTGACTCATCTGCTCGGCTGCACTAGCTTGGGATTCACAGTTAATGTTCAAATTAGAGACCTGATCGTCTAAGGTAAGCGACTGTGACTCAAGGGTTTGAGATACATCTTTTAGTTGCAATGAGTTTTGGTTTGCTTGCGCCAATACATGAGATAGGCTTTGCTCACCAAGCGTCGCTTTTTCAGCAATGACTTCACTATCACTTTTAGCTTGCTCCGCAATTTCGATCGCTCTATCTCTCTGCTTGGCGGTAAAGGCCTGAGCAATACAGATCACAGCAAGAGGCAGCACAGTACCCGACCAGATCTCGACGCGCCGCGCAGATTCAGATAGCTCTAACACTGGAAATTCGCTTCCTGAGACATGCATGTAGGTCATGAACGCAGCACACACTATAACGGTAACACTCCAACTGATTGCCATCCCTCTCGTACCAGACAAAAAGAACGCAACCACTAGTAGTGGTACCCAATACGTTTGGGTTGATTCAACCACGCCACCACTTTGGTAAATAATATTTAGTGCATGAACTGACATGCCAATAAAACCAAGATTAAGCGCAAAGGTAGGATTTTTAATCGCTTTTAAGCAAGCCACTGCCGCCAGTTCGAAGCCAATCAAAAGTACCGATGTCATGATTAAGCTGTCATGACCGTGTTTAGACCATTTGATCAGGCTATAAATACCGACAAGAAACGCAATGAAAGTAAAGAGGGAAAGGGTATCCGCCTGGCGCTGTTGATTTTTTGTCCATTGAGATTGTGCTGGCATGCAAAGTCGTCGCCATAAGTTGACAGGGTTCATTTTCAATCTTCCTTGATTGATATCTTGTTAGACCTCTGACCACTATATTAATGCAACATTTTTATAACAAACCTCATATTCAGATCTGTTTTATATGTCTCAGTTTTGAATCAATAGGAAGCAAATAATGTGGAATGGCTAACGGTAACGCCCCCGTCTTGCACTGGTCGCTTTGCCAGCAAGTGCAACCAGTGTTTTGTTAGTGTTGGCATGACAAATAGCCACCCCTAGAGCGTCAGCAGCATCAGCCTGAGGTTTCGAAGGTAACTTAAGCATATGTTGAACCATATGCTGTACTTGTTCTTTGTCAGCCGCTCCCGTTCCTACGACCGCTTGCTTGATCAAACGAGCGGCGTACTCGTAGACAGGTAGTTCAGCATTTACCGCGGCAACAATAGCGCTACCGCGTGCTTGACCAAGTTTAAGCGCCGAGTCTGCATTGCGAGCCATAAACACCTGCTCGATAGCAAATACATCGGGTTGAAACTGAGTGATGATCTCAGAAACGCCCGCGTAAATTTGCTTAAGACGCCCGGGTAGCTCTTTTTCAGAGGTACGAATACAGCCGCTACCAAGATATTGCAGATGACGACCCGTTTGACGAATCACTCCATAACCAGTGATACGCGAACCTGGGTCAATACCTAGTATGATTGACATTGTTTTCTTTGTTATCGCTAAATCTAGCCCGACATCTTAATCTAGCCAAAGCGCTATAGCGAGGTAATTATCGCTCTGCTCGACAACCCAGATTCTAAACCGACCTCGAGGACTTGCGTTGGCTCATTGACGAGCTTCTCACCTGTCCAATAATCATACCAGTTGACGGGGAAATTGGCGGTTAGTGTCACCTCGCGAGCTGTGTTGTGATAATTAAACAGGCAATGAAGATCATTACGCTCAGTCAGTTGCAAAAATGCATGATGAAGATTGAGGGCGGTAAATCTCGCCGCATCTTGATTATGTCTGTGCCGAATCGTCAACTTCGCCAATGTCCGCTTGGCAAACGGTGTTAGATCAGTAAGTGGATCACCAGAAAGCAACAGACCACCGCTCGCCAACAAGGCATCTCGGTGAAATTCGTAGTACTTTCTCTCTGTGGCTTGATTAGCCAAAGAGACAAAGGTTGCGCAATCAGGATCAATCTGCCACAGTTTTCGGTGCTGCCAACTGCGGTAAAATGTCTCTTTGGCAATTTGCTCGAAACGCGTCGCACAACGCTCTACATCGTCAGAGACTCGCATGGCATCCACCAGCCCTAGTGAAGGCCACATTGGTGCATTACAGCCAAGGACCAACGCGTCGCCAGCGCCCTCTATAATGGCCTGCATACCTAATCGATAGGCTTCAACGCCTGTTACACCGGACTGACTACGAACACCTTTTAACGTACCCCAGTAATTGGCGTCGAGTTTAAACATCTCAACGCCCCACTCTTCACGCATAGTACGCACAACGCGAGTTAGATGTTCTTGCACTTCAAGATTGGTCGTATCTAAGATGTACCAAGGTGTACAACGCCAACCTGCGTAAGTGACATCTTCTGCTTTCAGCAAGCGGCCATCACTGTGGCGAACAAACCAATCCGGGTGCTGTCGAAACACCTCAGATTCAGGTTGAACAATAAAAGGAGCCAGCCAAATCGCCGGTTTCTTACCATTTGCCCGAATCTCTCTTAACACAGACTTGATCCCTGAAGGGAATTTTTCAGACGGCGTTAGCCAATCACCCATAAAGGCTTGGTATCCATCATCTAAAAGTACATAGTCAAATGATTTGAGATGCTCACGCATTTGCTCTACGTTGGCATGGATGTTTTGCTCTGTTACCTCAGCATAATAGGCATACCAAGAGCACCAACCTAATGGTGAGTCTTGTTTCACCCCAGCTCTAATTGGATGGTGGCTCTGAATCAATTGGCTGTATTGCTCATACAACTCAGACAACGAATCTCCTCTCAGAGCTACAACTGACTCTAAGCAAGTCGTTGACCAATCTTGGGGGGCAGTCTGTTCACCATCAATATAAGCATTGATTTTCAATTGCCCTTCTCGATGACTGATGGTGAAGTAACCTGCAAACCGGTGACACGAAGTAAAGCCAAACAAGGCGTAGCCTAACGAGTCTTCGACCACCAAGTAGTTATAGTAACGTTTAGGCTCTTGAGACGAATAGATACGATAGCTCGAACTATTATCTGGGCAACGCCCAATATCCACTGGGTCATCAAAAGTACCTGTCGTCTGAGCCAACATTTGAAAGCCATCACCTAGCAGTGTTGCGCGACGTTCAAAATCAAAGTCAGTGTCAAAGAGTAGATACTGCTCGGAGATAGGTTCGTTGGATAAACCACGATAATTAAAGGAGACTTGATTGCCGTTTAGCTCGGCAGAAAGATCACTGTTGGGGATCCGAATGATACGCTCATTGGCTAAGTGCAGGACTTGCGACATATAACGCTCAGCTTTGTAGTTATTTTTCTCAATTAGAGCACTGGCGCACGTCGTTGTCTATTTGCCCAACAACACATAGCTATACGACGATCACGTTTCTGCCATCCTGATAGATCAGAAGATTGAATCTGTCTCATTGACAGACGAAAAAACCCTCCAACTCCGGAGGGTGAAAGGCAGTGGATTATGCATCAAGCATCCTGCTTTAAAAAGCCCACTGACGTGGGCTAAAAACGTAGAGACGAACTTTAGTTTAGAATGCGTAAGCCAGTTTTAGGAATGACTCGATATCACCTTTCTCAACGCCAACGCCTGTCGCAGAGTTGTAACCCTCATCAGACACGTGGTAAGCGATATCAACCAGCGCAGTGAAGTTCGAGGTAAACGCATAAGAACCACCGAAGTTAACCGCTTCGCGAGTATCTTCAATCGTGACATAGCCTGCTGCTAGGTAAAGCGCATCAAGTGTGTAGCCAACTGACGTGTTGTACATTTTCACTTTTTTGCCGTCTGCAAACTCTTCTTCTGCGAATGTCGCACCAATACCGACCGAACCTAGGTTAACCGCACCGTTAACTAGGTATAGTTTGTCTGTATCACCTTCAGTTTCATCGTTGTCTTCGTAACCAAGGTTAACCATAAAGGTTTCGTTTTCGTAGCCTAGGTAGCCGTTGTAACCACTTTGACGGTCTGTACCTTCATAGTTACGGTCGCCGAAGTATGAGATACCGTATTTAACACCTTCTTTGTCGCCTTCAAATTTCACAACTTGACGTGCATCAGAGGCATCGTTTGGAGACCATAGGAACTCGATTGTTTTGTCAGCTGCGCCATCTACTGCATCAAGAGCGGTGTCATTTGCGTAACCAATAGACGCTACACCAGCACCCGTTTTGTAGCCTACCCAAGTATCAGTGATCGTAAACGTTGAATCTGACGTGCCGTAGTCATCTTCAACATCAAACTCACCACCAAACTTACCAACAATGTTACCGTTTTCGTAGTCAGCAAAAATATCGAACCCCGTTACGCCACCGTTGTAGAATTCTTCATCTTTCTGCTGTTCAACGTTGTTTACCGCGCCGTTTTCTTTACGGTCTTCTTGGTAATAGCCACCAATCGCAAACTCTCCAGAAACGGTAAATTGATCACCTGAAAGCGCTTCTGCTGCTACTGCTGAACCGGCTACAAGAGATAGTGCTACTGCTAGTGCTGTCTTTTTCATTTCTTTGTTCCTATAGATTTTTATTTATGAGCGTCAAAAGCCATCTGATCGCTCTGAAAACAAAAACTATTGGTGCTGACAATGATTAACAAATGAATCACTAAAAAAGCAGCCCTCTTATTGTGATTAAGGGTTTGGTCAAAAGCTAAATATCTCTAATGGCTAGCTGTAAAGTTAGGTGAATCGTGGGTTTCACTGCCATAGCTAAACAGTTAGGGAAGCCGAATGTGCCGGATTAAGCGACTGGTAAAGTTCAAAACATCAAGTAAAAAGTACCGATACTTATCGTATCTAAAGCACATTTTTAGTTATCTATGCCTAAACTTAAGGGTGAGTTGATAGATGGACATATCAGGTGAAAAGATACAAATCGAACAAACTCATTCTTGGCATCTTATGGCTTTGGAGTAGCCTTCCCCTTGCCGAGCCGATAAAAGTCGCCCAAGACTTGTGGCCACCCTACGTTATGAACTCTGCTCTGGGCAGTGGTATAGCCCATGACCTGGTGATTGAAGGGTTGGTTTCAGCTGGCTTTGAAGTTGAGTACTCGGTCAAGCCTTGGACACGTGTTCTTAAAGAAACCATCAATGGCAAAAATGACGTAATCATCGCGATCTGGAAAACGGATCAGAGAGCTAGAGATTACATTTTTACTGATATGTACATGCACAATAAAATGGCAGTCGTTTCACGCCAAGAAGCTAATTTCGAGTTTTCATCTCTCCATAGCTTGGCTGGAATTCGCGTGGCGATGATCGATAACTACGCCTACGGAGCAAAACTTGTAGATTACCAAGAACTAATTCCGGTTAGCTCGATTCATTTACCTAATAGTATTCGCCTTATCCTGACGGATAGAGCAGATGTCCTAGTCACCGACGAAGCCGTTGGTCGCTGGACAATTAAAGAAATGAGAGTAGATGCTTCGAAACTGAGTTTTAGCCCGATCTATTTAGATACAACCCCACTCTACGCAGCGGTTAGAAAAAACCACCCCCAAGCGCAAAAGATCGTCGCAGCACTCAATGCTTATTTTAACGCTCACGGTGAACAAAAACTCAAACAATTAAGAGTGAAATATGGATTAGCAGAATAAGTTAAATAGCAAACTACAGATAAAAAAATACCAGCCGCTTGGCTGGTATTTTTAATTCTAGTGTCGATTACGCCACTTCGATTGGACCGCCGAATGAAGTCACTGGTGGAACTTTGCCTTTGAACTTCTCAAAGTCAACGATACAGGTGTTAGCCGATGTTGCCTGCGCTAGTTCAGAAGAACCGATATCTTGAGTTAGCGTGTTTGGATCGCCATAAGTACAGATTGCACCCTCTTTCTCATTTAGAGGACCATACCATGCACCTTCCTCGATACGGATAACACCACTAGGGTAGCTATCAGTCACAACAGCGCCTGCCAAAAGTTGACCACGGTCGTTGAATACACGGACCAAGTCACCATCTTTAATTCCTTTCGCTTTCGCATCAACTGGGTTGATGTATACCGGCTCACGACCTTGCACCGCGTACGTTGCACGGAACTCTTCAGACTCACACATCTGAGAGTGCAAACGCTTGTCTGGGTGACAAGACTGTAGCCAGTACGGATGCTTCTCAGAGCCTGGGCCGCCGTGTGAACGCTCTGATTTTTCGAACCACATCGGGTGCTCTTGACAGTGATCGTAACCGTAGCGACCGATCTTACGCGACGTAATTTCGATAAAGCCAGATGGCGTACCTAACGGGTTGATCTCTGGGTCTTTACGGAACGCTTCATGACGAACCCAAGGTTTACCTTGACCGAAGTCTAGCACGCTTTGTTCCCAGAACTCAGCGAACTCAGGCATCTCAAATTTACCTTCGTTAGACTTCTTACAGTCGTTGTACAGGCTCTCGATCCACTCCATCTCGCTCATACCACGTGTGTATTCATCACGGCGACCAAAGCGTTGAGTTAGTTCACTCATGATCTGGAAGTCAGGCTTAGATTGGAACAATGGATCCACTAAGCGATGCATCGCGACCAAACCTTTGCTTGAGTATGAACCGTATACGTCGATATCGTTACGTTCCCACTGAGTACAAGCAGGAAGAACAATGTCAGAGAAACGACATGTTGCTGTCCAAGCAAACTCTACCGTTACCACAGTCTGAAGCTTTTTGAATGCTTTCTTCATGCGGTTGCGATCTTGGTGGTGGTGCCAAGGGTTGTTACCCGAAATTACCATCATCTTGAAATCCGGTAGCTTCACTTTACCGCCGTTGTAACGGATCTCTTTACCTGGTTCAAGTAAGCAGTCAATCCAGCGTGCAACTGGGATTGTGCGGCTGTAACCGTTAAAGTCATTGTTGTCCCATTTTGGTTTCATACCTTGGTCAAGGTTGCGTGGGAAACCACCAGGACCAGCAAAACCAGTTGAAGGAACACCGATACTAGAGTAGTGATGGCCGTAAGAAATACCGCCACCAGGTAGACCAATTTGACCAACCATAGCTGCGACAACCGCTGCTGCCCAGTATGGCTGTTCGCCATGCTCCTGACGCTGGATACACCAACCCATCAAGATTTGGGTACGACCATTCACTAGCATGCGAGCAAATTCGCGGATCTTGTCAGCTTTAACACCACAGATTTCGGCTGCCCATTCAGGCGTTTTAACCACTTTATCTTTGGTTTCACCCTGAACATATTGAATGAACTCAGCAAACCCAAGACAGTAAGTCTCAATGAACTTCTTGTCGTACAGATCTTCGTTGTATAACACATGAGCAACAGCAAGCATGAATGCCACATCTGTCATCGGGTTGATGTACAGGTGGTCATTTTCTAGGTAACGCTGCGTTTTGTTCTTAACTGGATCAACAGAAAGTACGTTGATCTCACCTTTCGCTACTTTCTCTTTTAGCTGAGACAGATAGTCGAAAGATTCGTGCGTTTCACAGTTCCAACCAACTTGCAGGTTCTTCACTGGGTCATTTGCCCAAAGAACGATGTTATCTGCATTTTTTAGGATCTCAGACCAAGAAGTACCTTGTGCGTATACCTCAGTTGAACCTAGTACGTATGGCAAGATGGTTTGACCTGCACCTGTAGAGTAATCCCCTACTTTAGTAATGAAGTTACCGTGCATACCAACCGCACGTTGCATATGCGCTGTACAGTTGTTGAATGCACCAGTTTGGTTCCAACCTGTCTGACCTGCGTGCAGGGCCCAAGGACCATAATCTTTTTGTACTCGCTCAAGCTCGCGGTAGAACAGATCGATTGCTTCATCCCAAGTCACACGGATGAATCGGTTGTCACCGCGAGTGTCTGCGCTGTATTTATGTTTCTTCAGCCAATCTAGGCGTACCATTGGGTAACGGACACGCGATGGGCTATAGATGATACCCTTGATACCGTTAAGCATCTCTGTTGGGTTCTTATCTAGCTCTAACGGTTTGATCTCTTGAACTTTACCCGCGTAGATGTGGGCGCGAAACGCGCCCCAGTGTGAACCTGTAACCTTCCAAGTACCTGTTGATTCTGCAGCGCTAGCAGAAGCAGATGCCAATAAGCTTGGACCGATGACTGATGCCGCGCTCGTTGTCGCTACACCTTTAAGAAAACTTCTTCGTGTAATAGCCATTTCAAATACTCCGTCTGACGCTTATTAGTGGTGGCCTTCAGCATAATCTGAAGAGTGCTTCTGTAAGTACTTCAAGATCAATGCTTCACTGTCTGTATCTAGGTTAACGAATGCAAGCATACCGTCAAACATACCTGGCCAAGTGTTGGCATCAAAGTGCGCTTCATCTGGCTGGGTGTGACACACAGAACAGTTTGTTTTGTAAGCTTCTGCTGATTTTTCCCAAACAGGAGTAATGTCATTTAGCATAGATTCTTTCTTAATCCATACTGTGGCTGCCACTTTTTCCCAAGGAAGGCCTGTCAGTTCATCGACTTTCTTCTCGCCAGTTGTAACAATGCTGTCATTTGTCGACGCTTCTTTAAGAAGAGAAGCAACGGCAATGTTTTTACCAAAGTCTTCTTGGATTACGCGACCAAAGCCTTTCGCCTTGCGCCAGCCATCAATTTCGATTGAAACGAATTCACCTTTTTCTTCAAGTACTTTCACTGAAGAGGCAGGGTTTAGAAGGCCTGCTTCTTTCTGGCCTTGTGCATCGAAATAGATAGGTAGGTGGCGCACGCTTACAAGGGTTTGACCCACATCGTAGCTTGTGTTCGAAGCCATAGACTCAAGATCACCTACGATACCGCCAATACTGTCCATTCCAGCAGGTAGGTTATGTGCAATACCCTTGTGGCAATCAACACAGCTTTGATCTTTCTCTGCAGCCTGTTTCATCTGGATACGAGCCGTTGGCGACATTTGTTCGAAGTCCATAGATTCGTAGTTGTGGCAGTTTTTACACTCTAGAGACTTATTTGCAGAGAAACGATCCCACTCGTGTTTAGCAAGCTCGATACGACGCTCTTCAAACACACCCGGTTCATCATAGTTACCAAACACTTGGGCAAACACTTCTTTAGAAGCCTGCATCTTACGCGCGATCTTATCTGTCCAGTTATGCGGAACGTGGCAGTCTGGACACGTTGCACGAACACCAGAGTGGTTTTTCCAGTGCACAGTGTCTTGTAGTTCAACGTATACGTTGTCACGCATGGTATGGCAGCTAATACAAAACTCTTCAGTGTTAGTTGCTTCTAATGCGGTATTGAAGCCACCCCAAAAGATAACACCCGCGATAAAGCCGCCCATAGTCAGCACACCTAGGCTGATATGAACCGCTGGGCGCGTCATGGTACGCCACAGTTTAACGATCAATGATTTCATGATTTGCTCTCTTAAAATTTTTATAAAAATGTGGAATTGAGCTCAATGGCTTACAGGCCATGCACGCCTGGCGGTCCCATAACGAATACTTGCAGCATCCATATAAGGAATCCGTAGCCACCTACGAACGCCACACTCAAAATTGGAAAGAGAACAACCGCGATGAAGAGGAAAGACTTCCACTCCAGAGAACGTTTTTCACCGCTCTCAATTTTGTTAACATCACTCATACATTTGCCTATTTTGTATCTAGTGTTATTGGTCAGCTCTTATGGTCGAGCCAATTTTTTTTACCATCTCTAAGAAGAAATGTTAGACCATACTCTTTGTAAGGTTCAATCAAATACGCCCTTTCATTCCTTGTTATTCAATACTTTTTTGAGCTCATCCCGAGATGTGTTTGATCGTGATTGTATATATAAACTTGCCACTAAATATGAATGATTATTAACAGAAACAAGCCCGTAAAACTCAACCATTTTACGTAACAATTTGGTAGCAAGACGAAACATCTACCACTTTAGAGGCACGCCTATTACGTGGTAATTCTAGTTCAAATGTAACAAGTTTGTTTCAATTCACGACCCTTTCTTACTCTATTTCAGCTTTCAAGATGGGGTGACGAAAAGGCAATTTCGCGTACAATAATGGCGTGATTGAAGGAGAAAATATGGACAGTGTGGTAGATATCTCTTGGCCTGTTTTAGCACTATTTTTCAGCCTACTAGCAGTTCCTCTGCTTATAAGCCATCACTATCAATTGAAGATAGGTAAAGAGGCAATTATCAGTGTGTCGCGGATGACCTTGCAATTGTTGATGGTGGGTATCTATCTTCAGTACCTTTTTCAACTAAATAGCTTGGCCATTAACACTCTGTGGTTAGTAATAATGACTCTAATAGGTGCGAGTGCCATCATAGCAAAGGCTACGCTCCCAAAACGAACGCTGCTATTTCCTGTCACTATGGCTTTAGCAACAGCTTTATTCCCTATGCTAGCTGTCATCTCGCTCGTTGTAATTCAACCGCAACCTTTCTATAGCACTCAATACGTGATCCCTCTCGCTGGCATGTTGCTCGGCAACTCGATGAGCGGCAATATCGTTGCTTTACAAAACTTCTTTACCGCAATAGAAGAACGAAAAAGTGAATATGAAGCAGCTATCTCATTAGGGGCTTCACCTTCGTATGCCACTTTACCCTTTGTTCAAGATGCCATTCGTCGTTCTCTCGCTCCCACACTAGCGACGATGAGCGCCACAGGGCTGGTCACTTTACCAGGAATGATGACAGGGCAAATCCTTGGGGGCGCTAGCCCAATTGTTGCGATTAAGTACCAAATCATGATTATGGTTGCGATCTTGGTAATGATGTCGGTCTCGGTGACACTCTCTTTGCACCTAACCATTAGAAGATGCATTAACAAAGAAGGAAGAGTATTAGTCAAAACCAAGCCTCCACATTGATCGTTTGTGCAAAGTAAAATGCCTTGGGGATCTTATCCACAGATTCTGTGGATAACCGTGGTGATACATAGGAAACAACTGGTCTATCCAGAATTCAAGAGAATTCTCAATAAAAATTTTCTTTGCATTCATACGCATATAATTTAATTCGAGAAGTGTAATAAAGATGTCATACCAAGCTCATAGGTTTGAAGCTAGTTAACCAAGGAGTGCGTTATGTTGACCCCAATTGACACCTATGATGTAGAAGTTCAAGAAATTGAACTTACCAACATCCGAGACTGGCTGATTGCTCTGCCGAAAGAGATGGCTCCAAGAGAAGAGATTCCGGAATCAGAATTTGGCTGCTGGCATTAAAAAGGCTCACATCATGTGAGCCTTCAAAAAACATCAAGTACGCTAGTCACGTAGATAGATTAACCAGTACCACATGCCAACGAAGACTCCACCACCGATAATATTACCAAGTGTCACAGGAATGAGGTTGTTGGTGATGAAATCGATCATGTTCAAATCGGCGTAGTCTGCAATATTCGCCCCTGTCATCTGCCAAAACTCTGCGGGTGCAAAATTCTTGATCCCGATAGCCATTGGAACTTGAAACATGTTGGCGATACAGTGCTCAAACCCCGCAGAGACAAACATAGCGACTGGCAATATCAGCACAGCAATTTTGTCCGTCAGTGTACGACCGCTGAATGTCATCCAAACAGCAATACATACCAAAACATTACACATCACCCCTAGTGATACTGCGGACAGAAAAGTGTGATGTAACTTATGCTGTGAAATTGCCATAGCGTTAAGGCCCACTTGACCATGGTCGAACATGTACTGCTTTGTTAGTAGCATGCACACCACCAAAAGCAAGGCACCTACAAGGTTGCCACCGTAAACGACCGCCCAATTTTTAAACAGCATTTTCCAAGTTATTTTGCCACTGGCTCGTGCAACCAGAGTCAAGACTGAACTGGTGAATAGTTCACCGCCAGTCACTACGACTAAGATAAGACCTAGACTAAACGCGAACCCACCTAGAAGGCGAGTGATGCCCCAAGGTAGCTCACCGGCGCCGGTAGTAACAATGGTATAAAAGACGAAAGCGATACCAATATGTATTCCGGCAGATATCGCCAACAGAAAAGATTTAACGGGATCTTTCGTCGCTTTGCCAACGCCAATTTCTGCAGCGCGCTCAGCCATTTGTGGGGGTAGGAGAGAATCAAACTGGTGGTTTAAGTTCATCATGAGTGAAACATTTTGCAACATGTGGATTGATGGAGGCGGATAATCACTCGATTTTTATTCAAATTCAAGCGTTAATTAGCCACACAAGACAAAATGTTATTTCTCTACAGAAAACACTTAGTATATGTTGACAATATAGAGCTAAAAATAACTAAATTAGCCATTACCATTTCACATGTATACCATAATAATCAATCACTTAACTAAAGGGCAATGATCATATTTTTGTTCTGACACTACTTTAGTCTTATTTTTCATAACAACAGCCATTTTTATTCACTATTTTCATTACAAGAAGAACAACGTGCTACTGACCAACAAAAGCGTCTGACAATCTTTGATTCTGATCTAGTGACAGGGCGATTGAACAACTACTAACCAATCCCTGCAATTCCTTAAGTGAAAGTAAGGGGTAGCTAACACTTCTCAACTCGTAACATTGCCGATTTATAACTTCATGATTAAGTTGAAAACAGTACTTTCTAAAAGGATTCGATTATGAAATTTACGCCTGAACATATGTCTGAACTTAACCTTTTACTTCAGTTTGACATCAGCAGTGCCGCGACAGGTATTAAGGTTCATCATGAAGCTTCTAAAGAGATGCAGGCAGCCGTTCAGCGCCTTTATGAAAAAGGTCTATGTACGTTACCTGATGGTGGATACCTAACTGACGAAGGCATTGAAATGGCTGAACACGCTGACAAAGCACTAAGAGTCCTAACTAGTTAGCACGATAAGGAACAATTGGAGAGCTAATACTTTTTTTCTTCGATAAATAGCGGCTGTACTTTTCGACAATTAGGGAAATATCAATCTTTTCCAAACCATCATTAAATACATCACGCCAGTTTTGCCCGTCTGGCGTGTTTTTGAACGCTAAGTACAGCTCTTTGCTTTCAAGTAGTCGCTCATTCATTCTTACTCGATTAGCTAGCACGTCTGCTCTAGGGTCAATACCGATCAAATACTCGAGTACATTAGAGTCTATAACAGCAGCATCCAAGCGCCCCTTAGCCACTTTGTATATGTTGCGGAGGTCATTTGCTGACGCTTCAACCTGAATTAGCCCTTCTTCCACTAGTAGGTCAAACTCGGTCGTATTTACATACCCTTGAACGACACCTATCCGATACAGAGTTAGATCATCGAGTGAATTCCATTTAATAGGGAATTTGGTATTTTCAACCAGCCCTAGAGGCCCTTGACCAATAGAGTTAGAAAAGACAAACTCGTCGGTTTCAAAGTAATATTCGGGAAAGTAGCCAATATACTTATTGCTTTTGTTTGCCAGCGCAACAGTGCGCACCCATGGTTTGAACTCAACAATAAGCTCATATCCCATGGCAGCAAATGCTTCACGTGCAACAGCAACCGACAACCCATATCCTTCGAGTTCTTCCCCAGAATACGGCGGCCACTCAAGTGAGGTCATATAAACTCTCTGAGTCGCCCCGCATGGAATTACACTGAATATGAGTATTACTATTAACAACCACTTCATGCTCACCTCTGACATGTAGGTAAACAACACCTACATAGTTAATAATAGGCACAGTGGTTTAATTATCTAGGCGCGCTCAAAGCACCATTTGTATGGCTGAAGGCGATCATATAGCCAGTTGAAGCCTGTCGCGTAAAAGAAAAAGAACACCAGAAACCCAGCTTCAAGCATTAGTGCTTGGAGGTATGTTATATTTAAGAACCAAGCAACAGTTGGTAAAGTGACAAAAATAAGCCCTCCCTCAAAGCCCGCCGTATGCCAAATACGGGTTGATAATGCTCTCTCAGCCCTAGGAACACGACAAACGCGATCAAAGCCAATATTGTAAAAGTAGTTCCAGACCACCGTAAACAAACTCAGCCCAACTCCTACCACAACTAAATCACTCGCCCCTTTGCCCGAAAACAGTGAAGCTACGGGAATAATGATGGCCAGCGCAATCAATTCAAAAAATAGTGCGTGGAAAATACGTTCTCTAGTTTGCATGTTAATTTCTCTCTTTAGTCACAAACGATGAGCTTATTTTCATCTATAATAACGATATTAAAAAGTTAGATACCATCAGTAAAAGCGATATGTTTAGTATTGAGCAACTAGAGGCCTTTGTGGCTACCGTTAAGGCAGGTTCATTTTCAGCAGCGGCTCGTCAATTGAATAAAGTCCAATCGGCCATCAGTCAGCATATTATGAACCTTGAACTTGATTGCGGTGTTGATCTGTTTGATCGTGCTGGTCGCTACCCTACATTAACCGAAGCAGGTAAACGCCTTCTTCCACATGCGAATGCCACCTTAAAACAGCATAAAAGGTTGGTCGAGTGCTCAGCATCATTGTTTAAAGAAGAAGAGTCGAATATCAGCATCGCTATTGATGAGGGCATTCCGGTCGAAAACTTTTCGCGCGCACTCGATTCCGTTTCAAGCCGCTATCCCGAGTTAAAAGTGGAAGTTCTCGTCGCTTCAAGTATCGACATTATTGAGCTAGTCGCAGATAAACGGGTCACCACTGGGCTCATTTTTTCTGAGATTGAACTTCCACCAAATGTCGATTTTGAGTCAGTGGGGCATATTGAGTTTGATCTCTATGTTGGACATACTCATCCACTTGCCAACCAACAATCCGAAAATGTCGACCAGCTATTGCTTCATCGACAATTGTTGTTACGCTCTAAAAATGCAAAAGTTAGTGGTTTCCAGCAAGCACATAGTCCAGACCTGTGGTATGCAGACAGCTACTACGTTCTGCTGGAGTTGATCAGCAATGGCTTTGGCTGGGGCTTCTTACCTACTCATATCGCATCTGTGTATGAGCAAAGTGGGAAAATTACCAAAATTCCGGTTCGCTACGAACAACTATGTTGGCACGCTAATGTCGATGTGATTCAACATCAAGCATACGGTTTTAAGCCGATACACCAACTTTTACGTAGTGAATTGCGTAAGTTATTATCAGGGACAGAGCAATGAAAACGATCTCAATCGTCGGCGGAGGTTGGCTTGGTCAGCCTCTTGGTCAATACCTTACTTCTATCGGTCATAAAGTCTATGTAAGCAAGACGACGGCCGAAGGTGTTGATGAACTGCGCAGTAAAGGAATCGACAGCTTTCTATGCGACCTAAATGGTGGTAGCGAAGCACTTACCGCTCACCTAAATAACCATCCGAGCGAGATAGTGATTGGCTGTTTTCCACCAGGATTCCGAAAAGGTGGAGGAAAGCAATACGTTAGTCAGTGGGCTGCCCTGATTGAGTCTGCTAAGCAACAGGGGGTCTCTCGCGTTGTCATGGTGAGTTCGACAACTGTCTATCCAAACATTGCTAAAGAGATGGACGAAGAAGATGCTACCCTCGCGCTTGCGAAGGGAAGTCCAGATTTTAGCGACAATGCGACAACTATGCTGCAAGCAGAGGATGCGTTAATCAATTCAGGACTGAGTTTCGCTATTGTTCGCTGTAGCGGGCTAGTCGGTCCAAACCGTCACCCTTCAAGGTTTGCCGCCAAGCTAAAACAGGTTAGCCAACAAGCCCCCGCGAATATGATTCATCTGCAAGATGCAATTGGCGCTGTCAGTCACATGGCTTTTTGCGCGAAATCGACCACAGTAAATGCAACGACTCCTAACACAGTCAGCAAAGCTGAGTTCTATCAGGCGGCACTAAGTAGTGTCGGTTCCGCAGAGCCATTACCCCCCATCTCCCAGCAAGCCGATAAAAGAATTATCGCAGGTAAACTGATTGAATTGGGTTACCGCTTCCACTATCAACACACCTTAGAATTGGTTTAACAGTCAAAGAGTCGATGATGAGTAAACTTAAACTATACCAACATATCGAGCGTCTATGGTCATATATGCAACTTAACCATACATTGATAAAATCGGATTGCATCTTTGTATTGGGAAGTAATGATGTACGTGTGGCTGAGTATGCCGCGCAGCTTTTCTTAGACGGTTGGGCAGGTAAGCTGATATTTTCTGGCGGCGTCGGACGCCTTACCGACGGGATATTTGAATCAACCGAGGCATTGACGTTCGCAGCCCTTGCGCGCGATATGGGCGTTCCTAGCGACTGTATTATTATTGAAAATAAGGCCACCAACACGGGCGAAAACATTCGTTTTACATATGAGCTGATGAACCAATTGGGCGAAGAGTTCCGCTCGTTTATCCTCGTTCAAAAACCTTATATGGAAAGGCGAACTTATGCCACATTTACGAAACAGTGGCCAATCCCATATGAGGCCATCTGTGTAACATCTCCCAAGACCAAATTCTGCGACTATTTCAACGAAGATATTGATCTTGAAACAACAGTCACTGCAATGCTAGGAGACTTTGAAAGGATTAAGACATACCCTGCCCTTGGCTTTCAGGTCGAGCAAAAAATTCCTCAAGAAATCGATGACTCTTATCATTTGCTCAAGACAGTATTTGGATAAATACAACTGCAAACTTATGGCTAGAGCCTTTAGCGAGGTTATTAGAACAGATCCAGCTTTGCGTCATTAGGGTTTTAAGTAAACCACACAACAAAAAGCCAGAGCGATTGCTCTGGCTTTTCCTTACTTCTGCTACGACTACTTAGTGAATCGCTGCTTCTTTCTCGCTTAAGTATTTAAACCTAAGCTCGTCACCTTTAAGATCTACTTTCACCGTGCCGCCATCAATTAAAGAACCAAACAATAATTCGTTGGCCAGTGGTTTCTTAAGCTGGTCTTGAATCACACGACCCATAGGACGAGCGCCCATCGCTTTATCGTACCCTTTAGTTGCAAGCCAGTCGCGAGCATCATCAGAGACTTCAAGGGATACACCACGAGCATCCAGTTGAGCTTGAAGCTCAACGATAAACTTATCAACCACTTGGTGAATAACATGCTCATCTAAGCTGTTAAACCAGATGATATTATCAAGACGATTACGGAACTCTGGTGTAAACACTTTCTTAATTTCAGACATCGCATCATGGCTATGATCTTGTTGGATCAAACCAATCGATTTCTTCTCTGTCATCTGGACACCCGCGTTAGTTGTCATCACGACAATTACGTTACGGAAGTCAGCTTTGCGACCATTATTGTCAGTTAATGTACCGTTATCCATGACTTGTAACAGCAAGTTGAAGATGTCTGGGTGAGCTTTCTCGATTTCATCCAATAGCACAACAGAATGAGGATGTTTGATAACAGCATCTGTTAGCAAACCACCTTGGTCATAACCAACATAACCTGGGGGGGCACCAATCAAACGGCTCACAGAATGGCGCTCACCGTATTCAGACATATCAAAGCGTAATAGCTCGATGCCGAGCAGTTTAGAAAGCTGCACAGTTACTTCTGTCTTACCTACGCCTGTCGGGCCTGCAAACAGGAATGAACCAACAGGTTTGTTGTCCGCTCCAAGGCCTGCACGCGTGAGTTTGATCGCTTCACTTAGCACATCAATCGCATCATCTTGACCAAACACCAGCATCTTCATCTTCTCATCAAGCTTTTGCAAAATCTCTTTATCAGAAGACGACACTGATTTTTCAGGAATACGGGCCATTTTCGCCACCATTGCTTCAATATCGGCTACGCTTACCGTCTTCTTACGACGGCTTGCTGGCGCTAAACGGCTGCGTGCACCGGCTTCATCAATGACGTCAATCGCCTTATCTGGCAAATGGCGCTCATTAATGTATTTCGCCGACAACTCAACGGCAGCACGAAGTGCCTTGTTGGTGTAGCGGACTTCATGGTGAGCTTCATATTTTGGTTTCAGACCGATCAAAATCTTAGTTGTGTCATCCAAAGAAGGTTCGACAATATCGATTTTTTGGAAACGTCGAGACAGAGCACGCTCTTTCTCAAAGATATTACTGTACTCTTGGTAAGTCGTTGAACCAATACAACGTAGCTTACCACTACTCAGTAGAGGTTTAATTAAGTTAGCCGCATCTACTTGGCCACCCGATGCCGCACCCGCACCGATAATGGTGTGAATTTCATCAATAAATAGAATGGCGTCGTCTTCTTTTTCAAGCTGCTTCAAAATCGCCTTGAACCGCTTCTCAAAATCTCCGCGGTATTTAGTACCAGCGAGTAAAGAGCCAATATCTAAAGAATAAATAACGCTATCAGCAATGATATCTGGCACTTGGCCTTCGACAATACGCCATGCTAGACCTTCTGCAATTGCAGTTTTACCTACACCTGCCTCGCCAACAAGAAGTGGGTTGTTTTTACGGCGACGACACAAAACCTGAACCGTCCGTTCAAGCTCTTTATCGCGCCCGATAAGTGGATCAATCTGACCTTGTTTGGCTAATTGATTGAGATTGGTTGCAAAACTTTCTAGACGCTCTTCTGAACCCGTATCTTCAGCACTCTCGCTACCAAATGAATCGGAAGAAGGCTCATCACCAGAACTAGAAGCTTTCGTAATTCCATGAGAAATAAAGTTAACAATATCTAGGCGACTAATATCATTTTTCTTAAGAAGGTAAGCCGCATGAGATTCTTGTTCACTAAAAATTGCCACCAGTACATTTGCACCTGTGACTTCGCTGCGTCCTGAAGACTGAACATGGAACACTGCTCTTTGCAAAACGCGTTGAAAACTCAAAGTGGGTTGCGTTTCGCGAGTTTCGTCGTTTTCTGGGATAAGAGGTGTTGTTTGATCGATAAATACATCGAGTTCACCTCGAAGGGCCTCGATATCTGCCTGACACGCTTGCAGGGCCTCACGCGCAGCATCGTTTTCTAGCAATGCTAACAGGAGGTGCTCGACGGTCATAAACTCATGTCTTTTGTCTCTAGCGCGAGCAAATGCGCCATTCAGACTCGACTCCAATTCTTTATTCAGCATAAGTACCTCCTTTAAGAACAACTTAGGTTGCTCGAACAAGCGCTATGCTTGCTCCATTGTACAAAGCAAAGGATGCTCATTCTCTTTCGAATACATAGTAACTTGCGCTACCTTCGTCTCAGCAACTTCTGCAGTATACGTGCCACAAATTGCCTTGCCTTCATAATGCACCTTGAGCATCACTTGTGTCGCCTTGTCGATATCCATAGAAAAAAAACGTTCTAAGATTTCAATCACAAAGTCCATCGGGGTGTAATCATCGTTGTTTAACACAACGTTATACATGGACGGCGGCTTAATTTTTGTTTTTTCTAACTCCAGTAAATCGGAACCGGGAGTGACCCATTCAAAATGTTTGCTCATGACTCATCGTTGCTGCTGTTTTATCTTTGTTAATTTTACCACTTCATTGAGCGTAAGTTTCGAATTTAGTTCTAACTATTAACGGTTTGTTTATCTTACATGGTTGATTTTCGCGAGAAAGACCAGCATAGCTTCAGACAAAATACGTCAAACTTTTTTTGCCCTTACTTAGAGACTAATGCAGCATTAGAGTCGCTGCAAATAAAAGATTTCACTTATCAGAAGAGCTGTATCTAATTGATTAAAAAGAAACCAAAAACCATTCACCCCGCCTATATTTATGCATAATTAACAAAATCATTAGTTGCGAAAATGTAAATCTCAAAAGCGATTTGTTTGTAAATATGTAGACTGTAATACCTTTTTCCTATTGACTGTCACCCATCATTGGCTACATTGGTCAAATAGTGACTGAAATTTTGGCAGCGGCTGAATGAAAATTCACTTTCTGTTTACAAGGAATCAATGTAAACACCTTAACAACATCAGTAACAATATGCATGAGGGATGTATAGCATGGCTACAGGTACAGTAAAATGGTTTAACAACGCCAAAGGATTTGGCTTTATTTGTCCTGAGGGAGAAGATGGAGACGTGTTCGCACATTACTCCACAATTCAAATGGACGGTTATCGTACTCTGAAAGCTGGCCAACAAGTGAGTTTTGAAGTGGAAGAAGGACCTAAAGGCTACCACGCTAGCTCTGTGGTTCCGGTTGAAGCTCAACCAGCAAAATAATCGCTGCCAACTTAAACTAAGTTTAAATCATCGAAAAAAAACCCGCCAGTTGGCGGGTTTTGTTGTTTATCTCGCTAAGTCTAGCGATTGATCACACCATTAAGTGTTGCGCTTGGGCGCATCAGTGGTGCTGCTTTATCAAATACCGGCGCGTAATAACCGCCTAGTTCACCCGCCACACCTTGAGCGTCGTTTAGCTCTGCAACAATCTTTTCTTCATTTGCAGATAGTGCCTGTGCTATTGGTGCGAATTCCGCAGCTAGCTCCGCATCCGCGCTTTGAGAAGCCAATGCTTGCGCCCAGTATGTCGCTAGGTAGTAGTGGCTACCACGGTTATCTAGCTCACCTACACGACGTGATGGAGACTTGTTGTTGTCGAGGAAATCACCTGTTGCTTTATCTAAAGCATCAGCAAGCACTTGTGCTTTCGCATTGCCCGTTACTGTGCTTAAGTGCTCTAGAGAGGCTGCTAGCGCTAGGAATTCACCCAGTGAGTCCCAACGTAAGTGGTTTTCTTTTTCAACTTGTTGAACGTGCTTCGGAGCCGAGCCACCAGCACCCGTTTCAAACAGGCCACCACCGTTCATCAGTGGAACAATTGAAAGCATCTTAGCTGAAGTACCAAGTTCTAGGATTGGGAACAAGTCAGTTAGGTAGTCACGAAGTACGTTACCCGTTACAGAAATTGTATCTTGGCCCTGTTTGATTCGAGCTAGAGAGAATTGACATGCTTCTAATGGCGCTAAGATCTTAATCTCTAGACCTGAAGTGTCGTGGTTAGGTAAGTAGGCGTTTACTTTTTTGATTAACTGAGCATCGTGTGCGCGGTTTTCGTCCAACCAGAAGACTGCCGGTACACCCGTTGCACGAGCGCGAGTTACCGCAAGCTTAACCCAGTCTTGGATTGGCGCATCTTTAACCTGACACATACGGAAAATATCGCCTTCTTCTACTGCTTGCTCGAGTAGAGCAGCACCAGAAGCGTCAACAACACGCACCGTACCAGCAGCGTCTAGAATGAATGTTTTGTCATGCGAGCCGTACTCTTCAGCTTTTTGAGCCATTAGGCCCACGTTCGGCACACTACCCATTGTAGTTGGATCGAATGCGCCGTTTTCTTTACAGAAATCAATAACTGCTTGGTAGATACCTGCGTAGCTACGATCTGGGATTAGCGCTTTGGTATCTTTCTGTTTGCCATCTGGGCCCCACATCTGACCTGATGAACGCAGCATTGCAGGCATAGACGCATCAACAATAATGTCGCTTGGTACATGTAAGTTAGTAATACCACGGTCTGAATCAACCATCGCTAATGGTGGTTGAGTTTCGTAAACAGCCTGTAGAGCCGCTTCGATCTCTTCTTTTTGAGCAGCAGGAAGCGCTTGAATCTTAGTGTAAACGTCGCCAATTCCGTTGTTTACATCAACGCCTAGCTTGTCAAACACATCACCGTATTTCGCGAAAACGTCTTTGTAGTAAACCTTAACTGCATGACCGAAGATCACGGGATCAGAGACTTTCATCATGGTCGCTTTCATATGCAATGAAAGCAATACATCTTGCTTTTTCGCTTCTACGATTTGTGCTTCAAAGAATTCGACTAGCGCTTTCTTGTTCATTACAGAGCAGTCGATGATCTCTTGGTCTTGAAGTGGGAAAGCACCTTTTAGCTCTTTCACCGAGCCATCAGCTGCAACAAATTCAATCTTAACGTCAGTTGCGCCTTCTACCGTGTGCGATTTTTCACTACCGAAGAAATCGTTGCCAGCCATGCTAGAAACGTGCGATTTAGAGTCCGCAGACCAAGCACCCATTGAGTGTGGGTTCTTCTTGGCGTAGTTCTTTACAGATAGCGGTGCACGACGATCAGAGTTGCCTTCACGTAGTACAGGGTTCACTGCACTACCTTTGATCTTGTCGTAGGTCGCTTTAATCGCTTCTTCTTCGTACGTGCTAGGCTCTTCAGGATAGTTAGGTAGGTTGTAACCTTTATCTTGCAGCTCTTTAATTGCAGCTTTTAGTTGAGGAATCGAAGCTGAGATGTTTGGCAGCTTAATAATGTTTGCTTCTGGTGTTTTCGCCAGTTCGCCTAATTCAGCTAGTGCGTCACCAATGCGTTGCTCGTCTGTTAGATGCTCTGGGAAGTTAGCGATAATACGCCCAGCAAGAGAGATATCACGAGTGTCAACATTGATACCTGAAGAAGCAGTAAACGATTGAATAATTGGTAGTAGTGAGTATGTCGCTAGCGCAGGTGCTTCGTCAGTAATCGTGTAAATGATTGTAGGTTTTTCTGTAGGCATGAAATTTCCCTATTTGTTCTAACCGGATCGCTTAGAGAAGTGATCCTGTGTGTGTTTCCGCTAACAAGTTATGAATAATCCCCTCACTTGTTGCGCTTTGTCCGTCTCTTTTTGTTTTCGTCACTTAGTCAGCGACATCCTTGAGAGCGATTCGTTATAATTAAACAAAATGACAAGAATAGTCTATTATCTTGTTCGCCAATCCTGTTTTCGGGCGCGCAAATGGTAGCTTATTTGGCATCTCGTTAAAAGTTATACCCACACTTCGTTTACATTTTTGCAAGGTAGTTAACATGTCACCACGCTCACAACGTGAGTCCAAACCGTCTTCAACACGTCACGGTAATCCCGGTTTTAAACGCCCTTCTTCGGCAAAAAAGAGCAATAAACATTCGTCTCGAAATCGCCAGAAGCTGACCAGCAATAAGCCAAGAATAGCACCTGAGGATCGCAAGGTGGTTATATTCAACAAGCCTTTCGACACTCTTAGCCAGTTTACAGACGGTGAAGGTAGAAAAACCTTGGCTGACTTCATCCCTGTTAAAGGCGTCTATGCTGCTGGCAGACTTGATCGTGACAGTGAAGGTTTAATGGTACTCACCAATGACGGTATCTTGCAGGCTAAGCTCACCCAGCCTCAATCTAAGTCACCAAAAACCTATTGGGTGCAAGTTGATGGCGCACCATCAAAATCTGATTTAGATAAACTGCGTAAGGGCGTAGAGTTAAAAGACGGCATGACACTTCCTGCAAAAGTAGAAGTAATAGAGCAACCAAAAGTGTGGGATCGCAACCCGCCTGTTCGTTTTAGAGCCAACATTCCTACTACATGGCTAGCGATTACCATTATTGAAGGACGCAACCGACAAGTCCGCCGAATGACGGCAAATATCGGTTTTCCTACCCTGCGTTTGATTCGCTACTCAATGGGGGATATAAAGCTAGGTGACCTGTTACCGGGAGAATGGAAACAAATCCAGATCTAAGACTTTAATCCAATTATCATTGAGTTAGCTTTTTTGTATAGCAAAACAAGCTGCTCATTTTATGCATACACATCACATTACGTTAGGGATGAGATTGAGGTTTTATCCTCCTCCCTCTCTACGTCCCCAAGCGTAAGTTTGCTGAAACAATCGATCCCACATCACGCATTCAGTTGCCTATCACTGCACGATTTGTGACAGCGAGCCCCGAAACGGTAATTTTCGCACTAAGAAATAACTTAGCTTAAATCGCTCACACATTGTTGGCTCACGATCCCCCTAAAATCGTTACGCTTAACTATAACAATGGACGTGAATCGTGAAACAACAACTAAACTTGTCAACACTAACCAAAGCAATGCTACCGGTACTCACAGTACCGTTGCTCATGGCTTGCCAGCAAGAAACCGACTGTACCTCTCCTCAGCAATCTGCAGATCAAATCAACATCCCAGCATGGTGTGAGATGCCAATAGAACCGGAGGTAAAGGAAAAACGGCGCTTAATTAGCTACATCATGGCTCCCGAAGAGAGTAGCTCGCACCTTTCGCATCGCACAAAAAAGCGAGATTGGGTACTAGAATGTGGCAACAAAAAATATCGCGCAAGTGGCTCGGATGAGTACGGCCCATACTGGCTACTTAAATCCCGAAAAACAACTGGCGCATGTACCGTCAACCACAAGGGCTCCGAGGTCATCTCGGTGACTCTTGATCCTCAAGCCAAATTTCAAGGCATCACAGAACACGGTGAAGTGGTTAATGAGAACCGCCGTGCAACCTTGTTAACATCACTGGGGCTCGATCAACAAGGGACAGATGTTAAGCTTCCACAAATTGATGCTCCGGGAGAGCTCGCTGCACCACCAGCAGGCCACTTCGCCATTCAACTCTATGATCCTATGGGCGATTATCAAGAGGTGGGACAAGGTCTCAACGGCTACGCTAACTACAACCTGCACCTGTGGAACAATGGAACGCCTTGCGCTGCAGGCGATCCTGCTGGATTCAACAACGGTTGGGACGATACTTCGATAACACCAGATGCGGCTGATCATTTTGGTCCAATTTGGTACGTGCCCGTAACCGACGACCCTAGCCAGTGTTTCAACGCGATTGTCCGCAATGGAAACAAAGACAAAATCATCGGATCCGACCTTGCTATCGATATTTCAGCCATGGATAGCCACCCTTCGGTGACTTTTGTTCCTGGAGACAGCACTGCCTACGCAAGCCGAACCTTTGTATACAACAACCTTGACCTAGGCTTCAATGTAGATACGGTGGGAGCTATCTTATTAGATGAGCGTACCCTTGTGTGGAAAGGTGCCAAAGGTGCCGATCAAGTGCAACTCATGTTCTCTGAGCAAGGTAAGTACCAAGTTTCGGAGCAAGGAATTGTAAGTGCACTTTCAATTAAGCTGACTCCAACATCGCTAAGCAGTGAACAAAAAACCCGCTACCCACATCTTGCCGACTACCCTGCTTATGAGGTACCCGCCGCGTTATATGGTTTGGTAAAAACCAGCCTGGTGGCAGTTGCGTCTAATAGTAGCGGGGCTGAGAAGCCTTCGACTCTTCGAGCGGTAACAGGCGTTCAATACGCTGGTGCACTCGACGCCATGTTCGCACAAGAGGCAACTGAACTTGAGTATGGTGCTGTTTATGATGATAACCGAGTGACGTTCCGACTTTGGGCACCAACTGCCCACAATGTCGAGTTAGTGGTTTATGACCAGAACAAAGTTGAACTCAAACGCTACCCAATGACCGAAGATATCTATTCAGGTAGTTGGAGCGTGCGCAAGCGGGTAAAAGCAGTCGACGGTAAATACTACCGCTATGCTATGAAGGTATTTCAGCCTAGAGAGCAACTTACCGCTGAATATGAAGTCACGGATCCATACTCAGTAAGCTTGGCAATGAACTCAACTCACAGCCAAGCGATCAATCTTGATGCAAGCGAGTTAAAACCATCGGGATGGGACGCTCTCCAAGCACCTCATTCACAAAATGAAAACAACGGTGACTTGGCTAACCTTACAATTTACGAGTCACATGTAAGAGATTTTTCTGCTCATGACGCGTCAACCGTCAACAAAGGGAAGTACCTTGCGTTCACTGAAAGTGGCAGCGTACCAGTTAACCACCTTAAAGAACTTGAGCAAGCAGGCATGACCCACTTACACCTCATGCCTGTATTTGATATTGCTACCATAAACGAAGACCCTGATCAGGTAGCGAACATTGATGAGCCATTTAGCAAGCTATGTAACTTAGTACCAAAAGTTAACAGTGACGCAAACTTTAGTGGCTACTGTGAAACCGGCCTATCCATCGCTGATGTCTATTCTGAAATCTTAACCTCAGATGACAAATCGACTCCACTGGTTCAAGATCTCACCCAATATGTACGTACAGTAGACAGCTACAACTGGGGATATGACCCATTCCATTACACGGTTCCAGAAGGCTCATACGCGACGGACGCGGAAGGTACTCAGCGTATCGTTGAATTCCGCGAAATGGTTCAAGCCGTGAAACAAGATATTGGCATGAACGTGGTTGTTGATGTTGTTTACAACCACACTAATGCATCGGGCTATCAGAGTGATAAATCTGTACTTGATAAAGTTGTGCCGCTTTATTACCACCGCCTCGTTCCAGATACGGGGGTAGTCGAAACCTCGACCTGTTGCGAAAACACGGCACCTGAACATGCCATGTTTGCCAAGCTTATCGATGACTCTATCCAAACATGGGTTCGTGACTATAAAATCGATGCATTCCGTTGGGACCTTATGGGGCATCACCCGTTAAGTCAGATCCAGCAAACACTGGCCGCCGCGCGCGACATTAATCCTGACGTTTACTTCTACGGCGAAGGGTGGAACTTTGGTGAAGTCGCGGATGACAAACGCTTTATTCAAGCCACTCAAAAGCACTTAGGTGGCACTGGAATAGGATCATTTTCAGACCGATTGCGCGACGCCGCTCGTGGAGGAAGCCCGTTTGAGTCTGGCGATGACATCCGTCGTATGCAAGGCTTTGCGACAGGTGCCGCAGTGCTAGCAAATGAACTCACGGACTATAGCGGTAATGAAGCCGAAACTGAGCTTGCGCGAGCACTGCACCAAGCTGACCTAATTCGTCTAGGTATGGCAGGCAACTTAAAAACGTTCAAGCTTATCGACTCTAGTAACCAAACGCTGTTAGGCCAAGACGTTGACTACAACGGTCAAGCGGCAGGCTATGCAGACCAACCTTGGGAGATCCAAAACTACGTCTCTAAACACGATAACCAGACGTTTTGGGATATCAACATGTATAAGGTGGCAGAATCAGCAAGCACTGATGTAAGAGTCAGAATGCAGACCATTGGCACCGCAACTGTTTTACTAGGACAAGCAATGCCGTTCAACCATATGGGTGGTGAACTGCTTCGTTCAAAATCAATGCAGCGTGACTCTTACGATTTTGGTGATTGGTACAATCTTGTCGATTTTGACCGTTCAGACAACAACTGGAATAAAGGCTTACCCGCGGCAGAAAAGGATCTGGCTAACTACGAACAA
Source organism: Vibrio bivalvicida (assembly GCF_001399455.2). GTDB lineage: Bacteria > Pseudomonadota > Gammaproteobacteria > Enterobacterales > Vibrionaceae > Vibrio > Vibrio bivalvicida. Next base: position 86,272 of record NZ_LLEI02000014.1, read on the forward strand.
ATTGAGCGTGCCATTGCAGACGCGAACACACACCCTACTCCGTCTGATATTGATGCGATGTTCGCCAACTACAAGGAGCTGCTTCAACTACGTCAATCAAGCAAACTATTCACATTGCCAAGTGGTGACGAAATCATTAGTCGCGTCGATTTCCGCAATACTGGCAGCGCACAAACACCAGGTCTAATCGTCATGACGGTGGATAACGGTATCACGCAAAGTTCAGACATGGATCCTAACCTCGATGCCTTGGTAGTTATGATTAATGCAACACCGAACCATCAGTCATTCGGTCATTTCAATGACCATTTGGGTAATCGTATTGAGCTTAGCGGCTTTGAACTTAGTGATACACATAGTCAAGGCAACATGTCTAATGGTGCTTACTTCAACGCTAGTAAACAAACATTTGAAGTACCTGCTTGGTCAGTGGCTGTGTTCGAACAAGCTCGCGCAGTTGAACGAGGGCTTGGCCTGCCTGTTTCAGAAAAGCAAGGTGATCTGCCACCATTTGGCGCACGTAAAGTGTACATCGCTGGAGGATTTCCTCTCTCAGTTTGGGACCCAGCAACAATTGAAGTTCCTTACCTAGGCGAAGGTATCTATGGTGTGACACTTGGGCTAGATAGCGATACCGGTTACAAGTTCACCATGGGTTCTTGGGATGAGCAGTACAGTTGTGGTGGTGGCAATTGCCCTTCAAACTATCAAGAATTGGGGATGTACCAATTCAAGCTTGATGCCACTAACACCGTATCTCCAAACGTCATTGAGGCACAGCTTGTCGAAAGCTATGAAGGCAAAGAGTGGTTCATTCCAGGCGCTCTATCCGGTGGTTGGGATCATACTGTCGCTCGCAAGATGGACCTAACAACAAGTAGTCTGGCTACGTTTACCACCTCAACGCTAACAAGTGGTACAAGTTACGACTTCAAATTCACCTGTGGAGATTGGGGACAATGCGAGCATGGTTTTGACGCAGTTATTGCAGGAGAAAATTCTCTGCCATTTGGCAGTAACTCAGGAAACATCAGCTTCACTCCTGACAGTGATGGAGCTTTCCAAGTACAGTTTAACGTCTTAACCAAAGCTCTTACCATTAGTACTCTGTAGAGAATCTACAGACGTAAAAAAGCCGCTTCATTGGTATGAAGCGGCTTTTTATTATCAACGGAAAGAGAGACTTACTGTTCTTCTTTCTTCTCAGCGGCTTTCACTGCGATCGCTAGCTCTTCAAGTGCTGCTGGGTTAGCCAGGCTTGGTGCATCGGTAAGTAAGCACGACGCGGCTGTTGTTTTAGGGAATGCAATAACATCACGGATATTCTCTGTACCACATAGCAGCATAACTAGGCGGTCAAGACCGAATGCTAAACCTGCGTGCGGTGGCGTACCGAACTTCAATGCTTCGAGTAGGAAGCCAAACTTGAGCTGCTGCTCTTCTGCTTCGATACCTAGAATATCGAATACAGCCGCCTGCATTTCAGCATTGTGGATACGTACTGAACCACCACCAACTTCGTAACCGTTTAGAACCATGTCGTATGCGTTTGAGTTCGCAGCTGCAGGATTCGATTTTAGCTCTTCTGCTGTCACACCTAAAGGCGATGTGAATGGGTGGTGCATTGCATGTAGGTTACCTTCGTCATCTTCTTCGAACATCGGGAAGTCAACAACCCATAGCGGTGCCCATGCAGACTCATCTGTTAGCTCTAAGTCTTTACCTAACTTCAGACGCAGCGCGCCCATTGCTTCTGCAACAGTGTGTGATTTGTCTGCACCGAAAAGAATAATATCACCAGACTCAGCCTGAGTGCGGTCGAGAATTCCATTGATCACATCTTCGTTAAGGAACTTAGCCACTGGAGATTGAACACCTTCAGCACCGGCTGCACGGTCATTAACCTTCATCCATGCTAGGCCTTTCGCGCCGTAGATACCTACGAACTCTCCGTAGCCGTCAATTTGTTTACGAGTTAGAGACGCACCACCTGGAACGCGGATCACTGCAACGCGGCCTTTTTCGTCGTTTGCCGGACCAGAGAACACTTTGAACTCAACGTCTTTTACTAGATCAGCAACGTCAACTAACTCTAGTGGGTTACGTAGGTCTGGTTTGTCAGAGCCGAAACGGCGAATCGCTTCAGAGAATGGCATCACAGGGAATTCACCTAGGTCTACGTTTAGTAGCTCTTGCCACATGTCACGGACCATTTTCTCAGTGGTTGCACGAACTTCGTCAGCTGTCATGAAAGACGTTTCGATATCGATCTGAGTGAATTCTGGCTGACGGTCAGCTCGTAAGTCTTCGTCACGGAAACACTTAACGATTTGGTAATAACGGTCAAAACCAGACATCATTAGCAGCTGTTTGAATAGCTGTGGAGACTGAGGAAGTGCGTAGAAGCTGCCTTTGTGAACGCGGCTTGGTACTAGATAGTCACGTGCACCTTCTGGCGTTGCTTTTGTTAGTACTGGTGTTTCGATGTCTAGGAAGCCGTTGTCATCTAGGAAACGACGAACAAAGCTAGATGCTTTAGCGCGAAGCTTAATGCGATCGCTCATTTCAGGACGACGTAGATCTAAGTAACGGTATTTTAGGCGCTGCTCTTCTGTATTCTTCTGGTTGAAGTCTAGAGGCAGAACGTCTGCACGGTTGATGATCTCAAGGCCTTTAGCGATGATCTCAACTTCACCCGTTGCCATATCTTTGTTTACTTGACTATCGGGACGAACGCGAACTTCACCCGTCAACTTGATACAGAATTCATTACGCAGCGTGTTAGCCACTTTGTACGCATCAGCCATATCTGGATCGACAACTACCTGAACAACGCCTTCACGATCTCGCATATCAATAAAAATAAGACCGCCTAAATCACGGCGGCGGTTAACCCAGCCGCAAAGTTCTACAGTTTGTCCTGCAAGGGACTTGTTCAGGTGACCACAGTAATGGGTACGCATAATGAATTTCCCAATCTCTTAAAATTTGTTGATTACTATCTATCGGTGTTAAGTTTACCGATAGAGCAAAGTTCCATTTATACGCTGAAAGTGTGTCGAGATCGACTACCCAGCGTACAATTTATTGCGATTTATTATCTATTGATGCTTTTTAAACCAACAAAGGCGTAAAACAGCAGCAATATGAAAAATTGGCGCTGATTATAGCCCTAATCTGGGCAGTTCGGCAAAACTCTCGTTCAAGCGACGAAAACAAGACAATGTAACTGCGAATATGGATGCTTTACCCATCAGACTAGGACTGACCATGTGGTCACACAACAATTGGCAGCAGAGCTTTTATGGCACTGGCACCAAGCCCAATGAAAGATTGGAAAAATACGCCAGTGTCTTTCATACCGTTGAAGGAAACACGACCTTTTACGCTACGCCAAACAGTGTCACCGTCAACAATTGGCGAGCGGCAACACATGATGATTTTCGTTTTACTTTCAAATTGCCGCAAAGCATCACCCACCAGCAAATGTTACGCGGTTGTCAGGCCGAGTTAAAAAGCTTCATGACGATAATGGAGCCTTTGCACGAGCGCATCGGCCAGTGGACAATACAGTTGCCCGCCGCATTTGGACCAGACCACTTAGAGCGCTTGAAACAGTTTTGTGCCCTGTTTCCACCTAATTACCCTATCGGAGTCGAAGTTCGCCATCCGGCTTTTTTTGCCAAGGACGATGTAGAGCGAAAGCTCAACTCTTGGCTTGTAGAGAAGGGGTACGATCGCATTATAATGGACAGCCGCCCTGTATTTGCCGCGAAGCCAGACAACGAAGCCATTATTGATGCTCAACAAAAGAAACCTAAAGTACCCGTTCATGCGATTGCTACTGCCAGTCATCCTATGGTTCGTTTTATCGGTCATCCTCAGGAAGAAAAAAACTACGATTTCTTTACCCCTTGGCTAACCAAGCTTCCCCAGTGGATTGAACAGGGCAAGCAGCCCTATGTGATGATTCATACTGCAGACAATATCGTTGCCCCTGAATTAGCTGCAAACCTCTATAAGCAGTTGCAATTAAACGTTAAGTTACCAGACTTAAATGCCTTTCCTACATCAGATGGCAACACACAGATACAGATGTTTTAGAACCAATTACTTCAAAGCATGACATAGACGTGAATTTCTCTTAAAATACGCGCCTTTTTAATCGCTGTAGCGCGCGAGATAAACGTTGTTTCGTGCTGAAGAGAACTAAGTTATGAACCCTAAGAGCAATCCAGATACTATTTTTTCGGCTCCAATCGATAAAATTGGGGATTTCACCTTTGATGAACGTGTTGCGGAAGTCTTTCCTGACATGATCCAACGCTCAGTACCCGGTTACAGCAACATTATTTCTGCTATCGGCATGTTGGCTGAACGCTTTGTAAAGCCACATTCAAAGATTTATGACTTAGGCTGTTCTCTCGGTGCGGCAACGCTTTCAATGCGACGTCACATTAATCAGGAAGGCTGTCAGATTATCGCCGTGGATAACTCGTCAGCCATGGTAGAGCGCTGCAAACTGCACGTAAACGCTTACCGCAGTGACACATCTGTCGATGTCGTTGAAGCGGATATTCGTGACATCGAGATCGACAACGCTTCGGTTGTAGTGCTGAACTTTACGCTGCAATTTCTATCACCAGAAGATCGCTATACTTTGCTAAAAAAAATCTACGCAGGCCTTCGCCCTGGAGGGATTTTGATTGTGTCAGAAAAGTTTGTCTTTGAAGACCAAGCCTCTAACGAGCTACTGATCGATTTACACCATGACTTTAAACGTGCCAATGGCTACAGCGAACTTGAGATTAGCCAAAAACGCAGTGCGATTGAAAATGTCATGCGCCCAGACTCGAAAAAAGAACACAAGGAACGTTTCGCCAAGATTGGCTTTAGTAGCTACGATGTCTGGTTCCAGTGCTTTAACTTTGGTTCTATGTTTGCGATAAAATAGCGAGAAGCGAGAAGCGAGAAGCGAGAAGCGAGAAGCGAGAAGCGAGAAGCGAGAGAAGTGTTGGTTAGCGCTTATCTCGTGTCAAATTATTAATTTATTATCAGTGAAAAACTATGTTTAACTTTGCCAATTTTTATCAGCTAATTGCCACAGACACACGCCTTCAGCCTTGGCTCAATGTATTGCCTCAACAGCTAACCGATTGGCAAAATGCAGAACATGGTGATTTTGGTCGCTGGCTTAAGGCGCTTAACAAAATCCCGGAAGGTCACCCTGACCAAATTGACATAAAAAATGCAGTTTTGCTTGCTAACGATACACCTTTTCATAGTGGTGAACTAAAAAAACTCGAAAGCCTACTGCGTACCTTCCACCCTTGGCGAAAGGGACCGTACACTGTGCATGGTATTCATATTGATACCGAGTGGCGAAGCGATTGGAAGTGGGATCGCGTATTACCACATATCTCACCGCTAAAGAACCGCAGCGTACTGGATGTCGGTTGTGGCAATGGCTATCACATGTGGCGCATGCTTGGTGAAGGTGCTCGACTTACCGTAGGTATTGATCCTTCACATCTATTCTTGATCCAATTTGAAGCGATTAGAAAGTTAATGGGTGGTGATCAACGCGCACACTTACTCCCACTTGGTATTGAACAACTACCGAAGCTTGAAGCCTTCGATACTGTATTTAGCATGGGCGTGCTGTACCACCGCTGCTCACCACTTGACCACCTTATCCAACTTAAAAACCAGTTGGTCTCAGGTGGCGAACTAGTACTAGAGACACTGGTCATTGAAGGTGATGAAACCTCGGTACTTGTACCTGTAGACCGTTATGCCCAAATGCGTAACGTCTACTTCTTCCCATCCGCGAAAGCACTCAAAGTATGGTTAGAAAATGTTGGCTTTGAAAATGTTCGCATTGTCGATGAGAACATCACTACGACAGATGAACAAAGAACAACAGATTGGATGACGCACAACTCTCTGCCCGACTATCTAGACCCGAATGACCCAAATAAAACCGTTGAAGGTCACCCTGCACCTCGTCGTGCCGTCTTAGTTGCAACGAAACCATAAAGAGTTGCAACGAAACCATAAAGCAGTCGCGAATTGACAGAGAGTTAACTCATCTCAAACGAGAAATCGTTTCTCTTTGACACAATCCCTCATACAATACCAAGGATGCCCAACATCCTTGGTTTTTTATACGTATTTGTTCATCAATCACTATTTGATGACAGAGAATGAACAACTGCTTGTTTATAGCAAAATGAGTACGCTAAACTACTTATTTATCTATTGTTTTAATTACTTTTAGGTTTATCAATGTTGACAAGATTTACCCCTATCGTAGTAATGATGTTGCTGTCTGGCTGCACTCTTACGAATAGCGAGCAATACCACCAAGAAACATTAGCCGCAATCAAAGCCTCAGAGGCAAATCTCACCAACCAGTACACAAACCTAAACTTACAGTTAAATAATCAGTCCGACTATGTTGAAAGTCTCGAAGAGCAAGTTCATGAATTAGAACAACAACTATTGGCTTTTAAAGCAGAAACATTAGAAGCCGTGCGTAAAAAGCCCGAACCTATTGTCATTCCAGCTTCAACTCAGACTGAACCGACTCCAAGCCATGAAATCGTGCTTGGTGAAGTCGAAAAAGTCACCATAGATTCAATAAAACAATCCTTTGATGCTCGTGTAGATACCGGAGCGGCGACCTCTTCACTCAATGCAATAGATGTCGAGCAATTTGAGCGCAATGGGAAAAACTGGGTACGTTTTCATCTATCCAGCAGTGACACCGAACCTAACGATTCAAGCTGGATTGAAGCCCCTATCATACGCTTTGTAAAAATCCGCCAATCGACCAACGAAGAAGTAGAAAGACGCGCTGTTGTAGAATTGTGGGTCAAACTCGGAAAAATCCATGAAAAAGCGCAATTTACCTTGGCAGATCGATCGCAAATGAGTCATCCTGTACTCTTAGGTCGCGAGTTTATCCGTGATATCGCAGTGGTTGATGTAAGTAAGAAATACATACACACGGAAGTTCCCCAGAAATAATAAGGTAGCGTAAGCTTATGACGTCTAAAATCCCCTTTTACATATCAGTTGTATTGATTATCGTAGCTGGTATCGCTTTAAGTATCTTTCGTCACCAAAACTATGGTGTTCCATGGACGCCAGGTGAGGCTCGACAGGTTTGGGATATCGAAGCGCGAATTGAATTTAATGGCCAAGGTAAGCCTGTTAAAGCCTCTTTGGCAGCACCCCATACTCAGACTGGATTTACTTTAATTAACGAATCCTCTTCTTCTCCTGGCTACGGTATCTCATACATTCAAACCGATACTGGGCGCAGGGCTGAGTGGTCTATCCGCAGTGCAACCGGCCCACAAACTATTTACTACAAAACTCAATTTCTTGTTGACCCGCAGGCAAATGTCGAGCCAATAGAGCCAAGCGAGGAGATAACTTCCCCTACATTCGATGGGCCTGTCGAAGCGGCTGCAGTTGCACTCATTGAACGTGCTAACGAGCGTTCTGCTGATGACATTACTTTCACAAGAGAGCTAATAAAATCACTCAATGATTCTGATAGCCAAAACTCATCATTGATTCTCAACCGCATGACGAAAGTTGACGCTGTCGATAAGATCCTCGCTTACGCGAAGATTCCAAGCAAAGTAGTTGGGGTTATCGAACTTGAAGACGGTCGCCGCCGTCAAACTATTCAGCAGATGAATCATGTTTGGGACGGTAAAAACTGGATCTTGTTTAATCCAAATAATGCCAACCAAGTCATCAAAGAGAACATCCTCGTTTGGGATGAATCAAATGTTTCGTTATTGGATTTGATTGGCGGTCAAAACAGCCAAGTTCACTTCTCAATGATTGCGCAAGATGTGACGCCATCACAAGCAACTCAAGATAAAGTCGAAGCTGACGGGCTATTAAACTTCTCAATCCATAGCCTGCCACTTGAAGAACAAGCAATGTTTAAAACCATTATGCTTATTCCGATTGGTGCACTTATCGTCGTATTCTTACGCGTTATTATTGGCCTCAAGACTTCCGGTACCTTTATGCCTGTGCTTATCGCAGTTGCCTTTGTACAAACACAGCTAGTCACAGGTATCGTTGGTTTCTTATTGATTGTCGGCACAGGCCTGGTGATACGAAGTTATCTCTCCAAGCTTAACTTGTTACTCGTAGCGAGGATCTCTGCGGTCATCATCACAGTTATCATGATCATTTCTGTGTTTACTGTTGTCGCATTCAAGATTGGTTTAACTGAAGGTCTTTCGATTACCTTCTTCCCAATGATCATCCTGTCGTGGACCATAGAACGTATGTCGATTCTATGGGAAGAAGAAGGTGCTAAAGAGGTTGTTTTGCAAGGTGGCGGTTCGCTACTAACCGCTGTACTAGTTTACTTAGCAATGACTAACCCGTTCATTCAGCACCTAACGTTTAACTTTATTGGTCTGCAGCTAATTGTCTTGGGTGGTATTCTACTGCTAGGTACTTACACAGGTTACCGCTTAACAGAACTTCGTCGCTTCAAACCACTTGCGGAGGACTAAACATGCTTTCACGTTTTACCTCGCAATTTACCTCTCCCGGTAAGCTTCACCATAAAGGTATTATGGGGATGAACCAACGTAACCATAGCTATATTGGGCGCTATAATGACCGCTCAAAATACCCGTTGGTGGATGACAAGCTTAAAACAAAGATTATTGCCCAACAGCATGGCGCAACAACACCTGAACTTATTGGCGTTATTAGTAGCCAAGTTGAAGTAAAAACCATTCATAAAATGGTGAAGGACTGGCCTGGTTTCGTCATTAAGCCTGCTCAAGGTAGTGGTGGTAAAGGTATCTTAGTTATCACATCTCACAAAGATGGCATCTATACCAAGCCTTCTGGTGCGACGATCAACCAAGAAGATGTTGAACGTCATATCAGTAATGCGCTAGCTGGGCTCTTCTCACTTGGTGGTAAGAACGACGTTGCTGTTGTTGAGAATTTGATTAAGTTCGATAGCTGCTTTGATGGCTTTAGCTACGAAGGTGTTCCTGACGTGCGTATTATCGTCTTCAAAGGCTACCCTGTAATGGCAATGATGCGTTGCTCAACTTCAGCCTCAGATGGCAAAGCCAACTTGCACCAAGGCGCAGTGGGTGTTGGCATTGATATCGCTACAGGTCGCGCGGTAAGAGCCGTGCAATTTGACCAGCCGATCACTCACCACCCTGACACCGGTAAAGAGCTATCCACTCTACAGGTTCCACACTGGGAACGATTATTAACCTTAGCTTCTAGCGCTTGGGAAATGACCGGACTTGGCTATATGGGCACTGATATGGTGTTAGATAAGGAAGAAGGCCCTATGGTACTTGAGCTTAATGCTCGCCCAGGATTAGCGATTCAAATTGCTAATGGTGCTGGCCTTTTACCTAGGCTCCACCACATAGAAAATCTGGGGCTAGGCATCGAGTATCCAAAACCTGCCGAACGCGTCGCTTATGCGGCAAGGCAGTTTGGTATATTCGCCAAAGAAGTGACAAGCTAAGGCTTAAATGACGAAAACCCGCGATATGCGGGTTTTTTAATGTTTCGAGCCAAACAATCAAGCTGAACTGAGGTTTGTGTGATTGGTACACAAACCATATTTCGACTTGATCTTATCAGCCACTTTTTCGGCAATCATTATCGTTGGTGCGTTGGTATTTCCGCCTATCAACGTTGGCATAATTGAGGCGTCTACCACTCTTAGACTCTCTAAGCCATAAACAGAAAGATTATTGTCTACAACCGCCAATGGGTCTTGCTCTATCCCCATTTTGCAAGTTCCTACCGGATGATATTGGGTGTCAGCACGATTACGAATATCTTGCTCAATACTATTGTCATCAATTACATCTAATGGGTAAAAGCTCTCTCTACGAACATCATCAAACGCTTTACTTTCTAGCATTTTATACTGCTTTTTCCACGCTTTTATCATCACGTACATATCGTCAGGGTGACTAAAGAAAGCAGGGTCAATGCTTGGCGGATCATAAGGATCTGTACTTTTTAGTTTTACAGTTCCCCTACTTTTAGGTCGTAGTAAGGTGACATGACAACTAAAGCCATGACTTGTATGAATTTTCCGCGCATGATCATCTACAACGGCAACAACAAAGACAAACTCCAGATCGGGCACTTGCACATCTTCAGCCGAGCAAAAAAAACCAATCCCTTCGGCATAGTTACTGGTTAGCTTTCCACTTCGGTATTTTCGCCACTCAGGAAGCGCTTTACTTATGTCTGCTGCCATTTGCAGTGAAATACCAAAAGTCGACCTTTTGGCGCTGCATTTATAGGAGTGAATCAGATCAATGTGATCTTGTAAGTTCTCACCTACACCAGCAAGCTGATGAACCTGATAGATACCGTGTTTATCCAGATCTTTTTTAGGTCCAACACCAGAAAGAAGCAAGATCTGTGGTGACCCAAAAGCTCCTGCCGATAAGATCACCTCTTTTCTGCACTTAATCTGGATTCGCTTACCAGACAGACCATATTCCACACCAATAGCGCGTTTATCACGAAACAGGACCTTATGTGTTGTCGCTTTGGTGATTACAGTAAGATTCGGGCGGGACAAGTTAGGAGTCAGGTAGGCTTTCGCTGCACTGCATCGCTCACCATTATGTTGCGTCACTTGGGTTGCCATTGCCCCCAACTGTTCAGCACCATTTATATCTTCATTTCTTGGAATGCCGATAGATTCACAAGCCTGAAGGTATTTCTCTAACATCTCACTAGGTGAGCGGAGGTTGGCGACGTTGAGCGGCCCGCCTTGACCATGATATTCATCATGATAAATTTCGTTATTTTCAGACTTTTTGAAATAGGGCAAACAGTCATCAAACCCCCAGCCTTCATTGCCTAAACTCGCCCACAAATCATAATCATAGCGGTGCCCACGCGCATACATCATGGCGTTGATTGAGCTTGAACCACCTAAGGTTTTTCCGCGTGGCTGGTAGCCCTTTCTTCCATTCAAACCAGCTTGAGGAACCGTTTCGAACCCCCAGTTATTGTATTTTGTCGGTAGCATTGCTACTGCGCCAACTGGAGTATGAATAAGCGGGCTAGTATCTTTGCCACCAGCCTCAAGCAAGCAGACACTAACTGCAGGATCTTCTGTCAGTCGAGCAGCTAATACGCAGCCCGCTGAACCACCACCGACAATAATAAAATCATAGCTGTCCATCGCTTTCTCCAATCAACTCACGAAATTCACACCCTGTTCTACTTTCTTAAGCTTGGGTCTGGCTTACCAACAAATAACCGCACAGCCAGTTTTTGAATTGGATTACCATATGGCGGTGTGAATAGTTCAATAGGAAACCACTTACGCATGTAAAAAACACTGCGTGCATGACTGAGTTCGCGAAACCCTTCTTCACCGTGGTAGTTGCCAATACCCGAATGACCTATCCCACCAAAAGGTACGGAATGATTAAGTACATGCCAGCCCCAGTCATTGATGGTGACACCACCACTATGAGTATTTGCTAGAAATTTTTCACGTTGCGATTTGTCATCACTAAATAGATAGCAAGCCAAAGGTCTTGGACGCTCAGTGATGTAATCAATGACTTGATCCAAGTCTTGATAGCCATGCACTGGAAGAAGCGGTCCAAAGATCTCTTCTTGGCAAATACGCATATCTGGTTGTAAGTTAGTTGCAATATACAGAGGTGTCTTACGCCCTTCCCCATCCTCGAGACACTTGGTGATGATCGCACCTTTTTGTCGAGCATCATCTAACAAGTCATGAAAACGTTGGTTTTGAGCTTCATCGACCAATGCCGTATAGTCCGGGTTACTCTCTAGTTGCCCATACATTTCTTTGTGGGCATGAGACACTGCCGCTACAAACTGATCGACATTGCTTTGCGGTACAAACACGTAATCAGGCGCAATACAAATCTGTCCTGAGTTAAACCCTTTGCCATGGGCAATACGCCGAGCTGCGCGCTCAACATCATAATCATCAAACACAATCACTGGAGACTTGCCTCCTAGCTCCAATGTCACTGGTGTTAGATGAGCTGCGGCATTAGCCATAATGGTTTTTCCGCTGTTTGGTGAACCGGTAAAAATAAGGTGATTAAAAGGGAGATGGGAAATACCCATCGCCTGAACATGATTCCCTTCCACAACACGCACCAAATCAGTTGCGAATACTTCCCCTAACAAAGCCGTCAGCACTATAGTCGTCTGGGGGCAATTTGGTGGCATTTTAATCATGCAGCGATTGCCTGCAGCTAATGCAGTGATAAGAGGACCGACAGACAAATAGATCGGAAAGTTCCATGGACAGATGATCCCAACCACCCCCTTTGGCTGATATCGAACCTCTAGCTTATTACCTTTGAAAAGCCACTCCGTAGGACGGCGGCTTGGCTTCATCCAACTTCCAATGTGACTTAACACGTGATTGATATCTAGTATAGGTGCGAGTACGTCGGCCATAATAGACTCAGTATGGCTACGCCCACCAAAGTCTTGACTCATCGCATCGGCTAACACATCTTGGTAACGCGAAAGCTGCTTCTTGAGCGCTTTTAATCGCTGCTTCCTGAGCGCTAGACTTGGTGAGGGTTCATTTTGGTAAGCTGACTGGAGTTCACAGAACCATTGCATTAATTCATCATCCGTTTGTCCAGAGTCTGGTTTATGTTGCCCAGCTAAACGGGTTGCCATCACGTTCATTTTTGGTGCCTCACTTATAGCAATGCCTTATTACAACATCTCATTAACATCTAACACAGGTGGTAGAAAGACATAAATCGGTGAAATTCGGACACAATTAACAGATTGAACTACACTAGTCACGCTATAAAAGAAAGATCACCAGCGGTAGCAACCTAAGGGAAGAGAATGGAATATAGTGCGGTGTACGAACCAGACATGCAAGCCAGTGGTATTCTAGATGTTCAGTTGTTAACAAGGTATTTAGAAAATCGCTCTCCAATACAAGAGTTGCTTGAAGGAAGCGATATCTCTCCCATTCAACTCTACAGCCCTGAAACTCATATTACCCTAGCGCAAAAACTCATCGTGTTTAGCAACGCAATCCGCCTATCTGACGAGCCGGATCTAGGTTTAAAAGTCGGGCAACAAGCTCGATTCAGTGATTTTGGTGTTTTGGGCTACGCAGCCTTTAGTAGCAGCACTTTACTTGATGCCTTGCTACTTGGGTTCAAGTATCTGCGTCTTGCCGGCCCAGTATTGAGGAAGAAAATGCAAATCGAGCAAAATCGCGGCTATTTTCGTGCAGAACAAATGATCGAGTTAGATACGTTATTGCCGTTTTGCTGTGAGTATTGGCTCGCCGCTATCCTCAATCTATGTCAAGAATTGATGCAACAGCCATTTCCTTCTCAACACCTTAAGTTCCCCTACCCTCGGCCTGAATACGGTGATGCTTATAGCAAGGTGTTCCACTGCCCTATTGAGTTTGATAGTCAAGAGTTAGAATGGCAGTTTGACGCCAGCAGATTGTATGATCCTCTGCCTTCTGCAAATACAATGACATTACAGATGTGTTTAAAGTCATGTGATGAGATGTTGGCTCAAGTCAGCCGTTCACCGAGCCTAAAAGACAAGATTACCCAGATATTTGTCGAGAGACCAGGTAGTTATCCGTCAATTGAATCACTTGCCTCTGAACTAGGTATGTCGTCACGAACCCTACGTCGACACCTTAGAAATGAAGATACGAGCTACCAACAAATACTCGATACCGTCCGATTTCGCCTCGCAAGGCATTACCTTATTTCTACACGATTAAATATTGAAGAAATCTCAGAACGCGTTGGCTTCTCAGACAGTGCCAATTTCCGCCACGCTTTTCGCAAATGGAGTGGCAGCTCACCGCGAAAGTATCGTACTAGCGCAACTAATACCAAATAGTGTCGACGCTATCGACAGCCATCAGCTTTAAAAATGTTTTACTGACAAACATACGCTTTTATATGGGTATCACACATTGACTGTCATTTTTTGGATTAACCGATCACATCGTTTATCTTAGTGGGGCTTACTCCCCCAAGCATATAGGTGACTGTTATGAAAGAACTCAAATACACACCCCCACCAAACATCGATGAATCCAATCATCTAGAAGAAGAATTAAAACGTATTTCCGAAAAATCTTTTGAGGCACTGAATGAACTCGAAAGACTTGTGGAAAAAGGGTTAGCTCTTGAGCAAGAAAAATAGCTAGAAAAGAAAAGTCCCGACGCAATCGCGCCGGGACTATTCGATTTAAGGCGTGAACCTAAAAACGTTAAAGAGTCTCGATGAATGCTTGCGCATCACTCCTTGTTTTCGGTTCTTGACCGAAGCCTCTTAACCCAACCACATGCACATGCTCATGATCTTTGAACACTTTACGTACAAGCTTGTAGGTGGTTCCTTTCTCTGGGCTAATATTCTCAGGTGCTGCAATCAAAAGCTGCATGTCTAAACGGTCACACAATTCAAATAGCGTCGAGATTGACTTAGCATCAAGACGTGCTGCCTCATCAAGAAACAGCAGACGACAAGGAACAATATCTTTGCTACGTAGGCGGCGTGACTCTTCTTCCCAGCTTTGTACCACCATGAGAAGAATCGACTGACCGGTACCAATCGCTTCACCTGTCGATAGCGCGCCAGATTCCGCTTGTAGCCAACCATCAGAGCCACGATTAACCTCTACACTTAGTTCAAGGTAGTTGCGGTAATCCAGTAGCTCCTCACCAAGCACCTGTGGAGAACGCTGCCCCATATCAATATGCGGGTTAACACGCTGGAACAATTTCGCCATTGCTTCAGAGAAGGTGTAACGTGGCGACTCAAACAAATCTTTATGTTGCTCTTGCTGGGCAGACAACCCGTGAAGAAGCACTTCGTGGCTTTCACGAATCTTAACGTTTAAGCGCACACCTTTAACCTGACCAAATGAGATGTTTGACAAGCCTTGGTTAAGCATACGAATACGGTTTTGCTCACGCTGAATCGTCTTCTTAATAATGCTTGCCACAGATTCAGAGCTGATCGCCAGGCGGTTTTCACGCTGAGTCAGTTCTTCTGTTAGACGAGCAAGCTCGACCTCCATCTCTTCGATGGCTTCAACTGGGTCATCGGTGCGGATAATATCCTGACGGATACGCTCTCGTAAGTGCTGGTAAACAGCGATATAGAACAGTACCTTACGCTCTGGGCGTGCGTTGTCTTCAGACAAGCGAAGCGCGTCACGTAAGTCTTCGTTATCGGCTACGGCTAAACGAAGCGCACCGAGTGACTTATCCGACATTGAGCGTAGCTCGTTGTCAGACATATAAGCTAGTTCGCGCTTATGGAGACGACGCTCTACATCGTTCTCACGAGCCAAACGCAGTACAGAACACCAACCTGCTTTTGCAGCCACAACGAAAGTACGCAGTTCAATGTACTCTTTCTGCACCTTCTTCAAACGCTTAGCCAGCGACTTCATCTCTAGCTCAGTGGAAGTAATGGTACGCTCATATTCGCTCTTACGTGAGCGAGAAGTATGTAAACGCTCCTGAAGCTCATCACGACGACGCATAGCACGCTCTGCCGCGCCTTCATCGGCTGTGACACCGTACTCTTGAAGTTCTTGTTTAAACTCTTGGACCGTTTCGAGTTTGGCTTGATGCGAACTCTTCAATGACGCCAACACTTGATTGTATTGGTTCATTTGACCTTGCGCTTGCTTAAGCTCATCACGAGAGCGAGTACGCGCACGCTCTGCTTCAACCAATTTCGCTTTTAACTGCTCGCTTAGCTCACTGCTTTGATTAAGCAAGTCAACCGAATCGGCGTAGGCAAAGTAATGACGACGCTCAACAAGATCAGACAGAGCAAAGATCTGTTTTTTCAATTGCTGAAGTTTTTGATCAGCTGCTTGATACTCCGCTTCTAGCGCATCAAATTGCTCAGGGTCAGCATCAAGTGCTGAAACGATCTTCTCTAGCTCAGCGATCGCTTTGCTGTGATTGGTGACGAATGACTTCGCTTCGGTTAACTTGGCAAGATTCTGTTCTAACTCTTCAAATTGAGCAGATAGGGCATCATCTTCAATCAGCGCCATGTTCGGCGCGATTTTATCTAACGCTGCTAGTGCTTGCTTGCTACCTAGTAATTGGCTGCGCTGCTGCTGCTCTTTAGCATCGAGATCAGCTAGAACACGCACAAGCTGATTACGCTTGTCACGAATAGTTGCCAGAGCTTGTTCAGGGTCTGATTCAAACGCTACCTGAATATGTTTAGCGACAAAGCTGTTGAATGCTTGGTACATACGCTGAAGTTTCTGCGAGTCGAACGCCGCTTTTGCATGCTCTTCAACCACTTCTTCACGCTCATCACGCAATAGCTCCAGACGTTGCTCACGCGCTGCTCGACCAAATAGAGGAATATCAGGCAAACGAGAGTAACGCATTTGGCGGTCGTTCATACGCACGCACACAGCGCCTTCAAGCTCTTCTGCATCGAATGAGCTGTCATCAAACGCGTCTATGTCACCTTCAATGATGTAAAGGTCTTCTGGGCAGTCATCTAGCTCTACCAACTTCTCTTCAATACCAGAGAGATCGGATACCACAATCGCATGACGCGCCGGACCGTACATTGCGCTGAAATATGGTGCATCACCAATTGTGATGTCATCGTAAATTTCAGACAGCAACACGCCACCAAGTGTGTCAGCTAGCCCTTTCAAACGTGGGTCATTGGAGCCACCAGGGGACGCTAAGCGCTCAATTTCACCTTCAAGTTGAGTACGGCGCTCTGCCAACTTATCTTTAGCAACAGACTGCTTCTTCTCTTCTTCCAGCACAACCTGCATATGACTCATTACAGACTGGCTATCGTAAAGGTCAGCACCACTTTGCTCACGAAGAGACTCAAGTGCATCATGCGCAGCAATCCAAGTTGGCGCAATTGCCTCTAGCTTTTTGATTTCCACCGAGGCGTCTTGTTCCAGACGGCGCTGTTCACTGCGCTGCTCACGAACCTCTTCTTGAGACATCTCCAGCGATTCAATTTGCATCGCATGACGCTCACGCTCTTGCTCAAACACAAGTTCGTCAGTCAGTTCAATATGGTGCTGCTTTTGATATTCACCAACCAGTTCTTGAGTCTGACGCTGCTTATGCAAGCGGCGCTCTACATCGCGATGCTGGGCACGCCACTGCTGTTCATTTTGTACCAGTTGCTGCGCTTCTCGGCCTTGTGCAATTGCCGCTTTCGCTGACTGAGACGCTTGGTTACGTTCAACATTGCCAACTATGCTCTTGACCAGTTTTAGCGCCGTTTCAAACTGCTCTGCTGCCGCAGAAGACATATCAAGCTTGTGCTTAGTAGCCAGTAGTTCATTGGTGCTTTGCGCTTCGTTGTCTTTTAGCTGCGTAACCAAAACCTGCGCTGACTCGGCGGTTAACGCTTCATCTTGGAGTAACTGCTTCGCTTTCTCTAATGCTTGCACCGCTTGTTGATACTGTAGCGCTCGCGTTTGTTGAACATCCAGTGCTTGTTGGTAGTCAGCAAGCTGAGTTTTCAAGCTGTCGACTTCTTCCTCAGAAACCGTCGCTTGTTCTTCAACCATAAGCACACGTTCTTGCGCTTCTTCCACCACCATCATCTGCTCTTCAAGACGCTCTTGCAGCTCTTCAAGATCTTCTTGGTAGCGTTCGATTTTCTCTTGCTGACGCAGTGCATTTTGCACTAACTGCAAGTGGTCTGAAGCCGCTTGATAGTCTTGTTCTAACGATGACTCAGACTCAACCAGTAGCTCCAACTCTTCTTGCACGCGGTTAAGTAGGTTGTTTTGTTCTAACAAAGTTTCACGCGAACTAAACAACTCAGAGCGCAGTGACAAGGTCTGCTCAAGCTTGTTACGTCGATCATTAGCATGACGCATGTAGTCTGCGGCCACGTAGTTAGTCGATTCAGTGATTAAATGCTTGAACAGATCGCGATCAGCCTGGGTGGTTTTAATCGCCTCAAGTGTCATGCGGTTTTCGCGCAGCGCGGATTCCATATCTTGGAAAGCTTTTTTAACACCGCCGTTTTGTGGCAACAGGTAGTCTCGCAGTGAGCGAGTAATCGCGCTTGAGATACCACCGTATAGTGAAGCCTCAATCAAACGGTAGAACTTGGAACGATCGCTAGAATTACGTAGCTTCTTCGGAATAACCCCAAATTCAAACATCTGTGAGTGGTAATCCACAATCGAAGAAAATGCTTTGAACTGCACACCTTCAAACTCGCTAATGGCTTGTTTGACTTCATTGACCTGGCGAACACGCGCTTGAGTATCTGACACACTTTCAATCAGAACATCAGTTGGCTTGATATGACTCGGTAAACCTTGAATCACAAATGGCTTAATGTCGACTTTCTTATCTCGACCCGCGACCTGCTGCAGCTTAACCGCAAATAATAAACGTTGGTTGCGCGAGTTCACGACATCCAAAGCGGCGTAACAAGCACCGGCTTGTAATTTACCGTATAAGCCTTTGTCACGCGAAGATTGACTGCTGCCTGCTTCGGTCGTGTTACGGAAGTGAAGTAAGGTTTGATCAGGAATCAACGCGGTAATGAAGGCCGCCATGGTAGTTGATTTACCTGCACCGTTACCACCAGAAAGCGTGGTGACTAGGCCATCAATATCAAAAGTACGAGCAAAAAAACCGTTCCAGTTGACCATGGTTAGCGATTGATATTTACCTCTTTCAATCATGCTTCACCCTCTTCCATCATTTCTTGTTCAGCGTTGTCGTCGCTGTCAGTTTGTTCTAGTAAGCTACCCTGGCTTGGCTCTTTGGTATGCACCACAGCTTCGCCATCACGAATTAGACGTAGCTGCGCTTCACGCATGTCATCACCCACACGCACGTCCGCACCAAAGCGAAATACCGATTCACTGATGCTGAATTTACCTGTTTCACCAATATTGATGATCATGCCTAAGCGGCGCAGGCGGCGTAGCGACGTACGTACTTTCTCAAAGAGCTTCTCTTTGTCTAAGTCGGAACCTGTTGCACGATTGGTTACTAACTTCATTAGCTTCGCTTCATCGGCAAGTGCTAATAGCTCTTCATACAGCTCTTGGTTAGTAAAGATACCTTCATGAGCCAAACGCTCTGGGCTTAGATAAAGAAAACACAATACCTTACCCACCAACATATCAAGCTCTGAAAGCACACTGCGACCAATCAGTGACGTAGAACGCGGTCGCAAGTAGAAAAAACCTTCCGGCGCTTTCACTAGTTCAGTGTTGTAACGTTGGTAGAAAGAGGACAACTCAACTTCGAAATCTGACAACATTGCATGGTTATCAAGATCTTCGCTTGAGATGTGACGCCCTGCTCGCAGCATGCTGTCTAGCGCTGGGAACAAAGGGTTTGAAATTGCTTTTGCCAGATTGTCTGACATGTATTCATTAATATCGGTCGATGACATTTGCTTGTACCTTTGCACCAAATTCGTTGATCGCTTGCCAGTCTGGTTGAATGGCCTGGTAGTCAGACTCTGAGTAGCCTAGACGCACCGCTTGGTCGATAACAATTCGTGCTAAATCAAAATGATGAGTTTGAGGGTGCTGTGCTAGGTAATCACGTAACACGAACCCCAGATCAATTGGCGCGCCTTGCTCTTTATGAACTTTAAGCATACCAGCTATGCGATCTGACAATTCATCATTGACCTGTTGAAACTCTTCGTATTCCACTTCTAGTGGCACTTGGCCGGTTACTTCATCGTCTCTCAGTACCAAAGCCTCATCACGAAGATCAGTTAGACGCTCAGCATCTGCATATGTCAGATACCAAGGCATATCGAAATATTCTTTCACCGATTGGCGTAGACGAGAACTGAATGCTCGGTTCTTATCCATATCAATCGCAGTTCGAATAAATTTGTGAACGTGGCGGTCATAACCGATCCAAAGATCGATCGCTTGCTGACCCCAACTGGTGATTCGGTCTAGCTTCATTTGCAGCCCAAACAGGGTTTCCGCAATAAACTCTAGTTCGTCATCACCATAAACGAGCTCTTGGATATCGAGAATCTGTGTTTGTAGCTCGTCACCCGCGGCTTGCAACGTATCTTGTAGCTCTTTTAGCGTATTAGATGTTTCAGAAAGCAGCGCTTCACAGTTGTTGATCGCATCGCGCCAATCTTTGTTTAGTAGCTCTGCGATCTGAATCTTAACCGACTGCTGCTGCTCATCCATAACACGCTGGTTAAGATCGATCTGATCAAAGATCTCACCCACTGAGTACTTAAGCACGCCATAAACGTTTTTACGCCAATGACCCGCAGTCCCACCTTGACGCGCAGATTCAATCGCCTTCGACATTTCGTCAGCAACCATTGAAAGCTGGATAGAGAGCTTAAGTTTAGAAAATTCGCGGTGACGAACGTAGTAGTCCGTTATACCGATAGCTAAAGGAGAAAGACGATAAATACTCGCCCCTTCAGTCACTTCACTGGTGAAACGGCTAATGAGCCTTTGCTTAACCATTTCGTTAATCGCGTTGTTGGCGCGAAATGCAGACGCATCACCTGTTTCTTCAAATAGTCGGGTAACAATAGTAAACGCATCATGCAGTTCACCCTCACCCAATTCTTCATCAAACCTTTCATTACTGAGCACAGCAATAGCGATCAAAAATGCCAGTCGCTCTGTTGTCAGGTTCAATGAGAAATCCTGCTGCTTTACCCAACCGACTAGTTCATCAATCGGTTGTTCAGCATTTAGAGTCATCTCACTCATTGTTAGTCCTGCTTATCTTTCTTTTGTGCCCATACATGTATGTATCGACCTAACGAGAGGTATGGCTCTTCTCTGCACAGTTGTCTTTCCAGTGCCAACACATCTTCATACTGGTAATCGCCCATGTACTCCATATTTCCTATGTAGTCACTAAAACAGCGAATACCAGACTTGCCACAAATTGAAAAGCCAGCGTCTTCAATCCACTGGTAGACCTCTTCAGGTCTTAAGCCTTTTTGTGGCTGCAATTTAAATCTTTTGCGATGCGGCATTCCATCCAATACATGAGGAACATTGCCACACACGACATTCTTATAGACCAGACCATGGTGGTTGTAGAACATGACGGATGCCATGCCACCAGGTTTAACTTGTTCTAAGACTTTTTCTAGAGCAGGTTGAGGGTCTGCTAGCCACTCCATCACCGCATGAAACAGGACTACATCCACTGGGGACTCTAAGTGCTGGTCAATCGATTGGACTGGCGAATGAATGAAGCGATACTGCTCAAGCAGGTCATTATTTGCAATATCCTGCTCTGCCAACAGCAGCATTTCAGAAGATAGATCACATAACGCGACATGATGTCCGAGCTTAGCCAGCTTTTGCGACATTTGTGCCAAACCACCTCCGGCATCTAGCACATTGAGTCGCTTATTTGCCCCATCAACAGCATTAAGTATCTGTTGAAGATCTTCCCAAACAATGACTTGGCGAATCTCTCCTTTGTCAGAACCGTAAATATTTTTTGCAAATTTGTGGGCAATATCGTCGAAATTGCGGTCTTCAGTCACAGCAGCTTAGGTTATCATGTCTAATCGTGCTGCTATTCTGTCATAAGAAAAGCAGGAATAAAGAGGCTTTCTCTTAAATTATAATCAATTGATGTTTTTTCGGACTATTTAAGTATGTTTGAGCTGAAAAAAGTTGTGTCTTCTCTACTTATGCCGCTTCCGGCGATGCTAATCATCGGGTTATTCGGCTTAATGTTGATCATGTTTACTCGTAAACAGAAGACAGGCTGCTTTGTTGTTCTATTCTCTTTCATCGGTATCTTCCTTATCGCCTTTCAACCAATCTCTTCTCGTTTGTTGATGCCGCTTGAACGCCAATACTCCGCCTTTTTCCCCGTTGACGAATCTATCGACTACGTTATGGTGTTGGGCAGTGGTCATGTGGTTGACGATAAAATACCTCCTACGTCTGAGCTTAGTCGTACTGGGTTAATGCGCCTTGCTGAAGGTATTCGCATTATGCGTATCTACCCTGGTTCCAAACTCATTTTATCGGGTTACTCGGGGGGGTCTGAAGTGAGTAATGCGCGTATGATGGCTAAAGTTGCCCTAGCGCTTGGTGTATCTAAGTCGGATATTATTTTGTTAGAAACCGCAAAAGATACTTGGGAAGAAGCGAGACAAGCGGCAGCTTTCGTCAATACCAAAAAACTGGTTGTGGTTACTTCAGCGAGCCATATGAAGCGGGCACTTAACGAATTCCATGCTGCTGGGCTTAAACCCTACCCAGCTCCCACCAATTATTTGGCTCATAACAACATTAGCCAAGCATGGGAAAAATACACACCCAAAGGTAAGTACCTCGAGCAAACTGAACGATACTGGCACGAGACATTGGGCCGAATCTGGCAAACCTTGAGAGATTGGGCGTCAGACTACGAAGAGCAAGCTCTTCAAGCCTCTGAAAGCAAACTGTAACTATCAGTATCTCTAGGTAGAAAAATACCGAGGCAAGCCTCGGTATTTTTATGCAAGTCACATGTTCCAACCGTCGAATTTAATCACCCGCGAACATATAGCCTTCACCATGAACGGTAACAAAAATCTGCGGATTCTTTGGATCGAACTCCATCTTAGCTCGCATGCGACGAATCAACACATCAATCGTGCGATCATTCGGCGCATCAACACGATGGCTGATCATATTCAAAATACGCTCACGGCTGAGAACCTGATTCGGGTATGAAGACAAAGCAACCAGCAGCTCATACTCTGCTTTAGTCAGCTTCACAGGCTCTCCATTTCGGCTTAAAGCGCGGCGCTGAACATCAAACGTCCACTCGCCAAAGCGAACAACATTATCATCTTGCTTCGCTGCGCTATCCACTCCTGACGAATTACGTGCAGCGGAAATTCGCCACAATAAGTTCTTAACTCGAACCAGTAGCTCTCGTAATTCAAAAGGTTTAGTGACATAGTCATCGGCGCCCATTTCGAGGCCAACAATTTTGTCGATGCTGTCCGTGCGTCCTGTTACTAGGATAATTCCAATGTCTGATTGACTGCGTAGTTCGCGAGTTAGCATTAATCCATCTTCACCCGGTAGATTAATATCCAACATCACCAAATCAATCGCGTTGTTTTGTAGCATGTCTCGCATCTGCTCACCGCTTTCTGCTTCGCTGACTTGGTAACCTTCGTTCTGAAAGTAGCCAACGAGCTTGCTGCGAGTCACTACGTCATCTTCTACTACTAGTACATGATAACTCATCTGCACCACTTAATTTGCATTGGGAATAGTTCTATCATTTATTCTATTCATAAATAGTAACATTTCTAGTATTTATCACTTTAAAAACGAGAAAGATGATTTTTTATTGATTCAAGACAAAACCTCCGCCCTTGTTAATAAATGCTCATAATTCGTCTTTTATTGTCACGTAAGCCATTACCGCTATTCATTTTTATTAGTTACACTAATAGGTAGTTATTTTGGGAGTGATACCTAATGCAAGAAATCAAAGCATTCAACGAAAAACGTGCAGAAATCTATTGGTGGCTTTCAAGCCTTTACGCCAAAGAGCTAACCGAAGAGAACCTTGAGCAGTACCATTCAGCTCAAATCCGCTCTTTCCTTACTGGCCTTGGCGAGAATGCCGATCTCAAACCGTCGATTGATCGTGTCATTGACGCACTCAATCGCTTGATCGATCGCGAAGATGCTCAGCTTGAATTAGCCGCTGACTTTTGTGATCTGTTTTTGAAATCTGACCGCGACTCTGCACTGCCTTATGCTTCTATGTACATCGGCGAGTCGGGCCTACTCGATGACAAGCCGGCGAAAGAGATGGAAGCGTTAATGCTAGAGCATGGCGTTGCTGTCGATGAAAGCTTAAACGAGCCTGCTGATCACATTGCCATTGAACTCGATTTTCTAGGCAATCTCATCATTCGCTCCAATGAACTCGAACAAGAGCGCCATATTGAAGAAGCACTTATCGAGCAAGAGAGCTTCATTCGCCAGCACATTCTAAGCTGGGCACCTAAGTTTTCGGCTAAGTGCCAAACGCTCGATGAGTTCGGTTTTTACTCTGCTATTACGTCTCTAACAGTGGCATTCTTGGAATTGGACTGCGCATACTTAATCGGCGAGTAGAGTCTGACAATGTGAACTGGCACAGGTCAGGACAACGAATTTTGTTTGCCCTCAGTCAGATTGCGGTCTAAAATCGTGACCGCAAACGATAAAAATGAACTATTCAAATACAAACCGCTAAATAAGAGCGGTTTTTGTGTTTCTGATACTTTCTGCCAACTTATTCTAAACTGAATATATTCTCGTGGCAGTCATCGACAGGACAGAATTTATGGCCACTATTAAAGATGTTGCTCGCCTTGCAGGTGTTTCAACAACCACCGTGTCTCACGTCATCAACAAGACACGCTTTGTTGCAGAAGCGACACAAGAAAAAGTGATGGAAGCGGTAAATGAGCTTAACTACGCGCCAAGTGCCGTTGCGCGAAGCCTTAAGTGCAACACAACTCGCACAATTGGTATGCTAGTTACTCAATCGACTAACCTATTTTTCTCTGAAGTTATCGACGGCGTAGAAAGCTACTGTTATCGCCAAGGTTACACTCTGATCTTGTGTAACACAGGTGGTATCTATGAAAAGCAGCGTGACTACATTCGTATGCTTGCTGAAAAGCGGGTAGATGGCATTCTAGTCATGTGTTCCGATCTGACTGAAGAGCTGAGCGAGATGTTAGATCGCCACAAGGACATCCCTAAAGTTGTTATGGATTGGGGGCCAGAAAGCTCTCAAGCAGATAAGATCATCGACAACTCAGAAGAAGGTGGATACCTTGCGACCAAGTATTTAATCGAGCATGGCCACAAGGAGATTGCTTGCCTGAGCGGTCACTTTGAAAAAGCAGCTTGTGTCGAACGTATTCGAGGCTTCAAGCGTGCTATGGCTGAAGCTAAACTGCCCGTCAATGAAGACTGGATCTTAGAAGGCAACTTTGAGTGTGATACCGCGGTATTGGCGGCAGATAAGATCGTAGCAATGGATAACAAGCCGACAGCTGTGTTCTGTTTCAACGATACAATGGCATTAGGCCTGATGAGTCGATTACAGCAGAAAGGCATTCAAATCCCGCAAGATATGTCGGTGATTGGTTACGACAATATTGAGCTTGCAGAATACTTCTCTCCTCCACTAACAACGGTTCACCAACCAAAACGACGTGTAGGTAAAAACGCCTTTGAGATCCTTCTAGAGCGCATTAAAGATAAAGAACATGACAAACGCGTGTTCGAAATGCACCCTGAAATCGTCGAGCGTAAAACCGTTCGCAATCTAAATAAGTAACCTCAAGTCAAACGCTTAGCTAGTAGTCGTTTTATTGGCTAAGCGTATATATCCCCCCCTATTTATTGAACCAATATCACATTTATGCCATTCAAATGTGATGCTCTGCGCAGTTTTATTTATTCTTAAAATGTTCGATTAATGCCACGAACAGGGCAAACCACTCCGAAAGGGTGGGACGCAAAGCCTCCGGCCTTAAACAATTTATTGTCTGGTAGCGGGGTTGCCGATGGCGAATATGCAAACTGTCATACCGTTTTTACTTGTTCTTGAGCTCGTATGACACCTTACTGACATTGTATCTGCATTATTTTGCTAATCTCTCGGACCTGCATTGGTGGCGTATACATATACACCGAGAAAACACAGCATGGATAAACCAATACTAAAAGACTCAATGCGTTTGTTTGAGCAGTTAGGCCATATTAAGTCTCGCTCAATGTTTGGTGGTTTTGGCATTTTTGCCGATGACACCATGTTCGCACTTGTAGTCAACGATAAGCTTCACGTACGCGCGGATGCCACTCTCGCTAAACAGTTTAAATCTCAAGGGCTGGAACCCTATGTTTACAAAAAACGCGGTTTCCCTGTCGTAACTAAATACTTTGCTTTGTGTGACGATTTGGCGTCAGACAGCAGTAAAGCCCTAGAGATTGCTGACGTCGCACTCAGAGCAGCGAACGTAGAAAAACAAAGTCAGTCGCAAGCAAAACCAAATCGCTTGAAAGATCTACCTAACCTAAGGCTCGCTACTGAGAGAATGCTTAAAAAGGCAGGTATTGAGTCGGTTAAAAACCTTGAAGACGTCGGTGCAGTTCACGCTTTCAAAGCCATTCAATCCACACACTCTGCCGATGTAAATATCGAACTTTTATGGGCATTGGAAGGCGCGATCAACGGAACTCACTGGTCGGTCATTCCTCAAAGCCGTCGTCAAGAGCTATTAACTCAAGTTAGTTAATCAAGCAGTACGTATCTAAGAAGTCAGCCACAGCGCTGACTTTTTTATTTTTATCCATCGCAATGAAATTTGCTGCTTGCTTTCCCTGTCTTGTCTAGTAACACTTAATACATCTATCCTCGATGTAAGATGGAGCAGCTTCAACATGAATAAAAAAATCGTCCTTGGTATTCTCTTCGTTGCACTAATTGTTTTACTAGGCGTAAACTTTGGTCAATATCTCACGCTGGAAAATGCGAAAGCCCAACAAGCTGAGTTGGCTACCTTTATTGCCGACAACTTTACGGTTGCAGCGGCCACTTATTTTCTGGCTTACATAGCTATTACGGCCTTTTCTATCCCCGGAGCTGCAGTTGTGACGCTGCTAGGCGCCGCACTATTTGGTTTCTGGACTAGCCTACTGCTGGTTTCATTCGCCAGTACAATAGGTGCAACCCTGGCATTTTTAAGTAGTCGATATTTGCTACGTGATTGGGTACAGAGCAAATTTGGTGAGAAACTCAATGCCATTAACCAAGGCGTTGAGAAAGACGGTGCATTCTACCTTTTTTCTCTTCGCTTGATTCCAGTGTTCCCATTTTTCCTGATCAACTTGCTCATGGGTTTAACCCCAATCGCAACGGTACGTTTTTACCTTGTTAGCCAATTAGGCATGTTGCCTGGCACCGCTGTCTACTTGAACGCTGGCACGCAACTGGCTCAAATTGAAAGCTTGTCTGGCATAGTGTCTCCGACGGTGCTGGCATCTTTTGCCTTATTGGGACTGTTCCCCGTCATTGCTAAATGGGTCATGGCGAAGGTTAAGGCCTCTCCTTCAACTTCAAATGGCAATGCTTGATGAGAATCTACTCGGCATCGACACCTACCGAAGCTCACATTGTTTGTGAGCTTTTAAAGTCTTGCCATATCGAATGTGAAGTACGCGGAGAAGGCGTATTTGGCTTACAGGGTGAAGTGCCATTTGGAGAGAGCAGCGAACCTTACATCTGGCTGCTGAATCACAGTCAAATCATTCAAGCCAATGCAGTCATCAAAGAGTTTAGGAATGCGCAGATAGGTTCAAATTGGAACTGTAGCAATTGTGGTGAGTCCAACGAGTCCCAGTTTGGCGCATGTTGGCAATGCGGCGAAACTGCACCTTAACTGTTAGGCGCTTTAATTTGCTGCTGAATAAACGAAATTGAGTGGTGATTGAACTCTTCTGGTCGTTCAACGTTACAAACGTGTCCGCAGTCACGAATTTCTTGAAGCTGACTCTGCCTATGGACTGCGACCATCTCTTTCACGGGCTGGATAAACATATAGTCCCGTTCTCCCATCAAATAGAGGGTTGGTATTGGTAACTCTCTATCTTTGAAATACTTCATCAGAGGATTGACTTCGGCAGTAAGGATAAACCAACGCTTAAATTCTTTTTGACACAGTTTCTTTGCTTCGTGGATAAATAGGTGTCGAGACTCTCTTTGAGTACGCTGTGGCATCACGATATAAGCAAATAGGCTATACAGCCACATGTAAGGCACGACATGCTTGCACATACCGCCTAAACGGACCAATATCTGTGAACGCACGTTAAACCGCGTGACAGCGCCGCCAAGCACCATTGACTTTACTCGATCTGTCGCAAGCTCTGCCAAATTTCGAACAATAATCGTACCCAGTGACATTCCAACAAAATGCGCTGAACGAATCTTAAGATGATCTAGTACCTTTAAGATGTCCATTGTTACCGATTTGAATGTGTAGCGATTGGCGATCAGCTCTTTGATCAGTTGGTTGGATTTGCCGTGACCTCGAAGGTCGATTAGCAACAAATTAAAGTGCTGCTTGTACGCTTTAATCTGTTTAAACCAGATAGATGAACTTCCACCAGCGCCATGCACAAAAACGACCCATTCGTCGCTTGTTGGGTGGGCATAGGTTTTGTGGAAAAGTAAAGCGTCACTCATATTTAAAAACGAATACTCAAGTTCAAAATTCGGTTACGAAGATTAGCATAAACATAGAGGGATTTACGTCAAAATGCGTCAAATCTTAATTATTCTTTTATTTAAAATGTAAGCAACCATCAAAAAGGCGCCTTTAAGACGCCTTGTTTCATATCGTTTTCAGCTTAATGCACTACGGTACAAGGTTATGTATTCATCCGCCGCTTTGTTCCAACAGAAGTCTTGCTCCATAGCATAAAGCTGCGCGCGTTTAACTTCATTGGGCTGCTGAGCATACAGTAACAAAGAACGCTGCAAAACATGAAGCAAAGCCGCTGGCTCGGGCTCATAGAAGACAAACCCAGTTGCAACCTCAGGATCTGCATCATAATCATTAACGCTATCTCTTAGGCCCCCAACACCACGCACAATTGGCAATGTGCCATAAGCCATACTATAAATTTGGTTCAAACCACAAGGTTCAAATTCTGACGGCATAATGAAAAAATCGGAGCCTGCTTCAACCAAGTGTGCCAGTTCGTTATCGTAGGCCTCCACAAAAACAAAATTATCACTGTATTGCGCCGCCACCTCTTTAAGCTGAGCGGCAAGAGCTGGGTCCCCGGTACCAACGATGACCACTTGAACCTGGTACTTAAGAAAGTCTCCAAGTATTGGCAACAAATAGTGGACACCCTTTTGATGAGTCAGACGACAAACCATACCATAGACTGCAATATCTTGTGCCTCTAGTCCTACTCGCGCCTGCAACTCACGTTTACATGCTTTTTTACCACGAATCATACTCTGGCGATTTGGCTTGTAATTGACTGGCAAATAGGTGTCATTCTGTGGATTCCAAGCTGTGTAGTCACAACCATTGAGAATACCGACCAAATCAGCGGAGCGCTGCTGGAACTCGGCCGCCATACCATGGCTTCCTAGCTCGGTTTTAAGTTCCTCTGCATAAGTCGGGCTCACGGCATTGACCTTATCTGCATTCATCACTCCAGCTCTCAGCATGGTAACGTGCGTCAAGCTCACCGCAGCATCGGGGACGTAGTGGGTATGCATTTCAGGTAAGTTTGGCAACTCATCGTAGCTAAACACCCCTTTAAAAACCGCATTATGCACCGACAGAATGCTTTTAATCTCTGCATAAAAGCTATCTAACGCATAACGGTGTTTAAGCAAATACGGGACAAAACCAGTATGCCAATCATTGGCGTGAACAATATCAGGCTGAAAGCCGAGTTTCGGCAACATATCAAGACAGGCAGCGCTAAAAAACGCAAAGCGCTCACCATTGTCTAAATAAGCCTGATTGTTCTCTGCGTACATTTCTGCTCTATCGAAGTACTGAGGACAATCTATAGCGTAAACAGGGACACCTGCGATCTCTAACTGTTTGACTCGATAATTAGTATGAGGCCAATGCTCTAAATGAGTATCAAGTATCACCTGGGCTTGCTCAATACCAGCCAACTTTTGGTAGGCGGGTAATGTAATACGAACATCTTGCTGTAGTGCGAGGAGCGCTTCAGGCAGCGCCTTGGCAACATCTGCCAAGCCACCGCTCTTAATTAACCCTTCAACTTCCGATGCTACAAATAGAATAGATAAATTCTTAGTAGCCAATTCGTGCTCCTTTAGGAATAACAACAATGCCATCTTCCGATACGTGGAAGTGCTTCTTATCTTCTGATAGATTTACACCAATTTGTGTCCCTGGTGCAATATCTACATCCTTATCAATGATCACTCGGCGTAAAACACATCCATCACCGACCTTGACGTCTCCAAGTAAAATACATTCGCTGATGTCACATGCTGAAGCGATATTGCTTCGAAACCCTAGCACTGACTTTTCAATGCGCGATCCGCGAACATAGCTACCATTACAAACTAAGCTGTCAATGATTTGAACGCGTCCATTGACCGAGTCAGTAAATGTTGCGGGCGGTAGTGGTGGGTAGTAGGTATGTAGTGGCCACTTACGATTATAGAGCGAGAATGGTGCATCTTTTTCCAGCAGGTCCATATGCGCTTGCCAGTATGCACCGATGGTACCTACATCGCGCCAGTACACTTCCTCTTTTTCACCTGTGATACGGTTGGTGCTGAAGTCATAAACAAACACATCGCCGCGTGGGAACATCTTAGGGATAATGTCTTTACCAAAGTCATGCGAAGAATCTGGGTTATCAGCATCTTCAACCAGCTCTGAGAATAATGGCTTAGCCTCAAATACGTAATTACCCATAGAGACAAGTGCATGCTCAGGATCACCAGGAATCGATTTTGGATTAGCCGGTTTCTCTTCAAAGCCAATCATCCGGCCTTCTGTGTCGACTTCGATAACGCCAAACTGCGACGCTTCAGCTAAAGGCATGCGCAGCGCCGATACAGTTAATGACGCCTCTTTCTCTTTATGGAAATCAAGCATCTGCTTAATGTCCATTTTATAGATGTGGTCAGACCCAAAAATACATACCTGATCAGGCTCTGCCAATTCCATAAAACGTAGGTTTTGATAGATAGCATCGGCTGTCCCTTCATACCAACGTTTACCAGTACGCATCTGCGCTGGAATCGGATCGATGAATCGATCGGTAATGCCACTAATGTTCCAGCCTTTCTTGAGGTGATGGAATAGAGATTGAGACTTGAATTGAGTTAGAACATAAACACGCATCAAATCAGCGTTTACGAAGTTGTTAAGAGCGAAGTCAATAAGGCGATAACTACCACCAAAAGGAACCGAGGGTTTACTGCGAGATTCTGTAAGAGGACGAAGGCGTGACCCTTCTCCACCAGCAAGGATCATTCCCAAAACACCAGCCATGTATATTTCTCCATTTTATTTATTGTGTGTGATGAGTCTATTTTTAGGGGGGGGCTCATCAATATTTTTTATAGTTACACCAATCCTATTTGGCATAACATGCAACAAGAATAGCTCTACCAACACTTGTGGTGGCGGTAACCAAGCACTACTATGTCTTGTGCAAAAGGTTTATTATAACTTATCGTATTTCAGCAAGATTACAATTTAAAATATGCTGTACTATCGACCTCACACTTATTACTTTTTCGCCTCCTGCGATAGCTCACAGAATCCCATGAGCATGACACATCTCTATAACAATAGCTCTACATATATGTGACTTTGCTCTCAAAGAGGTACAATCACTGACAAAGTATAAAGAGCTAGCAGCAGCTAAAAAAAAAGCAGCCTAACTAAGGCTGCTTTGTCATTTCAAATGAAGAGCTTATTTCTTCTTCGCGGTTTTTTTACGCTTATCGGTAATTTCCCATTTTCCTTCAACGTAGAGCGCAGTGTAGCCAGAAGGCTTACCATCAATCTCAGAACGAACGTAGTTCTCTTTCGATTTACGACTAAAGCGTACCACCATAGGCAGACCATCAGGATCTTGCTGAGGTGCCTCAGTCAAGTAATGGAACTTAGGTGAAATACGGTCCTTAAAGCGCACGAGTTCCTCAACTAAAGGCGCACGAGTTTCGCGCGATTTCGGGAAAGTGCTTGCAGCTAAGAACAAGCCTGACGCACCATCACGAAGAACAAAGTAAGCATCAGAGTTTTCACATGGTAGCTCTGGCAGATGAACTGGGTCTTCTTTTGGCGGTGCAACTTCACCGTTTTTCAGGATCTTACGAGTGTTCTTACAATCTTCACTCGTACAGTCCATGTATTTACCAAAACGACCGTTCTTAAGCACCATGTCACTGCCACATTTGTCACATTCGACAACTGGACCATCGTAACCTTTAACTTTGTACTCACCGTGCTCAACAATGTAACCTTCACAGTTCGGGTTATTACCACAAACGTGCAGTTTACGCTTGTCATCGATTAAGTAGGCGTCCATCGCCGTTTCACAGATTGGGCAACGCTTTTTCGCACGCAGCGCAGCTGTCTCTACATCCTCTTCAAGGACGTTGATAATGCCATCTTCATCGCCGAGGTTGATGGTCGTTTTACAACGCTCCTTAGGAGGTAACGCGTAGCCTGAACAGCCTAGGAAGACACCTGTAGAGGCAGTACGGATACCCATCTCACGTGAACAGGTCGGACACTCGATATCGGTATAGACGATATGGTTTGGCTTCATGCCGCCCTGCTCTTCGTCTTGTTCCGCTTTCTCTAAATCACCAGTAAAGTCTTTAAAGAAGTCATCTAGCACACCTTTCCAGTTAGCATCGCCTTCCGCAATTTGGTCTAGCTTTTCTTCCATGCGAGATGTGAACTCGTAGTTCATTAGCTCATCGAAGCTACCATCTAGGCGGTCAGTGACAATTTCACCCATTTTCTCAGCATAGAAACGACGTTGCTCTACTTTCACATAACCACGATCTTGAATGGTTGAGATGATTGAAGCATAAGTCGAAGGACGGCCAATACCACGCTTTTCAAGCTCTTTAACCAATGCAGCTTCTGTAAAGCGCGCTGGCGGCTTAGTGAAATGCTGTTTAGGATCAAGATTGACTAGGTCAATCGTGTCACCTACTTGCACCGCAGGTAGAATCTGATCTTCATTTTTACCTAAAGGACGCTGAACACGAGTCCAACCGTCGAACTTAAGGATACGACCTTTAGCTTTAAGCGTGTACTCAGCCGCTTTAACACTCACTGTCGTAGAATCGTATTTTGCTGGTGTCATCTGACAAGCCACAAACTGATTCCAGATTAGTGAGTAAAGTTTGTGAGCATCGGCTTCCATACCATTGAGATCGTCAGCCTTCACCGCAACATCGGATGGACGAATCGCTTCGTGTGCCTCTTGTGCCCCTTGTTTGCTGCCGTAAACGTTCGGTTTACCTGGAAGGTACGCCTCACCATACTCGCTACCGATAAAGCCACGTACGGTCTCTACAGCTTCAGCACTTAGGTTTGTCGAGTCAGTACGCATATAGGTGATGTAGCCCGCTTCATAGAGACGCTGAGCTAACATCATGGTTTTTTTAACGCCGTAACCTAAACGAGTACTCGCTGCTTGCTGCAGAGTTGACGTGATAAACGGTGCAGACGGCTTGCTGGATGTTGGACGGTCTTCACGCTTACACACTTCATAGCGTGCATTTTCAAGCACAGCCATTGCAGATTTCGTTTCTGCTTCGTTAACAGGCTTAAAAGCGACGCCTTCTTTCTGCGCCACTTGCAAACGGAAATCAGTTTTGTCTTGAGTTTTGGTATCAGCATGAATATCCCAGAACTCTTCAGGGATAAACGCTTTAATTTCACGTTCACGCTCAACAAGTAATTTTACAGCGACCGATTGAACACGACCTGCAGACAAACCACGTGCCACTTTCTTCCATAACAGTGGAGAAACCATAAAGCCAACCACACGGTCCATAAAACGACGTGCTTGCTGGGCATTAACGCCATCCATACTCAGCTCGCCCGGTTTTTCGAACGCCTGTTGGATAGCGTTTTTGGTAATTTCGTTGAACACAACGCGTTTGTATCGCTCTTCATCGCCACCGATGATCTCACGAAGGTGCCAAGCGATAGCCTCTCCCTCGCGGTCCAAATCGGTTGCTAGATAAACGCTGTCTGCGTCTTTAGCAAGTTTTTGTAGCTCCGCCACGACTTTTTCTTTGCCT
This sequence comes from Vibrio bivalvicida, assembly GCF_001399455.2. GTDB lineage: Bacteria > Pseudomonadota > Gammaproteobacteria > Enterobacterales > Vibrionaceae > Vibrio > Vibrio bivalvicida. Next base: position 120,219 of record NZ_LLEI02000014.1, read on the forward strand.
GGCAAAACCTGATAATTCGCTTCCCAACCATGAAATGGGTCGATACCCATTTTTTTGATCAGTGCTTTGCGATCTTTCTCTTTTTTGATACGCGCTTTTTCTTCAGCACTTAAGCCCTTGGTTGATACCGCAGCAGCTTTCTGGCCTGTGCTTTGACCAGCAGTCGGCAGATCACGGACGTGACCTACGCTGGACTTTACAATAAAGTCCTTACCTAAATACTTATTGATGGTCTTCGCTTTAGCTGGCGACTCCACAATAACCAGTGACTTACCCATAATTGACTCAAGTGTCCTTTATCGAGTGCGAAAAATATCGCACGACATACTTAATACGTTGCTTCTTTTTTTACTATTGAGCGAGATTACAAGAAGATCAATATCTTTTTTAAATTTCTATCTTGACTGCTCGACAATTCAACGATGTTTCAGCATCTAGGATCGATTATTGAGCTTCGAACGCTTCAGTCTTTTGCCAAGCCAGAAAACGCCACATACTAAACGGCACAATATCGACAACGCCAACTCAAGATGATGTTTTTTGCCACCAGTCACAAAACCTAGCTGCCCAGACGAGTATTAGCGCCTACGCCATTGATCTAACGCAATTGAAATTATCGCCGAACTTCCTACAATTCCAACCACGGCTTCTTTTTATATAGAAGATTGAACAAATAAAGGTAATCCCATGAGCGACAAAAAGGCCATTTCACAGTTTGAGCTATTAATCATTGCCAATCACATCATCCAAGAACATGACGACTACATTGAAGGCATGCGCGCAGACAGCGTAGAGGAAAAAGACGATGTATTGGTATTCAAAGGGAATTACTTTCTAGATGACAACGGCTTACCAACCGCCAAGACGACCGCTGTATTCAATATGTTTAAGTACTTAGCACATCATTTGTCGAAAGAGTTTACGTTGGAGCAGTAGCGAGAAGCGAGAAGCGAGAAGCGAGAAGCGAGAAGCGAGAAGCGAGAAGCGAGAA
>NZ_LLEI02000015.1 GCF_001399455.2 Vibrio bivalvicida
CATAAGAGGACATTTTAAAATTGCTCAAACCGGACATTACTAAATTGCGCCTACATAATTGGTGCGTATTATGTACGTTATGTTAAATTAGATACCTTATTTAGAAAGGACAGCCCGGTGTCCTTTCCATTTTTGCGGTTTAAGCGTTAGTTGATACTTTCGCATTAACCATAACTGGATTTACCATAAAATACCTAATAATCAGTTCGATAATCAAAGATTAACTCACTACTTATAGGTTTAGCCGCCTGCAAGTTTTACTGTGTGGCCTTTCTTTTCTAAGTGCGCTTTGATTTTATCACGTGCGTCACCTTGAATTTCAATTGTGCCATCTTTTACTGAACCACCGCAGCCACAAACTTTTTTAAGTTCTGCTGCTAATAGTTTTAGCGGTGCATCGTCTAAATCAAGACCGGTTACGATAGAAACGCCTTTACCTTTGCGTCCTTTCGTTTGGCGTTGGATACGAACGATACCGTCGCCTTTTTCACGTTGAGGTTTGTCTTCTTCGGGTTTGATGCGACCTACGTCAGTGCTATATACAAGAGTCATACAGTTCTACTTCTTTTGTTGCTGTTCAGCTTTTTGCTTAGCGACTAAGTATGCCTCTATGTGCTTCTGAATAGCAAGCTTTCCGCCTTTGATTAGCCTACCGTTAAAGAAGCAGTACCAACTGTTTGCGTCACCTGTGTCATTTTTGATGGTGTAGCCGTGGAAATTCTCTTGGGCGGGTTGCCCTTCAGCTTTCTTTGTATTCGCCAGAGAATTGAATTCTTTAGGATCGATAATTGTTGCGGTATCACAAAACCAATCAATGCTCTTCTTTACGGCTGCCATACTTCCTGACAACACGTGTTGCTTGATTTGTACTTGCCATATTTCTGTCGAATTCCCAGCAGATTTGAGGGTAAAACCTCTATAAGTCGCAGCAGCCATAATCATTATTATCTTTGTATTCAGATAGTTTAATAATAATTGTAAATCTCTCATTATCAAGTATATTTATCATACATTTAGTGGTTATGGTGCGTTAAAATGCGGAAAAATGTTCGCGTCGTCACATGTGAAGATGAGAGAATACAATTCGTTAATAAGTTATTAAACAATATAACTATCGAAGAGTTAGATGAATTAATGAATGGTGAATACGCCCGCAACTCTCTTTTAGCTATGCGCAAAGATTGGAATCTGTTTAACGATTTTTGTGCAAATAGAGGTGTACAATCTCTGCCCGCAGCTTCTACCGCTGTACGTTTGTTCTTAGAAAAAGAGTCTAAGCAAAGGAAATATTCAACCACTAAACGTTACGGTGTGACCATTTATTTGATTCATAAGACTCTAGGAATGCCTGACCCTACTTCCAATGTTTCTGTTAGGAACTTGCTAGCTTCTCTTCGGATTGACAAGAAAGCAGATGCAAAATCAACCACTCCTTTTAATAGACAGCATCTTACGGAGCTGACAAACCTACTCGGTTCTTCAAAACACCTCCGCGATATTAGAAACCTTGCGATATATCACCTGATGTTCGAATGTATGCTTAAACGCTCTGAATTGAGGGATTTAAGTATTGATAGTGTTTGTCTTGATAAATCTGTCTTTAAAGTTTGGATAGAAAATGAAGAGTACCCCCTTTCAGAGGACGCCTCCGAAATTTTGACTCGCTGGATAAATGTACGTGGTAGCCATAATGGTGCAATTTTTAATTCTATAGATAAGCACGGAAACTTAAGTAATGAAACGCTAGACGACTCATCAGTATATCGGATTTTGCGTTCGGCCAGCGACAAACTAAAACTTGATGTTAAGTTTTCTGGGCAGTCGCTACGAGTTGGAGCCGCAAATGAGCTTGCTTCACAAGGCATGAAGGTAAAAGATATTCAGCGTTTCGGGCGATGGAAGAGTGCTGCTATGCCTTATCAATACGTTGGCAATCAATCGCAAGCAGCACTAGAGCGTATGGTTTACAAAAGCTTTAAACCTTGGGACTAGAGAGAACTCTTCACACAATCTGCCAAGAAACCCGCAAATGAATGTCCGTTATGCTCTAGCATTTTCGGGAACATTGAAATCGGAGTCATTCCCGGGAACGTATTGACTTCGTTAAGGTAAATCTTTCCATCCGGAGTTAAGAAGAAGTCAATGCGAGACAGGTGACGTAAACGCATTTGAGTGAATACTTTTTCGGAGCTCTGACGAATCAATTCAAGCTGCTCTTGGTTAAGGTTTGATGCCTCCACCTTAGTGACCGAATGGCTTGAAGTACTGTACTTTTCTTCGTAGCTATAGAAAGCATCTTCCGGTGCGATGATTTCACCTGGCTTTGATATGTGAAGTTCACCTTCGTACTCATACGCTGCGACTTCAAGCTCTCTCGGTTTCACTGCTTGCTCGACTAATACTTGATCTGAATAGCCGAATGCATCATTAAGTGCCTTTTGAAGTTGGGAGATTTCCGTTACCTTGTAACATCCTACAGATGAACCCTGCCTAGCTGCTTTGACGAACACAGAGCCCCACTCTTTAAACGCGACTTCGCTTCGTTTGTATGCTTCTTGGTTGTTTTCTGAAAGGAAAATGTAAGGCGTGTTAGGAATACCTAGCGCATCATACCAAAGCTTGGATGTTATCTTATTGAAGCTATTGGTGCTCGCTTCTGGGCCGCAACCCAAATAAGGAATTCCTGAAAGCTCTAGCATTGATTGAATGTCACCAGTCTCACCTGGAAAACCGTGGATGCAAGGGACAACAAAGTCTAATTTTGTTGATCCAGAATCAGTGTTAATAGTGCCAGCGTTAGTATCTAAATAAGTAAGTTCACCTTCATTAGTAAACCAACCATCCGTTTTCATTTCGATACGAACAACGTTAAAACCTTTCGTTGATTCTAATTGAGACTGTAGGAAATCGGCGGAAACCAGTGAGACTTCGTGTTCAGAAGAACCACCGCCGCAAAGAAGAAGAATAGTCGTATTTGTCATTAAATATCTTTCCGTGAGACAACAGGAGAATCTCAGACCATGATAATAAAAACCAGTATGACTTACACGGTTTTACCAGACAAAAATCCGTTTTGTCATCTGAGCGAAGAAAATATAGACGATAAAAAAGGGGGCGAATGCCCCTTTAACCTGTATTAGTTGAGTTTGTTCAGAGTTGGATATTGTGAGTTCTTAATATCATCGATGCTCTTCACAAATGGTTTTAGCGATTGGAACTCAGTAGGCAATTCAGGAATTGCCGCTTTTGCATCTGTACGTGTTGCATAATCGCCATAAAGAACCGTATACCACTTAGTACCATTGACAATTTTGTAGTTTCCCCAAATTGGCTGGTTGTCTTTTCGTGGTAGTTTGCGCGCAAAGTGATCGACTTTAGTTTGTGAGCCGACTGCGACAACCTGAATCGTGAAACCGTACCGTGGGTTCATAGCTTGCTGTTTGGCGGTTGGTGGAATAATCGCAACCGCTGGCTTTGCCTTAGCTTGCATCTTCACCGTTTTACTCTGTTGAGGCGATGCAGTATTTACAACTTTAGCAACGTTATCTTCAGAGATGCCTTCAGTCATTCCTTGCTGCGCCACAACAGGTTGTTCAACCTTTGCTGTTTTGTAATCCTCACGATAGCTTTCTGAGCTTACGTCCGTCACATAATCGCTCGAAACACATGCAGAAAGCACCACTGATAAGCCAACAATCGCTATTTTTTTCATGAATTATTCAAATGCCTTAACTAGTAATTACTGTAAATCATGCCGTTAGATAGACTTAGAATCAACCCAACATTTTAATTATATATCAATACTCTGTGACACATGGCACAAACTTCACCTGTACCTCAGTGATCTGATTAAAACAACATCAAAAATACCAAGTATTAACGTTCTTTGTTGGTTACGATTATACGTGTCGCCCCTTCAGGAGCCTAGCCATGAGCCACCTTACCCACCTATTGAAACCCCAATCTGTTGCAGTTATTGGAGCATCAATCAAACCGATGCGTGCTGGCAATATCGTTATGAAAAACTTACTCCATGGCGGTTTTGAAGGCGCGATCATGCCGGTCACACCAAAATACTCGTCTGTTTGTGGGGTTCTAGCTTACTCGTCAATAGAACAGCTACCCATAGTGCCCGATGTCGCCATTTTATGTACTCACGCAAAGTACAACCAAAAGCTGTTTCAACAACTGGCAGATAAGGGAGTGAAAGCGGTCATCGTCCTATCAGCGGATATGCATTTTGCAAATGAGGAAGGTGAAAGTATTCAAGTGGCTTGCTTGTCGATCGCTCGTAATAATGGCATCAGAATTTTAGGCCCCAACAGTTTAGGGCTTGTATTGCCGTGGGTGAATTTTAATGCGTCATTCTCACCTGTGACAGCAATCAAGGGTAAGATCGCTTTCATCTCACAATCTGCTGCCATGTGTACCACTATCTTGGATTGGGCAAACGACAAAAATATAGGCTTTTCTGCGTTTGTATCTTTGGGTAATGCTCTTGATATTGATTTTGCCGATCTTCTTGATCACTTATGTACAGATTCTCACACCGAAGCAATCTTGCTCTACGTGGATACGATTAAAGATGCTAGGCGATTTATGTCTGCCGCACGCGCTGCGTCTCGGAATCGCCGAATATTGGTGTTAAAAGGCGGTAGGACCTTAGCGGGCAGAATCGCAGCGCGAGCGCACACGGGGGGAGATGACACACTAGATATTATTTACGACTCAGCAATTCGTCGTACAGGTATGCTCCGGGTAAACAATTCGCACGAGCTATTCGCTGCGGTAGAGACACTCACCCACTCGGTTCCACTGCGAGGGGAAAAGCTTGCGATTATCACAAATGGTGGTGGCCCAGCGATCATGGCCGTTGATACCCTATTGCAACGCGGTGGTAAGCTCGCTGATCTTTCTGAAGAAATCATTGAGAAACTGAGTAACATCCTCCCTGCGAGTTGGAGCCAAAACAATCCAATTGATATGGTTGGCGATGCCGATGATAAACGTTACATAGAAACGTTAAATACGGTCATGGACGCTGATTGCGCTGATGCAATTCTCATCATGCATAGCCCTTCAGCAGTAGCGCACTCAGAGCAAACGGCTAAAGCGATAGTCGAAGCGATAAAATCACATCCTAGACATAGGCGTTTCAACTTTCTAACTAACTGGTCAGGAGAACTAACGGCAAAACCAGCGCGGGATATTTTTACACAAGCAGGAATACCGACCTATCGTACTCCTGAGAGCGCAGTAGTCGCCTTTATGCACCTGGTGGAGTACAGGCGAAACCAGAAACAGCTAATGGAAACACCTACCACGGCTGAACCAGTACACATTGTAGAACTCAACGAAGCCAAAAAGTGGATAGATACTAAGTTACTGGATAAAGATACAGTATCATTGGATACCCATCAAATTGGTACATTTTTGCGTCATTTTGACTTTCGTGTTTTGCCAACTTGGATTGCGTCTGACTCTAGTGAGGCGGTCCATGTTGCTGAACAAATTGGTTATCCGGTCGCTGTTAAATTGCGCTCGCCAGATATTGCGCATAAGTCAGATGTTCAAGGGGTGATGCTTAATTTACGTAATAGTAGTGAAGTTGCTAGTGCGTCTGAAGCGATTTTGGATCGCACGAATCTCTCTTACCCGTCCGCTAATATTCATGGCCTGTTGGTGCAAGGTATGGCGAAGCTGGCCGGAGGTGAGGAAATTCGGATCAAAGTAAAAACTGATGAAACCTTTGGCCCTGTGATTCTTATTGGTCAAGGTGGCTCTGAATGGGATGAATCTATCGATGCTGCTTCAGCTCTGCCCCCACTCAATATGGCGCTTGCTAGGTATCTAATCGTTCGTGCAATCAAAAGTGGAAAGATTCGTCCGCAGAAACTACCCGAACCAATGGACATTCACGGCTTGTCAGAGCTTTTGGTTCGTATCTCGCAAATGGTGGTTGATTGTCCGCAAGTTCATGAGCTGGATATACACCCAGTACTCGCAAATGGTTCTGAATTCACCATTTTAGATGCAGACCTAATTCTGAAGAAATATGAAGGGGACGCACAACAACGTTTGGCTATCCGCCCCTATCCTGTTGAGTACGAACAAATCATCACCCTGAAGGATGGAGAAGAAGTACTGCTTAGGCCAATCCTACCGGAAGATGAACCTCATCATGCTGATTTTATTCATAATGTATCAAAAGAAGATCTATATAAGCGATTTTTTTCAGATGTGGGTGAATTCAATCATGAGGCATTAGCTAATCTGACACAAATCGATTACGACCGCGAAATGGCGTTTGTTGCTGTAAGTCAAACCCGTGTAGGTAGCCCTATTATTGGTGTGTCGCGCGCACTTATTAACCCAGATAATACCGATGCCGAGTTCGCAATTTTGATTCGTTCTGACTTAAAGGGCAATGGTCTGGGCAAAGTGTTGATGAACAAAATCATTGAATACTGTCAGCATAAAGGAACTAAACAGATGTCTGGTATGACAATGCCGACGAACCGTGGGATGCTGATGCTGGCTCAGAGCCTCGGCTTCACTTTAGATGTTCAGTTCGAAGAAGGTACAGCCGATATGATTCTCACTTTGAATTGAGTGGATTACTGGCTCTAAACATGTGCTGCTCGATCATAGAGCGGCATTTTATTTAACTCGTTCATCAAATTGGTTATTCGGTTTTATTTAGGTTGCGCGAATGAAAAAGTGCTTGTAATATCAATCGTAATTCGACGATTAACTATTGAGTATCCATAGAATGAATAAACAGTGCAGTAGTACAAACGCACAAGCTTTTGATTCCTCAGAGCGTGAACTTGAGCTAGAGATAAGGTTCGCTGCCCAAGCAAAAGCTTTGTCTCACCCTGCCCGCGTTCGAATCGTCAAGATTCTTTTGAACTTGGAAAAACTTGACGGCTGCCTGAACAGTGACTTGGTTTCTGAACTAGGGCTCGCACAGTCAACCGTATCAGAGCATTTGAGAGTTTTGAAACAAGCGGGATTTATTACCGCTGAATCAATACCACCTAAAGTGTGTTATCGCGTTAACAAGACAGAAATTGATGAGTTTTCAAGTCAATTTAATTCTATATTTAGTTAAACTAATTACGGGAAGATCATTCATTATCTTCCCAATTTTTAACCCCTTCCAATCGTCATTCGACGATTAACGAATGGAGATGTTGCAATGAATCAACAATTAGCAACTGAAGGTAGAACTACTTCAGCAGCCACAAATATGAGCTTTTTGGATCGTTATCTTACCGTTTGGATCTTTGTTGCTATGGCCGTTGGTATCGCAATTGGCGTGACTTTTCCTCAAGTTGCTCAGTGGAATGAATCTATGTCAGTTGGTAGTACCAATATTCCACTCGCAATCGGATTGATCTTAATGATGTACCCCCCATTAGCCAAAGTTAACTATGGTTTACTAGGCAAGGTCAGTAGAGACAAAAAAGCAATCAAGCTGTCTTTGATAATGAACTGGATTGTTGGCCCTGTCTTAATGTTTGTTTTGGCATTGGTATTTTTGGCAGACAAACCTGGATATATGGTTGGTATCATTCTTATCGGGCTTGCTAGATGTATTGCTATGGTACTTGTTTGGAATGATATCGGAGGTGGCAACAAAGAATATGGCGCAGCTTTGGTAGCTTTAAATAGCGCATTTCAGATTGTTACGTATAGCTTTATGGCATGGCTGTTTATTACTGTACTTCCACCTATATTTGGTTACCAAGGGTTTAATGTCGACATCTCTATGCTGGATATTGCTGAGAGCGTTTTGATTTACTTGGGTATTCCTTTCTTAGCAGGTTTTCTTAGCCGTAAGTGGTTAACTGCGCTAAAAGGCGAACAGTGGTACAACGAGCGGTTTCTTCCGCGTATTTCGCCAATAACTTTAGTGGCTTTACTCGCAACCATCATTTTAATGTTTAGCCTAAAAGGCGAAATGATATTTGAATTGCCAATGGATGTTGTTCGAGTCGCTATCCCTTTATGTATCTACTTTGTCCTAATGTTTTTTGTTAGCTTCTTTGTTGGTAAAAAAATGGGCATCGATTACGACAAGAACGCGTCAATTGCATTTACTGCAACAGGAAATAATTTTGAACTTGCTATAGCCGTTAGCATTGCGGTGTTTGGATTAAACTCTGACCAAGCTTTCGCTGGTGTTATTGGTCCTTTGATTGAAGTGCCAGTCTTGATAGCACTCGTAAATGTTGCGCTAAGAATGAAGAAGAAGTATTACGCTTAAACTAAAGAAACAAGGCTGGCATTAGCGTCAGCCTTGCTCAAGTTGAAAGTAACGCGAATGCTTCGTCAAATGGCATAGGCTTGTAGAAGTAGTAGCCTTGAACTGATTCAATACCTAAGCTTGAGACAAATTCCAACTCTTCGCTCGTTTCTATCCCCTCTACGACAATCTCAGCGCTTGACAGTTTGACTAAATCGGTGGTCAAACGCAGTATTTCACGACCATTTTTGTTTGTTATGTTTGATACTAGTGAGCGGTCAATCTTGACCTTATCGTATTGATAGCTGATAAGGTTTCCGATCGTCGAGTATCCAGTCCCGAAATCATCAAGGGCAATACTAATTCCAGCGCTTTTTAACTGATTGAAGACCTCTCGAATTTGACTCTCATCTTGTATCAAGACATCCTCTGTTACTTCAAGTTCTATCTGGTGATAACCCAGACCACTGCGCTCAATCATATCCAAAACGGAACTCGCAAAGCCTTCAATTAAGAAAGTTTGGGGAGATACATTGATCGAGAGTTTAAATCCACATCTCACTCGTTGCGTCGATATCTGCGCTAAAGCGTGATTTATAACCCACATATCAAGCACTGGTATTAAGCCGAGCTTTGCAAAACTAGTTAGAAACGTTGGTGGCGTAATCTTTCCGCTATTTGCTCTATGCCTAAGCAATACCTCCATGGAAACAATGCTCCGAGATGCAACATTTACAAGCGGTTGAGAAAACAAAATGAATTTGCCTGTTCGTTGCAATGTTTGAATATGGTGATGTGCGAGTGTTTCGTCATCACTTACTCGAGACAGAGTGTTAATAGCTCGGCTAAGTTTGAATGTCGACGTAAGATTGCAATGCGTGTGTTTGTTCATTAAGGAATTAAGCCAAATGGTTTAAGTTACAGTAGTGCTCAATAAAGCGATGTGTTGCCAATGACACAGGTATTCCTTAATGAAGTGGCTTTATTCGTTTGCTGTGTTCAAACTGATAGTCATAGACCACTAAGCTCATACGGGCAACTGAACGCACCATACTCGGATTATAGGGTAAGTTCTAATTAAACATTTGAATGTCACGATAACAATTGCTTATCAATAAGCTTGGTGACTAATGGGTTAAGCCACCATGATTTTCTAGCGGTCAGCTGGGTGATTAACACCATCATTAGTGACAACGTCTCCCAAATCAAAAGGGTTTACTCCCTTTAAACAGCCGACATTGAACCCGTACTCATCCGGTGACGATCGTCTTTGGTGATGTGTGTATATTCCACAATTAGAACAGAAAAAGTGCTTTGCGGTATGAGTGTTAAACTGATAAAGCTTAAGCTGATCTTCACCCTCAAGTATACGAATGCCATCAAGTTTAACTGAGGCTACAATTGCTCCTTTCCTTCTACATATTGAACAGTCGCAACGCCGGGGCTTCTCAATTCCATTCGGTAAATTTAGCTCGAATTTAACGGTGCCACAGTGGCAACTTCCTTTGTGTATGTGTTGTATGATGGTGTTCCCTACCTTTTTAATCATAATTCCCTCTTTGTGGATTACTGTGCTTACTCGGTTTCTTTAGTAATAGGAAAACGCTCGCTGTATAGCTGCATAAAGTCGGCGCGAATCTCTTGCTCTAAGTGTGTTGCTTTATCGGTTGGACAAAACAGCATAAAGTGGACGACCTGTTCCCCAGTGCTTCCGCTAGTAATATGAATGTGAGGCTCAGCTCCGGGCAAATCTACCCCGGCATGCTTTTCAATAACCGCGTTATAGCGTGTTGCGACGTCATAAAAGTAGCCAGTATGACTTTCAATTCTTTCAAGCATTTCAGGTATGATTGGGTAGAGATTAACGAACTCAGGGACAACAACAGAGAAATCATGATATACGTAGCGCTTCATGAAGTTGAGATTTTTTACTGGGTAGGTAAAGAACATGCTATTAGGTAATGTGGCTGTCTTCCCCGTGTAGTGGTATTGCCCGTGGTGCAAATCGATTTCTTGGATGACGGTTGCCATCATGTTGTGTTCGATAACTTCGCCACATATCTTCCCTACTTCTATCCAATCACCAATACGAAAAGAGCGAGAACTCGCACGCTGAATAGATCCGGTGAAACAGAGGATAATCTCTTTAGACGCCACGACAATCGCAACGGCGATGGCTGTAACAGAGAGCGCAAACTCATTTATTTCTGATTGCCACAGAACAAAGAGCACAAGCACAGTCATGATAAATGTGCCATTTTTGGTCCGAGACATCCAATTTCGCTGCTCTTCAGAAACGAAGTCGACGTCACCACGAATCATAGAAAGGATGATTCGACGAATTAAAGAAATCAAAACAATGATCAGTGCTGTAAAAACGAGTTTGTGAGTTAGAAGAAAATCGACTACGGCTTGTACTTTCTCCACGCCCTGCTCCTATTTGCTAAAAAGGGGCAAACGCCCCTTAACTTGTTGATTCAAAAACTAGTCGTCTAACTTCCCACACGCGGCAGAATATTTCTACTGTATTGGTCGCAAGATGAGTTGAATATCGTGTTTCCTCTCAGCTATCTATATCTAGCCGATGTAATAAATTCGCCAAAGGTTTCACACCAGACAATAACGGTATTGTAATCATTAATCGGAAAACCCTGCGGTAAGGTTACGGTAAATCTATCAAAGCTCTTGACTTCACCTACACGAACCATTAGTTCTTTTTGTGCGTTAAAGTCGGCTTCTGTTTCAATGAATGATGGAGAAAAGTAGAGTTTGTAATCAGGACCAGGTGCGAGCTTTCCAATAAACGCTACTTTTTCGGCACTAATGGAGACAGATCCTTCTCCCCAATGGAGAAAGTCACTGTCTTTACGATCCTTTTGAAATGAAGCGTTATAAATAGCGTTATTGGTAACGGTTTGTACCTCATTCATGCTTGGTGATGTCGGTTGAATAAGGATGGGCAACGCATAAATTCCAAGAGCGAAGCCCAATCCTATACACGAAGAGTGCGTGACGAGTAAGAGGAGTTTTTTCATCCAGATATCCACTATAAAAATCAATTCTAATAAATGTATATGATTTTCTTTGAAATATCAGGTGTAGGTAGTACGTTTATTTGTATTTGAGCGCCGTTTTCTCTGCAAGAGTCACGATGACCTTCACTGCCTGCTCCATTCCTTCGATTGAAATAAACTCATGAATTCCGTGGAAGTTGTAGCCACCGGTAAAGATGTTTGGGCAAGGTAACCCCATAAAAGAGAGTCTTGCGCCATCTGTACCACCACGAATAGGTTTGATTTTCGGCTCAACATCACAAGCAATCATTGCCTGTTTTGCTAGTTCGATTACATGAGGATAAGGTTCAACTTGTTCTTTCATATTGAAATAACTATCTGACATTTTGAGTTCAACACGGCCGTGTTTGAGTTTTTCATTTAACTCTGCGACTTTATCGATCATAAACTGTTTGCGTTTTTCTTGTCCTTTACGATCAAAGTCTCGAATGATATAGCCGAGTTCGCTTCTTGCCACCGACATTTCCGCTGACTTCAAGTGATAAAACCCTTCATAGCCTTCTGTCGCCTCAGGTGTCTCTTCGGCAGGCATCATTACTTGGAACTGAGCTGCAATGTTCATAGAATTGACCATTTTGTTTTTCGCAGTTCCAGGATGTACGTTCACACCATGGAAAACGACGTCTGCGCTGGTGGCATTAAAGTTTTCAAACTCCAACTCACCGACTGGGCCACCATCAATGGTATAGGCCCACTCCGCACCAAATTTTTCAACATTGAATAGATCAGCACCTCTACCTATCTCTTCGTCTGGAGTAAAGCCAATACAGATGTCTCCGTGTGGAATATTGGGGTGATCGATTAACTCTGCAACAGCAGAAAGAATCTCTGCAATTCCCGCTTTGTTATCTGCACCAAGAAGCGTGGTTCCATCAGTGGTGATAAGGTTATGACCGTGTAACATATGAAGGTCAGGATATTGTATCGGAGAAAGGACTTCATCCCCTTTACCAAGTGCAATATCACCACCTTTGTAGTCATCAATTATTTGTGGTTTTACATTTTCACCGGATGCGTCAGGTGCTGTATCCATATGAGCAATAAAGCCAATAGCTGGCACCGGATAATCGACATTGCTTGGCAGCCTAGCCATAAGGTAACCATTGTGGTCTAAAGAAACATCCGACAAACCAAGTTCAATCAACTCTTGCTTAAGAAAATGTGCAAAAGTAATCTGCCCTTCACTACTTGGGCTTGCAGGGTTTACAGGATTTGATTGAGTATCAAAGACTACATAGCGCAAAAAACGTTGAACTAATTCATTCATAACGAAATCTCTTATTATTTTGATTGTGAAAGTGCGAACTCAAATCATCCTACGCTTTCTATTTTCGGAGATTTTGCTGTAAATCAGGTTTTAAGCGATCACTGCAATGCATCGCATAAAATTAAGTTTTTTAGATTTTGGATATAAAAAAACCGAATAGTTTCCTATTCGGTTTAATCAAAGAAAGTGTACTTTTTACAGTAGGATAAAGATACCCGCTAAACAAGCACTCATTAGATTAGCAAGTGTTCCAGCAAGCACTGCTTTAATGCCTAAGTTAGCTACCTCAGAACGGCGCTCTGGGGCAATAACACCGATTGAGCCAAGTTGAATTGCGATTGAACCAATGTTGGCAAATCCACACAGAGCAAAAGTAACTATAACTTGAGAGTGTTCTGATAGCATGGCTTTATGCTCAACAAAGTCAATGAATGCAACAAATTCGTTCATTACAATTTTCTGACCAATGTAAGAGCCTGCCATAAGCATTTCGTTCGAAGGTACACCAATTAACCAAGCTAATGGAGAGAACAGGTAGCCAAATAGAGCTTGCAGTGTCACACCCCCAAAACCAGCCACTTCACCTAGGCTTTCTAGTCCAGTATTTACCATTGCGATCACGCTGACAAAGGCAATCAACATAGTACCCACTGCAACAGCGACTTTCATGCCGTTCATTGCACCGCTTGCGAGGGCATCAATAACATTGCTTTCTTGCGCTTTGTCCATTGCAATGTCTGATTGATCGATTGGCGTTTCACGCTCTGGAACAATGATTTTTGCCATCATTAAACTACCAGGTGCCGCCATAAAGCTTGCCGCAATCAGATATTTAAGTTCAACACCTAAACCTGCGTAACCACCTAACACACTACCAGCGACCGACGCCATACCGCCCGCCATAACAGCGAACAGTTCCGAACGAGTCATTTTAGAAAGGAAAGGACGAACAAGAAGTGGGGACTCGCCTTGAGAAAGGAAAATATTACCAGTGGCGACAAGTGATTCAGCTTTGCTTGTACCTAAGAATTTTTGGATACCACCACCAATAAACTCGATGACTTTTTGCATGATCCCAAGATAGTAAAGTGCAGAGATAAGAGCACTGAAGAAAATGATGATAGGAAGAACGCGAACCGCAAAGATAAAACCAGTGTTCGCTAGATCACCAAATAAGAAGCCAATACCTTCGTCGGCAAAACCTAGTAAGCTAGAAACACCACTACTTAGGCTAGTTAACGCGGATTGTCCCCAAGGTAAGTAAAGCACTAAAGCGGCAAAGCCCACTTGAAGCAACAGCGCACGCGACACTGTTTTCCAGTTAATTGAACTACGACTTTCCGAAAGTAGAACCGCACACAAAAGTAGTGCGATTACACCGATTAAGCCAAACAAAACATTCATTAAAGATTACCTCTACAAGCATTGAATAGGTAGCTGGTCCGGTCCGTGGGGTCATTCACCATTCCCTGTGACGGCTTGTATTGGTAGAGCTGTAACTCTCAACCGGGCGCAAAGTATAGCGCCATATATGAGATATTCATCACATATTTTTACGCAAACGTTCAACTGCTCAATCAATAGACAGAATGTTGGATGAATAATGAGTTTCACACCAAATAGTTTCAGTTGGCCACTTTATTGAATAGGCATCTTGTTGCTATGAATCATTGAACCAAGATCACATATTTAGTTAATATATATTACAAATACAATAATTAGGTTTGCACTTAAGGGGAAAAGACCTAGTTTTAAATGAGAATTCTTAACGTACTTTTTGGTAGCGACATAGATTCTCTAACAACGTCAATGGCTAAAATTGCAAACACAACGAAGTTTGGCCCCGCTGTAGCGCGGGGCTTTTTTGTTTCCGAAGCCAAGTAGAAAATTCTAAAGAAATGGTTAGAATACTCGCCATTCATAAATTGTCAGAGTTACCGGATGCAACGCGATTACACTTATCACTGCTTATCTCAAATGCCACGAGAAGAGTTAGAAGAACTAAGCTTGAGAATGGTTCACCGTTTAGTACCAGAAGAGTCAATGACAGAGCTTTTTACTTTTGATTTAGATGAGACAGAAGACGAAGATAAGCTTCAAGAAGCACAGTTTGATGCGATGTTGCGTATGAATGCCATTGCGCTTAGTGAACTCCCTGCTTTATTTGAAGAGTCAGAAAGTAAACAACAAAATATCATACGTATGCAGCGCCTATTATTGTGGCATTTCTACTCTGTTTCTTTCCATCTTGAACGTGCGATACCTCTTGAGACACATTGCAACCACGTAGAAATTATAGTCAAGCAGGCACCAAAGAATGCTCTTGAATGGGTCACTACACTGACCGATCTGCTACGCCAATACTCGCAGATAGCACAAGGTTCCTAAACAAATCGTCAACCGTTTACGGTTGGCGTTGTAAAATTATCACTTGAATACGTTAAAACATTGACCATTTAAATGTGTTTTAGACATACTCAAACTTTAAACCTCAGAATGTATTAATGAATTGCGCTACCTAATTCTAATCTCTACCTTCTTATCTACTGCAACGTACGCGGACGGCAAAGTAGATTACTCCGATTGCCATAGTCAGCCAGATAGTGCTCAAATCCTCGATTCCGCTTTTAACTATGTAAATACCAAGCTTTGCGAGCCTGCGATTTGGTTTGATAGTTTTTTCGTTGATGAGCGTGTAGACCAAGACGCTCGTGCTGGCAGTACTGTTCGTTGGAGAAATGATTTCTCTTATGTGGAGGGTGAAGGCTACAAGTTTAAGACTCGATTCAAAGCGCGCTTTCATTTACCTAAGGTAACCAAACGACTTAAGGTGGTTTTCGAGTCGGATGAAGAAGATGATTTATTCGACTTGTTTCCGCAAACTAGCGAAGATGCCGAAAATACTCTTGGTCTTAGATACGATTGGCTAAGTAAAGAACGCTATAGTTTCAACGTTAAGGTCAATGCAAGACCCGGTATCGAAGGACGTTTTCGCTATACATACTCTATCAATGATGAATGGTTGCTGCGCGTTACTCAGAAGTTGTATCAGAAGAAAAGCGTAACGGGTGAATCTACCAATATTGACTTAGATTATTCAATCAACCGCGACTTTTTGCTTCGCTGGAGCAATTACGCTCAGTGGGAAAGCGATATCAAAGGCTGGGAAGTGGGTACAGGGCTTACACTCTATCAGCATGTTTCTGACCATCAGGCACTTAGTTATCAATTAAGTACCACGGGAACTAACCGACCTTTTCATTACGTTACGAACACTCACGCCTCCGTGACTTATCGACAGAATGTATGGCGAACTTGGCTGTTTTACGAGTTGATCCCTGAGTACAACTGGAACCGTGAAGAAGATACACAAAGAGAAGGTGAAGCAAAAATGACGTTTAGATTAGAAATCCTGTTCAATAATATTTAGCGCCAGAATAATTGCTGGCGCTATAAGCTTTTGCTATTCGTTTTCTAGTACTACACGTGCGTTTTGTGCTTGAATAGGTCGATTGTTTTTCCCCATCGCTTGTTTAAATAGTTGAGTTTGCTCCTGACTAAGTGTCTGTGCTTGTTTCAAAACGAACCAGCGCACGCCTTCTGAGCATGGCGGCGTTGTTAGCGAGCCGTTAAAGCGATAGTAATACTCGGTATCCGGGATCATATCCGCTACATCAATAAAATGACTCAACGAAACAGTTTGACCTGACTTTGGTAACGTCTCTAATAGAGTGGTAATTTCACTATTGCTAGTCGGAGACGTGTTATACATAACAGCCAGTACTGCTAGGTTGCCATTGCTATCCGCGTTTACGAAATGAGCTTCGAGCGGGAAACTTTGACTCTTGATTAGGTTTTCTGATGGTGTATGAAAGTGAAACTGAACGAGGTTAAACTCCTTACCATCAACAGTGAAAGTATTATCTCCTTCAACCACTCCTTGTAGCGTATGTCCGTTGTTGGTCAGCGCAGTGACCTTTCCAGAATAATCAAGATTTAACTCTGCGATGCTTGCCTTAACTTCATCTTTAACGTCTATTGGGCTTTGATTCTTTCCTGATTGGCACTCTGCACCAAATTCTCCCCAGTACTGTGGTCCGGTATCTCCCTCATAGCTCCATTGTGCAGAATGAGCAGTACCGACTAACGCTGTTGCTAAGCCAATTGATAATAGTGTTTTGTTCATTTTTATTCCTATAGTTCAATAGGGTCTACAGACCCTAACGTTCACAACCATAATACGTTGGTGAGAAATGCAATGAACAGATAGAAAACTATGATTACCTACAATAGTTGGAATCAGGTGCAAAGGAATTGAAATCTATATGATTATCAACAGATTGTTGTGAGAGTTGACGCTGTTTTTAGCTTTGCTTGGCCAAAACATATCGAGTGCTTCGTCCGGCACCTGATTTTACTAAACATCCCTGCTCTACCAATGCAGTCAAGTGTCGAGTCGCTGTTGGTTTACTGACTTTCGCCACTTTGTGATATTGAGAGGTATTAATACCATCAACAAAATCACCATCAAGCATTCGATTTAGAACTTTTGCTTGCTCTGACGTCAATTGAGTCTGATCTACATCTCGCCAGAAATTGGTTTTCAACACCGTTTGTTGAATCTCTTTTAAGACTTCATCAAACGTTTCATTTAGGACGTCAAGAAACCATACTACCCAGTCGGTAATATCGACATCACCCTTCTGTGTTTTTTCTAATATTTCATAGTAGCTTTTGCGATTTGCAAGTATGCCTACTGACATCGCATAAAAACGAACTGATTGCTGATCCGCTTGAGCTAAAGCCAAATCCGTTAGCAAACGAGTGATTCGCCCGTTGCCATCATCGAGTGGATGCAGAGTAACAAACCACAGGTGTGTGATGGCAGCTCGAAGCAATGGATCCAATTTCATGTCTTGCTTTGAATGATTAAACCATGCGACGAACTGGTCAAGATCGTTATCAAGCCTCTCTCTCCCCGGCGCTTCAAAGTGAACAATTGGCCTATCGATTCGCCCGGACACTACCTGCATAGGCGCTGTCCCTCTAAGCTGACCGCCAACAACTGGATTGAACAGCGTGTAGCCTTCAGGGAAAAGCCTATCGTGCCAATGTAGGATTCTTTCTAAGGTAAGAGGTGCATCAAGATTATCGACGGCATCAAGCATAATCTCGGCAAGCCCATCTGTTTGTTCCGTCGTTGGGAAAGGACGCTCTTCTGTCAAACCGAGTTTATTCGCGAGCGAAGAACGAACTGAAAATGCATTCAGTTTTTCACCCTCTATAGCACTAGAATGGACTATGTTCGCTAACAAGGTATCGAGCATACTTTGGTTCTGATCTTGAGGCTGGCTAGTCATCCTGCCCAGTAAGACACCTTGGTTTAATCGTGTCTTCCTAAGCAACGGATCTACGACCGCTTCATCCCAGAAAAAGTGAGGCCAATTCGTTTGCTCCCATATCCACATAACAATACCTTGATTTGAAAAATTACCTTATTCTACTCATATTATGATGTGATTAAGGTATTTAATCAAATCATGTCGTGATGTGATTAAGGGGATTATTCGAATCACCCGTTAACTAGAAACAGTTAAATCTACAATACATTTTGGCTGGATATAAAAAAGACGCCTCGATTTAACTCGAGGCGTCATTCAATTCTGGGGCTTTCTAAGTGCAAATCAGGGCTATTTTTACTATTCACCTATCCAGATAACCAGTAAGTAGTTAGATAGTAACAAGCCTCAATTAACCTAGTATTGCCCTACTCCCAATCTAGGATAACCTTTCCTGACTTACCGCTACGCATAGCGTCAAAGCCTTGTTGAAAATCATCAATCTTGTAGTGATGTGTGATTATTGGCGTTAGATCTAGGCCTGACTGGATCAATGAAGCCATCTTGTACCACGTCTCAAACATTTCACGACCATAGATGCCTTTGATCACCAAACCTTTAAAGATCACTTGGTTCCAATCGATGCCCATATCTGATGGTGGAATACCTAGTAGTGCAATACGGCCACCGTGATTCATTGTTTTAAGCATCGAGTTAAACGCAGAAGGTACGCCAGACATTTCAAGGCCGACATCAAAGCCTTCTGTCATGCCAAGCTCTTCCATAACGTTTTCCAGCTTTTGCTCAGCAACGTTTACAGCGCGAGTCACACCCATCTTACGAGCTAGCTCTAAGCGGTATTCGTTAACGTCAGTAATGACAACGTGACGAGCACCTACGTGTTTAGCGACTGCCGCAGCCATGATACCGATAGGACCTGCGCCTGTTATTAGTACGTCTTCACCAACAAGATCAAAAGACAGTGCCGTATGAACAGCGTTACCAAACGGGTCGAAGATAGAGGCTAAATCGTCAGAGATACCTTCTGGGATCTTAAACGCGTTAAATGCAGGAATAACAAGATATTCAGCGAAAGCACCCTCTCGGTTAACACCGACACCGACTGTGTTACGACATAAGTGTGTACGACCACCGCGACAGTTACGACAGTGACCACAGGTAATATGACCTTCACCCGATACGCGGTCGCCAATTTCAAAGCCACGGACTTCTTGGCCAATACCTACCACTTCACCCACGTATTCATGGCCGACAACCATAGGCACAGGAATCGTATTTTGCGACCACTCATCCCAGTTATAGATGTGTACGTCAGTACCACAAATCGCAGTTTTCTTAATACGGATAAGAAGATCATTGTGACCAAGCTCTGGCTTGTCCACTTCTGTCATCCAGATGCCTTCTTCAGGCTTAAGTTTTGATAGTGCTTTGATTTTCATTACTTAATGATCTCCATGTCACGACCTACTTCGATAAATGCATCGATAGCGCGATCAAGCTGCTCACGTGAGTGTGCTGCTGACATTTGTGTACGGATACGAGCTTGACCTTTTGGTACGACTGGGAACGAGAACCCAATAACGTAAATACCTTTTTCAAGAGCACGCTCTGCAAACTCGGCCGCTACTTTAGCGTCGCCAAGCATGATAGGAATGATTGCGTGGTCTGCACCACCCATAGTGAAGCCTGCTGCTTCCATACGCGTACGGAAATGTGCTGCGTTTTCCCATAGTTGGTCACGAAGGTCACCGCTTTGTTCTAGAAGATCTAGCACACGGATAGATGCATTAACAATTGCAGGCGCAACAGAGTTCGAGAACAAATACGGACGCGAGCGCTGGCGTAGCCATTCGATGACCTCCGCTTTACCAGATGTGTAACCACCTGACGCCCCACCCATAGCTTTACCTAGCGTACCCGTAATAATGTCGATGCGATCCACAACGTCATGGTATTCGTGTGTACCAGCACCTGTCTTACCCATGAAACCAACAGCGTGAGAATCATCAACCATAGTCAATGCGCCGTACTTTTCAGCTAGGTCACAGATAGCGGGTAGGTTCGCTACCACACCATCCATAGAGAACACACCATCAGTGACGATAAGAATATGACGAGCACCGGCTTCTTTCGCAGCGATAAGTTGTTGCTCTAGCTCTTCCATATTGTTGTTTGAGTAGCGGAAACGCATCGCCTTACACAAACGAACACCATCAATGATTGAAGCGTGATTTAACGCGTCAGAGATGATTGCATCTTCTTTGCCTAGAATAGTTTCAAATAGGCCAGCGTTCGCATCGAAACAAGAGGTGTAAAGAATCGTATCTTCTTTACCTAGGAACTTTGACAGTTTTTGTTCTAGTTCTTTATGGATGTCTTGAGTACCACAGATAAAGCGAACAGAAGCCATACCGAAACCATGTACGTCCATGCCCTGCTTACCCGCTTCAATTAGCTCTGGGTGGTTAGCTAGACCAAGGTAGTTGTTTGCACAGAAGTTAAGCACTTCTTCACCAGTAGAGATCTTAACAGCCGCTTGCTGCTGAGACGTAATCACACGCTCTGACTTGTAAAGACCTTCAGCCTTTACTTCTTCAATTTGCTTTTGAATCTGTTCGTAGAATGCAGAAGACATTTCAAATTCCTTCCTAGTTATTATGCGCATTGCTTATTGTGGGGTTCTAGCTGATTGCTAGAGCCAAAATCTGATGTAGTAAGTGTAATTCAAGCACGTGTTTTTCATTATCCCGTTAGTTGGAAAAACATTATTGAACCCAAGGCACAAATAGAGCCTTTTAATGATGACGGTCACATTTATAAGCGTTAAAATAGCGGTAAATGGTTATTTGAAGCGACAGAAATGAAGAACACTAGGCTGATTGCCCTACTTCCCGATTTAGCGAGTTTTATTCTTATCGTTGATGAAGGCAGTTTTACAGCTGCAGCTAAGATTCTCGATGTGACCCCTTCTGCACTAAGCAAATTGGTTACGCGACTAGAGGCATCCCTTTCGGTAAAACTGTTTGAGCGTACTACGCGTAAGCTGATTATCACCCACTCCGGTCAACAGGTATATGACCAGGCTTTAGTGATGGTTGATGCAGCAAAGCGAGCAGTAGAACTCTCAACGACAGACCATCAAGATATGTCTGGAGCGCTAACAGTTGCAGCGCCAGAAGCATTTTTAAACTCCGTATTACAGCCCCATGTGATGCCTTTTTTGCAAAAGTACCCTGAAATACAGCTAAAATTGCGCGCAGCAGATGGTGAAATCGATCTAATCCGTGATGGTATTGATGTCGCGTTTAAACTGACGGATAAACCTGACGAGAACTTGGTACTTAAAGAAGTCAGCAAAACCAACTTAGTCCTTTGTGCCAGCCCCGACTACATTGCCAAACGTGGTATGCCTAAACACCCAACGGAACTGTCTGAACACGATTGCCTCTATCTCGCAGAAACAGACAGCGATCATATATGGGATTTCTTTAAAGAAGACGAGTATCACTCAGTGGGAGTCTCAGGTCGTTACGCGGTCAACCATTCACAGATGCGATTGACGGGCGTTAAAAATGCGCTAGGTATTGGCATTTTTCATGACTTTGTTGTCTCACAGGCAATTGAAAACAACGAAGTGATTCCTGTACTCGCTGATTGGACGATAAAAAGTAACTACCATGGCGCAATCGCCATGCAATACCCACAAAACAAATACATGCCAGCGCGATTGCGTGGATTTATTGATTACATGACACAACAACTGAGCGCAAAATAAAAACAAGCCCCGATTTTGGGGCTTGTTGTTTATGACAAATAGGCTTTCAATTTTGGACTTCTTTTAACGAGCAACGTATCTAGGATTAATACGCTAATGATGGTCACACCAGCCAAAGGGAAAAGAACACTCACCAATATTATGGTTGCGGCGCCAACCTTCCAAATACCGTCTTGTTCGAAACGGGCTGGTACACCCAACTTATTCTGATTAGACGGGCGACGTACCCACCACATCACAGCCCCGGTAACTGAAATAACGATAAACGCTAAACAGAAAAAGACATTCAGCAGCTTATTTACAATGCTTAAATCACCTTGGTGAAGTGAAACCCCAGCAGCCATCAGCTTGGCGACAACATTGTAGTCATCCCAAGTAACATCAACGAGCACTTCTCCAGTGTATTGGTCAAAGTGAGTGGTCCTATCTTTTCTTGGGTCAGTAACATCTCCCGCCATTGAGTTAGCAGATACAGTATAAACGCCAGTCTCAGATTGGGGTAAGTAGACTTTAAATTGGCTGAAGCCGAGTGATGTCGCTTTACTTATGATGTCATCGATTCCTACGCTCTGCGATGTATCGAAAGGTTGAGCAGAATGATGCTCGTGGTGCCCCCCATGATGCCCTTGCGATTCAGGCACTGCAGTCAGTTCTAAGTTCCAAGGCATTTCTTCCTCGCTACCGTGGTTTAAGTCTGCGTGAATTAAAGAAGATTCCGGTTTCTCCCCCCACGTGTAATAGGTAGGGAATGTATTCCAACCTTGGACCATTTTGGCGCCCCATACCCCTGCCCATGCAAGACCGGAAAGCAGAAATAGCAGTAAAACGATCGAAAGTGTTCCCCCTAAGTTGGCGTGGAGATCTCGCATTAGAACACGCGACCCACTACGCATACGTACTTTGAGAAAACCAGCCTTAGTTGCGTTATCTTTTGGTAACCAAAGATAAATGCCGCTGACCAACAGCAGAATGCCTAAACTCGCAGACACTTCAATCAAGTAATCTCCCGATTTACCAATCAGCAATGTTCCATGGATATCATTAGCAAGTTGATACCAACTGTCACTGCGATCGATTTCGCCTAGAACTTCGCCGGAGTAAGGATTGACCGTCACTAAGACGGACTTACCATCTTCATGTCTGACATTAAATCTATTCGCTTTTGTACTTGATTCAGACGCTACAAACTGGGTGATTTGTGAGTCGGGATACTTTTCCTTGACCGAATGCAGTTGAATAGAAGGTGGTAGAGTTTGCGCCTGCGGAGCAACTGTGATGATTTCACTGTATCTTGCTTGTTCAATTTCGTCATCAAATAGCATCACAAGCCCAGTAAGACTTAACATGAGCATAAATGGGATAACGAAAAGACCTGCATAAAAGTGCCAACGCCATGTGAGAAAATAACGTGCTTTTGCTTTAACCTTGTTTGAGCCGTCACTTTGAGATGGACGTAGTGAGCCCTTAGGTTGAGTCTGAGATTGACTACCCAACATTACAATTTCCTTTTTTGAGCGCGCAGCAGAAATCTCGAAACATAGTCGAGTCGTTAGTGCTGAGCTTTACTTTACTAAGTGGCTTATCTAGCCTTTGTTATTTGATTTATATGAAGTTTTAGAAAGGTAATGCAGGTGGCGCTCGGGGGATAGCGAGCTGAAATCGTTCACTTAGAGCCAAAAAAGCATACGACTCAATGTTCGCTATCGTCGATCTTCTTGGATGTGTAGGTGTTGGAAGCGTATCCTGATGAAAAGTTGAGAAGTGACTAAATGGACAAGGCTTACTATGCTGAGTTTCAACCTTTCCCTCTTCGACTTGGACTAACTCAAAGCCATTGATAGTACAAAGTGTCGCCCAAACGCCAGCACTGGCACCATGAGCATTGATTACAGGCATCAGAGTCACAAGCACCCAACTTAGGGCACTTGCGATGAGCATAGTTCGCTTGAAGTTTGATGTCCGTATCATAGTTACCCTCAATTAATTGAGGGTAAATATATAACCTTTTGCTAACAACCTCAGTAAATTACATTAAAAAACCTAACAAAGATCATGGTATTAAGTTTATACAAGCGATTATTGCGGATGTATTAACCGAACAATTTGCTCCAAATGCTTGGGTTGCGTTTATCGTGGTATTCAACGCGTAGATTATCGACATTTTTCAGCTCGGCCTTGGCTCCTTTGATGTCACCAGACTCTAGCTTTTCTTCAACAGAGTCGAGTGCAACGGAAAGCTTACTGAATCCTTCAAAATAGATATCAAACTTTTCTGGTGGGTAATCACCACGTTTTGATCGTTCTACAAGTTCAGATAGGTTGCTTACAGCAGACTTCATGCCACTCACTTCTGTCGCTTCAGCAGCATTTTTAAACTCAACTTTCATTTGCTTCATGGTAGCTTTCAGATCAAAATCACTTGCGAATGTTTGAGCAGACATGACTAGGGCTAGAACAGGGATTAACTTTCTCATTGTCTATATTCTTTTTTTTAGAAGAGGAATGGAGAGTGTACTGAAATTGTTCAGTACACTAGAAGTGAAATATGTTTCAACTTATAAATATTGGTATTCAGTTATTGGGGTATGCTCTCTTAGTGCTAAGAAGGATAAAAACTGCTTCACACTATGAGTAATCACTTTGTCTGGCCTGACGCCAACTTTGACTAATAGCTCAGAAACCTTGGTTAAGTTTCCAACGTCTTGGCAAAAGTGTGCGTCACTGCCAGTGGTAAAGAAAACACCGATCTCTTTACCCAATCTTGCAATTTCTTCACAACGCTCAACACTCCCTACTCGACTATTCCCTTTTAATGTTGTGTTGTTGAGTTCTATAGCAACGTTGTGTTCTTTAGCAGATACCAATACTTGCTCATAATCGAAATCAAAGTTTGGGTTACCAAGGTGACCAAGTGCATCAACATTACCACCTTTAATCACATTGATTAGCGCAAGTGTGTGAGAGTCGGTATCACTTGGTCGAAACACAGGTTCGTGGAAACTAGCAATAACCCAATCCAAGCTTTTGTACGAGGTCGGATGGACATCAATATCTCCAGCTGTATTAAGAATATTAGCTTCAACACCTCGGACTACTGCAACACCTTCAATGAACCTAGGAAGTACACGCTGGTTTGAAAAAAACCAGTAATGAGGTGCACCAGGCATTGACTCCGCATGGTCTGTGGTGCAAAACATTTCTAGGCCACTGGCTTTTGCCAAACGAGCGTTTTCGATCAAAGTACTGTACGCATGACCGCTTGCGTAGGTATGGGTATGAGTGTCAACAACTAAATTCATAATTCAACGTGGATTGAGTGCGATGGCCTTATGTTATCAGCCAATCAAGTTTGTTGCTCGAAATTCCACTATACATAAGTAGTACTCCCCTATCTGAGACTTAAAGCAGCAACAGATCAGGATGTGTTTCAATTGTCACTGTAGTAACAGCCATACCACTATTATTAATAAGTTTTTTTGCAGGATTCTGAGATTGTTCAATACTTAGTAAGGGCTATTTCATTGGTTGAGATATGAGAAAACGTCGATACTCCTTAAGCATCCATATCACTACACTATTTCTTGTGCTGACTACATTAGTAGGTTCAGTACTGATCGGAATTAGTTATCGCCATGCTCAGGAGTTGTTAACCGGTAGCGCAAAAGAGTTAAGCCGCGAAAACAGTCGAAAGCTAGAGTCAACGTTTCAAGTAAAAGCGGGTCCTATACTTACCACTCTCGATTTTATGTCGATGAGTCGCGCGATCGACGATCATAAGTCTCCAATAAAGCACATTCGATTTTTGACATCGCTGCAAACTATTTTCCAACGTAATCCGGGAGTAGTTGCTCTTTACTACGCCAATGAAGCGGGTGATTTTACTTTGCTAAGAGCACTAAGAACTAATGCAGACCGTGAGCGTTTTGATGCACCGAGTAAGGCAGCATTGATGATAAATACAACTCGAGTTTCTGGCCATAATGAGTTCTATTTTCTCGACGGAGCCTACCGAAGTTTGGGCCACAGAAAAACAATGGATAACGAATTTGATCCAAGAACTAGGCCTTGGTATATCAATGCAGACAAAGATGGAGAAATCAGGCTGACTGAGCCATATTTTTTTTACTTTCTTAAAACCAACGGCGTGACATTGTCACGCAAATCACCCGATGGGACAAAGGTCGTCGGAGCAGATTTTACCTTAACATCACTTTCAGAACAGATTGGCCAAATGGGGTATTCAGAGAATACGAAACTTGTTCTATTTGATAGCCAATTTCGAGTGTTGGCCCACCACAACGTCGCCCATAACGCTCAAGAAGACTTGAACTTAGATTCTTTAAGGAGCTCTGTTTTTCAAGGCGTGCTCAATAGGATCTCTAGTCAAATAATTTACGAAACCGTTGAAGCGAATAATCAAAAATGGTCGGTAACGCTAACACCAGTCGCTTTAAACAAACAAACGCGCTTACTACTCGCAGAAGCAACCCCGCAAAATGACTTGCTTGCTTCCTTGTTATCGATGCGCGATAAGCAAATTCACGTCGCCTTGGCAATGCTATTTATGAGTTTTATCATTGTTTGGTTGGTTTCGCAGAAACTCGCCAACCCCCTTCATGCACTAATGCGTCAAACAGACAACATTGCTCGCTTTGATTTTAAAAAAACACGTTACTCAAAAAGTGTCATCAAAGAAGTAGCCAATTTGACAGAATCTATAGAGTTGATGGAACACACTCTCTACGATCTGTTACGACTTTTAAGAGATACTGCAAGCAACTCCGATTTTTCTGTATTAGCAAAGACCATCGCTCACCAGAGTTTTTTGGTAACTAGAGCAGAAACCATCGTGCTTTACATCAAAGACGAAAAAGAAAGTTGTTATTCTGCTGCCGCCAACCACGCTATTATTCCATTTAAAATCAATATCAATGACTTGATCGCGTCTACTGCATGGGTCGCAACCGAATTAATGAATGGAGAGATCGTCCACCTCAACCGCGACGACACCGCTATTGCAAACTTCAAAGATTCTCTCTATAACTCAGATATTTACTTCTTCCCACTTCACAATCGCGAAAACCAGTTAGTGGGAATCTTGTTACTTGGCTACGAGCGCGTTATTACTCAAGAGCAAGCTGATAAGCATGCTTTTCTCAAAGAGTTACTAAGTTTTGCAGAAATAGCCAAAGAGAACATAGATCGCATTGAACAACAAAAAGAGATGCTCAACGCTTTTGTCGAGCTTATTGCCTCTGCTATAGACACCAAGTCGCCCTATACAGGTAGCCATTGTCAACGTGTTCCTGAACTGACCAAAATGATAATCAAAGCCGCTGCCGAAGATGAGGTACATTTCCCACTGTTTAGCATGTCTAAAGAACAATGGGAAGAACTCCATCTAGCTGCGTGGTTACATGATTGCGGAAAGGTCACAACCCCAGAGTATGTGATTGATAAAGCAACGAAACTTGAGACGATTTATGATCGTATCCACGAAGTAAGAATGCGATTTGAACTGCTAAAATCACAAGCAGAGATAGACTACTGGAAAGGATTGAACCAAGGTCAAGACGAAAAAAGCCTCCAACAAACTCTCAATGCAAGGCACGAGCAACTTGATGAAGATTTTACATTTGTGGGTAAGTGTAACATTGGAGGCGAATCAATGAGCAAAGAGGACTTAGAGCGGCTTAATCGAATTAGCCAGTATAAATGGACTCGTACGTTAGATGATCAAGTTGGCGTTTCATGGATTGAGAAAGAGCGTTCTTCAACCAGTGAAAAACTGCCTGTAGAAGAAAACTTACTTTTAGATAAAACTGTCCATCAAATTCAGTGGGATGCTTCAGGTAGACCACAAGACTTCTGGCAAGAAGAGTTCGTATTGACTCCTGGCAATTTAAAATACAATCGTGGAGAACTATACAACCTGTCTATTGAGCGTGGGACATTGACTGATGAAGAGAGGTTCATCATTAACGATCACATTATTCAAACCATCATGATGCTTAAACGGTTGCCCTACCCAGAACACCTGAAAAATGTCCCAGAAATTGCCGGGGGGCATCATGAACGTATCGATGGTCGAGGCTACCCGAAAGGATTGTTTGAAGAACAGCTTTCTCTTCCTGCACGGGTCATGGCTATCGCGGATGTGTTTGAGGCCCTTACATCGAGTGATAGGCCCTATAAAAAGGCAAAATCGTTATCAGATTCAATTGATATCATGACGGACATGGCAACGACAGGTCATATTGATCCCAAACTCTATTTGATATTTTTGGAACAAGAAATTGACCAAAAATACGCCAAACAATTTTTAGATGCATCGCAAATTAGTCCGATTGATCGAGACGCACATATAAGACGAGTAAGGTCCTTCCTTAAATCTCTATTCTGATCCTACCAGTTATATCGAAATTAGTTTATTTACTCTATTTTTAAATATACGGAAGACTCAACGCCATCACAACGATTTCAATGAGTTAACGCAATAATGAGTCATTATTTAATCGATTGCTCTCTCAAAGGTTGATGTATGTCAAATACTCATAGACAATACGCTGCCGTCTGCAACAATCGCACTGAATTTTTAGTAAAAACAGTTGCAATCTAAATAACAAATGGCATGAATTTTTGGCTTTGCCTATCAATACAATAGGCAAGACCTATTTTATAATTTGAGGTGTCGTTGATACCGTTGGCAAACTATAGTGCTAACAGCTTAGGCACTTGCTAACTACCTCGTTTCTAAGGGAAAGATGATGGTAATACCAGAAAACAGCAGCATCGTTATTTTTGGTGCTTCGGGTGACTTGACCTACCGCAAGTTGATTCCTGCTTTGTATCACCTTTACTCAAATAAACAGTTACCAAAAAACTTCGCTATCTTAGGCGTAAGCCGAACTGAATACAGTGATGACTCCTATCGCGAAAAGTTGAAACGTTCACTACAGGAAATGGAGAAGACTGAACCAGCAACTCTCGATGCTTTCATTAATCATTTGCATTATCAGGCAATTAATACATCTGACACCGCTGACTACAGCAAGCTTTCGACGCGTCTTGATCAACTTTCTGAGCAATACGGGTTTGATCAACGAAACACTCTATTCTATCTCGCGACTCCTCCTAGTTTGTACAGCGTTATTCCAGCAAGCCTTGCCGCTCATGGACTAAACAGCGAAGAAGATGGTTGGAAACGCCTGATTATTGAAAAGCCATTTGGTTATGACCTTGAATCTGCTCAAAAGCTAGATAAAGAGATTCATGAGCATTTCCAAGAGCATCAAATCTATCGCATTGACCACTATTTGGGTAAAGAGACGGTACAAAACCTTCTTGTATTCCGCTTCTCTAATGCGATGTTCGAACCTCTTTGGAACCGCAACTTTATTGATTATGTAGAAATCACTGGTGCTGAATTCTTGGGTGTTGAAGAACGTGGCGGATATTACGACGGCTCAGGCGCGGTTCGTGACATGTTCCAAAACCACCTACTGCAAGTGTTAGCTATGGTTGGTATGGAACCGCCAGCGCAGATCAATGCAGACTCAATGCGCGACGAAGTGGTTAAAGTACTGCAATGTTTGAAACCACTTGGAGAAGACGACCTACGCAATAACCTCGTGCTTGGTCAATATACCGAGTCTGACGTACGTGGTGAGTTTCTACCAAGTTACCGTGACGAGCCGGGAGTCGCTGAAGATTCGCGTACTGAAACTTATGTTGGATTGAAAGCTTACATCAACAACTGGCGTTGGAATGGCGTGCCTTTCTACGTACGCACAGGTAAACGCCTACCGACACGTGTCACTGAAGTGGTCATCCACTTTAAGCAAACACCTCACCCAGTATTTGGCCAGAATGCTCCGGAAAACAAACTAATTATCCGCATTCAGCCAGACGAAGGGATTCAGATGAGCTTTGGCCTAAAAGAACCTGGCGCAGGATTTGTGGCAAAAGAAGTAAAAATGAACTTCCACTACGCGTCTCTACAAGAAACGCAAATGCTGACAGCGTATGAACGCCTACTTCTTGATGCACTAAACGGCGATGCGACTTTGTTTGCTCGTAGCGATGCCGTTGAAGCGTGTTGGAAATACGTTCAACCAATTTTAGACTTCAAACAAGATCCACAAGCCCTATTTGGATACGCTTGTGGTACGTGGGGACCAAAAGAGTCTGACGATTTGTTACAACGTAACGACCGTGCATGGCGATTCCCATGTAAAAACTTAACAGATACGGATTACTGCGAATTATGATTAATCACAAGATTTTTCAAACAGCTGACCAAGTTGTAGAAAGCCTAGCTAATGATATGAATGCGCTCAGTGAGCTTGACCGCCCTGTACACATTTCACTGTCTGGCGGCAGTACACCAAAGATGCTGTTTAAACTTTTAGCGCAGGCACCTTATGCTGAAGGCATTCAGTGGAACAACCTACACTTCTGGTGGGGTGACGAGCGCTGTGTGGCACCTGATGATGCTGAAAGCAACTACGGTGAAGCGAATGCACTACTGTTCAGCCAAGTAAACCTGCCAGCAGAGAACATTCACCGTATTCGTGGTGAAGATGAGCCAAAGGTTGAAGCCGAGCGCTTTGCAAAAGAGATGGATCAAGTCATCCCGACTAAAAATGGCACACCTATCTTCGATTGGATACTTCTTGGTGTTGGCGCAGACGGTCACACGGCTTCGCTATTCCCAGGCCAAACAGATTATCAAGATGAGAACTTATCTGTGTTGGCTTCTCATCCTGAATCAGGTCAAATTCGTGTATCTAAAACCGCTAAGGTATTAGAAGCAGCAAAACGTATCAGCTACCTTGTACTTGGTGCAGGTAAAGTCGATATCGTGAACGAAATTCATACCACTCCGGCAAATGAGCTGCCTTACCCAGCAGCAAAAATCCAGTCTAGGACTGGTGTAACGGAATGGTACTTAGATTCAGACGCAGCAGCAAAAATCGCTTAGTGCGAGCGTCCAAATAGGAAAATTGGAGAGAAATAATGAAAGGTGATATCGGTGTAATTGGCCTAGCGGTAATGGGTCAAAACCTTATCCTAAACATGAACGACAACGGCTTCAAAGTTGTTGCTCACAACCGTACTGCTGCGAAAGTAGACGAATTCCTTGAAGGCCCTGCGAAAGGCACTAACATCGTTGGCGCATACTCTCTAGAAGAGTTAGTTGAGAAGCTAGAAGCGCCACGTAAAGTAATGCTCATGGTACGTGCTGGCGCAGTTGTTGATACGTTTATTGACAACCTAATCCCACTTCTAGATGAAGGTGACATCATCATTGATGGTGGTAACACTAACTATCCTGACACAAACCGCCGCGTTGCACACTGCCGTGAGAAAGGTATCCACTTCATCGGTACTGGTGTATCTGGTGGTGAAGAAGGTGCACGTTTTGGTCCTTCGATCATGCCAGGTGGCGCAGCTGAAGCTTGGGAAGCGGTTAAGCCTATCTTCCAAGGTATCTCTGCAAAAACTGACGCTGGTGAGCCTTGTTGTGATTGGGTTGGTAACGACGGTGCTGGTCATTTCGTTAAGATGGTACACAACGGCATCGAATACGGTGACATGCAGCTTATCACTGAAGCTTACCAGTTCATGAAAGACGGTCTTGGTTTGTCTGCTGACGAAATGCAAGCCGTATTCGCTGATTGGAACAAGACTGAGCTAGACAGTTACCTTGTAGAAATCACTGCTGACATCCTTGGCTACAAAGATGAAAACGGTGAACCTCTAGTTGAGAAGATCCTAGATACAGCAGGCCAAAAAGGTACTGGTAAATGGACTGGTATCAACGCACTAGACCTAGGTATTCCACTAACGCTTATCTCTGAGTCGGTATTCTCTCGTTGCCTATCTGCACTAAAAGACCAACGTGTTGAAGCTGAATCTCTATTCGGTAAGACAATCACACCAGTTGAAGGTGACAAGCAAGAGTGGGTTGATGCGCTTCGTCAAGCGCTACTAGCATCTAAGATCATCTCTTACGCTCAAGGTTTCATGCTAATGCGTGAAGCTTCAAACGAGAACGGCTGGGACCTAAACTACGGTAACGTCGCACTAATGTGGCGTGGTGGTTGTATCATCCGCTCGGCATTCCTAGGTAACATTCGTGATGCGTACGAAGCAAACCCAGACATCTCGTTCCTTGGTTCTGACGAGTACTTCAAAAACATCCTGCAAGGCAGCCTAGCTGCATGGCGTAAAGTAGCAGCGAAATCTCTAGAGTCAGGCATCCCAATGCCATGTACGATTTCAGCGCTATCTTTCCTAGACGGTTACACAACAGCTCGTCTACCAGCTAACCTGCTTCAAGCTCAGCGTGACTACTTCGGTGCGCACACTTACGAACGTACAGATCGTCCACGTGGTGAATTCTTCCACACTAACTGGACAGGTACAGGCGGCGACACGGCTTCTACTACCTACGACGTGTAAGAATTAGCTGAAAGGATGAGACTGGGGTTTATTAATACCTGAGTCTACTTCTATAATTAAGCTGTTATGGAGGATGTTAACTTAGTTAGCATCTTCTATTTTTTGAAACCTACAACATGGAGTCTCCATCAAACGATGGTGATTAGGTGAATTGTCTAACCTGGATGGTTACAACTCTAAACTAGAGGTTCTTTCGATGACTATTAATAAGTACTTTGTTTTCGTTCCACAGCAAGAGGAGCGTGAGATCAATAAGGAACATAAAGTGGAAAACGAACAGGAAACTCAACGTCAGGCTTTAGTAAAGCAAGCACAGCAACAAGGTGGCTTGTAAACGGCTAGGTTTCAAAAATAAAAGGGAGCGATAAGCTCCCTTTTGTTTTATTGAACTAAACATTTTAAATCTTAGACGACGCTTTAAAATGTTTGATTAAGTATTGAATACACCAAGATTTAGCTTCACCAATTTTATTACGCTTCCAAGCTAAGATGATCTCAATGGGTTGAGATTGAGTATCCGCAATTTGCTTTAAGTCGCCACTTGCAATCAACTGGGTTGCGAGTTCTTTTGGTAAAGTACCGATACCCAACCCCGTGCGCAAAGCTTCTACTTTTGCAGAAAAGTTAGTAACGGTTAGTCTTGGCTGCCGCTGAGTGATATTGACACTTATTGCAGGTTGCTCACGGGCTGTATCTGCTATCGCAATAACACGATATTTTTCTCTCGCCTGCTCGTCAAAAACTCCACTCCGTTTATGTACATAGTGATCGGTCGCTGCAACCCAGATCATCTCCATCTCTCCAATGACCTCTGCTTTAACATCTTGAGGTAGCGTTTCCATTCTTGGACAAACTAATAAATCTGCTCGCCCTGAGCTTAACGCTTCCCAGCAGCCTGCGAGTATTTCCTCTTGGAGTTTAATTCTTGTTGAGCTGACATTACTTAAATCATTAACAAGGTTGAAGAAATTGGCGACAGGGATAATACCGTCAAAGGCGAGAGTAATATCCAGTTCCCACCCATTAGCGAGGACACTCGCATCATTTACAAGTTTGTCTGTCGCGACCAGTATGTCTCGTCCACGTTCAAGAATCAGCTTCCCTGCCTCAGTAAAGCTCGCTTTATGGCCGGAACGATCAAAGATCATAATATCGAGATCTTGTTCTAGCTTTTGTATTTGATAACTAAGGGATGAGGGGGCCCTATCGAGTTCATTAGCTGCGGCAGCGAAGCTGCCACGTCTATCAATTGCATCGAGTATATGAAGAGCTTCAAGTGTTATTGGACTGTGCAATATTATCTTCCCTATTAATAACCACCACCAATAACGTGATACGAATCACATTTACCAATGGAAGTTTGAACCTTTACAAATGTGAATAGATTGTTTAACTACCTGTTATTTATCACTTTTATTCGATATAACATACTGATAGAGCAATAAGTCTTCCATTTTCGATAATGCAAACAATAGTAATTATCATTTAGATCCAATAGAATTCTGCCCGTTAAAAGAAAACCTATATGGATCAAAGGTAATTATAAAATGTATAAGAAAACTTTCCTGTCAGCTTCAATTGTTTTGGCCCTTGCGTCAACTGCTCATGCCGAAGAATATGCCCTCTTCGACGAAGTTGTTGTTTCAGCGACTCGTACTGAACAGAACAAAGAAGATGTTTCAGCTTCTATTGATACTTTTTCGAATGAGTATATCGATGATTCGCTCTCTAGTGATTTAAAGGATGTGTTGTTAAACACACCTGGTGTTGAGGCGACTACAGAAGGACGTTTTGGTATTTCAGGTTTCAACATCCGAGGTATGGATGGAGATAGGGTTAAAGTCGTTGTCGATGGCGTACAGCAAGTTACTCCTTACAACTCTGGTGGTGGCACCCAAGCGATTTACCCTAACACTGTCGAAATAGATACACTTCAAGCGATTGAAATTAATAAAGGGGCTTCCTCTACTCTTTATGGTTCTAATGCTTTAGGTGGTGTAGTTGTATTAAAGACCAAGGATCCCGAAGACTTTTTAGTGACAGATGGTGACGAATCACGTTTTGGTATTAAGTCTTCGTATTTTTCGAAAGATAGTCAGTTCAAAAACACTTTAACTTGGGCTATGCGCCGAGGTGACATTGAAACTATTTTAATTGGCACTTACGCTCAAGGTAATGAAACAGAAACCTACGGTGATGGCTTAGATGTTGAAGGTGAAAATCGAGGAGTAGCAAATCCTGCTGATATGGACATGAACAATATCCTTGCTAAAGTTTACTATCAGATAAACGAACGCAATCGAATTGGACTGATTTACGAACGTAACAATCAGACTTTTGACGAGAATAAGCTAAGTGGCAACTATACATCTAGCCACCCAATGATGGGAGACATAGTTACCTACGCGGATTCGCGTTCTAATGACGAGACGAAGCGAGAAAAAATCGGCGTGAACTATGAGCTTTTAGCTGAAAACGTTGCTTTTGACACCATGGCTTTAAATCTAAACTTTCAGACAACAGAAAGCACAAATGATAACTATGCAGTTGTAACTGACCATATGGGTATGATCGGATACAACGGTAAGCGTACGCGCAGTCGTTATGCAGAAGATGAAACGATTCAGTTTGATGCTCAGTTTGACAAACTTGTTGGTTTAGAAAATTCTGCTCACGAAATTACATATGGACTCAACTACGTTGACACCGACTTTTCACTGAATAACGTTGACCACTTCCACGACAATGGTACATCAAAGCCTGGAGCAACAAACGTTCCAGACGCGAAGATGAATCAGTGGGGATTATTTGCCCAAGACAACATTTTCTTACTAGATGAAAAGCTAGTTGTTAATCTGGGCTTACGCTACGATGCGTTCGAGGCAACTCCATCTACTGATAGTGGTTTCGAAACTGTGCATAAAGCCAATAAAGATGATGCATTCACAGGAAAAATTGGTGCTGTTTATCACTTAAACGAAAAACT
Source organism: Vibrio bivalvicida (assembly GCF_001399455.2). Taxonomy (GTDB): domain Bacteria; phylum Pseudomonadota; class Gammaproteobacteria; order Enterobacterales; family Vibrionaceae; genus Vibrio; species Vibrio bivalvicida. The sequence goes on from NZ_LLEI02000015.1 coordinate 35,181, forward strand.
GAGTACATTTGCGCAGATTGGACAAGGATTTAAAGCTCCAACAATCGAGCAGCTTTATTACGAATATGATAAAGGCTCTGATTTCACACCTAACTCTCGCTTAAAAGCAGAGAAAAGTACATCTTACGAACTTGGCCTTCGTGGCAAGAATGAGTTCGGCAAGTTTGAACTTGTAGGTTTCTATAATGACTACAAAGATTTCATCTCTACACAGTCTCTACCGGAAAAAACTCCTGGAAAAGAGCACTTTACGCTCGTTAACCTTGATGAAGTTGAGATCAAAGGGGTTGAATTTAGCAACACTCTACTGATTGACAAATTGTTTGGTGCACCAGAAGGAACTTACACAACATTCTCTATTGCATACGCTGAAGGAGAAGACACCAAGAAGAATGAAAAACTAACTTCAGTTGCTCCTTTAACCTCTGTTGTTGGTCTTGGCTATGATAACTATGAACACAAGTTTGGTGGTTTAGCGACAATTAAGATGGTAGCAAGCAAAACTGACTGGCCGACTGAGAACTACAAATACGAGGACTCAGCTGGTTACGGCGTTGTTGATGTTACAGCTTACTACCAACCAATCAATGACTTAACGCTACGCGCGGGTCTATTTAACGCGTTTGATAAAAAATACTGGCAATACGATGACTTCACTGTTGATTCATCAGCAAAAACGGCATCATACAAAGACCGCTACTCTCAACCGGGTCGAAACTGGGGTGTGAGCCTAGATTACCAATTCTAATTTAGAACTTTAAAACAAAAGCCAGCTATCAAGCTGGCTTTTTTAGTTAATTACCTACTTAAATTATAACTATCAGTAAGTTAGAGGTAATAAAAAAGCCCCTAAACTAGGAGCTTTCTTGGGTATATTCATCAAAAAGTATAGAAAAAATGGTATGAATAGACCGATTATTTAGCTGCTGCCATCTCTTTCTTAACCATTACAGCTGCTGCAACGATGAAAGTGATGATAAGACCTAGCTCCATTACAAACCCCTAAAGTAAAGTTGGAAAAACCGAAAAGAAACTGCGGCTATTCTAACACCATTAAAAAACTATGATACCCCTTAACGAGATTTTTACGTTTTATATCGATTGAGATCAAATATTGCGTCGTGATGTCTATTTTCTACAATCTTACTAATCAATTAGTTTATAAAATGGTTTAGAGAATTGTTCTAATGCGAAGCTATTTCATAGTAACTTTGCCACCGATTATTTTGTAAGCAGGAGTGCCTCTAATCAAAGTCTCTCGGGCAAACTCGCCACCACATTGAGGGCAAATACAGGGCTGTTCGGTGTAATCAGAAACAATTCTTTCCTTAAAACATTTCACAAGAGCCCCTTTGCCCCCTTTTCGGTACTTAAATAACTGGGTTTTACATTTTGCGCAGTAAATCTCGACCGTTTTAGACGGTTGTTTCTTATTAGGTTTCGCCACTACCCTTCCTCTTGATGCGAGTTTGTTGCCTCAGCAATTTCAGGTTTGACCCAAACTTTGCTGAAATCAAACCATCCAAGCGCATTACATTTCGCATTTTGTAGCGAACCACAATGATCTTTACTCACTCCTAACCAACAGTGAAACATGGGAATGAGTTGCATCTTTTCTACTAGAGACTTTCCAAGCTCTTGTGCAGGGAAACTAGCATTTTGTGTTGCTTGCCACTCTTGTACGACTTTAGTCCAATGTTCAAAATCCTCTTCGCGGCTAAGTGCCTCAATATCACTATTATTGAGTAGCCACCCTGCTAGCGAATCATCCCTGTTGGTGGTGATTCCCATCGGTTTAACCCAAATGTCCACTTCTGAAGTATCTTCAACGGTCAAGTCATAGTTAATAAAGTTAACGCTCAATCCATCCTCCTTAAGCAAGCTTTCAATACATTTGACCAACGTTGGGAACATTGGGTGCTGACCGTGGTAAGCAATAGTGACAGAGCGATAGGAAGGTGGTGACGTATAACCATGCCTTGTATGGTGATACCAACCCGGCTTTAACCCATGTGCAGGAAGTACTCCTAGTTCGACGATTTTCTCTTGAGGTAGATGCTGGAATAAATTTAATGTGCCCAACTTCTGGGTGAAGTAATTCGCCCAATCATTGGCCGCTGCTAGTCCATTTTTCCGGTTGAGTAGTAAATAGGTGCAACCCGGATCGAGGTCTACGCTATCGGCATAGTTGGCCACTTCAGGCTTAAGGGGTTTAGATAAGCTCGGGAAAATCATCGACGAATGTAGGTCATCAATCACCCACACTTCAATTCGATCTAACAAGGGCCTAAAACCAAAGTAACCGTCAAAGGCTTGTAAGACGAGGCGTTTATTGTCATTTTGAATGACTCGGTAAGGTCCTGTACCAACAGGGAACAGATCATAATCCTCTGCTCTATTCTCCTGCGGCAACATAATTTTCGCGCAAGATTCAGAAAGCAATAGCGCCAATTGATAATCATCGCGTGAAAGTTTCACATCGACGATTAAGTGACTCGGAGAACTCACGTCTGCGATATGTGAAAACAGCTTCTTCTGTCTAAGTGTCAATAAGTTATCAACTACCGCTTGAGATGTCAGCAAGTCTCCATTGTGAAACCTAACACTCGGACGAATGTAAAAACGCCAATGTCGAGGGGTGAGCATTTCCCATGAATGGGCCAGATCAGGTTGAAGTTGTTCACTGTCATCGATGTAAGTTAAACCACTGAAAATCTGCTGAACAATATGCAGTTCAGAGCGTCGAATCGGTAACGTAGGATTTAACGTAGAAAGTGGTCGGTAATATGGCAGCCTGACAACTTGCTGGCCTTCTTGATGAACAATACCAAGATAGCTTTCAACCACTTGAGCAAGTTTTGCCGTATCTTGATCTAAAACTTTTAGCGCTTGGCCAATTTTCCCTTCTTCAAGGTATCGGCGCGCTAGGTTTTCGCTGACATCAGCGCGGCTACGTTTAAAGATTAACTGAGATAACTTTCCTCGACCGGGAGCTGGGTGCCATTCCAACCACCCTTCTTCTTCCATTTTGTTCAGGACAATTCGAGCGTTACGACGGGTACAAAACAGTATCTCGGTGATATCTTCAAGCTGGACACCGCAATCTTGCCCCTTGTAATGCTCAAACAAGGTTTCGAACTGAACTCTAAGTCTTGGGCTGCTCATAAAGAGGAAATCTCATTCTAGTTAACCTAGCTCTAAGTTTCCTCATTTAATATTCTCGAATCAAGACAAAAACACGATTATTGGACTTGGCTGCCGATTTGCTCAGCAATCTGTTGGATTTGTTGTTCATTGTCCAATTTTATCGACCACTTGGTTTCGCTGCCGTTGGCGGCAATAACATTAGCCCCTCTACCTATCAAAGTGATAGCATCGGTTTGCGCTTGTAGCGTCACCATGTGCTCACCTGAAAGCTTTACCACCACTTCGTGGTTAGTCACAATGATTTTTCCGCTTTTAAAAGGAATCATCATCGTTATAGTCCTTTGTCTGACGACGCTGATTTTTTATGTTTAACGGCGATGGTCAACCGACTCGTACACACCAAGCGTTCGCGCTCATCAGTAATGTTGATTTGCCACACTTGAGTGGATACCCCTAGATGAATTGGCTTGGCTGTACCAATAACGGTGCCACTTCTCATTGAACGTACATGGTTGGCATTAATATCGAGGCCCACGCAGTAACTTCCTTTTGCAACACAAAAATTAGCAGCGACTGAACCGAGGGTTTCGGCCAAGACAACAGACGCACCACCGTGCAACATACCAAGAGGTTGGTGAGTAAACGAACAAACAGGCATAGTGGCCGCTATGAAATCATCACCTACCTCGGTATAAATAATGTTTAGGTGATCTATCAAAGTATTTTCTGACGTCTTATTAAGGGCTTCAAGACTGATCGATTTTTTCCAGATTGTCATTATGCATTCCACTACTGAATGTGATTACCAAGAATTGTACGCTAATGCTATGATGTGTATAGCTAAATAGTAAGTTTAATATTGCGATTGAAACGGAGAATTCAATGCAGACGTGGTTTAAATTGGTCACTCTCACTGCCGCAATGGCAATGACAGCGTGTACTTCTTCCCCGACAGGTCGTAACCAGTTGCTTCTTTTTTCAGATTCAGATATGAGTAGTTTAGGTGCCCAATCGTTCGAGCAAATGAAGAAGGAGCTCAAGATCAGCTCTGACGCCAAAACAAATGCTTATGTTCAGTGCGTAACAGATACGATTACTAAACATGTCCCGAAACAACCAGGATTTGATCGCTGGGAAGTCGTCGTGTTTGATAGTGATCAAGTCAATGCGTTCGCGTTACCAGGCGGCAAAATTGGTGTCTATACCGGCTTACTTAAAGTAGCGGTCACTCAAGACCAGCTAGCCACCGTTATTGGTCATGAGATCGCACATGTACTTGCCGATCATAGCAATGAGCGACTATCTCAGTCTCAAATTGCTAATGCTGGACTTCAACTGACCAATATAGCACTCGGTTCTTCCGAATACGCACAGTATCGAGGAGCAACCATGGCAGCGCTTGGATTAGGCGTACAATATGGTGTTTTAATGCCCTACGGTAGGACTCAAGAATCTGAAGCGGATATTGTTGGGTTAGAATTGATGGCGAAGTCTGGCTTTGATCCTAACCAGAGTGTCGATCTATGGAAAAACATGGCTAAGGCATCTGGCGGCGCTCAACCGCCAGAACTGCTCTCAACGCACCCTTCTCATGGAACTCGCATTCAGGACCTATCCGCTAAAATACAGACGTTGCCCGATAACAATGTACAACGTCCGAACTGTATTTAAACATTTAAAAAGGGAGCTACATTGCTCCCTTTTCTCTTTACTTTATGTACCTAATATAAGCAGTGGCAAGCTCAACAATTGGTCTCCAGTTGAAGCAAAGAACCAAATAATTCCAATCAATGAAGCAACAAGCCCAATGTACCAAACTGCAGCGACAGCTTGACCGTATCTATCCAGCGGAAGTAAGTGACTATGATGCCTTCCCCTCCACTCAATCACGATTTCCAGCATGCCCATGATAAGCAGGAAACCAAACAACGTAAGTCCTAGTGAGTAGCTTAACACTACGCCACCAGCGGCAGCTGCGGTACACAAGACAATTCCTGCCACACTGTTCATGGAGAAACTGATGCTCTTCAATACATGACCGCCGTCAAGTGGCAATATCGGTAGCAAGTTGAATAGATTTAGAAATGCATTAAATACCGCTAACCCTGCGAAGAACATCTCGCCAGTGATCAAGTAGGCAATTAGCAGGGTGACAGACAGAATTAAACCAAACATCGGCCCCATGATTGAAATGACTACGTCTTGCCAACGCGTATTTATCTTTTCGTCGCTTAATGCAAGCCCACCAAGAAATGGTACTAAATAGATGCCTTTTGTCTTCATACCGAAGTACTTCATCGCGCGTACATGGCCATATTCGTGAAAGACCAAACACGCAATCAAAGCCAGCGCAAATTGAAAAGAAAACAACCATGAATACGCAGCTAAACTTGCCGACGCAAGCACTACTTTAATCAGCTTTGCGCTCTTAAGTGCTTTCATCCCAAGCGATAAAAGACCAATAAGGCTAAACTTTCTTTCTGGCTCAGGCTTAGTAAACGGTGTTTGCTTTTCTATATCTTTAGTATTGCGACTTCCTTGCTCAATGACTTGGCTATCAACTGTTGCAACATACTCTAAGACAAATGGTTGCCATATCAGATTAGTTTCTAATTTACATGCCAGCTCTTGCTCACCATTAAGTAAAGTAAATTCATGGTAGGATTTCTCACCACGGTCGGCATTAGCATCAAGCTGAGAAACGAGTTGATTGTTCCAAAACAGTTGCTGCCAACCCGCCATAGAGCCTTCGAGTCTAAGTGGTTTGCTTAAAAACTCAATTGATAATAATTCCAATGTCTAACCTACTAAATTGATATAACAACGAGTCTGATTATGCCAATCTAGACTAAATAGGTAAAGGAATTGCTGACAATGTGACATTGTCACTAACCATAAGGCATTGATTGTTCAAATCATGTTGTTCAAGTTTCTCATGAAAAGTAAGAATTCGTCGATTTATCGATTTGGATTAGGATTACGCTTTATTTTTGACAGATAAAGTGGATAATAGCCGGCGTTATTAACACCTATAAAATGTGAGTCCATTATGTCTTCTGAAGCAACTATGCTAGAACGCTGCCAATCAAAATGTGAATTATGTGCTGCTGATGCACCATTAACGGCATACGCTGTTCCCCCGCACAGCCATGTGACAGTAGATTACGGAATCATGGTTTGTGACAAGTGTCTTGGTGAGATCGATGAACCAAAAGACATCAACCACTGGCGTTGTCTAAACGACAGCATGTGGAGCCAAGTTCCTGCGGTTCAAGTTACTGCATGGCGTCAGCTAACTCGCTTGAACACAGAAAGCTGGGCGCAAGACGCGCTAGACATGATGTACATGGAAGAAGAGCAAATGAACTGGGCAATGACTGGCATGTCTGCAGATGACAAACCATTCGATTGCAACGGCGTTGAACTTAAAAAAGGTGACGACGTAACGGTTATCAAAGACCTACCAGTGAAAGGCACTAACCAAGTGATCAAGCAAGGCACGGTTATCCGTGGCATCAGCATTGGCGACGATCCTATGCTTGTTTCTGGTAAAGCAAACGGCGGTCAATCTATGTACGTTATCGCGGAATACTGCCGTAAGAAGTAATTCTTTTTTATGACTAAGTAATCAAGAAAGGCGCTCAACTGTGAGCGCCTTTTTACTATTGATTGAGTGTCTATTTCACAAGAAGTAAACGACCCGTTAGTGCTGGCACTGGAACGTTGCCGTTTGAAGCCTGAACGTTAATATTCTCACCAGTGATTAAATCAACAAACGTAGTTGCTGCTTTAATACGAGACAAGTCCACATTCAGAGTTCGTTGGTTTTCGCTTGTATTCAGCGCATAGATGACTTGCTGATCACCATTAACTTTAAGATCGGCGTAAAGCGTATCGTCAAGCCAAAGGTTTCTGCGTTCACCATTGTATAAGGCTGGATGTTCGCTACGAACCTTCATCAGCTTAGCAACGTAAGCTTTAAGATCGCTTTGCTCTGCACTTAACTTCTCTCCTGTCACACCTTCAACTTTAGCGCTTGAGCGTGCCACATGATCATCACATTGACCCACGCTAGCACAATCAGACGTGACCTTAGCAGCAAAGTGCTCTACCTCATCACCAATTTCTTCACCGTAGTAGAAAGTAATTGGGCCTGAGTACGCAGCCAAGAAACTGTATGCAGCTTTATGGCGGGGGAAATAGTCACCTAATCCACCACGTTGAATCAAATCACCGAATCGTACTAGATCGTGGTTACCAATCATCAAGTTGGGCATTGCATGGTATGGCGATTTAACACGTGAGTTCCAAACTGCGTCGAGCGCGCGTGCATTGCTCTTAGCACCAGACTCTTCCACTGCAAGCGCTTGAACTAACCCGTAACGTAAAGGGAAGTTGAATGCCGATGATAGACCGGGTTCAGCGTCACTACCATAAACGGTACGCGTTATTTCGTCTGCACTGCTCCATGCTTCACCAACCATGTATCCCAGTGTTCCCCACTTTTTACCCGCGATAACGTTCTCCATTGAAGCTCGTTCAACCGCTGTGCGGATATTTATCCAGCTCTTAAGTGGTACTTGGTAAGCTTGGTCTAATCTCCAACCGTCTATCCCATACTCTTTGATCCAGTAGGTCGCGACTTCAGTAAAGAAGGCTTCACTATCGGCATTTGGGTAGTTGACATATTGACCTGGGTATCCAGGCTCTTTTCTTAAGCTTGGCACTTTACCCGTCGGTGATGGCTTAGCACCGTTAATATGCGTATGACCAAACACACCGTCAAGGAAGACATAAAGCCCTTTCGAATGTGCAGAATCTATCAGCTCTTTTAACTTTTCGTTTGAACCGAACTTCGGATCAACGTTAAAGAAGTCACAGGCAAAGTAACCCGTTGCGTCAAGTCTGTTATCACCACCTTGCCCTGCACATGAATCAAACACTGGTGTTAGCCAAATAGCGTTCATGTTTAGATCTGCGATATAGTCTAGGCTGTTGATGATTCCTTGGAGATCGCCTTTATGGTGGGAATTACCATAGCCTACACCGTAGTCATGATTCGAGTCACCATCAACAAAAGATTCAACCATCACTTGATAAGTTCGTAGATCACAAGCGTTATTGTTGTCACTGTAACAGCCGTAATCTAGCTCAGTATCTTTTACCGCAACTTTTAACGAAGACTTGTCTTTGGCGTTTAATGTAAAGTCATACACGCCCTGCTTGGTGACAGTTACTTTGATATTGCCATTTCCAGCATCTTCCAGGGTGACTGAGCCATCAGCAAGTGTGAATGAGCCAAAGCCTAGATTCACCGTACTCCAATCTTCAGAAGCAAGTTTGAACTCATACACACCAGGTGTTAAGTAGCCGTTGAAGCTGTATACACCCTCGCCTTTGTATTGCATTTCACTACCTGTACTCCAACCGTTCATTGAACCACGAACGTAAAGCTTAGTAGTGCCGTAAGGCGCGACATCGACTGGCTTGTTATCAACAACGAGTCCTTCACCTTGACCTCCACTCTGCGGCAAGACAAATACAGCTGCGGTCAGTGGAGGAACCGTAAAGTTCTCGTTGGCGAACGTCGCTTGTTTAACGATAGGATCATCTGAATTTCTCAACGCATCATGTAGGACAAAATCTTTTGCCCCCGCTACTTTGAGGGTTTGCTCAGAAGTATTGGCATTGATTACGACCATTAACGCATCATTGTTGCTATCTAGATCGGCGCCTACAGAAATACCATCATTGACTGACATAGCAATTAACCCCGGTAAGGCATTGCTTCCCGTATTGTGGAATCGCACGCGATCGACTACCTCTTTTTCAGAAACAAGCTTGAGAAGAGGCGTTGAAGAACGAACTTGCAATAGTGCTTTAAACGCACTGTCTGACCACTCGATATCTTTTGCTGAGGCGACCGTGTTTGGGTTACTAATCACCGATTTAATCGCATTCCAGTTAGCTTGATCTTTATCTGCTCTTGGTAAGCCGACATTCCAATTATTGGTTTGCTTACTGAAATCAACCTTGTTGTACCAGTCACCGCTATCGTAGCTGTCCCGCTCCATCGACTTCGAACGCAGCAATTCTGATCCCATATGAAGGAAAGGAACGCCTTGTCCTAACATGACCGTAGAAATACCAATGATCTGCATTCTGGCACGCTGCTCAGATGTCATATCGGCAGACGCCTTGTACTGATTGAAGTCCCACAAGGTTTGGTTGTCATGCTTAGATACGTAGTTGATCGATTCTTGTGGATCTAAGGTGTACGCAGCGCCTTGACCACCATATTGATAGTCTTTGCCATACACAACACTGCCACTGTACGTCTCAAGTGGGTAGTTTTGTAGGTTGCCCGTCATACCGTAGCGAATCAGATCCATCTTCGATTTGAGTGCATCATCGAATCGGTCGCCAGCATTGGTAAATCCAGGCGTCTTCAGCAGCGCATCACCGCTATCGAAAGGCCCCCCTCCACGTACGCCGTCGCGAAGTCTATCGTTATAGGTGCCAATCCCTGTACCTGCCATTGGCCATTGGGTCGCATTCTCACCACGCTGACCATTCGCGACCTCACCAAAGTTCCAGCCTTCGCCGTAGAACCAAGTATCAGGATCAACCTGCTTCGCCTTGTCGTAGATATGCAGCATGTTTGACTTCATTAAGTGACCCATTAGGTCAAAGCGGAAACCATCGATCTTGTAGTCTTGCGCCCACATCATGACACTGTCTGCTACAAGCTTTTCGAACATGCGATTTTCTGAGGCGGTGTTGTCACAACACGTCGAGTTTTCAACAGCACCCGTAATTGGGTTCAATCGGTGGTAATAACCTGGAACGGTTTTGTCAAGCACTGACTTATCGTACAAACCTGATGAGTAAGTATGGTTGTAAACGACATCTTGAACCACGCGGAAGCCCATCTCGTGAAGTTTTTTAACCATTTCACGATATTCGCGGATACGATCAGTGCCATCTTTTGACACCGCATAGCTACCCTCAGGAGCGCTATAGTGGAATGGGTCGTAGCCCCAGTTAAAACCATCTAGTGGTCTGATATCGGCAAGTAGCGCCTGAGCTTCGCCTGTACTTGGATCGGTTTGCTCTAGAAGAGATAAGATCGTTGTACTATGACTGGTGCCATCACCACATAATTTTGCTTTAGGATTGACAGAACAAAGCTTACCGACTGTATCGGTGAGATTGACCGTTTTGGCCTCTTGTTCAGGAACCGAAGCTAGGTCATAACTTGGCAATAAGTGAATGGTTGTTAAGCCCGACTCTTTAAGCGATTTTAGTTGCTTAACACTGTCACGCTCGTCCTCTAAGAAGGCGGTGTACTTACCATTTCTCTCTGATGTACCGTGCTTGTCACTGACACTAAAATCTCGAATGTGAAGTTCGTAAATTATGTTGTCTTCTGGGTTTTGTAACTCAGGGATGGTGTGGGAATCCCAACCATTGGGTTTAGTTTGAGCTGAGCTTAAATCGACCAATTGTGAATGTAAGCTATCGGTGCTGAGAGATAATGAATAAGGGTCAGTGCTCATCATCCATTCAATACGATCTGTTTTTGGATGGTAGGCTTTTACGCGATAGCGATAGAAGATATTCTCTAATGCCGCGCTTCCTTGATAAGACCAAACACCTGTGCTTGGGTCAAGAATCATCTTCAATGGTGACTCTTTAACAAGCGCTTTGTCGCTATCATATAGATAAAGTTCGACGTCTTGAGCCGTTGGTGCCCAAACCGCAAAGTTTGCCGTGTCACCTTGGATCCAACTGCCTAGTTTTGCTTCATCGGCGTCATTTGGACCATTTGTGTAAAGCGTATCGATAACACCTGGGATCTGTATGCGAGTCGCTACAAGAGGTTGGCCTTGTTCATCTAATGCGACAGCAATTAATTGCTGTTTGAGTAACCCTTTCGCTTCATCGGCGGTCACTGCTAGATTAAATTGTACGCGACCTTTTAAATGAGGGAATTTTGCATTGTCTACGACACCGGCCAAGTCCAAACTGTGTTTCGTAAACTGCTGTGGTTTACTAATATTTCCTGCGCCAGAGGCGCTTGACCAAAGTTGATAGCTTTTTGCCTGTGAATGATCAAACCACGCAAAGGTATTGAGATCTAACCAATGCGCCGCAGCCCCTGAAAGTTCGACAACAGTTTGTTCATTTGGCGAGTATTTTATGTTTGAATTGCCATGAGTCGTGTAGAGCGTATTACCCTTAGTGAACTCAAGTTTTAGGTCATCACCACCTAACGCTTTGTCATTGCCTTTATGAACGATGAAGTTCATACATGCACCGTGTGCATCTTTTAAAGGAATAACATATTTAGCCCCATATTCTGGGTGAACTTCTTTCCAACTATACGGGTTACCCCAATCAACTCCATTTAAAGCCCCCTCGCTCACTGAATCACAACTTCCGTTGTTCCATAAGTGCAATCCCCAGTCAGCGTAGTTGCCATCATCACGCTTGTAGTAAATCACGGCTTCTTGGTAAATTGGTGCTGGCTCAGTTGATGTGTTATCTGGGTTCTTAGGATTTGGATCGATCGAGTCTGGGATACCATCCCCATCATCATCGCTCGAAGCAAAGTCACCTAACCCATCACCGTTAGTATCGGTGCTTTCAAATCTATCTTTAGGGAACGCATCCGCACTATTTGGCGCACCGTCGCCGTCAATGTCTTTGTCTTCAACATCTGCAATGCCATCACCATCATAATCACTTGGTTTGCTCTGAGCAGAATATGGATTGCTACCCAAGCGGTCTTCATCGATATTGCTCCATCCATCACCATCAATATCTGGGTCTAAACTGTCGGGAATTTTATCGCCGTCGAGATCGTCTGGTTGGCTACTCGCGTTGTATGGGTCGGTACCTAAACTCCTTTCGACTTCATCGGCAAAGCCATCATTATCGTCGTCTAAATCGCGATGATCACCAATGCCATCTTGGTCGCTATCCGCAGACTCCTGAATGTCGTTCGGGAACAAATCCACTACATCAGCAACACCATCGCCATCAGTATCAGCGGAAACAGCAGGAACGCCGCTAGCGTCAATCATTAGGGTTACGCCGTCTAGTAAGCGATTACCTTGTTTTTTTTCTTTGCCTAAGGCTTTTGCACCGAGCTCTACTGTGTCGATAAGTTTGTCTAAAGTGTGGTCTTCAATGTTGCTAGGTAATACTTGAGCCATCGCCTTAGCGGTGCTTGCAACAAGTGCTTGTTGGCGCTCAATATAATCAGAGTCTAAGTTCAACTTAGGTTGCTTTAGCTGACGTCGAAGCTTGCGTAGTGCTCTTTTTTCACTCTTCCCGTCCATCATCTGAAGCGATACGTAGGTGGAGAGAGGCGTAATGTAACTGTGGTCAGCAGGAGCGAACATTAAATAATCTCGCGTCGCTTTCACTTCTGGGATATCGCTATCGATAGAAACACCACGTTTGACGTGAGCAATAAGGTGAGCATTTCGATCTTGCTTAGACAAACCACTGATATCGATTACCGCATATCCGGCTTTGTCCGTTGTTGCTGACGGCTCATGGTCATCCTTCTCATAGTTACCATTGACGTCGAGCCAAACCTCGGCGTTTTCAATGTAACCATCCATAACTTGTACCTCTAGTTGGTCATTACAACCTGCTAGAAGCCCAAGCGATGCCATAGCAATGCTTAGTTTTGTTAGCTTGATGTTCATTCTTATATCCATTTTCAATTCACGTTCTAAGGTTAAACTTGTTAAAATAAAGTCATTAACCCTCAGTTTGACGTTATATTTGGATATCGAATTAACACCTCATCCTATCAATACTTCCCGCTAGGCGTAGATCAAAAGGAGTAGATTTATTTTTGGATTTGAAGTCACACGGACAAGGCTGAGTTAGATCGGATCATTACACTTTGATGACACATTGGGTGAGTGAAACGACACTTTGTAGCAGTAGATTAAGGATAAATTGTAGGTTAGCAACAATGTGCCTCAATTGTGAGAAACATGATCTTATACAGTATTAGGTCAACAAGCTCTAGTTACTCAATTGTCCCCGCAACCGTTTGTATCCGTTCAAAGCTTCCCACTGGTGTAACCCATGCCGCAACCGCATCCACTTCACTCATTTCCCCTTCATAAGTGAAGTGCCAACGTCCTTCATCAGACCGTGATTGTGAGCGCGCAAGAGCAATAAAATCATGTTCTAGCGTTTTTCCTCGGTTTTCCCCCGCTCGAATTACTGTTGTTTGATCGTTTGAGATAAAGACAATGGTCGCATCAAGCATGGCGGCACTATCGTCATATTTAAGTTCAAACGAGTTCCCTTTCCTAACCAGAGTTAAACGTTTTGCTGCAGGCTGGATGTTGTCAGGCAACTCTCTATTCACCCAATTAAAAAAACCGCGCCACTCTTCGCCATCAACGACAAATCCAGGTGTATAGACACTGTCAACCAAATCATAAGCATGGTAAAGGCGCTGAAGTTGAGAGAACTCAGGTTTAGAAAACTTGTCTTTCCAACCTAAATAGTCCCAATAATCAACATGGTAGACAACGGGAATGACTTCATCCCATAAGTCGACTCTACGTTCAAGTTTGGAAATGTATTTATCTGCAGGTGGACAACTCGAACAGCCCTCAGAAGTAAAAAGCTCGACGACTTGAGCAGGTTTGCCATCATTAACCCAGATTTGTCCGGCACTTACTGTTGATATAACGGAGAGAGCAATCAAAGCGGTCATCTAAAAGTCCTTATCAGTAATACTTTTGATTATTTGAAGAGATTGACCGCGCGTCGTTCGATTAAATTTCCAAAAAGCAAAAAAAAAACGCTAGCAAGCTGCTAGCGTTTTTATGAAATCTAAAATCGAATTTAACGATAAAGACCGATATCTTTTTGCATATGACCAGACAAATCACTCGCATAATGAGCGCGAGGTTCAGTGTTGTCAGTAAAAAGAATATCTAATAGGTGTGCAATCAATCCTTTGAAAGAAACCGAGTAGGTTTTTTTATCCATAGAGATAGGAGCTTCGATATTACCGATGTGCATTGCTTGTGCCATGATTGCCTCTCTATAAACTGTATAATTCGTTTCGATGAGGCAATATTAAGCAATATTTCACTGCTCAAAAAATGACTATTTTTAATTTTTAAGATAAGTTTTCCTAATGAAACAACCTGTTAACAATGCACAATTCATCATATGCACCCATTGTGCTTATTATTCCACTCACCCTTAATTAAAATGAATAGATATCTTTTACGTACTCCAAAAACCGCCCTTACGTCACAAATATTTTACAATAATTGTTATTTAGGTGGCGGCTTAATCGTTTTAATTTATTAGTTTATCTATCAACAAGTGCAGATGTTCTCGCTGAATCATTTTTCTGCTTTATAACAGAAGCTATAATAGCGGTCGTCATCGTTGCTAGTAGAACTAGTAGAGAAACGACGGTTGGGATTTCCCACTCAGAACCGACAAGCACCATCTTGGTTCCTATGAATACCATAATGAAAGACAAAGCTGGTTTAAGATAGATAAACTTATCCATCATCCCCTGTAAAACAAAGTACAGCGAGCGCAAACCAAGCAATGCAAACACGTTAGCTGCTAGCACTAAGAAAGGCTCTCTTGTTACTGCAAATATTGCTGGGATTGAATCGAGTGCAAACATGACGTCCATAAATGCAATGACTGCAATCACAATGAACATCGGCGTTGCAATACGTTTACCCTGCTCTACTATTGTCAATGCGTTACCATGATAGCGTTGACTTATAGGAACAAAGCGGCGAATCAAACGTTCAGGGAGTGGGTTGATCTCTTCGTTCCCTTTATCTCGCGCAAGCTGGACACCTGTCCAGATAAGGAACAATGCAAATACGTAGAGTACCCAATGGTATTGAGCAAGCAACTGTGCGCCAACTGCGATCATAACCGCACGTAAGGCAAGCGCACCGAGAACCCCCCATAATAGAGCGCGAGGCCTTAGATTCTCTGGCACCGCATATTGATGAAAGATAATCGCAAACACAAACAAGTTATCAACGCTCAGGGACTTTTCTAGTAAATAACCAGTAATAAACGACACTGTTGCTTTCTCAGAAGTATATTCACTGCCCGGAGCATAAAAATCCCAGAACAGGTAAATGGTTGCTGCAAACAAAAAAGCTAAAGCGAACCAAAGCACACTCCAAACCGCTGCATTCTTTATCGTGATTTGCCCACCACGGGTTTGCCATACATCGAGTGCGACAAGGACTAGTGTCAGTATTCCAAAGCTAAAGTAAGTAATTGGGGTCATAAATCCTCCAGAGGCGGAGGGATCGGATAAGTATTGAAGTGTGACGATCCCTACCGCAAACAAAAACTCTACCCCAATGCCTATAAGCATTGGTGTAGCATCTGATTACGTTGGTCTCGTCGAAATACGGCTTGATACTGGTTATCAGCAATATTTATACTTACCGGATAGAGCTACGTCTAACGAGATGACGATAAGTAAACTAGAGGCGACTACTCCCCAAACAAGGCAAATTCTATTCTTGAAATGAAAATGAGTCCACAATTAAAACTAAAAAGGAGCAAATTATTTGCTCCTTTTTACTGCGTTCCCGTGGTGGTTATTTGGCAATCACACTGTTTATATATGAGTGCTTTAATCATATTTATGATGTCACACACCACCAACGGGAATAAAGTAGACAAGTGCTGACCATACACCGACCCAGCTTACAATGACAGCAATGTCTATCCAGTCTTTACTCCACATAATACCCTCCTTTGAGTACTATCTATTCGTAGCACGAACCCTAGGAGTAATTAGCAACCTTTATGCCATCGTTGTGGAACAACATCGCTAACGTTACGATTGAGTGTTTGAGGCTTATCTGTGAGTAAATTAATAAAACAATCGGCCATTGATTTTGTTGTTATGAGCCCTTCACTCTCCATTTTCAAAATAGCTTCGTATCCTTCTTTCCCCTTCATGGTATAGGCCGACGAAGTACCTAGATACACATGTTCAGGTTTGACTCTTATCCACTCCCCCGTTGGGGCTCTCAATTCTAATCGACTAACTCGTTGGCCTTTTGCGGCTGAAGGTTCGTAATCAAACCGTAGGTTGTGTGTGTATGGGTAAGAACCGTCCCCAGTACCATCCACGCCATTGTTGAGCGCGTTATCTAGTGCACCTTCTAGGACGAGTGGCAAATACTCGCCTTTGATCTTGTAGACACCAATCGGCACCGCAAATGGCAACAGTTTTCCGGCAACATCCGCAACAGACACATCACCCGGATTTATCGAACTTCTCACGCCACCTGCATTATGGATAGCGAAGTCAACGTTAAATCCACATTGTTTCATCGTATAAGTGAATGACTCAGCAACTAAAGGGGCAAGTTCACTCGCACCAAGTTCATCCGGAACACGTATATGACGCAGCTTTCTTTTTGCTCGGGCGATAATCTTTCTTTGTAATTCGCGCACTTGGCAAGTGTACTTGTCATTTAACACCCCTTGAACCGTCGTGTCTTTCTTACACACCACGACATTGGGGTGGTTATCAACAAATTCACGGGCCTTTTGGTAAGGGGTATCAGTGTGAGTTTCGCTCATACTTGCGTCGATAAATAATCTTCGCCCCAATAGCAGTTCATTGCGCCCTTCAAATGAAACTAAGGTCCCGTCGGCTTCGAACTCTAAATCACAATGCCCCATAGTTAGCGCATGAAAACCTGCTTGGACAATATGCGTATCATTGATTTTAATACCATAAATGTCTTCTTTTCCCAGTCCGATGCCACTAAAGTCACCCTGTAATATGTGACTATGCCCCCCAACAATCACACTGATCCCATTCACATGCTTAGGAAGTTCTAGGTCGGCTTCATAACCCATATGACTTAGGAGGATGATTTTGTTGATGCCCGCGTTATGAATTTGTTTAACGGTGTTTTTGGCGGTTTCTATTGAATTGACAAAAGGTGTATCCCAATCAGGGTTAGAAATATCTGCCATCTTATCGAGAGCTAGGGAGAAGATCGCAATCGAGTCATCACCAACTTTTTTGATAATCCAGCTCGCCGAATGCGTCTCTTTATTAAAGCTATGGACAATTGGGTTATCAGACAAGCGACATCGCTTATTACTGAGCTCATCACTTAAATCCCAGTTCCCTGCAAGCAGCGGAAAATCAATTCGATTGGCAAATTCAGCAACAGGTTCATTGCCCATATCCAATTCGTGATTACCCAGCGCCATCGCATCAATTTTTAGATTGTTGAGCATGGTCGCATTTGCTTCGCCCTTAAATAGCGAAAAATAAAGCGTCCCCTGAAAACAATCGCCCGCATGAAGAAACAAAAATTCCCTATCACTTTCTTTTGCTTGCCCACGTAGCTGATTTACTCGTGTCATAATACGAGCAAAACCACCAGCACTGACATATGGGCAAAGAGCTTCACCCTCAACGCCGATGGTGAGTTGTAACGAAGTAGGTTCAAAATAGGAATGGGTGTCGTTGATGTGCGCTAGCCTTAGCTTAGTTGTTTTATTGTTTTTATCTGTCATGTTTTCTCTCTCTTTTCACGCTATCCTAACGCAATCTGTATGACAGAAAAATTATAATTCACAGTTATTGTATGTATGACATTCCCTATACACTAATTTTCGTGACATCCATCCTAATCGCTCAAGATGTCACCAACTGCAAGTTTTACCGATTCTTTGTGAGCTAAACGTCTGCCAATACAGAAGTTTTCGATTATGCTTAAAAGAACAGAAGCATAGTGGAGCGACTCTATGAAGCTAGAGCGAATTGAAATTTCTGGTTTTCGCGGTATTAAAAGGCTTTCCATTGCATTTGATGAATTAACGACGCTTATTGGTGAAAATACTTGGGGCAAGTCCTCACTACTCGATGCACTTTCAGTTGCCCTACCGCCTGAAGGCATACCATATAGTTTTGAACTTACAGACTTTCACGTCGATTACTCCATCGCTCACCCTCAGTCTCAACACTTACAAATCGTATTAAGCCTAGTATCAACAGATAAAAATGAAATTAACTCTGGCCGCTACCGCAAGATAAAGCCCATTTGGGTTCAAGATTCGCAGGGAACAAACCGAATTATTTATCGACTCAGCGCTTCGCGTGATCAATATGATATTGAGACGGAATATACATTTCTCGACTTAGACGGTAACCCCATTCACCTACATCACTCTGAAAAATTGGCCCAAGAATTAATGACCCTACACCCAGTAATTCGATTGCGCGATTCGCGCAGGTTCGAAAGACCAGTTTCAGATGCCAAAGATGTCAATGCACGGGTAGAAAAACGTATCGACAACACTTGCAGAAGATTACTGGCGATCCCCGGGCACGTCAATAAAGGCGAGATGCGCAGTAGCCTAAACTCAATGAACGCCTTGGTTGAGCATTACTTTTCATTTAAATCAAACTCGCGTAAGAATCTGCGCAAGCAACGTGACGGGATTTTCTTCAATGCCTCTCCAGGTTCAAAAAGTATTTCTCAAGTTGTAGAAGAAACCAAAGACAAACAAACGCGACTACTTTTTATGGGCCTACTTAATGCGTATCTCCAGGCTAAAGGCCCTACAACCCTAAGAAGATGTGCTCGGCCATTGTTGATCATTGAAGATCCTGAGGGACGACTCCATCCGACACACCTTGCTCGAGCATGGGGATTACTACAACTGCTACCAATGCAAAAAATCCTCACTACCAATAGTGGTGATTTGCTGGGTCAGGTTCCACTCGCAAGTATTCGTCGCCTAGTCCGCTTATCAGACCGAACGATTACCAAATATATTCCCGATCAAGGGTTAGGACGTGATGAACTAAGACGTATTGGTTTCCACATCCGTTTTCATCGCTCTGGGGCATTATTCGCTAGATGCTGGCTTCTTGTTGAAGGCGAAACCGAAGTATGGCTTTTTAATGAACTAGCTAATCAATGTGGATATAACCTTGCCGCCGAAGGCGTACAGATTATTGAATTTGCTCAATCAGGCTTAAAGTCGTTAATAAAAGTGGCTAAGGCTTTTGGCATTGATTGGCATGTGGTGACAGACGGCGATGCTGCTGGTAAGAAGTACGCGGCCGCAGTTAAAGCGCAACTCGATAACGATCAACAACGCCACAGGCTCACAGAGTTGCCTGATAGAGACATCGAGCACTATTTATACAACAATGGATTTGAGCCTTTTTTTAAAAATATGCTCCGAATTCCCTTAGAGCACCCTATTCCAGCCAAAAAAGTCGTCACGAGAGTTCTTAAGAAGTTTGCTAAGCCCGATCTTGCTCTTGCGATTGTTTCACATTGTGAGAACCAAGGTATTGAAGGAATACCTATTTTACTTCGATGGACATTAAAACGCGTTGTGACAATGGCTAACGGCAATACATAAAAAAGCGGCATCTAATCATTAGATGCCGCGTATCAAAAAGACTGCTGATACAAATCAATCGGGGGTTATCCTCAACAACCTCGGTATTGTTGCTAGGATGAGCATCAAAGGCTAAGAGCGAGTCTGTAAACTTGCATTAGCCTGAGATTGAGTTGACTTTTGATGGATCCACAAGCCACTGGCTTTCATTAGATAACCGAAGATTCCGCCAAGGATAAGTGAAGGGATCACTAGTTTCCAATTTCCATCTGCCGCAAATGTCGCGCAGGAACCAATAAAAGTCCCTGGAATGTACCCAAGCCAAGTTTGTTTTGCTTGTATGCACATCAAGAAAGCGACAATTGCGGTTATTACATAACCTAAGATTTCAAGCGAGGCAAACTGCGATGCGTGGATAATTACCATTGCCCAAAAAACACCACTCATATTGGTTATCAAACTAACTGATAATCCCTTTAGACCATCATTCGGTGATGCGAAATAGCTAGTGCATCCCAAAAAGCCTGCCCATGAAAGCAAACCTAAGGTGATGGCTATCCATCCCCAAACACCAGATAAAATGCCTGTCGTAAGAGAAATTGCGAATAGAGTGGTCATTGCGTCTCGCCCAGAGTGTGTCATCACACATCAAAAGTACAAGATTGCATAATAGGTAAAATATCGACACTCAAGTAATACCTTGATCACATTATTAAAGTAACAAACCTTTGTTGGATCATGGTTATTGTGATGCAATCGATATTTCAACAGTTTTAGTAAATACTAAAGAACCGATGGTTTACCTTTCATCATTCTAGCCCCCTCTCTTTTAATACACTCTACTAGCGGGTTTTCGACCATATCAGCGCGCCAAACAAATGAGAGCGTTCGTTCCATCGTAAGCTCAGGCACATTGAGTGCCACTAGTTGGCCGCTTTCTATTGAGCGTTCAACATCTAGATAAGGTAAACAGGTAAGATACTGTCCATTTTCGACCATGCTGCGCAAAACAGGAACATGCTCATATTCACGCCAGACATCTAAGTCTTCAATAAGATGGTGAATAGAACTATCAAATATCATTCTTGTGCCGCTACCATGCTCTCTCAGTACCCAACGCGCTTGTTCAAGCTGTGCAAGGCTTACGGTTTCGTGACGAGCAAACGGATGATGGGCTGCTGCAACAACCGTCAAATGATCTCGACACCATACCTCTTGGTTTAATCGATTGTCGTCGCAACGACCTTCGATAATCCCGATATCGTATTTGTAGTCAAGAACACCCTGTAAAACGCTGTCAGTACTTTTCACTTTAAGTGAAATGCGCATTTCTGGAAATGAGTTATCAATAATACTGATAAGGTCTGGAACTAAGTGTTCCGCTGGGGTTTGGCTTGCGCCTAGCTTTAAATGCCCACTCAATAAGTGTTGCTCGTAAAACCCCATTTCGATCTGCTGAGCATCCTGCAACAAGCGTTTTGCTTTTGGTCGTAACCACATTCCCCAATGAGTAAGCGCCATTTGCTTGCCTTGCCGTTCAAAAAGAGGACGGCCAAGCATCTTTTCAAGTTGAGCTAGCGACATACTGGTTGCCGATTGCGTTAACGCAAGCTTATCGGCAGCCAAACTTACACTTCCCGTATCAGCAACAGCATCAAAAACTGCGAGCTGTTTCAATGAATATCGCATAGCGCTCCTATCCTTGTTTCCAATATTGAGTTGTTGTCTGTAACACTCTGATCTCTCGCTAATTGTAGTTCCAATAAGCAAGTCGTTTCATTTTACCCATCAAAATTTCCTTATCAATATTTTTGATGAGGATTTTAAAAATTATCAATTTTACCTGATGTTGTGACTTACCTATTCTGGTTTGGCAGCGAACATCAAGTCGCTGAAATCTTAAGGAGGTTTAACTATGAAATTTGCACTTGGGAGCGCTTATGGCATCAGCTCAAACGAATAATCAATATTTTTCTCCCATCGAGATGATGGCTGAGGCAGAAAAATTCGCTCTCAGTAAAGCAAAGAAAAGCAGTGGCATGACTTTGAGCCTAGCAATAATGGCTGGCGCGTTTATTGGCTTGGCATTTCTCTTTTATATCACTGTTACAACGGGTAGTGCCGAAGCTGGATGGGGATTAAGCCGCTTAGCCGGCGGATTGGCCTTTAGCATGGGCTTAATTTTGATTGTGATTTGTGGCGGTGAACTATTCACCAGTTCCGTCCTATCAAGCATTTCATGGGCGAACAAACAAATTAGCTTTAGCAAGATGCTTTCTATTTGGGGCAAAGTTTACCTTGGTAACTTTATTGGAGCCATGTTGCTACTAGTCATCGTGTCGGCTGCAGGTCTGTACCAAATGGACCACGGTCAATGGGGGCTGAATGCATTAAACATCGCCCAACATAAACTGCACCATACTCCTGTTCAAGCTTTTGCTCTGGGCGTTCTGTGTAACTTACTTGTTTGTTTGGCTATATGGCTCACTTTCAGCAGTGCCAATGCGATGACAAAAGCAGCGATGACCATCATGCCAGTTGCAATGTTTGTCTCCAGCGGTTTTGAACACTGCGTCGCAAACATGTTTATGGTGCCGTTGGGTATCGTTATTCACAACTTCGCACCAGAAAGTTTCTGGCAGCAAATCGGAGTCGCATCCACTCAATATGCTGACCTCAACATTCAACAATTTGTCTTCGCCAACCTTATTCCTGTCACGTTAGGAAACATCGTCGGCGGTTCTGTACTCGTCGGACTGGCTAACTGGGGGATTTATCGCAGACCACAACTTAAAGCGGCAAATGTACACGCAATCACTACAACAACTCAGATTAATTCGGCTAAGGAAATCACTATGAACAGCAACATTACTGCATCAGCAATCATGAACCAGCAACCTCTAGTACTGCGCGCAGAAATGCCAACATCAGTGGCGATCGATACTCTACTAGACAACCATCAAGTCAGTGCACCTGTTTGTGACGTTGAAGGCCGATTAGTTGGGTTCTTCTCTGCTCATGACGTAATGGTGGATCTTTGGTGCCAAGATTACATACCAGCCAAAGAACAGAAAGTGGTCGACATTATGTCACGAGACGTTGTTGCTATCGATGCTAATGACAAGCTCGTCGACATTGCTGAGTTCCTCTGTATCGATAAAGAGCAACTTTATCCAACAACTAGCATGGGTATTGCTACTCAGTTCACCACGCTTTCTTTAGAAGAACGTGCGAAAGCAATGAAAGTAAGCAAGCCTCACGTATTGCCGGTTTTAGACAATGGATCGTTAGTTGGTGTGATCACTCGAGAAAACGTGCTAATTGCCCTGCGTCCTATTTACGGTGAGCGTATCACGGTTGTGGAAGAGCGTGAGCTTGAGTCGGCGTAACAATAAAACATAACAACGCTAGGCTAGGATTTTGGTTAGGAAATAAGTCGCTTGACCAAAAAGCCCCCAACGCAAGTTGGGGGCTACTTTATCGTTTAGCAGTTAATGGCTTACTTCTTAATACCTTCTACGTGAAGTTCCATATCAACGTAGCTAGATGCACCCATTACTGGAATATTGAAGTCAGCAAGCTCCAAGCGAGTTGAACCTAAGAAACCAGCGCGCTCCCCACCCCAAGGGTCTTGACCTGCACCAATGAAGATCGCATCAATAGTAATTGGTTTGGTAACACCGTGTAGGTTTAGTTCACCATTAACTTCAAGCTTTCCGTTACCTTTGTCGACAACACTTGTACTTGTGAAGGTCGCAGTAGAATACTTCGACGCATCGATAAAATCTGAGCTGCGGATGTGCTTATCACGCTCCGCATGATTTGAATCTAGACTCGTAGTGTCTACATTTACCATCACTTTTGATGCTGTAACATTAGCTGGGTCATAAGAAAACTCGCCATCAAATGTGTTAAAACGACCTTGAATAAAGCTGTAGCCTAGGTGACTGACTTTAAAGTTCACCGAAGCATGAGCACCTTTTGTATCGATCATGTAATCCGCCGCGCTTGCACCAAATGGTAATGCCATTACCATTGCTAATCCGGTAGCAAATAACGTTTTTTTCATTTTGAAGCTCCTATCATTTTGCGTAGCGTGTTGTCTTTATTAATAAAGTGGTGTTTCAAAGCCGCAATAGCATGCACTGCAGCAATAATAATGAGTGCCCAAGCGGCGTAAAAGTGAACTTGTCCAGCAATATCGGCTTGGTTTTCAAACAAGGCTCCTAACCCAGGAACAGTAAACCAAGTGAATACATCAATGCCTCGCCCATCTTCCGTAGAGATTAAGTACCCTGAGGCAAAGAGTGCCAAAAGTATCGCGTACATCCCCAAGTGAGCCAGCTTGGCACCGATGATCTCATAGGCGGCCCCTTCAACTTTAGGTGACGCCGTCACTATTTTCCAAAAGAGTCTAAATAAGGTTAATCCTGCCAGTAACAAACCGATTGATTTATGCCAATGTGGCGCGGTGCGATACCACTCACTATAGTACGACAAATCAACCATCCATAGTCCTACAGCAAACAACCCTATAATGGCCAGCGCTGAAAGCCAATGAAGAGCTCGTGCAACTGGGTTATAGTTTTTAACTTCCGATTTCATCTGATTGCCCTAAAGGTTAATGACTCTTGTTTTAATTTAGAGTACATATCTCATCTTTCTTGCAACAGATTATTTACCATTCTTTACAATAGAGAAATATCCTTCGCTTGATTGAGTCGTTCGAAATTCTTGAACGAATGATTTCGTCACTTTTCAAAATAACTCTCTTGCTCTATTTCATAAATTTCGTCTGCAATATCAATGATCTTCCTCTCAATAATAGATTGAGCATCGGCAAGACCCTTGTTATAAAAAGCCGCTCCAAATCGACTCACAATAAAGTCAAACAGAAAATCGGCATCGAATTGGCCAATCTCTATCTCAAGCTCATCTTCCATGTAGCGTTGTAGCTCTCGCGACATCGTCTGCTTTTGTTGTGATGTAAATTCAATCTTAGACATAAACCCTTCAAGTCCCTTATTATTTTGCCGATTAAGTGTAACGAAAGTTAACTAGCGCGTGTTAGGCTAGTGTCGCATATTGCTCATTATGGAGAGATGGATCTTGTTATTGGATGTGCTGGTTCAAAGTGTTAATGAATTTCAGGCCGATTGTATGGCGTTGTGTGAAAAACACTATCCGACCATTCACAATAAAGGAATGAGCGAGCATCATCTAGGTTTGGCTTTTTCAAGACGTCTTTCACGTACCCTGACTGAGTTCGGTCATGATTACGACTACAAGGCCCTAGATAGTAACCCTAGTACTGATTTTCCTCATCACTACCGTATTAGCTCTGAAATTGGCACTGTCTGGGTACTAACCTCTCACCTCGTCAGTGCTGGACCTTCATGCCGCAAAAAGCTGTTTCGTACTATCGCTCAATGGCAAGAAGAATACGGCTACGCGGTGCAACCAAACGACTTACTGCTTCTGCTCACCGATCACTGGATAACTAGAAACAAACAGAGCCGAGAATTACTTCATTGGTGGACGGGTCAGTTGCCCGACGAAATTGACGAATACCGAGTTCAAGGGATCACCCTTTATGAGAGTGAATCATTACTTGCTCAGTCATTAGAGCAGCACTTTAGTATTAGCCCCTACTTTGTAAAGTTCACGCACCCTTTGAAAAGAGCGACAGATAAACAATTGGTGAGAAAGTACATACAATTGTACTCTGTCATTCAGCTTAGCTAAATACCGGACAGTCCTATCATCCATTAGGTATATCAAATGAAGATACGCCCAACACAGCTCAGGCTGACCTAGACATTTGTATCACTCATTAGTAGGATTTTCTCTTTTCTTGTGATGTCAAAGTATGGCCGCAATGAAAACGCCTCTAACCCGTGCTGATGAGAACTTCGCCTAAAAACCATCCCAATTATGTTGAATTAATTTTTCTCAGCTCTAAATAATACAGTTTGATGATAAGGTGACTTTAATGACAGATAGCATAGTCCATCTGACTGTTTTATTTTGACGCAACTCCTTTTAAAACGGGGACTGATTCAAAACTTGTCCATCTAGTTATAGACAACCGTTGACAGATTCGAGTCTGTGTCAATAATATGTCAAAACGTTGCACCATTTCATGCGGAATAATTTAGGTAAGCACAGAGGTCAGTAGTAAATATGATTCTTTCCACTAGGCAGCAGTTTGTGGATTGTCTTTCGATGAACGAGGATTCTCAATACATTGGCACATATAAACACCTGACTCTCAATAGTGTATTCCAGCCTATTTTTGATACTACAAATACCATCATTGGCGTTGAAGCCTTGGTTAGAATTCACGACTTATTGGCAGGCCCAATTCGCCCTGATCAGTTTTTCCACAACGAAGACATCAATTTTGACGACAAAATCAGCGTTGAGCGCTTGAGCCGAGTCATTCATATTCGAAACTTTGCCCGTTCACAATATAGACATCTTAAGCTCTTTCTCAACGTTCTTCCGTCAGCAGGAGAATACTTAGCTTTAGGAAACATAGATGCGAGTCTACTCGCTCAACGGTTAAAAGCCCTAAACTTAGACAACTCACAATTGGTGATGGAGATCGTTGAACTCAATGCTTCAAACGAGGAAACACTAAAAACCGCGACGAGAAAACTATCCGCGAGTGATTTTAATATAGCCGTCGATGATTTCGGAGTTAACGCCTCAAACCGTCAAAGGGCTGAGCGTCTAAAACCCGACATCATTAAACTAGATCGTTCGCTATTGCTTGCTTATATGGCTGGTGACCAGTTCCGTTTAATGTCTGGTATCAAGTTGGCCAAAATATTGGGCTCAAAAGTGGTTGTCGAAGGGGTAGAAACCAGCCAGCAGCTTGAAGCAATGCGTAACTTAGACATCGATTTATTTCAAGGCTATTTCTTAGGTGTGCCAGAGCCATTACCTGCCGTTTACATTGATGAGTCGAATAACTTGAGCTCAATTGGTGATCCAAGCATCGTTTATCACCAGCTATATCAATAAGCTGTCAACAAGCCGCACACACCCTCAACAATAGATCTAGTTATTAGTTCCAATACTATCCGCAACAATATTATTAACATCCTATATACCATCGAAATACATGATATTCCTTGCATTTTAATACTCATTACGATTTTTTGTTCTAGATCATCAGAACAGAAACTAGCACTCGTGCTACAGCATAGAATTCTGTACATTCCCTGACATAGTTTGAAACAGTTTCTATCTATTTTTCATATTCGGAGGAGAATTCTATGCTGGAACTCTTAATTGGATTAGTCGTGACCATCGCGGTTGGCTATTTCATCGTCAAAGGCTATAAACCAGCCGGCGTTCTTTTAACTGCAGGTGTACTGCTACTCATAATTACAGGTCTAATTGGCCATACGGTTTTACCTTCAAAAGTCGCTTCAACAGGTAATATGTTTACCGATGCTCTAGAGTATGTAAAATACATGCTTCAATACCGTGGTGGCGGCTTAGGGATGCAAATCATGCTGCTATGTGGTTTCGCTTCTTACATGACACACATTGGCGCAAACAATGTGGTTGTTAAACAGTTTTCTAAGCCGCTTTCATTCATTAAGTCTCCCTACGTATTATTAGTTGCTGCCTACATCGTTGCGTGTTTGATGTCTTTAGCAGTAAGTTCTGCAACAGGTCTCGGTGTGCTGTTAATGGCAACGTTGTTCCCTATGATGACCGCGATGGGCATTTCACGCCCTGCTGCTGTTGCTGTGTGTGCATCCCCTGCTGCCATTATTCTCTCACCGACTTCAGGTGATGTTGTTATCGCTGCCGAAAAGTCGGGTTTAGCACTTGACGTTTTTGCCGTACAAACTGTTCTTCCAGTTTCAATCTGTGCGATTATTGTGATGGCAGTTGCTGCATTCTTCTGGAACAAATATCTAGACAAGAAAGACAATTCTCCAATGGAGCGCGTTGATGTTTCAGAAATCGAAGTGAATGCTCCAGCCTTCTACGCTGTTTTACCGTTTCTACCTATAATCGGTGTCTTCCTATTTAATGGCCGTACAATTCCGGGTCTATCACTCGATATCTACACGATTGTAGTATTGTCGATCTTTATCGGCGCGTTGGTGAACTTTGTTGTTAAGCGTTTCGATGGAGAGAAAACACTCGAAGATCTTGAGTCTTGCTACCAAGGTATGGCAGACGCATTTAAAGGCGTGGTAATGTTGTTAGTTGCTGCTGGTGTATTTGCACAAGGACTTATGTCTATTGGCGCAATCGACAACCTGCTTCACCTTGCCGAAACTGCAGGAGCTGGCGGTATTGCGTTGATGTTTATCCTCACTGCTCTAACAGTCGCAGCAGCTATTGCAACGGGGTCAGGAAATGCTCCATTCTATGCCTTTGTTGAGTTAGCGCCTTCGCTTGCTGCTAAAATGGGACTTAACCCGGCTTTCTTAATCATTCCAATGCTACAAGCCTCTAACTTGGGCCGTACTATCTCACCAGTATCAGGTGTTGTCGTCGCGACATCAGGTATGGCTAAGATCAGTCCATTTGAGGTTGTTAAGCGAACCTCTGTGCCAGTCCTGTGTGGTTTAGCTACAGTGATCGTTGGTACACTGATCCTTGTTCCAATGTCAGCCTAATTCAACAAGTTAGTAAAATTAAAGGGCGCTCAATTGAGCGCCCTTTAATTTTTACGGTATTCGATTTACTTTATCTCACCATAACGCTCTAAATATAGGACAGTCGCTGCCGTGCGAGATGGGACCTGAAGCTTTTTTAACAGGCTTTTCATATGGACTTTTACGGTAGACTCAGAAATAAACAAGGTGTCGGCAATTTGCTTATTTCTTAGCCCTTTAGCTACTTCTTTTAATATCTGCATCTCACGATCTGTAAGCTCATCAAAAACCGTTGTGCTGTTCTGGCGCTCAGACAAGTATTTTGCAACTTCCTTACTGTATGACTTATTACCCTGTAACGAACTCTTTAGTAGTTCGATGAGTTCATCCGGCTCAGTGTCTTTTAATAAATAGCCATCAGCCCCAGCTTGTACAATCGCTTCAATGTCTGCTGGACTGTCAGAGACAGTCAAAATTACAATCGTCGCGTCACACTCATCAGCCCGAAGTGCTTTCAAAGTATCTAGCCCAGACATTCCTTTCATATTCAAATCAAGAAGGATCAAATCGGGTTTATGTTCATGATTCTGGGCAACAGCTTCAGCCCCATTGCTTGCTTCTGCGACAACGTTGAATTCATCTTCAAAACTCAATAACTGGTTAATACCACGACGCATCAATGGATGGTCATCGACCAATAAAACTCTAAATTCTGTCAATGTTTGAATCCTTTAATTTTGGATACTCTAAATATACTTCACAACCTAAGTTTGGGGTTGTCGAAATTTTCAATTGTCCTTTTAGCCTAGATGCTCTTTCTTGCATTATGCTTAGACCATAGTGGTTCGCTTTTTCCACAGTAGAATCAAAGCCTATACCATCATCTCGGACAGCAACTTTGATATGAGTATCACTTTCGTTGCACTCTATAGATATCGTCTCGGCTTTTGCATGTTTGATCGCATTAGTCGTAGCTTCACGGATCAATTGCAGCAAATGCACTTGCTGATTAGTATCGAGCTCGATTGAAGAAAGCTCATTTGTTAGTTTAATTTCAGCATCTGTCTGATCAGATAGCTGTTCTGTCATTGTATGTAGAGCCGAGCCAAAACTGCCTTCTTTTATAGACAGTCTAAATGTCGTCAGCAGCTCTCTAAGCTGTGTATAGGCAGCCGACAAACCAGTATCAAGCTCAGTTAATACAGGTGTCGTTTTAGCAAGCTCAGGCGAGTCTGGGATTTTTTTCACCCCTCTCTTTAAAATAGAAACCTGAATTTTCAAATAAGAGAGTGCTTGGGCTAATGAGTCGTGTAGTTCACGGGCGATAGTCGCTCTCTCTTCCATGACTAGAAGCTGCTCTGCTTGCCTCTGCGCCTGATTGTAATATACCGCACGCGATAAAATTTGTACAAAATTGTCGATCAATGCTTGATCTGGGCACGGTAGAGAGACTTTCCAGTACAAGGTACCTAATTTAACGCCATCAAGCGACAAGGTTTGGCTTTGGCACTGCTTGGTACACTTTTTACAACCTTCGCCTTCTGTCAATAATATTGCTCTTTCCCCAGGTTCATTAATTTCAAGACGTACGGAAGATATGCCCTCTAGGCTCGCGATATGCTTTAGAATGGCGGAAAAGTTATCTTGAGTGATACGAGAGACCGTAAGCTCTTGAGATGACTGGTAAAGCACTCGCAACGAATCATTGGCATGCTGAAGCTTCTGGGTTTTTTCATTTACCGCCTGCTCTAGCCCGCGATAAAGGTTGCCGAGATCACGGGCCATGTTATTGAACGCCTTAGACAGAATACCCATTTCATTTTCGCTATCTATATTTAGTTCGACATTAAATGAACGTGATTGGATCTGTTCGCTGGCGATAACGAGTGAATTTAACGGCTTAACGATATGCTTACGAGTGTAGTGAACAATAAAAATACTGATCAAAAGAACACCGCCGAGTCCCAAGCCACCTACCCAGGCCAAAGATATGAGTTTTTTCTCAGAATAGTCTTGCAGCTTAAATACAAAAGAATCGATTTGATTTACAAATCCCGCGACCAAAACAAGATAGCGTTCTCTTTGTTCACTTCGTAATAGATGCTTTAGTTCATGCCAACGTACAATTAATCGGTAATAGTCATGTGTAATGTCTTCAGGAACAGCCCAGTTTTGTAACGCTTTCATTGAATCAGAATAGATTGAGCGCTCAAACTGAGTGATGTGATACGAATAGTCTACAGACTGGGATTGAATATCATGGGCAAGTCGATAGCTTTGCATGCGCATTGAGCCTGCAACATTTACCGCCTCAGCGTCGTTCAAACTCGATGCCAGAGTGAAAATTGCGAACCCTGTCGTCGTTACCGAAAGAAGCAAAATCAACACCATTGCTTTGGCGACAGTTGTGGTTACAGAGCTTTTCACATTTTTTAACACGGGTAGGTTACAACCTTTAATAGAAAATCGGTGATTAGATACTAAGCTTATTACTAATTAAGATGACAATATGTGATCACTTACGCGTAAGTTTATTGATCTAAAACAACTTTAAATGCCAATTACCCCCTTGGGGGTATTTATACGAATATGTCAAAAACTACAATTTATGTAAGGGCAAATTACAAGTTATGAACAGTTATTTAGCCATAAAAACAATATCTAACAAAACTGGGTAGCGAAGTGGTAGACCTTTCTAAAAGACGCCTTTTTTCAAAACGTCTCGCTGACGATAACACTATTCGCCTGCCATGGCTTATTAACAGTAACACTTTCACTGACATGTGCACGCGATGTGGCAAATGCAGTGAAGTATGCGAAACGAATATAATTATTAAAGGCGATGGTGGTTTTCCTCAAGTCGACTTTGCTCAAGGTGAATGCACATTTTGCTATCAATGTGCCGACGTGTGCCCTGAGCCATTGTTTAAAGATGAAATCGCTCCCCCTTGGAATGCAAAGGCTTCAATAGAAGGAAGCTGCCTGGCAAAGCAAAATGTTGAATGCCGTAGCTGTGGTGATATGTGTGACACCATGGCAATAAAATTCAGATTAGAAATCGGCAAAGTCGCACAACCAAAATTAGAACTTGATGAATGTACAGGGTGTGGCGCATGCGTTGCAGTTTGCCCTACTTCATCCATCAATGTGAGCAATTTAGTTTAATACGGAAGAAGTTTATGTCACTGAATGAAGTGCACATTTCGAGTTTGGTCGTACATTGTTCGCCTGAACACCTCAACGAAGTGAAAGCTGAGATAGAAAAGAATGATAACGCAGAAATCTACGGTGATAGTCCGGAAGGAAAAATCGTAGTGGTGTTGGAAACTCAAAATCAGGGCTTTATCACCGATACGATCGAAACCATCAATAACCTCCCGAATGTGTTAAGCACAGCTTTGGTTTATCACCAAATCGAAACTGGGCTTGAAGATGATGAATCACAAAATAACAACACTGGAACTCAATATTCCCAAACCGAGGGTGAAGTATGAAGATGACAAGACGAGCGTTTGTTAAAGCAAACGCAGCAGCATCAGCAGCAGCGGTTGCAGGCATCACCTTGCCTGCGTCTGCTACTAATCTGATCGCGAGCTCAGACCAAACAAAAATCACGTGGGACAAAGCACCTTGTCGCTTCTGTGGTACTGGCTGTTCAGTTCTTGTAGGTACGCAAAACGGCAAAGTCGTAGCGACGCAAGGTGACCCAGAGGCACCAGTAAATAAGGGCCTAAACTGTATCAAAGGCTACTTCTTATCAAAAATCATGTATGGTCAAGACCGTTTGACTCAACCACTTCTTCGAATGAAGGACGGTAAGTACGACAAGGAAGGTGACTTCACTCCAGTGTCTTGGGATGTCGCATTTGACACTATGGCAGACAAGTGGAAAGAAGCGCTTAAGAAACAAGGACCTTCTGGTGTTGGGATGTTTGGTTCAGGCCAATGGACTGTCATGGAAGGTTATGCTGCTGCAAAAATGATGAAAGCAGGTTTCCGCTCAAACAACATCGACCCTAATGCTCGTCACTGTATGGCATCAGCGGTTGGTGCATTTATGCGTACCTTCGGTATTGATGAGCCAATGGGTTGTTACGATGACTTCGAAAATGCGGACTCTTTCGTACTTTGGGGTTCAAACATGGCTGAAATGCACCCAGTACTTTGGACTCGTGTTACAGACCGTCGTTTAAGTCACCCTCACGTTAAGGTAAATGTACTCTCTACCTACTACCACCGCTCTTTTGAGTTGGCAGACGAAGGCTATATTTTCGAGCCTCAGACAGATTTGGCAATCGCTAACTTCATTGCAAACTACATCATCGAAAACGATGCAGTTAACTGGGACTTCGTTAACAAGCACACCAATTTCAAGCAAACTGCAACTGACATCGGCTATGGCCTTCGCGACGATGACCCACTACAAAAAGCAGCGGCTAACCCTAACTCAGGAAAAATGTCTTCGATCTCTTTTGAGGAATACAAGAAATCAGTTGCGCCGTACACTCTAGAGAAGGCATCTGAAATGTCAGGTGTATCGAAAGAAAAACTAATAGAGCTTGCTAAGCAATACGCTGATCCAAAGACTAAAGTTATGTCTCTTTGGACTATGGGTATGAACCAACATACTCGCGGTGTATGGATGAACAGCTTGATTTACAACATCCATCTATTGACAGGTAAGATTTCGACTCCTGGTAACAGCCCATTCTCACTAACAGGTCAGCCTTCAGCATGTGGTACAGCTCGTGAAGTGGGTACGTTTGCACACCGCCTACCAGCAGATATGGTCGTTGCAAACCCTAAACACCGTAAAGTTGCAGAGAAGATTTGGAACATTCCTGATGGTGTTATTCCACCAAAACCAGGTTACCACGCGGTTCTTCAAGACCGTATGCTCAAAGACGGTAAACTAAACGCTTACTGGGTAATGTGTAACAACAACATGCAAGCAGGTCCAAATATCAATGGCGAACGTTTGCCGGGTTACCGTAACCCAGAAAACTTTATCGTTTGTTCTGACCCATACCCAACAGCGACTGCACAAGCTGCGGACCTTGTCCTTCCTACAGCAATGTGGATCGAGAAAGAAGGTGCTTACGGTAACGCAGAACGTCGTACTCAAGCTTGGTATCAACAAGTGGGCACTGTTGGAGAAGCGAAATCCGACTTATGGCAGGTAATGGAGTTCTCAAAACGCTTCAAGATGGAAGAAGTTTGGACTGAAGAGCAGCTTGCACAAGCACCTCAGTACCGAGGCAAAACCATGTACGACATGCTATTCGCAAACGGTGTGATTAATAAATACCCTATCGAAGAATCTCGAGAGCTAAACGATGACGCGCACCACTTCGGTTACTACGTGCAGAAAGGCCTATTCGAAGAGTATGCGACTTTCGGCCGCGGTAAAGCACACGACTTGGCACCATATGATGTTTACCACCAGGTTCGAGGTCTTCGCTGGCCTGTCGTAGATGGAAAAGAAACCCTATGGCGCTATAAAGAAGGCTCAGATCCATATGCTAAAACGGGTTCTGATTGGGACTTCTACGGTAAACCAGATGGTAAAGCGTGGATCATTTCAGCACCATATGAAGCGCCACCTGAGGTTCCAGATTCTGAATATGATATGTGGCTATGTACTGGTCGTGTTCTTGAGCACTGGCATACCGGCACGATGACTCGTCGTGTACCTGAGCTATACAAAGCGGTACCTGATGCAGTGGTCTACATTCACCCTGCTGACGCAAAAGCTCGCGGCGTACGACGCGGTGAAGAGGTTCTTATTGAGAACCAACGTGGTGAAGTTCGCGTTCGCGTTGAGACACGTGGCCGTAACCGTCCACCTGAAGGCTTGGTATTCGTACCATTCTTTGACGCACGTATTCTGATTAACAAGTTGATTCTTGATGCGACTGACCCGCTTTCTAAACAGACAGACTTCAAGAAGTGTCCAGTTAAGATCACTAAGATCGCTTAATTATGAATGCTCTGGCCGCCCTATTTAGGGTGGTCAGAATCAAGAATTTAGCCATTAGGCGGAGAATTAATAATGAAGAAATTTCTAATTGCACTTTTATCTGTCGGTGCTCTAGTAAGTGGAACTGCTGTAGCTGAACTGGAAAATCCAGGCGGTATTGGTGGTCTTGAATCACTACGTGGAGCAAGTGAACTTGAAGCGACACGCTCAGCTGATGACTTTAAAAAGTACCCACGTGAGCAGGTTTTAGACAGTAGCTTTGTTTACCAGCCACCTCTAATACCACATAACATTCGTAGCTATGAAGTATCTTTGAACGCGAACAAGTGTCTATCGTGTCACAGTTGG
Source organism: Vibrio bivalvicida (assembly GCF_001399455.2). Lineage (GTDB taxonomy): Bacteria > Pseudomonadota > Gammaproteobacteria > Enterobacterales > Vibrionaceae > Vibrio > Vibrio bivalvicida. Next base: position 69,723 of record NZ_LLEI02000015.1, read on the forward strand.
AAAAACGCCAAAGAGATGGGCGCGACGAAGATCAGTGTAACCCACTATGTTAACCGTGAAGACGCTGTTCTTGCTGATATGTCTCCTCGTCGTTACTTCTGTCTTCAGTGTCACGTACCTCAAGCAAACGCAAAACCTTTAATCGAGAACGATTTCAAGAGTGTGGATGCGCTTAAGTAATCACGTGAGTAAATAAGAGGTTATCTATGAAATTATTGAAAGCGTTTTGGAAGCGGTTAGCAAGCCCGAGTAAAGCTGCAGTCGGTGTGGTTTTATTCATGGGTTTCGCTGGCGGTCTTCTATTCTGGGGCGCATTTAACACGGGTATGGAAGCAACCAACTCTGAAGAGTTCTGTTCAGGTTGTCACGCTCCTATCGTTGCGGAAATTCAAGAAACGGTGCACTACTCTAATCGTTCTGGCGTACGAGCTATCTGTTCAGACTGTCACGTACCGCACGAGTGGACAGATAAGATCGTACGTAAAGTTCAAGCATCTAAAGAGCTGTTTGCACACTTTGTTACTAAGACTATTGATACGCCGGAGAAATTCCAAGAGCGTCGTGCTCACCTTGCAGAACGCGAGTGGGCGCGCTTGAAGAAGAATGACTCTCTCGAATGTCGTAACTGTCACCAGTTTGAGTACATGGATTTCTCTGAGCAAGGCTCAAGAAGTGCCAAGCAGCACTCTACTGCGCTGGCGTCTGGTGAGAAAACCTGTGTAGACTGTCACAAAGGTATCGCGCATAAACTACCAGATATGCACGGCGTTAAAGGCTGGCAATAAGGAGCACTGAATAATGAGTACTTTTGAATCGGTTATTTGGCATGTTCTTGGTTACAGCGCTATGCCTGTCATTATCTTGTCTGGTTTTGCAGTAGTAGCAGGCGTGTCTGTATGGCTATTGTCATTAGGTAAAGATAAAGAAGTGGAGTAAGCCGCTAGCCAAAAGGGCGACTCACCTTGCCCTTTCATTTCGGTCCAATTTTGCCTATTTTGTATCGAACATAAAAAAGCCACCTTAGTTTTCGCAAAGGTGGCTTTGTCGTTTTTAGAACTTATACCAACCAGAATAAATATCTCGTCATTCTTACTGGTATTACTCTGGATAGCCGTTGGGGTTATTGGATTGCCAACGCCAAGTATCTTCAGTCATTTGCTCTAAACTGCGTACCGCCTGCCAATTAAGGTCTTGTTTCGCTTTTGCCGGATCTGCCCAACATTCAGCAATATCGCCCGGTCTGCGTTCAACCACTTTATAAGCAACGGTTTTACCCGATGCTTTTTCAAATGCTTTGACCATATCAAGAACGCTAGATCCATTACCTGTTCCTAGGTTGTAGATATGTAAACCTGAAGTTTGTCCAACTTTCTGCAAAGCAGCAATATGACCATCAGATAGATCCATAACATGAATGTAATCACGTACTCCAGTACCATCCGGTGTCGGGTAATCATCACCAAATACAGATAGACACTCTCTGCGCCCTACTGCCACTTGCGAAACGAAAGGCATCAAGTTATTAGGAATGCCCTGAGGATCTTCACCTAACTCACCTGACGGATGTGATCCAACAGGATTAAAGTAGCGGAGCAAAGTAATACTCCAGTCTGGGTTGGCCTTTTGAAAGTCGGTCAAGCAATCTTCAACCATGAGCTTACTGCGACCATAAGGATTAGTTGCACTTGTAGGAAAATCTTCACGAATAGGCACCGAGGCAGGATCACCATAAACCGTTGCAGACGAAGAAAAAACTAACGAGTGAACTTTAGCCTGTCGCATTGCATCAACCAGAACCAGCGTACCATTTACATTGTTATCATAATACTCGAGTGGCTTTTCTACTGATTCCCCTACCGCTTTTAAGCCAGCGAAGTGGATGACGGCTTCAATGTTGTTTTGTTCCAATACGTCGACAATCTCTGATTTGTCACGAATGTCGCCGCGAATAAAGAGTGGTCTAAAACCCGTCACTTTCTCAATTCGATCTAACACTGAATGTTTACTATTGTATAGATTATCGAAAATGACAGGAGTCATGCCAGCCTCAATCATTTGGATGCAAGTATGGCTACCTATGTAACCCATTCCACCAGTTACTAATACGTTCATGTCACTAGCCTTGTAAAAACACGCTGTTATGCTAAGTCAATTAGATCCTAAGCGAAGCTCTTATGCTCTATCGAGTGCTCGCTCTTCACTTCTGATGACAAATCGACCTTTACCGTTTGTTTTCGCTGTATGTATTGCGGTATCCGCTGATTTTATCAGGGTTTCCGAATTGCTTTCTTGGCTCTCGCTGTACGAAGTATCAATGCTCTCACAAACAAAAAGCCGTTTTTATGGCCCAGTATGTGGCGCTCCGCACTCCTCTCTCCATTGACCATAGCCGCTTGAACTTGTGATAGCTCGATGGATTGAACTGTTTTTGTTAAATATTCATCAAATAATGAGTTAGATCACTGTTTAGTGCGGCTATTTGAAACATCTTACTAAATGATTTGATTAGGGAAATTTGACGCCAATGGAAAAACGTTCGATCAGTCTTAATTGTGATATGGGTGAGAGTTTCGGAGCGTGGAAAATGGGTAACGACGACAGCGTGATGCCTTATATCCATATGGCTAATATCGCTTGTGGTTTTCACGCCTCAGACCCACAAGTAATGAATGAAACAATTAAACTTGCAATAAAACACGACGTCGAAATCGGCGCTCATCCAAGCTATCCCGATCTGCAAGGATTTGGACGGCGAAGTATCAAACTCACTGCTGATGAAATCACCAATATGCTCATTTATCAAGTTGGGGCGATTAAAGGACTCTGCGACAGCCACAACAAAGATCTAAGTTACGTTAAGCCACATGGCGCACTCTACAATGACATGCTTAAGGATTTAGTTGTTTTTGAGTCTGTTGTTGATGCTGTCGCAAGTTTTGGGTTGCCCTTAATGACTCTTGCAATAGCCGATACCCAACCATACTTAGACATTGCTGATAGATATGACGTCCCACTGCTATTCGAGGCATTTGCGGATCGAAGTTACCAAGCAAATGGTTTCTTAGCGCCACGTGGACAACAAAATGCTGTACTCAACAAACAAGAAGATATTCTCAACCAAGTATTACAAATTGCTCGCTACGGCAAGGTTCGTACTATTGACGGATTCTCTGTTGAATTAGAGGCTGATACCATTTGTGTACATGGTGATAACGAACAAGCAGTGAATGTAATCAAGCAAATTAGGGCCATGCTTGATAAGGAGAATCTTACTTAATGCGTATAGACACCTCTATCGATCCTGTTGCGGAGTGTTCAATCTTAATCCGCTTCCATAGTGAACCCAATGATCACCTTTCTTGGGTTATTGGCGAAATCAGCCACTACCTGAGCAATCAGCTAGGCGTTTGGGTTATGAATGTCACCCCTTCTTTTGACTCCATACTCGTTGACTATCTGCCGCATAGAATTTCCATTTTCGAATTTGTTCCATACCTTGAAAAGCTCGTCACTCAAGCTTTACTCAGTATGCCGGAAGCACACGAAGCGGACATTTTAGATCTACCCGTTTACTATGATCTGTCAGTTGGCCCAGATCTACAGGACTATTTAGACTCCGGTCTATCATGCAACCAGATCATCTCTACGCACACCAAGCCTGAATACACGGTCGGAGCCATTGGATTCACTGCAGGTTTTGCCTTTCTAACAGAAGTGGATGTGCCTTTACGGCGACCAAGAAAACGGACACCCAGAGTTCGCGTACCGAAAGGAAGCGTTGCCATCGCTAATAATCAAACTGCTGTCTATCCGAGTGAGACACCTGGAGGCTGGAATATTATTGGTAATTGTCCAGTAGACCTTTATGACCCAACCAATTCAAAAATACTGCCGTTCAATATAGGCACTAAAATCAGATTCAACGCTATCGAGCGAGAAGAGTATTTATCATTAGGTGGTATCATAAGCGAGGGTTGGCAATGACAATTGAGAACTATATCGAAGTCATCAAACCCGGACAACAGACATTAATTCAAGACTTTGGTCGGTTTGGGCTTGCTCACTACGGCATTGCTCAAGGTGGACCTGTTGATGATTATGCCTACAGCTGGGCTAACCATCTATTGGGCAACACAATTAACATGCCTACGCTGGAAATAACCTTAGGTCAGGCAGAATTTTTTGTTCACCACTCCTGCGAACTCGCCATTGCGGGCGGTGACTTAAATGCAAAACTCGACGGCGAGATTATTGGCAACTGGTCAACATTTCGTGCATTAAAAGGGCAAACTCTTTCGTTTGGTTTGCCTAAGAACGGATTGCGCGCCTATCTCGCCATTAAAGGCGGATTTGCCGTCTCAACTCAACTTGGTAGCGCTGCTACAGTGGAGAGGGACCAACTCGGTGGATTGAATAACGGCTTGTCCGTTCAGGCAGGCGATACCTTGCCCTTCAATCAGCATTCAATCGGGTCTAAGCAAGTGCAAATGACATTTAGGTATAAGCCAAATTACAATTTGCCTCTTGAACTGCGAGTCATTGAAGGCTATCAAGTTAACGATTTTTCTAGAGATGCGGTAGCTTCACTTTACTCTCAACAATTTGAGATAAGCCAATTAGTCAACCGAATGGGATATCGACTATCCGGTGCCATTGTCCCCCCACCCCAAAAAGAGTATTTAAGTGAAGGCATAGCGCTTGGCTCGATACAGGTCACACCAAGTGGTGAGCCGATCATATTGCTCAATGATCGACAAACTATAGGTGGCTACCCTAAAATCGGTTGTGTTGCTCGGATTGATTTACCTCGCTTAGCTCAAGCAAAACCGGGACAAAAAGTCAGGTTCGTACGGGGCGACTTGCTCGGACTACAAGACGTGTGGGGACAATGGGCACGATATTTCGGCTATTAGGGCGACAGACCCGCCCCTGCTATGCTGGTGTTCCGTAGTATTCGGCCAACTGTTGTGGATAGTTTCGCTCCTTCGCAAGCTCTCGTGCTTTGGCCTCTACAGATTCTGCCGATAAGCTCATAATGACAGGGTGCATTAGTTCAATACTCGCACCCTGGTAGTCAAATAGCCCCCACTCTTGAACCAGTTTCATTGCAGCTTCTAGAGCCGATGACCCTTTTACCACCTCGACTCTGGCATAGTGTGCACCTTCAAAAGTCACATCTGCTGCACGTAGCGTGTCATCACGACCCGGGATTTGCTGCGCACCAAAAAGTGGTGTGCCATGTTCAGTTGCTTGCTTGTAGTTAGGAATAAATCGAGACATATGGTCGATTGCTTTGCGGCTTCTTTCCGTAATCACCTCATCATCCCAACCTTTTTGAATTTTTCGCTTCAAGCGCATGGGTAAATGAGGCTGTGACGTAGACTCCGTCGATGAGACTAACCCATCTTCAAACAGTGTAATATCTTTAGTCATCCCATGAAGTTGGAATACACCGCCTGGATAAGGTGTTAGCTGAGCCATACCATTTGGTGTGCCTCTTGGGCCATGAAAAATAACCTCGGGCCAAAGTTCATTGCACTCATCCCACTTAGTCACATAGGCCGCTTTAAACTCAACAAGTCGTTCACGTGGCTTGTTGGCTAGGTCATCGATTGAACCAGTTTCATAACCGCAAGCATTGACCAAATAGTCGAACTCGAGAAACTGAAGCTGATCTTCTTGATCAATATACTCAATCTTCCAACTGTTAGACTGTTCCTCTACCCCAATAACTTGTGTATTGGTCATCATGGTGCAATTAGGGATCGCTTCTAATGCTAACGTGGCAGATGCACCAATCCGGAAGACGCTCCAGCCATGCTCTTCAACAGCAACCACAGGAAATTTCAGAACATCAAGATCAGCATGCTTAGCAAAAGGAATCATCCAGTCGTCGATCGAAATAGGTAGGGAGGGTTGTTGTTGTTCAATCAGTTGTTCGAGATCTTCACGACTGTAAAATTTGTAATAGTCACTAGGCTCTCCCAACACCTTGTTGGCGGGATCTGCTTTCACAAGCTCAGTATAATACGACTGAATAGTGATCAGGCGCTCATACAACTCCTCGGGGCTTCCTCCATCTGAGTACGGGACAGCAATCACCGTAGGCCGACGGTTAATGGTCTGTGGATAAAGGCGCGCAGTGTCAATGGATTGTTTGAGCAACTCAAGGCACTGATCTGTAGAAATCTCTCTGTATAAATTTCCACCAGCGTGCAAATGGCAGATTGGAGGCCCACTAACAAGCCCAGATCCTTTTTCAAATAGATGGACATTTAAGCCCAGCTCAGCCAAGTGTACAGCTGTGGTTGCACCAGCAATACCACCACCAATTATCGCGATTTTAGACGAGCTTTGAGTTTGCGTTTTCAATTGCATTTATGCGGCTAATTCGTTCATTCTCAGTGCATTTTACTGGTAATACGAAATGAATAAAATCACAAATTTTTTATGGAGAAATTATGACGTTTTTTCGAAAAAAAAATGAAAAAAACTGCTTGACTCAAAAATGGAGAACTTAGAAATAATTACCTTTGTGAATAACAAATCTGTGCAGGCCTACGCAGACCCGGGCCTGCGAGAAAATTAAAGTTATCTACAGGCCAAGTTATCCCAAACTTTATCCACTGTTTTTGTGGATAACTGGACATCTTGACCCGTTAAAAACTAACCAATCGCTTTGTTAATGGGAGTTAGCAGGCGTTTAATCAAACTGTTCACAACTAGAGCAAGTGTGAAAAAAGTCCCGACAGGTAACAGTATCCAAAGCATCCAATGTATCTGTGGTCGCAATTCGAAACCAAACACCATAATGGCGCTGACGACCAGCTCAGAGCCGATTATAGCGATAATACCCGCAACGAAAGCCATCAAACCATACTCAGCCCATATGGTTTGTTCTACACGCTTTTTACTGGCGCCAAGTGTTCTATAAAGCTGAATTTCTTCCTGTCGTTGACCTAAGCTCAATCGTAGTAATGTAAAAATAAGCAGTAGTCCCGATAAAACGCCGATACCCGCTAAAAGAGTAATTGACCATACGATCTGCGCCAACAGTTCTTGAATCTTAGCCCCCATGACCCGAATATCCATCAAACTCACCGTTGGATGTTGGCGAGAAAGCTGGTTTAGTAAAGCATCATGTTCATCTTCGACTCTAAAGCTAACTAGATAAGTCGCAGGAATGCTTTTCAGCACATCTGGTGTAAAGATAAAGTAGAAGTTTGGCTTCATGTCTCGCCATTCAACCATTCGAATCGAGTTCACTTTGGCTTTGACTGCAATACTATTGATGACAAATTCAAGTTGGTCTCCAATGCTTATGCCTAGATCATTCGCTACATCGGATTCAACTGACACACCGCCGACCTCGCTCCACCGCCCCATTACGACATCATTGTGCTCAGGAATAGCGGAACTAAAAGTAAAGTTGATTTCCCGCCTAAGTGCATCGCTTCCCTCTTCCCCCTTAGAACGTAACTTGGCATCTTGACCATTTATGCCAACCAAACGGCCACGTATAATTGGGTAATCTTCCGAACGTTGAATTTTATTGTCATCAAGCACTTTTAAGTAATTGTCTTTTTCATATGGTGCAATGTTCAAAGCAAACGCGTTGGGCGCGTCTTTTGGTAGCGTCCTCTGCCAATCGGTTAGTAAGTCGGTTCTCACCAGCCACATAGTCGAAAGTAGCATTAACGACAAAGCTAACGCTCCAAATTGAATGCCAGTTGCAACTGAGGAGCGGTTAATCCTACTCAAAGCCAGCTTCAACGCTGCGCTCAGTGGCACTTTTACTAACGTACGAGTGATCAATACGCTCACTAACGCCAATATCGCAAATAAAGCGACGATACCCGCCAATACTATCCATACCAACTGATTGTCATAATAAGCCAGAAGCATAGGAATAATCGGGACCAGTACCAATGCGTAACGTACTTTTGACGAGCCATATTCAGCTTGAGGTTGCATCACATTAACAGCACTGACGTTAGTTAACCCAATTAGTGGTATACCTAATGCGGGAACAGCAATCACAATGCTGGTGAGTACCGAAATCACAAGCGGCTTGATGCCGTAACTCGGTAAAGGGTTGGGAAGTAATTCTACCAGTGGAATCCTCAACAGATACTCAAGGACTACACCTAATGACACACCGACCAAGACAGCGGACACAAGCAACATCGTCACTTGAGTCAGTAGCCAGCGTATCAGCCACTTTTTACTTGCTCCCAAACTTTTGAGCATAGCAATGGTTTTTCGACGTGTAGTGACATAGTGCTGACAAGTCAATACTAAGGTTGTCGCGGCCATGATTACCACAATAGCAACGGTCAGCGACAAATACTGCTCGGTACGTTGAAATACCTCGTTGGTACGACTTGCACTATTCTGATCTCGCCAACGATCACTAGCTGTTATCGCTATACTCTCCTTTAAGCGTTCAATATTGGCGGCGCTTCCATTAATAAATTTGCTGTAGCGTACGCGGCTACCCAACTGAACCGCCCCGGTTTTTTCAATATCATTACTATGGATAAAAGCTGATGGCATTTGTTGAAATGGATTAAAACTTAAACCTGGCTCTTCGACAATACGTCCCGTTACTATGAAGTCGGCATCGCCCAACGTGACAGCGTCACCGACCGAGACATCTAATTGTGAAAATAGTCGCTCATCTAGCCACAGTTCTCCGGGATTCACTCGTGTGAACAATTGCTTGTCATCAGATAAAATCATCTCGCCCTGTAGGGGGTACAGGCTATCGACCCCTTTTACGGTAATGAGCTTCATTGCGTTATCGCTAAAAGCCATCGTGCCAAAGCGAGTTTGTGTTGAAATCACAAGCTGGTTACTTGCTGCTATAGTGTCAAAATCACTGTCAATTGGGTTAGAGGAGACATATACAGTATCCGCAGTTAACGCTTGTTTACCCTGCTTTACAACCACTTGTTCCATCCGCTCAGCTAAAGCTGTGAGCGCAAATATACACGCAATAATCAGTATCAGAGCAATCGTGACAGGCCACAACTGGCCTTGCCTAATCTCACTGACACTCCACTTAATTAGGTGCTTGTTCAAAGATGTAGCCGTGGAATTTGACATGATCAATCCTCTAACCTGCCCGCTTTCATCTTAATGATACGATCACACCGCTGCGCCAACTTAGTATCGTGCGTAACAAGAACAAGTGTCGTTCCATGCTCCTGGTTTAGAGAAAAAAGTAACTCTATAACGGTGGCAGCTGTCTGTTGGTCAAGGTTTCCTGTCGGCTCATCGGCAAAAAGAATCGTGGGTTGAATCATGAATGCTCTTGCTAAAGCCACACGCTGTTGTTCTCCACCTGATAACTGAGTAGGAGAGTGATGAATACGATTTCCTAATCCAACTGACTCTAACAGATTTATCGCCCTTTCTTTGTCTTCAGGGTCGCCCTTTAATAAACATGGCAGAGTCACATTGTCGAGCGCTGATAAACTTGGTATTAACAGAAAACTTTGAAACACAAAGCCAACTGATTCACTTCTTATTGCTGCGCGTTGTTCATCATTCAAACTTTGAAGTGGTCTCCCAAGAAGCTCAACCTTACCTGTTGTCGGCACATCAAGCCCTGCGAGGAGTGTCATTAAAGTCGATTTACCTGCGCCCGAGGTGCCGACAATAGCAACGCTTTCCCCCTTTTTGATGTCAAGATTTACATCATCAAGGATTGTTAATTGCTCTTGTTTGGTAGAGACTATCTTGGACAATGATTGTGCTTCAATTACGGATGTTTGCATGTTTCGAATACTTTCCCTTGTTCTTCTATTTTTGTCAGTAAATCCAGCTTATAGCAAAACTCTATTGATCTTAGGCGACAGCTTGAGTGCTGGATATCAAATGCCAATTGAGCGTGCTTGGCCCTCCCTTCTGGCCGATGAGCTGGCCCAAAGCGGACAGCAGGTCTCGGTTATTAATGCCAGTATTTCTGGTGATACAACAGGCAACGGAATCGCTCGCTTACCCGGTTTACTCGACAAACATGAACCTGACTATGTTTTAATTGAATTAGGCGCTAATGATGGTTTACGCGGTTTTCCTGTTGGTATTGTGCAAAACAACCTAACCGAGATGATCGGTATGATTCGTAATGCCGATGCGACTCCATTATTAATGCAAATTCATATTCTTCCTAACTATGGCAAACGCTACACCGAAGCGTTTGCCGCTGTCTACCCTGACGTATCGCAAAAACTCAATGTACCACTGCTGCCTTTCTTACTTGAAGGTGTCATCATCAATCCCGAATGGATGATGACCGATGGCCTTCACCCCAAACCAGAAGCGCAACCGTGGATATCTAACTTTGTTGCAAAGTCGTTAATAAATCACTTCTAATTGCTTTAGCTCAATAAACTTTACATAGCTTTACGTTAGCTTGGGTTGTTGCCAAGCGTTGGCTTAAGGAGTATGTATGATTATTGAACCTATCATTGATGGGGTCGTAGCACGTAGTGCGCATCCAAATGGCTGCAAGCAAGCGGTAGCCAATCAAATAGAAACGGTAAGATCTGCACCTGCGATAAAGGGTGGCCCCAAGCGAGTTTTGATCATTGGCGGCTCTTCTGGATTAGGTTTAGCTTCGCGCATAGCGCTCACCTTTGGCGGTGCAAAAGCAGATACAATTAGCGTTTCCTATGAAAAATCGCCGTCATCAATAAGTTCAGGTTCAGCGGGCTTTTACAATAACTACCATTTCAAGAAATTCGCTGAGCAAGAAGGGCGTATTGCGGTAAACATAGAAGGCGATGGTTTTTCTCAACAAATTAAAGATCAAGTTGTTGAAGCAATAGAAACCTACTTTGAAGGAGAAGTAGACCTAGTCATCTATAGCTTAGCTAGCGGAGTCCGACCAAATCCCACCACCAACGAGCTATGGCGCTCTGCAATCAAACCTATTGGAAACCCCGTAACAGGTAGCACATTGTTACTTGACACAGACCAATGGCACGAAACAACATTACCACCTGCGACAGACAAAGAAGCTGAGTCAACACTGAAAGTCATGGGTGGAGCAGACTGGGAACACTGGATTGATACATTGATTAATTCTGAATCAATCGCACAAGGTTGCAAGACGATCGCATTTTCTTATGTCGGACCTGAATGTACTCACTCCATTTACCTTGATGGCACATTAGGTAGAGCCAAAATCGACCTTCACCAAACCAGTCATTCCTTGAACCTAAAACTCGCCAACTATGCTGGTAATGCCTACGCAACGGTTTGTAAGGCATTGGTGACTAAAGCGAGCGTCTTTATTCCAGCACTGAGCCCCTATATCATCGCTCTTTACAAAGTAATGAAGGACAAGGGAACCCATGAGGGGTGCATTGAGCAAATGCAACGCCTTTTCAGTACCAAGCTTTATGCCACTACCCCGCCCCCTGTAGACAGTGAAAGATTAATTCGTATGGATGATTGGGAACTGGATAAAAACACCCAGCAACGCGTGTCGGAAATCCTAGATAAGATTGATCAGTCTAACTTTAAGCAGCTCGGAGACTATTCAGGATTCAAGCAAGAATTTCTTAATCTCAATGGGTTTGGGTTCGATAACATTGATTACAGTGAAGATGTGGATATTAACACATACATCACTTAAAGTCTTTGGTTTCAAGGGGTCTCATTCTTGAGACGCACATTAAGACAAAGTCTTAAACATGCGTTTGGGACTTTTTTTTGGCGATACCTTGGGGCATGCTATCTGACAAGTTCGCACCAAACTCTTAATCTTTGGTTCAATGACTATTTCTACGACTATTATTAAAGAGAGCAAGGAATGCTCGGATTGGTACACTAGCCCACAGGGATCAAATATGTCTAAATTGAACACGGGAACAATTATTATTCCTGAAGACATGAGTGACAATTGGCAAAAAATCGTCAACCTACTCGCAGAGATAGTTAACGTCCCTGCGGCATTGATTATGAGAGTTCACAAGGCACACATTGAAGTATTCTCTGCCAATAATAACCGTAATCATCCTTATCATGTCGGAGATAGCGAAAGCTTAAATCAAGGACTCTACTGTGAAATGGTTGTCAATGAAAACCGCCAACTTGTTGTTCCTAACGCAAGTGCCGACAAAAAATGGTGTACTAACCCCGATATGAAGTTTGGCTTGCTCGCATACTGCGGCTTACCTTTACGTTGGCCTAACGATAACATGTTCGGTACAATCTGCGTGCTCGATGATAGAGAAAACCCTTTTGCTGACACCTATCAACAATTACTCATATCATTTCGCGATTCTGTAGAAGCACAGCTTAAAACACTTTACCAAAATCACTATCTTCAACAGCTTAATCTCGAGTTAGAATCACGAGTAAACACACGTACTCAAGATTTGGTTGATCTTAACTATTCGTTAAATATAGAAATTGACAAAAGACGCGCCGCAGAACGAAAAGTACGCTACCAACAGTCGCATGACCTAGGAACCGGATTTTTAAACCGCAATGCGCTAGAAATTGAAGCACAGCAACTGCTCGACACCCTACCTTTAGCAGCACATCTGGAAACACATTATAAAATCGGACTACTGCATATTGGCTTTACTAATGGGCGCAGAATACAAGCTAAATATGGTTACGGTGCATGGGAAGACATCCTCAAAGAGTTCCGCACTCGCTTAATCCAACACACACAACTTGATGTCGTCACCGCTAGGCCTTCGTCTACTGATCTAGCGTTTCTAATTAAAACACACCACTACGACGATGACATCAACACCTTATGCAAAGAGTTAGTCGAAGTCAGTCAAACTGAGTTTACTGTTGAAGGCGAACACCTTCATCTTCATAGCTATATTGGGGTAACAAGCTCTGACGATACCCAATGTTCTAAATCTTTACTCAAATACGCGGCAGAAGCGATGCAGTCTTGTAAAGACTCGGGACATAAATTTAGCTTCTATTGCCAAGATATTTCGGATACGCAAAAAAACATCAGTCAGCTTGAAAGTTATTTACTCCAAGCAGTACGTAATGATGACTTATTGCTCTATTTCCAACCAAAAGTTTCGCCTTTAACTCATCGTTGGATCGGTGCTGAAGCGTTACTTCGCTGGCGCCACCCCATTCTTGGCGATATCTCAAACGAAACACTCATCCACCTCGCGGAGCAAAATGGTCTCATCTTCGAAGTCGGCAGTTTTGTTCTCCGCTCCGCGATACAAAAAGCCGCAGAATGGGCTATTCATGTTGATGATTTTAAAGTCAGTGTCAATGTATCTGCCGTACAGCTTCAGAGCCCGCAATTTGTCAACCAAGTTCAAGACTTACTCATAGCTTATCAGCTGCCGGCTCACTATCTCGAACTAGAAGTGACAGAAAGCGGTCTGATAGCCAACGAAGTCGTCGCTCGTAACACTCTAATCTCTTTAAGCGAGCTGGGCATCACCCTCTCCCTCGACGATTTTGGTACGGGCTACGCGTCATTTAATTACTTAAAGAAATTTCCATTCGATGCAATTAAAGTTGATAAAAGCTTTGTTCATCAACTGTCACATAGCAACGAAGACAAGGAGATCGTGCGATCTATCATTTCAATTGCAAAGAAACTCAACCTAAAAGTTACTGTTGAAGGTATAGAAAACTCAGAGCACGAATCGTTCATCCTTTCTGAAGGGTGCGATATTGGTCAAGGTTACTTATACGGTAGACCTATGCCCTTTGATGAATTCGAAACTCACCTTCTAAACCAAAATAACCTATCGCCGAAGTTCTCATATTCGTAAACACTCCACTATTGCTTTACTCCTAGACGAGCGATTTCTATAATCCTCGTCTTTCTCGTTTCCACAATAGAGTTCAATATGGATCAACTATCCGCCGCACTAAAAAAAATAGAAAAACAAAACTACCACGCCTATCAACAGATTAAAGGCCAGTATGATTTTGGCGATTATGCTTTCCATATTGATTACGTACAAGGTGACCCATACGCCTCCGCATCTCGCGTGCGGGCAATACGCCCTTGGTCACTAACAGGGCTTGTCTGGATACGTGATAAGTCACCATCTTATCAAATTGCTGCTCGCGACTTTATCGCGCGTAGTTTTGCGCAGTTTGCTAAGCAAGACAGTAGCATCAGCATCGCGTTAACTGGCCAAACAGTGCTGGATAACACCGCCGTATTATTTACTGAGCAAGGAATAGAGTTAAGGTTTAGAGTCAATCTACCTGCTGAAGGTCGATCTGTACTGGGCAAAAAAGCAGATAATATCTTAACTTTTCATTTGCCTAAGTTTATTCGCAAAGCGACACTTGAGCGTGAAATCGATAAACAAACGCTGATTCAACATTGTGAAGCAATAGAAGACCAAACTGCTCTTCGTGCTCAATTAGAGGAAAATGGCTTACTAGCGTTTGTGGGTAATGGCGCAATATTGCCCCGCATATCAGGCAATTGTGACCTGCCTATGAAAAATGCAGTCGAGTTTATCGCCCCTAAATCGTTGGAAGTAACTTTAAACGCCCCTAATCGTGGTGAGATTAAAGGCCTGGGTATTCCAAAGGGTATCTCGCTAATTGTTGGTGGTGGGTTCCACGGTAAATCAACTTTGCTCAATGCGATTGAACGCTCTGTTTACAATCATATTCCAGGTGATGGCCGCGAGCTGGTTGTGACCAATGCACTGGCTATGAAAATTAAAGCGGAAGACGGTCGCTGCGTTCACTCACTCAACCTTTCAAATTACATTAATCATTTACCTATGGGCAGAAAAACAACCGACTTTTCTACCCAAGATGCCTCGGGCTCAACCTCACAAGCGGCGTGGTTACAGGAATCGATCGAGTCTGGTGCCAAAGCAATCTTGATTGACGAAGATACCTCGGCCACCAACTTCATGATCCGTGACGAGCGAATGCAGGCGCTAGTGAGTAAAGGGGCAGAACCGATTACTCCTCTCGTCGATCGTATTGGCCAACTTAGCGAACAATTAGAGATTTCTACCGTTATTGTCATGGGAGGATCGGGGGATTACCTTGATGTCGCTGATACCGTAATTCAAATGCATGACTATCAACCCGTAGACGTAACTGAAAAAGCTAAACAAGTGGCCGAACTTCACCCTACCCTGCGAAAAAATGAAAGTGAAGCAAGTCTTGAGTCTTTTCGTCCTCGTGCCTTCAACTGCGGTGCGTTACAGAAAATGCTCGCTGAAGGCAAGTTCAGAATTGCCGCTAAAGGCTGCGACTCGTTAAGGTTTGGTAAAGAATACACTGATTTAACTGCCCTCGAACAATTAGAATCAAACAACGAACTTAACGCGATTGGTTGGGTTTGGTTTCAGTTTGCTCAACAGCCTAGCTGGTCAAATATCCCAGCAAGAGACATCGCTCAGTATCTGAATGACGATTGGGATAAGTGTATGCCAAATCAAGGTGACTTAGCCAAACCTCGCGTTTTGGATGTTATGGCGGCACTCAATCGTATGCGTAAGTCTCAATTCAGCGCATCTAAATAGTATTTAAAACGCATTCATTGTATAAAGCGCCCGTTGTTTGGGCGCTTTATTATGTGGATAAAATGAGTCTTACTTTACCTACTTCAAACTTGATTCTTCGAGACTTTACCCTTTGCGACATTCGACTTTATGTTGAACAGTGCCAAGACCCCAAATATCAACGCTTTTATAACGTGGAAGACTGTTCAATAGCAAAGAGCACCTACCTAGCGAACCTGTTTATTGAGCAAGCTAATTACTATCCAAGAACCCAATATCACCTAGCCATCGAATGCAAGTATAGCGGAGAGTATTTGGGCCTCGCTGCATTACGCTTAGAGGCCAATCATCAGGCTTCAATTGGCTGCGGTTTAACTCGGTATAACCAAGGAAAAGGCGTGAGTGAAGAAGCCATGCAAAGCTTGATTCACTTCGGCTTTACTGAACTTGGTGTAAAACGAGTCTACGCGGAAACCATTTCCAAAAATAAAGCGGCTATTCGACTCTGCCAACGTGTCGGAATGAAGATAGACACAGAACGTGTTAATGATCGTTTCTTTAAAAACAAATGGTGGAACACAACGGTTTTAACCCTAGCCATAAATGAGTTTGGTTAATGGCGTAGCACATTCCAGGCTTCACACAGTATTCTAAATCTATCACTGTCTCCATTGTCCCTATCTGGGTGCCACTTCAATGCTAACTTGCGCCATGTCTTACGAATCTCAGACCGTGTTGCATCATGTGGTAACTTAAACAAGCTCAAGGCTTTGGCACGATCCATCTCTTTACCGTTAGTACTACCGACAAATTCACGATATCGACTCCAGAACTCATTAAGAAGACGTTTGACTTCTCCTTCATCAGCCTCGTAGTTTTTCCAATGGATGTAGTAATCCCTTAATGGATCGTGATGATCCACCTCATGGCCGGGAACTTGATGAGATGGCATAAGGATAATATCCATTGCCTGTACCTGGAGCCAGTTATCGGGATAAAGCGTTTCCTGAAGTTGGTATAAAGCATTCATTATCAGAAAGTTGCGTTTGAACAGGTCCTTTTCTGGGGACTCATCAAGCAAAGGGATAAAACCAAGATCACCTAGATGAGACGCCAAAGTGTGCACCTTCCATCCGCTTGACTTTTTCCTTAGTACTTCAAGAATTGGCCAAAGCAATGGGTTTTCCATGTATTGCTGAAACTGTGCTGTGAGCTCTTGTCGTTCTTGCATAAACTACTTAATCTCCTTCCTATTCACTAAATGACATAAAGAACCTTTTGTCGAGTTTCTGCTACGATAAATGTCGCCTGAGCCATAAAAAAAGAGCCGCTCTCGCGACTCTGTTCCTATTCGTTTTTTAGATAACGCCCAGTTCGCGCAAACGTTCCATAAGGTAACTATCTGCGGTATGACGCTCTGACAACACCACTTCTGGCTTAGGGTGTAAGAACAGTGGTAGTGAGATTCGTGACTGCTCCTGACGCGCCCCTGTTGGATTAATTACGCGGTGCGTTGTAGACGGAAAATAGCCGCCCGACGCCTCTTGTAGCATATCTCCAATATTGATGATCAAGTTGCCAAAATCGCAAGGAACATCTAGCCATTCACCCTCTTTGCCTAACACTTGCAATCCAGGCTCATTCGCCGCTGGTAGCACCGTCAGCAAGTTGATATCTTCGTGTGCAGCAGCGCGAATAGCTCCTGGTTCTTCATCACCGGTCATTGGTGGGTAGTGAAGAATACGTAGTAGTGTCTTGTTGCTTCCATTGATCATGTCTGAAAGTGCAACAGAGAACTTTTCTTGAACTTCCGCAGGAGCGTGAGCTTCGACCCAACCTAAAAGCTCTTCAGCAAATGCATTCGCTCGGTTGTAGTAATCCATGATTTGCTCTTTCAGCTCTTCTGGCATTTGGCCCCAAGGGTAAACGTGGAAGTACTCTTTAATGTCTTTAACTGTGTGGCCCTTTGCCACTTCAGAAACACTCGGTGGGAAGTAGCCGTCTTGGGTTTCAACGTTAAAATGAAATTCATTTTTACGCTCAGACATAAAGAAGTTGTACCAATTCTCGTAAATAGACTCAACGAGCTCTTTTGGAATTGGGTGATTCTTTAGAACACCGAAGCCTGTTTCACGTAAAGACGTAACAAACAGTTCGGCAGCATTTTCCGCTTGATAATCGACAGTTTCCAGTTTCATGACTTTTACTTTCTAATCGTTATGTATATGAGCAAACGATTGTAATTGTGACAATTTGGTAAAGCAAACGATAAGCCACGGGTGACAGTCATTTGGACATAGAGTGTGCAAAAAGGCTAAATTCCAACAGTATTTGTGACTACGTGCAGATTTTAGCCGCAAATAGAGCAGTTGAAAGCCGTTATATTATCAGTCGCGAGAGGAAGCCTTTCAGCAGCGGGTATTCTCTTCAATCCATGCCAAGTAAGGGTTAAATCCTTCGACAAATGGGATTTGAACAATCTGCGGTACTTCGTATTCATGGATGGACGCGATAGCTTGTTCAAGTTGCGCATAACAAGCCTTTGTGGTCTTCATAATTAACAATGTCTCATTGTCGCAACATACTTTCCCCTGCCACAGGTAATGGCTTTCAATCGGCATCGTTTGTATACATGCAGCAAGTCGCTTACCCAACACAGTGTTAATGATCTGCTTGCAGTTTTCACGGCAATTGGTCGTGGTGAGTACAATACAAAATGGACCATTCATTACGATTCCTTACTTCTGTACGATGACTGGGTAATCATCATTGACAAGCTCTTTGACAAAACTTGAACCACTTCCAGTATAAGCGATCCAGACTTTTTTCTTCGCTCGGGTGATGGCCACATAGAAAAGCCTTCGTTCTTCGGCATAAGGAAATTGATCATTTGATTGAGTCAAGGCTCCCTCGACATGCAAAGCTTTCACTCTTGCTGGAAACTGACCTTCATCGACATTGAGAATAATCACAAAGTCTGCCTCTTTTCCTTTACTCGCGTGACAAGTCATAAACTCTATCGAGAGTAAAGCAAAGCGTTTTTGCCAATCTGAAAGCAGTTCAGGTTTGTGGTAATGGTTCCGCCCTAATAACAAAACGCTTTGCAACGATTTAGCACTTCGATTCAACTGATCAAGCACCTTCTCAACATTAGCAAGTGGCATTAGCGTGACTGCTTTTGCTTTTTGTTGTTTATGGCTATTTAACGCTTTCTCCAGTTGTGCGGGGTTTTGCTGCACAAACTGATTCGCCACCTCACCGATCCTATTGTTAAATCGATACGTCGTATCCAAGTAGTGAACTGTGGAATTTGGGAATCGTTCGGCAAAACCTGTTGTCAGGTCGACATCAGCCCCCGCAAACTGATAGATAGACTGCCAATCATCACCGACAGCAAACAGAACACAAGCCTCATCTTGATTGCACAGAGCTTCAATTAACGCGAGTCGCTGCGGGGAAATATCTTGATATTCATCAACCATGATATAGCGCCATGGTGACTTAAACTTACCTTTCACAACATATTGCGTCGCACGTGTAATCATCAAATTGAAATCGATATGGCCTTGTTCTTTCAATTGTTGTTGCCACGCTTGGTAACATGGCCATACCAATGCGAGCTCACTGTTAAGCCGTGTGTATTCATGATTTTCGACTAAGCGTTGTTGGATCTCTTTTTTCGTGGCGCCCATAGAGGCTAATTGCATCATTTGCTTTTCAAGCCAAGCAATAAGCTTGGGGTTTTCTACATGGCTCCCTAGTTCATCATCGCCTGCCAGGTAGGCAATTGGCCACTTAGATAAATGTTTTTGCCAACGCTTAAAGTTGGTAGGAGTCATCCAATGCTTTTTCAGCCAGTCAATACACCAGTTCTGGCGCTGATTGTCGTTCAACGCAAGCGGCGAAATAGTGACATCACTTTGTTCTACTTGATTTAAGATCTGTAAACCAAGCTTATGAAAGGTACTAACCTTAGCGGTTTTTTCACCCGCTCCAATCTTATTGCTTAAACGTTGGCTCATCTCTTCAGCGGCATCTCGACCGAACGCTAACATAAGAATGTCTTCAGGGCGCGCCAAATGGCTTTGTAACAAATAGGCCACTCTCGCCGTTAAAACACTTGTTTTTCCGGAGCCAGCCCCCGCCAGTACCAAGTTATTGTCATCGTTAAGCAATACTGCACGCTTTTGAGAATAATTCAGTGGAGACGACTCGATTTGTGAAAACAGTACTTGCCAATTCTCTAGCTCGTTTTCTATCCAGCTCTCGTTTCTTGCATTTAACTCAGTGTCAGAATTATCAATCCAAGGCTCGACAGATGCCATACGCTCAGGCATACGCAGCTTTGCATCATTAAGCGTCATATTCATTGTCTGGAAGTTATGTGAAATTTGCTCGCGCCACTTTGCGACTTTTGAATGTGTCAAAAATGACGGCTGAAGATGAAAGCGTCGAACACTCTCCTCCCACTGAGGTAAATACTCGTTCAATTGTTGGCATTGGTGTCTGTGCCATTGCTGATAGGCAGCCACAGCATATCTGGCAAACTCACGACACTTATTTAACGGGAGACCTTGAACCAACCAAGCTCTTTGCTTTCCTTGATGTTCATGGGCGAAAAACAGCAGCCCGCCCCAAATAAGGCCACTTTTAATCTGTACGCGACCGCTCCAAACATTAAATGGTATATGTTCTTCACTCATTTCAGAACCAAGAATGAGAGAGTCTGAAGCAATCTTTATATGATAGTATTCGTGCTGAATAAAAAACTGTGCAGTCTTGTTTGCGGTTAGCTGCATTCTGTTAAGCCTTTAATCTGTCTTATCAACATCATAACGCAATTGAATTTGCTTTTGACAAGTTTCCGGCAAAATTTGCAAGTAAGAGTTCTAAATTAAAACACAATTTAGTCAATATCTGACTGACGTTAATCCGTCAATCGGTGACCTGCATAAAACTCGAGCAAACTCTATAGTATCTTTATTTGGATCAGGTCGTTACCATAGAAGCTGTGCTAATTTAGCGTCAATTACCAAAACATAGTTATCTGATAGTGAATTTATTAAGTCAGCTTCGCCATTACTGGGCAAACAAAACGTTCAACTATAGTTTACTGATACTCGTCACTCTTCTTGGCGTTGTCATACCTACATGGTATCTACAACTTAATTCCCTCATTGTCCCTCTAATTTTGGGAGTGATAGCCGCTGCTCTAGCTGAAAGTGATGACAGTTTTACCGGACGTTTAAAGTCTCAATCGCTAACCTTGGTCTGTTTTGCCATCGCAGCCTTATCAATTGAGATGTTGTTCAGTACTCCTTGGCTGTTTGCCTTAGGGCTTTTTATCTCAACTTTCGGGTTTATTATGCTTGGCGCAGTTGGGCCTCGCTATGCCAGCATTGCGTTTGGTTCATTGTTGATCGCGATTTACACCATGTTGGGTGCCCACGAGAGCACCAATATCTGGTTTCAACCATTGATGTTGTTAACAGGTGCAAGCTGGTATTATTTTTTATCGATGGTTTGGCACGCGCTATGGCCAATGCAACCCGTACAGCAAAATCTGGCGAACGTGTTTCTTCAGTTAGCGAACTACCTCGATTCAAAGAGTCAGCTTTTTTACCCAGTTTCTAACCTCAAACCTCAACCATATCGCATAGAAGAAGCCAGACTGAACGCCGCCACTGTCCATGCCTTGAACTCCTGTAAAGCAACCTTTTTGACACGTTCTAAGCGTGGTCATGTCGATGGAGCAAGCGATAGATTCTTAAACACCTACTTTCTTGCCCAAGATATACATGAGCGGATCAGCTCTAGCCACTATCGTTATCAAGAATTAGCACAGCACTTTGAGCGTTTTGATGTGCTGTTTCGATTTAAACACCTGCTGCAAAATCAAGCTAAGTCTTGTCGAGATATTGCCAAAGCAATCCGACTAGGCAAAGAGTATCAACACCGCGATGACTCTATTATCGCGCTTGACGAGTTACAAAACTCGCTGACCTATTTAAATGAACAAGACAATCCTCAATGGCGCTCATTGCTCGCGCAACTGGGCTATTTGTTCAATAACCTAGCTACGGTCGAAAAACAGCTCAGTAACGTCAATAATCCAGATGCTAATAAGCTAGAAGAAGAAGTATTGGATGACACAGAAGCCCATAACCTAAAAGTCATGTGGCAGCGCATTAAATCTAATTTTTCTAAAGATTCGATGTTGTTTCGACACGCTGTTCGAATGTCCATCGCTCTAACCCTTGGTTATGGAATTATTCAAGCTTTAGACATAGAACGGGGATATTGGATACTGTTGACCACACTATTTGTCTGTCAGCCAAACTATAGTGCAACTCGGCAAAAACTCGTCGCTCGCGTACTCGGAACCTTTGCGGGTATCTTTATTGGTGTTCCATTACTCACCTTGTTTCCATCTCAAGAAAGCCAGCTACTGCTGGTAGTTATTTCGGGTGTCGCTTTCTTCGCATTGAGACTAGCAAATTATGGCTACGCAACTGGTTTTATTACTGTTTTGGTGCTGTTCTGTTTTAGTCAATTGGGTCAAGGCTATGATGTAATATTGCCTCGAATCGCTGACACCCTGATTGGCTGTATCCTTGCCGTCGCTGCCGTGACCTTTATCCTTCCCGACTGGCAATCGAAAAAACTCCACAGAGTTATGGCTGACGCAATTTGCGCGAATCAACATTATTTGGGGCAAATCATTGGGCAGTACCGAGTCGGCAAAAAAGACAGTCTTAGCTATCGAGTGGCACGACGTAATGCTCATAATGAGGACGCGAACCTGACCTCAGCAATCAGCAATATGCTCGCAGAGCCAGGCCGTTACATTTCGGCCATTGACGAAAGCTACCGATTTTTAACTCTGAACCACGCGTTACTAAGTTACATATCGGCTCTTGGCGCTCATAGAACAAGAATTGCGGACGAACACACACATAAGCTTATTCTCGATGCTCATCGTGTCATACATCAACATCTGAGTGTCCTTCACACTCAACTCAACGAACAGTGTGACAATTGCGATACCAGCGGCATAGATGACCCCGTACTCGAACAACGACTCGCAGAGTGGCGGGAAGAAGACGATAGTTCTGTAAGAATGGTGCTACAGCAACTTCATTTGGTCTATCGAATGCTGCCTGAATTACATTCGTTAGCCAGTAAATTTGCTGCGCGAGTAGTACATAAACCTAACTAATAGACCTGCGAGCCATCATACTTGTTAGTTATCCATACTAACTCGCTTACTTATTTTTAACATCCTCTGACATTATTCGGACAAAAAGCCGACAGCGTCAAAATAAAATTACTTGTACATTATTAGTACGAGAGTAAGACGATGAAAGGAGACATCTCTTACCTGTATAAGTCCGATAGCTCATCGATTAACAGGTGCAAAAATATGACTCCACAACAATTTGAAGCAATGAAAGCTCAAATTAAATCACTTACGCCACAACAATTGCGTATGCTGAGAGGCGAAATCAACAGTAAACTTGACGGCGACGACAGAATAATCGTCAACGATGAGGAGTTGCAAATGATCTCAAGTTTATTTTCTTAGCACAACTTGCCCAAAATGCAAACACACCTTAAGCTTTAATTAAGGGAGGTGCTTATGCCTGTTTCTTCTGTGCAATCTGGCTATCAAATCATTGATATGTCATCCAAGATGGCCGAAGATGCTGCGCATGAAATCCAGCGTAACCAACAACTGCAATCGATACCAAAAGACAATACCTATGATTTCAATCAGGTTGAATTTAAGGTTACCCCACCACCGACAGATATCGAATCTTTAACTAAGCTAAATAGTGCTCAGCAATATAGTAAGATCGGCACCAATGTAATTCAAAGAGACCAAGAGATGATTGGGACCTTACTCGACATCCACGTTTAACTGCCTCGAAATTGTAGCAATCCATTAAGCAACCATTGTGTTCCCTACTCTATGCGCTAAAATGCTCGCAAATTTACTGTTTTAAATCGTAATGCCGAAATTAAACCTTGCTCGAAAAGATAAATCTCTCTTCACACTACCAGACTCAAACGGCGAAAAATTAGAACAAAAACTCAGTCCCCGCTTTGGCAAACCCGAGCTACGGCTTACACCCAGCCCCTATATATCTGAAAAAAACTTGTCTAAACGCTGGTCAAAGTTAAATACGCTAACCGATCAATCAGCCTTGCTTGATGAACACACACTAGCCAATGCTAACTTGTATAATAAAAACATCGAACATTTTATCGGGACAGTGAAACTTCCCGTAGGGGTTGCTGGTCCACTCCGAGTTAATGGACTCCATGCCAATGATGATTTCCTCGTACCACTCGCCACCACTGAGGCTGCCTTAGTCGCATCATATAACCGCGGAGCTCAGTTAATCACCATCGCGGGTGGTGCAAGCACTATGTTGATCAATGAAGGGGTTACGCGTACACCAGTGTTTATGTTTGACTCACTGGTAGAAGCTGGTCAATTCGTTGCCTGGGTGGTCACCCAGTATGATCATTTTAAGCACATTGCTGAATCAACAACCTCGCATGGAAAGCTACACGACATCAACGTCAATATTGAAGGTAACCATGTCTATCTGGTATTTGAGTACCATACTGGTGATGCCTCGGGGCAGAACATGGTCACTATCGCTACCAACGAAGTCTACTGCTTTATTTTGGCACACTCACCCGTTGAACCAAGCGAGGCATTTTTGGATGGCAACCTATCGGGAGACAAAAAACCCAATTCGCATACTTTGCGTCATGTGCGTGGTAAAAAAGTTACAGCTGAAGTGCATTTGAGCAAAGAGCTAATTGAAAAGTATTTGCACACTACTCCAGAAAAGATGATGCGTTTTGGACAAGTCACAACAACGGGCTCCGCGCTCAGTGGCGGAATCGGTGTAAATGCCCATTATGCTAACGCACTTGCCGCTCTCTATATCGCTTGCGGGCAAGATGCAGCCTGTGTATCTGAGTCTGCAATCGGAATCACGCGCATGGAAGTCAATCAACAGGGGGGTTTATACGCATCTGTCACCTTACCGAACTTAATGATCGGTACTGTTGGAGGCGGAACAGGGTTGCCGACGCAAAAAGCATGTTTAGATATTATGAAACTACATGGAAATGGCAATGCTAAAGCACTTGCTGAAGTAGCAGCAGCGCTCTGTTTAGCGGGAGAGCTTTCAATTGTGGGGGCCTTTTGTGCCAATCACTTCTCGCGTGCTCATCAAAAGTTGGCGCGGTAACTAGCCCTCCAATATATTGCGGTTTCAAGGGCATCATATTCAGATAATGATGCTCTTTGTTTCACTCTACCAAAGAATAGTGATGTTCTTTGAAATAGACAAAGGCTTTGTTTAACGCCGCCTCTTTGATCGGTTTCACGATCACGTAATTAGCGCCAGCTCTTAGAAACTCGTTTCTAGTTTCTTGCATCCCATCCGCAGTACAAGCATAAATTGGCACAGCCAGTTCGAGGTCATTACGAATGATCTCTGTTGCCTCTATTCCGCCAAGATTCGGCAATTGGTTGTCCATTAGCACCAGAGAGATAGAACTGTCGCTTTTCAACATCTCAATGGCATTGATACCATCTTCGACCCAAGAAACTTTCATTCCATATTTTTCACAAAATGCCTTGGCTATAAAAGCATTGGTATGATTGTCTTCAACCAATAACACATGAAGGGGTTCGCTGAACAATGTTGCTGGTTCAGCCTCTAGATCCCCAACACTGAATACTTTTTCTTTGCCAATTTGCAGTGGCATTTTAGCAGAAAAACGTGTTCCCCTGTCGACTTCGCTGTCAACGGTTATCTTACCTTCCATGATCGATACAAGACTATGGACAATGGCTAATCCCAACCCGCTTCCACCGTACTCCCTCGTGGTTGTCGCCTCCGCTTGTACAAAGGGTTCGAAGATATCTCTTAATCGCTTGTGCTCTATTCCTATCCCGGAATCTTGCACGTCTATCGACAATAGATATCCATTATTTTTAAGCTCACAATTTAAATCAACTCGAACTTGTCCCTGATGAGTAAATTTCACTGCATTGCTTACTAAATTAAAGATTATCTGGTTCAAGCGTACCTGATCACTAAACACCCACATTTTGTCATCGATATTGCTTGCAACAATGAAGTTAACCTCCTTGCTGTCGCAAAGAGGTTTAAATATCTTGTCGACCGTCGTCGTGAGCTCCAAAAGGCGGAAAACTCTATTCTCGATATGAAACTTACCTTGTTCTATCTTAGAAAAATCGAGTATATCGTTAAGCACAGCTAGTAGGTGTTCTCCGCTATTACACAAAATGTCCATATGTTCGACATCTTGTTCGTCTTCCATTTTACCTTTTAGCAACTGTGAGACACCAAGAATGCCATTCAGTGGCGTTCTAAGCTCATGACTCATTCGAGCAAGGAAATCAGCTCGTGCTCTTGCTGATTCCTCTGCTTGTTCACGCGCCGCTTCACTTTGTCTCTCAGCTTCAATAAAGCTGGTGATATCTTGCCCCTGAGCCATGATATGAGTAATGTTGTTATCATTGGATATCGGAGATAAATTCCAGCGGAATGTCTTGCTCGCGATCGTTGTATTGATGCCAGTTAACGTCGCCCCTTGTGCACACATTCTAATATGCGGCCTTAGGCTGTCGATCAGCTGCTCTTGGGCACGACCTTGGCGAAATGATCGCTCCGCTGCAGGGTTAAACCTGTTTAATTCACCATTGGAGTCCCATAAAGTAATGGGAGACAGTGAGAAATTGAACAAATCCGCAAATTGTTTTTCTTGCTCATGTAATCGCTTGAAAGAACGCTCGAATGAGCTCGCAATTTGATCAAATTCTTCAATGCTAGACCCCTCAAACTTAGTCACCTTCTGTTCTTGGATTGTTGCATCTGTGTAACGCATCAAGCTTTGGAGTTCATTTGAGACCCTCTGCCCTAGCCAAACCCGGGTGTAAATCGCGATCCCGACAACGAACATTGCCGTAACCAAGATCCACACATAATGGCTTTGTACAAAAGCCATTATGTGTTCGTTACTTTGCACGGTATAAACAGACAGAAAAGTCGGTACATTGTTTATCGTTACATCAGTTCTCGAAACCATATAACGACTCGCATTAAGCGACTTGGAAGATTGTTCTAACCACTCAATATGCTTAAAGCTTTGATTTTTCGTACTCGCAGCGATAACTTCCGAGCCAACAGCCAGCAATATTTCGTCCGCATTACCCCCTTTCGCTATCGCATTAACAAGCGAGAAGTTATTATTTAAAACAATGCCAATATAGAGGTGCCCTACCACTTCACCAGAATTGATATCGACGATAGCAGTACGGCGCATTGCAAGATACCTCACCCCTAAAGATGAAGGCGTTTGTGAAATATGCCAATCCGGCCCCGTGCTCATCTCTGCACTCAAATGGTTTATTTGGCTTTTCGAAATACCATAGAATTGAAAATTGCCATCGTCCCAGATCAGATTATCGTTACTGCGTATATATCGAAAATCTGGTGCAACATCCGGAGATAGTTGGTCAATACTGTTGAAAAAACGGTCTAGTGACTGAACATTTTTTGCGAGAGCACCCTCGACCAATATCCGATTTCTGCTGTAACTATCTTGCGTAATCTCCAACGATTTCACTCGTAAGTTGAAGATCTCTTGAACAAGGCTCTTAGTTTGCTTTTTCGTTCTCGCGACCTCTTGAGCTACCACATCTCGGTTAACTTGGTAGTTCTGAAGCACAACAACAACAATCAATACGCCAATACACAAAAAAAGTGAATTGGTTAGAATCGTTGCGAGTTGGCGTTTTCTGCCATGTTCATTATTAAAACGCATTATTGATCAGAGTACCTAAATGCACGCTGCTTTAGTTTTTCGATACGCGCCGGACTATCCTTTTTAGTCACTAGCTCAAAATCTCCTGAATAAACGTGTGGTACACGACGATCTTCCAGATCCCATTTAATTGCTTCTGCCATTGCGATACCGGTATCGTCGTTCATACGCATCGCAGTAACATCTAAGGTACCTTCATTGATTGCTTTCAATTCTGCGGTTCCCCCACCCCAGCCATTAAGCATTACATCTTGTCGACCTAATTCAGCTAGAGCATCAGAGGCCCCTAACGCTACGTCGGTTGAACAAGCATAGATAAACTTAAGGTTTGGGTCTTTATTTAGGGCAATCTTGGCAGTGTCATAGCCAGATTCGCGCGTTGCCTTAGTATAGAAAGATGAAGAGAGCTTATACGTGTCGTGATGGCTCATCTCCTCAATAAAAGTGTCTCCTCTTGCGTCACTGACATAGCCTTCTGAAAAATAAAGTACCGAGTAGCGGCTTTCTTTCGGCACGGAGCTTTTGTAGTACTGTTCGAGCACCTTTGTCCCTTTGATATGGTCAAAGCCAACATACATAAAGGGTTGCTGCTCGTCCCAAGCACGAACTGGTGTCGTGATATTCTGTAGAATTAACTTGGTATCAGTAGAGCTCAATACATGTTCAATGAACTTTCTGTGCCTTGTGGTATCTAGGGTAAAAACCAGATAATCAGACTTGTTTTGAACTGCCTCTAATAGCGATAAGCTTTGTTGCCTTACATCAACACTAGGACGAGTAAACACTTGGTTTATCTCGTAGTCAACTCCGAGCTTTTCCAAACGCATTTCAAATGCCTTGATGTTGCGAATCCAGTAGTCAGATACCTGCTGACCTGGGTATACGACCGAAATGGTCACTGGATCAGCCTGATGCACTGCCAATGGCGTCGGATATTTTCTCACCGTTTGACTTAGAGCTTCGGTTAATTGCTTTTGCTCTGGATGAGCATCAAGATATTCATCATATTGCCAATATCCGTTGAGGACTTGGGTGGTGTGTGCTGAAGCCGTAAACGTACACAGCGCAAGTAAAGGCAATATCGCTTTTTTAGACATCTAGTTCTCTCTTAATTCTAGCCAAACAGAACATATATTTATTATATTAGAATTTTTCTATAACCAACGTAAATGAGTAAGCCAAGATTGCTTCAATATTATGCAACTTATTAATATTTCTCGGCTTTTCTCATTATGCCTAATCCACCTTAGAACGTAAAAGACAAATTCCCTGATACTCCAAATTGGTTATCTCCTGCATAACTACCTGCTAAATCGATGCTTACTAAATCGCCAGGGCTAATCCCAATACCGAGTGTAATCGAATCATCTAGGGTATCTTCAATATCAAACTGGTAACCCCCACGTAACTGCGCCCAGCCAAACGCATTGCCTTCAACACCTAACCGCAAAAACTGTGTATCATCTGCGACATTCGTAAATCTTTTTTGCTTGGTTAGATCCCAGTCAATCGTCGCGGTTAGATACTCCATCGTGTAAGCTCCCGATGCAGTAACTTGAGTATTGAGCTTATATGTACTCACACCCGCAATATCGAGGGTGTCAATTTCTTTGGAGAACAGGTCTTTTATCGCCACACCAAGGCGGTAATTATCGACAAACCAAATCGCACCTAAGTCAAGGTTAAAAGTGTTACGCTTGGTCTCACTTTCGTCGTAGTCACTTACATCAAAATCCTCGACAGAGAGACTTTGCTTATAGGTTTTTAACTGTTGGTACTTAGGACTAACACCAATCGAAATATCTTGCCCTTTAAACGTTAACCGCTTAGCAAACGCGATACCAAACTCCGTGTAACCAAATGCAATCATGTCTACAGTTGAAGACTCGTAGCGAGTTTTAACCGCTGTTGGTGTATCGCCGCCGTTTACTGCTATTTTTTGAGAAGCGACCACTTCTGCATAGCCGCGTGAAAAGACATTTGCGGAAACGATATCTATTGGGAATGCTACAGCAATGGCTAGCCCACCAGTGACAGAAAGCGGTTTGTTATCGGATAACTGGGTTAAGTAGCTATTCAACTGAGCAGCTTGAACGGGATCGGTACTGCCACCACTTTCAAATGCTTTAATCGTATCTTGAAGGCTATCAATAGTGTCAAGTGACTCATCGGTATCTCTTAATGTCGCCCCAATAGCTGGAACAAGTAAGCCAAAGTCGTCTTCGTCTCTATGCACTGCCGTTAGCGCCGGGTTGTAAAATGGGGCAAGGACATAGTCTGCACTCGTTACTCCAGTGTTGCCCATACCGTTGCCTCTTCCGTCCGGTACAACGGTCGCAGCCTGAACGGATGAAAGGACAACTAAGGGACCGACCACTACTGATAGTTTTGATAATTGATTCATATCCATATCAACCTTTTTGATTACTCATAATCAA
Organism: Vibrio bivalvicida; assembly: GCF_001399455.2. Taxonomy (GTDB): domain Bacteria; phylum Pseudomonadota; class Gammaproteobacteria; order Enterobacterales; family Vibrionaceae; genus Vibrio; species Vibrio bivalvicida. Next base: position 99,538 of record NZ_LLEI02000015.1, read on the forward strand.
GATTAATACAATTTCAAGATATTGTTGGATAAGCAATCAATTGGTTACTTATTATTCAATAGTAAGACGCTGTTGACTTGTGATGAGTTGCTCTTTTTTCTGCTTAGATAGGCGTTTGATTTGATATTCGAGCTTTGAGGCACTACTACGATTGTCGCCGGCTCCTTGATACCACTCTAATATAAGCGGTCCTTTTCCTTTTAGTGCTTTAGCACCCGTTCCTTGTTGATGTTGCTTAAAGCGTCGCTCTACATTAGTGGTAATGCCGCAATAAAGAGCATTGTTGCGCATTCGAATCAGGTAAACGTACCAATTCGAACGCGCATCTTTATCATTCGATACTTGTTCCAGCATTAATTGGTTAGCTGCTCAACTAGCGCACGCAATTCAGAGAGTTCCACCTTAAGGCTCGCTACCTCCTGTTCTAACTGTTCAAATCGACCACTGCTACTGCTTGCTTGAGTGAATGTTGAGCTCATTAATACCTCCACATCCACTTCGCCACTGAATAGGTGCATGTAGCGCGATTCGCGTTTTCCAGCTTCACGCGGCAATTTAACGACAAGCGCACCATCTTCTCTGGATGCCATTCTATCAAGTACAGATTCTAACTCTTTTACATCAACAAATTCTGCAAGCCTGTTAGTGCGTGTACGGAGTTCTCCTGGAGTTTGTGCACCACGAAGCAACATACAGCACACTATCCCTTTTTCTTGTTTTGTTAGTTTGAGGTCACCAAACTCTGTGTTGCAAAAACGATGTTGATATTTGTTGGCACGGCTGTTGAATCCGCTTTCATCACTAACCAGCCTGCGTGCAGTTAAAGCATCTACCGCGTCTTGGACTTCTGCATCGCTCAAAGACATAACAGGTTCACGGTTGCTTTTTTGGTTGCATGCGGTTGTTAAGCTATTGAGTGTAAGTGGATAGTAGTCGGGTGTAGTGACTTCTTTCTCGATAAGACAACCAATTACACGCGCTTCAATAGGCGTAAGCTCGATATTCATGTTACTTCCTTATTCTTGTTCACAAACACTGCATCAGTGCTCGGAGAGGATGGGAACTTTCTTGATATTTCCGTTCTCATCTATCATCACTATTTTGCTACGGTTTAGCTCTACTTCAGTTATCTCTTGCTGAGCACGCTCTTTTCTATAAGCATCAAGCAACTTCTTTGATCGGTGAATCTGTTCATCAGACTCAACCACAGGGATAATAATCTGCGACGTCCTCATTTTGTATTACACGTTGACTTTCAATGTTTAAATCATATCTCGAAGTTTCATTCGTCACAATCAGATGCCAACAGATTGGTGACAAAAGCGTCAACGTACTGTAATGATTGATCTTAGGGCTGTTCTCACACTGATTGTTGTGATTTAATCTTTGTTAGTTATTCAAAAATTAGGAAAGGGACCTATGAGTGGTGTAATTGAAATCGTGTCTCAAGCACGTCGTAAGAATAAGCTAAAACGTGAGCTTATTGATAATGAAAAGAAAGTACGCGATAACCGTAAACGTGTCGACCTACTAGAAAACCTGATTGATTACATTAAACCAGATATGAGCAACGAAGAGATCGTTGGCATCATCAAAAACATGAAAGCGGATTACGAAGACCGCGTTGACGACCATATCATCAAGAGCGCGGAGATTTCAAAAGAACGCCGTGACATCAGCCGCCGTATCCGCGAATTGACTGAAGAAGATAAGGTTATTCAAGGTAAGAAAAAGTAAGTTTTTCACCAATCGAATGCCAAGCCTACACTTACGTGTGGGCTTTATTTTTTAGCTTAATATAGTATTAGCCAACCAACATGAATGGTTATAATATTTCTGCAAACAACGTAAAACGTTTGCGTAATCGCTAACCTTCTCCGTTCGTATTTTTCGGGCTTTTATCACATATTTAGCCTTGTTATATTTCACACCAGTTAATCATTCAGACCATTCGAGGCACGGAGCTTCCTCACTTATCTCAAGACGAGAAGAATTGGTACCGACTAAGTTCGGCAAAAATTATAGAGGGTCAAATTATGGATATGGTTGAAATTTTAGGTTACGCAGCATCAATTATGGTTGCGATTTCACTAACAATGAAAGACATCGTTAGACTACGAGTTTTAAACTTCATTGGTTGTGCATTATTTACTGCTTACGGGCTTATGATTGATGCATGGCCTGTCGTTGTAACTAACGGCTTCATCGCATGCGTTAACGTATACTTCCTTGCAAAAATGCAAAGCGAAAAAAAAAGCGAACAAGTTAAAAGCGCCGCTTAACTAAGCCTAACTATTTAAAAAAGCCCCAGATTAGACAGCTAATCTGGGGCTTTTCGTTATGTATAATTTGCTTGAGTCACTTTCCAACGACAAAACGCCATGACTGAAAAGCCAAGGCGTTGCGGACAAATCATATTATTGTATCTACAGGATTGTAAAACCTAACGTCCTTAATTATTGGCAACAATAAACAGGACTTCTACTCGTCGGTTACACGCTTTGCCTGTTTTGGTTTTATTGCTACAGGCGGGTACATATTCGCCATAGCCACGGGTGAATATGGAATCCATCGCAACATTGTTACGCACCAACTGCTGTTTGACTGCTGTCGCACGCTTTACTGAAAGTTTGTCATTCAATGAAGGAGCACCAGTGCTATCCGCATGTCCGTCGATAACGATATCGATACCAGGCTGCGTCGCGAGGTAGCTTCCCATCATGTTCAACCAATATTTAGAGTCTGGTGATACGTGTGATGAGCCAGTATTAAACTTTATGGTGTCTTTGAGTTTAACCATAACGTGATTCCCTGGTAGTATTTCATAATCGACACCGTTGCTAACCAAAAAGCTCTGCAGATCACTGTAGCTTTGTGTTCTCTGCTGCCCCATAGGTCCTTTCACACCAGACGAAACAATTACCGGCGCTACACCCCATTCAGGGTAGCGAACTTCAAAGTCAGATGTCGGTGCAGTATCGAGAAGATCACCACCTAATAGAGTCATGTCCTTTGGTAGGCTGCCACACCCTGCAAGTGCGAGAATTAAAGGAAAGATTAAGTACTTCATTGATTCACCGTAAGTTCCATGCCGATACATTATCTATATCGGCAATCTCGCTGTTACTTTAGCCAACAGGCAAACTTTTTTTCTTACATGTTAAATGTAGTGGCTATCGCACATTCCTTATTCAAATTTCATCTTTCGAAATACAATTATCATTCAATCCTCTATGGGCGTAGTTTCGCTTCGGCTTCGGAACAAGTAGAATCTATACACTGATAATTCACGAGTAAACGAATTAAGCCACGGGGCTTTGTTTACCTGCGACAAATAGAGAAACCAAATGAAAAAGATTGCGTCATTTCTGATAATTGTAGTTGCGGCCTTGATCGTAGGCTGTTCCGATAACTCTCAACCCGTAGAGGGAAAACAATACCAACAATTGCCGACCAACCTCTCAACGTTTAAGCTTCCTCAGGTGACAGAGGTTTTCTCGCTAAATTGTGGTCATTGCCGTCAAATGGAAAACGAAATTCCCGAGATAGAGAAGCTAACAGGCCAAAGCATCGGCAAAGTTCATGTGACCTTCAATGAAAGCGCTCAAATTGGAGCGATGATTTATTATGCCGCTGAGATGCAGTTAGGTAACAAGCCCGATCATACCATGATGAGCGAAATGTTTACTGCAATTCAAATGGGAGACGGTGCAACTCCGGCAGAAAAAAAGGCTGCACTGGATTTGGTTTTCCACAGCCGCGACTTGATCAGCCCATATGACTTTAACGAAGAGCAGCAACAACAGCTTTTTGCTGCCATGCAAATTGCCGACGATATTACGACCAAAGGTCAAATTAACGCTGTTCCTACTTTTATTGTAAATGGCAAATACCAAATCATGACTAGCGGACATCAGGATGTAGCGGGCATTGCCAGCACAATTAATTTCTTACTTACTCAACCTTAATTCAACGGATAGTATTTATGTCTAAATTTGTTTTCCCGATTATTATTTTTATATTAGCGGGCTTTTTCATCTACCGTACGTACACAAACCATAAGGCAAGCGAATCTAACTTCGCGGCAGGTCAAGCTTTCTTACTCGAAAATGAAAAGAAAGAATCGGTTGTAATGACGGAAAGTGGTCTGCAATATGAAGTTCTGCATAAGGGAGAGGGTACTGAGCATCCAACAACCACAAGCACAGTAAAAGTTCACTATCACGGTACGCTAATTGACGGTACTGTTTTCGATAGTTCTGTTGAACGTGGTGAGCCAATCAGCTTTAAGCTTAATCAAGTGATAAAAGGCTGGCAAGAAGGCCTTACCTACATGTCTGTAGGTGACAAGTTCCGTCTGTATATCCCTAGCCCACTTGCATACGGCAAGAACGGTACTGGCCCTATCCCACCAGCGGCGACTCTGATTTTTGACGTTGAGCTACTAGAAATCCAGTAGTTGGATTACGCCACACGCACAAAAAAGCCAATCAACGTTTCGCTGATTGGCTTTTTATTTGTTCATATAACCTCAGCCAACAGCTAAGCAAGCTGCTCTTGCATTAAGTGGCGTTTAATAAACTCAACGTCAGCTTGATAGAAATCATCCAATGGAATTTCTTCTGGCGACATCCAATGAAACGTCTGCTTCCTATCCGCCTCTAACGCAAGTGGCTCTTGCTGCTCACTTGCATTGAAAATTGCGTAATAGATGCGCCCACCAAAATCGTTTATCGCACTGAACGTAGCGGAGTGTTTAACACTTTTCATTTTGGTTTCTTCAAATAGCTCGCGCGCTGCGGCATCGGTACCTGACTCGTTGTCATTGACAGCCCCGCCTGGAAACTCAAAAACCATACCTTTCTTCGCTCTATAGCGCTCTTGAACCAGTACTTTGCCATTTTTACGTACGACAGCCATCGACAGGTGTTTCATATATGACTCCTTTCTCGTTATGTTTTCGTAACATCGCCACTTGTTCGTTTAATAGGGGGAGTGGTAGCAGATGTTCGAATGACCGACCATTTTCGCGAAAATATTAACTCAATCGCATAAAATTCCCACACGTAAACGACAAAAACATGATCCAGCAATTAAAAAAGCCAGCACATTATTCGAGTGCTGGCTTTGTAATTAGTCAATTAGTCGGGCTATTTATGTTTATCTTGAATGTATTTCTGGCTAACATCGACGACTGCGACATCTTTGAAAAAGCTGCGCCCGAGTAGCAACGGGAAAGTAAGATGCGTTCTATCAGCTAGGGTGAAGTCTGTTTTTTCTTTTAGATCACCAAGTTGAACCCAAGCTTCGACAACAGCCCGTTTATGGGTATCGTCAGTGCTAGATTGTCGAATTTTAACCCAACGTTTCACCGGAAGCGCGATTTCTTTGCTCTTGATTCCATCGTGCTCAACCTTAAACTTAACCCAGTCTTTACCGTCGCGCTCAAACGGGACGATATCGATGGCACTGACAGAAGAAGTTGTCGCCCCCGTATCAACACGCGCTCTAAAGCTTTCCTCAAGCCCAGGAACGTATACCCATTCTTCTGCACCTAGCAGCAATTTACCATCAGGGGTTTTCTTAGGCTGATCTTTAACGACGGGCGGCTTTGGTTTTTCTTCAGGTTTAGCTGACTTTTCAACCTCTTTTTTAGGTTCCTCTACCTTTGGTTTTTCAGCCTCTTCTTTCGGCTGTTCGACTTGTGGCTTCTGCTCTGGTTCGACGGGCTGTTGTCCTGTGGTTGAACACGCCATCAAACCACCACTTAAAAAAAATGGAATCAGTGTTTTCCACGTTTTATTCATTTGTTCACCTAACTCAACAAAACAGAAGTGATTAAAATGGGGCCTAACGACCCCATTACACTTAAGAAACTTTAACTATCGCCTCTGCAACGTAAGGTATGTCCTTTTCAGTCAGACCAGCGATATTGATTCGACCATCACCTACCCCATAAATGCCATATTCTTCACGGAGTTGCGTCATCTGGTCTTGGCTAAAGCCTAGCACAGTAAACATACCTTTGTGACTGTCTATAAAGTCGAATTGTGAAGTATTTTGGCTATTTCTCAATTCATCACATAAAGTCTGGCGGAGGTTAACTAAACGCTGCTGCATTTCACTTAGCTCTTGTTTCCAAACTTGAGTCAGCCGCTCATTCTGCAAAATGGTCTTGACCAATGCCGCACCATGGTCAGGTGGCATAGTGTAAGTCGCGCGTGCGAGCGTCAATAGCTTACCTTTTGCGTTGTTCACATCACTCTGTGACTTGCCTACCACAACGGCAGCACCAGTACGCTCACGATATAAGCCAAAGTTTTTAGAACAAGACGTGGTAATCAGCATTTCTTCGACGTTATCGGCCATAAAACGTAGACCTTTTGCGTCTTCCTCTAAGCCATCACCAAAGCCCTGATACGCGATATCGACAAAAGGAATGAAGCCATTTTTCTGAGACAGTTCAGTGATTGCTTGCCAAGCAGAAAAATCGATATCTGCACCAGTTGGATTGTGGCAACAACCGTGTAGTAAAACGACATCATCTGGGCCTGCTTGAGACAAATCAAACATCATCTGATCGACATCAACTTGCTTGGTTTCAGGGCTAAAGTAGCGGTAGTGTTTAACTTTTAATCCAGCAGCTTCCATAACCGGGCGGTGGTTTACGTAACTTGGATTAGAGATCCATACCGTGGTATTTGGCTGGGCAACTTTCATCAAGTCACCAAGCATACGCAGCGCGCCACTCGCGCCCGGTGTCTGTATAGCAGCAACACGATCCATTGCTGACGTGCCAGTGAGGAGTAAGCTAACCATTGACTGGTTAAACTCTTCACAGCCTGCAAGGCCAACATAAGATTTAGTTTTTTGCTCAGCGACAACGATATCTTGCGCTTGAGAAATTGCTTTCATGACTGGCGTTTCACCAGCGCTGTTTTTGTATACCCCAATGCCAAGATCAACTTTGTCAGCACGCGGGTCATTGCGGTATGCAACAGATAAAGAAAGAATAGGATCCAATGTAGGAGTCGGTAAATGAGAGAACATGAAAGTCACAACCCTTTGAAATTCAAGTAACGGACTTCAACTTACCATCTAATCGATAGATCTAGAAATAAAATTTCATCCTGTCAGAGCAAAACAGGATAAAAAACCATTCGGGTTAACAATTATTTAACTTTTGCATTTCCAATAGAGATATCTACTGGTCGATTTTGAACACTACAGCTTAAAGCTATGGATGATTTGGTTCGAGCTCCCACGCCACTCTAAGTTTAAGTCTCGTTTGTCCTGCTCATATTTGCCATCAATCAGGCTATCAATGTACTGAGTAATTTCCCTTTGCTCGTCACTTAGCTCAGCAAGCGTATAGCCCGTCCAGACCCAAATGTCTTTATCCGGGCATTCTTGTCGAACGCGTTTAACCAGTTTTAGAATATGTGGCACATTTGCAGGATGAAGCGGATCGCCGCCCGACAGTGACAAACCTCTGCGCTTTATTCTTGTATCATTCAGATCAGCGACAATTTGGTCTTCCGCCTCTTGGGTGAACAACACACCAGAATCTAATCGTTGCGTCGATTGGTTGTAACACCCTCGGCACTGGTGAACGCAACCCGACACAAACAGCGTACATCGGGTACCCGGTCCGTTAACAACGTCGATTGGATAATACTGGTGGTAGTTCATGATATCGCTCTTTAAATAAAATGAGCCCTAACATCTAGGGCTCGATTAGAAGTCGTTTCTTGCGAAAAATTACAGGTGCTTCACGCGTCGTTTCACTTCTTCTTGCTTGCCGAAGTTGAACGGTCTTGCATCTGGACTGCCTAGGTAGCCACAAACACGTCGAGTAACCGAAACTTTGGTCGAATCGTGATTACCACAGCTTGGGCAGGTGAATCCTTTGCTCGTACAATCAAACTCGCCGTTGTAACCACACTCATAACACTCGTCGATCGGTGTATTGGTGCCGTAATAAGGAACGCGGCTATAGCTGTAATCCCAAACGTTTTCTAGCGCTTCAATGTTACGCTGCATATTTGGAAACTCGCCGTAACAAATAAAGCCACCACTTGAGATGTACGGATACGGCATTTCAAAATCGATCTTATCATATGGGTTAACCTTCTTCTCAACATCAAGATGGAAGCTGTTTGTGTAGTAACCCTTGTCTGTTACCCCTTTGATAACACCAAACTCTTTAGTGTCAATTCGGCAGAATCGGCTGCACAAGTTTTCACTTGGCGTTCCGTATAGGCTATAGCCATAACCAGATTCTTCAGCCCACTGATTCACTTTTTCTTTCAAATACTTAACGATATCAACTGCTTTCTGACGTAATGCAGAATCATCGTATACATGCGTTTCGTCACCGAACAGCGCATTAATGGTTTCATGGATGCCGATGTAACCTAGTGAAATTGAAGCGCGTCCGTTTTTGAAGATATTGGCAATTGGCTCGTCACCCTTCAAACGAACACCACAAGCCCCTTCCATGTATAGAATTGGAGCAACACGGGCTTTTACATTTTCTAGACGCGAGATACGCGTCTCAAGCGCGCGACGAGCAAGATTTAAACGCTCATCAAGAAGTTTATAAAACTGCTTCTCATCACGATTAGCCGCGATAGCAATTCTCGGCAGATTCAAGCTCACCACACCTAGGTTGTTACGACCTTCATGGATAAGCTCGCCGTTTTCTTCATAAGTACCTAAGAAGCTACGACAACCCATCGGCGTTTTAAATGAACCAGTAATTTCAACCACTTTGTCGTAGTTAAGAATATCTGGGTACATACGTTTAGAGGCACATTCAAGCGCAAGTTGCTTAATGTCGTAGTTTGGGTCTTCCGACTTGTGATTCAAACCATCTTTGATGCCAAATACTAGTTTAGGGAACACCGCTGTCTTACGATTTTTACCTAGCCCCGCGATACGGTTCTTCAGAATTGATTGTTGAATGAGTCGCGAAGCCCAGCTTGTACCTAGACCAAAACCAAAGGTTACAAACGGTGTTTGGCCATTCGCTGTGTGTAGTGTGTTGACTTCATACTCTAGAGATTGAAACGCGTCATAACATTCCTTTTCAGTTCGCGATGTAGCGAACGCTTCTGGATTTGGAATATCCCACTCTTTTGCGATCTCTAGGTGTTTGTGATAACTCGCCATCACATAGGGTTCAAGTACTTCGTCAATCCGATTGATCGTCGTGCCACCGTATATATGACTCGCCACTTGCGCGATGATCTGCGCGGTAACCGCTGTCGCAGTAGAGATGGATTTAGGCGTATCAATCTCAGCGTTACCCATCTTAAAGCCGTGAGTTAGCATGCCTTTTAAATCAATCAGCATACAGTTAAACATTGGGAAGAACGGCGCGTAATCTAAATCGTGGTAGTGAATATCGCCCACTTCATGAGCTTGAACGATATCACGCGGTAAAATGTGTGTCTTCGCGTAGTGCTTCGCTACAATGCCAGCCAGTAAATCACGCTGAGTAGGGATAACCTTGCCATCTTTATTCGCATTTTCGTTGATTAAATCAACATTGCTTTCTTCAATTAAGCCTTCGATCTCACGGGTCAACGCACTTTGTTTTTCGCGCGCAATATCACGATCATGTCGATATTCGATGTAAGCACGGGCAAGCGACTTATAAGGCCCTTGCATTAGCTCATTTTCTACTAAGGTTTGGATGTCATTGATGTGTACTTCATCGTGATCTTTTAGCTGAAGCTCAACCGCAAGTGCTACATTCAGTGCATAAATTGCGATTTCTTTATCAACGTGCTCTGCTGCCGATTCCACTGCAGCTTGAATACGATCCCTGCTAAACGGAGCTCTAGAGCCATCACGCTTGATTACGATTGGTTTCACCTTTTCTCCTTACCCCAGCATACTCACAGAGTTATCCACAAACACACTATATAGGGCGGTTTATTATTCGACTAACACTATATATTGTGGCGTATTTAACGAAATGACACAGGAGAAAGTATTGATTTCGATCAATAAAATTAGACCCTCGCTCAAGATCAAATCGATCTTAGTGGCACTGATCTCAGTTGGAAAGAAAATGATGAAAATTAGAAAAATGCAACAAATCCTACTTGCATTTTTGGGATGTCTTGTAGCATAAAGGCTGCAATATATTTCATTGAGTTAAGCCTATGCTACCCCCTAAAAGTTGGTCACTTTTTGTTTCGCTGTTATGTTTGCTGTCTTTCTATTCTAGCGCCAACGACTCCGTTTATGCGACTTGGAATATCGAATGGTTGAGCAACACGCCTTCAGAGAAATTTTCGTCTTCACAGCGAAACGAAGATGACTACTTCGCCTTAAGCCGTCATTTTGCTTCTATTGCTCCTCAAGTTCTCGCCTTTCAAGAGGTCAACGACCCTATCGCGCTAAAGCGCGTGATTGGCTCAGACTATCAGCTGTTTTTTTCACAAAGAAGCTTGCCTACCAATAAAAAGCATCAGTTTGATGAGATTAATCAATACACAGGATTTGCGGTAAAGAAAGGAATAAACGTTTTTAATCGCGAAGATATCCATCTCGATAGCAGTAGCAACAGCAAACTAAGATTTGCGACTTATATTGTGCTAAACCCAAACAGTAGTAATCCAATCCATGCTTTGTCTGTACACTTAAAAGCTCGTTGCTCTGGTGCTTATCGTAATAGTCGCGATTGTAAAACGCTAAAACAACAAGGGAAAACCCTAAATCATTGGATTAAAGAGCGAGAGTCGAGCGGTGAATCTTACGTTATATTGGGCGATTTTAACCATAACCTCAGTTACCAAGGCGACTGGCTATGGAAAGAAATGACCCAAGGTACCTCTGCTCACCTCGCATCAAAACAGACCAAAGCTGAGTGCAAAGTTAAATCGCGTAACAACCCAAAAAGGACTCACCAATTCAGGTCATTGATTGATCATATCGTTGTTAGCGAAGCACTCGCGACAACAAAGCCTGAGCAAATCGTTTTTCCAGTGCCAGATGTCCTCGAATATACACTGAGCGATCACTGTCCACTGAGCATGCAAATACATTAGGGGCTGTTTATCTTTTGTGGTTAAATATCGCTCGGATTGAGTACCACAATATCACCCGCCTTAAGTCCTTTGCGTACACGGAAATCTTCACCTAGTTGAACTAACCGTGTATGCACCTCTCCCCCTTGCACTACTTTGACATAGTCCAGTTGCCCTACTTGATAGATGGCCTCTAACGGAACACGCACCACTTGCTGGGTGCCTAGCTCGACGGACACTCGCGCAAAGTTACCCGGGTATACTCTTTTCTCGGTTTCAAAAGCCAATTTAATGAGATAGCTACGAGAGCCAGCATCTGCTGACGGTGTAATTTCACTCACAGTAGAATCTATGATGATGCCATTAGTAGGTAAATCTAATGCCAGTGTTTTACCCAGCTCGATATGAGGTAAGGCAGATTCTGCAATATTTGCCTCAACGACAAGGGATTGGGGGTTATACATAGATAACAAGGCGGAACCCGGCGTCGCAGTATCCCCTTGATACGCCATCTTCTGAGTAATGATGCCATCAAAAGGAGCAGTAATAACACTATAACCAAAAGTGGTTTCTGCCTCTGTAACGGCCGCTTTAGCTTGCATTAGCGCTGCTTGTGAGGTTTGCAGATGATTCTCTGCTTGGTCATATTGAGATTGAGGCACAAGCTTTCTGTTTAGGAGTTCCTTAACGCGTTGATACTCTTTTCTCGCATTGTTTAACGTTGATTGGGCAGAGATAAGCGCTTGCTCAGTCTGTTCTACCTTAGCATCGAGATCACCGCTCTCTAGCCGTATCAGAATATCGCCCTGCTTTACTCGATCACCGACATTTACGATCACTTCGGCGACGGTGGCGGTTAACCTTGAGGCAACCGTTGCTTTTTGTTCAGCAACCACACGCCCTGAAAACTCTCTTTTTATCGTTTCTTCACTTGCGACAAGCTTAGCTGTATCAAAGCTTGGAGCGCTCATCATACGGACTTGGCGCTCTACAGGCAGTTTTGGCGTAAACACTCCCGCCATATACAAAAACAGAACAGCTAAACCGCTAAATAGTAATCCACCAAGCAGCCATGTTTTCTTATTCATTGTCGTCTCTCCTGCTTTCTCGGTGTTTTAATTCTTTGTTGTATATCGGCATTCCATGCCCTTCAACTCGCTCATACGCGAGGTTATAAACGACTGGAATGACAATCAAGGTAAAGATGGTTGAGGCTGCGATCCCGAATATGATCGCCCACGCTAAGCCATTAAAGATTGGGTCTAGGGTGATAATGACATTCCCCAAAAGCGTTGTTCCGGCAGTGAGTAGTATCGGCCTCATTCTTACTGCACCAGACTGAATCAATGCCTTGTGTAGTGGCTCCCCATTGGCAAGAGATTGCTGTATAAACTCAATCAAAACCAGTGAGTTGCGCACCACAATGCCCGCGAGAGCAATCATACCAATCATGGCGGTCGCAGTGAACAGCGCAGGGTTTGGATAACCGTTAATCTCTTGACTCATACTGTTGAGCAGCCAAAAACCGGGCATGATGCCGATAACGGTTAAGGGAATTGCTAACATGATGATCCCGGCAACCGCAGGTAAGCTTGTTTGAACCAGCATAACGATAAACACACCAAATAGTGCCGCGCCATAGGCAATACCTAAGTCTCGAAACACATCGATGGTAATTTTCCATTCGCCTTCACCGCTCCAGACGACATTAATGTCTTCGTTAACCTGCCAAGGTTTACCAGAACCGTTGTTTAAGTAAGTACGTTCATTCCATTCAACCCAGTTTTTTTCAATCGGTCTATTTTGGTCAGCTATGACATCGGCAATGATTTCTCCGGGTACTCGGCCCGCTGTTTCTGCGTACACATAAACAACAGGTTTTAGGTTCTTATGATAAATCGGCGTATGTACAATGCGTTTTTCAAACCGCCCTATTTCACCTAACTGTACTAATGGTTGCGGCGCGTCAACCAGCGAGCCATTTTCGAGGGTCTTCACTACCCCTGCCTGCCCCCTTACATAAAGGCGCAATAGGCTATCAAGCTCATCCCTTTGGTCACGAGGTAAGCGAATTTCTACTGCTAGTGGGTTAACCTCTCTATTGGAACCCAACTGACCGATGACATAGCCGTTATTTGCCGCTGCTATGGTCTCGTTAACTTCTTGTATCGACACCCCAGACAAGGCGGCTTTTTCTTGGTCGACGATAAATTGCCAAGCTTCTAATTGTTGATCAACGCTGGTATCAACTTCCGTGACAAAATGCTCTATAGATAGCCGCTCGGCAACACGTTGTGCTTGACCCATTAACTCTTGGTAAGAGGTATGCTCCTCACCATAGACTTCTGCGGTAATTGTTGCGATAACCGGAGGCCCGGGGGGAACTTCGACAAGTTGAATTGATGCATCAAAACGAGTGGCAATGTGTTCTAAATCACTGCGAAGTCGCGTCACTATCTCATGTGACTGCATTGCACGTTGATCTTTTTCTGCCAAAACAATACGTAACTCGCCCTGATGCGGTTGGTTACGCATAAAGTAATGCCTCACCATACCGTTGAAGTCCATTGGTGAAGCAATACCCGCAAAGCCAGATACCGACTCTACTTCAGGTACAGTCACTAGATAGTCAGAGAAAACACGTAGCGTATTAGAGGTATCAACAAAGCTTGAAGATTCAGGCATGTTTAACACCAACTGAAATTCGTTTTTGTTGTCGTAGGGTAAAAGCTTCAGTGGTACAAGTCGCATTGCCGGTAACAGTACCGCAGCAATAAACAAACAAGCGACAAAGGTAAGAAATAGCCACGCTTTTTTACGACTTTTAAGCAGCGGTGTCAGTAACCGCGCATAACCCTGATAGAGCGTTGATGACTCGAAGTCATACTGACCTGACGAAGCTGCTCCTTTGAGGATCTTTTTAGCAAGCCAAGGCGTGATAAAAAACGCCACTAACGTACTCACCACAACGCTCACAGGTACATTAAAAGCCAATGGTGCCATATAAGGCCCCATCATCCCTGTAATGAAGAACATTGGCGTAAATACAATTACGATAGCAACCGTCGACATTATCAGCGCACTACGTATTTCTCCCATCGCAAGTACAATTGCCTTTGAGCGAGGTAGATTTTTGCGTTTCAAATACCGCTCGATATTGTCGATGCTGGCAATTGGGTCATCCACAATCAAACCCAAAGCAAGAATTAGCGCAAACAAGGTGACTCGATTGATCGTGTAGCCAAACAGTAAATCTAGTCCTAATGCCGCGCTGTAACTCAACGGAATCGCAATCCCGACAACCAGCGCACTGCGCCAATTTAAAAATAGGCCGACAAACACAACAACCGTCAGGACTGAAATGGCTAAACTCGAGACGAGATTGGAAACTTTGTCATCTGCGGTTTTACCATAGTCTCGAATGATGTCGACTTTGACAGAAGGCGGAAACTGATTTTGTTGCAACGCATAAAGCTTCTCAACAGTTTGACTCGCTACATCTACCGCATTCGAACCTTTTTGCTTAGCCACTGAAATGAATACGGCCGGATGTTCAACTTGCTGTTTTGCATCGATGTACCAAGTGTCATTGGAAGGCTCCGCTGCGCGCTCAATTACCTTCGCGACATCGCGAAAAAACACCGGTTTGTTATTGACGACGGCTACAACCAGATCACCGACCTCCTGAGCATTGGTAAGTAGTCGGCCTGACTCTATTAGATACCGATTGCCGTCAATCTGAATTGAACCCGCTTGCTGTTTATTGTGGCTAACGTCAAAAGCAAAGTTTAAATCCCTTAAGGTGATTCCGAAGCTTTCCATCGCGACTGAATCTAATTCGACACTAATGAGCTTAGATTCCCCACCGACCACTTGAACGCCATTTGTTGACGGTATTGATTTAATGCCCAGTGTCGCCTGGTCTGCGATGCGCTTGAGATCGTGCCTATTTACCTGATTAGGGTCAGTTGAATACAGTGCAGCGACTACGATAGGCACATCATCTATTTCGACTGGCTTTACCAGCCAGCGAGTGACGGAAGGAGGAATATGATCCTGATTGGAATAAAGTTTGTTGTACAGCTTAACAAGCGCATCTTCACGCGGTTCGCCGACAAAGAAACGCACAATAACCTGAGCGGCTCCATCTGATGAAGAGGAGTAAACATACTCCACGCCATCTATTTGACTTAGCAATTTTTCAAGTGGTTCGGTAACTTGCCTTTCTACTTGTTGTGAACTGAGCCCTGGAGCTTCAATCAACACATCCGCCATTGGCACAACAATTTGAGGATCTTCTTCTTTAGGCGTCAGCCACAAAGACACCGCACCGACGGCCAACAGAAAAACAATGATAATGGGCGGAAAGAAGCTGTTCATAATTGAATGAACGACACCATCCTTGGTCGAACTTCTATTCATTCTGTTCTCCTAACGCTCTAATTCGCTTTGACCGGCGAGGTAAACTTTTTAGTTGATAAGCTTAACGCACTAATAAATAACGAACCTGCTAGCATCGAACTGAAAAATAACAAAATATCACTATTACCAAGTGCCAAACTTGCCACCGCAGGCCCTGGGCATATACCGGCTAGCCCCCAACCTAATCCAAACACGGCTGCGCCAATTACCAGTTTGGCATCAACTTTATTTTGGGTAGGGGTTGACATAAACGAGCCATCCATCGCCGTTGATTTTTTCTTGATGTACATCCAGTGAAATGGCATAAACACCATCAAGGCTCCACCCATTACAAATGACAAACTCGGGTCCCATTCACCCATTACATCAAGAAAACCAATCACTTTTTGCGGCTCGATCATTCCTGATATTGTCATTCCTACACCAAACAATAGTCCGCTGACTAACGGAGCTAAGCGTAAAATAGTAGATCTCATCTGTAACTTACCTAAATATGTGAAGTCGAACGTAAACCGTGACTGCGGCTATGCACATGAAAATAGAAGTTGCGACTATTGAACGTTTCGATAATCGGCCTATGCCAACTATCCCGTGGCCACTTGTACAGCCATTGGCGAGGCGAGTCCCTGCTCCAACGAGCAAACCCGCTAGTACAATCCCCATCATTGGCGTACTACTTGTGTCGGGCGCATCTATCCCTGTCAGTAACAAAGTGAGCAACCCGCCAGAAATAAGGCCAATAGCGAAGAGCAATCTCCATGAATAATCACCCTCTTTTGGGCTGACTAAACCATTAATTACACCGCTAATCCCAGCGACTTTTCCGTTTATCAGCAGAAGTAATACGGCTGAAATACCGAGCAACGCCCCCCCAAACAAGGAATCCCAAGGAATATTCATTTATTCAATCACCTTACAACTATTATCCGCAAAATACGGTATGCAACGTTTGAATCAAGGTCTCGACTCGTGGGTCAGACAATGAGTAGAAAACCTGCTGAGATTCTTTACGCGCTTTGATTAATTTGTGTTTTCTCAACACAGTTAGGTGCTGAGAAAACGCAGACTGACTAAGAGAAGAGCTCGACTGAAGCTCCCCGACTCCCACCTCTCCCTGAGTCAGTTGGCACAACACCATCAATCTTTCTGGATGAGCCATCACTTTGAGTAATTCGGAGGCTTCTACCGCATTGTTCTGCATCTCTTTTAAATCAGAAAACTCAACGTTCATACAATTACTCCAAGTACCCAAACTATATTAGATGATACTTATAAATGTATTTTAGTCAATGCTAATTTAGCCTTTTAATATTTAGACAAATTAACATTAGACAATGCTAATTAATGACTCTATAGTAAATCCCAACAATGCATGAATGAAACGGATACTTTGTTATGACACTAGAAGATGCTATTCGAGTCCTTGCCGGTGGAATGGTCATTTTATCAGTCGGCCTGACAATGACAGTCAGTTCAAACTTTGTTTGGTTGACGCTTTTCGTCGGAGCAAATTTGATTCAGAGTGCGTTCACAGG
Source organism: Vibrio bivalvicida (assembly GCF_001399455.2). Lineage (GTDB taxonomy): Bacteria > Pseudomonadota > Gammaproteobacteria > Enterobacterales > Vibrionaceae > Vibrio > Vibrio bivalvicida. The sequence continues at coordinate 116,537 of NZ_LLEI02000015.1, forward strand.
ATTCTGCCCTGCGGTTGTTGTACTAAAGAAGCTTGGGTTTAAGTAACAGAGGTTGATATGACTAAGATTTTAATTGTTGGTGGTGTAGCTGGTGGCGCTTCCGCTGCTGCTCGTGCACGCCGTTTAAGTGAAGATGCCAAAATTATCATGTTTGAACGAGGTCCATTCGTTTCGTTCGCAAATTGTGGTCTTCCTTACCATATTGGGGGGGACATCCAAGAGCGAAGCAAATTACTTCTACAAACTCCTGAAAGCTTCTTAGCGCGCTTTAATGTCGACGTCCGTGTGATGAATGAAGTGGTCTCTATTGAGCGCAGCAGTAAAACGGTTACAGTACGAAATCTAATCGATAACAGCGAGTATACCGAAAGCTACGACTTTTTATTGCTTAGCCCGGGCGCTGGCCCTTTAGTTCCGCCAATTCCGGGTATCGATAACCCACTCACTCATTCGCTGCGCAACATTCCCGATATGGATCGCATCATTCATACCATCCAAATCAACAAGCCTGAACATGCAACCGTTGTTGGTGGAGGCTTTATTGGCCTTGAAATGATGGAAGCTTTCCATCAGTTGGGGATCAAAACCACCTTAATCGAAATGTCAGATCAAGTGATGACGCCTGTCGATCGCGAAATGGCAGGCTTTGCCCATGCTGAAATTAAGCAAAAAGGCATCGACTTGAAACTAGGGGTTGCCCTTGAAGCGGTTGAGTACGTTGCGAACGAACATATCGCCTCACTTGAGTCAGGGGAAGATTCGGCACATCAGCACATCGAAGGCGAGCTAAACCTTACACTAAACAATGGTGAAACCTTAACCACAGATATTTTGATCATGGCAATTGGTGTACGCCCAGAAACCAAGCTAGCTCAAGAAGCAGGACTTCAAATTGGTGAGCTAGGTGGTATCTACACCAATGAAATGATGCAAACTAGCGATCCAAGTATTTACGCGGTTGGTGACGCCGTCGAAGAAAAAGACTTTGTCACTGGCTCACAAACGCTCGTACCGCTTGCAGGCCCAGCTAACCGCCAAGGTCGTATGGTCGCAGACAATATGCTAGGACGCCAAGAAACCTATCAAGGTACACAAGGCACTGCTATCTGTAAGATCTTTGATCTCGCAGTGGCATCTACGGGTAAAAACGAAAAGCAACTTAAGCGTGAAGGCATTGACTACGAAAAAGTCTACGTTCACACAGCAAGCCATGCGAGCTACTACCCTGGAGCAGAAATTGTCTCATTCAAAATACTGTTCGACCCACATAATGGCAAAATCTTTGGTGCGCAAGCGGTGGGGAAAGATGGCGTTGATAAACGTATTGATGTCATGGCGGTTGCACAGCGTGCTGGTATGACGGTTGAGCAGCTTCAACACCTTGAACTGACTTATGCGCCACCTTACGGCAGTGCCAAAGATGTTATTAACCAAGCAGCATTTGTCGCCACAAACATTATCCTAGGTGACTCGACCCCGATACATTATGACCAAATAGATTCGCTTAGCGATAACCAAGTGTTACTTGATGTTCGCAATCCCGCAGAACTAGAAAATGTCGGATTTATCGAAGGAGCAATTAACATTCCTGTCGATCAACTACGCCAACGTATCGCTGAGTTGCCGAAAGATAAAGAAATCGTCATTTATTGCCAAGTTGGGTTACGCGGTAACGTTGCTTACCGTCAATTGGTGAATAATGGGTACAAAGCGCGTAATCTCATTGGCGGTTACCGCACCTACAAATTTGCTCAAGCCTAGCCATAACTTGCAGACATCTAATTAAATCAAATTTGGGGAGCTTCGCTCCCCTTTTGTTTTTGCTGCAGGCGAGATCACTACTACCTTGGTCTAGTCGTGAACTTAAATTGATCCAGATCATTTTACCCTAGTCTTAGTAAGGTTATGTTATTATTGTGTTAACAGGGAATTAACAAGGAAGTATCAAATGGAATTAAAAAAAGACCCTCGCTGCTATACTGACGTTTGCATTAACGGCAAATGGTTTCATCACGACCACTGCACGACAAATGCTTACATGCTCAAAGGTGGCGCTTCATGTTCGGTTGAATTAGAAAGAATGCCTGAAACTGAAAACGAATTAATCGAACTTATTTCTGCACAATTCTAACTCAATAAATTACGTGTTGTTTCGCATACAATTATCTCTCAAAAAGTTTTAGTCAGCTAAAAAGAAGCCACCCTTGAAAAGTGGCTTCGTCACAGCTTAACCAAGACAAAAAGAATAACTTCTAATGAAAGATCTCACTGCTAAAACGCATCATTCTACTTCCACCCATTAATCTTTGGAAAGACTCTTGATCAAGCTTAATTAAGGTTTCGTGGTCTCCTGCCTCAAGGTAGACGTAGTTTTGCCTCGTTAACACTTCATCGAACGTCATCGACATATGATATGCGCTCCCAACCGGAGGCACCGCACCGTTTTCGCAGTCTTCAAACATCTCGTAAAGTTGCTTCTCTTTAACAAGATGAAAACTCGCGTTCAGCTCCTCATTAAGCCTTGAAAGGCTAATCTTATTTTTGGCAGGCAACACCGCCATCATATGATGACCATCATGATCCTCTAACACAATGCCCTTAGCTAAAGAAACTAGAGGAATTCCGGCCGCCACACCACTTTGCAGTGAACTTTGGCTATGGCTATGCCGAACAGTTCCAAACGGGATGTTATGTTCACTTAAATAGCGATCCAATCGGTTTGCAATACTCATCTTTGCCTCCGTAAAGTAATACCCCATCTGAGTATAGACCTCCAAACATCTGCTCTCCATGTGGCTTTCTTGTTCGAAGGATGCATCTCCTAATTAATCTGAAGCAAGGTGTTTTACCCTTTGGCAAAGGAAATAACTGATCCCATAAGCATTTTCTGGAAACAAAGTCCTATTATTTAAAATTCAATGGCATATCAATGTATAATTAGGACTCTGATTGAGTATGCTGCTGCTTTTTTTAAGAGTCATATAGCTCTTATCAATTTCGCACGCTGGTAGCGCATAACCGGAAATTTTCTCACCATTTGTAATCCCCTTAAACCTGCATACATTGTTTGATTCAGCGCCATTAGCAAGTTTAATTGTTGGTTTACAATAAACCTCGGCTTTGTTGCTTAATTAGGTGAGAATACATAATAGCCCAATACTGTTCAGTTCT
>NZ_LLEI02000016.1 GCF_001399455.2 Vibrio bivalvicida
AGAACTGAACAGTATTGGGCTATTATGTATTCTCACCTAATTAAGCAACAAAGCCGCTTGAAAGGGAAAGATGGTTTTTTGCTCGCTATTGTTGTGGGGCTTGCAGGGCTGCAAGCTAGTTTGGGATTATATGGCAACTTCCACAAACCAGCGTTTGTATATTCTAGTGTAGATATCGTGTTTATACAAAAAATCTTCATGTGTTTCTTTTTTATGATATTTTTACATAGATTCGAAAATTACTCCAATAAGCTTCTGTGTACATTGGCATCAACGAGCTTTTCGGTGTTTTTTATTCACCCATACATCATTCAAGCTTGGCCTAAACTCGGGCTTGGAAGTATCGGTCAGGGTTCTTGGTTAGTCTTTCTATTTACTGTTGTGATGATTTGTTCAATGTCGGTGGTTCTTGCAAAAACAGCAAAATTAATCTTTAAAAGACACAGTAGAATGGTTGTTGGTTATTGAAAATGAGACAATGAATTCTTAAAACTGATATTGTTATATTATTTTAGATTTAAATAGTAGTTAGTCATATCCATATTTAGTAGTCTCAATTAGCATGTATATATTTCATAGTTTATAGCTTGAAACAAGGAAACTAAGATGAAACTCTTCTCACGACTCTTCGTTCCACTCGGGTTAGCTTTATCTTTGTCTGCGGTTGCTGCAGTAGAGGAGTCCGAGAGTACGGTACTTACAGATACTGATATTATGGGTGCTTACCAAGCAAATCCAGAAGATGTGTTACAAGTACTTCAATCGCTATTGGTAATAGATGGCATTGATACACAGCGAGTGCTTCAGACTGCTTTCGAACTGGCGCCAGAACTCGCCCAAGAAATTTCTGAAATTGCACGTGTTGCAGGAATTGCCAGCGAAGACGTTACTACCGCAGCGCTGCTTTCTGGAGTCGACCCTACTCAAATTGGTGACGCGACTGCGGCGGGTATTTCAAGTATTGCTTTATCTCCACCAGCGATACCTGCTGTCGGTAGCGATGGTGGCGGTGGTAGTGGCGTTATCTCTCCGAACTAATCAAGCAAGAGCTCAACATTGGTTGGGCTTTCTTTTGTCCTCAAAGATCAATCTCGCATGAAAAACTTAGAGAAGCTGGTTTTCTATTCGCTCCTTGTTTTAATCGTTTGGCTCCCTGTACCACTTGGTAGCAATAGGGCATGGGCTTGGTCCATCGCCCAGATCTGGATTGCTCTGCAAACGGTAGCTTTAATTGTTATCTATTGGCGAGCTTTACCTTGGAATTATATTAATAAATACAGTTGGTTGCTTATCCCTATTGGCTTGTTTCAGGTCTGGGTCGCGATCCAATCACTAGTCTTACCTAAAGAGTTAGTTGCTTTCTTGTCACAAAATGCCGCAGAAATATACTCATTAGTGGGGGCAGACAACTACTCAATTAGCTTAGACCGAGGAATGACGACGGCGTCACTGTTGAAGGGCATTTCCTATTTTCTGCTTGTGTTTAATGCGACTCTGTTAGTCAACTCTGGAAACAGACTTAAATCAACTGCTTTGGCGATAGTAATTGCAGGAACCGGTCAGGCTTTCTACGCTGCCCTGGTTGTAAAACTAGGCATAACCGAAAGCCTTATCTGGGGATTACCTGAAAAAGAGATCGCAACGGGTTCATTTGTCTATAAAAACCACTTGGCTAATTATTTAATCATGTCGGCGGCTATGGGAGTGGGGCTGATCATTTCGCAGTTACACATCTCAGAGTCCGGTTCTTGGATAGTAAGATTTAAACGGATTCTTTCAAGTGTTATGAGTAGCAAAATGCTAATCAGGTTATCTCTTGTTATTATGGTGATCGCGTTGGTGCTGACACGTTCAAGAATGGGAAACGCGGCTTTTTTCGTTGCAATTACGGTTACAGGGTTGTTTGCACTCGCTTTTTACCGCAGCAAACCAAGGGCGTTAACTGTTCTAATAGTTAGTATTCTGTTGATTGATACGTTTGTTGTCGGCGCTTTATTTGGATTAGATAAGGTAAAGCAGCGCTTGGTAGAAACATCGGTAGAGTTAGAGTCTAGAGATCAAGTTGTAATGTGGAGTTTGGATATCATTAAAGACTATCCACTGACTGGCACAGGTTTGTCGACTTTTTACACCGTATTTCCCGGTTATAGCCATGCCAGCATAGGGTTTTATGATCACGCTCATAATGACTATGTTCAGTTTGCAGTCGAAGTGGGTGTGCCCGCTACGCTAATGTTGGGTTTAGTTGTTCTGTATGCTCTCTTCTTGTCGTTACAGACTGTATCGAAGCGTAACAGTCACACAATGAAAGGAATCGCATTTGGAAGTGCAATGGCAATCATAGGTGTGTTGATCCATATCTCGGTCGATTTTAACCTCCAGCCAATGGCGAATGCTGCAACGTTTATTATGATACTTTTCTTTTGTTTTGCTGCTTCGAATTTGCCTGCTCGAAATGAAAAAGCTTTTATTGCACAACGAATCCTGAGAGGGGAAGCTGAACATGTTTGATTCAATTCTATTAGTGTGTACGGCAAATATATGTCGCTCACCCATTGCAGAAGCGCTGTTTAGACACCACTTTCCAAATAAACGTATCTTCTCTGCAGGGACAAAAGTGGAAGCGTTGAATCTTATTGACGTGCCAGCTGATAAAGGCTCGATTCAAGCCACGAAATGGAATGGCTTAGACATCTCCGACCACCGCGCTACGCAGGTAACAAGTGAGCTATTAGAGAATAGCGATCTAATTTTGGTAATGGATGAAACCCAAAAAGAGTGCTTATCAAGATATTCTTCTGGTGTGAGAAGTAAGACCCTACTCATTGGTCAATGGATAAATATCGGTGAAGTCGCCGATCCCTATGGCAAAAGCGATGAAGCCTTTGACGTCTGTTTTCGCTGTTTAGAACAGGCGGTGCTCAGTTGGAAGAAGCGAATCCCTAGTTAGAGTTTCTGTTGCGATTCGGTTAACAGCGTGAATAGCTATTTTTTAAAACAGCTGTTCTGCACAAAATGGTGTACTTGTCCGGGCACTATAGATGAGTAGATCAAACTGGTATGGCTGCTTTTAATTTCAGTATGATCCGTCATGCCTTCGATTTTGGTTTCTTCAACCGTGACAGTACCGTCAGACACCATTTTGCTATCCATCAGTAATAACGCTCTCGCTCCAAGAGGTAGTGTCCCGGCAATACAGCCTAGTTTCTGGGGAAAAGACCAATCCCCTTCATGTTGAGCGAGACCAAAAGAGGGAGAGTTGCCCAAAATCGCGCTCATACCAAGCTCTTGAATTCGAGTGACAATCGATGCTCCTTGCATGGGAGAGCCAATAGTGACGACATGTGACACGACTTTTTCACTAGTCTGGCGTGACTGAAGGTAGTGCTTAATAATAAGCCCCCCTAAACTATGACCAACAAGGATATTGGGCATTGCGTCGGACAGCGCACTATCGATAGCTGAAAACACTTGCTGCTCGTCAATGGCTACGCTGTTGTAAGATAAGATCTTGGTGCGGTAGCCAAATTCTCTCAGCTTGTGGCTGAGTGGTTGCATCACCATGCCATGCATATAAAGCCCATGCAAGATAATGATTTTCATATGAATCTCCATAACAACGGATATAGAGAATCTAACCATTTTCGTCAGTAAAATCATCTTTTTTAACGCGATTATGTGTCGCTAAATCAGCGTATTTAAGTGACAGATTGATTCGATTAAATACTATTTAGATGTTCAATTCTTGCGCCTAACTAGTATTGTTGGTTGGTAATAGAGGAGAGTTGCGACCAATATCTAGCATGTTCATACTTGGAGGGCATACTCTCCGGTGTAAAGCAGCCAGCTTAGAGCGGACTACTAACCTCGTCGACCAAATAAAGAATGGACTGGTATGGTATACCGCTGTGATGTGATAGCCCAATCTCGCAGGTGCGACTATTACTGAATCCACGGTGGCATCCATCGGGCACCTGTTCTTTAAGGGGGTGGACAGCGGCTTCGTTTAATTCAGGTGTGGTGAAGCCTTTATCACCAGCCCAGCCACAACAAGAAATGTGTTCTGGTAGCACGACGTCAGATACACAGGCTTTTGCTAGTGACAGCATCTCGCTTTCTAATCCCATACGCCTTGAACTGCATGTAACATGAAGCATGACCGTTTCTTGTTTGGTTGTAATCGAAAGGTGTGGCATCAAGTACTTGGCGACAAATCCGGTTGGTTCAAGTATCTCCATAGGTTTTGTAAAGCTCTCAATGCTGCGTTTGGCGCAAGGGCTAGTGTCCATCAAAACAGGATATTCGCCTTCGTAACTGGATTTCCAAAGAGCGGCTTCTAGCTGCCGTGCTTTCTGGCTTGCAACCTCGGTCATACCTTTACTTTCATAGGGCATACCACAGCATTGTTCATCAAGCTGTTCAGGGATGATAACTTCGAACCCTGCTTTTTTGATGAGTGACAATGTCACTTCAGTTAGGCTGCGTTGGTCATGTGCGTTGCTTTGTTGGCCCATGGTACGGGATGCGCAAGAAGGAAGATAAACCACTTTCTTATCGGAGCGCACTAATAGCTCTAACGCTTTGTCGAGCTTATGACTATTTGACTGAGGTGTTTCAGACATCCAGATTGGGGTTTTGTTATTCGTCATTTTACGAACCCCATTAGTTATCGACGATACTGTTCCCTCACCAATCACTTTTATCGCAATTTGGTTAGCTTTGAGAGAGGCTCGTGTAAGAGTTGTGGTGGTAGCAAAATGGTCGGCTGTCCATTGCGCGATAGGGGTAAATTTTTGGTACTTTGCGGTTCGCAGCTGTTTAACCAAATCACCAGTGTTGATCCCTACTGGGCACCTATCTGCGCATAAGCCGGTCGCGGCGCAAGTATCAATACCTTGGTACTCAAAGATACGCTCTAGTTCCGAGGCTTGAGTTTTTTCTCCTGATGCCCTGCGCCTTTGTAATTCTCGATATAATACGATGCGTTGACGAGGCGAGAGGGTGAGTGTGCGTGAAGGACAGACGGGTTCGCAGAAGCCACACTCAATGCAACGATCGACTAATGAATCCGCTGCGGGCATAGGCTTGAGGTTTTCAATATGCGAATGGGGGTTATCATTAATAATGACACCCGGATTAAGCAACCCTTCGGGATCAAATAAAGCTTTGATTTTCTGCATCAAGCTATAGCCATCTTTCCCCCATTCTAGTTCGACATAAGGCGCCATATTGCGCCCTGTACCATGTTCTGCTTTTAGTGACCCCTGATATTTCACCGCCACTAAATCGGCAACGTCATCCATAAAGTTGCCATAGCGGGATATTTCTTGTTGTGAATCGAAACCTTGGGTGAAAACGAAATGCAGATTTCCTTCTAATGCATGGCCAAAAATGATCGCTTCATTGTACTCATATTGGTCAAAGAGTGCTTGAAGGTCACGTACACCATTAGCAAGGTTTTCTACCGGGAAGGCCACATCCTCAATGATAACCGTGGTACCAACTTCGCGCACAGCACCGACGGCTGGGAACATACCTTTTCGTATCCCCCAGAGCGTTGCAACGGTTTTGGGATCGAGTGTAAATGGCACGGACTCTATGATGGTGTAGTCCGATAGCGAGCCGAGTATGGCCTCGCATTGTGTGTCAATTTCCGTTTGTTCACTCGCATGTGTTTCGACTAAAAGGGCCGCCGCTTCTAAATCGAGTTGTTTGATAAATTCCGGCATTCCCGCTTTGTCAGCGACTGACCTAAGTGCTCGCCCATCCATTAGTTCAACTGCGGCCACAGGGGTTTTCGACAGGGTAGTAACCGCTTTACTTGCTTCTTCAATATTGGCGAAGACTAATAGTGAAGACGCTTTAAAATTATGTTCTATAACCGTGTTGTACGTGATTTCTGCGATGAAACCTAGCGTACCCTCAGAGCCAATGATCAGATGTTCTAATACTTCAATCGGGTCACTAAAATCGACCAGTGCATTTAAGGCATAACCTGTGGTGTTTTTTAAGCGATATTTATGGCGAATTCGTTCGCTTAATTCTGAATTTTGTTGTGTTTCTCTAACCAGTTCAGTCAGTCCGTTAACGATATCTGGGCGAGTGGCGAAAAAAGCAGAAATACTGTCTTTGCATGAAGTATCAAGCAGCGTACCGTCACTTAGAACCAGTTTTACGCTGTCGATGGTGCGATAGGAATTATGCGCTGTACCACAGCACATTCCACTGGCGTTGTTTGCCGCGATGCCGCCAATTTTGCACGTATTAATGGACGCAGGATCAGGGCCAATCTTGCGCTTGTAAGGGGCTAGGTACTTGTTGGCATCGGCACCAATGACTCCGGGCTGCAAGACAATCTTATTACCACCCTCAATGATCTCATGTCCGCGCCAATCATCTGTCAAAGCAATAAGGACAGAATCTGACACCGCCTGACCAGATAAGCTGGTGCCCGCTGCGCGAAATGTAAAATGAATCCCCATCTCTCTGCAGCATTGAATAGTATAGATAACTTCGTTGAGGCTTTTCAGACGTAAAACAATTTGCGGGACTAAGCGATAAAAACTCGCGTCGGTGCCGTAGGCTAGGCGCTTGGCGTGTTCAGTGATAATGCGTTGTTCATCTATTTCAACAGCGAGCAGAGCTTCTAGCTGACGGTACTTATTATCACTTTCTTGATTCGACATCTTTTCTTCCTTGTGCATGCTACTGACAATGTATTTTTATGAGGTCAGTAGTAAAAAGGTGTCACATGCTGGGCTGATTTATTGTGACACCTTTGGAATTACTTAAAATTGGCTAATGAGTCTTGGTTTAAATCGTGAATGCTCTTGGCGCCAGTAAGCGTCATTGCTACGCGCATCTCTTTGTCATAAAGATCGAGAAGATTTTCCACGCCAGTTTGCCCTTGTGCTGCAAGCGCATAGACAAATGAGCGACCGAGTAGAGTACAGTCTGCACCAAGGGCCAGCATGCGAACAACGTCTAACCCCGTACGAACTCCTGAATCTACGAAAATCTTTAGGTCTCCTTTTACGGCGTCTGCGATACTAGGTAGAGCCTTGGCCGTAGAGAGTACACCGTCAAGCTGGCGTCCACCGTGGTTTGATACCACAATGCCATCGGCGCCAAAGGTAACCGCATCTTTGGCATCCTGCTCATCAAGAATTCCCTTGATTACCATTGGGCCGTCCCAGAACTCACGGATCCACTCTAGGTCTTTCCATGAAATAGAAGGGTCAAAGTTATCTCCCAGCCATCCAATATAGTCTTCAAGTTTTGTCGGCTCACCACGATAGGTTGAAATGTTGCCAAGATCATGTGGCTTACCAAAGAGTCCTACATCAAATGCCCAACTAGGGTGGCGCATTGCTTGAAATACTCGACGGGCCGCTGCGTTGGGGCCGCTCATACCTGAATGCATATCTCGATAACGAGCCCCAGGAACAGGCATGTCTACAGTAAAAACGAGTGTGGTAACACCAGCAGCCTTTGCGCGTTCAAGCACGTTCTTCATAAAGCCGCGGTCTTTAAGTACGTATAACTGGAACCACATTGGGCGCTTTATCGCAGGAACCACTTCTTCAATAGGGCAGACAGAAACCGTCGACATGGTAAATGGAATACCTTTATTATCTGCTGCTTTGGCTGCTTGAACTTCGCCTCTTCGAGCGTACATTCCGGTAAGCCCAACGGGTGCTAGGGCAATCGGCATGGCAAACTTTTCTCCGAAGATTTCAGTTTCTAGGCTTAGATCTTCCATGTTTTTTAGTACACGTTGTTTGAGTGCGATATCGGCAAGGTCTTGCGTGTTTCTCCTTAATGTATGCTCTCCATAAGAGCCACCATCAATGTAATGAAAAAGGAACGGTGGGAGCTTAGCTTTGGCAGCGGCACGGTAGTCAGTAGAAGCAGAGATAATCATAAGGTTATTCCTATAAATAATTTATGAGGTGCCTTTCTTTCAAGGTTTAGTATGGTCGACTATAGGTACTAGCCCATATAGGTAATTGGTCGTAAAGGAGGTGTTAATACCCGGGAGTTTTTTGTCAGGTCTATGAGTGTTAACACCTTAAGAACAATACGATTAACTCATTAGTGCGTCAGTGATTTGTAAACCGTAGATAGCAACAAGACCAATCACACCAGTGACAAACAAATAGTAGATGGTTGGGATAATCGTTTTACGCAATGTGGCACCTTCTCGCCCAAGTAATCCTACCGTTGCAGACGCGGCTACTACGTTGTGAATCGCAATCATATTGCCCGCGGCAGCACCTACTGCTTGTAAAGCGACCACAATAGCACTTGATATAGTCAGTGTTTGCGCGACTTCGAACTGGAACTGGCTAAACATCATGTTCGACACTGTGTTTGAGCCAGCGATAAACGCACCTAAAGCACCAACTGTTGCGCTTAGAGCTGGGAAAGCATCACCAACGAGGCCTGCAGCGAAGTTTGCTGTCGTAACAGGCATACTTGCTAAGTCAGCGCCGTTGATTCCGGAATTAATAAAGATACGAACCATTGGAATTGTGAACACTAGGACAAAACCAGCACCAACGAGTGTTTTACTCGATTCGCCGAATGCTTTGGCAAGCGGTACAACACTGCGAGACTGAAGGAGCACAGCGACCAATGCAACAAATACTAGGATACCGCCAGGGAGGTATAATGGTTGGATAGCAGTACTAATCCCTGCTTCACCAAGTATGTTGCCGAAAGACAGGCTGACACTACGAAGCACTGCTTTGAACTCAGCACTGACGCGGCTAGCAACTAGCACAACCGCGAGTAGTACATAAGGTAGCCATGCAAGTGCCATGTTCATAGGTTTAGTTTTAGAGTCATCTAGTTCGATTTTTAGTGAGCCTAACCATTCCGCTGGCCACTTGTTTTCATCCTCAAAATCCCACGTTGATTTAGGTACTAAGAATCCATGTTTTGCAGCAGAAACGACAATGGACAGACCGACTAAGCCGCCAATTAAAGAAGGGAATTCTGCGCCAAGGAAGACACCAGTCAAGGCATATGGAATGGTGAATGAGAGGCCTGCGAAGACCGCAAATGGCAAGATATCTAATCCTTCAGTCCAACTTCTGTTTTTGCCAAAAAAGCGAGTCAGCATCATTGCCATTAGTACTGGGATTAGCGTACCAACACAGGCATGAATCAAAGCGACACTTGATGTAATTTGCTGGAGGTAGGCTTCCCATGTAGAGCCGTTAGCCAGCAGAGCAGCGTCTATGCTATGGGTATCAAGACCCTTATTAACACCGACAATGATTGGAGTGCCCATTGCGCCGAAAGAAACAGGCGTTGATTGAATCATCATCCCCATTAATACCGCAGCGAGTGCTGGGAAACCAATTGCAACAAGTAATGGAGCTGCAATCGCGGCAGGAGTGCCAAAGCCTGAGGCTCCTTCGATAAATGAACCAAAACACCATGCAATGATGATGGCCTGCACACGCCTATCTGGAGAGATATTCGTGAACCCGTTTCGTATAGTCGATATTGCGCCAGTATGTTTTAACGTGTTGAGTAAGAAAATGGCTCCGAACACAATCCATAGTACAGAGAGTGTAATTCCTAGCCCCTGAAATACAGATGCAAGCACACGAGTTGTCGACATGTCCCAAGCAAATAGGGCAATAATGACTGTTAAACCAAAAGCGACGGGCATCGCGCGTTTTGCTGGCCAGTTGAGGCCGACGAGGAGTATGGCAGCTACCACAATCGGTGAGAAAGCCACTAGGGCAAGTAATGTGTCACTCATTGGTACATCCTTTTACATTCTTCAGTTAGGGCTCTAAAGAGTCTCTTAGATTTATTATTTGTGATGTTATTGTTAACTGAAGGTGAATTTACCCCTTTCTTTTTTATTGATATAGGGAAATAATGAAAATTATTAGTTCCAAAAATGACATAATAAATGCGTGCAGATGACTTAATCCTATTTTCTCAAGTAGTAGAACTGGGTAGTTTTAGCAAAGTTGCTGAGATAAATGACCTTACAAATTCGGTAGTTAGCAAAAGAATAGCAAGGCTAGAGGAACAGCTGGGAGTTCAGCTATTATATCGAACAACGCGCAAATTAACGTTAACAGAAGCGGGTAAAGCGTTAACGCATGGTGCTAAAAACGTGAAGCAAGCCGCTCAGGAGGCTATGGACGCAGTTTCAGGCTATGGCGAGAATGTCAGCGGTCATATTAAAATGTCAGTACCTACAATATCGGGGGATCTGATATTGGCCGATGCGGTGGCAGAATTTTGTAATTCGCACCCTGGGTTATCTGTAGATATGTCGCTTGATAATCGTTTTGTCGATTTGGTTGAAGGGGGTTATGACCTAGTAATAAGAACAGGTTATCTTGAAGATTCAAGTTTAATTGCTCGACATATTCTCGATTCACAATGGGTGGTATGTGCGTCTCCTTCCTACATTGCGAGAAATGGTAAGCCGATAGAACCACAAGACCTCGAACAACATAACTGTCTTCAATATGCCTACCAAACAACGGGGGCGAGTGAGTGGGAATTTAAAGCAAAAGATGACAACTACATTGTTAAAGTGGCAGGTTCCTTTTCTACGGATAATGCTACTGCTTTAAGAAAAGCAGCGCTAGGAGGACACGGAATCGCTTATGTTCCAAGATGTTTGGTCTATCACGACATACGTAATGGCCAACTAGTGGACATATTTCCAGAGCAAGTGGGGAAAAAGCTTGGCATCTACGCGGTTTATCCATTTACTCGCCAACCACCGAATAAAGTTAAGTTACTTATAGAACATATTCGTACCCGATACCTTGCCATTTCACATTACTTTTGACCTGTGCGAGTGAGGAGAGGTTCTGATGAATGACATACAAAGTTGCTATCTTCACTTTCACTTTTGTTGAATAAATAAAGGTATTGCCCATCAACGTAGTAATTCACATCTATGGAAAACCCTTCTAGCCTGTCGATGTGGTTTACGAAAACACCGACATCATTAGGCTTAATGGCCCACATAATCTTTTCATAGACCATCTTCAACTCACTATCTGACAGTTTGTAGTTAACCGTGTAAGCAACTTCAAAAGAACGTTGCGCACCGCTACGGAGATAAACATCGCCACTATGATACTGAGTCATCATGTTGCCAGAGGTAAAGAACAGGGTATGTGTTTCATCTATCGCCAGGTACTCATTGAATGAAGCTCGAAGAAAGTGACTTTTGCTTTCTGAACAAATCCAACGTGTTCCAGCAAGCCTACTGTCATCATGTTGTGTTTTTAAGAAAAAAGATACCGTGAGTGAAGTGACGAGCGCTAGAACTATAGTAATTAGTTGCATTCACTTTTCCTTTGAATCGCTATCTTGTTTAAAACTTCAGCCAGAGTATCTTCCTTAGTCGAAAACTGGCGATAAGATTGGTTATCTATAGGGCTTTGTGTGAACACGAACATTTTTGCGGCGAGACGGCTTTCATCGTATAGAGAGCGATAAACTCTTAAATAGACATTGGTCGCACACTGTCTAAAGTGGCGGCTATCTAATCCTTCTACAACCTTGGTTATATCAAATACTTCACCACTAACATTGTTAAAATAAAGGGTTAGCTGGCCAATCTCGAGCTTAGTGTAATCGCTTGTATCCATAAAGTTTGGCATTGATGGCGATAGAAAAAGGTCGCATGCCGTGAGTAACATTAAGTTAGCGAAAACAACAAATAGCGCAGCTTTTGCTCCAGTCGTCACGCCGCAGGTCCCAATTCGATCAACCCAACGTGATTTATCTTTGGCAGCCATTGGTGCTTTCACCACGCCATTGTCGATGCTTGAAGGAGGAGTGCCGATATTTGCAGGTGAGTTGACACAGGGTAAGGTCAAATAGTAGCCCATTTTGCTCACTGTTTTAATTTCAATGTTTTTAGCTTTAAGAGAAATCAACGCTCTTCTTAACTCTGAAATAACATTGGTGAGCGCTTGGTCGGTGACAACACGCCCGTGCCAGCATACTTCGTAGATCTTCTCTCTTTTGACTGGAGTGCCGTGATTTTCAATCAACAGGTTGAAAACATCGAATGTTAACGGACGTAACTCTATTGAGTGGCCAGTGTTATTGCGTAGCGTCCTTGAAGAAGTGTCCAATTGCAAATTGGATAGTGTGACTATGTTCATTACAACAACTTAAACATTATGCCCGCGATCTTAGCGAAGCGATTCTTACCTGAAAGCGAATTAGTGTATAAGTTGAGTGTATAAAATCAACGATTGGATTTATAAAATTAATCACACAGAAATATTTGCAATAAAAACAATTACATGAAAAATTGTGAAATAGTTCATGTTTTACATACAGGCTAATATGAGAGAAATTTTTGGTTGCCATTAAGTTTTTTGGTTGCTGGGTGGTTACTGTGACGACTTCTTGCAATCACATAATAAAGAAACTATGAAAAAACTAATTTTAGCAACAATGATCTTCTCTTCTTTCGCTTCTGCTCAGGATTTTGGTGGGTTTTATATAGGGGCGGGTGTTGGTTCTACAAACTTTGAAGATGATGGCTATACATCAGATATGCAAAAAGTCGTGTCAGAGCTTTACAATGACTCTTCCATTACCGCCAGCAACAATATTGATGGCCAAACATACAAGCTGATCGCAGGGTATATGTTTAACCGAGTTGTAGGTATAGAGGCGCAGTATACCAAGTATGCCCCAATTAAAATAACAGACTCGAAGTCTTTGTTTAATCATGAACAACGTTATTCTTCATATACCTTTTCGGCGAATGTTGGTTATACATTTGACAATGGTCTAAGACCATTTGGTACTGCTGGTTTAGGTAGCATTGATCTCGATGAGTCTGGATCTGAAGCCGGTGGAGCAATTAGACTCGGTGTTGGGCTAGAATACTATATTCCACAGGTAGAAGGGCTTTCATTTCGAGCTGCGTATGAGGTTGATAGTTTTGTTTTGGACTTCAATGGTAAGGAATATAATCAATCTATAGGAAGCTTCTACGCGTCGGCAAGTTACAAATTCTAAGCGTATTGTAAATAAAAATCCGACGCATCCTTGCGTCGGCTTTTCGTTTCGGCGGCCAAGCCGAACTAGGTTTAGAGCCGGGATATTGGTCAGTTATCGTCGATAGTAAAAGGTAATTATTACAATCCGTATTTAATTTTCGATTTTCTAGACAAAAACTGCTGGTGCGGAAGTTTTTGAGCAGGAGTTAGGAGAGCATACGGCAGATTTTCAGCAAAGAGCTGTGGAGCGAAAAGCGTGACACACACAGGTAAATAGCCTTTCGGGCATTGGTATCCCAAAGAGATGGCCAAAATGCAGGTTCTGAGCATCGTAAACTTTATTTACGGCCAAGATAAGCGATGTCAACCTATAAAACAGTTAAATATCAATCTCACTTAGTTTGTGGAGGGATTTAGTTCCTTAGATGATGCCAAGACTTGGGACTGCACGGTTAAAAGAATACAAGGCTGTATCAAGAATGTGAAACATCACCAAAGTATAACAGTGAGCCCAGCTCAATGTGGGGCAAGTTTATCTCCAAGAGCAGCCAATTAATCCTGAGGGCTAGAGTCGACAAATGCGGCACTGGAGCTTGTTCTTAAAGCCGAAAAACCAATTTTGTCAACACAGTGTAACATTTACGACCGCTTTATTGAAAAGCAGTTGTTGGGTGATTAGAGTGACGACTTCTTGCAAACACATAATAAAGAAACTATGAAAAAACTAATTTTAGCAACAATGATCTTCTCTTCTTTCGCTTCTGCTCAGGATTTTGGTGGGTTTTATATAGGGGCGGGTGTTGGTTCTACAAACTTTGAAGATGATGGCTATACATCAGATATGCAAAAAGTCGTGTCAGAGCTTTACAATGACTCTTCCATTACCGCCAGCAACAATATTGATGGCCAAACATACAAGCTGATCGCAGGGTATATGTTTAACCGAGTTGTAGGTATAGAGGCGCAGTATACCAAGTATGCCCCAATTAAAATAACAGACTCGAAGTCTTTGTTTAATCATGAACAACGTTATTCTTCATATACCTTTTCGGCGAATGTTGGTTATACATTTGACAATGGTCTAAGACCATTTGGTACTGCTGGTTTAGGTAGCATTGATCTCGATGAGTCTGGATCTGAAGCCGGTGGAGCAATTAGACTCGGTGTTGGGCTAGAATACTATATTCCACAGGTAGAAGGGCTTTCATTTCGAGCTGCGTATGAGGTTGATAGTTTTGTTTTGGACTTCAATGGTAAGGAATATAATCAATCTATAGGAAGCTTCTACGCGTCGGCAAGTTACAAATTCTAAGCGTATTGCAAATAAAAAGCCGACGCATCCTTGCGTCGGCTTTTTGTTTCGGCGGCCAAACCGAACTAATGAAAGCTTAGGCTGCTTCGGTTGATTCTTCCAAATCAAATGATGCAGCGATAAGTTTTTTGGTGTAATCACTTTGAGGATTATGGAATATTTCGTCTGCTGTACCTTGTTCCATTACTTCCCCTTTTTGCATCACAAGTACACGATCTGATAGTGCTTTTACGACACTTAAGTCATGACTTATGAACAAGAAACCGATGTTGTGCTTGTTTTGAAGATCTTTAAGAAGATCGATAACTGTTAGCTGCACTGACCGGTCTAACGCTGATGTTGGCTCATCAAGCAAAATGAATGAAGGCTCAAGAATCAATGCTCGCGCGATAGCAATTCGTTGGCGCTGACCACCAGAAAACTCATGTGGGTAGCGGTTGATTGAGTGTGGATCTAAGCGCACTTCATCTAGTGCTTTTCGTGCTCTAGCCATACGCTCTGAACGTGTCAACTGTGGTTGGTGAACGGTCAGTGCTTCGGTAATGATGTCTCCAACTGTCATACGTGGCGACAGAGAACCATACGGATCTTGGAATACCATTTGGATGTCTTTTTTCAACTCGAAACGTTGTTTTTCTGACAGTTGACTAACATCTTGTTGTTTAAACTCGATATGACCTGTTGAAGGGAGCAAGCCAATCAAGGCGCGACCTAGAGTAGATTTGCCTGAACCAGATTCGCCTACAATACCTAGTGTTTCCCCTTGTTTCAGTTCTAGCGAGATGCCTTTCACCGCTTCAAAATACTCATTACGGTGCGGCAGAAAATGAGATTTAGTCAGGAACTTAACCCGTATATCGTTGGCTTTAAGTAGCTGCGGTGCCATCTCTTCTATTGGATCTTTGCTACCTTTGGGAATTGAGTTAATCAGCATCTGAGTATATTCATGCTTCGGTTCGGCGAATAGCTCGTCACATTGGCCTTGCTCTACCACGTCCCCTTTACACATAACGATCACGCGATCTGCGAGGTGTTTAACGACACCGAGATCGTGTGTAATGAAGAGTATAGACATGCCCATCTTCGCTTGAATCTCTTTAATGAGATTGAGAACTTCAGCCTGAACTGTCACATCAAGTGCAGTGGTGGGCTCATCTGCAATCAAGATATCTGGTTCATTGATCAGCGCCATTGCTATCATAATGCGTTGCAACTGACCACCAGAGAACTCATGCGGATATTTGGTATAGGCTTGCTTAGGGTTTGGTAGATGGACTAAGTCAAAAAGATCAAGAACTCGCTGTTTTGCCTGAGATCGAGTCACACTACGATGGCACATGATTGCCTCTGCAACTTGAATTCCAACACGCATAAATGGATTGAGCGAGGTCATAGGCTCTTGAAAAATCATACCAATTCGATCACCGCGAATACGTTGCATCTCTTTCTCTGATTTATCTAACAACTCGTCATTTTCAAACTCAATACTAGATCGCGAATCAACAATGGCATTGTTTGGCAAAAGCTGCATTAGTGCATTGGTGGACACCGACTTGCCGCTACCCGACTCGCCAACTATTGCAAGGGTTTCACCTTGTAGCAGGTCGAAGCTTACATTTTTTACCGCGTCTACAATTCCATCGTTGGTGGTAAAACTTACGCAGAGGTTTTTAACCTTAAGAATAGGCATCTGTGACATCGTACATCCTTATTAATTTATAGTGTGTGAGCTTTCCATAGCGGAGTTATATTGCTTGAGCGTCGAAAAATAATGGTGAGCTTTTTGTACATGTTCGAATTCCAGCATCCATTGAGCGCTGCGTTGAGCACTACAAAAAGCCCCCATATGACGCAATAAATCGTCACACTGATTTTGTATAATATGTTGGGTGGCATGAACCAAATCGAATGATTCAATTGAAACAAATTGAAGCTGAGCATAGGTCTGGTTTAGCAGGTTGAACGCTTGCCGATGTTGCCCCATCTTATTGAGAATTTCAGACTGAGAAACCGCTGCGTCACGCAAGCCCGTGACTAGACAGCTAAACTGACAAGGTTTGGTCTGATTATCTATCAGCGCAACTTGCAAGTGAGAAGGTAGGTGACTTAGCACGAGTTCGTATAGGTAATGTGCTTCTGGCCAGTGACCTTGTTCTAGCAATTGCTCTGCTTTTAGATAATGTGTCCAGCATTGCTGCAAATCCATGTCCAAATACTCCGCTGTTTAATACTCGCCCTATTTAAATGCAATTTATTATCCAATGCAAATGGTTATCATTTAAATGCTGGCTATTTAGATGTAAATGATTAAAAAGTGAGCGGTTGAACGTGATTTGGCTGTAAGTCACTAAAACTTAAACAAATGTAGCCTAAACTAGCTTTAAGAAAACAATAACTACAAGGATAGAGTGATGACCATTCAAAGACTTGAAGCGAATCAGCTATATCTATCAGCTGAGCTAGAAAAACTACAAAGCAAGTCGACAAAAGAGTTGGCGCCTATCGATGAGATTGTCGGGCAAGAGCGAGCACAAAAGGCAGTTGAGTTTGCTATGTCGATCAAAGAAAAGGGATATAACATCTATGCGATAGGCCAAAATGGCTTAGGTAAGCGAACCATGATTTTGCGTTATCTCAATCGCCACCAACACGATGAAGCAGCACTATTCGATTGGTGCTATGTCGCCAATTTCGAAGATATTCGGACGCCGAAAGTTCTCAAACTTCCTTGTGGAATCGGCAATCAATTCAAGCAAGATATTGAGAAACTTATGTCTAAGCTTGTGAATGCAATGCCGCTTGCGTTTGACAACGAACTATACTACAGCCGAGCTGACAAACTAAAAAACCAACTTGCGACCAAGCAAGAAGCTGAACTCGCTGTCATCACAAAGGAGGCGAAGTCAAAAGGCATTAGCTTGACCATTACTTCACAAGGTGATTACCAGTTTGTCGCAATGAATGGTGAAGATCTGCATACTGAAGAGACTTTTGAGGAGCTTAGTAAGAGAGAGCAAGAGTACTTTGGCGATACCATTGACGAGCTCGAAGTTGAGCTAAGAAATATGGTGCGCCAACTTACCGAATGGGAAGAGACTTACACAGAGAAGATTAAAAAGCTCAATGATGAAGTCACTTTAGATGTGATTACTCATTTTATTAAGCAACTGAAAAAGGACTACTCAGGCTATCCCGTAATCAAATCTTACTTAACGGAGCTACAGCAAGATATTGTTGATAATGCCGATATCTTCCTCGAACAAAGTGCTGAGCAAGGTGAGGTCGCCACTGCCTCTCTGGATAAAAAATTACCACGCCGTTATAAAGTTAATGTTCTCGTAAGCCGTAAGGGAGACGAGTTCCCAATTGTGGTTGAAGAAAACCCAAACTATCACACTTTGTTCGGTTATATTGAAACGGCGACTTTTAAAGGCACCGTATTTACTGATTTCTCTTTGATTCGTCCCGGTAGCTTGCATAAGGCCAATGGGGGGGTATTGTTGATGGATGCGCAGAAGGTATTAGAGCAGCCTTACGTTTGGGATGGTCTAAAACGAGCTTTGCGTGCTCGCCAATTAAGTTTTACTTCTCTAGAGAAAGAAGTCACGCTCACCGGTACTGTGTCTCTTGATCCAGAAGCGATTCCTCTGGATGTGAAAATTATCTTGTTTGGTGACTACCGCACCTACCAGTTGCTTCAGCACTACGATCCAGAGTTTAGCGAACTATTCCGTGTCACTGCTGATTTTGAAGACGAAATGAAACGTGATAGTGACTCTGAATTACAGTACGCGCGGTTTATTTCAAGCGTCGTAAACGACAATAATATGCTTCACTGCGACCGTAAAGCGATCGCAAGAATCATTGAACACAGTTCGCGATTGGTGGGAGATCAGAACAAGATATCACTTCATTCAGCGAATATCGCCAATTTGCTGCGAGAGTCCAACTATGTTGCGAGACAAGCTAACTCAAACATGATTCGTTCCAGCCATGTGGAAGAGGCGTTGTCTAACCAAGAGCTGCGTGTTAGTCGTTTGAAAGACAGTGTTATGGAAAGCTTTATTAATGGTACAACGTTAATTCATACTCACGGTGAGGCAGTCGGACAAGTTAATGCATTGTCAGTGCTCAGCACCAGTGAATACATGTTTGGCGCACCTAACCGTATAACCGCGACTACTTGCTATGGCGAAGGCGAAGTCATTGATATTGAACGAAGTGTTGATCTTGGTGGTAGTATTCACTCGAAGGGTGTGATGATCTTAACGGCCTACCTGTCCTCAGTGTTTGGTAAGACAGCGAAAGTGCCACTGAATACAACCATTACCTTTGAACAGTCGTACGGTGGTGTTGATGGTGACAGTGCGAGTATGGCTGAGTTCTGCGCCGTTGTTTCAGCTTTTGCCAAGCAACCTAATCGTCAGGATATCGCGATAACGGGGTCGATGAACCAGTTTGGTGAGTCTCAGCCTATAGGTGGTGTCAACGAGAAGATTGAAGGTTTCTTTGACGTATGTGAAATCAAAGGGCGTACTAATGAGCAAGGTGTGATTATCCCGCGTTCGAATATGCATAACTTGATGCTAAGGCCAGATATTGTCAAGGCGGTAGAGAAAGGTGAATTCCATATCTGGGCAATTGATCATGTTACCGAGGCGATTGAACTCTTCACAGGAAAAGCCGCCGGAACACCAAGTGATGAGGGAAGCTATCCGATTGATACCGTGTTCGGGATCGCTCAAGCCAAACTTAATGCATTAAGAAAATAAAACTGACAGAGCCCCGACGAAGGGGCTCTTTCTTATCTATTCGAAACCACGTTCTAACAGAGAATTAAAGCTCCAACACTTCGTTTCCGGAGGCGATACCTCTAGCGAAGGCATCTACATTCTCAAGGGTTGTCTCGGCAATATTTCCTAGTGCTTCATTGGTTAAGAAAGCCTGGTGACCTGTGAACAAAACGTTGTGACAAGCTGAAAGCCTGCGAAATACATCGTCGACGATGACGTCGTTAGATTTATCTTGGAAAAACAGCTCTTTTTCATGCTCATAAACATCAAGACCTAACGCTCCAATTCGACCTCGCTTGAGGGCTTCCACGGCTGCTGCTGAATCTAGTAAGCCTCCACGGCTTGTGTTGATGATCATGACACCATCTTTCATTTGCTCGAAAGCTGCTTCATCTAATAAATGGTAATTTTCGTCAGACATCGGGCAATGTAATGTGATGATATCGCTTTGTTCATATAGCGCTTGTTTAGAAACGTATTTCGCATCCAAGTCAATAGCGAGCTGATTCTCATATGGGTCATGACACAAGATCGTCATACCCAAGCCTTTCAGGATACGCATAGTTGCGATACCAATTTTTCCTGTGCCGATTACGCCTACCGTTTTGCCGTAGAAATTAAAGCCCACAAGACCCTCTAAATTGAAGTTCGCATCTCGGGTTCGTTGATAAGCTTTGTGAAAACGGCGATTTAGGCTCATCATGAGACCGACGGTGTGTTCGGCGACAGACTCGGGGGAGTATGCTGGAACTCGAACAATTTGAATACCTAGTCGTTTTGCGGCTTCGAGATCGACACGATCAAATCCGGCACAACGCATTGCCACCATCTTAACGCCTTGCTGATATAAAGCGTCGAGTACTTTCTCTGAAAGATCGTCATTAACAAAAGCGCAGATAACTTGACAGCCTTGGGCCATTTTTGCGGTTTTAGTCGTTAATTGAAACTCGTGGAAATGGAGATTGAAACCATATTGCTGGTTTACTTTAGAGAAAGAGTCTTCATCGTAAGATTTGGAACTAAATACAGCGACATCTATCATAAAAAACTCTCAAAGGTAAAAGGAGATTAACGGCGCCTATTGAATACCTTATTAGAAAGAAAATAAACCATAAATTTACTAAGGCTATATGCCTATTGCACCGATAGATAAAACATTGATATATATTGTGTTTAAAAGTAAGGGAAGTATGAGAAAATCAATGATTACATTAACCCCAATGACACCAGCTTATCTTGAGCAGGTTATGACATTAAGTATCGCCGAAGATCAGCTCCCTTACGTTGGAACAATAGAAGAAGTTTTGCTCAACGCTGACGATAAAGTTCATCCTCATTTGGTGTTGGCCGATGATAACGTAGTTGGTATTTTTCTTATCGATACGATGTACAGTGGTGGGTACGACTTCGCACCCCGCAGAGCTCTGGGGTTTAGAGCATTCTTAGTCGACATTACGTGCCAAGGAAAGGGGTATGGAAGTGCTACAACGGCTGAGTTGGGTTCTTACCTCGCTCAGCAGTACCCGAACTTTAACACTGTTTACCTGACCGTTAACTGTAAAAATCCAGTCGCATATCGGTGTTATTTAAACAATGGATTTTCAGACAGCGGTGAGCTTTATTTGGGAGGTGCTGCCGGACCACAGCATATTATGTTGATGGAATTGTAATTGATGAGAGATATTCAGAGACTTAAATTAACACTATTATCACTACCCCTTAAGTATTACTAAATTTATATAATGGTCACACAAACTATTCATTTTACTGCTACCGTTATACTTGATAATAAAAATCCGACCAGTATATAACCATCTCTTATTTATGGTTTTTGCTGAAAGGAATCATTATTTCGACGTTTGGTTAGGGTGATATGGATATGTTATTTCAAAAACTCAAAGATGTCTCAATTGCCGTGAGAGCATGGTCAATACTTGGCCTATTCGCAATCGGTTTGTTCGCCAATACTTTGTTGAATATTGATCAATCTCGCCAGCACATGCGTGAAAACTATGAGCGAGGGGTTGAAACTTTGGTTCAAAGCTCGGTGAGCGTTATCGACTACTATCACAAGCAAAGTGAAACGGGCGCATTAACCAAGGAAGTGGCGCAAGCTCGCGCATTAGAGACAATCTCAGCAATGCGATTTGATGGTGACAACTACATCTTCATTGGTGATCGTGACGGTTACCAGCTTGCAAGTGGTGTCCTATCTTTACTTGGTAAGAACATCATGAGCCTGCAAGACAGTAATGGCCTGTATTTCGTGAAGGATCTCTATCAAACCGCAAAAAGTGGCGGTGGTTTCGTCAACTACCACTGGAAGAACCCAGACAAAGAGACTCTCGACCCTAAGACGAGTTATGCGATAATGTTTGAGCCCTGGGGATGGATGGTCGGCTCGGGAATGAATATGGTGGCATTGGAAGCGGTAACCTACCGATCCGAAGTGACTTCCTTGAGTTATGCGGTTGGCATTTTAGTTGTGCTATCGCTGGTGGTTGGCTACTTTATTAAAACCATTACTTCTCCGTTAAAACGTACCCTCAAAGCAATGAATACACTAGCGCAAGGAGAGGGGGACTTAACTCAACGTTTGCCAGAAGAAGGTAGTAAGGAACTGATTCACTTGGCGCGTTATTTCAATCAGTTTGTTGCATCTATTCAATCTATAATGCTCAATATCAGTGATGCAGGTACTCAAGTTTCAGCTTCCGCTACTCAGTTGTCTAATTCTGTACACCACATTGATGATAGCTTGAATCAACAGCAAAACGACGTGGATATGCTGGCTACTGCTATGACTGAAATGCTTGCTACGGTAGAAGAAGTTGCAGGTAGAACCACTGAAGCCAATGACGCAAGTCGACTCGCTGCGAAAGAGACCCAGAATAGCCACACAATCATTCAGAAAAATGTAACCGAAGCCAATGAACTGGCTAAGCAGATTAATTCAGCAGGTCAGGTGGTTCAGAAACTCGCAACCGATGCAAGAAATGTTGACACTGTTCTAGAAGTGATTCGCGGCGTAGCTGAACAAACCAATCTACTGGCACTTAATGCAGCAATTGAAGCTGCACGCGCGGGCGAGCAAGGTCGAGGCTTTGCAGTGGTTGCAGACGAGGTTAGAACGCTATCTCAGCGAACTCAGGAATCAACACTTGAGATTCAGAATATCGTAGAAAAACTACAAACAGGCGCTGAAAATGTAGTCGTGGTAATGAACCAAGGAGCAGATAAGGCTAACCAAGCCTCTGCACTCTCTTCTGAGGCTGGTCAGACGCTTGACAAGATCAATCGAGAAGTTCATACCATTGAAGAAATGGCACAACATATCGCGACTGCTGCTGAAGAGCAAACGGTGACGGTCAACGATATAAATCGCAATGTCGTGAGCCTTAGTGATATGGCAAGCTCTGTATCAAGTGAATCAGCGCAAATGGCGAGTTCTGGTAAAGAGCTAAGACATGTTTCCGAAGATCTTATGAGCATGATAAACCGCTTTAAGCTTGCTTAGCATTTAGGGGAACTCAGTTCACGTAAACCTATTGGAATATCAGGTGCCGCTAGTGTTAGAATCGCAGCAAAATTTCTAGCACTAGCGTATCTATGAGACACCTAAAAACCACTGTCCATCCTGATTTGGAACATTTAGACGACAAACTTATCTTTAAGCGCAATGCGGCGCGCGCCATCGTCGTTGATGGTGAAGATATCCTGCTTCTATATACAGAACGTTACCATGATTACACCATACCAGGGGGTGGTCTTGATGAGGGTGAAGACATCATTGCGGGAATGGTTCGTGAGCTAGAAGAAGAGACGGGCGCTAACAACATTCATGGAATCAAGCCTTTTGGGATCTATGAAGAGTTTCGACCGTGGCACAAAGATAACGCCGATGCCGTACATATGATTTCTTACTGCTATACGTGTAAAGTTAACCGAGAACTCGGTGAGACCAACTACGAAGACTATGAAATTAAGAACGGTATGAAAGCCGTGTGGATGAATATTCACGATGCCATTGCGCATAATGAAAAGACCATCGCCGAAAGCCCGAAAAAGGGGATGAGTATCGAACGTGAAACATTTTTGCTTCACCTTGTTGCGAAAGAAATGCTTTGAATACAGCGCATTTTGAAACTCTATCGAACAAACGCCTGAGGTGAAACAGTGTTAGCATATAGCTGGAAGCTGTAACTTTCTAATCTCCGTTTCGGTACCTGAGATTCAATAAAAAATGCCCCGCTCAATGAGCGGGGCATTTTAGTTTCGAGATGCAGAGATTAAGCTAGAAGCTCTTTCGCTGTGTTTACTACGTTTTCAGTAGTGAAACCGAACATCTTGAATAGTTCACCTGCAGGTGCAGATTCACCAAATGTTGTCATACCGATGATCTTGCCACCGAAGCCAACGTACTTGTACCAGAAGTCAGCAATGCCAGCTTCTACGGCGATACGAACTGTTACGTCAGATGGAAGTACAGATTCACGGTAGTCAGCGTCTTGCTTGTCGAACGCGTCAGTAGCAGGCATAGATACTACGCGTACTTTCTTACCTTCAGCCGTTAGCTCAGCAGCAGCGTTGACCGCTAGCTCAACTTCAGAACCTGTTGCGATAAGGATAAGCTCAGGTTTGCCTGCACAATCTTTCAGGATGTAACCACCCTTAGCGATGTTAGCTACTTGTGCAACGTCACGATCTTGTTGTGCAAGGTTTTGGCGAGAGAAGATTAGCGATGTAGGCCCATCTTTACGCTCGATTGCTAGTTTCCAAGCTACTGCAGACTCAACTTGGTCACATGGACGCCATGTGCTCATGTTTGGAGTTAGACGTAGAGAAGCGATCTGCTCAACAGGTTGGTGAGTCGGACCATCTTCGCCTAGGCCGATAGAGTCGTGCGTGTAAACTTGGATGTTCTGAACTTTCATCAGAGCCGCCATACGCATTGCGTTACGAGCGTATTCCATGAACATTAGGAACGTAGCGCCGTAAGGAACAAAACCGCCGTGTAGCGCGATACCGTTCATGATCGCTGTCATACCGAATTCACGTACACCGTAGTGGATGTAGTTACCCGCTGGATCTTCAGCAGATACTGACTTAGAGCCAGACCACATAGTTAGGTTAGAAGGCGCAAGGTCAGCCGAGCCACCTAGGAATTCAGGTAGCATAGCACCGAACGCTTCTAGTGCGTTTTGAGATGCTTTACGTGATGCAATGTTTGCTGGGTTAGCTTGAAGATCAGCAATGATTGCGTTTGCTTTCTCTTCCCACTGCGCTGGTAGTTCACCGTTTACGCGGCGTTTGAATTCTGCTGCAAGCTCTGGATACGCTGCTTCATAAGCTGCAAGTTTCTCGTTCCACGCTGCTTCCTTAGCTGCGCCTGCTTCTTTCGCATCCCACTGCGCGTAGACATCTTGCGGAATTTCAAACGGACCGTGCTCCCAACCTAGTTCTTTACGTGTAGCTGCAATTTCTTCAGCGCCTAAAGGTGCACCGTGACAGTCGTGAGAGCCAGACTTGTTAGGTGAACCAAAACCGATGATAGTCTTAGTACAGATTAGAGTAGGGCGTGGATCTGCTTTCGCTGCAACGATAGCGGCGTTGATTGCTTCAGCATCGTGGCCATCAACTGCTGGGATTACGTGCCAGCCGTACGCTTCAAAACGCTTAGGCGTATCGTCAGAGAACCAACCTTCAACGTGACCATCGATAGAGATGCCGTTGTCATCCCAGAACGCGATAAGTTTACCAAGACCTAGCGTACCTGCTAGAGAGCATGCTTCGTGAGAGATACCTTCCATCAGACAGCCATCACCCATGAATGCAT
Source organism: Vibrio bivalvicida (assembly GCF_001399455.2). Lineage (GTDB taxonomy): Bacteria > Pseudomonadota > Gammaproteobacteria > Enterobacterales > Vibrionaceae > Vibrio > Vibrio bivalvicida. The sequence continues at coordinate 24,961 of NZ_LLEI02000016.1, forward strand.
AAGTGAAGTGGTCTACTATGTCGTGGCCTTCTTTGTTGAATTGTGCTGCTAGAGTCTTCTCAGCTAGCGCCATGCCTACAGCGTTAGTGATACCTTGACCTAGAGGACCAGTTGTTGTTTCGATACCTGGTGCGTAACCGTACTCAGGGTGACCTGGAGTCTTAGAGTGCAGTTGACGGAAGTTCTTGAGATCTTCAATTGAAAGCTCGTAACCTGCTAGGTGCAGTAGAGAGTAAATCAGCATAGAGCCGTGGCCGTTTGAAAGAACGAAACGGTCGCGGTCAGCCCACTCTGGGTTTGAAGGGTTGTGGTTTAGGTGAGAGCGCCAAAGAACTTCAGCGATGTCAGCCATACCCATAGGTGCGCCTGGGTGACCAGAGTTTGCTTGTTGTACACCATCCATGCTTAGAGCGCGGATTGCGTTTGCTAGATTTTTACGATCCATAATAAATACCGATAAATAGATTGTTTCTTAGAAAGGATGTTAAGAGGGGAACGCAAACGTTCCCCTCTAGAAATTCTGTTGATTAAAGCTTAGCTTCAATCATTGCTTCGAGTTTGCCTTGGTCAACTGCAAAGTTGCGGATACCCTCAGCTAGCTTCTCAACTGCCATTGGGTCTTGGTTGTGATCCCATAGGAACTCAGCGTGAGTCATTGCAGCAGGGCGCTCTTTAGCACCTTTAGAGTCAACTAGCTTCTCTACGACTTCACCTTCAGCTGCTTCTAGTTCAGCAAGAAGTGCAGGAGCGATAGTTAGACGGTCACAACCCGCTAGCTCTAGGATCTCACCGATGTTACGGAAGCTTGCGCCCATTACTACAGTGTTGTAGCCGTACTCTTTGTAGTAGTTGTAGATGCTAGTTACAGATAGTACGCCTGGATCTTCTTGAGCTTCGAAGTCACGGCCTTCTTTCGCTTTGTACCAGTCCATGATACGACCAACGAATGGCGAGATTAGGAATACGCCAGCTTCAGCACAAGCACGAGCCTGAGCGAAAGAGAATAGGAGAGTAAGGTTACAGTTGATGCCTTCTTTCTCTAGGATTTCAGCTGCGCGGATACCTTCCCAAGTAGAAGCCAGTTTGATAAGGATGCGATCGTTAGTGATACCAGCATCGTTGTACATTTTAACTAGCTGACGTGCTTTCGCTACGCTGCCTTCCATATCGTAAGATAGACGAGCATCTACCTCTGTAGAGATACGGCCAGGGATAGTTTTTAGGATTTCTTTACCGATGTTTACCGCTAGCATGTCACAAGTGTCTTGTACTTGCTGTGCTTTGTCAGAGCTTTGCGCTTTAGCGTATTCAATTGAAGCATCGATTAGAGGTGCATACTCTTCGATTTGAGCTGCTTTCAGGATTAGAGATGGGTTAGTTGTTGCATCTTCTGGCTGGTACTTTTTGATTGCGTCGATTTCACCAGTGTCTGCTACTACTGTCGTTAGTTTACGAAGTTGCTCTAATTTGTTGCTCATTTCGATCATCCTATTTCATTGGGCTTCCACATCGCTAAGCGACATGGGGGGCAATTGCAAGCGAGTTAAGTAATAGTCGAACTTTCAAACGAAGGACAACTTCGCTTACTCAACTTAAATAATTTTCAACGTATGAACATTTGTTGTGAACATTTGCTCGAACGCTGAGTAAATGATGGGTTCATAATTATCTCATACAGCTAGAAAGTCAATTGTTGAATGAGCTTTTAAGTGATGTTCATCAAGTATTTTTTTAGTTACCTACACTAGGTAGGGAAACTAAACGTTTGCCAAGGTAGCGCAAGGGTTGTAGATAAACTTACTAGACGAAAATATGGGCTGAGAAAATGTAATTAGTGTGAGCAAATGTTGGAAAAAAGAAGCGTCGTGACATATGCTACGACCGTGAGCACATGTTAGGTGCAATTCTTTAGCTGTGGAAGATAAGCCAATGAGTAAATCTCAAAATGACATTTCTGATGATAATGCTGATCTACTGACCGAAATTTCCGTCGCCTACTATCAGGATGGAGCGACTCAGGAAGAAATTTCCAAGAAGTTTTCTGTCTCTCGTGCCAAGGTTGGCCGTATGTTAAAACAGGCTCGCGATGAAGGTATTGTTGAAATTACGGTTAAGTATCACCCGGTGTTTAGTGCCAAAATAGAACAGCGTCTTATTGAACGCTTTGGTGTTAAGCGTGCATTAATCGCCCTTGATCAGCCGGTTGAAGAGCAACAACGACAACAAGTTGCAGGGCTAGTGTCAAAATATATGGCCAGTTCTATTCAAAATGGGTCAGTGGTTACCGTTGGGCAGGGGCGTAATGTTTCTGCCGTTGCTCACCATGTTGGTGTTATTCCTCAGCGTGATGTTAAGTTTGTTTGTGGCATCGGTGGCATTCACCCGAGAGGAGGGATGTTTAACGCCGACCACATATGTCGTCAGTTCGCTAAAAGTTATGGTGGAACGTCGGAAACCCTATATGCCCCCGCATATGCAGAAAACCGAGAGCAGAAGCTCGCTTTCATGCAAAACGCGACCGTTAAGCAAACCTTGGATCTTGCACGTAAAGCTGATGTAGCTCTGGTTGGTATTGGTGATATGAGTGAGAACAGCTACATGGTCGATCTTGGCTGGTTTACGGCTGATGAAGTTGTTCAGTCTCGAATGCAGCAGGGGGTTGTGGGCGATTTTGCAGGTTATGACTTCTTTGACATTCACGGTCAATCTGCCAAAACGGTCATGAGTGACCGCGTTATTGGACTGAGTATTGATGAGTTTAGGCCGATCTCTGAGGTGATTGCTATTGCAGCCGAAAACAGTAAGCCGCTAGCGCTGCTGGGTGCTCTCAGAACAGGTGTGATAGATGTTATTGCTACCAGCGTGAGCAATGCATTAACGGTATTAAACCTTGATGAACAAATGAAGTAATCTGATGAAGTACAAATTCATATTGTTTGTGTTCGCATCATAACTTGTCTTTTGAGATTAGTTTCAAAAAGTCAATAAAAGCACGAATTCTTGATGGCATCTGTAGTCCGTAGTTATGAACAACCCAAACAGGTGCTATCAGCTTGACTTGTTCGCCAGTGACCTGAACCAATTTCTGTTGCAGTAATTCTTCACCGATAGCTAACTTTGGCAGACAAGCAATTCCAAGTCCTGATAACGCCATTAGTTTAATAGTAGGGACACTATCTCCGATACGATTTGCTCGAAAACGATAGCTTATTGAATTCGTGTTACTTGTATCAAACTTTCTCTCGACATTTGTTCCTTCCCACTGATTCGCAATGTAGTCGCAGTTAGCCAAATCAGACTTAGACAGAGGAAGAGATAGATCTTTCTGTGCGATATAATCTGGTGAGCAGCACAACACTTGCTCAAGTTCGCCAAGCTTGAATGCCCTAGCACTCGAATCAGGCAACTCTCCAACCGTAACAGATAAATCAATATACTTTTCAATAAGATTTAACCGCATGTCATTAGCTATCAACTGTGGTTCGATCTGCGGGTTAAGTCTGACAAAATCGCATATAGCAGGGCCTATCAACTGGTTCATCAATGTATGAGGTGAGGTTATCGTTATTGTACCTGCAAGGTCGGCATTGGCACTACGTGCTTCTTCTTCTGCCAGAGACATCAGTTTGTTTAATTCTAAACACCTTTGGTAGAAACGTTGGCCAGCTTCGGTAAGGGATTGGCGGCGTGTAGTGCGGGTAATGAGCTTAACATTGAGGTGGTGTTCAAGTGCTTGAAGGTGATGACTAACGACAGATTTCGACACGTCGAGTTGATCCGAGGCTTTGGTTATCGATCCTGACTCTACGATTTGAACGAAAACTTGCATGCGGTGAAGGTCTGATTTCATTTTATTGTTCGATTAAATAAGACTGTTAGTTATATAGTAAGGTATTTATCTAATCAGTAAAACAATTAAGATTGCATTTGAACTCAAACAATAAGCCTAAAGGAGAGAACCATGAGTATTTTAGTGCAATTTCAACTAAATCACGCGCCTGAGAATAACCAGTTAGTTAAAGATTTCTTTACCGAGATCTTACCAGACACTCGATCTTTTGAAGGGAATATATCTGCACACTTGTTTCAAAATAGCCAGGTTGATAAAACCTTGGTGTTGTTTGAAGAGTGGCAAAGCGAAATGCATTTTAAAAAGTACATTAGTTGGAGAAAAGAGATAGGAGATTTTGACCGACTTGGCGCTCTGTTGTCACAAGAACCAAATATTTCTATCTTATCTAAGGAAGTCTGATGAATAAGGTATGGAGCCCGTCAAATGTTCCTCTACCTGCGGCGAATTACCATCAGTGTGCTGTGATTCCAGCCAGTTCTACGAAACTACACATAGCGGGGCAGCTAGGCATTGATATCAATGGAGATGTTCCTGAAAGTGTCGAAGAGCAAATAGTATTAACTTGGTCCAACCTACAAGGTGTTTTGCATGCCAATAAAATGGACATAGAAGATTTAGTTAGTGTGCGGATTTACCTAACTGATCGAAATGACTTGCCCTTATATCGCCTTGCCAAGGAACGCTTACCTTTCGATGTTGGTGGGTTGCCGACTACATTACTGTTTGTTGAAGGTTTGTTTGACTTACGTTGGAAAGTAGAAATAGAAGCTGAGGCTGCAAAATCTTTTGACAACAAAAAGTGACTGATAAAGGCGGCACTGTCGCCTTTTATTTGTGTTACAAGGTCACTACTAGCGAAGATCCATAATCCCTCCAATCCTATCCAAAAATCTCAGAGCAGTATTGCTAGTGAAGCCGAAATAATTCGTAATGGTGCATAGATCACATTAATGGTTTTTTATAAAGCTCACTCGATTCCATATTTCTCGTTCATTTTTACAGCTCCTTAACAACCAGTAGCCACAATGAACATGGTTTCTCAATTTGTCGCTGTTACCCATTGTTAGAAAATTCGTCTGCTATTTTTGTCGTTTATAGTATAAAACTCATGTAAAGCCTAGTTTAGAGTCAACATTCTAAGTTCAATCAATTCAATCCCTATTTGGTTATATTCTCATTTTTTTTACACATACGTTATGTGAAATTTTGTTGATAAGTGTTGCGTTGTATAAGTCATGTTTATGGCACTATAAATATTGCTGTTTGTATCTATATGACACAATTGTTATTTTGCAGCTAAATTATTTAGATCACTAAAAAAAACATAAAAACCGCAACATCGAGGTAGTTTCGACCATGAAAACCGTCAATAGAAGTATCGACGTCAAATACCTAAGAACTTTTTCGCAGGTTGCTAAGCATAAGAGTTTTACAGCAGCGGCCGAGTCGCTGTTTATGACCCAACCTGCGGTTTCACAACATATTAAGAAGATTGAAAGTACGATAGGGGCAAGTATTTTTGATAGAAAAGATGGTTTTGTACTCACAAAGCATGGTCAGGTTCTACTTGAATATGTTGACCAAACCATGTCTATGTATGAGAAGTTGTTCCACGATTTGGAAAGTGTTGAGTTGCGCGATCAGTTCAACATTGCAATTGCAGAGTCATTTTGCCCAGATATGGTCGACAAGATCATCAATGAATTTAGAACGCTGAACAATATCGACCTGTCCATCACCAGTTTCGCGAGCTGTGGGCATCTGGATATCGATAACTATGACTTGATTTTTTCAGTCAGTAGACTTCCGTGCATTAATGGACGTTCCTACCAACTCAATACAGTCAATTACGCTATTGCTCATTCACATGTGATGGATCCCCGTGAGTGCTATCCGCAACGCATAGTGTATTGTCATACGCTAAATCGATCGGACGTCCAAGACATACTTAAGCAGCATGGAATCGATGCTTCTTTAGTGACGAGCTGGGTTTCAACCAACTCACTGCGTTTGATTAAGAATGAACTCGAAACAAATGGAACGGTATTAATTTTCCCGGAATGGTCAGTTAGAAACCTAGACTGCCGAAAAGTGATCATCAATCAGAAAGCCAACATGTATGTTTGGTGTAGTGATGATGTTACTCACGAGCTCGAAGAACTAGGATTAAAATCTAAAATGCAAGAGCTGTTTGAACTTCGGGAAGATGCGTACATGAAGCAACAAGACGCCAGTTTTAACGCCTGTCACTTACCCTGTGTTTAGAAACTGAGAAAAGAGAGAGTCGTACAAGCAAATCCACTGATCGAAATAGGTATTCCATAGGGGATACCTTTTTCAAATAAACTTTTATTCGTCGCAAGTCCTATTAGGTACATGACAACTAATTGAACACCGCCCAAACCACCTACCATAACTAAGCAAGCCATAGTGAGTTCCGGCTTGATGCCCAACAAAAACGCACACAGAAGCTTTATGTCTCCGGCACCGAAACAGCCAAACAACCATACCATCACTAAAACTAAGAAAATAATAGCAGTTTCTAAAGTTGATTGAAGAATATAACCGTAGTAACAAGCCGCGATTGAATTTATAACAACTATTAACTTACAAAGGCTGTTGGATATTGTTCTGTATTTGTGGTCGCTATTACAAGCCCTAGCAGAACATAGAATGTTTAAAGTTATAAATGTGATTGAAATAACGATGTCTATAATCATATTAGAATAGTAACTTCATTACTTGATATTTTCAATGTGAACAGTATAAAGATACCTTATACTTCCATAAGTAGTAATGTGCCTTATTCGTAATAATAAAAAATTATGTCCATATAAAAACTAATAATTTGTTGTGAGCGGTTTGTGGTGATTTAATTCCTTTTGAAACATACAGGGCCTAGGCCAATATTTTAGAGGAACATTATGTACTACAAAACTTTAGCTAAGCTTGCAGAGCTTAAAATGAAATTCGAAGATGACATCCGTGGTGTAACCGCTGTTGAGTATGCAATTATCGCCGTTGTTATGTCAGCGCTTGTATTAGCTGCTTTCCAAACCGATGCACTTAAAAATGCTATTACTGGTGCTTTAACAGCAGTAACTAATAACTTAACTACAGCTACAGGTAGTAAGTAATTTATTAAACTGAAATTTTAAGGGGCGTTAGCCCCTGTTTCGTTACTACTTAGAATTAATATGAATAGAACAGTTATTCTTGTACTCGTTGCTCTCGCTATTTTCTCTACCTTTATATTTATTAACAATAACTATCTTTTGTCAAATGAAGTTCAACAATCTGAAATTATTAAAACTGAGCCTAAAGTTACTGTCTTAGTCATAGATCGTAAGGCCGAAAAAGGTCAAATAATAACAACGTACTCGCACAAGACAGAGTTGGTTAAATTGACACAACTAGAGGGTGTAGATTATACACCACAGAATGAAATTATAATTAAGCAAGGCGCTCTTTTTAGGCGAGATTTAAATCCCGGTGAACTGATCTCTCAAGAAGATATTTCAAATCCAGGTGATAGAGACTATATGTTTTTGTCCATTAATGAAGGAGAGTTGCCTTACTATTACCATGTGACTGGCCTTGGAGTCGTACAAACACTAGCACTATTTCCTGGTGACAAAGTGAGTTTTGTTTCTACAACTTCTTCCGAAAACAATTTGTTGGAAGAAGGGTATGGTGATGTTGGTGGTTTAGTTAGTCGCGTGATTATTAGTGGCGCAAGGGTTTTACAGGTCATTAAAGGTGATGAAGACGAAGACGCTCAGGATGCGGAAGATAAGCAATACAGCATCGTAATAGCCCTTAAAATGCGTGATGTACTAAAGCTAGAAATGGCACAAAAAGTGGGTGACGTCAATATTGTTCCAGCTGAGATCGAAAACCGTTATTTATCCATTCGTAGCAGTGATTTGCTAGAAACACAATTTGGTGTAAGAGAGTTGAGGGGTAAAGACTAAATGATAGCAAATAAAACTAAGTCAGCAGCTCTGATATGTCTTATTCTCGCGTTACCTTCTTATGCTTCGCAACTGATGAGCTTAGATCAAGGGGCTGCCAAAACAATCAACCTAAAACGTCAGATTGCTACTGTTTTTGTCGCAAACCAACAAATCGCTGACTATAAAATTATTGATGAAAATAAGGTCGTAGTATATGGCGTTGGTCAAGGTAGCACGTCGGTAATTGTATACGATCGCGGCGGAAACGAAATCTACAACGCTGAGCTAGTGGTAAACCAAAGCCTGAGGCTGTTGAAACAGACTATTATTGCACGCTTCCCGGATGAAAGTGTTGTTGTTTCGAATGTCGGTGACCAAGTGGTACTAGACGGCATAGTCAGTAGCGAAGAGGTCAAACAAAAAGTGTATCGCTTGGTGGGTGAGATGCTAAAAAAAGAGCGCCGTAGGCACGCTTATGAGCTTAGGGATGCGGACGGAGAAGAGTATGATGAATTAGACTATACCTCTCGATTTACTTACGATCAGGTGATCAATAATCTTAAAGTTTTAACCACTGAACAAATCAATGTAAAGCTGACTGTCGCAGAAGTCTCTAGCTCGTTTTTGACTGAGTTAGGCGTCACTTATAGCGATAGTGGTGAACCAGGAAAATTCGTTAACAAACTGCTTGATTTCACTGCTCAAGATATTGTTTCTGTTATTTCAGCCAGTGGAGATGACAAGATTGGGCAAGTTCTGGCCGAACCAAATTTGTCGGTGATCTCTGGCGAGCAGGCTAGCTTTCTTGCTGGTGGCGAAATCCCTATTGCTGTTCGTGATGAAGATGGTATCAGCATTAGTTACAAAGAGTATGGTGTTAAGCTAGCCATGGTCGCGAAAGTGACTGATTCTGAAAACATCCGTCTTACACTTATGCCAGAAGTTAGCTCGATTGATGAATCGAACAAAACATCAACAGGCTTAATCTCTGTCCCTACACTCAGGACTCGTCGCGCGCAAACTACCGTTCATCTTAAAGACGGCCAAAGTTTTGTACTCGCTGGCCTCTTAACCTCAGAAGAGCGTGAAGCGCTAACTAAAATTCCATTCCTTGGTGATATCCCAATTTTAGGCGCTTTATTTAGCCATACGACCACAAACCGTTCGAAAACAGAATTGATCATCGTAGCAACGGTCAATCTTGTTGACCCAGTAGATTCAGAAGAGGTCAAGCTACCAAGCTTTAGACGTACTAGTGATATAGAGCGATTATTCCGAATCGATTTATCGGAATTAAATGAGCCAGAACTTGAAGGAACAATAGAACAGGGAGGTTTCAACTGATGCGTTGGATAGTTATTTCAATGTTGGCACTTTTAAGCGCGGCATGCAGTCAAGTAGATACTGCCAACTCGAGTGTTATTGAGCAATTGGAAGAGCGATTGGAGTTTAATACCACTCAAGGTGACGATTCAATGGCGCGAGCAGTAGCTTTTATAAAGGACATAAAAAGACGTGAGCCTAAAGCTAGATTTGTCGTTGAGTACAAAACGGGGTCGAGTGATTTTGTCGCGACTCTACATGATAAGTTTAAAACAGAAGGTGTGGCAAAGGATAGATACAAGGTTGTACTAGCTAACCCTAATCAAGAAAAAAATATTTTGCTCAAAGCCCAGTACGTGCGAATCAGAAGCAGTGATTGTGGAGTGATGACTTTCAGCAAAAGAGAGGCTTACCGATTTGGCTGCAGTGTTGAACACAACCGAAATATTAGCTTAGTTAATCCAATCACACGAGTTCAATAAACATGGATCTAGATATCTTATTTAAAAACTCGTCTTCGAAAATGAAGGAGAGTATATCGGCAAGGGATCTTGTTGTTTCAGATGACGCTGAGTTTATCGAGTCCGTCAACGACTTGTATGCGATTGAAGGCTACGCAAAGCCTATAGAAGTAGCGGACATTGATAACGACAGTGCTTGGAATCATTCTGATATCCAGCTAAATCACGTCATATTGGACTTGCGTGGTGCTAGTAATGTAGTCGACCAAACCTCAGAGATTGCCACGCGCTTAGATGTCAGTATTTCATTACTGGTAGTGTGCGACGTTGATTCGATTAAGTTACGAAACCAGGTTCACTCGTTAGGTGCGAACTATGTGTTGTGGGATGTGGAGCTTGACGCATTACTTGCGGCAATTAAGTCTAGTGAGGACCAAGAATCAAGTGTTAAGCGTACCCGAGTCGCTAAGCGAATCCTGGTCCTAGGAACAAAAGGTGGGGTGGGAGTCTCTAGCGTTAGCTCCCTTCTATGCCACTCTCTGGCAGGACTGGCTAATCTAAAAACTTTGCTTGTCGATCATGATTCAGGCGCAATGAACAGCGATATCTATCTTGGGATAAAAGGGCTTAAAGCTAAGCAAAACAGCATAGATTTAAATCAAATTGATATTGATGATGCAATTGCTAAGACGTACCTCCACTCTGTAATGGATAAGTTGGATTACCTCGTTTTGGAAAAGAATATAGCTTGCCTGTCGGACCATGCGACAACGCTATTTAATTTGTCTAATCAGCTTATTGATCAATACAACTTTATTATCGACTCAGTACCATTGTCTTGCTACGAAGAAATCCATGACCAAGAGTTAAGTGAAAAATATCACCGTATTTTTGTCGTATGTGATCCTTCTGTATCGTCGCTACGATCTTACAACTTATTGAAGAAAAAGCTCGGCAAAACGGAACATGAGTTGGTGTTTAACCTTAATCGCCCTGCAAAAGATTTCATGGTGACACTGCCTAGCGCCAAAGAGCGAATCCGGGTTAAAACTAGCATTGATTTCTCGTATGAACCGGCGTTGGAAAAGGTGCTTATTCAGCAGGGTATCGGGCATTTCATGCAATCCAAATCGTCGGCTTCGATAGCTAATATGGTTTCTACCCTAACGGGCAAGAAGATCAAAACCAAACCACGTTTTTCACTGTTTAGAAAATGAATCAAATAAAAGAAATCTACATCCAACTTAGAGATGAAATCTTTGATGCATTGGATGCCGCGACTCTAGTAGAGATCAGTACGCAAGAGCTTGAAGAGCAGTTAAAAGACTCAGTCAATATTCTGATTGATAAGAAGAAGCTACAAGTGAGTTCACTCAAACGTGTTGAGCTTGTAAAAGCGCTTCTTGATGAACTTAAAGGTTTAGGTCCGCTACAAAAGCTCGTCGATAACGATGATATTTCAGACATCATGATCAATGGGCCCTCAGACATCTTCATTGAGATTGGTGGAAAGGTTGAGAAGTCTCCAATTCAATTTGTCAATGAGAAGCAGCTTAATACGATTGCAAAACGAATTGCCTCTAACGTAGGTCGTCGTATCGACGAATCGAAACCCTTGTGTGATGCACGCTTGATGGATGGGAGCCGCGTTAACATAGTGATTCCCCCGCTGGCCATTGACGGTACGTCTATTTCAATTCGTAAGTTCAAAGAACAAAAGATAAAGCTGGAGAACTTGGTTGAGTTTGGCGCAATGTCGGTTGAAATGGCTAAGCTATTGTCTATCGCCAGCCACTGCAAATGTAATATTTTGATATCGGGTGGTACCGGTTCGGGCAAAACGACGTTGCTAAATGCATTGTCTGGTTTTATCGGAGAAACGGAACGTATCGTTACGATTGAAGATGCAGCCGAGCTTCAACTGCAAAAGCCTCATATTGTTCGATTGGAAACGCGTCAAGCGAGTGTAGAAGGAACTGGTGAAGTACCGGCGCGTGACCTCGTAATTAATGCGCTGCGTATGCGTCCTGACAGAATCATTGTTGGCGAGTGTCGTGGAGGTGAAGCATTTGAAATGCTTCAGGCGATGAATACTGGTCATGATGGCTCAATGTCAACCCTACATGCTAATACGCCAAGAGATGCCATTGCTCGTACCGAGAGCATGGTGATGATGGCGACAGCGAGTCTCCCCATTTCAGCTATTCGACGGACCATTGTAAGCGCGGTCGACCTGATCGTGCAGGTAAAGCGTCTACACGATGGTAGCCGTAAAGTGATGTACATATCAGAGATAATCGGCATGGAAGGTGACAGCGTGGTGATGGAAGACATTTTTCGTTACGAAGCCAGTTCTGAGTTTAAAGAGGGCAAAATCAACGGGGAATTTCGCACACCAGGGTTGTCTACGCGTTCGGTTATCTATGAGCGTGCCAAGTTTTTTGGTCTTGAGGATACGGTGAGGGAGGTTTTTACATGACCCTATTATTGATATTCGCTTGGGCGGGCTTGTTCGTTTATTGGTTGAGTGTGCGTACGCGCCAGAATCGGCAGCTCAACAAGCTTATCCAGATGGAGGCCGAATTTGAAGGGGTAAAAGGTGCCCGATCGGTTATCGATGCACAGCAGTTTGAAAGAGATTTTAAAGCACGCTTACGTCAACAATACAAAGCAGCAGTAAAAGTATTTCAGCCGAATATGGCTCTTAAAATTTTGCTGTTCGTATCAGTTTCTGCGGGAGCAGTCTACGCAATCAACGAGTTCTTTTTTCGTCAAGATTTCATGACATGCTTGGTCATCATTGAACCGATCCTGTTTGTAGTGTTTTTCACCAAGCTTAAGCAAAGGCAAGCTGAAAAATTCAAAAACAACTTTCCAGACGCACTGAACATTCTAAGCGGGGCGATTTCTGCCGGTCAGAGCATTGTGCATGCATTTGAGTATGTAGGGAAACAACTAGACAACGAAGTAGGTAATGAATTTAAGTATATGGCCGAAAGACTGTTAATTGGTGAAGACCCAGACGACGTACTTGAAAGAAGTGCCGCGACTTTCCCGTATTTAGAGTACTTTTTCTTCGCGTCGACAATTCGAATTAACTTGAACCGCGGCGGACAGCTTAAAGACGTGATTAATCGCATTAACCGACTCATGTTCGACTCAAGAGCGGTAGAAAAAAAGAAAAATGCGTTGACGTCAGAGGCACGCGCTTCAGCGAAGATCATCGCTTGCTTACCCGTCATTTTCTTGATTATTTTGAAATTCACCAGCCCAGAGAATTACAACTTCGTCATGTTTGAACCTAGCGGGCAACCAATCTTCTATTACGTGTTGATAAGCGAGTTTATTGGTTTTGTGTGCATCTGGTTTATCTTGCGAGGAGTCGAGTAATGGATCTTCAAACCCTAACGCTGTGGGCTTTCGCATTTTTGTTTTCAATGTTGATTGCGGGTGGTGTACTGAAGGCATGGGACAATACACGAGCCAATATTGCGACGAGAAAAATCATCGGCTCTACTCGAGAGGAACGTAAGCGTATCGACCTGATAAAAGTAGCGCTGTCTCAAGTTAGCTTTAACAAAGACGAAACACGGAAAAAGCTCGTAGCTGCGGGATTCTATAGTGACTATCTGGCTGATGTTTACTATCTAATAAAAATCATCCCGTTTACGGTCTGTTTAGCTCTTATTGGTTTTGATTGCTTTCAAGGTCAAACGGAGATTGCCTTTTCTCTACTCTACTTATTAGGTGCTCTAGGACTATTTATTATCGGGCCTGATGCGTTTGTTACGAGCAGAGGCAAAGCCAATATAAAGCACATCAGCTCTAGATTGCCATTTCTACTCGATCTTATGAATGTTTGTGTTCATACCGGGATGACTATCGAATCAAGCTTAGATTACTTGTCCAAAGAGTTAGCGACCGTCGACCGTAATTTAGCCTATGTGGTGCGTGTCACTGTGGAGCGTTCCCGGCTGGTCGGTTTAGAAAAGGCGTTAGAAGAATTTTACGATCTAGTACCAACTAGTGAATCTCAAAGTTTTGTCATGACACTAGTCCAGAGCCTTCAATTCGGTTCCTCTATTGGGCCTGTGTTGGCGACATTGGCAACGGATATTCGCGAACTCAATATGATGGACCTTGAAGAAAGGATAGGAAAAATGGGGGCAAAAATGTCTATACCTCTTATTGCTTTTATCATGATTCCTATCGTCGTACTGATTGCCGCCCCAGGCATTTTGAGGATGTTGACGTGAAAAAACTAACATTTTACTTACTGCTAATCACCTTTGTTCTAGCGGGATGTACGGCTGTGAACACAGAACTGCAAACCAAAGAAAAGCTAATGATTGGTTCGGGCAATGATCAGCAACTGATTGAGTTTTACAAAGCAAATTTAAAGCTCGAACCGTTCTACAAAGCAAAACTGGTTGATCTTTATTTGACGCAAAAAGACATAAAGTCTGCCGAACTCTATAGAAATACCTATTCAGAGAGTGACTTGGAACAGCCAGAGTTCATATTGACCAATGCTCGACTCGATTATCAAAAGAAAAACTATGCACAAGCATTGGAAAACCTCGATTTGTACTTAGATGAAGGGGGAGAAGAGGGCCAATTCCACCTGCTTAAAGGAAAAATACTTGCTCAGCAGAAACATTTCTCAGAGGCCATTGAGCAATTTGAGGAAAGTAGAAAGCAAGGTGCTTCTGATAGAGAAGCAGGCAACAACATCGCTGTGGTTAAGATGATGCAGTCAGATTACCTCGGAGCAACCGACACTTTGTACGATTTGTACTTAGCTAGCCCTAGCGACAAGAAAGTGCGTTCAAATCTGATTATTTCTTCGGTAAACGCTGATCGTCCGGACATCGCGTTAGAAGTACTCAGACATACCAATAGTGATGAACAGGCGCGAAAGCAACTTGCAGCATTAATGCGCTCTATCAAAAAGAACAAAAGGAGCGGCAGTTCAGTGAGACAGTCGACAGCAAAAACACCATTTAACTCAAGGGGAGCAGGTGCGAGTTTCGTTGCACCAACGACCAAGGTTAGCCGCCTTGCTACCGACAATGAGTTTCAACAGGCGAAGAACAGCCTTGATGGTTCAGAACTTGATCCAAACAAATTGAAACCAGGAGTATTGCCAATTTATCGCGTACAAGTGTTAGCGACTTATACTGCAATTCCTTCTGATTTTCTAAATTATCTTAAGACGAATTATGGAGCGGTTTACTCATACACTCACGGCTTATGGAAGCGTTATTGTATCGGGGAGTTCAATGATCTGGACGAAGCCAAAACATTTCTTACTAGCTTAGATATTAAAGGCGCATTTGTCGTTGATTACACGAAAAAAAGGTACGTTAGACTATGAAGCGATCTAAGCAAAAAGGCTCTCTAACGATAGAGGCTGCGATGGGTATTCCCTTGTTTCTAGCGATTATCTTTGGCTGGGTCGAGGTTTGCATCCTGACATTTAATATGAGCATGACTGACCATGCTTTGACCACCGCAGTCATGCGTACCAAAAAAGCCGGAGACTCAAGCAATAGCAATACAGTGAACTACGCTCAAATGATCAAAGATGAAATGAACAAGGCTGGGGGCGCATTATGGAGCAATGCGGTAAAGCCTGGGAGTGTCAAAATTCGGGTTGATTACTTCAAAGACTACGATGGTTTCTTAAAGTGTACTGACGCATATCAGTCATCAGAAGAGTGTCCTGATAAAAAAGATCAACCGGAAGATATGGCACTGGCAGTATACAACCTCGAATATACCTATGATCCTGTAGTGTCTATCTGGTTTCCAGACATGGCAATCAGGCGAGAAGTTATCACTATTCAAGAATACGAACGATGTTCGTTTAAGATTGGACAGGGGGCTGGCTGTGCGAGTTAAACAAACGGGTTCCTTTGCTGTGGAGCTTGCGTTAGTCCTAGTGTTCGCTTCAGGTTTATTTTTGGTTGTAGTGAATTACATGCTGGCTATCAACAAAAAGGGTCAGTTAGACAGAGCGGCGTATTCGCTTACGACGATCCTCGCGGAAAGAAAACAGCTGTTTAGTGCAGCTCTCGATATCTGTGCGGGTAATTGTCGCAAGACAGAACACGCAACGTATTCCATCGCTTCAGCGTCTATGAAACGTATGATTCCAAACTTTGAAAAATCTAAATTCGGTATGCGTATCGATGAAATTCGATTGGAAGAAACTCTATTGCCAAGCGGAACGATCAATTATAAACGCGTTCAAACAACGCTTACTAAAGGGGCAATTCATGGCTGCGATTTTCCGGATATGAGTGACATAACCAAAGAAAAAGCCATTGAAATGCTGCCCGTGACTTCAAGAGGTCGCAGACTGCCGCTGTACCAAGTCTCGTTGTGCTACGAAATTCCGGTGAATTTAATCGGTGTTACAAGTGGCGAGGTTCTTCGCTTGTTAAGTACATCATATTCATTTGCGAGGGTCTAGGATGAGTACGATCAATAAACATCGTGGTGTGGCAGGAATACTGTTTATCGGTTTGCTACCAATTATGGTTATTTTTATGGCCTTCTCAATGCAAATGGCACAACAAATGCTGGCCCATGCGCGCGTGTTAGAGGCAGCAGAAGTGGCGAGCTTAGCCTTAATTGCAAGCCCTAAAGAAACGGAAGATGACAATGTCAAATATGCACGTCAATTAGTGGATAGATATGTCGTTGACAATATTAATGACGTTGATGTTGAAGTGTATACACGTAATTGTGAATACAAAGATGGTTGCGTGCAAGCAAGTGGAGAGCTTGCCCCCTTCAGTGACTTTGTAGTGAGTGCAAAAGCCGAACATAAATCTTGGATAGCTTATGAAGAAGCAGAGTTGAAGCCAGAATTTGAAGTCGCTGGGCAGTCAGTGACTCGCAAATATCTTCCGCAACCTGTCGATGTGTATTTTATTGGTGACTTTAGTGGCTCAATGACACACAACTGGAAAGGGGGAAAATCAAAGCTGGATGTTGTTAAACAAACGATCGAACGAGTGGTTGAAGATATCGAAAACTTCAATACGGAAGAGAAAAGCCGTGTCGCTTTGCTGGGGTATAACCCTCATCACGTTAAGCAAACAGATGAAGTGATTGTGATGAATACGCAAGGAACGAAGGAGATCAAACGCGGTCGTTGGCCCAAAAAAATTATATACGATTACGCCAGAAGTACCCCTAGTGAAACTGTAAAAAAAATGTTCGACGAGCCGAAGGTTTACAATCAAACAATGGAATACCATCACGGCATGAGCCGAGATGAAGTTGACCGGGTTTACTACAACAATCAGACGTTAATTGCAGACTATTACAAGTTTTATGACATACCGCTGACTGAAGACTATTCAGCATTCAAGGCTCGTCTATCAAGTCGAGATCTGGGAGCAGAGGGCGGAACTTCGTCTTGGAATGGAATTATAGCCGCCGCTCAAGAAGCCAATAGGGCGACAAATATTAACCCCGAACAAGTATTTATTGTCTTGTCTGATGGTGCCGACAACGACGAGAGTTACCTGCAACGCTTAGTTAATCGAGGACTGTGTAAAAAGTTACGATCGACTATTTCATCTAAGAGAAACAGATTCCAAAGCAAAACTGGAGAAGCAGGAAAAACCAAAGTCACGATGGGGGTTATCGGTGTTGATTACAAAGTAAAAGCATCGGATGGATTTGGCGATTGTTTTGGACGTAAAAATATTTATCACGCTAAAGATGGTGATGACGTTTACAAATACATTCTCAACCTTATTAATGAAGAAACAGGAAGACTTAAGGATTAATATGAAATACCCAGTAATTATTACTTCAATCTTACTATCGCCGCTGGGTTATGCGAACTGCTTAGGTAGCGTTGATGAATTCATCACATCGACTACCTTAGTCTCTTCTCATACGGTCAAAACCCAGGTTATCGGTCATTTAACGCAACGTGAAGAGAAGATAGAAAACACGATATTGGGCAGCGATCGTGATGTCGTGCATGTAGAGGCCGGAGATGAAGTGTGTTTTTACGATAAACAGACACAGTCTTTGGTACTTAACTATGGTGTCGATATTTACAAACTGTCACTTAACCATAAGCAAGTGTTAAAGCAGTATTTAGGGCTAGTAAGTGCTAAAGCAAAGATCTATATAGAAGGGCATGCTGACAGTTTAGGCAGCAAGGGGTATAACAAGGCGCTTTCTGCCCGTCGAGCCATGCAGGTAGCCAAGTTTCTTCAAAGTGATTTAAAGCAAGGAAACAGAGTTGTAGAACATGCTTACGGTGAAAGCTCTCCGATCTGTAACCTTGCCGAAAATACGGCGACAGGCTGTAACCGCCGTGTAGTGATAACCGTAAAGTCGTGATGCGTTGCTTAATATTTGCTTGCTTGTGTATTTTGTGGGCCTCGGCGATGAGTGGTGTTCTTTGATCAACAAAGAGCCAGCAGTGGGTGCTGGCTCTTTTGAAATAATGTATGAACTTATATGTGCACAGTTTCAATAAGAATTAGGTTATCTGCTTATAATTGGAAGAGAAGGATCCGCACCCCATTCCGTCCAAGATCCGTCATACACTGCAAGGTTTTGATACCCCGATAGGTAAGCAGCTAGCAGTACGATACACGCAGTTACCCCAGAACCGCAGCTAAACAGAGTGTGTTTAGCTTGCAGAGATAGAGAACCTTGTAGAATCTCTTGCAGCATTTGAACAGGTTTTATTTTATGTCCGTCCATTAGCTCAGAAAATGGTTGGCATACAGAGTTAGGAATATGCCCACTTCTTAAGCCTAGTCGTGGTTCTGCTACCTCACAGTTAAACCGTGCGCGAGAACGGGCATCAACCGTCAAGCTTTCACTGTTGTCAATCTGCGCAAGAACGTAGTCGGCATTAACGAAATAGTTTGGGTTGAGTTGACCGGAAAAGTCACCACTAGACTCTGGCTGGCGATATGACCGAGTTGTCTCACCACCCTTAGCTTTCCATTCTGTTAGTCCTCCATCTAGGATATAGACTTGTTCGTGCCCCATTGCCCGAAACATCCACCACGCTCTTGGAGAGGCAAATGTACCACTATTGTCATAGACAACGATGAGAGAATCGTTGCTAATTCCCAGCTTTTTTGCCAGTGAATTAAACTGTTCTTCACTGGGCATCATATGGGGAAGGGGGGAGTTTAGGTCGCAGAAATCTTTGTCATAATCGAACCTGAGGCTATTTGGAATGAGGTTCGTTTTGTCTTTTTCAACTTCACCGGGGATTTGAAAATCGATGCTTGCATCTAAGATGATCAGTTTCTTATTGCCCATCAACGCATGTAAATCAGTAGGGGTGATCAGAGGCGACATTGGCTATCCTTATGTATTCCAAAGACTTAAGATAAAGCTACACGGTTGCCCGAGAACAAGCAACCGTGTCGTAATTTATCGTTAGGAAATGTGTCGCTAAGCGATTTTGAACCGCTTCATTTGCATGTCCAAGTATTGGGCTACTTCAGCCAGTTCCTGTGCGGATTCGGCAACATGCTTGACGGTTTCACTGTTCTCACGAGTGATATTGTATGTTTGGGTGATATTCTCGCTGACTGTAGTTGTTACCATGCACTGTTCTTCAACCGCTGTGGCAATTTGGGTGTTTGTATCACCTAACTCGTCGATGATGCTATGAATGGCGGATATGTTTTCAGATACAGACTTAGCCTGTAGTGCTGCTTTTGTCACGGTGTCATGACTGGAATCAATGGATTGCCTCGCAGAATCTGCTCCGCTTTGAAGAGAGTGGATCATTGCGTCGATCTGCCCAGTCGCTTCTTGAGTTCTCTTCGCAAGTGAGCGCACTTCGTCTGCGACTACGGCGAACCCGCGACCTTGATCACCTGCGCGAGCTGCTTCAATTGCTGCATTTAAGGCGAGTAGGTTAGTCTGTTCAGCAACTCCTTGAATCACTTCAAGAATACTTCCAATATTCATCGATTCATCATAAAGTTCGCCAACTTGAGCTGAGCCTACTTTCATTGCTCTTTCTGCATTGTCTATTGCTTCCAGTGTATTCTCAACTTCGCTGAGGCTATTGTTAACATTGCCTGTTGCAGACTGGGTAAATGAAGCAGCATCGGAAGCACTTTGAGAGATCTCTGTGGTACTGGTCGACAGTTGCTGCACTGAGGACGAAATCTGTTCCATTTCGTGGCTTAGTTGATCCGAAGATTGATTGGTAGTGTGAGTAATCGCAGACAGCTCCTCAGACATTTGTCCGACCTTGATACAAGAATCGTTAACCTTACCGACGATATCACGTAGTGAAAGAATCGTAGTGCGCATATTGCTGAGCAGATCAGCAATTTCATCCTTACCCTTAATTTCAACGTCGTTAGAAAGGTCCCCTTCAGCGAGCTGAGAAGAGATAACCTTGACCTTGTCAATACCAATTCGAATTGAACGAGTAATCGCCAAAGCCGTCGCAATGCCCACAATAAGGGCAAGAATAGCGAGGGTGACAATGATTTCAATCGTGTCCTCTTTTGCTTCAAGCAACTCTTCTGATAGTACGTGTTGTTCTTCTACAGATTCAAGCTTGATGAGCTCTAGCTCTTTAGAAATATCTAGGCCTAGCTTTAACATTTCTTTTTCGGCTTTATGTTGAGTCTTTCTAAGTTGGGTAACGTCTTCAAAGCCTTGTGCATAAACGTTACGTTGCTCTAGGAACTCGTTTAAAAGAGCGGTATCTCGGCTGTCAGTGATATAGTTTCTGAACTTAGTTTCAAGTGCTGGCAGTTCTATGTTGAAGTAGTTTCTTACTTCGGCTGCAACTTCGTCCTCTTCATTGTGTAGATAGTTGAGCACCGCGATATTGGCGAGCAAAAACTTTTCCATGATGAGTGAAGAATAATATTCGATGTCAGTGTTGGATGCTTTGTGTGCCGCCTCGATCATTTGCTCAAGGTCGTAGATTGCTTTCTTTTCTAGCTCGACCATCTCGACGTAAACCTTGTGCTCCACGGCTTCGGTTGATTGTTTAACGATTTCGAACGAAGCCGCGAACAGATTAACTTCTTTTAAAACAGTATCTAAATGTTTAGTACGCTGTGGGTCAGTCGTCATTTTCAAGTCATCAGCGACCATTTTTCTTAATTTATTAAGTCGAGTTTCATAAATTGAGAGTTGTTGCTGAGAAAGGGTATTGGTGTACTGCAAAGCGCTCAAGCGAACTTTAAGGAAATTAGCTTGGATTTCACCTGCCAAGGTCGTTTCTGAAGAGAGTTCACCATAGTGTTCAAAGTTATGTGCCGCTGTCACCATGCCCCGGTAACTGTATAGAATGGCAACGAGGAAAAACAAAAGACAGACTGCAAATCCAAGGCGTATTTTATTGGCTATAGTAAGATTCAACATAAGCGTCCCTGCCTCATAGTGTGCTAAATGGCCTATTGATACTTATGTAAGCTTATACACTATTTAGCATTTATCTAATTAGTGTGACACTTTACTTATAATGGGGTAGGCAAGAAAAAAAGCGATAGTTACCACTTGTATGCAGGGAGCTTCGCTCTTCATGTAACGTAATGATGGAGCCTTCAGGACAGTCAGAGGCGATTGGTGCTGTGACGAGTGTGGTTTGTCCAGTGTCTAATTGAACGTTCAAATATCGACGGCGGCCATCGAGGGATTGAGTTACCGTCTGAGAAACAACCACACCTTTAATCGAAGAGGTGTGACTTGTTGGTAGGGTAAAAACAAGTAGAACGAGAATGAATGAGAGAATGAGCAAAGCTGTAAGGAACACTTTTGGATTATTCATCATCAAATTTGGGGTCCTTACTGCCTTGCTAACCTAACCGCAAACAGAGCAATTTTGCATTTTAATTAAGTTCATTTCACGCCAAGACATACTCATTGCATCAAGCATTAGAATCTTGCCTTGTTTAGGTGCTCCATAATTTGCGATCACTTTAATTGCTTCCATGGCTTGCACCGCGCCGATAATGCCAACGACAGGAGACATCACCCCCGCCTCGACGCAGCTTAGGGTCGCGTTACCAAACAATGCGCTTAGACACTGATAGCAAGGCTGGCTCTCATCTTGGTAGGTAAAGACACTGATTTGGCCTTCCATTCGGATAGCGGCTCCGGAAACTAAAGGTACTTTTAGATCATAGCAGAGCTTATTAAGTTGATTTCTGGTTTCGACATTATCTGAGGCGTCGAGAACCAAGCTGTGCTTCTTGATTAGTTCTGAAAGCTCTCTATCACTAAGTCGTCTATCGATCGTCTCAACCTCGAGGTGTGGGTTAAGCTGTTTGAGCGAATTAGACGCAGAGAGAACCTTTTTCGTCCCGACATCAGCATCGTGATGTAATACTTGTCGCTGAAGGTTAGAAAGTTCAACCACATCGTCGTCAATCAGAGTTAGCTTGCCGATACCTGCCGTCGCGAGATATTGGCTAGAGGCACAACCCAAACCACCAGCACCTAAAATCAGTACAGAGGCTTGCTTTAGCGCTTCCTGACCATCAAAGTCGAACTGTTTAAGAATGATCTGGCGATTATAACGCAGCATTTCTTGGTCAGATAAGATCTCCAAACTTTACCTCTAGTACAGAGTTGGGTTGAATAACTGAATGTTGACGGTTTCACCCGCTTCAACTCGGCCACGGTCACGCTCAAGAACAACAAAGCAGTTTGCTAAGCTCATTGAACGGAACGCGCCTGAGCTTTGGTTACCAGTTGTCTCAACAATAAATTTACCATCCTCAATTGAATAGATGCCACGTTGGTAATCGGTACGCCCCGGTGCTTTCTTAAACGCACTACGCGTAATCGCTGGGATCGATTCTGGCGCTTTCCATTCACTATGACCTGCAAGCTTGGCCAGCAAAGGCTGAACAAGGACATACATAGTTAATACGGCTGAAACAGGGTTGCCTGGTAATCCGCAGAACCATGCTGTTGAAAGTTTACCAAATGCGAAAGGTTTACCAGGTTTGATCGCTAGTTTCCAAAAACCAATTTGCCCAAGTTCTTCGAGAATATCTTTGGTGTAGTCTGCTTCACCAACACTTACACCACCAGAAGTGACAACGACATCAGCCAGAGACTGTGCTTTTTCGAACGTTGCTTTTAGTGTTTCTTGACAATCTGGGATGATTCCAAGGTCAATGGCTTCACAACCAAAGTTTTCGATCAATGGCTTAATACCATAACGGTTACTGTCATAGATTTGACCTTCAGCTAAGGTTTCGCCGAGTGGCTTAAGTTCGTCTCCAGTTGAGAAAAAAGCGACTCGAGGTTTACGAACAACCGTGACATGGCTAATGCCCAAAGTGGCAATCATGGGAATATCACGAGATGTCAGTCGGGCACCTTTATGTAAAACCACGTCGCCTTGATTGATATCATCACCCGTTGGTCGAATGTTGTTCTGTGGTTTCACATCGCTCTGATTGAACTGAATACCTTGTTCAACTACTTGAGTATTTTCTTGCATGATGACCGCATCGCATCCTTGGGGGATTTTTGCGCCAGTCATAATGCGAATGCAGGTACCTTTTGGCCAGTCCCCTTCAAAAGGTTGGCCTGCAAAAGACTTACCTGTAAGAGGCATGACATGGTTTTCAGCTAGGTCTGCTAATCGAATCGCGTAACCGTCCATCGCTGAATTATCAAAAGGAGGAACAAAAATAGGAGAGAGGATGTCTTCAGCTAGGACAAAACCGATCGCTTCAGCCAGAGGAAGTTGTAAAGTCGTTTGGATAGGTTTGATTGGCGACAGCATTTTATCCATCGCGTCTTCGATTGGCATCAAGCCAGGTGCGTCACAGCATCCCATATAAAAAATCCTATACTTTTATTATTGTCAGATAATCAGGCCACTCTACCACACAAAGCCTTGTGCAATAATGACCTTCGATAAAATATGGGTGTAATTATTCAAAAATCCGAGTATCCTTGTCAGCCATCCTAAAGGGGTAAATAAGAGGAAGTGGTATGTCAGGTCTTAGCGAATCCGCAAAGTTAGTAAAAGATGCGCTAGAACAGAGAGGCTTAGAGACGCCGATGGCGCCTAATCAGTTCAGTCGAGAAGAGAAAAAAGAAAAAATCCAACACCATATGCGTGAAATATTATCTCTGCTGGAACTTGACCTTACCGATGACAGTCTTGAAGAAACACCGCATCGTATTGCGAAGATGTATGTGGATGAAATCTTCTCTGGTTTAGACTATTCAAACTTCCCGAAAATCACGGTGATCGAAAACAAAATGAACGTGAGCGAAATGGTTCGCGTCAAAGATATTACCGTGACAAGTACGTGTGAGCACCATCTTGTCACTATTGATGGCCGTGCCGCAGTCGCTTATATTCCGCGCGGCAAGATCATTGGCCTTTCAAAAATCAACCGTATTGTTCGCTTCTTCGCTCAACGCCCCCAAGTCCAAGAGCGCATGACCCAACAGATCCTCGTTGCTTTGCAAACGTTACTTGAGTCAGATGATGTAGCGGTAACCATCGATGCAACGCATTACTGTGTAAAGTCTCGCGGTGTGATGGATGCGACGAGCGAAACCACTACCACAGCGTTAGGTGGCATCTTTAAGTCTATCCCTGCAACGCGACATGAGTTCCTGCACGGAATTCGATAGGGCAGCGACTGCGTTATCAACTTATTCAAAACCGCTTCTATAATGAGGCGGTTTTACTTTTTAAATCGAGAGAGATGCTCTTTCGATAAACCATTAAGGTTAATATTGTGACGAATTCATTTAAGACACTTGGTCTTCGCCCAGAACTATTAGAAACACTCGACAGCTTGGGCTACACAGAGATGACCCCTATCCAGCAGCAAGCACTGCCAATGGTATTGGCTGGTAAAGATGTGATTGGTCAAGGTAAAACGGGCTCTGGTAAGACGGCGGCATTCTCTTTAGGGTTACTAAGCAACTTAAACGTTAAGCGATTCCGAGTACAGACTTTGGTTCTGTGCCCAACGCGTGAGTTAGCAGATCAAGTCGCGAAGGAAATTCGTACGCTCGCGCGCGGTATCCACAACATTAAAGTACTCACGCTGTGTGGCGGTATGCCTATGGGGCCGCAAATTGGCTCGCTTGAACATGGCGCTCATATATTAGTCGGAACTCCAGGTCGAATCCTTGATCATATGTCTAAAGGACGTATCAATCTTGATGAACTGAATACTCTGGTTCTGGATGAAGCTGATCGTATGCTTGACATGGGATTTGAAGAGGCGATTGATACGATCATCGACGCCGCGCCTATCAAGCGACAAACACTGTTGTTTAGTGCCACCTTCCCAGATAACATTGAGTCGCTTGCCGCAAAAGTGATGGTTAAGCCAGAAATGGTGAAAGTGGAGTCGACACACCAAAAAACTACCATCGAGCAGCGTTTCTACAAGTTGGATAATACAGAAGCAAAAGATGATGCACTCGAAGCACTGTTGTTGACTCACAAACCTGAATCTTCAGTCGTTTTTTGTAATACCAAGAAGGAAGTGCAAAATGTTGCGGATGAACTCAGCCACCGTGGCTTCAGTGTGGTTGAACTGCATGGCGACATGGAGCAACGTGAGCGTGAACAAGCATTAACCATGTTTGCCAACAAGAGTATTTCGATTCTTGTGGCAACTGACGTAGCAGCACGTGGTCTTGATGTCGACAACCTTGATGCTGTGTTTAACTTCGAACTGTCACGCGATCCGGAAGTACATGTTCACCGTATTGGCCGAACCGGACGTGCTGGTTCAAAAGGAGTAGCGTTTAGTTTCTATAACGAGAGAGAAGAGTACCGTGTCGCGCGAATTGATGAGTATATGGATATTGCGATTTCGCCTTCACAACTGCCTGAAAAACGAGTTGAGCGTCCTTTCTATCCAAAGATGCAAACCATTCAAATCTTAGGTGGCAAAAAACAGAAAGTACGAGCGGGCGATATTTTAGGTGCACTCACCAAGCAAGCAGGTCTTGATGGTAAGAAGATCGGTAAGATCAATATTCTTGCGATGGTGTCTTATGTCGCAGTAGAGCATGACATCGTTAAACCCGCACTTAAACAACTGCAAACAGGCAAAATGAAAGGTCGTAATTTCAAAGCACGAGTCATGAAGTAACTCAGTAGCAATCTCAAGCCCCCAGTTGTACACAACTTCTGGGGTCTATGTTTGGCATCAAAAAAATCAATCAGAGAACTTATAAACCACACCCAAGTTTGTCATCCAACCTATATCTCGCTGAACAAGCGGACTGTTTGAGTCGTACTCTCCTGTTCTTCACTCAAAAAAGAGCCAACCTCTGTGGATTGGCTCTAAGGTCGACGGTTGGATGGATTAACTGTCGAATAGGTATAGATATTCCGCGTAACCCTCAGCTTCCATTTCTGATAGAGGAATAAATTTCATCGCGGCGGAATTCATGCAGTAGCGCAAGCCCGTGGGAGCAGGACCATCTTTGAATACGTGACCTAAGTGCGAATCTGCAAAACGACTTCTTACTTCAGTCCTTGGGTAGAGTAGGTGGAAGTCGGTCTTTGTTACTACATAACCTTTGTTTATTGGTTTAGTAAAACTTGGCCAACCTGTACCAGATTTATATTTATCCGTTGACGAAAACAGTGGTTCGCCAGAAACAATATCAACATAAATACCTGGCTCTTTGTTGTCCCAGTACTTGTTTTTGAATGCGCGTTCAGTGCCTTCTTCTTGTGTCACGTAATATTGCAAATCAGTCAATTTAGCTTTGATTTGTTTATCTGAAGGCTTGCTGTAAGCCTTGATATTAGCAACGGTGTTTTTCTCATCGATCAATTGACGCAGCGTAACTGGATTTTCATCACGGTCATCACCAAAGATCTCATCAAGATATTGGTCTCGCCCAGAGGCATAGCGATAGTAGTTGTAGCGCACTTTATTACGTTTGTAATAGTCTTGATGATAGTTCTCAGCAGGCCAAAACTTTTCAAATCTAATCAGCTCCGTTTTCAATGATTTCTTGAAAACTCCAAGATCATCGATCTCTGCCATAAACTGCTCGGCAATCATCTTCTGCTTATCATTGTGGTAGAAGATTGCAGGGCGGTACTGCGGGCCTCTGTCAACAAACGAACCTTTATTGTCTGTTGGGTCTATATGACGAAAGAACTGATCTAGGACTTGCTCATAGCTGACGACTTTCGGATCATATTTGACTTCTATTACTTCGATATGTCCCGATTTTCCAGAAGACACTTGTTTGTAGGTTGGACTTTCTAATTCGCCACCCGAATACCCGGAAATAACGTCAATTACGCCGTTGAATTTTTCTAGGTCTGATTCGGTACACCAAAAGCAGCCTCCTGCTAGCGTGGCAACTTCGTATCCTTTTGACGTTGTGTTTTTCGGCATGTCACTGTCTGCTGTACCTACAAAAGAGGCGAGGGCAGCAACGGCTGCGATCGCGGATAGGACAAACTTAAACTTTACTTTCATATCAACCTCATCGATTGTTTTCGTTATCGATTAATAAGAACGGCCAAAGCAAGAAAAAATTACCAATCTGATATAAGTTTTATTGGTTTGCTTTCGTTGAAGATCAAAAAAGACGCTGGGAACGCGTCTTTTAAAAGATTGGAATTAAACGGCAGCTGTTATCCCAAAGATGGGAGAACACCCGCAGTAATAAGAATTTGTGCGCCAACTATTAATACACCAACCGTACTGCCAACGGCTAAACCAAGGTTTCCACCAAATACTTGGTAATGCTCGTCATCGGCTTGTACACGGGCCTTCTTAACCATCAATATGGGTAAGAAAATCGCAAGAACAACCAGTGCAATGGCTGCATAACCAAGAGCCATGATAAAGCCCTGTGGATAGAAAAGAGCGAAGCCCATCGGTGGAACAAAAGTAATTAAGCCAACCAAGGTTCGTGAATGTCCTTTGCCTTGCTTCTTAAGCGTGTCACCCAAAAATTCAAACAAACCTAAACTTACTCCCAAAAACGAGGTGAGCAGTGCTAGATCGGCGAACAGTCCGATCGTTTGACCTAAGCTAGAAGCATGGACAGTTGTCGAGAGCGTCGAAATTAACGCGCTAAGCCCTTGGTTCTCTAGCAACGTAGATTGGTTCACAACGCCTAGCGTCACAATTTGCCAAAACACATAAACGACTAAAGGAATCGCAGAGCCAATCAAAATCGCTTTGCGCAGCGACGGGGTATGGCCATCTAAGTAGTTAACAATTGCAGGGATGCTACCGTGGAAACCAAATGACGTAAAAATGACCGGAATAGCGGCAATCACCAACCCTTGTTCAACCGGCATACTCAAAAGGTAAGATTCGGTGACATTCGGTGCCAAAAACGTCAGCACCATCGCCATCGCAACGATCTTGATTAAAAATAATACGCGGTTCACTTTATCGACTGTCGCGGTACCAATCACAACTACACTAGCCACAATTAGTGTAAAGACTACCGTTGATGTAGTGTTCGAAACCTCAATGTCTGTGAAGCTTGCAATACGCTCGGCAAACTGTGCCCCACCGCCAGCTATGTACGCTGCACACAGTGCATAGAACAAAAACATCATGGCAAAGCTAGCGATCCATTTCCCTTTTGTCCCTAAAAACTGCTTCGCGAGTGAATGTAATGTCGCATCTTGATCTGCGTGTTGGTGGACTTCAATCATCAATAAAGCGGTGTATGCCATAAGGGCCCAAAGTGCAACCATGACCATAAGTGATGTTGAGAAACCGATTCCGGCCGATGCGAGGGGAAGTGCGAGCATGCCAGCACCAATGGTGGTACCCGCAATGATCAAAGTACTACCCAATACCTTTGATTTTGTCATTGTATAATATTCTTTACATTAGGTTGATTTTAATGGCTGTTTTGGCTAATTAATAAACAGAACATAGCCTAACTAGCTGCAATGTTGGTGATTGTGTAAAATATATCGAACATAATCAAGGGGAATGTACATATATATCACTATTGGTGTAAAGGTTCCTATACAAAGTGGTGGGAAGTGGGTGACGTAAACGTTTACTTGGGATGAATTTCAAATCGTCACCACAATTTACTTTGCCCTTTCAAAAAACTGTCATATAAGTGCTTTAAAAAGGAACAATAAACCCGCATATTCGAGTGAGAGTCCGAATAGGGTTCTAAGAAGTGTTTTTATTAAGGAGGTCAGAATGAGTGACCAAACAGAAAACGAAGAATGCCTTGAGCTATTAGATGCGATGGAAATTGGCTTTGAGCTCTCAGATTATGAGCAGTCAATTGAAGAACTCGCAGAAGAAATCTTCAAATAACAATTCTTCAACAATGATATCGCTACTAAGGTAGCAAACGGAAAGAGCCAGTGCATTCGCGCTGGCTTTGTGCTTTTATTGAAAAAGAAGACGTTATTGCAAGGCTAATTGATTGAACTATCTCGCCCACTTACACATTGCAGATCATTGCGATTCGAATTTACTTGGCAACTTGCTAGGTGATTTTGTAAAAGGTAATCCTGAATCTCAGTTTCCAAACAACGTCTCCCAAGGCGTGCGCCTGCACCGATATGTCGATTCATTCACAGACCATCATGAGCAAGTTCTCGAAGTAAAAGGCTTGTTTCCAAATGGAGTAAGGCGCTTTTCAGGTATCGCTTTGGATATGTTTTGGGATCACTGCTTAGCTAAACAGTGGAGTCAGTTCCACTCGAACTCACTGAATGAGTTTTGCCAACAAGCAGAGCATCGTGTATCTCTCGACAGCCACAATGAACTACCTGAGCGCTTCTTACGTGTTTCCTCCGCGATGTGGCAAGGACGTTGGTTGGAGTCTTACCAGCACCTAGACAATATTGAATATGCGTTGCAACGGATGTCTGGTCGGTCTCCCAGAATGGAGCGGTTAAGTGATTGTTTTCCACATATTGAGCGAAATTATGACCACTTGGTTGAGACATTCTCAACCTTCTACCCTGATGTGCTAACTGCGAGCAAAAGTTTTTGATAGAATCGTCGGCCTTGCAATTAAAGGTTACGCGCATGTCGACACAATTTGAAGCACTAGGGCTTTGCTCAACACTTACCCAAACCACTGACAAACTCGGTTTTAGCCAACCAACCGAAGTACAAGCACAGGCAATTCCACATGTTCTTGATGGTGCAGATGTCCTTGCTGGTGCCCAGACCGGTACGGGTAAAACTGCTGCTTTCGGTCTGCCTATATTGCAGAAGCTGATTGCGTCTGATGTGAAACGCGATCCTCAAAATAATGATGTGCTGGCTCTGGTACTTGTGCCTACCCGAGAGTTAGCACAACAGGTGTACGATAACTTAGTTCAATATGCGCAAGAGACGACAATAAAAATCGTCACCGCTTATGGTGGTACCAGCATGAATGTACAGACTCGTAACCTGAATGAGGGTTGCGACATACTGATTGCTACACCTGGGCGCTTGCTCGATCATATGTTCTGCAAAAACATCAACTTGTTCAAAACGCAATACTTAGTATTGGATGAAGCGGACCGTATGTTGGATATGGGATTTATGCCGGATATCAAACGTATCCTTAAGCGCTGTAATGAAGAACGTCAAACGCTGTTTTTTTCTGCAACCTTTGATAAACGAATCAAAGCCATCGCCTATAAAATGCTTAATGAGCCGGTTGAAATACAAGTAACGCCGTCTAACAGTACTGCTGAAACGGTGAAGCAGATGGTGTATCCGGTTGATAGAAAGCGCAAAGCGGAACTATTGGCATACCTGATTGGCTCAAGAAACTGGCAGCAAGTGCTGGTGTTTACCAAAACCAAGCAAGGTAGCGATGCCCTAGCAAAAGAGCTGAAGCTTGATGGGATCAAGGCGGCGTCAATTAATGGTGATAAAAGCCAAGGAGCACGACAGAAAGCGCTGGATGATTTTAAGTCAGGCCAAATTCGAGCGCTTATTGCCACCGATGTAGCCGCTCGTGGCCTAGATATTCAACAGCTTGAGCAGGTGGTTAACTTTGATATGCCGTATAAGGCAGAAGACTATGTCCATCGAATCGGACGAACAGGTCGTGCAGGCAAGGAAGGTTTTGCGGTATCGTTAATGAGTCGCGATGAAGAGTACCTACTCGAAGCGATAGAACGCTTACTCGACAGTAAACTGCCTCAAGAATGGCTGCCAGGCTTTGAGCCGAGTCTGATTGAACAAGTTGAGCCTGAAAAGTCGCCACAAAGAAGAGGGCGTAACGCTGATAAGCGTAGAATGAAAGCGAAACTTAAGATTCATGCCAATCGCGGTAAGAAGAGATAGTTAAAGAGACAAGGCTGGCGTTGTTAGCAACTAAGCCTACTACTTTGGAATCTGATCAAGGAACGTAGTCGTGAAGTTAACCCTCATTACATTGAAAGATGCAGACGAGTTGTTAGAGTTTGAGTTGGCTAATCAAACTTGGTTCGAGGCGTTTATACCGCCACGTGAAGAGGGCTTCTATTCTCAGGAAGGAGTTCAGCAGCATATCCGTGAGTTCCTACTCGACTATCAATGTAATGAGATGGTTCCTTTGCTGATCAAAAATGGCCAAAATCAAATTATCGGTAGGATAAATTTGACTAACATTGACTCGGTGAGGAGCACCGCTCATTTAGGTTATCGTGTAGGGAAAGCGTCGATAAATCGAGGTGTCGCTAAGTGGGCGGTTTCGGAAGTGACGAAAATCGTTAAAGATAAGGGCATCAACAAACTGTTTGCTTATGCTGCGACGGAAAACCCTGCTTCACAGAATGTACTCACAAGTAATGGTTTCCAACCAGTCAAAGTTGTTCACGACTATGCCGAGTTGCATGGTGAATCAATCGACTGTATCGAATTTAAACTCTTGGTTAGATAAACCATCTTGTTTCAGAATATTTTAATTAGGATCTAATTCTTAATAATACCTCTTTAATATCAGTAAACTAAAGTACCAACTTTATCAAGATTGAATCAGAGTTCTGCTTTGATAACCTTGACTTAACCCTTACATAGACTATTACTTAGCGATAACGCAAAGGTTTATCCATAGATTCAATGGGGGCTACAATGAGACTACTTCTGACGCTGGTATGTGCACTTTTGTTATCTACTACCGCCGTAGCAAAAACAGATATTACTATTTACGGTGATGACACCTACCCACCTTATTCCTATGTTGAAAGCGGCAGACTGACAGGGATCTATACTGTTGTTTTAGAGAATATCTTTGCCAAGATGCCTGACTATAACATCACCTTGAAAGGCACTCCTTGGAAGCGAGGGTTATCTCAAATTGAAGGCAGTAAGATATTTGCGCTTTACCCTCCTTATAAAAGACCAGAGCAAAGACCCTATATGGAATATGACGTACCTATCTTAGATGAAAAGTTGGTCGTTGTATGTCAAAAGTCAGTTTTGAGCAGTGCCAAACCGAATTGGCCAAATGACTACCTAGGCTTAACTATTGGTAATAATGCAGGTTTTTCGGCGGGCGGTGACGAGTTTTGGTCTGCAGTGAAGGCGGGAAAAATCAAAGTCACCGAAACGAAAGGGACACCTAAAAACCTACTAAAACTCATCGCGGGTCGTATTGATTGTTACATGAACGACGCATTGTCAATTCAGTGGGAGTTGAAGAAGCTTCAAAACGAGGGCAAGTACGATGGTCAAAGTGTGGTCGAAGGGGCGACGATTAGCTCAGAGCAGGGGTTCTTAGGTATCGTAACCAATGGCGCTAGTTTTCCATATAAAGAGAACTTCAAGGCGGAATATCACAAAATATTGTCTGAAATGAAGCAAAGTGGAGAAATTGATAAAATCGTCAACGACTTTATTAAATAACTTTGTAAACAAAATAAAAACGGAAGCGAGTGCTTCCGTTTTTATAGTTAAGCGTATTGAGCAACCATACTTTCCCAACTTTTTTTCTGTGTCGCTAGCTCTTGCTTCATTTGTTGATAGCGCAGCTTAAGAAGAGATTTCTCGTACTTCTTGGCTAGATCATTTTTCTTCGATTCTAATACTTGTTTCTTTACATCGTAATAGTCCGACATTTTACCCATCAACGCTTCAAACTCTTTGTTCAGCGCTTCATTAATCAAGGGGGCGTTAGGTAGCTTACTGACGTTGCGAGAGGCGGTATTAAGAGCTTGTTTAGCTTTCGCCTTTTCAATCTTAAGCTTAGGAGTAACTCGGAGCTTTTGGGTCAAACCTAGCCACGAACACGACTTAATAAGCCATTTAGTCGGATCGTATTGCCACCAATAGATGCCATTGCGATAATCATTTTCAAAGATATGGTGGTAATTATGGTAGCCCTCACCGAACGTGAATACAGCCAAGACTGCGTTATCACGAGCGGTATTTTTATCAGTGTAAGGTTGACTTCCCCAAATATGCGCCAAAGAGTTGATAAAGAAAGTCGAATGATGGCTTAGTACCAGTCTCAATACGCCAACGGCTAGAAGCATACCCACAATATCGCCATGTAGTAGGCCAATCGCGATAGGAATACCAAAGTTAGTTACAATTGCGAGTGGTACATAGTATTTGTGCTGCCACATAACAATCTTGTCTTTTTGTAAGTCACGGCAGTTGCTGTAATCTACATACGAATTCGTCTTGTACTCACGTAACATCCAACCAATATGAGAAAACCAAAAACCCCGTTTGGCCGAATATGGGTCTTTATCGTTGTTGTCGACATGCTTATGGTGGATACGATGATCAGAACTCCAGTGCAGAGCGCTGTTTTGTAGGGCAAAAGCACCTCCTAATGCAAAAAGAAAACGTAGAGACCAGTGAGCCTCATAGGTTTTGTGTGACCAGAGGCGATGATAACCTGCGGTAATTGAAAGATTACAAAAAGAAAAAGCGGCTAAAAACCAGAATAGGTGTTCAACACCGTACCCCGCCGTAATGCCATACCAAGGAACGATAGCAATAGAGACGATGAACGAAGATAAAAAGATAAATATGTTTAACCAAATCAGAGGTGGTTTGCTAGAGCCCGACATGGTGACTTCCTTTCAGCTAACAGTTGTTCGCTAGAATATCAGCGTACAAGTGTAAGTCAAACTCAATCGCGGAGTTTGATGTTCAACTCACGTCTCTATAGAGTCAAAATTGTAACTGAGTTTGTAATATCTCTTTAGAGTAGATAACTATTCACTCAATCACGCCTCTTGCTCCAGAATGATTGGCTTTTAGTTAAATGTTTTATAGTATGAAGAGGTAAGCTACCCTTACAGGAAGTAATAAGGAACTATAAATGGAACTAAAAGTAGCTGAATATAGCGACTATGAGCGTATTGCGACTCTGCATGCGCAAAGCTGGAAGCAATTCTACCAAGGGATATTGGGCAAAGAGTTTCTCGAATGTGAAGTGCTTGAAGAGCGAAAGTCTATCTGGCAAACCCGTCTGATTAACCCCCCTTTTAATCAACACGTCCTGCTTATTGAAGAGGGAGGGCTGTTATGCGGGTTTATCTGTGCGTTCGGCAATCATGACTTTGAGAAGGGAACGATCATCGATGCGCTGCATGTCGACCTTGCATATAGAGGAAAAGGTTTAGGTGTAAAGTTAATTGCTGAAATGGCTAAGTGGATTGAACAGTACTTTCCCGATAACGGTGTATACCTTGAAGTTATGAAAGACAACAAACAAGCGGTCGAATTCTATGAACACCTAGGTGGTGAATGTCATCTTGAACGCTTATGGAACGCACCGTGTGGTAACCAAGTTCCAGAGCTTGTTTATAGGTGGAAATCAGGCAAAGACTTGGCAGTCCACGTCAAATCTCACACTAGGTTAGACGTTGTAACGGATTGATACAATTAAAGTTGTATTCTGATATTTCTCGGACATTACACTTATAGCCTTTAGGTAGTTTTAGATAAAACCTTTTAACTACCTAACGGCCTATTAATGAAAAAAACCTTGCTCTTCACAGCGCTTAGTAGTGCGCTTTTTCTCGTAGGATGCGGTGAAACTGCTCAAGGAAAGAAACAAATGCCAGCGCAACTGGTAGTCGCGCAGCAAGCCCAGTTTATTCCTCATCAACAAAGTAAATCTTATATTGGTCGCGTCGAGGCCGTCGAAGATACCAGCATTACCGCGCAGGTCACGGGCTATTTGAAAGCTCGCCACTTTGAAGAGGGACAAATGGTTGAGAAGGGCCAACTTCTCTATACGATTGAACCCTCATCTTTTAACGCTCAAGTAGCGAGCGCAAATGCCGCGTTGGCTCAAGCTCGTGCCACTCTTAAAAAAGCACAACTCGATTTTAAACGAGGTGAGAATCTACTTCCTAAAGGTAGTATTTCTCAATCTGAATTTGATAACTTGAATGCCGCCCTACTAGGGGCACAGGCTCAAGTTGAAGCGAGCATTGCGCAATTACACTTGGCTGAAGTTAACCTTTCATATACACAGATCAAAGCTCCATTCTCTGGTCGAATTGCACAAAGTAAAGTGAGTACTGGTGACCTAGTGTCACCTCAATCGGGTATTTTGACTACGCTGGTTAGCCTAAACCCCATCCATACAAGTTTTAGCATAAGTGAAAGAGAGCGCCTTGAACTTGGCATTGATCGAGTTAAAGGTGACGGCGACGCAGATTTGGTAGAAGTACAAGTTGTGCTAGAAAACGGCCAGCCATTTGAATACCTAGGTAAATTGGACTTCTTAGGTAATCGTATCGACCTAAATACGGGGACTATCGCGATGCGTGCTGTCGTAGAAAACCCGGACTACCGATTACTTCCAGGCCAGCATATTCGTGTTGAACTGCGTGAAAAACAAGCGCAAGACGTGATTGTGATCCCTCGTCGTGCTGTGCAAACCGATCTTGAAGGAAACTTCGTGATGGTGGTGGCTGAAGGTAATATTGCAGAAAGGCGTAACGTAGAACTAGGCCGCCAGTTAGATAATGGCGTCATTGTTAAAAATGGTTTAAAGGCAGATGAACAGGTCATCACTCAAGGCTTGCAACGTATCCGTAACGGTGTACCTGTTCGTTTTGAACAATCAAAAGATGCTGATTAAAGAGGTGTAAATGTTAAGTCGTTTCTTTATCCAGCGTCCTAAGTTTGCGCTGGTTATATCAATCATACTGACTTTGGCAGGGGCTGTCTCATTGGCGATCTTGCCTGTTGCTGAGTATCCTAAAATTAGCCCTCCGTCGGTGAGTGTATCTGCTTACTATACAGGTGCAAGTGCTGAAGTTGTGGAACAGGCGATAGCTGACCCTATAGAGACCTCAGTCAATGGCGTTGAAGATATGATTTATATGTCTTCAAAGAGTGCCAATGATGGTTCGTATAATC
This sequence comes from Vibrio bivalvicida, assembly GCF_001399455.2. GTDB lineage: Bacteria > Pseudomonadota > Gammaproteobacteria > Enterobacterales > Vibrionaceae > Vibrio > Vibrio bivalvicida. The sequence goes on from NZ_LLEI02000016.1 coordinate 60,875, forward strand.
TGAACGTCACATTCGATGTTGGCACCGATCCCGATATGGCTCAGGTTAACGTACAAAACCGTGTTGCACAGATTGAGTCGAAGCTTCCACAGGAAGTAAGAATGGTTGGTGTGACGGTGAAAAAGCGTTCACCAGACCTACTTATGGTGCTCAACTTCTACTCGCCAAACGGTAAGTATGATGACCAGTTCCTCATCAACTACGTTAACCTAAATATTAAAGACCAACTGGCGCGTGTTAGCGGGATCAGTGAAGTGAATGTCTTAGGTGGCGGTGAGTATGCGATGCGCGTTTGGTTAGATCCTGAAAAAATGGCTAACCTAAACTTAACCACTACCGATGTTTATGCTGCTTTGGCAGAGCAGAACGTTCAGGTTGCAGCGGGTCGTGTCGGTGCTGCGCCATACAGCAATCCTCAAGAAGTTCAGTTTAACTTGGTGACTAAAGGCCGCCTAGAGACGGCTGATGAGTTTGAAAATGTAGTACTGCGCGCGAGTCAAGATGGTTCAACAGTGTATTTGAAAGACGTTGCACGCGTCGAACTGGGCAAAAAGTTCTACGATGGTAACGGTAAGTACCGTGGTCAAGATGCCTCCATCGTGACGTTGTCACTGCAGTCTGATGCCAACGCGCTGGAGAGTGGTAAAGCGGTAATGGCCATGCTTGAGAAGCTGAGCCATAACTTCCCTGATGGTGTTGCTTACGAAACAAGTTACGACACAACGGTGTTTGTTGCCGAATCAATCAAAGGTGTAGTCAAAACGCTGATTGAAGCCATTTTACTTGTTATCGCGGTAACTTATCTGTTCTTGGGTAGTGCTCGTGCCACATTGATTCCGGTCGTTGCTATTCCAGTTTCTTTGATCGGTACATTTGCTGTTATGCAGATGACGGGCTTTACGATCAACACGGTGACCTTATTTGGTTTGATTCTCGCGATCGGTATCGTGGTGGATGACGCAATACTGGTTATTGAGAACGTTGATACCACGATGGCGAAAGACCCAACAATTTCGCCACGCAAAGCGACACTGATCGCGATGAAAGAGGTAACCGGACCAATCATCACGTCAACTTTGGTTCTACTGGCAGTATTCATTCCAGTGGCGATGCTTCCGGGTATTACGGGTATCATGTATCGCCAATTCGCGTTGACTATCTGCATCGCGGTTGTGATCTCATCGATCAATGCACTCACGCTATCACCAGCGTTGTGTTCTTTGGTACTGAAACAGGGTGGTGGAAACACAGCTCGTTGGTATCAAGCATTCAACCGAGGCTTAGAAAGCGTTACTGAAAAATATGGCCAAGTGGCAAGCTTCCTTGTGAAAAAAGGCGTGCTTCTCTTTGCCTTCTTCTTTGTGGCCTTGGCTGCCGTTACATATTTCTCGAAAACGACGTCGACGGCGTTTGTACCTCAGGAAGATAAAGGCATCTTGTTAGTTAACGTACAGTTACCAGACGCGGCATCTCTGTCTCGTACAGAAGAAGCGACTGAGCAGCTGCTTGAAATGGTGGAGCAAGAGCCTGGTGTAGATGGTGTCACTTTGGTCAATGGTTATGCCTTCATGACGGGTGCGTCTGCTTCCAATGGTGCGTCACTGTTTATCAAACTGCACGACTGGGATATGCGTAACGCACTAGACGGTGACCATTCGGCACAAGGTATCTCGCGTCGTATTAACGGTCGTGCTGCAGTTGAATTACCGCAAGCCGTCGTCTTTGCGATGGGTCCACCAGCCGTACCGGGGATGGGGGCTGCATCGGGCTTTGAGTTTGTACTGGAAGATACGCTAGGCCGGAGCCGCAGTGACCTTGCAATGGTAATGGATGATGTAATTGAGAAAGCGAACCAGCAGCCTGAGATATCTCGTACCTTTAGTACTTTTCGTGCCAATGTTCCTCATTACTACGTGGACATTGATCGTGAAAAAGCGCAGCAGTTGGGAATTCCTTTGTCTGAGGTCTTCCAGACACTGCAAGGTAACCTAGGTTCTCTGTACGTAAATGACTTCACCATGTTTGGTAAGAACTTCCGCGTAACCATGCAAGCGGACAGTGAGCACCGAAGCAATATGGATGATCTCCAGCGCTTCCATGTTCGTTCTTCATCGGGGGAGATGATTCCACTAAGTACATTGGTGACGCATGAGCAGATCTTTGAGCCAGATGTCGCGTGGCGTTACAATATGTACCGTAGTGCTGTGATTCAAGGTCAGCCAGCTCCGGGTTACTCAAGCGGTGACGCGATTGCAGCCATGGAACGTGTCGCAGCCGAAGTCCTTCCGCAAGGGTATCAGTATGAATGGACGGGTATGGCTTACCAAGAGGTGTTGGCGGGTAACCAAGCGATCTTCGCGTTCGCATTAGCACTGATCTTTATTTACCTGTTTATGGTTGCTCAGTATGAAAGTTGGACTATTCCGGTTGCGATTATACTGGTGGTGCCAGTGGCAACCTTGGGCTCTTTCTTAGCGCTTAACCTCACAGGTACGCCACTTAACTTGTACGCGCAGATAGGTCTCGTTCTGCTCATAGCTCTCGCTGCGAAGAACGCAATCTTGATTGTCGAATTCGCTAAGGTTGAGCGTGAAAATAACGGTGTACCTATCGATGATGCAGCAGTCAAGGGCGGTACTTTACGTTTCCGCGCGGTAAACATGACGTCGTGGTCATTTATTTTGGGTATCTTCCCACTAATCTTTGCAGCAGGTGCGGGGCACGTGAGCCAAAACTCGCTCGGTATTTCGTTGATTGGCGGTCTACTGTGTGTGTTATTGGCGGGTACATTCTTAATTCCGGGTTTCTACGCATTCGTTCAGCGCAGACGTGAAAAGGCCCATGGTGGTAATACCAAATTGATTCCTTTAGATGACGATTAACGTTTGGTAAATTGAAAATCCCCTTAGCTAATTGGCGAGGGGATTTTTAATCTCTAGAACGATTCCCATCAGTAGAGATAATAAAAAAGCCCTAACCTACGGGCTAGGGCTTCCTCAATGACTCAATCGCTTAAGATTAGGACGTTTTGAATTCAGCAACGGCACTATCCATTTCAGTTGCCTGTGCAGAAACACGGTCAACTTCAGTCAAGCATTGTTGCGCTGAGCCCATATTACCTTCTGAAATGGAATTGAGTTCAGTGATCGACTCGCTGACTTGATTCATTACGATCCCTTGCTCTTCGATCGCTGACGCAATACGTTCGGAGTTCGCTTGAATATTTGTCATATCATCAATAATTTGGGTTAGGCTGCTATCGAGTGTGCGTGATGCATCGAGCGTCTGTGAGCCCTGCTCATTACATTGATCAATATTGGTGACCACTTCAGACATCTGTGACTGTATGGCGGTAACGACTTTGGTAATCTCTTCTGTTGATTGGTGAGTACGGCTTGCCAATGCCCTAACTTCATCTGCAACTACCGCAAATCCACGTCCTTGTTCACCGGCGCGCGCAGCTTCGATTGCGGCGTTAAGCGCCAGTAGATTGGTTTGTTCCGCTATCTCTTGAATGATGTTGACGGCATCACCAATCTTATCCACGTGATTGTTTAAATCACTGATAGATTCCTGACTGCTACCTAAGATAGAAGAAAGTGAATCGATGTTTTGCACCGTTGTTTCAACAACCTTACGACCATTCTGCGCATTGACCGAGGCTTGCTGAACACCTTCTACGGCGACAGCGGTACTTTCGGAAATTTCACTGATGGTTGATACCATCTCTTGTACCGAAGTAGCCATAGTACTGGTATGATCGGCTTGAATATGGAACTGCTCCATAACATTTTGCAGCTCGTTGTGCATGGCTGAAGTACTTTGTGAAAGCTCTGAAGATTTAGTCTGGGTGCTAGATATGAGCTGCTCGAATTTATCTAGCAGTCGATTGAAATAGCTTCCGATAACAGAAAGCTCATCATTTTTGACCAAGTTGGCGCGTAACGATACGTTGTTGGTACGAGCAATTTCTTGGATTGCCGCAAGTAACACGGCAACTTGATTGTTAATGGTGCGCGAAATCTGGAAGATAAACCCGAATATGATTAACACAACCAAAGTCGTGACACCGGTTTTTAGGGTTGAGAGTCGTTCTTTTGTCGCTATAGTTTCATCCGTTAATGAAGAAGAGAAAGACTTAAATTGTTCTTCCACAGTGTGTGATAGGTTGCGAGTTTCCCCAAGCAGCCCTTCATTATACTTAAGACCGATGCGTTGGCTTTGGTCTATATAGGCCTGAGCTGCCGACTTAAGTGAAGAAGCGTCATTTGGGATAAGATTTGTGTTGAGCTTGCCTTCAAGAACCTGTTTGTCAAATTCAAACAATTGAACTAGCTCATCGCTAGACAAAGAGTTTCTAATCGAGGCGAGTTCAGAATTGTAGCGACCAACAATTTTTTCCTCAGGTTTTAGGCCACGCAGTTCAAAAGCTGAAACCAAGCTGTTGAAGCCTGTTTGATACTTGAGAATATCTCGTTTAAGTTGGCTACTTGAAGGTAAAGAATGTTGGGTTAACAGTGTCGAAAGTTCCGATTCAAGTGCTAAAAAGGTATCCATGTTCTTGTTAAACTTGCCAAGATATTTCGTATCTTTACGAAGCAGAAAGTCTTTCTCGTTGCGCCTTAGGTTAAGAAGTCGAATCTCTAGTTTGGCTACTAATAAACTCGCGTGATTTAGGTCAGCGGTAGATTGGGCGAAGTGAGTTGAGGTTAATAGTACTGAAACAACCCCTAAAATGGCGACAGCACCCAATGAATACAGCTTATTCTTGATATTCATGAGATTACCTTATTTGTTAAGCAGTTTGATTTATAGGTAGTTAATGTGATGTTAGTTGCTATTCGTGAATATATCAATTAACGATATGTTCCTCATTTTGTATGTTGACAGTATTGATCTGGCGAACACCATTAAGAGAAGTAAATGTTTGAAAGCATGAATAAATATCAAGCACTCATATTTGACATGGATGGTACCATAATTGATACCATGCCTGCACATTTAAAAGCTTGGAAACAGACAGCCAATTATTATGGATTTCCTTTTTGCAAACAATGGCTACACGGCTTAGGTGGAATGCCTAGTTATAAAATTGCAGCTGAGGTCAACAAGAAACACAACTTGGCTATAGACCCGATGGAGGTATCGCGTTACAAAATGGCTGCATTCGCATCGTTAGATGAACATGGAGAAACAATTGAATGTACCGTAAAAGTACTTAACCATTTTCATGGTAAAAAGAAACTCGCGGTCGGAACGGGGAGTCAACGAAAGAATGCCGAGCAATTACTGAGTAAGGCTCAATTGCTCGACAAGTTAGACGTTGTAGTAACAGCATCAGATGTAATTAACCACAAACCCAATCCCGATACGTTTTTACAAGCGGCGCGTTTACTAGATGTTTCTGCTTCAGAGTGTCTGGTGTTTGAGGATACTGAGTTAGGTTTGCAGGCAGCGCACGCTGCGAAGATGGATTGTATGATGGTTGAAGGTGGGGAACTCGTTTTCTACCCGTATAACCGATAAAAAGAGCCGCAAATTTTGCGGCTCTTTTATAAATTATCGATCCCAGTACGTTTCTTCTAAACTATCTTCGCGTTCAGGTAGTGCACGAGCGAGGCGAGGTGAGTGCTGAGTTAATACCTCGTAACTCACACGGTTTGCATACTTGCAAATCTGCGACAGCGAAGAATAGGTCAAGTAAGGTTGATCGTGCTTAGACGAGTTAGGCACATTCACTTGGTGGTGGCTGTTTGCAGCCATATCGTGCAGTAGTGCCGATAGCGCAGCATCTCCTGCACCGTTGGTATTTTTTATCTCGAGTGGACCACCCAAGTAAGGGCCAATATGAGAGTATACTTTCACAGGAGTCTTACAGTCTGATTTGCGCATTGCGCGGCTAAACTCGTACTTGTTGAACTCTGCAATATTACCAGGTAAAAGAGGTAGTTCTGTCACACGTTTTACAGAGTCTTCTGTGTAGCCAGCCATGTATAGTCCGACAGAGCCCGCCGTACATAGAACGACATCTACCCATTCCAATGCTTTATCGGCTGCAAGCAGCGGATCTTTTTCACCGGTTAGGGCTTCACCTTCTTCCTCGTTCATAGCCACGATTGCGATGTTTTCTTTAATGTAGTCTTGCCACCATTTGGCATTGCCTTCAATTACCCACTTAGTACCAAGTGTCAGTACTACTGGGACATTCTTAGACTTTGCAATCTCAATCGCGCGTGCTACTGCTTGTGGCATAGGATCTTCTGGCTTGCCACGCATCAGATATGAAGAAACGACAAGCGCAGACGCTTTGTCGAATACATCTTCGGGGATGCTGTCTGGGCGAAGCTTGTTCATATGACCTTCGTTAATTGCGAAAGTACGTTCACCATTTTCTGAAATCAGCGTATAGCAACGACCAATAGAGCCTTCAACCATTTGTAGGTGGTTGAGGTTCATACGTGAAGAAGTACGACATAAATAGCGATATGCAAAAGAACCCACCTCGATGTTTCGAGACATGACACCAAGAAGGACGGATTTGCTGTCGGCGAGTACAGAATAGTTATGTAAAGTGTTACCGATAGTATCGCCAGGGTATTGGTGCGTTATAAGTTCGCGTTCGACTAGTTCTTCGTAGAGAGCGTCCGCCTTACTTTCTTCCAAAACTAATGAGTGTCCTTTACTCAAGTCATATTTCGCAAGAAATTCGTCATCGACTCTAGCTTCAATATCAACGATAGTTTGACCAACACCGACAACGATAGGGCGGTAGAGTTTTGGCGATTGTTTCATCTGATTGACGAGTGGATCACGGGTGTGAGTTGGAAAATAGTGCTTGGATTTGCGCTGTCCGGGAAACTTCATGTTTAAAGTGGCGTTGGAAATTTTCCCGCATAATATCACATTAAGTTAAGATTGCTTTCATATTTATTACATAAAAAAGTGCCAGTCAGTGCTGACTGGCACTTTAGTAACCTATTTGTCTTGCGTTATGCTGTTGTACGCTTTCGTGCCCCACAAAGGTACGGTTGAAAGGCTGTGTTTGAAGCTGCCCTCAGTTTCTTTTGTAGTGTAGGACAAGTAGAGTAGCGTTTGGTTTTCAGCGTCATAGATGCGACGAACTTTCATTGACTTGAAAAAGATACTTTTCGACTTTTTAAACACCACTTCTCCAGATTTACTTTTATCAATCTGAGCAATCATTTCTGGTGTTATATCGCCTGTTTGACGGCAGGAAATCGAGCTATCACTCGGATCAGCAAGGCTAAAATCAGCTTCGATTGAGGCAATATGACAAGTAACTCCTGTCACTACGTCATCCTTCAAGTTTTGGATTTTAATGTCTTTCATTGTGAACCATCCTAAGCCAACGTCACCGACTTCGTTATCGGAACAACCAACTAAAAGTCCTGTTAAAAGAATTGCAGTGAGCAGTTTTTTCATTCTAAGTCCTTGCTATAATTTAGTTTTCTGATTTTTTGGCTAGGTTATCTGCTTCATTTATCAAGCAAGAAGACCAACTGGCGCAACTCGATTGTTCACGAGTTTTGCCTTAATGCTTAAAGAGATAAGGATTTAATTGAGTACAGATATCATATCAGGTTTTTGTATACTTTAGTGCACTGCATTTTAAAAGACTTGAGGCTTCAAGGTGTTATCTAGTAAGCTTCAGGCTAACTTCCACACGTGAGTACAGGTCTAACCGACGTTATGGCGATACCTAAGATAGCTGAAATCAAGAATGAGTGGCTTTATCAACAAGTCGATGTTGAGTACCCAACTAAAGAAAGTATCGCTGGTTTGGCTCTGTATAAGGCGAAAGTTGCAACTTGTGAATATGAACAACTAAGCGAAGTGCCGCAAGATAAAGGGGTGTTTGGCTGTGATGATATCTTTCTTGTTGATTTCCACCGCTTAACCGTTATGTTCGCTTTGCTCCAAGCTCGCAAGTGGCAGCAGCAAGCAGAGAAAGATCTGATCTTAGAGTTTCTTTCTCAGATCATCTATTCAGAACCATGCCGTCTATATCTAGGTTTCAAATTTGGCGAGGCTGTTGCCGCTGCAATCGTGACGCAAAATGAACAAACTCTATTAATTTCCGATATTGTTGTAAACGATACCTCTGGTCACTTTAGTGAGCAGGATTTCATTTCGGGTTTATGCACCAAATTGGGAATAGCAGAAATTAATCAGACTTGCTTAACAATTGAGCGTTAAGCTTTAGTTATTTTCTTGCCAAGGTCACTAGTTAACGAAACTGTGCATCACAAATTCTATTAGCTAAAATATCATTAAGAGTGAGCGCTAGTTTGAAATGTTTTAAATGGTGATGCACTTTAAACTTCTGATTATAAATCCTTAATAAACCAGTGAAGTGTTAAGCTGGTCATTCCAAAAATAATCAACTGTCTTATTATTTCTCGTAGAAAATTAAGAGGGCAATTGATATGACAAAACCTCATGCTCAATGTGTGATCTTCGATTGTGATGGGACATTGGTCGACAGTGAAAGGCTTTGTTGCTTAGCACTATGTGACACTTTTAATCATTTTGGCGCAACTTTGTCTATGGATGAAGCCGTCAGTCACTTTGAAGGTGGAAAGCTTGCAGATATCCTTGCGGCCACAAAGCAAAGATTGAATGTCAACGTTTCTATTGACCGCCTCGAACCGATATATCGTCAGCGTCTTGATCAGTTATTTGAAGGGCAATTAAAGCCAATGGACGGTGTTCATGAAGTATTAGAGTACTTAAATGAGCAAGGGATTGAATACTGCGTCGCGTCAAACGGTCCAAGAGATAAAATCGAACGTTGCTTAGAGCTAACCGGTTTGTTGCCTTTCTTCAAAGGTAAAATCTTTTCTGCATTTGACACCAATAGCTGGAAGCCGGAACCTGATCTTATTTTCTACAGTGCGATGAACATGGGCTTTAAGCTTGAAGAGTGCATTTATGTCGACGATACGCCGAAAGGTTTAGAAGCAGGTGTCAGAGCTGGCGTGCAAACTGTTCATTTAACGGGGTTAAATGACAAGCATCACACGCTAGAGCTTAAGAAAATTAGCCATTTAAGAGAGCTAGAAGAAATGCTTTAATGAGAGCCGTTGTGGTGAGTAGACGAGAGCGTTCCCACACGTTGAGATAGCGCACTTATGGGAATAAATTGTGTCACATTCTCAAAGAATGAACCACACTCCGCGCAAAGCATGTTGTTGCTGTCTGACAGTAAGTACTCTTCACTGCCACATAGCGGGCAACACAGTACGTCGTTGAGCATCTCTTCTTTATTCATAGGGGAATCTCCCGGCAGCGATAATAGAAACAATATATTATTAAACTTGTTATATGGTTCGACAGAGTAACTGGGTACAAGTTTCCTGACAATTCCATTTTAGTCGAATGGATCGCTGTATCGATTAAGATATGGAACTATCCATGAATAATGGGAAGCATTTCATATATTGGTAAGATATTTTTGTGAATCACATCTGACAAAAGCTCGTGATTATGCGAGCTTTTGTCATATCTGTGCTTAAGTTCTTTTAGCTAGATAGGCTTCGTAATCGGGAATTTCGATGTCAACTTCTTGTTCGATTAACTCAGATTCAAAAATAAATTTAGCGGTTGCGCGGTTAGTCGCGACGGGAATATTCCACACACTGGCAATTCGAAGTAGGGCTTTAACGTCTGGATCATGGGGGACAGCGTTAAGTGGGTCCCAGAAGAAGATCATAACATCAATTTTTCCTTCGGAAATTAGCGCGCCAAGTTGTTGGTCGCCTCCCATTGGGCCACTGATCATACTCTTGATAGCGAGGCCAGTGTCTTTGCTCAGCATTGAGCCTGTTGTCCCTGTCGCGTAAAGAAAGTGACGTTGTAGCTTTTCTTTGTTCTCTTTTACCCAGCGCAGTAGCTCTGGTTTACAATTGTCATGGGCGACAAGCGCTACGTGTTTGTGCGCAGGCAAAGTACGAGTCGTTTTTTCCATCTAGACTTCCTAATTGTTCTCGTTATAGACATAAAATGTTGGTCGATACTCTGAAGGTGATAAAGACTGTGCAATCACATCAGGGTTCAGGTTATTGGGTGTCAGTGGCTCAATCACAGGTGCTTCGATTTTGTTGTAGTGTTCGCCTCGCAGGTACCGCACGGCTTGCTCAATTGATAGTCTGCCTTGAAGTACCATTTTATCAGTTGGGGCAAATTCCACTCTATTTCTTAGTAGTCCGCGGTATACACCGTGACTTAGGTAGGTAGATACCAAACCAATTTTATTTGTTTTATGGGCACTACGTAGCTCACTGATTGCGGCCTCAACCGCAACTGCACTTCCCACTATATAATCAATATTTTTGTTATCAATGGCTTTTTGTACAAGGTTGCGCTGTAGCTCTTTGTCATTGTCGGCCCAATAGGTTTCTACAACGTTAATGTCGCTCTCTTTTATTGCTGAATAAAAACCCTGAATCACAGGTTTAGTGCCGCCGCTAGACTTAGGGCCAGGTAATAGAGCAACGTTTGATTTTCCAGAGCCAAGAGGGTGTTTTGATTTTAGGTATTGACCTGCATAGTAGCCCATCCAATACCAATCAACACCAACTTCGCCTTTTAGGGCCGCTTTATTATTGTCATCGACCAGTAGTTTATTGACAGTGGCAAACACAGGTACAGAAGATGCGACGGAGTTTAGCGACGAATAAAACAGGTTAGGTGCGACTGTGCCCAAGATAATGGCGTCTGCTCCCCATCTTACGCACAAAGACATGTGCTCTCGTTGCTTTTCGAGATTGAGATACCCCCCCGCCTCAAGAACGCGAAGATCAACACTTTCTTTTTCAGCCTCATCGACCATTCCGAAGTTGACAGAAAGCCAATATGAATCCTTTAAATGGGGATAGATTGCGCAGATACGCTCAGGTTCTGTTGCATAAGCATTGGCGTTCAACAGCGAGAGAGTAAGCAGTATAGAAGTAGTTTTGATTGCGGAGATCAAAGACATGCAGCTTTTCGTTGGTAATGGGCGAATAAACACTGCAAAATATAGCGCATAATAGAAGAGTTAAGAAGTGAAGATTCTCAATGTTACTTGCTAAAGCGAGTATTGGTCGTAAGTTGCTGCTGGCATTCTTGGCGATGGCACTGCTGGTATTAATCTCTGCCCTGATCGGTATGTTCGGGTTTTCTTCAGTTGCAAAAACCGAGCGCAACGTCGTTAACTCAGCAATTCCCTCCATGATTGAAGCTCGTCAAGTATCAGAGCTTAGTTCACGTATTATCTCTTCGGTTCAGACACTCTCTAATGCAAAAACAGAAGTTGAACGTCAAACGTCCGGCAAAGCACTATTTAGTCAATTAGAATCCCTGCTAACACACATCAAGCTGTTGGGTTCAGATTCGTTTGATTTATCACTGTTGAATAGACTGGAATCTAATGTGCAAGGTGTTATCGACACTTTGGAGAAGCTTGGAATTGTGGTCGAAAGGCGGCTCTTATTGAGTGATGATTTAGCCATTCGCACAGAAGAGTTACGTAAGCTGGCACGTGAGCTAGAACTATTGACGCGCACGCAAGTATCGAATACGTCAACGATTGCTGTAGCTAACGTGACTCACATTTACGCTCTGTTGAATAAAAACGAAAAAGAGCAGGCGTACAGAGCGCTTGATACTTTGGTTGAGGTTGATCTCGATTTGGCGGAGCGACTGCATGAGCTTCACCTACTCGCATTTAAGCTGCTCAATCACATTGAAGAGACGCGCACTATCTCTGATATTGACCGTATCAAAACCATTCGTGAAGAGTTTAAAAACAACCTAACGATCATGAAACGCCGTGTACAAGCGGTTGAAGACCCTACACGTTCAACCCAAATGACGGCGTTACTTGAAAAGCTAGAACAGCGTGAAGTGGTATTCGATGTGCTGACTCAACGCTATGAAAATGAACGCTTTGCGCGGCAATTGATGCAAGACACTTTAACTCAGTTCTCGACATTAAACAGGACAGTAAACAAGCTGGTTGATGACTCAAATGCTGCCACAACTCGGGCGGTAGCTGAGCTAAAAACAACGCTCAACTATGCACAACTGACGCTAACAATCATTACTATTTTGGGGATGCTGATTGTGGTGTTGATAGTGTGGAAGGTTGTGTACATCTCTGTGGTTAAGCGTCTTGCCGTGTATTCTTCAGCTTTACTCTCGATTGCCAAAGGTCAACTGGAAGTCGATCTAAAAGTTAAGGGGAATGACGAACTGGCGCATATGGGGCAAGCAATCATTACTGCTCGAAATACTGCCAAAGCGTTGAAGGTTGTTGCAGAAAGCGAAGCTGCTGCAAAACGCGAGCTTGAGGAGCACAAAGGACACCTTGAAGAGTTAGTCACCGAACGAACCCATCAGTTACAAAATGCCAATACGCGCTTGAACGAAGAAGTCGAAAACCATGCACGTGCTCGCAAGGAAGCGGAGCAAGCAAGCAGAGCAAAATCGGCATTTTTGGCAACCATGAGTCATGAAATCCGAACGCCGATGAACGGTGTGTTGGGCACTGCGCGTCTTTTAAAAGATGCTGGGCTCAATACCACTCAAGCGCATTATGTCGATGTCATTAATCGAAGTGGCTCAACATTGTTAGCGATATTGAATGATGTATTGGACTACTCAAAGATAGAGGCCGGACACCTCGAAATTCGCCCCGTAGACTTTAACCTGCCAGCAATGGTCGACGACATAAAGCAATTGCTACTTGGGAGGGCGAATGAGAAGTCATTGCAATTAGAGTACTTTATTGAAAGTGATGTCGACAAGTATTGGTGTGGTGATGTGACTCGTATTAGTCAAGTTCTAAACAACTTAGTGGGTAATGCCATTAAGTTTACTGAGCAGGGCAACGTGGATATTTACGTATCTCTCGACCCAGATACGCAAGGTAACGTTATGTTCGAGGTATCAGATACTGGGGTAGGAATAAGCGCGGATGAGCAGCTCACTCTATTTGATGCATTTACCCAAGCTGCTGGTGGCATGGGTGCTAAAGGTGGGACAGGGCTAGGTCTAGCGATAAGCAAGCGGATTGTTGAAGCGATGGATGGACAATTGTTTGTTGACTCAAGTATGGGAGAAGGGAGTTGTTTTTGGTTTTCCATACCGCTGGCTTTAGGCCAAGAGTTTGAGGAGCAAGAAGTTGCGACGGATTGCAGTATTAAAGCCAAGGTGTTACTTGTAGAAGACAATCCAGTGAACTGCTTAGTAGCTGAAGGGTTCCTTAGAAGTATGAATCACCAAGTGACTACAGCAGTGACTGGCGAAAAAGCACTAACGTTATTTAAACAGGAACCTTTTGATCTCGTGTTAATGGACATCAATTTACCTGATTGTAATGGGGTGGAACTGCTGAAAGAATTCAAAGCTCATGAAGTTAACAGTGGCGTGCTCAGTCACACGCCTATGATCGCGGTCTCGGCTCATGTTTACAACGAAGAAGTTGAAAGCTATTTGGCGGCTGGATTTGATGGTTACCTATCTAAGCCGTTAGATAAAGATCAATTATGCCAAGTAATTCAAAATAGTTTAGAAGGGAAGCCGTTGCTACTTGCCCAAGGTAGTCGTGATGATGTAGAAATAGGCAGAATACAACGGTCAATTATTAATCCAGATGTTATTTGGGCTGATATGGAAGTATTGGGCAAAGATAAAATGAAAGACATTTGCCTGCTGTTTAACCAAGGAGCTGATGACATACTGAATTTGCTCAAAGTAGCTGCCGAGTCTGGGAATCAATATGATACAGTTCAATTAGCTCATAAGCTAAAAGGCTCTGCTGGTAGCCTAGGGTTAGATTCCTTATACGATTTTTGCTTAGAAATTGAAAAATCGTCAATGCCGATAGCGAGTTATCAAGGAAGTAAAGACGAATTATCTTCGCTTGTTGCGCAGTCAAAAGATGCGCTCAAAGACCTATTAGATTAGAGAGTTTATGAACCAAGTAGAATCAAAACAACTATCCATGGCTCAAATTACTGAAACGGATTGGCCGCTTTTTGAACGATTGAATCAAGACGAAGATGTGATCCGCTACGCGTTCGACAAGCCATCTAATAAACAAATTCGAGAGCGTTTTGAGTCTCGGTTACCTGTTTGGAACTGGCCCGATAAACACTGGCTGTGTCTCGTCATTCGCGAAAAAAATACAGGTAACGCTATTGGTGTGACGGGGCTTTGCCTCTCTGAGCAGAGTGCAGAGGAAGTTGAGGTTGGTTATCTACTATTACCTGAGTTTCATGGTAAAGGCTATGGTACGGAATCTTTGGTCGCGCTGATTGATTACACGACCAGTCAATTTCCAATCAAAACGGTCAATGCTATCGTTACTGACGGAAATATCGCGTCATGTAAAGTCCTTGAAAAAGCAGGCTTTACCCTTTCGGAACGCGAAAAAGATGCCTACAAGTTGGGTGGTAGTTATTACGATGACTTAATCTATCGTTTCCAAGTCGAGCCATAGTCTATGACATGACAGCCGATAAGGTTAGTAATATCTGTGCGGTGTAGTAGGTGATCATAATAACATGGCGAGAAAACGCCGATTGACTACGAAAGCGATCTACGGCAAGCACCACGTCGGAGAGAATAAAAATAAGTGCTCCCAACACCGCATAACCGGCTCCCGACCCAACAGCGGCGTTCCAGTGTTCAATGGTGCCCCAAGCCATTGCAAGAATCCCTAAGCTATACACTGCAATCGGTAATTTCCAATTGCCTAGATTTGGCAATAGTAATAAATAGATCAATGTGCCAATAGAGAGAAGCGTGAGAAAAATCCAAGCATTTACCTGCATGTCGACAGCACTAAAAAACGCGATACTATAGGCGAGGTGTGCTAACAAAAACGCTCCAAGTCCTTGTATGAACTTGTCTTTAGGGTGCATCAAATAAATATCACCAAGACTCGATAAAACCAGCCCAATACCTATCCATAACGTGTAGTTTGTCTGCCCATGGTGATTCAAAAAAACAAGAAGAGACATCAAAAGAATTGGAGTAGGCTTAGAGAGATAAAAAATCCAACGATTGCTTTGGTTAATACTCCATACGTGTATGACACACGTAAAGACAATCAATAGCCACATAAATCCTTCTTATAAAAAAAGCAGCGAATGCTGCTTTTTAGATTAATAACTTAGCTAAACTTACGCAATAGCAAGCTCAAGGATCTTACGGCTCTGTTGCAAGTCAATCGCTTGGTTTTCACCGAGTGCGACCATACCATGCTGACTTAGTTGGCTAATCACCGCATCTACCGCTTCTTCTTTACTGTTACCGTACTCACCAAATTGGGTGGCGACACCGAGTGATTGATAGAAGGATTCAATGGCTTGGATTGTTTGTTCAGCGAGTTCGTCAGAGGCTTCTAAGCCAAATACGTTTTTGCCCATTTGTTCTAGCTTCTGCTTTTTAACGGCAAATTGATTACGCAGTAAAGAGGGTTGAACGATTGCCAGAGAGCGGGCATGGTCAACTCCCCAAAGGGCAGTAAACTCGTGGCCAATCATATGGGTCGCCCAATCTTGTGGGACACCAGAGCCAATCAGGCCATTTAGAGCTTGGTTTGCTGTCCACATAAGGTTTGCACGCCAAGCATCACTGTCGCGGTTAGCAAACTCGAGCCCAAGCACTTTTAGGTTTTTAAGTAACGCTTCAGCATAGCCATCTTGGACCATGCCATCATGTTCTTTGGTTAGATACTGCTCGCAGACATGAACCCAAGCATCGACAATGCCATTGATAAGCTGTTTCTCTGGAAGAGTTTTCATTACGTCTGGGTCCATTACCGCAAACTTGGGCTGAACATGTGGAGTCATGAATGGAAGTTTGTCGTGTGTTTCCGATTTAGTGATTACAGCTCCCATGTTTGACTCAGAGCCTGTTGCTGGAAGAGTAAGAATCGCTCCTAGTGGAACAGCTTCGGTGACTTGATGTTTACCTACCATTATGTCCCAACCATCGCCTTCGTACTTAGCAGCGGCAGCCACATACTTCGAGCCATCAATCACGGAACCACCGCCAACAGCAAGAATGAAATCGATGCCTTGCTGCTTAACTAAAGAGACTGCTTTATCAAGAGTTTCTTTGGTTGGGTTAGGTTCAACACCAGAAAATTCAAACCATGAATGACCCTCAAGTGCTTGTGTTACCTGATCATAAACGCCGTTACGCTTGATTGAGCCACCACCATAAATGACGAGGACTTTTTGCTCAGAAGGTATGATGGTTTGAATACTTTGGATTTGACCTTGACCAAAATTAATTTGAGTATGGTTTACGTAAGAAAATTGCATCTTATTGTGCCTCTTGCTTCCAATTGGGGTGGGTTTTGTTTGTCGTTGTTTTGCATATTAGTATTGACAAGGTGCAACTTAAAGGTCAATTTCTCTATTTGTTATGCCTATTTCTATAAAGTTTGAAACTAAGGGGAAAGTGACATGTCACTTGCTGAACTAATGAAGCTATACGTAGACCAAAATGGTCTTGGTCATTTGGAAGGTATAATTGAAACCGAAATCAACGGCCTTTATTTTTACAGAAGCAGCCAAGGCAATGCGCGCAAACCTTTTGTCTACCAATCTGGCGTAATTGTACTTGGGCAAGGAAAGAAGAATATCTACCTCGGCAATCAACCTGTGGAATACGGGCCAGATGACTATTTGGTGGTAGGTGTTCCTATGCCCCTAGAATGTGAAGCCATTGCTGTCGATGGGGAGCCACTGCTTGGTTTGAGTATTGATATTGACCAACATGTGCTCCACCGTTTAGTGAATAAACTGGAATCGATGAACTGTTATAAACCATGCGCTGATAGTCGCTTACAGTCTGGACTCAAGTCAGTTGCGATGGACAGCGACATGCTAGATGTCTGTATGCGACTAATGAAGGCTCTATGTAATCCGGTTGAACTGGTGGTGCTAGGCGAGAGCTTAATGGAAGAACTTGCTTTTAGAGCATTGATGAGCCAAGAAGGCCACGTTTTGTTTGATTTGGCTCGGTATGACGGACATTACGCTCGGGTAGCTAAGGCTCTTGATTATCTGCATAAAAACTATAACCAACCTGTTACTGTTCAAGATCTTGCCCAATACGCCAACATGAGCGTGTCAGCTTTTCATCAAGCATTTCGCAGCGTGACGTTAGCCTCACCGATCCAGTACATCAAGAAAGTACGTTTGGATAAAGCCCGTGAGTTAATTCAATTGGAGGGAATTAAGGTTGGGGAGGCTGCTCGTTTAGTTGGGTATAACAGTGCGTCGCAGTTTTCTAGAGAGTTCAAACGACACTTTAATGAAACACCGAAAGCCAAGTTTGTTAGTTAATAGTAAAAAGAGGAAACTCGGTATTACAAATTTACAGTGTTTTTTGAGTGTGGTTTGAGTAATATAATGAGAACAAAGAGAATTGTTCTCGTTTCCCTATAGGAGATCTAGTCAATCTTCTGTAATAAGCCCTTTTATCAGTGAGATGAAAGGGCTTATTTTTTGTATAACGAACACATTAAAAACAAGTTATCGATGCAAAATAAGTATGTATATTTTGCATGGTAGTTACTTTGTATTGCGAGTCATTTTGTAGTCTGACGAAATAATAGGTGTTATTTCTCCATACTAACCTACGGTTATTTTACAAAATATTTTAAGTATTCGGCATTGATAAAGTCGAAGTTTAATTTTGTAAACAATAACTTAAGGATAAAGTGACATGTACATACAAAGGTCTGGTTCGGCTAAACTTTTTACCCTCAGTACGCTGAGCGTCGCCTGTTTAATGGCGTTTAACGGCTATGCTGCGGTCGTCTGTGGCAATCTTGAAAACTGGGACTCCTCGGTGGTCTATACGGGGGGCGACCAGGTCCAACATTTAGGCTCGGGGTATCAAGCGAATTATTGGACTCAAGGAAATGATCCTATACAAACCTCAGGAGAGTGGGGGCATTGGAAAAATTTAGGCAGTTGTGATTCGGCAGGCGGTAATGAAGTACCAACCGTGTCAATTACTTCACCTTTGGTAACAGATTCAATAACAAAAGGTGACGATGTCACCATTGCTGCTAATGCAAACGATATTGATGGCAGTGTGGCAAAAGTTGAATTTCTCGTGGATGGAACGCTTGTCGCGCAAGTGACGGCTGCTCCATACACAACATCCTGGAATGCGACGCTGGGAAACCACCAAATTAGTGCTATCGCGTATGATGATGTGGGTGCGCAAAGTTTGGTTAGTCACGTAGAGATCTCTGTTACGGGTTCAAATCCCGATAATGTAGCACCAACGGTAGATGTTTCATTGTCGGCGACCAGTGTTGATATAGGATCTGTTGTTACCTTGACCGCCAACGCTGATGATTCTGACGGGACTGTGAATAAAGTCGACTTTTATGTTGCAGGCCTGTTGGTTGGTACTGCTGCGTCGGCACCATACACGCTGGACTACACGACTACTCAAGCTGGCAGCCTTTCTATCTATGCTAAGGCGACAGATAATCTTGGGGCAAGCACCAACTCCACTATCGCGAGTTTAACGGTGACTGGCGCATCACCTGAAGCCAACTGCCGCCCTGACGGCCTTTATCAAACTGAAGGCGTTAGCGTACCTTATTGTACCGTGTATGACGAACAAGGGCGTGAGCAAATGGGGTCTGATCATCCGCGTCGTGTTATTGGTTATTTCACCAGTTGGCGAGCAGGTGATGATCCTCAAGCTTCTTACTTAGTTAAAGATATTCCTTGGCAGCAATTGACTCACATTAACTATGCATTTGTGGGTATAGGTTCAGATGGCAAAGTTAACTTAGGTGATGTTAACGATCCTAATAACGTAGCGACTGGCAAAGAGTGGCCTAGTGTTGATATAGACCCAACGCTTGGTTTTAAAGGGCACTTTGGCGCACTGGCGACTTACAAACAACGTTACGGTGTTAAAACTTTAATTTCGATTGGTGGATGGGCTGAAACCGGCGGACATTTTGACGCGGATGGAAACCGTGTTGCTGACGGTGGGTTCTACACCATGACAACAAATGCCGATGGCTCAATTAATCATGCAGGGATTGAGAAGTTTGTCGCTTCTGCTGTTGATATGATGCGTACTTACAAGTTTGATGGTCTTGATATTGACTATGAGTACCCAACTTCAATGGCGGGAGCCGGAAACCCATATGATAAAGCCTTTATGGAGCCGCGCCGCCCCTATTTATGGGCTTCTTATCAAGAATTAATGAAGGTACTCCGTGAAAAACTGGATGCTGCTTCTGCTCAAGATGGTGTTCACTATATGCTGACCATCGCGGCTCCTTCTTCTGGTTACTTACTTCGCGGTATGGAGACCTTTGATGTTACCAAGTACTTAGATTACGTCAACATCATGTCTTACGATTTACATGGTGCTTGGAATGACCACGTAGGTCACAATGCCGCACTATTTGATACAGGTGAAGATTCGGAACTGGCACAGTGGAACGTATATGGAACCGCAGCTTATGGCGGAATTGGATACCTAAACACTGACTGGGCCTACCATTACTTCCGAGGTTCAATGCCCGCTGGTCGAATTAATATCGGTGTCCCATATTATACCCGAGGATGGCAAGGAGTAACGGGTGGTACCAATGGTCTATGGGGGCGTGCGGCATTACAGGATCAAACTCAATGTCCGGCAGGAACAGGTGAGGGTGAGAAGAACAATTGCGGTAATGGCGCTTTGGGTATCGACAATATGTGGCATGATAAAGATCCACAAGGCAATGAAATGGGAGCGGGTTCAGGTCCTATGTGGCATGCAAAAAACCTAGAGAAAGGGATCTGGGGGACTTACAGTTCGGCATATGGCTTAGACCCGGCAAATGATCCTACAGATCAATTCGTGGGAAGCTACACTAGGCACTATGACAGCGTCGCTGTTGCCCCTTGGTTATGGAATGCAGAAAAGAAAGTGTTCCTATCTACGGAAGACGAGCCATCTGTCTCGGTGAAAGCGGATTATGTTATCGATAAGGAAATAGGCGGTATCATGTTCTGGGAACTTGCAGGGGACTATAACTGCTATGTTCTTGACAACAATCAGCGCACTTCAATTGACGTGACTGAGCAGGCTTGTGCAAATGGAAATGGTGAATACCATATGGGTAACACCATGACCAAAGCGATATATGATAAGTTCAAGTCAGCCACCCCTTATGGCAATAAGGTTGCTACCGGGGCAGTACCGACAGAAGCAGTAGATATTTTAGTCAAGATTAGTGGGTTTAAGGTTGGCGACCAAAATTATCCGATCAATCCGAAAGTGACCTTTACCAATAACACGGGGCAGGCGATCCCTGGTGGTACCGAATTCCAGTTTGATATCCCAGTATCGGCGCCAGACAATGCTAAAGATCAATCCGTTGGTGGATTAAAAGTCATTGCTTCTGGTCATACGCGAGCGAACAACATTGGTGGACTAGATGGCCCAATGCATAGAGTCTCGTTTAGCTTACCAAGTTGGAAAGATCTTCCTAGTGGTGGGACGTATGATCTTGATATGGTTTACTATCTACCTATTTCAGGGCCAGCAAATTACACTGTAAATATTGCTGGGGTAGAGTATGCATTTAAGTTTGAGCAACCGGAGTTGCCTTTAGCTGATTTGTCCAATGGTGGTAACAATGGGGGCAATAACGGTGGCGACAATGGCGGAGATAGTGGAAACGCTACAGCTTGGGAACCCGGTGTTACTCAAGCGCAAAATGGCAATACCTATTCACATAACGGTAAGTGCTTTGTCGCAAAGAATAACCCGGGTAGTTGGGAAACGCCTACTCAGTCAAATTGGTTCTGGGATGAAGTGACGTGCACACAATAAAATAGATAGAAACCAAGCATAAAGGCCTTGGTAGTAAACCAAGGCCTTCTGTCCGTCTAGATTGAATTAAAACTTGTAACTCTCTGGGACAACAACTATGCCATTGTCAGAAATATGGAAACGTTGGGCATCTTCCATTGCGTTGAGACCGATAGAAGTGTTGGGAGGTATCGATACATGTTTGTCTATAATACAATTCACTAGTTTGCATCCTTCGCCAACTTCAACATCATCAAACAAAATACTGTCGACGATTGTTGCACAGTCATTGATACGAACATTAGATGAGATAATTGAGTGTTGAACTGACCCCCCAGAGTTTATAACGCCACTCGCAATGATGGAGTTGATAAAAATTCCCTCGTTACCTGTGGCCGAAGATACTGTTCTGGCGGGTGGTAATTGTGATTCGTAAGTTCGTACCCCCCAGTTAGGCTGGTAAAGATTCATCTGAGGTACTGGTTCGAGTAAATCCATATTGGCTTGATAAAATGAATCGATTGTACCGACATCTCTCCAGTAGCAATCTCTCGCTACACGCCCTCGATCAGAACAAAAGTTGTAGGCGTAAACACCTTGTTCATCGATCAAGCGAGGAATTATATCGTTGCCAAAGTCATGAGACGAGAGTTCATTGTCAGCATCATTAAGTAATGCGCGCTGTAACGTTTCCATCTCAAATATATAGATTCCCATAGATACTAGACTTCGATCAGGGTTATTAGGTAAGGACTCTGGTTCGTTAGGTTTCTCTGAGAAGGTTTCAATCAAGCCATCTTCATTGACTGATAGGACCCCAAAGGCCGAAGCGTCGTTTCTATCCACCTCCATCGAGGCAATAGTCAACTTGGCCCCATTTTGAATATGATCTTTCAACATCTCGGCATAGTCCATCCTGTAGATGTGATCGCCAGATAATACGATGACGTGTTTCGCTTCGCTACGATCTAATAACCAAAGATTGTGATATATGGCATCGGCTGTTCCTTCGTACCATTTTCCCTTACCGCGCATCTGGGGCGGTACAACAGAGATAAATTCACCAAGTTCAGGATTAAACAATGACCATCCATCTCGTAAATGCTTTTGCAGTGAATGAGATTTGTACTGTGTCAGTACTAAGATTTTACGCAGGCCCGAATGAAGACAGTTGGTCAATGTAAAATCAATTATGCGGTATTTCCCCCCAAAAGGAACGGCTGGTTTGGCTCGGTCATCCGTGAGCGGGCTTAAACGAGAGCCCATACCACCAGCTAAGATAACGGTGAGCGTATCTTGCATTTTCTATCTCCATATAGCGCACAAGGGACATATGAAGGTTAGTTCAAGATTTAAGCCAAGAAAGATACAACGTGCCGATAAGGGGCCTTGCAGTTACCTACAAAGAAAATGTGTGATCTTGGTGCGCTTAAACGACTTGTTGCACCAAATTTAGGCAATGGAGTGGGTTTCGCTTACTGAAAGAACAGAGACTTGATTTCGCCCCATTGTTTTTGATTCATATAGTGCAATGTCTGCACGTTTATAGGTTTCTTCGGCTTTATCTGATATCTCAGTGACGCCGGCGCTAATGGTAATGTTAAGTTCACTTTCAATGTTGATGGCTGCTCGAACTCGGTTTAGCACCATTTCGGCTTCTTTTAAATCGGTATGAGGCATGATAATAGCGAACTCCTCACCACCAATTCGAGATACAACGTCGGTTTCACGTAGTTGATGAACAAGGCTTTTTGCTACCTCTACAATAACCTGGTCACCGCGGTCGTGGCCATATTTGTCGTTGACACGTTTGAAATGGTCAATATCAATCAAAGCTAACGTTGCAGGCTCATTTTTTCTGTAACGTTTTGACCGTAGTGTTTGATTTTGAATCTCAGTGTCGAACTTGCGCCGATTCCAAAGTGAGGTCATCGGATCTTTTTCACTGAGTTCTCTAAGTCTATTTTCCAGCTCTTTTCTGTGCGAAATATCGACAAATGAAGCGACATAGAATTGAATAACACCAAATCGATCTTTGACAGTCTGAATGCGAAGAATTTCAGTAATGATTGAGCCGTCACGACGTCTATTGACCACTTCACCTTCCCATAACCCTTTGTCTTCAAGAATTTTCCACATATTCATATAGAACTCTTGTTGATGCTTACCAGAAGCAAAAAGAGAAGGGGGCTGGCCTTTGACATCTTCGAGTGTGTATCCGCTGATACGAGTAAATTCACTATTGACCTGAATGATACGGTTATTGCGATCGGTAATGACGACAGCTGACATGCCATTCATGGCCGCTCGCGCTATTTTGCTGTCTAAGCTATTTTTCTCGTGTCTATAGTTCCATGTGACGAAAGTAAATGTCAGCAAAAACAGTATGATGAATATGAATGCGGCTTGAGTATAGAGATCATGCCTTGCATCATCGGTAAAGGCATGAGCGTCGTCTAACGATGTTTTAATGAAAAATACTAGTTCTTCAACGTGCTCAACATCATTAAGCTCAGTACTTGTATAAGAAATCCAGTAATCCCGTTCTTTAACTGTACCGAATTTGTTCAACTGCAATTCACGCCACAGCAAAGGGTATTGATGTGCGATATTCCATTCGCGGTGTTCGTTAACAAGGTCTCCTAGGATCTTGTCGCCGGTTGTAGACATCAAGTAATAGCCTTCACCTGTCACAACATTAGGAAGGTTGGTGTGGTTTCTTTTATAGGCAAGTCCACGATAAATACGCGTTAAATCGAGGTTGGCAATAAAGTATCCTTTACGTTCACCGTCCAATGTGATCGGGTAGATAACGCGGTAAGCTGGTATATGGGGGTTTACTATATTGCCATTTTCGATCTCAAGATCAATGCCATAGTTACCGGTGTCGTGATTGCCCAACTTGCGCGCAAAAGCGAAGTAGTCCCGGTCACCTTTGAACTGCAGCCTCTCTTTTTCGACTATCTCGAGAAACCGTTCGCCACTATTAATACGAACGATTTCCATGCCACTGGCATCTAAGAACCTAAGCTGAGAGTAGTACCCTTGTGTGCGTGCAATCAGCAACCAAAACTCTTCGAGAGCATCAAGATTCTTACGTGTTGGGTTCAAGATAGCTTGGTTAAGCATACCATTGTTCGATAAATAGCGAAGTGAAGACCCTATTTTTTGAAGTGAAGTTTGTAACTCAACTTTGGAGTATTCAAGTTTGTTGCGATTGAGTCGCTCTACATATTGCTGAGTTTGTTGGTTGACTAACGAGAACTGAGTATAGAAATAAAGAAAGGGTACGAACGACAGTGCACAAAAAACGGCAAGAAATTGGAAGATAATTTTGGAACCACGTTTGCGCATTTAATTATTCTAATAATTAAGTTAGTCAATAAGGGTTAAATCATACTACGATCTTACTACTTTTACTGTGAGCATGGTTGAATATTGGTTAGTTTGGAACGTCGTGTTTTAAAGAATTGTGCATTTTTACATAGAGCCGGGTACCCGACTCTGACTCTAAAGGGGTAGTAGAAGCAAAAAAAAGCACCTTTACAGAAGAAGGTGCTTCGCCATCTATCGGGGGAGTTGGCAATAAAAACTAGACCGCTGCCGCTTGTTGTTTCTTTTCTGCTTTGCTTTTTAGGAATGCGTAAGTGAAGCCTGTTACTGCGGTACCTGCTGCGATTGCTACTAAGTACATTAATACTGGAGAGATTGCGTTAGGGATTAGCAGTACGAACAGGCCACCGTGTGGTGCCATTAGTTTTGCGCCGAACAGCATCGATAGCGCACCGGTTAGTGCACCGCCAGCCATACAAGAAGGGATGACGCGCATTGGATCTTTCGCTGCGAATGGGATTGCACCCTCAGAGATAAAACACAGACCAAGAACGAATGATGCTTTACCTGCTTCACGTTCGCTTTGTTCAAACTTGTTCTTAGCAAGGAATGTTGCCAGACCCATACCTAGAGCAGGAACCATACCTGCCGCCATGATTGCTGCCATTGGCGCGTACGTATGAGAAGCCAATAGACCAACACCGAATGCGTAAGCCGCTTTGTTAACTGGACCACCCAAATCAAAACACATCATTGCACCAAGAATAATACCTAGTAGCACTGCGCTGTCGGATCCCATGTTATTTAGGAAGTCAGTCAGACCGTTCATAATGCCTGAAACCGGGCCACCTACGATATAAATCATTACTAGACCAGTGAACAGCGTTGCCACAAATGGAATGATTAGAATCGGCTTGAGTGCTTCCATCGATTGTGGCAGTTGCACTTTATCTGCTAAGAACTTGGCTGTGTAACCTGCAATGAAACCTGCTGCGATACCACCCAGAAAACCTGCGCCAGTTGAGCTAGCAAGCATACCGCCCACAAGGCCCGGAGCCAGACCCGGACGGTCAGCAATAGAGAAGGCGATGTAACCAGCAAGCACCGGAATCATTAGAGCGAATGCCGAGCCTCCACCGATGCTCATCAGTGCCGCTGCTAGCGTGCCTTCTTCTTTAAACGCTTCGATACCAAATACGAAGGATAGGGCGATGATCAAACCACCGGCAACTACCACAGGAAGCATGTGCGATACACCCGTCATTAGGTGTTTGTACGCACCTTTCTTCTCTTCTGTTGCTGAAGATGCACTAGAAGATCCAGAGTGTTGGTATTCACTTGCTTGTTCAAACGCTTTGTCCATTTCTTCTGCTGTTTTCTTAAGAGCTGGACCGGTTTTTGTGCGGTACATTTTCTTACCGTTGAAACGGTCAAGGGGCACTTCTATATCAGCTGCGATGATCACTAGATCTGCGTCTGCGATTTCTTGGTCAGTCAGTTGGTTTTTCGCACCTACTGAGCCTCGCGTTTCCACTTTGATTTGGTGACCACGGCGTTTGCCTTCTTCTTCTAGTGCTTCTGCTGCCATGAAAGTGTGTGCAACGCCAGTAGGACATGCAGTGATAGCGACAATCTTCTTTGTTGCAGATACGCTTTCTGCTTGTGCTGCATATGTTGTTGCTTGCTCTAGTGTTGCCGCGCTTTTAACAGCAGTTTGTAAGAAAGCGGCTGCGTCTTTTGCAACGGTACTGATATCTGCTTGGTAGACTTTTTTACCTACGAAACGAGAAGTATCGACTGGAGTGTTAGCCGCAATTACGATCGCTTCTGCTTGTGCAATGTCAGCGTCTGTCAATAGCGTTGGTTCAACGATGTTTGATTGGCATTCAATCTTAGCATTCCAACCCAGTTTTGTGGCCGCTTGTTCGAGTAGGCCTGCCGCAATGATGCAGTTAGCAACACCACTTGGACAAGCTGTAATAATGGCAATATTCATACTGATAACCTTCTGTTCCTTAGTTATTGTCTAAGCTCGTGTTAGGGTAAAGCTCGCTCACTTGCGTTCGGAGCTTGATGTTCTCCAGTTCTTCCTGACTGGTTAGGCCAACGCCAACTTGGCTCACTGCTAGGGCAGAAAGCGCAGTAGCGAAGCGCAGTAAATCGTTATTAGGCATCACTTGCATGTGACCCCAGCACAAGCCCGCGACAAGCGTATCGCCTGCGCCAACTGTGCTAACTACATTCATTTTTGGTGGTTGTGCGCGCAACCATTCACCTTGGCTTAGCCACATCACACCGTCAGCGCCCATTGAAACCACAATATTTTCAATGCCTTTATCGCTTATTGTTTGTGCTGCTGCTTGGCATTGCTCTGGTGTGGTGAGGTGTTCGCCAACGAAGTCGCTTAGCTCTTCATCGTTTGGTTTGATCAACCAAGGATGCGCATCGATACCTGCACGCAACGCTGCTTTGCTGCTATCGAACAGTACTTTTTTGCCTTGCTGGTGTAGCTTTTCAATCCACGCCGCACATTGTTCTGCGGTTACGCCGCCAGGTAGGCTACCGGCAAGTACGAAGTAGTCGTGCGTCTCTGCAAGGCGGAATAGGGTTTGTTCAAAGCGCTCGATTTCTTTTCCTGTTACTTGAACGCCAGGGAAGTTGATATCGCTCACTTGGCCACTAGCTTCAACCAGTTTTACGTTGATACGCGTTGCGCCTTCGACTTCAACAAACTCGCTTTTCACTTTGATGTCGTCGAATAGTTGGTGGAATAGCTCAGGGTTGTCTTTACCAAGAAAGCCTGTCACGGTCACGTCTGCGCCAAGGTCACTCAGTACTTTCGCCACGTTTACGCCTTTGCCTGCAGCATGCAGGTTGCTCTTTTCTACAAGGCTAACTGAACCTACTTTTAGCGAGTCCAGTGAGCCAGTTAGATCAAGGGCTGGGTTAAGCGTGATGGTAACGACTTTGTTTGTCTTCAATACTGTCATTCTTTCGCTCCTTAACCTTCGCCAAGGCCAGAAGCTATCGCCTTACCAATAGAGTCAATTGCTTGCGGTGCATCTGGGCCGTCAGCAAAAAACTGAAGTTGGTGGCCATGTTTAACACCAAGCGCGATGACCTTCATCAGGCTTTTTGCATTCACCGCTTTGCCATCACCATCTAGGTTGGCAACGCGAATGTTTGATTCAAATTTTTTGGCCTCAGCGACTAACATAGCGCCAGGACGAGCGTGTAGGCCGTGAGCATTCTTAATCTTGAAGACCGCTGTATTTCCATCTTCAGCCGCTTCCGTTGTCACTTCTTCACCTTTGAATAGCGCAAGAATCTGTTCAGCAGATGCATCAAGTAGTTTGTTGTGTTCATTGTTAAACACAAGCTTTGAAATTGTGGTTAAGATAGATTTATGTGCGCTGTTGCAAGCAGCAAACGCAACAAGGGCGCGCACTTTGTTGCCTGAAAATGCACAGTCGTTTGCTGTGGAGACAAAAGAGACGCCAGTACGAGTCACTTGTTTATCACTACCAACCAACCACAGACCCTGGCCAAGGTGTGTAGGGGTTTTAGTTACAATATCTGCAACAAATTCAGAGCCAGCGCAGCCTGTATTTTTGAGTAGGCCACCTGCTACAGCACTCATCTGCACCATATCACTGGCTGGGAATTGCAGTTGTACTAGTGATGCATCAAAATCTGCTTCGAGTTGAACATCGCCATTAAGTAGGGCAATGAGTTCTTGTGCGTTTGTGGCGTTGCGTAGACGCTGCTCAACACCATCTGCGCCAAGAACTTTCGTTAGTTGCTTAAGAATGCCTAAATGTTCGTCCGATTTAGCGGCAATACCGATAGCGACGAATACAGTGTTACCATCACCCCAGTCAACCCCCTGTGGGAAGTGATGCACAGCGACACCAGTGGTTTTTACCATAGTGCGGGTGTCAGTAGTGCCGTGCGGGATCGCGATACCATTACCAAGAAAAGTAGAGTTTTGTTGCTCACGATTGAGCATGCCTTCAGCGTAGCCTTGATCTACAAGTCCTGCATTGCTGAGGCTCTTTGCGATATTTTTAATCGCTTCAAATTTGTCACTTGCTGCTTGTGCCAGTGTAATGTCGCTTTTCGCTAACTTAAGCATGGTGCTTCTCCAGCTTTAAGGTTTTAAAATCGTTCAATTAGCCAACAGGGCTTCAATATTCCTTTTGCTTAATTGAACTGAATCGATTCAGCAAAAAGAGAAAAATATGTGGATTCAGCACTTTTCCTTAATAACTAATTGATTTAAAAAGGTGTCGATGAGTTACACAAGACATATTTGAGTGATTTGCCTCACTTTATCGATTTTGCTGAATCCTTTCAGCTTTAATACTGAATCGTTTCAGCATATAATTCAACTCATCGTGGGATCATTTATAACGTATTATGATCCGGCGCACAGAACAAAGGTTGATGATATGACACTAGATGAAATAGCAAAACTTGCGGGTGTTTCAAAAACAACGGCTAGCTATGTAATCAATGGTAAAGCTCAAAAATATAGAATAAGTGAAAAAACCCAACGCAAAGTGATGGCGGTGGTGAATGAATACAATTATCGACCAGACTTAGCAGCAAGCACCTTACGGGCAGGGCAAAGCCGCTCTTTTGGTTTAATTATTCCAGATCTAGAAAACACCAGTTATGCGAGGTTGGCCAAATTGTTAGAGCAAAACTCGCGTTCAGCAGGGTATCAAATCCTGATTGCGTGTTCTGATGATGAACCTGAAACAGAAAAAAGTGTTGTACAAGCTTTAGTGAGCCGTAAAGTCGACGCCCTGTTTGTTGCCAGTGTTATTCCTTCTGCTAGCGAGTTCTACTTAGAGCTAAAATCAAAAGGTATACCCGTTATCGCACTTGACCGCCCGTTAGATGATGAGCATTTTTCCTGCGTGATAAGTGAAGATTTTGGCGGTGCGTTTGATTTAACTCAGTCTGTGTTGTGTGACGGTGTCACTAGTGTTGGTTTGATTGGAGCGCTTCCTGAATTGAACATTTCACGTGAACGCGAATTAGGATTTATGTCAGCAGCGAGAAAGAACAATGTCGGTGCTAGAGTTGGTTATGGTGAGCACTTTAACCGCAGAGATGGCAAGCAAGTACTAGAAACTTGGTATCACAACAACACTGTACCCGATGCTATTGTCACTACGTCATATACTTTACTAGAAGGTGTATTAGATGTACTACTAGAGAAACCTGACTTGGCGAGTCAGATTAAGTTAGCGACATTTGGTGATAATCGACTTTTGGACTTCTTGCCGATGAGAATCAATTCGTTGCCACAGCAGTTCGAATTGATCGCAGATAGTGCAATGGAACTAGCGTTAAATGCGGCAGCTAAGCGATATAAAGCTGGGGTCGAGTTGGTCCCAAGAAAGATAGTCGTAAGATAAAGCTAAGCCCTGTTGTTAACAGGGCTTAGTTTTTATCTATAGACTAAAGGAGCACTTAGTATTGGAACCTAACCGACATAGTCACCTGCGGACCATAAAGCCCATTGTTACGAGTCTCAGCTGAAAGTGATAGTTGCTGCGTTGAATGGAATCTAACCCCCGCATGGAATACAGAAGCATCATCGTTTCGGCCGATTCGCCCCGTTGCTTCAACTTGATCTGTTAGCCATAGGCGTACGCCAACGTTGATTTCAGCCTGTGTGTCGCTTTCACCACCAGCTTCTTCGGTATACTTCACCTGATGGACAAGCAACTGGCCATAAACGTCAGCAAATTGGCTGATTGGGCCATTAAAACCAATCCCACCAGCGAGATCATAATCTTTGTCAAACTGAGTATCAGCACGGAGAATAAAGTGAGAGTTTTCCGTGAAGAACGTACTAAACTCAGCACCAGTCATTTCTGGACCAATAGCAGTTCGGACTTCGAAAAAGTTATAGTTAAAATTATTTGCCTGAGCGCCTGTGCTGATGCCTGCGAACGCTAAGGCACTGGCCAACATGATTTTCTTCAAAAGTAGTCTCCGACTAGCAACAATAAATTGACTAATTGATTTGGCTTGCAATAAACAAGCCAAATCATAACGTAATCAGAGGACTAATTCAGGGCATTTATAGGATTTGAAGACGATCTACTTCAATTTCTGGCGTATTTCCACCTTCATACTCTCCGAAAAGGCGAACTTTAGTTGTATGGTCAATCGGCTGCGTCATATGAATGTCGTCATCCAGCTCAACTTGAATCTCACCTTTGCCGTCAGAAAAAATAAAGGTATCGCCTTTTACTTGTCTAAGAAGGTTTCCTTCTACAACAACATTCTTCTCTGTGAACATACTGGTATCACTCAGGAGTGAATCTACCGTGGTAAGTTCGACTGGTCCGTTAAACTGGATTCCTGTCCCTGTTTCATGACGGCCGTCTTTCGCAAAGGCTAGAGTTGGCGCAAGGATTAGAGTGGCTACGGTCGCTAGAACTACTTTTTTCATGTCAATTTCCTATTGTTTAATGGGTCGTGTTCGTTTGATAGTGCTATTAAAACAAACTTATTTTGAATCCATGCTGAGCATAAGATTCATATTCCATTCATATTGTTGAGAAAATTGGGTGATTGCCGTTATTATTAGTGCTATCACATAGATTTAGTAAGTTCAGATATCTCATGCAGTCAACGATTAAGGCGTTAATGGTTCAAGGCACGACTTCCGATGCTGGAAAAAGTGTTCTTGTGGCAGGTTTATGCCGTGTTTTAGCTCGAAAGAAAGTCAAAGTCGCCCCGTTTAAACCACAGAATATGGCGCTAAATAGTGCTGTGACCCCCGATGGTGGTGAGATTGGACGTGCGCAAGCAGTGCAAGCTTTAGCGTGCAATATTGAATCTAGTGTTCACATGAATCCGGTATTACTTAAACCAAACACTGACATGGGCGCACAAGTGATCTTACAAGGCAAGGCGACGACAACGGTCGATGCCATTGGATATCGGAGCTACAAAAAAGTGGCCTTGCCAGTCGTTATGGAGTCTTTTTCGATCTTGCAGTCAAAATATGAATCGGTATTGATTGAAGGTGCTGGGAGCCCTGCGGAAATCAATTTAAGAGAAAATGACATCGCCAACATGGGATTTGCAGAAGAGGCCGATGTACCAGTGATCATTGTCGCCGATATCGATCGTGGAGGGGTGTTTGCGCACCTTTATGGAACGCTGGCGCTACTCTCAGAGAGTGAACAAAAACGAATTAAAGGGTTTGTCATTAACCGATTCAGGGGAGATATCTCCTTATTGCAATCGGGTCTAGACTGGTTGGAAGAAAAAACAGGAAAGCCTGTGATTGGTGTTTTACCATACCTCCATGGTTTTGACTTAGAAGCTGAAGACGCCATTAACGCGCAGCAAATCACTAGTGAAAATGCTAAGTTAAATATTGTCGTTCCTGTCTTTCCGCGTATCAGCAACCATACCGATTTTGATGCATTAAGACTGAACCCAGATATTAACCTAAAGTATGCTGGCAAAGGAGAGCGCCTTACAGAAGCCGATTTGATCATTCTTCCTGGTTCGAAGTCTGTAAGGAGTGATCTCGACTACCTTCGTCAACAAGGATGGGATAAAGACATCAATAGGCATCTTAGACTAGGAGGGAAAGTCATGGGGATCTGTGGTGGATACCAAATGCTGGGTACGAAGATTGATGACCCTATGGGTATTGAAAGTACAGCTGGCTCAACCCAAGGCTTAGGGCATCTTGCTGTTGAAACAGAACTGAAAGAAAGTAAAACCCTGAGTAATATAAGCGGTGTGATGACTCTCAATGGCAAAGAAGTATCAGTGGCTGGATATGAGATTCACGCCGGAATTAGCCAAGTCACAGGATGTTCTTTAGTTAAACTGGAAAGTAGTAACAGTGATGGAGCGGTTAGTGATTGTAATCAAGTGCTAGGGACTTATCTACATGGTATCTTCGACTGTCCAGACGCAGTTTCGGCCATCTGTCTGTGGGTAGGTGTCGATGAAATTGCGCAAATCGATCATAAACAGAATCAGCAGAAAGCAATTGACAGGATTGCTGATGCTATAGAGCAGCATCTTGATCTTAAGAAGCTTTGGCCAGAATTATGATAACCATGACCGATGTTAGAATCTGCCTTTTCGCAATGTTTGCTTGTACGAGTTTTACTGTCAATGCAGAGACGCTGCGTATTTACGCAGCTTCATCTATGACCAATGTTGTTAACGAAATTGTTGACCAGTTTGAAACAACACATTCGCTCAGGGTAACGACAGTTTATGGTGGAAGTGCCTCGCTAGCTCGCCAACTTGCCCAGGGGGCGCCAGCGGATGTCTATATTTCAGCCAATCTTAAATGGATGGATTACCTTGTAGACCAACAAATAGCAGCTAGTGACGCCGTCACTAATATTGCGGCGAATGAGTTGGTGGTTATTGCACCTAAAGGTAATAATGTAGGGTTAGATATTAATATGGCGGGCTCTTGGTTGTCTGCGTTGAATGGCTCAAGACTAGCCTTAGGGCAAACCAATGCGGTCCCGGCCGGTATTTATGCCAAAGAAGCGTTACTAAATATTGGTATATGGGATGACATAAAGTCGTTTTTGGCTCCGACGAGTAATGTTCGAATCGCTCTTACTTTAGTTGAAAGGAAAGAAACGCCTCTTGGGATTGTTTACAAGACTGATGCGCTACTGAGTGATAAAACAGAGATTGTTGCAACCTTCCCACATAACTCTCATTCGAGCATTTTGTATCCGATGGTGACGCTTAATAACAAGGCACATACACGAAGGTTTGCACAATTTGTGAACTCACAGCAAGCGCAAACTATTATAAAGCGCTTTGGTTTTTTAGAGGCAAAAGAGCAGAGGTGAATTTGCTAACCGACTACGAATATCAAGCACTGTTGTTGAGTTTGAAAGTTGCGTTTTTCGCAATTGTTTGGCTAATTCCTCTCGGTATAGCACTTGCTTGGTTATTAGCAAGAAAGCAGTTTATTGGTAAAAGTTTGATCGACGCGATCATCCATCTGCCGTTAGTTTTACCACCAGTAGTGATTGGCTATCTATTGCTCATTTCAATGGGCAGGCAAGGAGCATTTGGAAACTGGCTGTTCGAACATTGGGGGCTGGTTTTTTCTTTTAGTTGGAAAGGAGCTGTGCTCGCATGTGTCGTCGTTGCGTTACCCTTGATGGTGCGTTCAATAAGACTTAGCTTAGAAAGCGTCGATGGTCGGCTAGAACAGGCTGCAGCGACGCTTGGCGCCTCACCAATTAAGATCTTTTTTACTATCACCTTACCTTTGACGATCCCTGGGATCATTACTGGAACCATGCTTTCATTTGCTAGAAGTTTGGGTGAGTTTGGGGCAACCATTAGCTTCGTCTCCAACATTCCCGGTGAAACTCAAACAATTCCATTAGCAATGTATACCTTTATTGAAACCCCTGGCTCGGAACAAGAAGCGATGCGGCTGTGCTTGATTTCCATTGCCATTGCTCTTGCATCCATGCTGATATCTGAGTGGCTTGCCAGAGTCAGCGCACGTCGATTAGGAGCAGATGCATGAACGAAATTACGACGTGCTATCAACAGACGTTAGGTAATACGCATTTCGACATTGATCTAAAACTCCCAAGTAGGGGAATTACCGCTGTGTTCGGTCGTTCGGGGGCTGGAAAAACGTCTCTGATTAATGTTATCTCGGGGCTGACACAGCCGGAAAGCGGAGTGATTAGCGTAGGTAGTAAAACTCTTTTTGACTCCGCTCGTAAGATCAATGTCCCAGTCCACAAGCGTAACGTTGGCTACGTGTTTCAAGATTCTCGATTGTTTCCTCATTTCAAAGTCGAGCGCAACCTAAACTATGGCGTGTCAGTTTCCGATTCAAAGCACTTTGAGCAAATCGTACAACTCTTATCACTTGAGAATTTGCTTTATCGTTACCCCCACCAATTATCTGGTGGTGAGAAACAACGTGTCGCGATAGGGCGAGCTTTGTTGTCAAAACCAGATATCTTGCTCATGGATGAGCCGCTTGCCTCTTTAGACTTACCGAGAAAGCGAGAAGTGATGCCTTTTTTAGAGCAGCTATCTCAAACAGTTGAAATTCCGATTATCTACGTATCACATAGTTTGAATGAAGTCCTTCGACTTGCGAGTCATTTAGTGGTTATAGATGAAGGAAAAGTCGCCGTATCTGGTCCAATTGAAGAGGTGTGGTCTTCAAGAGCAATGAAACCTTGGCAATCCTTTTCTGAGCAAAGTTCCCTTTTTGAAGGTTGTGTTGTTGAGCATAATAATGACTACGCATTATCTAAAATCGAACTGGCACCAGGGGTTAGATTATGGGTACAGAAAATTGAAGGAGAGATCGGCTCTCCTGTAAGGCTTCAAGTACGAGCCAATGATGTGTCTTTAATGCTTGCGAAACCTAGACATACCTCTATTCGCAATGTGTTGCCCGGTAATGTTTCCAAGATAGAAACTCACAGTAATAGCCAAGATAGAATCAGTGTGTCAGTTCAAGTCGAGCTATCGAAAGAATGCAAACTAATGGCAACCATTACGGCTTGGGCAAGAGATGAATTAGATCTTAAAGCGGGTAACAAGGTGTATGTACAAATTAAAGGGGTGAGTGTGACTCAAAGAGATATTGTCCTATCCCATTAAAAAACGCCGCATATTGCGGCGTTTTTGTTTTAGCGTATTTGTGATTTAGTAAATACGTCAGTAAAGTCACGCTTCAAAATTGGGTCGCGGCGCGCTTTTTTGATTTGCTTAACCATATCTTTAACGCAGTTGTGCAGTACCTGATCAAGTAATTGCGCGCGGTACTCTTCCTGCTGCTGCTCTGACATGTCTTTTGGAAGATCCAAAGTAGGGAACTCTTCCATTACGTTCAGACCAGCAAAAGCTTGGCTTACAGAAACTAAAGCATGGAATTGCTCAAAGTTGTCTAAAACATTCTGGGCACTGCTTGGCAGCTCATTCCAAGACTCGCGAACAGCATCTTCAGAAACTTCATGGATTGACGTTACCATCAAATGCATTGCTTCCGGAACATCATCAAATTCAATTACTTGGCGAAGTTCAGCGGAAACCTCTGCTAGATCTACTTTTTTCTGCTCTGTTTGATTAACGTCAGACATGGCTATTTTCTCTTAAAATGTGTGTGTATCGGCGCTATCGTAAAAAATTGGGGCCAAATGTCAACCTTGGATGGATGATTAGAACAAGGTGAAGTATGCTTTTGTTAAACATGTGATTTCTTGATTGTTTTTGCTCATTGGTCCATTTATTACTTAATGGTCAAAAGACATGAGTTGAGACGTTGTTAACTAAGGGTAGTGGAATAGTGGAAGTAACAGGCTCATCGATGAAGATCCTACTGGTAGATGACGTTCAAATGGAGCGGATCCAACTTGCTATCAGGTTGAAACAGCTAGGACATAGTGTAGAGATGGCGAGCTCAGGTGAAGAAGCTTTAGCGCTATACCCTCAGCTTGAACCAGACTTAGTGTTGCTCGATATTTCCATGCCACAAATGAACGGATTTATTGTTTCGTCAAAAATCAGAGAGTTTTACCCTGACTGGGTACCAATTATTTTCTTAAGTAGCCATGATGAACCAACCATGATCGCAAGTGCAATTGAAGCTGGTGGGGATGACTATCTGATCAAACCCGTCGACAAAATTGTGCTTAACTCCAAATTGATTGCGATGCAACGAATCGCCTTCATGCGTCGAGAGCTGAAACAAAAGACGGTAGCACTGGCAAAAGCCAATGAAGAATTAGCCAAGTTAGCGCAAGAAGATGGGTTAACTAAAGTTAAAAATCGTCGTTACATTGACGAAAAACTGGCTGAGATGATCTCTTTACATGGGCGCCATGAGTTGCCATTAAGTATTATCATGCTAGATGTAGATAGGTTCAAACTTTACAACGACAATTATGGCCACATAGAAGGTGACAAGTGTTTAGTTGAAATTGCTGCAATCCTAAATCGTTTATTCTCACGAAGTGGTGAGACAGTTGGGCGCTATGGTGGTGAAGAGTTTGTCATCATACTTGGTTATACAGACTTTGAAACCGCGATGAACAACGCACAGCGAATAAAATCAACCTTAGAAGACGCTAGTTTACCGCATGAGTATAGTGACGTGTCATCCGTAGTGACAGTGTCACAGGGTGTGTTGCAATTTGTTCCTAGTGGACGCGAATCTATAGAACAGGTTTATGAACGTGTTGACGAACGCTTATATCAAGCCAAAGAGAATGGGCGCAATCAATTTGTTGCTGTTGACTTAACTACTTAGCTAAAACAAACACGGTTTCGGCCTGACTTTTTCGCCTTGTATAGCGCATTGTCAGCCGCCTTCATTACCTCTGATACCTTATTTGATTCGCTACTGTCAGCGACGCCGATACTGATAGTGACGTTTACATAATCTTTTTGTTTTGCCACCCCACGTTTTCTTGACCCGACTTTGTCATCTTTTGGACGAGAGTCTTGATTGCGCAGGGTCATGTCGTAACCCTCAATAGAGGCTCTCAGGAGTTCGAGGTGATCATGTGTATCCTCTAATAGCTTTCCTTTAAAGAGTACGGTGAACTCTTCACCGCCATAGCGATAAACTTTAGCGCGGCCACCAACTTGCTGAAGTTTGCTTGCTACCAGTTTAAGGACATCGTCTCCAGTATCATGACCATAAGTATCATTGAAAGATTTAAAATGGTCGATATCTAACATCGCTATGGTGTAGCTTCGGCCTAAATGTTTTAGATCAGATTCCAATGCGAGTCGACCAGGGATTTCAGTAAGTGTATCCATGAACGCAAGCTCGTAACTTGCTGAAAGGAGATAAACGAGTAACAGAATACCTGCCAACGAAAACATGGTGCTAGAAATGTAGGTGACATGGAAAAAAACAAACGTAGTGGCAGACAACAAGGTTGCTGAATAAATGACCACATCAATGATGCTATTTCGATTCAACACGCAGATAGACAGTATGAGCACCATTGCTAAAAGAAAAACTACAAGTATAAATGGTAGCTTTGATATTTCGGGCAATACGAATAGAAATGTCTCATCGATATTGTCAAATCCACCTTCATAAAAATAAGTGAGGATTAAATGTGACCACAACACAAGCATTGCTATCTTGAAAAGATAGAACCCAAAGGAACGGGTAAATAATGCGGAATCTTTGTAGCTATAGACAAAAATGAGTGCAATCGGCAGTAACGCGGCAAGAAGCGATAGCTCAAGAATTGTCGTACCCAAAGAGAGGGGGGATTGCAAACGTTCTTGTATCAACCAATATGAGACTAATAGTGCTGACGCAACCATTGCAATTCTACTTTGTTTGAAAACATCCCCTAGCACTATAGTTATAACAAACAAAACAAATGGAAGTTTAGATACGATACCCAAGTTTGAATAGGTTAGGCTGATAACGTTATTCATTCCAAATGCAATAAACGTCAGCAACATCAAAGGCAACGAGAGACGGAACCAATTTGTAGAGACGAGAGAAAATGACATTCAACCTAGCCTGACAGGATCTAATTATTGATTAGCAACTTGCTAAGAATACTTTTATTTGATGAATTTCCAAGCTTTTTACTAAACTTATAGATGAAAATTCGTGTTACGTATAGATAGTGGTCATATATTGGTGTTGAAATGCGCAATTACGTAGAAACGAGCAACATTTTAAAACATACTAGAAAGAACAATCGCCTCAAAAGGAGTTGATAGATATGCAGATAAGTGTGGACGTACATAATTATATGGAAACCTTAGTCGGTCAAGAGTTGACAAAAGCAAAGTATGTTAACAACTTCGACCATGAACAACTAGCTGACCTTGCATGCCTTGCCTTATCCCAACTGCGACCAGTATACATTCGCTACGATATTGACTTTCTTTCAGCACTCCCAGAAGAGCGCCTAGTGACATTGAAAGAGTATGCAGCCACGGCTTTAGAAGCCGCATGTACAATGATTGTTGACGATCGCAGGAAAAACAGGAAAGATGAAATTCTTGTCGTGTTTAGCAAACAGCAGATGTTTGACGATAACATTGAGTTAGAGTGGTTTGAAAAACCAATTCTTAAGAAAAACTAATCGTTACCAAGGAGTACTTTGTGGGACTTTTTTCTCGCTTGTTTGGTGGTCAAAAACAACAAACTAAAGTTGACGTTGAGCCACTAGAATATAAAGGTTTTCTTATCTATCAGGAAGCATTGGCAGAAGGTGGTCAATATCGAATTGCGGGTCGAATTACCAAGCAATTTGGGGACGAAATCAAAACACATCGTTTTATTCGCTCAGATGTGTTGCCAAGTGCAAACGATGCCAACGAATTTATGCTTAAGAAGGCGCAAATGTTTATCGATCAAATGGGTGACAACATTTTTTAGTAGATTCTCCCCCAAATTGACAAGCATCATAATTTTAAGAGCCATTAGTCGTTATTCTGATGGCTCTTTTTGTATGTGGATGTCACATAGTTAATTGTTTTAATGAGATTTTTCGCTTACTGGTTTGACCTCCTGTCACTTTCATATAGTGTGGTTAGGTAGCAAATTGATAAGCAAAATGGTTCATTACCATCGGTTATATGTAATGATATTTTGTGTTTTTGTTACAAAATGCTTGAAGTATCTAAAATCGTTGGATAAAAACAGAACAATCATTGTTGCGAATAGTCAAGGAATAGCTAATGCAAATTGGTGTGCCAAAAGAAATACTCGCTGGAGAAACGCGAGTGGCTGCATCGCCAAAGTCGGTTGAGCAGTTATTAAAGTTAGGTTTCGAAGTTAATATCGAAACCGGAGCAGGTGAACTGGCGAGTTTTGAAGACTCTGCTTTCGAATCTGCGGGAGCAAAAATTGTATCCACAGAAGAGGTTTGGGCGTCAGACCTAATTCTTAAGGTGAATGCTCCTCTTTTCAGTGAAGAAAATGATGAAATAGCGCTGTTGAAAGACGGTGCGAGTTTGATCAGTTTTATCTGGCCAGCGCAAAACCCTGAATTAATGGAAAAGCTTTCTAGCAAAAACATTAATGTAATGGCAATGGACGCAGTGCCTCGTATCTCTCGTGCGCAAGCACTAGACGCGCTCTCTTCAATGGCGAATATCGCTGGTTACCGAGCAGTTGTAGAAGCTGCCCATGAGTTTGGGCGCTTTTTCACGGGGCAAATCACGGCCGCTGGTAAAGTGCCACCAGCGAAAGTACTGGTCGCAGGCGCCGGTGTCGCGGGTCTTGCGGCAATTGGTGCTGCTGGTAGCTTGGGCGCTATTGTCCGTGCTTTTGACGTTCGTCCAGAGGTGAAAGAGCAAGTACAATCGATGGGGGCAGAATTTCTAGAAGTTGATTTCAAAGAAGAATCTGGTTCTGGCGATGGCTACGCGAAAGAGATGTCTGACGAGTTCAACAAAAAAGCGGCTGAGCTTTATGCTGAACAAGCAAAAGACGTTGATATCATTGTTACTACGGCTCTGATTCCTGGCCGACCAGCCCCGAAACTTATCACCAAAGAAATGGTTGATAGCATGAAGGCGGGTAGTGTGATTGTCGATTTAGCGGCTGCTAACGGCGGTAACTGTGAATACACGGTTGCAGATAAAGTCATCACTACAGAGAACGGTGTGAAAATTGTCGGCTATACTGATATGGTCGGCCGCCTTCCTACGCAATCATCTCAACTTTACTCAACAAACATTGTTAACCTACTCAAGCTGTTAGCCAAAGAAAAAGATGGCAATATCAACATAGATTTTGAAGATGTAGTGCTTCGCGGTGTAACCGTTGTTAAAGAAGGTGAGGTGACTTGGCCTGCACCTCCGATTCAGGTATCTGCGCAGCCAGAGCAAAAACCAGCCCAAACAACGATAAAGCCAGAACCAAAAGAAGAAGAACCAACGTCTCC
Source organism: Vibrio bivalvicida (assembly GCF_001399455.2). Classification (GTDB taxonomy): domain Bacteria; phylum Pseudomonadota; class Gammaproteobacteria; order Enterobacterales; family Vibrionaceae; genus Vibrio; species Vibrio bivalvicida. The sequence goes on from NZ_LLEI02000016.1 coordinate 101,020, forward strand.
TACCAAGAAGATCGTCGGCTTGGTTGCTGGTTTAGGTGCGTTTGCATGGGTTGCCTCTGTAGCTCCTGCGGCATTCTTATCGCATTTTACGGTTTTTGTTTTAGCGTGTGTTGTGGGTTACTACGTAGTTTGGAATGTTACTCATGCATTGCATACACCACTTATGTCGGTAACGAACGCGATTTCAGGCATTATTGTTGTGGGTGCGCTACTGCAGATTGGACAGGGTAATGGCGTTGTTTCATTTTTATCGTTTATAGCGGTATTAATAGCAAGCATCAACATCTTTGGCGGATTCACCGTCACCAAGCGTATGCTTGAAATGTTCCGTAAAGACTAAGGAGTAACAGGGAATGTCTGCAGGATTAGTACAAGCGGCTTATATTGTTGCTGCATTATTCTTTATATTGAGCTTAGCGGGTTTGTCTAAGCAGGAGTCTGCAAGATCGGGTAACTACTACGGTATTGCAGGTATGACGATCGCATTGATCGCAACGATCTTTGGCCCAGAATCTGAAGGGTTTGTTTGGATCCTTATTGCGATGGTGATCGGTGGTGGTATAGGTATCCACTATGCTAAGAAAGTTGAAATGACAGAAATGCCAGAGTTAGTGGCAATTCTTCACAGCTTTGTTGGTATGGCTGCGGTATTGGTTGGCTACAATAGCTATTTAGATGCACCAGAAGCTGCGACCCATGCAGAACACGTCATCCACTTAGTGGAAGTGTTCTTGGGTGTCTTCATCGGTGCTGTTACCTTTACTGGTTCAGTGGTCGCGTTTGGTAAACTTCGCGGCATTATCTCATCTTCACCTCTAAGCCTTCCGCATAAACACAAAATGAACCTTGCAGCGATTGTTGTTTCAACTTTGCTTATGCTTCATTTCGTCAATGCCGATGGCAGTATGTTTGCTCTAATCGTAATGACGTTAATCGCATTTGCGTTTGGGTACCATCTGGTTGCTTCTATTGGTGGCGCAGATATGCCAGTGGTAGTATCAATGCTTAACTCGTACTCAGGATGGGCGGCAGCGGCAGCGGGCTTTATGTTAGCAAACGATCTGTTAATCGTAACAGGTGCTTTGGTGGGTTCGTCTGGTGCCATACTTTCATACATTATGTGTAAGGCGATGAACCGCTCGTTTATCAGTGTTATTGCTGGTGGCTTCGGTCAGGAAATCGTTATTTCATCTGATACTGAACAAGGTGAGCACAGAGAAACAAATGCTGAAGATGTGGCTGAGCTGCTTAAGAACTCAAAGTCAGTTATCATTACACCAGGGTACGGGATGGCGGTTGCGCAAGCACAGTATCCAGTGCATGAAATTACCGAAACACTACGTTCACATGGTGTAGAAGTACGTTTTGGTATTCACCCTGTAGCTGGGCGCTTGCCTGGTCATATGAACGTTTTACTTGCCGAAGCAAAAGTGCCTTATGACATCGTGCTTGAAATGGACGAAATCAATGACGACCTTTCTGAAACGGATACAGTATTGGTTATTGGTGCGAATGATACAGTAAACCCAGCCGCTCTTGATGATCCAAATAGCCCAATTGCGGGTATGCCAGTACTTGAAGTGTGGAATGCGAAAAACGTTATTGTATTTAAACGCTCAATGAATACAGGTTACGCAGGGGTACAAAACCCACTGTTTTTCAAAGAAAATACTCAGATGCTCTTTGGTGATGCTAAAGAGAGTGTGGAATCTATCTTCAAAGCTTTGTAGATTAGGATTACATTATACGGAAGCCAGCGTTATGCTGGCTTCTTTTGTTTTATGAGTATTATTTCTGACATTGATATTACATTTCAGTTTTATATTTTTGCCATAATGTTTTACTCTAAATCATAACTTACTGATTTAATGAATTTTTGCATTGATTAAGACAACAGTTAAAGTGATCGCAATGGGTATTGCGTTCTTATCAGGTGGTGTATCTGCAGAGTCTTTACCAGAGCGTATCGACCGTTTTGTTGATCTGTTCGATCAAGCACAAGCTACGGTTTCTTATGATATCCGAAGCTTACAGTCAGATTACCCAACTAGGCTACTTACTCCGGAATCAATGTTGCCACAAACGTCGGCATATCCTTTAAAAGATATTCAGAGGTTGTATCAACTTGCGCAAAATTGTACGGGGAAGTTGCCACTAAGCCCTTTAATTACAGAGCCACTGGTGTTTACTCGTGCGATGTGTAAAGGGAACAGGCTCAGCGAAAAATGGTTTGCACGAAGTGCATTAATTCACCCAGGCGGGGGAACCTATGCGAGTAGATATGTTCAAATATACCCAGAGTATATAGAGCAGTTACAGCAATATATGCATATAAAAGAGCGTCCAACTGCTTCAGATACTACTTTGCTAGGCAGACTACAAAGAATGGATGAAGATGCAATGGTAGCCTTGATTGCTGGCTCTAGTATGTTTCTTGAGCGCAATGAACTGTGGTTAAGAAAAAGTGACAACTACTTAATCTATCCAGAGAGTGTTTGGAAACAAGCCGTTGAAGAAGCGGGATTGTCATTTAGTTTAAGAAAAGAGACAAATAGCTGTTTTGTACAGCGTGGCAACCTATGTTGGGACGTTGAAGACCATTCAGATATATTACGCATTAGTATGGTGGCATTGGTTATTGCAAACATACTGTTAGTGCTAGGATGGTCTGCATACCGTTGGAATACGAAGAGACAAGAAATGAAAAGCAGGATGTTGATCCTGCAAATCTTGACTCATGAACTTAGGACGCCGATTGCAAGCTTGTCTTTAACTGTTGAAGGATTCAGACGTGAATTCGAACACCTACCTGAATCCGTGTATGATGAATTTCGCCGTTTGTGCGAAGATTCCAGACGCTTAAGGCAATTAGCTGAAGCTAGTAAAGACTACCTTCAATCAGATAACAAGCCTTTAGCGACAGATTGGGTGCCTTCAGTCCAAGAGTGGCTGGAGTTTAAGGTGGAAGAAGAGTTTAACGGAAAAGTAAGACTCTTGGTAAATCAAGATGTGGCGGCCAAGTTAAATGTGTACTGGCTTGGCACATGTATAGATAATTTGATCCGCAATGCCATCAAATATGGGGTTGCACCTGTTGTACTAGAAGTCACAACAGATACACAGAAAATCACGGTTAAAGTGCAAGATCAGGGCGAACTGTCCGCTAAAGATTGGCGCCAGTTACGTAAACCTTTTGTGAGCAAAAGTGGACTTGGTCTTGGTTTAACCATAGTGGAATCTATGGTTGGTCGAATGGGCGGTAAAATGTCATTAATTGGGCCACCAACAGCGTTTATATTGGAGATACCTTGTGAAACAGACACTGCTTCTTGTTGAAGACGATAAAAACTTAGCTGACGGTTTATTGGTTAGCTTAGAGCAAGCGGGGTATGAGTGCTTCCATTCAGAAACGATCGCAGACGTAGCACAGTACTGGGATAAAGCGGATTTGGTTATTCTTGATCGCCAACTCCCTGATGGTGATTCTGTTGATCATCTAGTCGAGTGGAAGAAGATCAAAGATGTGCCAGTGATCTTGCTGACCGCGCTAGTTACGGTAAAAGACAAAGTAATGGGGTTAGATGCTGGAGCAAACGACTATCTCACCAAACCATTTGCTGAAGCAGAATTGTTCGCACGGGTCCGTGCACAATTACGTGCACCAGAAGGTGAAGCGCAAGATGACAACAAGGTAGAGACTGAGCATCTTTTGATTGATAAAGCGACACGTGAAGTCACATATAAAGATGAGCTGATTACCTTAACCCGAACTGAGTTTGATCTATTGTTATTCTTGGCGAGTAACTTAGGCAGAGTTTTTACCCGTGATGAGCTACTTGATCACGTATGGGGTTACAACCACTTTCCAACAACGCGTACCGTCGATACGCACGTACTTCAGCTTCGCCAAAAACTACCAGGTCTCGAGATAGAAACATTACGTGGCGTTGGCTACAAAATGAAGGCTTAATGGATAGAATCAAGCTATTAGTTGGCGCACTGATTATGAGTGCGCCAACAACTGCCGAACAAGTACCATGGTTTGAAAGCAACTCACCTTTGACGCAAGCGCATCGGCATCTTTTAGACGGTGATTTACCGACGATGTTTTCATCGTTGGTGGAAGTATGGCAACTCGAAAAGAATCGTGAAATTACCCCCCATTTGAATGATCTGTTTCTTCAGTCGTTAGATGTTGATTGCGGAAAAAGTCTAGATAACCGTTCACTCCCAGAATGGATAAGCAATGTGACTGTTCGTCGAACAGAGATCCAAAGCCCGGGGCGGGATGCGTATCGTGCGATTGTTGAAATCGAATCAAACCGAGATATTAAAGATATTTCATTGACTCGTTGGGTCTCTAAAACCCTTTCAATCGACAACTCTTTAGTCCATACGATTCCTAGCAGCGATATCGCTAGTCAGAAGTACGTTAAGCGGTACAACCTAAATAGTAGAGTTCGAAGTGGACTATACAGAATCGATGTGACGGCCGCCGATCAATCATCTTGGAGTTCCTGGCTAGTACTTGGTGACCCAAAGGCGAAAATGAGTGTACGCTGGGACGCGAAAGCTCAATGGAAGTTGGACCGAAACGCACTGTTAAATTCACACTGTCCGCTACCGAAACTGGATGTTGCGCTTTATGACTATATAGATGGAAGCTACAACCAAGTTTGGAGCGAAAGCTATGACTCTGATTACCCAACATCTCTGAACAATACCAATGTCGAAAAAGGGAGGTATGTTTTGGCCGTTTCGATCACTCACCAAAGGTGGCAAGGACCAATAATTGTGGAACAGTCACAAATAATTAGTAAGACACATGATGTTTCTGTGGAGGAATAACTAAAGTTAATAGACAATAGAACGATATAAACATATGGAACTAAAAAGTTTATACCGATTATGGAAAATAAAATAAAACTTCTTACATTGTCTATTGCACTTGCAGCCAGTTCGGCATCGGCTGCGAATTACGCTATCGAAGCTCGCGGAGACGCAATGGGCGGAGTCGGTGTAGTTTCTGCAAATTTCTTAACCGCACCATTTTATAACCCAGCATTAACGGCGATTTATCGTCGTAATGATGACGTGGGGATGATCACCCCCAGCTTTGGTTTGTCATACAGCGATGAGCATATGATGGTCGATGATCTGGAGAAGGCGTCAGATATCATTAATCAAGCTGTTGATGGCGACTATTCCAACGTGTCTGAATTGGAATCGACTTTAAATGCACTCGAAGGTGATGTTGCTAATCTCGAACTTGGCGGCGTTGTGGCATTTGCAATACCTAATCGTTACATAGCTGCAAATGTATTTGGTAAGGCTTATGCAGAATCTTTCGCTCAGACTGATATATACTCAGGGGCCAACAGTGCTACCCCAAACCTAAATCCAGCAATTAACGCAGAACTAAGTGGGGTGAACGCTGTAGGTCTTGGAGTGACTGAAGTTGGACTCTCGCTTGCCAAATATCAAACGTTTCTAGGGCAGCATATTGCATTTGGTGTAACGCCCAAGCTACAGCGCATTTATACATACGTATATCGCGCCAACATTAACAACTATGATATCAAAGACATCAGAGAAAATGGTCAAGGCGAGACAATGTTCAACCTAGATGCTGGCTTCTTATGGTTTTATGGTCCGTTACGCGTTGGCTTTTCAGCGATGAACTTAGTCTCTCGTGATATTAAATCTCAAGAACTGTCAGCTTCAACCGTGACATCGAAAATTGACGCTAGTCAGTCAAGAACATTCGGCGCGGTTACTTATGATTATCAGATGCGCCCTCAATACACCGTAGGTGTTGGGCTTGTTGCAGACTACGCGACTCTAAGTGTGGATTACGATCTAGACGAAGAAGAGAAGTTCACTAACTTTAACGATAACACTCAAATGCTAAGAGTTGGTGGAGAGATTGACATTATGCGCCAACTTAAACTTCGAGCGGGTTGGAATCGAAACCTAGCATATGACAACCTCGATGACACCGTGACCGCAGGTATTGGGCTTTCTCCACTAAACCTGTTCCAACTTGATATTGGTGCGAGCTACACCAATGAAAACTCGATGGGCGCGTATATCAACTTCTTAACCAGCTATTAAGCACCTAGAATCGCAACCAGTGAAATACTGGCACTTATGATGAAATCATAATATAGTCGGCTCCTAAATTTTTAGGAGCCTTTTTTATGTTTGATGATTTACCGCCACTTTCTCACGAAGAGCAACAAAAAGCTGTCGAGAAGATTCAAGAGTTAATGGCAGAGGGAATAAGCACCGCTCAGGCAATAAAAATGGTCGCTGAAGAAATCCGGGCTCAGGCTGCGAAGCAGTAATTTATACGCTGATTAACAGATAAAGAAAGGGAGAGCAGGAGATTGCTCTTTTTTTGTACCTGGCATTTATGAGGCACTATAACTAATTGCATGTGTGGTAAATAGTCATGCGCGCCAATCTAAGCAAAAACAAAGAGCAGCAAGCTGTAATTCATTTTAAGTCTGTAATGTTTCTGAAAGTATTGTCGGAGTGCTTTTATGTAATTACAAATGGCGTTAAATCAATAGCTTAGCGTAGTGTTATGTTCTAGCTCTGATGGTTATGATTTGGATTGTGTAATAAAATTACAGGTTTGTAAGTTTTGTCTGCAAGCGCTTACTATCAGCCAGTTATATATTCTGAGGTGTGATCGTGTAACCTTGAAATCAAGAAACATCTAAGGTCACTGGCTGATATCTGCGCCGAATATGTGGATAGAGGTCTAAAAACTGAGAAATACCATTGTCTGGGTATATTTGGGGAATCTAAGCCGATATGAGATACCAGCGCTGAATCGAGCGGTTCGGAATAGGCTGCATAATGATTACGTCAATACGCATTACAGTGTCACTAATGTGGGGTTACGTTGTAATGTATTGGAGGAGATAGAAGGGAATATCTATTGACCAATCGATATTCTTAGTTTAGTTGAGCTTTATGACCCCTTGGCAAAGCGCTTAGGAGGAATCGATGGTTCTAAACGTTTTAACAAAGGTTTGTTGTCTGAACCGGCAACTTGGTACACATAGTTGCCTTGGCCCGTTTTTATCGTGACCGTTGTGCCATCGAATAGAAACCTGGTCGAAATCAGGCGTTCATTGCGATAAACACCTCGTTCGTTAAGAAATAGGACGTCGGTATTGTAATCGGGAGCATCTACCTCGATCCATTTTCCATAGACATTCCTTGGATGGACATAATCTTGATAGCTTAAATAGATTAATGATGAAAAACATAGTGCTAGAAGAACCCACACAGTAGTAAACAAAGCAGTCATTAAGTGGTTTTTTTGCATTGTCAGGTAAAATTTAAGTTGCCGTTAAATGCTTAAGGCGACGGCCGTTGTGCGTAGATTAAGGTGAAATGGCTCTTTGTCGAGTATTTAGCCTAGCCAAATGCAATGGAAAGTGTGATTAAGACCGAGCTAGCAGCTATGTGTTGAGATGTTAAAAATGTCACTTTTCTTCCAAAACAGGAAAGTAGTACAGCATTTGTTCAGGTGATATATCGCTATTATGTTATTCTTCCGTGACTTGATTATTTAAGAGCAACGCAATATGCCAAACGCTATTAAAGAAAAACTGTTCCCTGAAGGGAAGATATTTTATCAAGCCCACTCAATGCACGCGCACCCATCTGCAGGGTTAATGGTCCAGCAGCCAGTTCCGCTGAGCTTTATAAAAATGTCGAGATACGATGCATCTGTGTCAGATATTGTCATGACAGGGCCACTGGCTAAAATCATAGAATCTTTGCACGCTATATCGCTTCGAAGTGAGTCTATCTATACCACCGATAAACACAAAACGATAAAAGTTTGGTTTAATCGTATTGATAGGAAAATAGAAAAAACACCGATGTACCCGATGGCAGAGGCTGTGATACACAACACCTCTTTTCTTATCATTAAAGGGACGGGAGTGGGGCTAGGGAGTACAGTTGTAGACCTATTACAGGGTGTAGGAGTAAATGATGTTTCATTCAGGCTCGGTCTTGATAGTATTTTTAGTGGCGAGCTTAAAGATAGCCCGCTCAAATATATTATGTTAGAAATGTCTGTCTTTGAGCTTTTGAGCCAACCAATAGACTTACTGTTCAAAAAAGTTTGGACAAAACACCTAAAATCAAAACACTCATCGCCTTTAAAGTCAGATCCACAAGGGAAAGCCGCATTCTTAAAGCTTAAAAGTTTAGTTGAAAAACATATCAAGCCACTTGTTAAGCCGCACCATCTTGACGTAGGAGTAGATATGAATATAAGTAGCATTCCCTACAGCATGCCTAAAGGATGGAAGAACACCAACTTGGCCCCTTTATTTAGTCGAGTAAAGGCGAGGGCATCTCTACTTACAGCAGATGACTATATCATTCGTGTTGGAAGTAGCTTTAATAAACACCATGCTGGCTTTGTCGTAGATCTAGACACTCACAATATTGAAATAGATGAACTAGTCTACTTTCTGTCTTACTATGAAGAGAACAAAAAGCTAGTCAATTGCTTTCTAATGTCTGGCTTGGATGATTTGTAACTCGTTTAAAGTACGGGAACCAGATATCTTATTCGATGGACATATACGCTTTTCCATTCCTATCGGGTCTATCTCAACACTATGTCTTTCCAGCGCTATTTTGGTAGCGTTATTTCTATGCTTTGTATCAGTTTGATTTGGGTTCTCTATATGACCACTTTAACTTAGACAATATCCGTCATTCATTGACTATAATTGTTGGGTCAATCAATATTTTGGTATGTAGCATGAAGCACCACAGTTTAGGGGGGCCTCCTTATAGTTTCCAAGTAGATGGTAAAGCGGTCTGAATTTATCCTGATTTGGTGCGAAGTATAGCGCGTGAGATGCCTGACTTTGATATCACTATCGAAGCAATCCCCTGGGATAGAGGGCTTAATTTGTCTATCCCATTTTAAAATGTCCTGTCTTCAGCAAAGTAGAAATGTCCTGTTAA
>NZ_LLEI02000017.1 GCF_001399455.2 Vibrio bivalvicida
ACTCGTGACCTCAACCTTGGCAAGGTTGCGCTCTACCAACTGAGCTAGTGTCGCATAAAGCTTAAGATTAGATGGTGCCCCGGGCCGGACTTGAACCGGCACAGCGCGAACGCCGAGGGATTTTAAATCCCTTGTGTCTACCAATTCCACCACCAGGGCACACAAATCTAAATTTGTGATGGAGACACCATCTGCGATATCGATATTAACGCATCGTTATCAAAATAATTTGGAGCGACACACGAGGTTCGAACTCGTGACCTCAACCTTGGCAAGGTTGCGCTCTACCAACTGAGCTAGTGTCGCAAATGGAGGCGCGTCCCGGAGTCGAACCGAGGTCCACGGATTTGCAATCCGCTGCATAGCCACTCTGCCAACGCGCCTCTGTGACGCCAAGATGAAGAGTATTTAACTCGATTCCTCTTGGGTACGGAAAGCATTCTACTCATTCGAACTAACGAGTCAACACTAATTTTGATTTTTTAAATCGTTTGTCTATTAATCGTGCAAAACGACCCAAATTAGTGAGTTTGTTAGCAAATAATTGAGTAAATCCACTGAGTTAACTGAATTTACACAGATACCAGATACAAAAAAGCGGGCTATTGCCCGCTTTCGAAATCAGTGGTGTTCTTCATTGAGCAAATCATCTTTTGCTGCCATGAGATACTGCGCCATCGACCAGTAAGTCAGGAAGGTCGCAATGTACAATGCCGCATAACCAACCCAAATCATCCAATCATCGTACCGCCAAATAAGAACCCATAAAGCAAACATCTGACTGAGCGTTTTAACCTTGCCCACCCAAGAAACCGCCACACTCGCTCGTTTACCAATTTCAGCCATCCACTCACGTAATGCTGAAATGATGATTTCACGAGCGATCATTGTCACTGCCGGAATAGTGATCCAAATGCTGTGGTAATGCTCTGTAATTAAAATTAGCGCAGTCGCAACCAGTACTTTATCCGCTACAGGATCGATAAATGCGCCAAAACGAGAGGTTTGGCCCAGTTTTCGAGCCAGCATGCCGTCTAACCAATCTGTAAACCCAGCAACCCAAAACACCATTGCGGCGGCAAAAGGAGACCAGCTATAAGGGAGGTAAAACACAACGACAAATACTGGTATCAAGAAAAGTCGCAACAAAGACAATATGTTCGGGATATTTAAACGCATATTTATTTAAGGCTCTTTTTGTTTGCGTATGGCTCTATTTGGTGCTTCAAACAGCGCCTTATGGTGCGGGATTTTTATTATTGTTTCAATGCTTGATATATGTTTTCTGCCAAAGAAACACTAATACCCGGCACTTTGGCGATTTCTTCTACACTTGCTCGTTTAAGTTCTTGCAAACCACCCATGTATTTAAGTAAGGCTTGGCGGCGCTTTGGCCCGACGCCTTCAATGCCTTCTAAGGCACTGGTTCTACGGGTTTTTCCGCGCTTAGCTCGGTGACCAGCAATCGCATGATTGTGGCTTTCATCCCGAATATGCTGCATAAGATGCAGAGCTGGGGCGTCGCTAGGTAGGTTAAACTCATCCCCTTCAACGGTAATCAAAGTTTCCAGTCCTGGTTTACGAGTCACGCCTTTTGCGATACCGATCAAATGTGGTCGCTTTGGCCAGTCTCCCCAATATTGAGAAATAATCTCATGCGCACGATTTAGCTGGCCTTTACCACCGTCGATAAATACGATTTCGGGAATCTTTTCTACTTCGAGTTGCTTCGAGTAACGACGCTCTAGTGCTTGCCCCATCGCAGCGTAGTCATCTCCCCCCGTAATACCGGAAATATTATAACGACGATACTCTTGCTTAACGGGGCCCTCATGGTTGAACACCACGCACGATGCTATGGTACTCTCACCCATGGTATGGGAAATATCGAAACACTCCATACGTGTTATACTTTCCATTCCAAGCAACTCTCGCAACTCTTTAAAACGTTGAGAGATCGTCATCTTATGATTGATCTTGGTGGTGATTGCAGTGAGCGCGTTGGTGTTAGAAAGCTTCAAGTATCTGCCACGTGTACCAACCGGGTTAACATGAAAATGGACCTTACGTCCCGCAATACCTGAGAGCGCTTCAGCCAGCGAGTCAGAATCATCCATTAAGCCTGTGTTGAGTATAATTCGAGTCGGAATAGTCCTCGCCTCATTATGGCTTAAGTAGTATTGGCTTAAGAAACTATAAAAAACTTCTTGCTGAGTGGTGCTGTTTGGAATCTTAGGGAAATGGCTTCGGCTCCCCAAAACCTTACCTTGGCGAATCATTAAGATATGAATACAGGCAATCCCATTTTCTTGGGCAAAGCCGAGCACATCCATATCGTCCATAGAGTCTTCGGAAACAAATTGCTGCTCTTGCACGCGGCGTATTGCTTGGATTTGATCCCTGAATTTGGCTGCATCTTCAAAGCGCAATGATTGACTTGCCAGCTCCATTTTTTCAACTAATGAACTCAGGACTTGTTGATCTTTGCCCTGTAGAAACAAACGTACTAAATCGACTAGTTCTTCGTAATCTTGATCAGATATCACACTGCTAACACAAGGTGCTGCGCAGCGACCAATCTGATACATCAAGCAAGGCCGCGTCCGATTGCTGTAGACAGTGTCTTCACATTGTCTGACTGGAAAAATCTTTTGCAACAGATGGAGCGTTTCTCTTACCGCACCAGAATCAGGGTAAGGGCCGAAGTACTCGCCTTTGCGTTTTTTAGCGCCACGGTGCATCGAAAGCCGAGGATGTTTGTGTCCACTCACAAAGATATAGGGGTAGGACTTATCATCCCGCAAAAGTACATTGTACTTAGGCAGGTACTGTTTGATGTAGTTATGCTCTAGGATCAGGGCTTCAGTCTCGGTGTGTGTAACCGTGACATCAATTTTGGCAATATTACTTACGAGGGCACGCGTTTTTTCGCTATCTACTTTGATTCTAAAATAGCTTGAAAGGCGCTTTTTGAGATCTTTGGCTTTACCAACATAGATAACCACAGCCTCGGCGTTATACATACGATAAACGCCAGGCTGATTGGTTACTGTTTTAAGGAAAGAAGCCGAGTCAAATTGGGTCATACCACTACCATGTACTGGATCTGAAAAACATTGATGGTAATGGCGCCTTATAATGTCTCGGTGTCGATCATTCCATGTCGAATCGCTAGGTGAGTCAATTCAACATCACCACTAATGTCTAGTTTATTAAACAAACGATAGCGGTAGCTGTTTACCGTTTTAGGACTCAGGTTCAACTGCTCAGAAATGTCAGTAACCTTTTCTCCTTTGGTAATCATCATCATGATTTGCAGCTCGCGCTCAGACAGATCAGCAAATGGGTTTTCCGAAGCCGGAGAAAATTGGCTAAGTGCCATCTGTTGAGCAATTTCTGGTGAGATGTAGCGTTGACCACTATTCACCATACGAATCGCGTTGACCATTTCATCTGGCCCCGCGCCTTTAGTCAGGTAACCCGCGGCACCTGCCTGCATCACTTTAGTTGGAAACGGATTTTCCGTATGAACAGTTAAAACGATGATTTTGACATCAGGATTAAAACGCAGGATCTTCTTGGTTGCCTCTAGGCCACCAATACCCGGCATATTCATATCCATTAAAATGACATCAGCATGGTTACTACGACACCATTTTACTGCTTCTTCACCGCTTTCAGCTTCCCCTGCTACGTTCATTCCACGGACGTCTTCAATAATACGTCGTATCCCTGTGCGAACCAGCTCGTGATCATCTACAAGGAAAACATTTATCAAACTTGTATCTCCACACAACATTAACTTGGCTCTGAACCCACTAGTGTGGATTACAGTACAGCTGCCTAGTTTAACTCAAATTACTCATTTCGCTTACTCTGAATATGTGCTGAAACGCAAAGTTTAGCAAGTACTTATTTTCATAACTGGTATTTAAATTGTTATTAATCTAATAATCAATTGCTTAGAGTATATTATTGGTCATTTTCATAGCACTTCGTCGATTCCAAAAGTGGTAAAATAGCTGCTTGCTATTTAACATTCTAAGCTTGTGGTACTCTATTTCTGCGGAAGTTCACCGCGTCATTTCGTTGATAATTATCACCATGGCTATTCAAAACGGATTCGTACTTACGCGGCAAGCCCGCGATATTAAAGGCAATACTCAGATTGATCTTTGGTTATCAACACCACATGGTCCTACTCAACTTCTGATTGAAGGCGAAAAGCCTGTCTTTTTTGTGTTTCAAGACCAGTTAGAAAGTGCCAAAGCACAGACCCAAAATTTACAAGTCGAATGGAAAATCTTACCACTGAAAGACTTTGACTTACGACCTGTGGCTGCATGTTACTGCAGTTCTATTAAGCAAGCTCAATCACTCAGCGAGCAGCTAAAGCAGCACGACATTGAAGTCTTAGAACACGATATTCGCCTTGCTGATCGCTTTTTAATGGAACGCTTTATTAAAGGTAGTATAGAGTTTGCAGGTGCAGTACAGAGTAATACACCCCACCGACGACTTAAGCAGGTGAGATGCCGCCAAGGTAATTACACCCCCGAACTTAAAGTGGTGTCATTAGACATTGAGTGTTCAGAAAAAGGTGTTCTCTATTCTATTGGGCTAGATAGTCCAATGGATAGTCGAGTGATTATGATTGGACAATCAGAGAAGGCTGACACTCATATACAGTGGGTAAACAACGAAAAAGAGTTGCTGCTGGCCCTAGTTGGTTGGTTTAACCAGTTCGACCCTGATGTTATTATTGGTTGGAACGTCATCGACTTTGATTTCAGGCTCCTACATAAGCGTGCCGAGAGGAATCAGGTCAAACTTATACTTGGTCGAGGTAAGCAATCGAGCTTTTTCCGCACATCAAACACAACTCAACAAGCCTTTATCTCGATCCCCGGCCGAGTTGTAATGGATGGGATTGATACCCTTAAGACGGCGACCTACCACTTTCGAAGTTGGTCACTTGAGTCAGTTTCGCAAGAATTACTCGGCGAAGGTAAGCAGATACACAACGTACACGATCGCATGGACGAAATCAATCAGATGTTTCGCCATGACAAGCCCTCACTTGCAAAATATAACCTGCAAGATTGTGTATTGGTTAACAAGATTTTTGCTCACACTCATTTACTTGAGTTTGCCATTGAGCGCTCGAAGCTGACGGGCGTTGAGCTCGACCGCGTTGGAGGCTCAGTCGCTGCCTTTACTAATCTGTATCTACCTCAGTTGCATCGTGCAGGTTATGTCGCTCCTAATCTGCATTCTGAGAATTGGGTTGCAAGTCCTGGTGGGTATGTGATGGATTCCATCCCAAACCTCTACGATTCTGTTTTAGTTCTCGACTTTAAAAGCCTCTACCCTTCAATCATTCGTAGTTTTCTAATCGACCCTATGGGGTTAATTGAGGGTTTACAGTTAGAGGTTGGTAATCAGGAAGAGCAAGCGGTTCCAGGATTCCGGGGCGGCCAATTTCACCGCTCCCGCCATTTCCTTCCTGAAATGATCGAAAATCTATGGGCAGCTCGCGATATCGCCAAAAAGAATAGCGAAAAAGCTTTCTCTCAAGCAATAAAAATTATCATGAACTCTTTCTATGGCGTGCTTGGTTCGTCAGGGTGCCGCTTCTTTGATACCCGGTTAGCTTCAAGTATTACCATGCGGGGTCACGAGATCATGAAGCAAACCAAGGTGTTGATTGAGGAGAAAGGTTATCAAGTCATCTATGGAGATACTGATTCCACTTTCGTCTCGCTCAATGGCCAATTCACCCAAAAGAAAGCCGATGAAATTGGCCACCAACTAGTCGACTATATCAACGATTGGTGGACGAACCATCTGCGTACCGAGTACAACCTCAACTCAATTTTGGAGCTAGAATACGAAACACACTATAAAAAGTTCTTAATGCCGACGATTCGGGGACAAGAAATTGGTTCGAAAAAACGCTATGCAGGACTTATCGGGGACGGAGAGGATGAACGACTCATTTTTAAAGGGTTAGAAAGTGCACGTACAGACTGGACCCCTCTTGCACAAGAGTTTCAGCAGACACTTTATTCGATGGTGTTTCATGGTAAAAATCCAAATGATTATGTTCGTAGGTTTGTAGAGCAGACAAAAGCGGGCCAATTCGATGACAAATTGATTTATCAAAAACGCTTAAGAAGAAAACTGCATGAGTATCAGAAAAACATCCCACCTCAAGTACGCGCGGCAAGAATAGCGGATGAGATCAATGGCCAATTAGGCCGACCGTTACAGTACCAAAACAAAGGCCGAATCGAGTATGTGATTACCATTGCAGGGCCAGAGCCGAAAGAGTACCAAAAGAGTGCCATCGACTATCAGCACTACATAGACAAGCAACTTAAACCTGTCGCGGAAGCAATCCTGCCATTTATTGGCGTAGATTTTGCCACTCTTAGCGAACCACAACTAGGTTTATTCTAACAGTTAGCAGACTATTTAGCGTCTTGCATAATCTCGGCGTAACGACCAGAGGCAACTAATTTCTCGAAACCTAGGTTAAATTGCTCGACAAAGTACGCTTGATGAGGGCTCTTGTTAGAGATAAGAACACTCCATTTTTGCACATCAACAGGCTTACTGGCATGGGTAATCTTTTGTGCTTGGTCGTAGGGAAGTTCATTATGGATTAATGTATAGCCAACACTTTCCGTCGCAATAACCAAGTCTACTCTATTAGCCACCAGCTTTTTAAAATTATTCACCTCACTCCGTACGCGTTGAACTTTTATCACGCCTTGTTGCTCTGCATCTTGGAATTCTTGCGAATACTCATAACCAATTGTGCCCCCTATCTCATATTCCCCGAGGTCACTAATAGTATGCCAATCAACTGTCTTGCCGACTAAATGAAACAGTACACGACGTTCTTCTAATACAGGAAGGGTATAGATAAATGCTGCTTGGCGCTTTTTATTTTCCGACCAAATCACTGTTCCGTCATATTGGCCTTCTTCTGCTAAAACATAAGACCTTTGCCACGGGTACCACCCCCAATCCACATCTATACCTTGTAGTTTGTACGCCTCAACAATAACTTGCGATGACGGCCCGCCGTTTGGCAAGGAGTTAGAAAGGTAAGGAGGCCATTCTCCATTGGTTAATTTAATGGTACTAGGACCTGCTAAAGTATGTGCAGACACTAGGTAGAGAACCACAAGGATCAACGGCAATTTCATACTACCTCCGATGGAATCAACGGTACATATTCCATATAACTATAGCAAATCCGCCCTTTGTCCCCCCCTCCCCCCTCTTTCATAGCATCGAGGCAGATCCTTTTCTCGCTCTATAAGAGCCACGAGTCCCTCATCCATCAGTTAATTGCCAAAAGCTGCGTGACTCTCGTTCAAAGCCAATTATTTTAAAGTAAAACATTTTTATTTATTTGCATTTCTTAACCCACCCTTAACCCTATTTAAACTAATTTTCGACAGATTAATGACATGTCGTCACCACAGGAAGAATATGTGTTGGCTAATTCCAACCAACCGGAGCGAGTAACACTAATCTGACTTACCCCGTTATAGATTTCACTGGTGTCCATGTTGCCGAAGATCAAGTTTGTATCATCAAATAACAAGAGAAATAGTATGAAAAGAAAATCTAATCTGCTTCTACTAGCAGCTTCAGGAGTGTTGAGTGCTAACGTTTGGGCATCTGGATTTGACGAGCCCGCTGGAGCAGCTATTAATATGCTCAGTACTCTGCAAGATTCAAGTGCAGTCAACTACATCAATGCCGCCTATCTAGCCGACGGTAACAGCGAGCCACCGACACTTTCCCAAGTAAAAACTCAGGTGCTAACCGAAAACAGACGCTACTTGATCGACTTTAGTAACATTGAACATGAATCTGATAAACATATTGCTCAGGACAAGCTACGTCAAAGCTTAGGTTTGTTGACTCTTGGGGATATGATTATCATTAGTGAGCACAAAGGAAAACTACTGTTTAGCCAATTAGAAGGGCCTGATGACAGTAACCTGGAGCGTCTTGAATACAAGTCCAAGCCACGACGGGTAAAGAAAAGCATCTCACCTCTAGCAGAAATAGACAACAGCATACCTAGGGTCGCTTTTTATATCGAGGCTAAACGCACAATCAGTGACGCAGCATGTAATCCTACCTGGAATACTTACCAAGGCCCCGTAAAGAGTACTGGCATGTGTGACAATGCCCATATCTCTTTGATTTATCAAGTGACGCTGCAACGCTCACTACCATACGGGAGCCAAGGGAGCGCTACGCCAGACGCAAAAATCGTTCGAGTTGCGATTGATGACTCTACGACCGGAGCGGGCATTAAACTAAACCGCGACTTCGGCAAAATTCTGCTTCATACACGCGGCATACCTTGGCCTGAAGGAGGGGACGAGCATGAGATGGTCACCACGGCACTCGCGCAAAACTATGACTTTAATTTTAATGCTTCAAATGACAAAGCTCGCATTCTGCGCACTGTGCCTAAAAACAATTTAAACAAAAACTATACCAACCGTGAGATTTCAACTTTTTCTTTCGGTGTTGTGGCGGGAGGTGAAGCGAGTAGCGACGGCGCCAAAGGCAAGCTTGAAGCTTCGGCAAACTGGACGGAATCAAAGTGGTTGTCTTTCGAAACCAATGACTATCGGGTCGATCGCCATTCAAACGGCTCTCAGCATGTAGGTTTCGAATGGGCAAGGGAGCAGTACCCAACCGCTGAATCGGTTATGGTAACTACAATCCATGGCTATACCGCAGGAATCACACTACCTGTTGATGAAAGTCGTATCCACAAAATGGGACACGCAAGCTTTCTACCAAAAATGGAAGTCATTTACTCCGCAGCCCCTGATGCTACAGGCAAAACCAAATTTGATATTGATTCCTCTGTCGACATAACTGGCTTTAGGTATATGACGAACGTGACACCGTTTTTTGGAGTGCGCACTTACTACGCTAAAGACAGTGATCACCAAGTCAATCGCGTCAACAAGAACATTAGTTTTGTGGTTGATTGGGACCACCCTGTCTTCACCGGAGGCAGGCCAGTTAACCTGCAGCTTAGTGGTTTCAAAAACAGATGCATTGCTATCGATAATCAACAACGTTTATCCAGTGAAGAGTGTGATGAATATGATAACCATCAGGCATTCATTTACAGTCGAGATGGTCAGTATATTAGCGCATACAACACCGAATATTGCTTAGATAGTGATGATCTAAGCCAAGCTCGGTCGTGTAGCTTAAGCCTCACACAAAAATGGAGTTGGGAGGAAGAGACAAAACCAGACAACTTAAAGAGCGCCCACCTCGATCGTTATCTAACGCACGATAAACAAACTGGTGAGCTGAGCATGTCATCTGGCACACAAACCGACTCTAAACTCAGTACTAAGATGTATACGCGTTATGTCAATGTATTTGACGCCTCGACAATAGAAACAAGCTCTTTTAAGTAACTCCCGCACACTAGATTTAAAGAATACCGCGGTAGTGAGAGCCACCTTGTTTCACTACCGCCTAGCCGACGCTTTATCCAATCTTAAATTCGGTCTTTTTATATTGGTGAGATAGCCACTCACCAAAACCATCAAGAATACCAATCACAGAACGTTTGGCGATAAGTCGCCCTGAAAGCAGTATCCCTAATCGGTCTATTTCTACCTGCTTTTCGGGGTGATAACACAAAAAAGCTTTTCCACACTCTTGTGGGTCATCAAACCACTTTTTGTCTTTGTACATGACGAGAGAGTAGCTCGCTCGGAGCAACTTCTTCGCGATGATCTTCTGCGCTTTAATCTGATCTTCAGGCTTATCACAACGGACAATACGATTGCGGTAAACCGCTACCCAATCTTCCACATCCATATTCCAGTGCTTGGCGATCTCCCAACTTGGTTCGTAATCACCAAAACACTCAGACAAATCTTCACCGAAAATGCACACTGAGCAATGCCGTAGCTGAAAGCCCCAAGAGAAAATACTCTCCAAACTCGCTACCTCTGAAACTAACGCAGTTTTAAAAGATATTTCAGTGATAAATGGATAAGACTTTTGAAAGCGCCATTTGATGGAATTAAATAGAGTGGTTCTTAGATTGCTAAACGGCTCAACTGTAACCACAATCACGTCCAAATTAGACACCCCAGGCTTTGCAGTTTTACGCGCAACACTGCCATAGAGATAAATGCTGTGCAGATTTTTCCCTAACCCATTTCTGAGGAAGCTCACTAATTCATCGATGGCTGGTTGATAATTAGGTTGAAACGGTGTTTTAGGGTTGATCGTGGAAAGATGCATTTGATTGGTAACACAAAATAAACGAACTCAATTTTCTAATGTTCGCTCACCGCGCAGGATGAATCAAGATATTCCTTCAGCTAGTGACTCGGTATATAATCGCGGTAATACCTATTCACACGAAGGAAATTGTTCATGCCAAAGGCAAGTGAGCTTAAAAAAGGTTTTGCTATCGAATCTAATGGTAAAACGCTATTAATTAAAGACATCGAAGTAACCACTCCTGGTGGTCGCGGCGGCGCTAAAATATACAAACTGCGTTGTACGGACCTAACTACAGGTGCTCGCGTTGATGAACGCTACAAATCAGACGACGTCGTAGAAACTGTAGACATGTTCAAACGTGCTTCTTCTTTCTCTTACGTTGATGGTGACGAATACATCTTCATGGATAACGAAGATTACACTCAATACACGTTCAAACAAGACGAAATTGAAGACGAACTACTATTTGTAACAGAAGACATCCAAGGTCTACATATAATCCTTGTTGACGGTAACGCCGTTGGCCTAGAGCTTCCTGCGGCTGTTGAATTAGTCATTGAAGAGACAGATCCTTCAATTAAAGGTGCTTCAGCATCAGCACGTACTAAGCCTGCGCGCTTCGCAACGGGCCTCACCGTGCAAGTTCCAGAATACATTGCTACTGGTGACCGAATCGTGATTAACACGACTGAACGTAAATACATGAGTCGCGCGTAGCCATGACAGATCTAATCTCATACGATGATGCCATCGACACGGCTTACGATATTTTCTTGGAAATGGCGCCAGACAACCTAGAGCCAGCAGATGTCATTCTATTCACCGCGCAGTTTGAAGAGCGCGGCGCTGCTGAGTTGGTTGAAACTGGTGACGACTGGGTTGAACATGTCGGTTTTGACGTAGACAAAGAAGTATATGCTGAAGTTCGTGTTGGCTTAGTCAACGAAAAAAATGATGTGCTTGATGATGTGTTCGCGCGCCTATTAATTAGCCGCGATCCTGAACACAAGTTCTGCCATGCTCTATGGAAACGCGACTAAAATCGACTTTCAAATGGCAAAGACAAAAACACCCTAGCCTTTGCTGGGGTGTTTTTTCATCAGGAGCTTTCTAGGAATCTAGCTAGCCCTATGAAGGATGCGCCTCTTAGTTAACTAAGAGTCAGTCCATCTTTATATTTTCAACTCGGGCTTTTAATTTTTGCCCAGGGCGGAAGGTCACTACGCGACGAGCACTGATTGGAATGTCTTCACCTGTCTTGGGGTTTCGACCTGGACGTTCATTCTTATCACGAAGATCAAAATTACCAAATCCAGACAGTTTTACCTGTTCGCCACTTTCCAGTGCCTTACGAATCTCTTCGAAAAACGCCTCAACCGTTTCCTTGGCATCCCGTTTACTGTATCCGAGCTTTTCAAACAGGTTCTCAGCCAAATCGGCCTTTGTGAGCGCCATAAAACTTTCCTCAAAGCTGTGTTAAACATCGCCGCCCCAAGGCAGCACCAAAGCATTTCACCAAGCCAATCAACAACATATCGGCTTTACCTTGGAAAGTGTATGCCAAGCTCATGATTTTCGCCAACTTTTTTCTTCAATGAGCACAATTTAGTCGACAAAACAACGAGATAGATGGCTAAATAGGCAGAATTTCCAACAATTAAAGGGATGATGAACGCCAATAGCGCAGAGGATTAGTTTATTATTAACAAGATTGTTAGATAATAATTTCAAATCAGAATCAGTTGATAGCTAAAGTACTGATGTAGGTAATAAAACACAAATCTTACGAAAACCACGTCATCCCAATAACTAATGGCTCTGTTGTTAGCGCAATTCAAAACATTAATGATGAAAAAACAATCACCTAATCCATACACAACGTGCTCTACATCACCAATATTAATATTAATAACGTAGTAATTAGCATAAACATACTAATTCAATTGCACAAATAGGCATACATATGAATACTAATTGTTCAAAATAACAATATTACAACAATGTCTATGGCTAATAATTATCAATCTTCCCTTTTGGAACGAGGGACGAGTCAACATGCGCGTGCGCTATTTGAGCAAATCGAAATACTTTTCGGAGTGGACAGCAATCACTTTTTTAAACATATACTCAACGAAAGAGTCACGCAGATCTGCGAGCAAGATAACTCGCTCCGGTATAAAAATATCGCGACAAAGCTGCAATCACCTTACTACTTTGTTAACGTCAATTATCCGCTGAAAGATGAACCTAAGCAGTGGCATGATTTTGAACAAAGGGCTTTAACACTTTTTGATAACTGGGCGCAGGCATGGTGTGCATTCAATGTCTGGAAGATTACGAAAAAATACTACAATCAAACCTGTAGTTTAAAACTTGAGTCAGTTCCAATATTTACTCAGAATGAAGAGAACTTCGCCGATAGCATCATCAAGGATATAGAGAAACACACAGAGCTCTATTACACGTTTCACAGTCAGTATGCAATGGAACTCCCTGACGCAGTAATGTTAATCAATCTAGCAACGTTTGTTTGGGAACAACAATGGTTTGAAATGCTCTATGAAATTGAAGTATCTTCTCAGGGAACTCACTTCATTCTAGCTCAGTTAGCCCCTGATCTAGCCTTCCCCATCATTGTATCTAGTGCGAAAATTAATCGACATCAAAACGCACTTGATTGGCTTTACTTTTCACCGTTTTTTCAAACTTCTTGCTGGACTTTGATCAACCAAGCAGAGATGCAAGATCAATTAGTGAACCTAGATCTCTTGTGTTCAGATGTCGAGATCAGTGATACTTCATCAGCGGAATTTGAAAACACACTATGGCAAAATATTAGGGCCCAAGAAAAGTGCTGCGAAATCGTCAGGCTAACTGTCAGTGGTAACCAGAATCAGAAGATTTTTTTCCTCTATTTGTCACAAAAAAGGCTAATGGCTCAACTGGACAAACACCACTTTCAGGTTGCCTTTGTCGTCATTGAGCAACCATTGATGATTCAGTATTACCAAAGTTTAAATAACGGTGCGTATCTAAAGATGAGTTTTTGCCACGTATCAGATTCAGGGTTCGCTACATATAAAGGACTTTGGTTTATTAAACCACTAAGTCAAGCTTTAGCCGAATGCAGTTATCGACATTATAAAGTTAGTACCATCACGCAATTAAAGCAGCATAGACACCAAGGACAAGAGCTACAATATGCTTAGTTATATTTCAGAACAGCTACTCTATCCAAAAGCCATCGCCCTGATTATGACTGCTTTACTTGTCTTTATATGGGCGGGGTATTTTTGCACCGCTCTCACTAGAAAGCATGGTGTCGGCAGCTTAAAACAGTATCTCTACTATGTGACCTATACGCTTGGGCTGTTTGTTTGGATTTTGAGTAATGCTTACTTTCATAGCGGATGGTTAGTTGAATGGGGCCCAGATGTAGGTACTATGATGGCAATCATTGCCAACCTTTCTGCACTGCTTGCATTTAGTTCAGCTTACTATTTCTCAGCCAAACTGAGAAAACATTACACAAGTAGTCAACCAAGTTTTTGGCAGTTTCTATTTGCTGGTTTAACCTTGACCTTTTGTACCGTGGTAAATATCGTTCCCGATCTGACTGTTAAAAGCGTAATCATTAAAGGCCCAAGTAACTTCATGTTAGAGTTTGGTGAGTACACTCGACCATTCTTTATTGGCTTAACGCTGCTATTCGCACTAACGTTCTTTAACCTGCTCTCTATTAAACGCGGTAGTAGCCGTGTACGACGCACAAGAGTTAACTATATGATACTCGGGATGACCATTTTTATGGCGTCTACTGCGGTTATCCAATTAGGTTTTACATATTTCTTCAATAACTTCTCTCTGACTTGGCTCCCACCAGCACTTTCAATTAGTGAAATGCTCTTTATGGGATACGCGATTCTCGCTTCTCGCTTTTACAGTTTTCGCTATCTCTGCCTTGTGGGGTGTTCACTACTCATTACCGCCGCCACCTATACATTTATCGTTTCTCTGTTCAAAGACTTGAGCTATGCCAGTACAGCAACAGGTATAGTCGCAATATTGGCCATCGGTCTCTCATGGCCTTATGTATCACGTTTGGTCCGCACCTGCCTAACCTACGCGTTGTACGGTTCACCTGTTTCTCCGACAGAGAAAATCGCTCAATTAGAAGACGAGTTTCAAAAATCCCCAAGTAAAGCCATAGAATCACTCGCGACTTATTTGGGTGTACCTAGCGATAAACTAAAGTTACTTGATGATTACCAAGGTGCCAGTATGTATCGCTCTTACTTCGAGAATCACTCCACACCGTTGGTGATCGATGAAATTGAAGATGCGATCGAAAAAAACCGCAACAAAGAACTATCAACCATCCACAGTAGTATGAATCAAATGGAGTCAGCACTGGTTCTGCCCATCTACGAAGGCAAGAACAAGCTATCCCATGTACTGGTTTCTAGTCACAAGCCGGGAGGTGTCAATTTTTCTTTTGAAGAACTCAAGGCACTAGAACGCGTCATACAGAAAGTTCAAGTTCATATCAATTACGAACAGAAAGTAAGACAGTCGCAAGCACTTGCGAATTCCATCGCTCACGAGATGAGAAATCCACTTGCACAGGTGCAGTTTGAGTTCGAATCGCTTAACCACAAGCTTCTATCTCCGAACGATGCCAACAGCCTAATGCAACATGTTGATAAAGGTAAGCAAGCGATAAAGCGCGGGCGACAACTGATTGATATCATCCTGCGAGAAGTTAACAACTCTTCACTTGATCAAGAACCAGCAGAAGCAACATTAATTCATGACGCAATCAATAGTGCGATTAATCAATACGGCTTCGACAATGATGATAACCTTAAACGTATCTCGTTGAATCTTGACCATGATTTCGTAGCCAAAATTAATGATACTCTGTTCAATTTTGTCTTATTTAACTTGCTACGCAATGCCATTTACTACTTTGACTCTTATCCGAATAGTCAGATTGAAATAAGGACTGAGCGCGGTCAGTACGAAAACTACTTACTGTTTCGAGATACCGGGCCAGGCATTCCTCAAAATTTGCTGAGGCGTATTTTTGATGACTTCTTTAGCCACAATAAGAGTGGTGGTAGTGGCTTAGGCCTCGGATACTGCCAACGCGTATTGACGTCATTTGGTGGTTCAATCAGTTGTCACTCAGAAGTTGGAAGCTTTACCGAGTTTAAACTCACCTTCCCGGCAACCAACGCTACCGTTTCTCAGGCTATAAAAACCAGCCCGGTACCTAAACAAGAAACAAAAGCCTCTACTCCTGCAGTTGCTGTATCTAATGGCGGGCTTAATTTTGGCGTCGCACCTTCTCATATGATATTGGTCGTTGATGATAAAGAAATTCAGCGCACCTTAGTTAAACTTTATCTTGAACAGTTAGGCTATGGCGTCGTACTGGCAAATAATGGCAAAGTGGCGATTGAGATTATCCGAAGCAACCCCATTGATCTTGTATTTATGGATATCCAGATGCCAGTCATGAATGGTTTTGAGGCAGCGAGCATCATTAAGCGAACCTATCCAACGATTCCAATTATCGCTCTGTCAGGAGAGTCTGGCGAACGAGAACTGAACTTGATTAGCGAGCTTATGGACGGACGACTGTCTAAACCAACGACAAAAGAAGCACTCGATCAAATGTTGAAATCTGCTCTACCTATGGGCATACATTAAGCAGTAGTTTACTGGCGAAACAAAACTCTCAAAGCGGTTATGGTATCAATTTGCCATACCGCTTTCGCAGATAAACATTTGATTATATGGGAACTCCCCATCCTCTTCTCAAAACCATCAATAACTTCACTCATTATTCGGCACTAAATCATAGTACCGATCATTCGCCCTTCGAAAACGAGACACATGTCAGATAGAAATAAGAAAATAGTTGCTCATACATCAGCATCAGGTAAATAAGATCGCAAAACTTTGAGTCGCGATAATTCAAATCAGCACCAAATTCAGGTTACTTCTTGCGATCTAATCGTATGTACGATGCTAACTAAGCTATATAAGATAAAAACAGTGTCGGCTCAATATTAACAACGTCAACACTTGGTGAACTCAGAACAACATGTTCAGCTATCTATTGAATCAACTATTATACCCAAAGGCGGTCGTATTACTCTCGACCTCTTTACTCGTCCTTATATGGGCTGGGTACTTTTGTACTGCTCTAGCAAAACGCCACGGGAGCCTCGGTCTAAAACACTATCTCTTTTATATTTGTTATACGTTAGGTGTGTTCATTTGGGCTCTCAGCAATAGCTATTTCCACACCGATCTCATTATGAAATTTGGTGATGCGATGGCCATTAAGATGGCCGTCGTTGCGAATCTCGCGACGCTGCTTGCGTTTGTTTCCGCCTATTGTTTCATCGTCAAATTGCATAAACACTATACAGATAAGAATGTCGCTCGATGGCAGAGCGTATTGGTCACCGCCATTGCACTATTCGGAGTGTTCAGCAACCTGATCCCTGGTGGTACGGTTCAGGGAATTGAAATTTCGGGTCCAAGCAAATTCCAATTAGAATTTGGCCCCTATACAAAATACTTTTTCCTTGGCTTCACTACCTTAGTATTTCTGACTTTTTTCAATCTGCTTTCATTAAGAAACAATCACAATCGAATAAGACAAACGAGAATTAATTACATGATTCTGGGTATCACCATTTTCATGTGCTCTACCGCCACCATTCAAGTTGGTATGACTTTCTTTTTTGACAACTTTTCACTGACTTGGCTCCCACCTACACTCTCTCTCAGTGAGATGTTACTCATGGGCTACGCGTTGCTCACATCTCGATTCGTTAGCCCACGATATATTTGTTTTGTCTTTGTTAGTGCGGCAATAACTACGCTTATATACGCCGTTTTCATTTCTTTGGTAGTACCAATATCAAAGGTGGATCTGTTTAATGTTTTATTACTTGTCCTGCTCATTGGAATGACATGGCACAAACTTTTCAAAGTGATCCAAAAAGGAGTAAGTCTGTTTTGCTATGGCGAATCAATAAATCCAGTAGAAAGAATTGCTCTTTTAGAAGAAGAGTTTCAAATATCTCCAACCCAAGCGATGGAGAAGTTAGCGAGCTATATAAGTGTGCCTAAGGGTAAACTGCGCCTACTTGACGATTATCGAGAAGTGAACCAGTACCGCTCCTATTTTGAGAGCTATCGCACCCCGTTAGTAATTGATGAAATTGAAGAAGAGTTACTTCAATCTAGTGATATGGCGCTTAGTGCGGTACACAACACTATGAGTAAAACTCAGTCTGCTCTAGTACTGCCCCTCTATGAGAGGAAAAATAAGCTTTCACATATTCTAGTATCAAGTTCAAAACCTACAGGAAGGCACTTTTCCTACGAGGAGCTGGCAGCAATTGAACGAGTGCTAAGAAAAATACAAGTGCATGTCAATTACAAAAAAGAAGTTAGACAATCACAAGCTTTAGCAAGTTCTATTGCACATGAGATGCGCAACCCGTTCTCGCAGCTTCTGCTCGAGTTTGAAATGCTAGAACAAGCTATTGACGCAAGGCAGCCATCTGAACAGCTAGTGTCATATGTTAAAAAAGGAGCCCATGCCATCGCTCAAAGCCATCAACTGATTGATATTATAATGCGTGAGCTGGAAGACGCTTCGCTCGATCAAGAGCCTGTTATTCCATCTTTGATATCATCGGTAATTTGTGCAGCGGTTGACCAATATGGCTTTGACAATGAAACCACGCGTCAAAGGATTCATTTAGAACTAGACCAAGACTTTGTCGCTGAAATTAATGCCACCTTACTCAGTTTTGTTCTGTTCAACCTTTTACGCAATGCCACCTACTATTTCGATTCTTACCCGAAAAGCCAAATTACAATTCGCATTGAGAATGGCCAATACGAGAACTCTGTTCTTTTTCGTGATACCGGGCCTGGAATACCAGAAAGCCTACAAGCACGCATCTTTGACGACTTCTTTAGCTATAACAAAAACGGCAGCAGCGGTTTAGGTTTGGGCTATTGTCAACGTGTTATGAACGCATTTGGAGGGTCAATCCACTGCCAATCTCGAATTGAGCAATACTCCGAATTCAAACTAACATTCCCAGCGACAAACATTTCGCTCAGTCAAATCAAAGCGCCAAAGCCTCACCAAGGCAACACAGCTCGGCAACAAATAGCTCCGGCTGTTAGTTGAAATAAGATCCGCCCTTCGTGATGATTGCCAGTCAATAGATTGGCAATCCCATTCCCAATTTGACTCTCATTTTGCTGTTTTTTGCTAGATTATCCAAATACACTTACTCTCAAATTGCTATTTTTTACACATTATTAAGCACCTACCACCTAAGTGGTCAAAGTCTCATTCTACTGGCATTGAATATGCTTAATCCTTACACGGTATACACAAGCGGCAACACTCCGTTTTACAGATGTCAGGAGCACGTTATGGAAGTTCAACGTCACACATACTATCGACTTATTCATCAAGGCATCAAGAGCCTTCTTGTCGACCGAATCGGGCATTTTACTGAGTTGGAATATCATGAATACTTAAATGGTATGACTGGAAAGTCATGTTGCTTTTCGATGAGCGATGAAGAATTGCAATTTGCCGTCGATAGTTTACGCAGTGAAGGCTATTTGGAAGATTTTAAGCGACAGATTCAACGTTAATTGACAAATTGACGGGTACAGACTTCGGCTCGCATGCTACTAAGCACTTTGTGATTGGCATTGAATTGGTTAGACTAAGAGCAATTACACAGATGTAGAATAACTCAATGAAACAACTGCTCGACTTTATCCCGCTGATTATCTTCTTTGTTCTATACAAAATGCAGGACATCTACGTTGCGACGGGCGCTCTTATAGCAGCCACCGCCATTCAAATAATCGTCACCTATGTCATGCTCAAAAAAGTAGAGAAGATGCAAGTCATCACTTTTCTGATGGTAGCCATCTTTGGTGGCATGACAATTTTCCTTCACGATGACAACTTCATAAAATGGAAAGTCACCATCGTTTATATGATTTTTTCCATTGGCTTGGCAGTCAGCCATATCATCGGTAAATCAGCGATTAAGAGCATGTTGGGCAAAGAAATCACCCTCCCCGAGCACATATGGGCCAAAGTCACATGGGCATGGGTAGCATTCTTTGCATTCTGTGCGGGGTTAAACGTCTATATCGCGTTCAAACTGCCTCTTGATGTTTGGGTTAACTTCAAGGTGTTTGGCCTGCTTGCCGCAACATTTGGATTTACTCTACTCACTGGTGTGTATATTTATAAGCATATGCCTAAAGACGATAGGCAGGCAAACTCTAGCGAATAAGTTGATAAGTTTGTTACAATCCTACTTTTGCGGCGACCGACTTGGTCGCTGCTTCGTTTGTATTGGATGTCACA
This sequence comes from Vibrio bivalvicida, assembly GCF_001399455.2. Taxonomy (GTDB): domain Bacteria; phylum Pseudomonadota; class Gammaproteobacteria; order Enterobacterales; family Vibrionaceae; genus Vibrio; species Vibrio bivalvicida. The sequence continues at coordinate 19,751 of NZ_LLEI02000017.1, forward strand.
ATGAGCACAGAACACACCGCACCTAAAGGGCAGATGCTTCTTAGAACCCTCGCTATGCCAGCAGATACCAACGCCAATGGCGATATTTTTGGTGGTTGGATCATGTCACAACTCGATCTAGCTGGCGGGATTCTCGCCAAAGAAATCTCATCTGGCCGCATTGTTACGGTTTCTGTATCGAGCATCACTTTTAAAAAGCCTGTCCGCGTTGGTGATGTCGTCTGTTGTTATGGTGAGTGTACTAAGATTGGCCGTACTTCAATGAGTATTGACCTAGAAGTATGGGTAAAGCCCGTGAAAGAGCATGGCCTAGAAGATCGCTTTATGGTGTGTGACGCCACATTCAATTACGTTGCTATTGATGGCGACGGAAAGCCTCGTCCGATCAAGTAATCAGCATAGGTATAGAATTATCTATACATCAAAGCTTTAAAAATACGCTAGTTAAGGTAGAGTAATCGTCTGAAATTAAGCTAATTATATAAGGATATCGGCTCATGTGGTACGTCATTTTCTCACAAGATGTAGAGAACTCTTTGGAAAAACGCCTTAGCGCTCGTCCGGCTCATCTAGAACGTTTGCAAGTACTCCAAGATGAAGGTCGCTTGCTGACTGCTGGTCCTATGCCTGCAATAGACTCTGATAACCCTGGTGAAGCTGGTTTTACAGGTTCGACTGTCATTGCTGAATTCGAATCTCTACAACAAGCGCAAGAGTGGGCAGACTCAGACCCATACATTGCAGCAGGTGTATATCAAAGCGTTGTCGTAAAACCATTCAAAAAAGTATTCTAATCATGCTTAACTCGCTAAAGATATATACTCTAGTGGCCTTAGGCACCTTAATTGTGGGGTGTTCTTCTGCATCATCAGAAAAGCAGAAACAGCTTGAGTTACTCGCACAAAGCCGTGCTAACTTGCTATCAACAGAGTTACCGCTTGAGTCTGGTCCATTATCTATCATGCGCGCCAACGCAAAAGGAACCACGATTGAGATTATGATGGTTTACAATGACGATGCAAAAGGGGCTAGACCTACATCTCAAGTGTTGAAGCAGAGCATTCAAACCTATTGCAACACACCAGATACCAAGAATAACCTAGAGGTAGGGGTCAGCTACCGTATTAAGATGCGCAATAGCCGCGGGCAGCTAATGGCAGATGAGTTAATCACTAACCAACGCTGCCAGACTCTAAGCAAGTAACCGATAGGCGGCACCTGTTAAATATTGAGTAAAGGCGACATTATTGGAGTCTTTACTATCTTAATTATTGATGAATTTTTTATTGCAGCTTACAGTTGTTCAAGTTTCTAATCTTCCCCTATATTTCAATACGATAGCTCCTCATCGCTCTGATGGTCTTAATTAAAACAGACTCAACACTGACAAAACTGACCAATAATTAACCATAATGTGTTGACGGTTTTCTTGTCGGCTTCTAAGTTTTCATATTAATGTCACAACTAAGGAGGTTCACCGCATGAAACGTGCTAGCAACTCATACCGTCTTCAATTGATTAAAGAGGTAGCGACTCGGCAAGATCGGCTGAAAGGTGGTGATCCGATGGCGAGCTATATACAACATTTGCTTGATGAGAAACCTCAAAATGAAAAGCGCAATGAAGTGAACCACCGATTCTCAGGAAACCATTTTGATGAGCACGCCGGTGGTTGGGTTAACGATCGTTGGGGCTTGAAGTAAGTGAGCTAGTTGTCAGATTTCAAACAGAGAGGTTCATTGGGCAAGCGCTCAAGAATCTCTCTTTGTTTTATTTCGGTCAGTTGATGCCACAGATACCTTTCTTCCCGGCTACGTCCGCAGCCGATACAAATACCATTGTTGCTAGATTCGCATAGACCCACGCAGGGGTTAGTATTGTCATTTCGTATATCCATACTACACCTTAAAATACAGTACACGACATTTAAGATGTAGCCTAAATAATGGGCCATGTAAATCTTTGATTTTAAAATAGATCTTGTTGCGGGGTGTGGGTAAGTATCTCTTCCGTGGGCTTAGATTGCCCTTTTCGAATTTTGCGTAAGTACCGTTGTCGACAGAGCTTTATCACATGTAACTGTTGAGCAGGTGTCATATTAAGCCAATTAAAACGCTCTTCCCTTTTGCGCATACAGCCCTGACAATAGCCTTTCTCATCTACTGTACATATGCCGACGCAGGGACTTGGGACGATAAAAAACTCTAACTGCTCCAAGCGATTCCTCTCACTTTAATTAACGCATAAATTTCACTCTACGTGAATTGTAATTGTATGTTTATCAATGAGTTTCAATATGTGATTGATACCAAACTATGACCTTATTTTGACAAATCCTGCCTGCAATTCACTATACTGCTCTCATCAAAGTCATAAAGCTGACTTATCTATTTATTATCGGAGTTGATCTATTATGAAGCTTAGTCCAAAAATGTTACTTGCAGCAATTACTCTACCTCTTGTTGTAACGGCATGTGCAAGCACTGGAGACGATGTGAAACCAATTACAGCTCAAGATTTACAACACCATAACTGGGAACTGGTTAGCATTGACGGCGAAGATATCACGCTAGAAGGTCGTCAAAACCCACCACGTCTAGAAATTGGCGAGAAAATGACTGCCAACGGTAATGCTGGATGCAACAACTTCTTTGGCCAAGCAGAATTAAAAGATAATCAGTTCCGTATCGAAAAAATGGGTATGACCATGAAAATGTGTGTTGGTGACATTATGGATATTGAACAAGCATTCGGCCAAACTCTATCTGACTGGAGCGATATGACTCTAACGCAAGACTCAATGGTGCTAAAAAACGATGTACATACGCTAACGTTTAAATTGAACGATTGGAAAAACTAACATTTATCGCCAAAATAAGTTCAGAAAGCAGCCAACTTGGCTGCTTTTTGATTTCTACCAGACTCTTTTCATACATCTCGTCAACAATTCAGCCAAATTGTTAATAATCCTGATTTTTTCAGTCATAATGAATGAATAATTGCGTTAGCTCGGTCTCTAATTATTGGCCGATACAATTATTCAACTAACAGGGAACATTATGACAAGGCTGATCACTCTTATTTCTTCGCTTGTTTTTTCACTTTCTTCCGTTGCAGCAGACCAATGGCAAGAGACTGTCGAGAAAGCAAAAGGACAAACCGTTTACTTCCATGCTTGGGGTGGTAGCCAAGAAATTAACCGCTATATTCAATGGGCCGGCAATGAGCTTCAATCACAATACGGTGTAACATTAAAACATGTAAAAGTCACCGATATTGCAGAAACAACATCACGCTTGATTGCAGAAAAAGCAGCAGGAAAAAATAGTGGTGGTAGTGTCGACATGGTTTGGATTAATGGTGAGAACTTCAAATCTATGAAAGACAACCAACTTCTATTTGGTCCATTTGCCGAGGGTTTACCTAGCTGGCAGTATGTCGATAAATCACTTCCTGTCGACGTAGATTTCTCTGAACCGACAGAGGGCCTAGAAGCTCCTTGGGGCGTAGGTCAACTGGTCTTTATTCATGATGAAAAAGAGCTAAATAATCCACCACAATCATTCGCAGAACTACAAAGTTACGCCAAAGCGTACCCCAACCGAATCACTTACCCTCGACCGCCAGAATTTCATGGCACGAGTTTTATTAAAGCACTATTGATCGAATTGACAAATAATGATGCTTCTCTACAGCAGCCAGTTTCTGATGAGAGTTTTGCTATCGTGACACAGCCTCTTTGGTCATACTTAGATGAATTACATCAAGTGGCTTGGCGTGGTGGCAAACAGTTCCCAGCGGGCACGGCAGAAACGGTTCAGTTGCTTGATGATGGCCAAATCGATCTCGCCATTACATTCAATCCAAATGCCGTATTTTCCGCACAAGTAAGTGGCAACCTAGCAGACACAACAAAGGCTTATGCAATGGAGGCTGGTGCTCTTTCTAACATCCACTTCTTAGCGATTCCTTGGAATGCCAATGCAAGCGCTGGAGCTCAAATTGCGATTAATTTCCTACTCAGCCCTGAAGCGCAATCTCGTAAAGGAGATTTGAATGTATGGGGTGATCCTTCCGTACTAAGTAGCCAATTCTTAACTGGTTCAGCTAAGAATACCCAGCAATTTAAGTCAATTGCCGAGCCTCACCCTAGCTGGCAAGCTGCTTTGGAAAAAGAGTGGCTAAAACGCTATGGAAACTAGAGTTACTGCATGTTAAGAGCGCTCTATTTAGTCATTATTGTCGTTTGTATAGTGCCTACCCTACCAGGCTTGCTTGGTGTGTTGGTCTCTGCGCTCGGGTACATCCCCCCGATTGGCTTAAATCAGTTTTCCATTGATGGCTTTTCTGCTGTTTTTGAATGGGCTGGTGTTTGGCAGTCAATCGGGTTAACGGTATATAGCGCGATTTTGAGTAGCTACCTAGCCTGTTTGATCACTTTTGCCATTTTGCAATCTGCATGGAGGACTGCATTTTGGCGTAAGATTGAGTTGAGCTTATCTCCGCTACTCGCGATGCCTCACGTTGCATTTGCTATTGGTTTTGCTTTCTTGTTTGCGCCGACGGGAATGGGCGCGCGTATCCTACATGATATGTTTGGTTACAACCCTAACGGACAAACGGTCGATGACTTGGCGCTATTAGTCAAAGACCCTTATGCAATGGGCTTAATTGTAATGTTGGCCATCAAAGAAGTCCCCTTCTTACTTCTGATGAGTATCCCCATTCTTCAGCAGTTAAATGTTGAACAGACTGAAAAAGTCAGTCACGCCATGGGCTATAGCTCGGCTCAAACTTGGTGGAAATGTCTTTTCCCTCAATGGTTTGCTAAGCTGCGCTTCCCTATGCTCGCGGTTATGGCTTACAGCTTATCTGTGGTTGACGTTGCCTTAATTGTTGGCCCTACCAATCCGCCAACATTTGCTGTATTGGTCTGGCAATGGTTCAATGACCCAGATTTATCACTGCTTCCTCGCGCAGCAGCTGGTGCCGTTGTTTTATTCACAATAGCCACATTACTGATTGTTTTTGCTCGCTTGGTCGAATGGACAGTCACCAAAGGTTTTAAGGCTTGGCAATATTCGGGTAGAAAGGGAGTCAATTTACCGGGAAAAAGCCTTTTCTCTGTAGTCGCAGGATTAACCTTAGCGATAATTCCGCTATTGATTATTTGGAGTTTCGCTCAACGCTGGCGGTTCCCAGATCTCCTGCCATCCAAGTTTAGCCTTCGATTTTGGCAATATGAATGGCAAGGTATTTTAGCCACTCTAGAACAGAGTCTAGTCATCGCGCTTGTCTGTGCGACTGTGAGTTTGGTGTTAGCGTTGATCGCTCATGAATATCGTCTACGTTACCGTTGGCAGGTACCGGGGTATATCATCGCAATCCCTATGCTCATCCCACAATTGTCAGTTCTGTTTGGTGTGCAAATCGTGACTTTGTACTTAAACAGCGAAGCGTATTTGTTTTGGGTATGCTGGGCTCACGTTTTTTTCGCTTTCCCATTCGTCTATCTATCACTTGATGGACCATGGCGCAGCTTTGACGACGGGCTTACGCGCGTTGCCCTTAGCTTAGGTAAGTCTCCGTTACAGGCTTGGATGAAAGTTAAACTGCCATTGCTATTACCTGCCATCGCGTTTGCTTGGGCTATAGGCATTAGTGTGAGTCTCGCTCAATACCTTCCGACTCTCGTGTTGGGAGCGGGACGTATCAGCACAATCACTACTGAAGCTGTCGCTTTATCCAGCGGCTTTGATCGTCGCGTCACTGCCATTTATGCTATTTGGCAAGCGATCTTACCACTGCTGTTTTTCTCATTTGCGATTCTACTTAGCCGACTACACGTTAAGTATCGCCGACTGACTATTAAAGGTTTACTACCAAATGAGTCTTTGTCTCGAAAACCTCGCCATCCGTAAAACGAATGGTGACCCCCTTTTCTCTGATTTCAACCTGACCGTCGAGCCAGGAGAAATTGTCACTTTGATGGGCCCAAGTGGCTGTGGTAAATCAACCTTGCTTGATGCGATTGCTGGTCACTTGTCATCAGAATTTGATTACTCAGGCTCTATCACATTGAGCGAGCAACGCCTTGATAGACTGCCCGCACACAAACGTCAAGTTGGTATTCTATTTCAAGATGATTTGCTCTTTCCGCATCTAACTGTGTGGGAAAACCTTGCGTTTGCATTGCCCGACTCGATGAAAGGAGCACAAAGAAAATCAAGAGCGATGCAAGCATTAAAAAACATCTCACTATCAAAACTCGCAGAGTCCTATCCAGACCAGATCTCTGGCGGTCAACGCGCTCGTATTGCCTTAACACGCATGCTACTAGCGAAACCCAAAGTCGCTTTATTAGATGAGCCTTACAGCAAGCTAGATAAGGAACTGAGAGAGCAATTCCGCGCTTGGGTTGTCGAGCAATTAAAACAGGCCAATATTCCAGCATTGATGGTCACTCATGATGACGAAGACATTCCATCAGATAGCCGCTGTATAACTTGGCCGTGGGAGACAAAACATGCTTGATCGTTTCAGTATCAAAGTTATTCGTTGGCCTTTAGCTCAGTCTGCCAAGCTATTTGATAAGCTAGGGGTCACTGCCAACCAGACAACACTGTTTGGCTTTGCCTTAGGCTGCCTTGCCTTTCCCGCTTTGATCGTAGAGCAATACACCTTAGCGCTGGCTTTTATAGTTCTCAATCGGATATGCGATGGCCTTGATGGCGCACTTGCACGTGTTCAAGGTATTTCGGATGCGGGGGGCTTTCTCGATATCAGCTTAGATTTTCTATTTTACTCGCTGATCCCATTTGGTTTTGTGCTCGCTAATCCAGAGCAAAACGCCATTGCCGGGGCATTTCTGATTTTTTCTTTTATCGGAACGGGGACAAGTTTTTTAGCTTTTGCTGTAATGGCAGGAAAACGCGGCATCGACAACCCTGTCTATAAAAACAAGTCACTCTATTACATGAGTGGACTCACCGAAGGAACAGAGACAATTGGCTGCTTTATTTTGTTCTGCTTATTTCCACAACATTTTGCCTTGATTGCATTCGTCTTTGGTGCCGCATGCTGGTTTACAACCTTTACCCGTATCTATTCAGGCTTTCAGACATTAAATGAGGCGCCTTAGCGCCTCATTTACTACCTATAAAGTGACTTCGACACGGCGATTTTTTTCACGCCCTTGTGAAGTGGCATTACTCGCCTTAGGCTTTGTTTCGCCTTTCGAATCAATCTGAGTATTATCTAGCCCTTGATCTATTAAATAAGCCTCTACGCTGCCTGCACGCTTTAAACCCAACTGAAAGTTATACTCCTGTGGTCCTGTACTATCAGTATGTCCGGTCAAAACAAACTCATTGTTTGATGACCCTGCGATTTGAATAATACGATCAAGGATTTTCTTCGACACCGGCGTTAGGTTCGCGCGGTCAAAGTCAAAATAAACACTCGCTAACACATCCCCAGACTGACCTGAAATAAACTGGCCATTATTTACTAGATACTCGGCACAACCTCGCTCTAGCTCAAACTGACTAGCGAAGCGGTCGACAAAATGGCGAGTATCTAGGTCTGTTGCTTCAGTTTGCACCTGATACATAATTCCTGCATTAGGAATAACAGAAACAGGCGTACCAGACTCAACCTGAATATAAGTCGCGCCCGATTGAGTTCCACATACTTGCTCAAAGACAATATTGGCGTCATTGGCTAATACTGTAGAGCTCCCAACTAGAGCCGAAACAATAAAGAGTTTGTTGAATTTAAAAATCATTTTAAGTGTCCGATTTCTTCTGAAATTAGGTTGAGGATGATGTCTAAGAGTTCATCAGGATTAGCAGCGTCGTAGACATTTTCTTCACCAACACATTGAGTTAAGGGGTTTTTTCCAACGTTATAGCCAAATCCGATTAAAGCAATTTGGAATGTCACAGGTCGATTATCAGAAGTTTTGCGGCTATTTAACTCTGCACGTATATCTTCACAAAGGCCCTGGTTAATGAGTGCTTTGGTTGGGACTGGTTCACGACTACTCATAGGGCCATGATTGCCGTTTTTATCATCGCCATCAGATAAAATAACCATAAGCTGACGCGGGTTAGGATCTGATAACTGGTCAAAATACTGTGCTGACTTGATAATCCCTTGGTAAGAAGCGGTTGCACCGCCTGGACGAAACTTTTTCATCTCGGATCTTAGTTGATCGAACTTATCGACAAATGAGACATTCTTATAGCTCATCCCAAAATTTCTATACAATTCGTGAGCACACACCATATCTTTGTCAGATGCTCGGCTATCACGCCAGCGCTGTACCGTTTTGTACGCATCGAGTTTGTAATTTCGGCCTCGCTTTTTATAGTAGAGTTCATCAACATAAGGAAGTGGACTCTTACTTCTCCACCCACAAGACAAGTTATCCTTGGGCCGCGCAGTAAACTCGGCATAAGGTACCAGTGAAACCTTGTTATTGATTTCTTGTATTCCTTGGTATGTTTCAAGTTCATCAAGCACATCATTAATGATATCTCTTACACGTATATACTTAGGTTTACCCTTCCATGATTCGCGCATGGACCCCGAATAGTCCATCACAAATGAAATATCAATGCTGTCACCTTGGTACTTACGCGCTGTAGCAGCGTGCGCCACATCATAGCTGTCACCAAAACCGACAAACTCCTGTGTGGGTAACCAAGCATCTTGGTTAATGGACACTTCTAACGAATACTGTGAGTATCGGTTGGCGCCATCACAGTCGAGGTTGTTGGAAACATGACATTCACTTCTCCCTATCTTGGTAATGGAGATATCCGAATCAGGGATATACGCGCTAATATAGTCTTTAGCTAAACTTTTGTTTTCACTTGTGTTTTGGCTATTCTTAGCAGCCAGAGCCAACGCTGCTGCTTCAGTTGCATCGCCTAAACGAGCTTTGGTTTGCAGTGCACGTGAACCATCAATGGCGAGTGTGAAAAATCCCCACATCCCTGGAATGATCAAAGCAAATAATAACGCAGCGTGCCCGCTTTGTTTTGTTCTAGAACTGCGCATGATTACCGCCCCATCATCAAAGAGGATGATTGTATGGTGGTAAATTCTTCGTCAAACAAAGGTCCCGCCCAATTGTCGGTTTCATAACATAATGTCACCCGGTATAAGGTTGCTCGACGTCCCCATGAGGTCACCATTGAGAGCCCTTCTTGCTGAGAGATAGTTTGTCCAAGTGAGCATCCCTTTCCTTTCGAAATTAGAGTCACAGAAGGCTTACCGTTGAGGTCAAATTTAAGCAACTCAAACTCTCCACCAACGTTGTTTGCCTGATAACTGCCCATGGTTCTTTGCATAGAACCTGTAGCAATCTGGTAGATATCAGTGACCATCTTGTTATCGATATCGAAATTGTCTTTGCCATAGAACTGAGTACGCTCTTTAATCACATTGACCAAGGAGTAAGAAAGCCGATCTAACTTGCCTTGCACCGAGAGCTTAACGATGATATCAGCGGTAAAGATCAATATGGTGGAGAACACAACCCCCAGCAATGCAAACTCAATAGAGAACACCCCACGCTGGCTAGATTTTGAATTGATCACGCTCGAACTCCTGAATTACAACAACTTCTCTTGTCAGGCTACTGCTCGCCCGCATAAAAATAGCGAGCATTGGCGTGTAGTCATAATTGACTCTGTATATCGCAAGTGCGCTATCTGTCGGGTTTCCGCACTCCACTTCGCTGTGATTTTCATTCTGGGTACATGTGTCATCGTTCGATCCACCATAGCGACCTAGCTCTTCAATCGAAGCAAAGTAATGTACTGTAAGTCTGTACTTGTCAGGGTCAATGATATTGCCTAACACACCCGCCTGCTCACGAATGATTCGTTTGAACTCCGTCATAAACTGCGTTTGCTGTGAGCTACGGCTCGCCATCGTATTTGTCGTCTTGGCACGACGTGAAGCTTCCGCTATCGCGAGATCATTAGCAGAAGAAACATAGGCCAGATAACCCATTTCAGCCCAAAGCATAATCATTAAGAAAAAAGCCATAAAGCCGAGTCCAAATTCGATAGAGGCAACGCCATGTTGTTTACGTCGATTTATCATGGCTTAAGACTCAAAGTACGCGCTGTTAAAGCCGTCAGCACGGATTGAACTAATGATTTTCTGCGCCTGTTCACGCTCATATTTGTCTTCGAGCAACTGTTGAGCTTGCTCAATATCACCTAATTTCACCAACACAATGACCAAGTTAGCCTCAGTTTTGCTATCTTTTGGATTAGACTGATAAGCAGAAAGTAGTAAGTTGTAACTGCGTTTATATTGACCCTGAACTAAATACAAGGTCGCGAGATTATTTTTAACCACATCATCGACATAAAACAGCCTTCTCGCGTCAACGAAGTGTCGTTCCGCCACCTCAAGTTTCCCTTCCACCGCGGCTAATACTCCAGCAAGGTTGTGAGCTTCACCACTCTTTGGGTTTAGCGACAGAGCCGTCGAAACATTCTCCACTGACTGTTCGATATTGCCTAAATGGAAATGCGCTTTAGCCAATATAAGATAAACATCAAATCCTTTTGATTTTTCGGTAAGTTGACTGATAACAAAAATGGCAGACTCATGGTCTTCCGTATCCAAATATGTACGAGCTAGTTTTATACGGGTTTCAACACTTTCACGTTCGCGTAGCGCTTGCTTATAAAATTCAATCAGCTTTTCCTGATTGTTTGCCTCGATATACATCTGCTCTTTATTAGCATTAATCACCGAATTAGGGCTAGAGGGCTGGATGGTCGCACAACCGCTCAACAATAAAGTAGCTAACAGCATCAATTTATACATGGTCCATAAACCTCATTACGGCAGGTGCTAAGATGATCACCACAATCGGCATCATGATAAAAACAATCAGCGGCAGAGACATTTTTGCGGCGAGCTTACCGATACGCTCTTCAGCTGCGAGCATATTGACGTCACGGATGTCAGATGCAAGTGTGGTTAACACTTGATAAATAGACGAGCCATATTGCAGGCTTTGCTTTAATGTCATGACAAAGCTGCGAATTTCTGATGTCGGTAACTTTTCATACAGCTCGTCTAGCGCCCTTTCAAGGCTGACAATTTGTGCGCGGTCATCCAATTTAGCGAGCAACGAGGCAAGCTCTTTATCAAATGCTCTTAGTTCTAGAGATAGATATTTAATGGTCGCCTCGAGCGTCATTCCGGTTTGAACGCAAATTGCCATCAGATCGAGTAAATAGGGTAACTGTCCAGAAATACGTTGTCGGCGCGCCCTCTTTCTTGCCGCGAGTAACGAGTCTGGAAAAATAATACAGGTGACGAACCAAACAGCCATTGCCGCGACCATTTGCGACGATGCTATTGAATACATATTGGCTAACAAGTAGATAAGAAAAATACCTAGTACTGATACGCCATACTTAAAATGCATGTAGTACTTAGCAAAATTTTGATTGTGTAGACCTGCCTCCTCTAATTTCTCCTTAATCTCACCTTCCTGTGAAGAAAATGAAGAAGTTAGCTTTTCAAGTGCCTGTACTAGGTGGCTATCCGTATCGGTTTGCTTTTCTTGGTCGTCATCAATCAAGGCATAGATTTTTAGCATCTTCCGCCGCTTAGCCGTACTCCATACCTGATAGCTGACAATCGCGATACCTAGAGTGATAAGGATAAGAGTTACAAAGATGAGCAAATGAGCTGACATTATCTTTGGGCTCCTCTCATCAAACTCCAAATGATAAACAGCCCAATAAACTCACTGCTAATCAAGTAATAAAGAATAGGTTTACCTTCAGGATCAAATAGCAAAAATTCGAAATTATCAGGGCTGACAAACTGCAACATTAACAACACAGAAAAAGGGATAACCGCGACAATCTTTGCCGACATGCGTGCTTCCGCGGTCAGGGCATACTTTTTTTTCTCTATCGCCCGAGCATCGAACATCAATCGGTTTAAACGTGCAATGACATCTTTCAATTGCCCTCCACGCTGCATATTGGCGCGCAACGTGATAACGAAAAAATAGAAAGAAGGATAAGGAAAGCGATCGCAAGATTTACGAAACACGTTGTCCGGTGTTTCGCCGAGCTGAAGCCTTTCTCCCATGTGCTTAAACTCACTACCAACTTCACCTTGTAGCGTTCGACCTACATAGATGATGGCATGCATAATACTTTCACCTGAGCTCACCGCACTCGATAGCATGTTCAGTGCGTCAGGAAAGGCACTTTCAAACGCTTGACGCTGACGCTTTTGCAACCATAAATACCCAAGCATCCAACCGAGAACCAAGACACTTGAAGCAACTGAGACCAAGTTTGCCTGCAAATACTTGTTATTCAGTATCATAGCAACGGTGACTAAAACAAGGCTGTACACAAGCAGTTTCACCTCTGGCATTTTGCCTAACTGACGTTTCACGTTTTTGCTTCGTGCTTTTAGTTTGTCGACAAAAGTTTTGTCAGAAAGCGCTTTAAGGTCAACGGCTTGCTGAGCCTCATCAATAGAGCAAGCCCTTAAAGAGCGGTTTGCTTCTTCCAAGTAGTCGTTTTTTTGTTCGCTATTTGTTGGCCAAAACACCACTAGCAAAGCTACACCACCTAGAATTAAGGCTAACCAGTAAATCATACAGGGGCACCAACATTAAAAGCATCCGTTAGCTGTTGTTCCAACCCAAAGTACTTGGCTTTTTCGACTAAAACTGAACGTTGCATAAGGCCAGCGGTAACAAACTTACCGTGAATTTTTCCGTTTTCGTTCGCCACTGACGCAGGTTGAAAGCGGAATAGTTCTTCAAGTACAACATTCGAACCTTCAATCCCAACCACTTCAGTGATGCTCATCACTTTACGGCTACCGTCGTGCAAGCGACTAATTTGCACCACAAGATCGACTGCACTCACAATTGCTCTGCGAACCGCCTCTAATGGCAAGCTGTTGGTCGCCATCATTACCATGGATTCCACCCTTGCCAGCGCATCTCGTGGAGTGTTGGCATGCAGGGTAGACATAGAACCATCGTGCCCTGTATTCATTGCTTGAAGCATTTCAAACGCTTCTGCACCACGACATTCACCAACAATGATTCGATCAGGACGCATACGCAGTGAGTTAATCACCAAGTCACGCTGACTAATCGCACCAGAACCTTCAATACCAGCCATTCGAGTTTCCAATCGTACTACATGAGGCTGCAACAGTTTCAGTTCCGCTGCATCTTCGATAGTGACAATTCGCTCTTTTTCCGAGACATATTGTGACAACGCATTAAGCATAGTTGTCTTACCGGAGCCTGTACCGCCAGAGATGAGGATGTTGAGCCTACAACGTGCTGCAATCATTAAAATACGCGCCATCTCTGCGCTCATGGCACCAAACTCGACCAGTTCAGAAAGCTCTATTGTTTGTTTCTTAAACTTACGAATAGAGATAGAAGTACCGTCGATTGCTATGGGGGGAATTACGATATTAACGCGGCTTCCATCAGGTAGACGAGCATCACAAGTTGGCGAAGATTCATCAACACGTCTGCCAACTCGGCTCGCAATACGTTTAGCGATTTGCTGTAACTGCCCTTCATCGATAAAGGAAATATTCGCTTGTTCTACCAAACCATGTCGCTCAATAAAGATGTGGTCACAACCATTGATCATGATGTCACTGATCGACTCATCTTCCATTAGAGGTTGCAAAGGCCCAAGTCCGTGCAATTCATCGACAAGCCCTTTGACATATTCACGACGGATAACACTGGCAACCGAAAACCCTAGCTTGTCGATCAACATATCGACAGCGTTAGAAAGCTGAAGCGTCAATGCATCTTTAGACACACTTTGCACCACTTCTGCATCTAGCGCTTCGAAAATCTGTTTACGAATCTCTATATAAGCTGACTTATTGATCTTAACGTCCATTACTTGCCTCGCTTAAGAATACGACGTAGCCAACTGTTTTTTTCACCTTCATCTGGCTGACCAAGCAGCATTGCTGTAAGTTTGTGCAGATTTTGACTGACTGGATAATCATGTTTATAGATATGCTTTTGCTCTAGAACTAACTTACTCATTCTCGGCTCGTTCGGCAGTATGATGTCAGGGGTACGCCCTAGAAACGCTTTAATGTTTGCCGCATTTATCGTCGCCGCTTTTTCTTCAATGGTGTAGTTCAAAACAAACAAACAACGCACACTAGAGTCTGCGGCTTCCAAACTCTTCATCGTGCGTTTAGCTTCACGAACACTTGAGACTGTTGGCTCCATCAGTAGAACAATGACGTCACAGGAAGTTGAGATGTAATCGAGGTCTTGTTTAGAATTACTCCCTCGTGATAGATCTTCGAGAATAAAATTGTAGTTACCTGATAATTGCGCCGTTAAAGTGCGGAGGTACTCTTTCAGTTCGAGTTCATTGAGTTCATCTGACTCAAGCGACAATACCGCTAGCATGTTGTCGACCTTTTTCACCATGCTTGCTGCATAGGTAGTATCAACGCTCGATGCTAATGAAGCTCTAGAGACGAGTTTCTTATCAAATCGCTTAAGCCCCAAGAAAATATCTAAGTTACCACCACGAAAATCATGATCGACCACCAGAGCACTCGACTTTTTAATGTCGGATAGCTCGAAGGCTAATTCTGCGGTCAACATGGTGGCACCGACGCCCCCCTTGGTCCCCCAAACACCCACTTTTTTAGCGCTGCGATCTTTACCTAAACCAGAATTTCGTTGACGGTTATTATTAACATTGCGGACAAACTCTATCAGTTCTTGCTTAGTGATAGGCCAGAATACATAGTAAAAACCCATCTCTTTCAAGTTTCGAATTGTAGAGATTGCATCTTCGCTACCTACGACTATTACAGAAGCACTGTTAGGTAAAAGATGACTAATTCGCTCCATGTCCTTTGTGATGTTTTCGCTCAGGTTTAGCTCAACAATCACGATCTCAACGAAAGATTCACGCACATGCTGTTTAATCTTGTCATCACTATTGACGAGCATAGTTGGAACATTGATATTCTCGAAGCGAAAAGCTTCATCAACCAGATCGACACACTCTTGTGTTTGATGGAACAAAACAGAGGTAATGGTCTCTTTTTTAACAGTGTTTTGCAGCGGTTTACTTTGTAGCTTATCTACTAAATCAAACATAAATGTGGGCCTTACTTAGCTAAAGGCTGAGATGAAAGGGTATTTTCTGGATTCACCATCGATTGCCATCGTGCATTTTCCGCAAAACAACCTTCGGCGTTTGTACCAAACTTACCTACCTTACTTGGAGTGCATAATTCAGTGATCACCTTGGTGTAGTGAAATTCAACCGCTACATCTTTGCCACTATCTAACTGTTCTTGGTGAAGGGATATTTGATTTGACTCAACCCCACGCTCAAGCAAACCTTGACGAATTGAGATTACAAACTGTTTACCTAGCCTTGTTGACCATTGCAGATTAATTCCCTTACTCGCAACAATTTGCCAGTTGTGATCGATTAGCTTCTGCACTTCTTGCTTAGCTTTGTCTATACCAGCAGGTTCAAAGGAAGCAGACCATGTATAAGTCATCGGCACAGTGTGAATCGCTTGGCCTTCACGCATCGAAACGTTTTCAGCGCAACCACTCAAAACAAGCAGCATAGATAAGCCGACGGATTGCCAAATAGAGTTAAGATTGACGTTTCTCATAGCTTGAAGCCTCCTGTCGCGTAGATTTCATTTGCCCATTTACTTTGATCTGAATCCGATATGTTTGGCTCAATGTTCAAAAAGCGCTCAAGACTAGTAGTTTTCTGCATCGTAGGCAGTTGGATTGAGCTAGGTTCAACGGGTTGAACAAGATTGACCGTCGCAACAATAACAAGCTCAGTGCGCGTTCTTTCCGTCCCTGAAGAGCGAAATAGCGCACCTAATACAGGAATTTCGCCAATAAATGGGATTTGGCGTAACGACTCCTTGTCTTCGGTACTCAACAGGCCACCTAACACAAAGCTCTTGCCATCAGCGAGCTGAACCGTCGTTCTTGCCCGTCGAGTTTTTAATGCCGGAAGATTGTATGACTCGTTGCGGTATTGGGTATCCAATGAACTCACTTCTGGGATTAGTGAGAGCTTGATATTGTCATCATCCAGCACCTTAGCCATCAAATCTAAGCGAATACCAAACTCTTTGTATTCAACATTAGTGGTCCCATCGACCACAGTCACTACAGGTAGTTCTCCACCTACAAGGAAATTGGCCGTCTCTCCGGACATCACTGACAAGTTTGGCTGCGCTAGAATTTGCCCAACGGTATCGTTACCCATCGCAGTTATCACTGAAATGATATCTGAGGCACTGAAAGAGGTTAGCTTATCAATGAAAACACCTGAGTTTTGACCTTGGCTACCATACTGAACACCAAATTCTTCAAGAAATGAGTGTGACACTTCAGCAATCGATAGCTTTACATTGACCTGCTTTTGGGTGACGACTTCGATCTGGTTGACAACACCAGTGAAGTGGAAACGCTTCATAAACTCCATTTCATAGTCGTCATCATTGATGTTCCATTTAATTGCGTACTCTTTCTTTTCTTTCTCTAACAACTCTCCCACCATTTGATTGATAGCATCTTTGTTTTTTTCATTCGCAACAGTGCCCGTTAAAACCACATTGTCACCAATATGAGTCAGCTTTACGTTCGCATTGGGATACAGCAGTTGAACTTGGCTTTCTAGCTCCGTGAGCGATGTATTAACCGTTACCTTACGTTTAGTTAGGGTTTTTCCACTGATGCCAAATACGGCAAATCCGGTTTCACCCAAGGCTTTGCCAAACAAAGCAACTTTGCGTTTATCAATCACTTGATAGTCAGCCACTTCTGGATTGGAAATAAAGACAGAGTCAATGTCTTCGCCAACCGAGATGATTTCCATCTCGCCTTCAGAGAGGTAGGTGATTCTTTGCGCGTTTGAAAGAGAAGGTACTAAAAACAATAAGGCACAAAGAGAGATAAGTAACTTTTTCATTGAAGCCTCAGTTAATGGTTACGTCGTTAGAGCGATACTCAACGACAGATTTGAAGTTGGATAGCACATCACCAGCATCTGCATGGAGATCTGACTTCTTGTATTCACCAATGGATTTGTGGACTTCCAGTTCAGAGATTCTTTTTGCCACTGTGAGGGTCGCTACTTGCTTACGAGTAAGCTCTAAAATCAGATTTACTTCGGTTGACGCTGGAGCGCTACGCGTTTCACCAATCAACGTCTTGTTTACTTGCAGTACTTTGACACCTGTTAGCACTGGGGTAACAAACATATTGCGCTTACGCGTCGGTTGTGTCTCTGCCGTTTCTATTGAGAATTCCGTTGGCAAAGAGAGAGATAACACATCAATCATGGTCCCGTGGGTGATCACACCACCAACAATGGATTGAGGCCGCACTTTTATTGCATAAGGAACACGGTTTTTGGCGATCACCAAATCAACATAGCCCTCTTGATCTGGCGCAACCAAGTGCTCTTGAAAAATCAACTCGCCAACATTCAAGTCTGCCGCGTAGACCAAACCGTTTGAAAAATTGATCAACATATCTTCAGCAACACCTAACACCGTGGCTTTAGACTCGGTTACACGAAGTAATTCCAAATCCGAGCGCTTCACCTGCTGACCTTGACCAACAGAGTTGACCAATCGCCAAGCGGTAATCAACTTGTCTTGTTTCACTTCCGGTTGAAACTCTTGCGTTGGAGTTTTTGATAAACTCCCTGCTAAGCCATACAAACCCAATAAGATTGCTAGCCCTGCAAAAGTTAATAATACTTTTTTATTCACACTGAATTTTCCAAGATAGATGCCAGCACTCCAAATAGCCCGCCTAGGGATATAGCGATCCCATAGGGTATTCCCGTGAATTTACTCTCTGCTACTTTATTTCTAAACAGATAGAAAACACTGGTAATACCGCCGGTAATAGCAACTATAAATAGCGTAATAGGAATGTATGCTGGAATAATTGCAACTGAATAGGCGGCAAATAGCTTACTATCTCCGCCACCAAGCCAACCTAGGTGGCTCATGACTAATCCAATT
The DNA here is from genome assembly GCF_001399455.2 of Vibrio bivalvicida. Lineage (GTDB taxonomy): Bacteria > Pseudomonadota > Gammaproteobacteria > Enterobacterales > Vibrionaceae > Vibrio > Vibrio bivalvicida. Next base: position 37,859 of record NZ_LLEI02000017.1, read on the forward strand.
GACAAAAACAAGATAACGTTGACTATTTGGAAGACTCCACCCAGTTTCAAAACGATAATAGAGCAGCTAAGTAGCACTCCTAAACAGAGGAGGTTACTGATTTTTCGGTATCTAATATCTGACCAGATGGATAGAAAAGTGAGGGTAGCCAATAATATTAGCCACCCTGTTAGGCACTGTGTTCCCAAAACGTCGATGACTACTTCGCAACTTTGCCTAGTTCTGTTTTGATGCTAGTAAATATGGTAGTAAGGTGTGTACCAATGTCACCAACGAGTGCAGCAATTACAATTGAGATACCTGCCGCAATAAGGCCGTACTCAATAGCAGTTACGCCGTTCTCATCGCTCTTATAGTTTTCAATGGCTAATTTGGTGTTAACAAATAGTTTAGTAAACATGCTTATTCCTTCTGACTTTAATCTAGAAATTAAAATTAAAAACTTATAACCCAGACAAATTTGGGGGTGCACATTTGTAACTCGAACAATTACACCTGTTCAAAAAACAATTCATAACTAAACTAAACAAACAGTATAAGCCGATCAATAAACTGTATATTTATATAAAAATAAACAAATATGTAAAATTATTACACACAAAATATGAACCACCAAGCATATGGGGCGACATTTCTTGCCTAGTGTCCAGTTTAAATCACATTCACTTATTGAATAGATCTACAAATAAGATGGTTGATAAAACAACAAAACACGTTCAGTTCTGTTATTTACAGGCTACGAATAATAAAAAAGCGCCATGAATGGCGCTTTTCGGGGTTGAAATATGCGGCTATTTAAATCGAAGTACTTTAAGCGACGCTTCTGTATCGACGTCTTCAAACTCTGGAGGGTTGTCTAACCGCTCAATAAAGTTGAGCTGCGGCGCTTCTTCCTTCATGCCTTCTATTAAGAACTGGCTTGTTACTTGAGGAGAGTTAACACAGGCGATTACTTGTCCATCTTGCGCTAACAACTCCGGCAGCTTTCTGAGAATACGCTTGTAATCTTTAGTTAGTGCAAAGCTACCTTTTTGGAATGACGGCGGATCAATCACAATTAAGTCATAACGTCCCATCTTCTTGATTTTTCCCCAAGAGCGGAAAATATCGTAGCCTAAGAACTTAACTTGATTAGTGTTGTGGCTATTCAACTTATGATTTTCTCGCCCTTTCGCCAGTGAAGAGCGCGACATATCGACATTGACCACTTGATCTGCCCCACCTTCTATCGCAGCAACAGAAAATCCGCATGTGTAGGCAAACAGGTTTAGAACATTTTTATGCTTAGCGTTATCTTTTACCCAATCACGCCCATAGCGCATATCCAAAAACAGACCAAAGTTTTGGTTGCGGCCAATATCGAGTTGGTACTTTAAACCTGACTCTTCTACTACAGGGCGGCTATCCAATTCGCCCAGCAAGACTTCCGAAGGAGCCCCCTCTGCGTAACGATATTGAACAACTATTGAACGGCCTTGTTTTTCGTTCCACAACGCACTTTGTGACAGTGTAACCAATCCTTGCTTTAGTTGTTCAATAAATGACTCTTCAACCGCTTTAAATACACTGACAATAAGCTGCCCTTGAATCCAATCACAGGTTAATTGATCCAACCCTTCAAATCTACGGCCACGGCCATGAAACAGGCGGCGAATTTCGTTCGGAGCTGATTCTAATTGAAGTTGCAACTGCTCAAAAAAAACTGGAAGTTGTTGTGTCTGCATTGCTGCAGGAATTACTTGTTGATCTTCGGCCATGATAGCTCCCAAGGTTTTAGCCAAGCCTCAATGCCTTGACTGGTCATTTCATCATTCCACTTCTCTCCGAGTAAGACACTTTTACGCGGATCGCAAACAAATTCGTAGCTTTGGCTATTGAATTCGAAGCGAAGGGCAAACGCATGCAAGTAACCGCGATCTGAGGTATTGCCACTATTGTATATAGGATCGCCGACAATTCCCGAACCTACTGATTTCAGAGCGACGCGAATTTGGTGCGTTTTCCCTGTATGCGGTTTACATAAGAAAAGTCTTTCACCGGGCAAAGCAGTTGCAGAAAAAAACTGGGTCACCGCAGGGTTATGTTGAGTGGTAAGCAGCTTCCAAGATGCTCGACGCGAGCGTTCCATATCTCCCGATACCAACCCTTGCTTCTTTTTTGGTTTTTTACTGCCGATAGCGAGATAGAACTTCTCCACTCGCCGTTCGGCAAACTGGTTTGAAAGAGCTCTGGCTGCCGCCACGTTTCTACCCAGCAACAAAATACCCGAAGTCATTTTGTCTAAGCGGTGAATAAGATAAAGCTGTGAATCTCCAGTCTGTTTGGAAACATCTTGGAGTAGCATAGTATCGCCATCATCTTTATGTACTGACACATTCGGATGTTTATTAATAACGATAAAGTCAGGATGGGTATGTAAAATATCAAACATTAGACAGGCTCCACTTCGGAGGCATGAGTATACCCATTCTCTTTGTGAATACCAGTAGGGTATCATTCATCAAGCGATAAAGAGACTTTGACACAAGATAGGCCAGGTATTACCAGACTTACCCCTACTGCTGCCACTCACTCATGTAGGACTAGCAAAAAAAACCTCCCAAGCGGGAGGTTTGTTTCATTGAAGTCGTGAGTCAGGTCTATAGCTTCTTAGAGAAGATTCCTGCCACAGCGATGATACCGATACCTAGCAGCATGATTTCACCCTTGCCGCTATCGAAGCCAGACTTAATGCCCATGAAAGCAACGACTGCGATAGCTACTGGAATAATGTACTTAACTAGGTTGTACCATAGACCAAACAGTGGGAAAGACACTTCACCATCGTTAGTGATCTCTTTTTCAAGCTCTGAGCGTGATAGACGCCAACCTGCGAAGATACATACCAACATACCACCAACAGCTAGGAAGATCTTATCTGTTAGGAGGTCGAAGATATCAAATGCGCCAGTGCCGAATAGTGTTGGCCCTACACCACCTAGCGACAGAGAGGCGAATACACATAGCGTTGCCATTACTGAGCTTGCGCTGATTACGGCTGTAGATCGCTTCATACCTTTTTCATCAATTAGGTAAGAAACCACAACCTCAAGTAGTGATACAGAAGAAGTAAGTGCCGCTACCGTTAGACCAATGAAGAACATCAGTGCAAACAGAAGACCGATTACGCCACCCATTTCAGCAAATAGCTGAGGTACGACAACAAATACTAGACCAGGGCCAGCCGCTGGCTCCATACCGAATGCAAACATTGCTGGGAACATTGCTACACCTGCTAGGATTGCAACACCAGTGTCCATTGCAGTAACCATACCTGTCGTCTGAACTAGGTTTTCTTTCTTCTTCAAGTAAGAACCGTAAGTCAACATACAGCCCATACCCAAGCTCAGCGAGAAGAACGCCTGACCTAGAGCCGCTAGAACAACGTTACTATCCACTTTAGAGAAATCTGGCATAAACAGGAATTCAAGACCAGCCATAGCGCCAGGGAGCATTAGACCTTTCACTGATACAACAATCAGGATAAGGAATAATAGAGGCATTAGGATCTTACCTGCTTTCTCGATACCGCCAGATACGCCTTTCATCACGATGGCGATGTTTAGCATCAGGTAGATACCCATCCACATCAGTGGTTGAACGGGATCAGAGATGAAACCGCCAAAGCTGTCACCGATTGCTTCTGGTGCACTTAGCAGGCCGCCACCAACTTTAAAGATGTATGCCAGTGCCCAACCACCTACCACTGGGTAGAAACCCATGATAAGTAGACCACTCAACACACCCATAACGCCTGTAAACGTCCAACGACGATCTGTCGTTTTAAACGCACCAACAGCGGATAGACCTGTCTTACGACCAATAGCGAACTCAGTTAGCATGACGCTAAAGCCGATAAAAATTACGAAAAGAAGGTAAATTGCAACGAACGCGCCGCCGCCGCTCTCACCTGCCGTATAAGGAAATTTCCATATGTTGCCCAAACCAACAGCAGAACCTGCTGCGGCCATCACGAAGCCTAATTTAGATCCCCATGTATCACGGGCTTGTGTACTTGTACTAGTAGCCACGGTTACTCCATTAAATCGTTTTTAAGTTGTGTTTGCTTCTGTTAGGCGCCTTAAAAAAGTGGTGTATAATTATTTTTACACTTAATAAAATTATCAGTGACGCTAACGTTATGGCAAGTAAAGCAGTTTAAGATTAAAATTGGAAGCCCATTTAGTTTATTTTTCCGCCACAAATGTAATTAATATGTTTAAATGCTGCTTTTTTAGCCTTTAACATCTACTATACACCAGAATTTACATTCCCATAACATAATCATTCTTTTTCTGACTTTTCCTTACTCGTTACATTCTTTGTCTATTTGTCGCTTGTCGCCCCTCTCCCAGAGTTCTAATATTGAATGGCATTGGAATACCTAGGTTACTGAATGGAAAAGTTTTATCACTTTGTTACGCTGGCTGGGATCGTCTTATATTGGATTTTAGTTGCAGGTGTGACAATTCGAGTCGTACTAAAACGACGTGCTGTCAGCGTCTCGCTAGCTTGGCTGATGATCATTTATATCATTCCAATCTTAGGTGTCGCCTGCTATTTCCTATTTGGTGAACTCAATCTTGGTCGCAAAAGAGCCGAACGCGCCAAAGAGATGCTCTCTCCTTTCTCTGAGTGGTTCTCGAAGCTCAACGATTGTCATGCTCACTCACCTGAAAGTTTTGGCCGCCATATCTATCGTATTGATGAGCTATGTAACAACCGGCTTGGTCTACCTGCCCTTTCAGGTAACTCACTTTCTTTACAAAGTTCTCCTGACGATATTTTACATTCCATTATCGAAGACATTGAAAATGCTCAAGCCAGTATTCGTATGGTTTTCTACATTTGGCACCCAGGCGGGTTGGCCGATTCCGTTGCTTCTGCCTTAATTCAAGCAACAAAACGAGGTGTAGATGTTAAAGTTTTGCTCGACTCCGCTGGCAGCCCACGTTTCTTTCGCAGCGAGTGGTTACAGATGATGCGCGGTGCGGGTATCGAAGTCGTTCAAGCACTCGAAGTTAGCCCGTGGCGTATCTTCCTTCGTCGCCTCGACCTGCGCCAACATCGGAAAATCATCGTCATCGACGAAGAGATCGCATATACAGGATCAATGAACTTGGTTGACCCGGCATACTTTAAACGAGACTCTGGCGTCGGTCAGTGGATTGACATGATGGTACGCATCACCGGCCCAACCGTTAATGTATTGTCGGCGATTCACTGCTGGGACTGGGAAGTAGAGACAGGTTCTCGGGTATTCCCATCATTACCCAAGTGCAACATCAATCCAAATGAACCTCAACACCCTGTTCAAGTTGTTCCTTCCGGCCCAGGTATGCCAGAACACCTCATTTCTCAGGTATTAACGCTGGCGATCAATCAGGCGAATCACTCAGTTCGTATCACGACTCCATACTTTGTCCCTAGTTCTGATTTACTTGAAACACTCAAGATGACCGCACAACGTGGCATTAAAGTGGAGTTGATCATCCCACACAAAAATGACTCACTCATGGTTCAGTGGGCATCACGTGCATTTTACAGTGAGCTATTAAGTGCCGGGGTTAAAATTTATGAGTTCTATGGCGGATTGCTACATACAAAGTCGGTTGTGATTGACGAGGAGTTCTGTCTCGTCGGAACGGTAAATATGGATATGCGTAGTTTGTGGCTTAACTTTGAGCTTACCCTAGCCATTGATGACATAGCGTTTACCAAAGAGATGTATTGGCTTCAGCAAAGTTATATAGATCAGTCTCACTTAGTTAACATTCAAGACTGGGAAAAGCGTACGCTATTCTCTCGCTTTTTAGAGCGCGTTTTCTATCTGTTTAACCCACTGCTTTAAACCCTTGCTATTCAAGCTACGCCATGGTTTAAATAAGAGAAAGTATTCGATAAGGACTTCCGATGTCAGAAAGTAAACAGACCAGAATGGTCACCGCTGGTCGCGATAAAAAGTGGACTAATGGCGTGGTAAACCCGTCCGTCCAAAGGGCATCTACCGTTGTATTCAACACCGTCGCTGAAAAACATCATGCAACGGTGAACCGAGCAAATAAGACTCTGTTTTACGGTCGCCGCGGTACTACCACCCATTTTGCGTTTCAAGACGCAATGACCGAAATAGAAGGTGGCACAGGTTGCGCTCTGTATCCTTGCGGTACAGCAGCGATCTCTAATGCCATTCTGTCGTTTGTCGAGACAGGCGACCACATTTTGATGGTCGATACCTGTTATGAACCAACACGAGATTTTTGCGACAAGATCCTTAAGAAGATGGGAGTAGAAACAACCTACTACGACCCAACTCTGGGTGAAGGTATTCGCGAGCTTATTAAGTCAAATACTAGGGTGCTGTTCCTAGAATCTCCGGGGTCTATCACCATGGAAGTACAGGATGTGCCAACTCTGTCTAGTATTGCACACGAACACGATATTATCGTGATGCTAGATAACACTTGGGCAGCAGGTGTAAATTTCTCACCCTTTGAACATGGCGTCGACATTTCTATTCAAGCAGCAACGAAATATATTGTGGGCCACTCAGATGTCATGCTCGGTACTGCAGTTGCCAATGAAAAACACTGGGATCAATTACGCGAACAAAGTTACTTGATGGGCCAATGTGTTTCCCCTGACGACGCCTACTTAGGCTTACGTGGAATTCGCACTCTTGATGTACGTCTGCGTCAACACGCAGAAAACAGCTTAAAAGTCGCGCAGTGGCTTCAAAACAGACCTGAAGTTGATCATGTTCGCCACCCTGCCCTTGAAACTTGTCCTGGTCACGAGTTTTTCACACGCGATTTTACCGGTGGAAATGGCCTATTTTCATTTGTCTTGAAAAGCAGTTACCCAAGAGCAACCACAGCCCTATTAGATGGAATGAAGCATTTTAGTATGGGCTATTCCTGGGGGGGGTTTGAAAGTCTGATTCTTGCCAATGAACCAAAGAGCTTCAATAGTCTGCGTACAGTGGCTAATCCTAACTTTGAGGGAACCCTGATTCGCTTACATATTGGACTTGAATCTGTCGATGACCTGATCGCCGATCTTGAAGCAGGGCTAGAACGATACAATGCACTGATTCTCGAAAAAGAAGCAACGGCCTAATGCCTTCAAAAAAGTTCACTATTTAGCCTCGCTCGCGAGGCTTTTTAATATATTGATATTATTAACAATTTGGTCATTATGATTTTATAAGACCTTTCGTTAATTAAAGCTGTTGGTTATTAATTCAACATCACAATTTAACATTTTATTAACTTATCTAATTTCGCTTAGTTCAATTTTTCTCCTACGTTTAAACATCTCATCAGAGGTCATACCAGAAGGAGCTAACATTGAAACTGATCTACTCACTTGTCCTTACTTGTGCTTTAGCACTTGGACAACCTATGCTAACCAACATCGCCTATGCCAGTGGCTACACTCAAACTCAATATCCCATAGTTCTTGTTCATGGACTGTTTGGATTCGATACCCTTGCTGGTGTCGACTATTTTTATGGCATACCCCACTCACTGACGCGTGATGGCGCCACTGTGTACGTTGCGCAAGTATCCGCTTCAAACAGTACCGAAGTAAGGGGGGAGCAACTTCTAGAACAAGTAGAAACCTTATTGGCTGCAACAGGCGCGTCTAAGGTCAACCTAATGGGTCATAGTCATGGCGGCCCCACCGCACGTTATGTCGCATCCGTCAGGCCAGATCTTGTTGCATCAGTCACCAGCATTGGTGGCGTTAACAAAGGTTCTAAAGTTGCTGACTTGGTAAGAGGAACGGTACCGGAAGGCTCGGGGTTAGAAGGGTTAGCGGTAAAACTAGCCGGAGGACTCACCACACTAATTAACCTTCTTTCGGGTGGGACAGATCTTGATCAAGATCCACTAGCCTCTCTCGAAGCGCTAACCACTGAAGGTTCGCTTGCGTTTAATCAACATCACCCATATGGAATTCCCGCCAGCACCTGTGGCGATGGCGACCTTCTCGCTAATAATGGCGTCTATTACTATTCTTGGACAGGATCTTCCACCTTTACCAATCTTTTTGATCCTACTGATGGCGCCATGGTTGTACTGGGCTGGGCGTTCGATGAACCAAATGATGGCTTAGTCGGAGCGTGTAGTACCCATTTAGGAAAAGTCATTCGTGATGATTACAAGATGAACCATCTCGACGAAATAAATGGGTTGCTAGGCATTCACCACCTATTTGAGACAGACCCTGTCACACTGTATCGACAACACGCGAACCGCCTAAAACAACAGGGGCTATAAGGAAAACCCGATGAAAAAGACCGCTCTTATTACCGCTACTCTCGTTATTTCTATTGGTTTAGGTGCGGTCTTATATAAGTCCGCTAGTATGCCAGACAGCTTACCAGTCGCTCCATCTCAAGTAGATATTGAGGTTGATACCACCACGGCAAAACACTTTTTCGATTTTTCTTTGAGCAGCTTGGGAGAGCAAAGTCTCAGTGACATCAAGAAAACGGTCCGTCAACACGTTTCAATGGGCAACAACCTCACTGATGAAGAGGCGTTATTTACAACTTATTTGCAATACAAAGAAGCGCTTGCTGACCTTGAACCCATGCAAGTCACTTCGCTCACAGCCATAGATTTAGAGCAACTTCACCTACGCATCATGGATTTACAATCTCAGTATTTCTCGCAAGAGCAAATCAAGCTGCTATTTGAAGATGAAAACCTGTTACGTCAATTGGCCATCGACAAAGCGAGTATCGCCCAGCAAGATATCAACAATATACAAAAGCAAGTCTTGATAGAAGATAGGCTTACCGAGCTACCTGAACATATTCGCAAAGCCGAAAGCAACAACCAGCTCGTTGTTAATTTAGCGTCTGTATCACGACTTGAGAGTCAAGAGAAATACCTTGCCAGAGTCGAGCTGATCGGCGAAGAAGCAGCACAGCGGCTCACCGCACTCGATCAACAACGTGCCTCTTTCCAATCATCACTCGATTCCTATTTACAGCGTAGAGATAGCCTACTTGCGTCGCCATCTCTTTCAGAGCAAGATAAACAATTTCAAATCACTCAGTTACGAGAGCAAAACTTCGACACAACTCAGTTGAGACGAGTACAAGCGCTTGAGAGAATCCATGACAGTCGTTAAACGATACAACATTGGCAGCATACAAGGTGCTGCCAAACAAAACCTATACACGCTTTTTCGGACAGCCGACTAAGTGATCATCAACCATTCCAACAGCTTGCATAAATGCATAACAGATGGTTTCGCCAACGAACTTAAACCCTTTCTTTTTGAGGAATTTACTCATCGCTTTTGATTGCTGTGTCGAGGTAGGGACATCGCTCATTTGAGTCCAGAGGTTCACAATAGGCTCACCCTCGACAAACTGCCACAATGCCTTAGATAAACTGCCGTACTCTTCGATGAGTGCGAGAGCCGCACGCGCATTACTATAGACAGATGCAATCTTTCCTCTGTGTTTTACCACGTCAAAATTCTCTATAATTGGCTCTACGTTTGATTCATCGTACTGAGATAGACGAAACAAATCGTAGTCTTCAAATGCCGCTCGGTAACCTTCACGTTTTTTTAGAATCGTTATCCAACTTAACCCAGCTTGCGCGCCTTCTAAAGTAATAAACTCAAATAGCACTTTGTCGTCATAGACGGGCACACCCCATTCTGCATCGTGATACTCACGCTCTAGTTCATGATTCATAGCCCATGCGCAAGTTGTATCCTTACTCATTCATTATCCCCTTTTAAAAAACACCCCCGACAAAGTCAGGGGCGTTCCGTTAATATTTCTAGTTAATTTGGCACTTTCACTTTGTGGAATAGACGATACAACACTGGCACGACAATAAGTGTCAGCACTGTTGCAAAACCTAAACCAAACATGATAGTCACCGCCATCGGTTTGAAGAAAATATCAGGGAGCAGAGGAATCATACCCAAGATGGTAGTGATCGCAGCCATACAAACCGGGCGAACACGGCTTAACGCAGCATCCACCACCGCAACATAGGGATCTTTACCCGAATGCATTTCGATCTCTATCTGATCCAACAAAACGATACCGTTTTTCAGCAACATACCTGATAAACTCAAGAAACCAAGTAGGGCCATAAAGCCGAACGGTGTATTCAAAGCCAGTAAGCCTGTGGTCACACCAATTATCGCTAAAGGTACGGTTAACCAAACAATCAAAGGCTCTTTGACTGAGTTAAACAAGAATACCGTCACCAAGAACATAAATAGGTAGCCCATTGGCATAGTGGTAAATAGTGATTTTTGAGCATCACCTGACGACTCATATTCACCGCCCCACTCTAGCGAATAACCTGGCGGCAACTCAATCGCTTCGATTTGTGGCATCAAACGCGTTTGGAGTGTCGCTGCAGTCTCTTCCCCAAGCAAATCGGGATCAGCCATGACGGTCAACATACGTTTGCGATTCTTGCGAACTATGATTGGGTCCTCCCAACGAATATCGTAGCCTAATGTCACTTGCTGCAACGGAATATACTCGCCAAGCGCTGGGCTCCAAATCTTCATACCTTCAATATTACGAATATCAACACGCTCACCTTCAGGTAAACGGGCTACTATCGGCATTAAGGTCGTACCATCTCGGTAAACACCAATTGATTTACCTGAAAAAGACATCGCTAGGAACTCGTCTACATCAGATTTACTGATGCCGTAACGACGCGCTTGGCTCTCATTAAACTGTGGTTCAAGCACTTTAGTACGCTCTCGCCAATCGTGACGGATGTTCGTCGCACCAGGATCAGCGTGCATGATATCTTCAACTTGTTTAGCAATACCACGTAGTACCGTTGGATCAGAACCAATGATACGAGCTTCTATCTTCGCACCACCACCTGGACCAAGCTCAATTTGCTTAAGCTTATAGTTAATCTCTGGAAATTTGTCTTCTAGGTACAACCTAAAGTTTTTCATCAAACTTTCAAGTTGTTCATAGTCGGCAACACGAGTCGTGATCTCACCATAGGCTGAATAGCTCTTTTCTGGCGAATATGTCAGCATAAAGCGTTGCAAGCCCTGCCCCGCCGTCGCCGTGACATGCTCAACACCTTCTTGCTCTGAAAGCCAAGATTCCAATGCTTTCAACTTAGTATTAGTCGCGCGTATATCAGTCCCTTCAGGTAGCCATATGTCCGTTAGGAACATAGGTGTTGTGGAAGATGGAAAGAAAGACTGCTTAACTTGAGTAAAGCCAACAATGCTCACAGCCAAGCCAACAATAAGTACAATCACGGTTAACCAGGCTCGCTTCATACAAAATTCAAGGAAGCCTTTGTAAACCACAAAGATCATTCCATTGTATGGGTCACTGCCTTCTCCTTGTTTGAACTTCTGACCTTTAAAGAAGATATCTGCAAAAAATGGAGTTAGGGAGATAGCGGTAAACCAGCTCAACATCAGCGAAATAAGCAGTACGGTAAACAAAGTACCACAGTACTCACCCGTTGCATCCTCTGACAAGCCAATTGGAGCAAACGCCGTCACTGCAATAACAGTAGCACCAAGCAATGGCCACTTGGTTTGAGTTACGATATCGGTGGCGGCCTGCATTCGCGTTCGCCCTTTTTGCGTACCGATCAATATCCCTTCGACCACCACTATGGCATTGTCCACCAGCATACCCAATGCGATAACCAGCGCACCTAAAGAGATGCGTTGCAAATCAATAGCGAAGTACTTCATAAAGATGAATGTACCTAGCACGGTCAAAAGTAGAATAAGCCCAATCAACAGACCTGAACGTAGCCCCATAAAGAACAACAGCACGATGATCACAATCGCCACTGCCTGACCTAGGCTGACAACGAATCCGCTCACCGACTTGTCGACTTCTTTGGGCTGGCTATAAATTTCAGAGATTCCAACACCGACAGGCTGCTGATACTTAAGCTCGGCAAGACGTCGGTCAAAGCGTTCCCCTACCTCAACAACGTTTACCCCTTGAGCAAAAGAGACCCCTAAATTAAGCGCTAAATCGCCATTAAAGGTAATGATGTTACTAGGAACTTCAACATAACCCCGTTTTATATCGGCAACATCTTTAAGGTAAATTAGGCCCTGTGCACCACTTTCAGTAATAATGAGATCACCAAGTTGGTCCACATTTTCAAACTCACCTGTTGGATGGATTCGAATATATTCATCACCGATTCGAATTGCGCCAGCATCAGAGACAACGTTCTGAGTTGATAACAAGTTAAATACAGTGTTCGGCGCTATTCCGAGAGTACTCAAACGCTTCATCGAAATCTCGATAAAGACCTGCTCTTGCTGCTCACCCGATACAGAAACCTTGCTGACACCGTCAATCAGTTCCAGTTCTCGACGCAAATAGTCAACATAATCGAGTAACTCTTTGTAGCTGTATCCATCGCCAGTTACCGCTAGTAAGATACCGTAAACGTCACCAAAATCATCAATCACTGTCGGGTCATTCACACCAGGTGGGAGTTGACCTTTAAGATCATTAACCTTACGACGCAACTCATCCCAAATTTGAGGTAAGTCATCAGGGCCATAGTTGTTCTTCATCGAGACAGTGATCTGCGACAAACCTCGACTAGAGGTCGAGTTTACTTCATCGACATACGTAAGCTGTTGAATCGCTTTTTCTATCGGGTACGTCACCTCTTCTTCAACTTGCTGCGGTGTTGCTCCAGGGTAGGAAGTGACAACCATAGCATCTTTAATGGTAAATGCCGGATCTTCTAACTGGCCTAAACTGAAAAATGCACTAACACCACCAATTAAGAAAATCAGTGAGATCATCCAACTGATGACTCGGTTGCGGATAAAATAAGCCGCGATTCCCGTTATCTCATCATCGCTTTGTGACGAGTTATTGTTGTGTTCACTCATTACCCGCCTCCTGCTTAACTACTTGCACCTGCATTCCTTCCCTTAACCTAGAAACACCTGCTATCACAACTGATTGCTCACGACTCAAGCCATCAAGAATTTCAACTGCATCTTTCGTCGCCTTTCCTGTCACCACTTTCTGTTTCGCGACAGAGTTATCTTCATTGACCACCCAAACATACTTACTTTGTCTGTCGAGTGAGTCGCCATCACCATTGAAGATGGCCTCAATAGGCACTTGCACGCGACCTTTCAACTCGAAACCAATTTCTTTGCTTTTAGAAGTCACTTCTACCGCCATACCGTCAAGAATGTATTCCTCTTCAGGCATAGGAAGCGTTAAAGTCGCCGTAAATGTACCAGTTGCAGGATCTGGCTCAGTGGTAAACTCTTTGACTCTAGCGTTGTACTCATTGCCACTTGGAACTCTGACAATCGCTTTGATGCTCTTAGCAGCCACTTGTGTTTGCTTATTCGCATGGAGTCTATCGGGCAGTTGTATCAGCACTTCGACACTGTCGACACTATGGATATTGACGACTTGCTGACCAACTTGAATATTCTCGTATTGATCTACACTTACCCGAGAAATAATGCCATCAACGGGCGCTTTTAACTGAGTAAAAGACAAGCGAAGTTTCGCTAACTGAAGCTCTGCGTAAGCTATCTGACGGTTAGCTGCTATTTCATCAAATTGAGATTTTGCTAGTAAGCCTTTATCTACCAGTGGTTTAGAACGTTTATATTGGCTATCTACGACACTGTAACGTGCCGATGCGTTGTCGACATCAAGCTGGTAGTCAGTGGGATCTAACTCAGCGATTAGGTCTCCCTTTGCCAGATGATCACCTTCTTTGACATAAATTTTGTTGATCTCACCAGAGACACGGAAGCTAAGATGTGAACGTTCTGCGGCATTGGCGACAGCAGGGAAATAAAGTAGATCTGCGCTTACCTCACGATCAGCTAGCGCCAATACCTTAACTTTAGGTGCGCCAAAATCAACATACTGAGGTTCACCTCCACATCCCGATAAAAGTACAACTGAAGAGAGCGCACATAGATTTAACCATTGCTTCATCTTACAGACCTCGCTCTTTAATCCACTCTCGAACCTTAATGCCCGGCTCGATACCATTCACACCAGAGATTACGATCTGGTCACCTTCATTTAGGCCACTTTGCACTTGTCGCTTGTCATTCAGATCGACCAGAGCTTTAGTAACGATGCCTTGAGAATCTACTCGCCAAACATATGTTTGACCATTTTCCTCAATCAATGCCGACGTTGGAATCCGCGTTGCTCCGGTAGACTCTACTGCGACGTGGATAGTGCCAGCCATACCCGGTAAAATGCCTATGTCTTCGGGTCTTTCCATCACCATGGTGACTTTATAAGAGCCCGTCTTCGGATCTGCTTCAGTATCGACTTCTTGGAATGTCAATTCATATTGGTTCTCAGGGAACGCATCAAACGTCATGTGCGCAGTTAGATTTAGGCCACTTGCAAATCGATTGAGGAGATGATCTGGAAGCTGAAAAATAACCTTCATTAACTGCGTCGTTTGAATATTCATTACACCTTCTTTGGCCGCGATATACTCATATGCTTCAGCAGGGACAATGGATACCGTACCATCGTACGGTGCGACTAAACGGGTGTAGCGTAAGTTTGCTTGCGCCTGTTCAAGCGTCGCTCTAGCAGAGTTTCGTTTGGCTTTCGCTTCATCAAAGTCTTGTTCAGAGACAACTTTGTCTTTACGAAGCTTTTTATACCGCTGGAATTGAACATCAGCGAGGCGGTATTGTGCTTCCGCTTGCTTCGCCAATAAGGTGTATTCATCAGGGTTTAATGAGGCTAAAACATCCCCTTTAATGACGGCTTGCCCAGCAACGACATCAATAGATTGCAATTGGCCTGGTACTCGAAAGGCAAGTACCGCTTTATCACCAGCTTCAGAAGTGGCAGGAAAAGAGCGTTCAAAGTGAGCATTGCCGATTGAAACAGTAAACAGTTTAGCTGGCCTAGAATCGGGTTCAGGAACAGGAGGAAGCTCCCTACCACAGCCACTGAGCACAGCAGCTGTTGCAAGAAACAGTATGGATTTGCGCATAATCAATCATCCGTTTGCAGCGATTAGTTACAAAGATAGATGAATGATACCGCCTCTTCCATACGTCAGGTAGAAAATATTATGAAAATTAATAATTTGCCCGTTATATGAGTAGATTGTCGCAATTTTGAACCCTCAGTATATTAATGTGAAGTGAAGGTTCAAAACCGCCGAGCTCTTTGAAGCTGTTAAAGTGTTTTGAACTCTTTATCTACTTTAAACGCATCTGAAGTCACGTAAGCTTCAATATCTCGAATTTGAGTTTCTAGATTGTGAAAATCTCGCTCGATGGTATTGAGCAACATTTCAGGTGTTTGGCCTTGCTGCCAAGGTTTGTTTTTTAGCTTGTGCTCTTGCTCGGTTTTGATCGCTTCGACATAGTTTGCTGGCTGCTTTTCAATCATCAGGGTCATGGCAATGTACGCTAACAGTACCAAGAAGCTACCACCCAGCAGAGCGGCTGAAATCACCAAAATACGTACTAGCCACACTTCTAAAGCAAAATAATTCGCTAACCCTGCACACACGCCCGTTATCTTTCCATTCACAGGATCTCGATAAAGTTCTCGCCTATAGTTCATAACGACGTCTCCAAGTCGGTGACTCCGCATCCAAAATACGCTCTAGCGTGTCTACTCGGTTCTGCATACTGGCCGCTTTCTCCGATAAAGATTCTAGTCGTTGAAGATCTTCATTCGACAGCCCTGTACTCGCATTTTTCTTACTGCGGTAGTGCAAGAATAGCCACAACGGAGCAACGAAAATCAGAAATACGATTAATGGACCAGCAATAAAAAATGACGACATAAATAACTCCTTAATGAAAGGTAGATAAACAGCTTTTCCAAGCCCATGCTATCTACCTAGTTAACTTATCAAAATCTAACTGGAATTACTTTTTATCTTCCATTTGCTGTTTAAGTTTCTCCAATTCTTTTTCAATTTCATCTTGCGCCTGAAGCTCTGCAAATTCTTGGTCGAGTGACTTAGCGTTACCTGTCTTAGCATACAGATCCGCTTCCGCTTCCATTTCATCTACCTTGCGTGAGTATTGCTCAAACTTAGCCATGGCCTCGCTTGTACGCGCTGTATGCAGGTGCTTTTGAACATCACGGCGGTTTGAAGCCGTTTGGCTACGAATTGCCAGTGCCTGTTGCTTTGCACGAGTTTCCGTTATTTTTGTTTCTAGCTTGCTGATTTCACCAGTTAGCTTGTCGATGGTCTCCTCAACCAAGGTTTGTTCAGTGTGCAGGCCTTTCAGCATATCTTGCAGTTTTTGCTTTTCTATCAGCGCTGATCGCGCAAGATCTTCACGCTGCTTTGTCAGTGCCAGCGTTGCCTTCTGCTGCCATTCATCGATCGCAGCTTCCATTGAATCTACTTTACGTGCCAACTCTTTTTTGTCTGCAATTGCTTTTGCCGAATTGGTGCGCACTTCCACTAAAGTGTCTTCCATTTCCTGAATGATTAAGCGGATCATTTTTTCAGGATCCTCTGCTTTATCCAATAGAGCACTGATGTTTGAATTAACGATGTCGGCGAATCGAGAGAAAATACCCATAGCGAGGCTCCTTATTTTATTGCATCAAGTTATGTCAAACATAACCATTGAATCTGTATTTTTTCAATCTACTCAATGGTTCCAAGTTACGTGCCAACATTTCAACCTATATAAATCAAACAGTTATCAAAAAACTCATTGAAATATTTTTTTAACTGTGTTGAATTTGACCTACAGTTGGTAAATTTCACCACGGAGCTATTATGCAGCAAAATCTAATTGGCGAATCCCCTGCCTTTCTCTCGGTACTTGACAAAGTCTCTAAACTGGCAGCAATTGAACGACCAGTACTAATTATCGGTGAACGTGGTACGGGTAAGGAACTCATCGCTCAACGTCTGCATTATCTGTCCAAGCGCTGGGATCAGCCCTTGATTTCGCTAAATTGCTCAACGTTAAGTGAAGGGCTGATCGACTCAGAGCTTTTTGGTCATGAACAAGGCTCATTTACTGGCTCTAAAGGACGTCATAAAGGGCGTTTCGAGCGCGCTGAAAATGGCACTCTGTTTTTGGACGAATTGGCGACGGCTCCTTTGCTGGTTCAAGAAAAGCTTTTGCGAGTCATTGAATACGGCCAGTATGAAAGGGTTGGTGGTCATCAGTTGCTTAATGCCAATGTCCGCTTGGTTTGTGCAACCAATGCAGATCTACCTCAAATGGCAGGTCAAGGGGCTTTCAGAGCCGATCTATTAGATAGACTAGCCTTTGACGTTATTCACTTACCTCCGCTTCGCCAGCGGCAAGAAGACATTCTATTACTTGCTGAATATTATGCCATTAAGATGTGCCGCGAATTGGGCTTTGAGTATTTCGTTGGATTTTCGAACCAAGCGGAGCAAAGTTTGCTCGATTACCGTTGGCCAGGCAATGTCCGCGAACTAAAGAATGTTATTGAGCGAGCCGTTTATCAGCATGGAGCAGAGCAAGAACAAATTGAGCAGTTAATATTCGACCCATTTCAATCCTCTTGGACCCCACCCGAGCTGAAGGATGAATCAGCCCAACCACCTCAAGTACCATACTTCCAGTTTCCGATTGATTACAAACAGTGGCAAGAACAGCAAGACCAACTCATACTTAATGAGGCATTAAAGCAAAGTCAGTTCAATCAGCGAAAAGCGGCAGAGCTACTTGGGCTAAGTTATCACCAATTAAGGGGGATGGTACGTAAGTATGACCTTACCAACCTCAATTAGCTGATGAAAATTGTGGTTTTGCTTTGGTTACCATGGGTATTTAGTGGTAAATTATTAGGATCTTAAGGCATAATGATGCGTTCTATTGTGCTTTGTCCCAGACACTTGTTCTTTCTATGAAAGCATTCATTCAGTTTACATTAGGTTTATTTAGCCTCAGCCTGTTAGCAGGTTGTGGTGAAGAGATTGATCACGACAAAATCCGCCAGAAAGGATTCGTCTACTGTGGTCAAGGAGGTCCAACGACCTTTAACCCTCAGCTCGTTGATAGTGGTATTACTACCGAAACACTTAGCCCACAATTGTTCAACACTTTACTGACACTCGATAGCAAAACGTACCAACCTATCCCAAGCCTTGCGACAAAGTGGATGGTAAATAAAGCCGGTACTGAGTACATTTTTACTCTGCGAAAAGGAATTCAGTTTCAAACCACAGCTTGGTTCACGCCTTCTAGATCAATGAACGCGGATGATGTGGAGTTTAGCTTTAATCGCATTGTCGATACCACCAACCCATTTCATTATGTCGGCAGCGGTCTTTACCCTTGGTTTACTGGCATTGATTTTCAAAACTTGATTGTCGACGTGACCGCCCTATCAAAGTACAAGGTGAAGTTCACCTTGAGCCGACCAGACAATAGTTTCTTGTCTAACATTGCCACTAGCCACGCCGTAATCCATTCGAAAGAGTACGCAAATCAGCTCGCGCTCAGTGATGACAAAAGCATGCTAGATAGCCACCCTGTTGGCACTGGGCCTTTTTACCTTGCCGAGTACCAAGCCAATGACCTTATTCGTCTCAAAAGAAACGATCGCTATTGGAAAGTCAGACCTAAAATGGAGCAAGTTGTTTTTGACATTTCTCAACGCGGTACAGGTACGCTAGCGAAACTGCTGCGAAGCGAATGTGACGTACTTAACTCACCACTGTCAAGCCAACTGCCCATTATTGAACAAACGGCCGACGTAGAGTTAACGGCTAAGCCAGCAATGAACATTTCTTTCGTTGCAGTCAACACCTCACACCCTGCACTAAATGATGCTCGGGTGCGCAAAGCCCTTAACTATGCTATCAACCGTCAAAACATCTTAGATTCTGTCTATTATGGTACAGGGAGCCAAGCATATTCTGTTCTGCCCCCTTCCTCATGGGCCTATCAAAAAGACGCCGTACAGATCCGCTATGACCGAAACTATGCCATCGCACTTTTACGTGACGCTGGTTATAGCAAAGGGCTAGAGCTAACTATGTCGGTGCCACTTGAGCCACGAGCTTATAATCCTAGTCCAAGGAAAACAGCAGAGTTAATTCAGGCTAACTTAGCCGACGTTGGCATAAAACTCAATTTGATGGCCGACGACAGGTTCGAGCGCAGTACGCTCAACGACAATGCCAATATTGACCTTCACTTGACAGGTTGGATTGCCAATACAGGTGACCCAGATAACTTTTTGCGCCCTCTCCTATCTTGTGACTCAAAACGCGCAGGGCTAAATGTATCGAGTTGGTGCAACCCAGACTTCGATTTCTTACTCGATTTAGCACTCGAGGTCGACAAGCCACGTTATCGACAGAATCTGTACAAACAAGCGCAGAATATTCTCAATGAAGAGTTCCCTGTGATTCCACTAAACCATGGCATGCAGTTGCAAGCTCATCACGCATCATTGAAGGGCTTCAAAGAGAGTCCATTCAATGCTCAGCCATTTGATACTGTCGAGAGGGTTAAGTAATGCTACTGTATTCGGTTAGACGCTTTAATCTCTTCATAATCACACTATTGATACTCACTATGGTGGGTTTTAGCATTCTCAGACTAGAGCCTAGTTCACCTTGGGCTATCCATGATTTTTGGAACGGCTGGATGCTCTATCTTGGTGAACTCATGCAGTTGAACCTTGGTGTCACTAAACTAGGCACGCCGATTATTGATGAGTTAAGTGTTGTCTTTCCTGCGACTTTAGAATTGTGTTTCATTGCGTTTATTATTTCGCTATTGGTTGGTATTCCCGTTGGCACCTTGGCCGGTATGAAGCAAGGTAAGTGGATAGATACTGTCATTTCATTTACTTCAATGTCTGGTTATTCCGCTCCCTTATTTTGGGTCGCTCTATTAATGATCATGGTGTTCTCGCTACACTTTCAAGTGCTACCCGTTGCTGGCCGTTATGACCTACTTTATCAAATAGAGCATGTCACTGGATTTGCCATCATCGATGCTTTTTTTGCCAATGGCGAGTACCGAGCACACGCGCTTCAGAGCGTTCTGGAACACTTAATCCTGCCATGCTTGGTACTTGCTCTAGCACCGACCACTCAAGTCATTGGCTTGATGCGAGCTTCGGTAGCAGAAGTTATGGGACAGAACTATATTCGTGCCGCCCGCATCAAGGGTTTGTCGACGCACGAGATCGTCACCCAACATGTGCTGCGCAACGCTATTCCACCTATCATTCCAAAAATAGGCGTGCAACTTTCAAGTATGTTGACACTTGCCATTATCACCGAGTCAATATTTAACTGGCCAGGCATTGGCCGCTGGTTACTCGATGCCCTATCCAATCAAGATTACGTTGCCATTCAAGCGGGGGTTATCGTGGTTGCTAGCTTTGTTCTTACTGCCAACATCTTGTCAGATTTGATTGGTGCAATGGTCAACCCACTGGTAAGGAAGGAGTGGTATGCTAACCGATAACGTTTATCAAGAAGAGCGTATCCCTACCCAGTTCGAACGTTTCTGGCGTAGCTTCCGAGCAAACAATTTGGCAATGTTTGGTCTGTGGTGCCTGCTGATTCTGTGCCTGATTACATTGGTTTCGCCGTGGTTAACCCCCCACGATCCGCAGGCTCAAAGTGGAGAGTTACTTATCCCTCCCTCTTGGAACCCGACTGGCACAGTAGAATATTTCCTTGGTACAGATGACTTAGGCCGAGACATACTGTCTCGACTAATCGAAGGCTCGCGATTCACATTTGGCGCAGCCTTTGTGGTTACACTCGTCGCCACAGTGATCGGTTGTTTGATTGGTGTGCTAGCAGGCATGACCAAAGGACTGCTATCAAGTGTTTTGAATCACTTGCTAGATACCGTTATGTCTATTCCATCATTACTATTAGCAATTATATTCGTTGCTTTCTTAGGGTTTGGTGAATTCAATATACTCCTCGCAATCTGCTTAGCCTTGATACCAAGGTTCGTTCGTTCCGTCTACATTGCGGTACATACTGAAGTTGAAAAAGACTACATCATGGCAGCTCGCTTAGATGGGGCAAACCAGTTCTACCTACTATGGAACTCAATATTACCCAACATTTTGGTAGTTGTTGCCACTGAAGTTACCCTTGCTTGGTCAATTGCTATTCTAGATATCACCGCGCTAGGCTTCTTAGGGTTAGGCGCGCAGGCACCGAGCACCGAATGGGGGGCCATACTTGGCGATTCTGTTGAGCTGATCTACCTTGCCCCTTGGACTGTGACCCTTCCAGGGCTCGCCATTATGTTTACCGTTATTGTCATTAATCTGGTTGGTGAAGGAATTCGCCAAGCGCTTAATGCGGGGATCGAATAATGCCGTTATTAGATATTCGACATCTCACCATCGAGATTGAAACACCGCAAGGAATGATGAAAGCGGTAGATCGTATGAGTCTGACCATGAACGAAGGCGAAATACGAGGATTAGTTGGTGAGTCTGGTTCAGGCAAGAGCCTTGTTGCTAAGGCGATCGTTGGCGTTTGTAAAGATAACTGGAAAGTTAGCGCCGACCGGATGAGACTAGGTAATGTAGACTTACTCCAATTGACTCCTAAAGAGCGGCGCCGCGTCATAGCCCGTGATATAGCTATGATTTTTCAAGAACCCTCTACCTGTTTAGACCCTTCAGAAGAAGTGGGTAAGCAGTTGATTGAAGCCATTCCATCACGCTCTTTTGAAGGTAAGTGGTGGGAGCGGTTTAAGTGGCGAAAAAAACAAGCGGTTGCGCTACTTCATAAGGTTGGGATTAAAAACCATCAACAAATCATGGAGAGTTTTCCCTATGAACTCACTGATGGTGAGTGCCAAAAAATCATGATTGCAATGGCCATCGCTGCTAAGCCAAAGCTCTTGATTGCTGACGAGCCAACCAATGATCTAGACCCTATAACTCAATCTCAGATTTTGCGCTTGCTCAGTAGGATGAACCAATTGCACAACACATCCATCATGCTGATCGGGCACGACTTAACCACTATTACTCAGTGGGCGACACGTATTACTGTCATGTATTGTGGCCAATCTGTTGAGTCTGCAGATACCAGTAAGATTTTAGACAAACCTAAACACCCTTATACCGCAGCACTGCTTAAAGCTATGCCCGACTTTAACGACTGGATTCCGCATAAAGAGAAACTCCAGTCGTTACCGGGCTCTATTCCACCGCTCCAGCATTTGCCCATCGGCTGCCGCCTTGGCCCACGTTGCCCCTATGCGCAGCGCCAATGCGTTGAAATACCGATGACTCGTCGAATTAAAAATCATAAATTTGCCTGCCACTTCCCGTTGAATATGGAGAAGAAAAAACTATGAGTGCCCTATTAGAAGTCAATGAGTTATCAAAAACCTTCGTTACGCGCTCTAGTCTGTTTCGCAAAAAGGTTCAACAAGCAGTAAAACCGGTCAGCTTTAGCCTTGAGGCAGGACAGACCATAGGCTTTATCGGCCAAAACGGTTCGGGTAAGTCAACCTTAGCACGAATGCTCTCGGGGGTTGTTGAGCCCACATCAGGTGAAATTCGAGTCAATGGTGAACTGCTAAAACATGAAGACTATTCCACGCGCTGCAAACTTATTCGAATGATTTTCCAAGATCCAAATACCTCTTTGAATCCTCGCATTCAAATTGGACGAATCTTGGAAGGCCCACTAAAAAGAAATACGAGTATGCCCCCCGAAGCGCGTATGAAACGAGTAAAAGAAACACTTCTTAGAGTGGGGTTACTTCCTGAGCACGCCTATTTCTATCCGCAGATGCTCGCTACGGGTCAGAAGCAGCGTGTTTGTCTCGCACGAGCGTTAATTCTCCAACCTTCCGTTATTGTTGCCGATGAAGCGCTGAATGGGCTGGATATGGCAATGCGCTCACAGATCATCAACTTATTCTTAGAGCTTCAAGAAGAGATGGGCGTCTCGTTTATTTATGTGTCACAGCATATCGGCATTGTAAAACACATTACCGATAAAGTGATGGTGATGCATGAAGGGGAACTCGTCGAGAGCGGTGAAACCCATGAAGTGCTTAGTTGCCCAACTCATCCTGTGACACAAAGATTAGTAGAAAGTCATTTCAATAAGGCGACCTGCTTTAAATAGGACTACTCATGCTAAGGAAAGCAATGCTTGGAATTATAGTGCTTGCCACTTCATTCCATTCTCAGGCATACAGTACACAACAAACTTGGCTCGATACCCAGTTTGTCGAGAAGGCTTTTATCAATGTTGCGCTGCGTAATGAGTACTCGTCTGGAAGTAAGCCATTAGTAAAATGGAATGAGCCTATAAAAATATGGGTCCAGCACAAAGTACCGGACAAAGCGCTTCACGATGAGCTTACAGACGCACATTTGCGTCACTTAGAGCAGATAACTGGACATCGAATTCAAAGAGTGGCATCACGTGAACAAGCGAATATCGTCTGGGTGTTTACTAAAGAATCTAAGTGGCGTGAGGATATCGAACGAGAGCTAGGTAAACCAGCGCTTGCGAAAGTATATGGGGCGATCTGCAAAGCAGGTTACCAAGTCGGTCGTAACGGCGCTCTTTCTCACGCAGCCATCATCATACCAGTCGATCAAGCTAGGGAGCACGGTAAGTTGCTTGCCTGTATCGTTGAAGAGATCACTCAAGTCTTGGGGTTGCCGAACGACTCAGAGAGCGCTTTCCCATCGATTTTCAATGATGAAACTCCCGAAGATCTGCTCTCTCCGCTTGATGTCGTTCTTTTAAAACTACTCTATGAGCCTGAGCTCAAACCTGGGATGAGTCAAAAGCAAGTCACGCCTATTATTAGAAAGCTATTAGCCAAATACAAAAAAGACGGCACGTTAAATCGTGCCGTCTCTATCGCAAAACAAGGAGAGCTATTTCAGCTGATAGGTTATTAATCCCTGTTAGTCTTAGCCGCGCTTTTTCAACTCGACTTCAAATTCGTCTGGGTACAGTACCACACCTTCTTCGTTGTCGTTAGGGAACACAACAACAGATAGCTCGTCATCTTCAAGACCATACGTCCAACGACTAAACCATTTTGCCGTCGAGATTGGCTCTGCCTTACAGTGCTCCCAATCTCCGGTTGCCCACTGCTCTGCAAACTCTTGGTGGGGCCAAACCGGCACACAATCTTCCTCTTCGGTGTTGAGCATTACGCAGCCATGCTCATCAGTCAGGATCCAAACCTTACGGTTTTTGGCGATTTCTTTAATGCAGTAATTAAAGCGCTCATCAGGGCGCATTTTATTCACTGTTTCTAGCTGCTCATTTGATAGCGACATATTCACTTCCTCGCAAAGAAAACGCCCATGGCGTGACCATGGGCGTTAGGGTATACATTAGAGAGATAGAATTAAGCTAGTTCAGCTTGAAGCCAAGGCCAACCTTGCTTCTTACGACTTAGCGTATTTTCCATCATTAGCATGCCGTCTTTCTCATGCTTAACAAGCTTCTCAGCCCACTCACCCTTGTAAAGTAGACGAGTTTGAGCTGTCGTGATGTCTGTTAGCATTACTGCTGCAAACGCCAAACCTTGTTCAGCACAGCGGCTTTCTAGATCAGCTTCTAGCGCTTCGATCATGCCGTCGACTTGCTCAAGTGTTGCAAGCTCAACCTGACCAACAACTACGTCACGACCGTTGAATGGGTAACCTTTCAGGTCTTTTTCAACAAGCTCAGCCGCTGATAGGCCTTCGATATTTGTTTTAGCGATAAGTAGATCTTTAATGAATGCATCTACATCGCAAACGTCAGCGATTTTCGCTAGCTCTTCTACTGCATCTTTATCTTTTTGAGTACAGGTTGGAGAAGCAAAGCCGACAGTGTCAGATAGGATTGCTGACATCATTAGCTTAGCGATCTTAGGGGTGATTTCGTGGCCTTCGATTTTAAACATGTTAAACAGTACTGTGTTAGTACAGCCAACAGGCCAGATCCAAGCTTCCATAGGGTTTACAGTCATCACGTCACCTAGGCGGTGGTGATCAACGATACCTAGAATTTCTGCGTCAGCCACATCATCTGGTGCTTGTGCTAGATCTGAGTAATCTACTAACCAGATTTTCTCGCCCGCCACTGAAGTACGTAGCTCAGGAACTTCTGCGCCAGCCACTTCTAGAATGTGTTGAGTTTCACGGTTAATTTCACCTTGGCGAATAGGCATCGCTTCAACGCCACGTGCTTTCAGCAGCTCAGTAGCTACTAGTGCACTACAGATACTATCACTATCAGGGTTCTTGTGACCTACAACTAGAATCATCTTTTTTCCTATCTGACTAAATTTCTTCCCAACGAGGGGCAATTACTCACAAACCCGGCATTTTACCGGATTTTGGTGATTTGTCATCGGTTGGATAGAGAATATTTCGTCATAAGCAATGACCAATAACCGTTATCAAACCTAACCCTCATTTAAGTTTAGCACTAATCCCATCATGCTTCTCAACAATAAGACACACTTAATACCATGGTTCACCTAGCAGGTAAGGTAAAAAAGTTATTGCAAACAATTCTCATTAGCATATAGTTGATAATAATTCGTATTCACAGTTTCGACCGCCTATGGACATTTTACGATTTTCTCAAACTCTGCCCTCGTGGCTGTCTCTTGCTCAGTTTCGGCCAGCATACAAGCGCTTGTTGCTCCCTTTCGCACTAATCGCTTTAATCACAAACGACACGACAAGAGACGTTTCGATAAACACCCTGTCTGATGCATTTTGGGCAGTATCTAGCTATGTCGCTTTTACCCTTGCGATTTATCATTACCTATCGGTTTTCTTTAACAAAGAAAACCGTATAGTAAATTTGTACCAAAGTTCTCGAAACCACCAAGTATTCTTTGCAGCATTACTTGGCGCTCTACCCGGTTGTGGCGGTGCGATTATTGTCACCACTCAATTTGTTAGCGGTAGAGTTGGTTTCGGCGCAATTGTCGCAGTTTTAACGTCGACAATGGGTGATGCCGCATTTTTGCTACTCGCAAGTAAACCTGATATCGGTTTTGCAGTCATTGGCCTTGGGGTAATGGTTGGCTGTATTTCTGGCTGGGTTGTTAATGGAATACATCGTGATGATTTCCTGCGCCCTGAAGCAAAGTCAGTCGCGAATCGTTTTAGTTGCGCAAGTGAAAGATCAAACAGCCTTGAACAAAAGGCAATCAATCTACAAGGTGCATTTTGGAAATGGCTAATTGTACCTGCAACCATCATTGCCGCACTTGGCTCTTTTCAGGTCGATGTAAATCAATTGCTCCACCTACCTGAAATGACCATTGAATGGACGGGCGCAATTCTGATCATTGTTAGTATGTTACTGTGGTCACTAACTAAAGAAATCAAAGATTACGAATCAACAGTTGCTGAGGACATAAAGCAAGTTTCTTCTCATCCAATACAGAAAGCTGCGCAAGATACCAATTTCGTTACAGCATGGGTGATACTGGCATTTATGGCATTTGAGCTGATTACTTTCTTTGGCCATATTGACCTCGCCGCGACGTTTTCTGGCTGGGGAGCGTGGATGCCTCTAATGGGATTAACAGTAGGTTTACTTCCGGGCTGTGGCCCGCAAATACTGGTGACTAGCCTATATATTTCCGGCGCAGCACCCTTATCCGCGCAACTCGCAAATGCAATCTCTAACGATGGCGATGCTCTATTCCCTGCAATTGCCTTGGCACCAAAAGCCGCTTTGGTCGCAACCATCTACTCAGCATTACCCGCTTTAGTTGTCGGTTACGGTTATTACTTCTTATTTGAAATTTAACAACATATACGTTGGCAAGAAAAAGCGCCCTCATTTGAGGGCGCTTGCTATTGGGAGGTCAGATATTATTTGTGACGCTCTTTTAGCTTGTTGACCACATCATTCATTGATAAACCTTGGTCTTGCAGAAGGACTAGCAAGTGGTAGATCAAATCGGCTGACTCGCACACTAACTCCGCTTTATCACCCGACGTCGCCGCAAGCGCGACTTCAACGCCTTCTTCGCCCACTTTCTGCGAAATACGCTTGGTGCCACGGGAATAAAGGTTGGCAGTATAAGAGGAATCAGGGTCGGCACTCTTGCGGGCAGCCAATAGCTGCTCAAGTTGATGAAGCCACACCATTTGCGACTCCTCTTGTGGGTCGACATCCCAGCAAGTGGTGTTGCCCAAGTGACACGTAGGACCAATGGGATTCACTTTCACTAGTAGCGTGTCGTTATCGCAATCTAGCTGCATGTTCACCAATTGCAATACGTTGCCTGAGGTTTCACCTTTGGTCCACAAACGCTGCTTAGTACGAGAAAAAAAGGTGACTTGACCTATTTCACCCGTTTTCGCCAGTGCGTCTTGATTCATGTAACCCATCATCAGCACTTGGCTCGACTGGAAATCTTGCACAATGGCAGGTACTAGGCCATCCACCTTGTCCCAGTTGATACGCTCAGCTAAAGAACTTACTTCGGCGGTGTTTACACTCATAGTCGAACCTCAATACCTTGTTGTTTTAAATACTGCTTTAATTCGCCAATATTGATGACTTGCTTGTGGAACACCGATGCGGCAAGCGCACCATCCACATTTGCCTTTTGGTAAGCTTCTGCAAAGTGCTCCATCGCACCAGCACCGCCCGATGCAATCAATGGCACGTTACACACTTCTCGCACCATATTAAGCTGTTCGATATCGTAACCATTACGTACACCGTCTTGGTTCATCATGTTCAACACAATTTCACCTGCGCCACGCTGCTGAACTTCTTGTACCCAATCGCGTGTTTCCCATTGGGTCGCTTTGGTGCGTTCTTCATCACCCGTAAACTGATAAACCTGATATTTGCCCGTCTCTTTGTCATAGTACGAATCGATGCCGACGACGATACACTGAACGCCAAATTTGTCCGCAAGGTCAGTGATTAACTGTGGGTTTGCCAACGCTGGAGAGTTGATAGACACCTTGTCTGCACCGAACTCAAGAATGCGCGCTGCGTCTTCGGCTGATTTAATGCCACCAGCGACACAGAAAGGGATATCGATCACTTCTGCAACGCGAGCCACCCAACTTTTATCTACCACTCGACCATCGCTTGAAGCGGTAATGTCGTAGAACACTAGTTCGTCTGCACCTTCTTCAGCATAACGCTGCGCCAGAGGAACGATATCGCCAATGATTTCGTGATTACGAAACTGAACGCCCTTCACCACTTGTCCATCACGAACATCAAGACATGGAATTATTCGCTTTGCCAACATGCAAATGCCTCCTCTGCTGTGAACTTACCATCAAGTAGTGCGCGGCCAACAATCACACCAGCGACACCAGAGTCTTTCAGCGCTTCGATATCCGCTAATGAACCAATGCCACCTGATGATTGAAATTGTACTTGTGGGTATTGTTTACATAGGTCTACATACAGCTCAACGTTTGAGCCTTCTAACGTGCCGTCTCGAGAAATATCGGTACAAAGTACATGTTGTAAGCCAACGGTTAGGTAATCATTAATCAGAGCTTCGATAGTCACGCCTGAGTCTTCTTGCCAACCAGAAATTGCCACTTTGCGCGTACCGCCTTGATCGATGTTGATATCTAGCGCGAGAACGACTTTTTCCGCGCCGTATTTTTCCATCCAACCTTTTACCAATTCTGGTTGTTTTACCGCTGTCGAGCCAACGACAACGCGCTGAGCACCTGCTTCGAGTAGATCGACAACGTCTTGCTCTGTTCGTACACCACCACCGATTTGGATATTCGCTGGAGTGCTCGCAAGTAGCTTGGCAATCAAATCAAGTTGGCGCGCTGTCGTGTCTTTCGCGCCCGTTAGATCCACTAAATGCAACCAATTAGCACCGGCTTGGTGATACAAGTTGAACTGCTCTGCTGGGTCGACTTTGTACTCGGTTACTTGTCCGTAATCACCTTGATAAAGGCGAACCACCTGTCCTTCAATTAAATCAAGAGCTGGAATAATCACACTAAATCCCTTTTATAATTCTAAGAAGTTTTGAATAAGCTTGGCGCCCGCTTTTGAAGAACGCTCAGGGTGGAATTGCACACCGTAGTAGTTACTGCTTTGCACAGCAGCCGTGAATGGATTTTCGTATTCACATTCTGCAATCGTGTACTCGCCAACAGGCATGGCAAAGCTATGTACGAAATAGAAGTACTCGCCTTCTTCAATCCCTTTGAATAGTGGGTTGCCTGTTTTAGCTGAGACAGTGTTCCACCCCATGTGAGGCAGTGGTAAGTCACCGGTTTCAAGTAGCTTCACTTCACCATCACAAAGTCCAAGGCACTCAACTAGTTCATCCGCTTTCTGCCCTTTTTCTTGAGACACTTTGCCCAACAGCTGCATACCTAAACAGATCCCCAGCAGCGGCTTTTCTACCTGTTTTACCAAGCTAATTAGATCACGCTCTTCGAGATTCTTCATCGCTTCACTTGCTGTCCCTACACCTGGTAGAAATAGCTTATCTGCTGCAAGCACTACTTGAGGGTCTTTAGAAATCGTTACATCATAACCTAAACGTTCAATGGCAAACTTCACCGAAGAAACGTTGGCACAACCAGTATCAATAATGACTACTTTCTGTTCTGTCACTGTTTTTCTCCTTGCTAACGTTAGCCTTAAAGTACGCCTTTACTACTTGGTAGCTCAGTGCCTTCTACTTTGATTGCTTGGCGTAAAGTACGACCAAACGCTTTAAATAGACTCTCGATGATGTGGTGATCATTATCGCCAGCTGAAGATAGGTGCAACGTACACGCTAGCGTATCAGTCAATGAGCGGAAGAAATGAACCACCATCTCTGTGGATAGGTCACCGACTTGTTCACGGCTAAACTCCGCATCGAACTTAAGGTACGGACGGCCAGACAGATCAAGCGCACACTGAGCTAAACACTCATCCATTGGCAGGCTAAAGCCGAAGCGACCGATACCACGCTTGTCACCGAGAGCTTCTTTCAACGCTTGGCCTAATGCAAGAGCGGTATCTTCTACCGTGTGGTGATCATCAATGTGTAAGTCACCTTCCACTTTGCACACCATCTGGAATCCGCCGTGGGTCGCGATTTGATCTAGCATGTGGTCGAAGAAACCAAGACCAGTAGAGATTTGGTTGCTTCCCTGCTCATCCAGATTAACAGCAACTTTAATGTCCGTTTCTTTAGTGGTCCGAATCACTTCAGCAACGCGTGCTTTGACGGTTAGATCTTTAAGAATCTGTTTCCAGTTCATGGTTTCTGGGTTGTATTGAATACCACGAATTGCCATGTTTTCGGCTAGTTGAAGATCCGTTTGACGATCACCAATCACAACCGAGTTTTGGAAATCGACTTTGCCACCTTGAAGGTATTCTTTAACCAAACCCAATTTAGGCTTACGGCAAGAGCAGTTATCTTCATCAAAATGTGGACAAATCAGCACATCATCGAATTTCACACCCTGAGATTCGAAGAGCTCCATCATCATGTTGTGTGGCGCATCAAAGTCTGCTTGTGGGTAGCTGTCCGTGCCCAAACCGTCTTGGTTAGTCACCATCACCAGGCGGTAACCCGCATCTTGAAGAGAGAGTAGACTAGGAATAACAAACGGCTCTAGCTTTAGTTTATCTAACCTGTCTACTTGAAAGTCCACCGGTGGCTCAACAATTAAGGTGCCATCTCGGTCGATAAATAGAATTTTTTGTTGCTTGCTCACTCGAACTTCCTTATTTCAAATTTAGTGGCTCTCGCAAAGGCCAGAGCCAATGATATTTAGCTGTAATAGTTTCTAATAAATCCGAGTGTCTTTTCGCACTCGTCTCGACTACCAATACTGATGCGTACACAGTTTTCGATAGGAGAGTTGCGTAAAATAATGCCGCTCTCCCATGCTGCTTTAAATAGTTCGTCACCCTGCGGGAATTTAACCAATAGGTAATTACCCCAGCCTTCGAATATTTCTAAGCCTTCAATCATTGATAAACCAACTTGCAGATACGCACGGTTTGCATTGAGGTCGAGAACTTGAAACTTAGCTCTAGCTAGTCCCGCTTCAGATAACGCCTGAGTAGCGATTTCTGCCACTGGTATTGGTACTGGGTACGGGGCGATAACCTTAAGAAGTACATTAATCAGCTCTTCGTTTGCAAGGGTGAAACCGCAGCGCAGCCCCGCAAGCGCGAAAGCTTTCGACAGAGTACGCAAAATCGCTAGGTTCGGATATTGCGCTAATAAATCGACCGTCGACGCTTCCGGACAGAAATCAATATAGGCTTCGTCCATCACGACAATGGCGCGATCTTTTGTCGTCTCAAGCAAAGACACAATATCTTCACGTTTAACTAGATTGCCCGTTGGGTTGTTTGGTGAACAGACAAATATCAGCTTAACGTTGTCTAGATTAGCTTTGATGCCATCCAGATCAAGTTGCCACTCTGACGTTAACGGCACTGTCTTGCGCTCTACTCCAATAGTTTCCGCACTGATAGCATACATTCCGTAAGTCGGTGGGCAATAAAGAATCGCGTCTTCACCCGGCTCACAGAAAGCACGAATCAATAGCTCGATCCCTTCATCTGCACCACGAGAAGTGAGTGTTTGCTCTGGTTTAACACCAGCATAAGCTGAATAAGCTTCAATTAGCTCTTTCGGCTGACATTCGCTGTAGCGGTTTAAGCGAGCAAAGTCAGTTTTGTATTCGTTGTTAAACGGTGATTCATTAGCATTCAACCAAACATCACCCGTACCGCCAATTCGACGAGCCGATAAGTAAGGCGTCAGTTGCTGGACTTTTTTACGCGCTAGCTTTTCCATCTCATTGCCCTCTTACTTAGTTGCCAGTTTTTCAACACGAATCGTAACCGCGCGTTTGTGTGCATCCAAACCTTCAGCTTCTGCCATAGTTACAACAGTTGGCGCTAACTCTTTTAAACCATCTGCCGTTAGTTCTTGCACCGTCATTCGTTTAGAGAAGTCTGCTAAACCAAGACTTGAGTAGGTGCGGGTGTAGCCGTAAGTAGGAAGAACGTGGTTTGTCCCCGACGCATAATCACCTGCTGACTCAGGAGACCAATCACCTAGGAAAATCGAACCTGCATTGTCTAATAGAGGCAGAAGCTCACGCGGATTCTTAGTTTGTACAATCAGGTGTTCCGGACCATAGTAGTTCGAAATCGACACGGCTTGAGTCAACGACTCAGAGATAATGATTAAACTTGAAGCCAAGGCCTTTTCAGCGATATCCGCACGAGACAACTCTCTAAGCTGACGCTGAACTGCATCGGTAACCTGATCGGCAACAATCGGCGATGGTGTAACAAGCACGACTTGTGAATCTGGTCCGTGCTCCGCTTGGCTAAGCAAATCGGCAGCAATAAAATCTGGGTCAGCGGTTTCGTCAGCCAGTACCAACACTTCAGAAGGCCCTGCTGGCATATCAATTGCTGCACCACGGAAGTCATTACTTACCTGACGCTTTGCTTCTGTCACGTAAGCATTACCCGGCCCAAAAATCTTATCTACTTTTGAAACGCTTTCCGTACCATACGCCATTGCCGCAACCGCTTGACCGCCACCAACATTGTAGACTTCATCAATGCCACATAGCTTCGCGACATAAAGGATCTCGTCTGCGATTGGCGGTGGCGAGCAGAGCACTACTTTGCGGCAACCTGCAATTTTCGCTGGCACCCCAAGCATCAAAACTGTCGATGGCAGTGGTGCACTGCCACCCGGAATGTACAAGCCCACTTTTTGAATTGGACGAGTGACTTGCTCACACAATACACCAGGTTGTGTCTCAACCTTAATAGGCTGAGGTTTTTGCGCCTTATGGAACTTAGAGATATTCGCATAGGCCTGTTCAAGTGCCTGTTTCATGTTGGAAGACAAGCGTTCACATGCAGCCTCTACCTCTTGCTCAGAGACACGAATCGACTCAGGCTTAACACGATCAAACTTTTCTGTCAGCTCCAGCAACGCAGCATCTCCCTCTGCGCGGACTTTGGCGATCACTTGCGAAACCGCTGCGGTTATATTCGCACCTTCAGTAATTGCCGGACGCTCTAAAATAGAGTCTTGCTGAGATTCACTTAATGATTGCCAAACGACTGTTCTCATTGCGATTACTCCATCATTTTCTCAATTGGCAATACTAGGATTGAGCTCGCGCCCAACTCTTTTAGCTGTTCCATTGTTTCCCAGAACAAGTTTTCAGTACTCACTAAGTGAACAGCGACTTTTTGCTGATCAGCCGAAAGAGGGAGAACCGTTGGATCTTCAGCGCCCGGTAGCAAAGACTTGATTTGCTCCAGTTTATCCGTTGGTGCGTGCAACATAATATATTTTGACTCTTTCGCTTGCTGTACACCTTGCATACGTGTCAGAAGTTTTTCGATCAAGGCAACTTTGTCAGCATCGAACTCACCAGTACGTTGAATCAAGGTCGCTTTTGATTGGAAGATGATCTCTGCTTCTTTGAGACCATTTGCTTCCAAAGTCGCACCAGTAGAAACTAAGTCTGCAATCGCATCAGCAAGACCGGCACGTGGCGCAACCTCTACAGAACCTGTCAACATACAGGTAGAGAATGGAACACCTTGCTCATCCATGTAAGCTTTCAACAATTGTGGGTAGGTTGTCGCAATTCGTTTACCCGCGAGATCTTGAGGACCGTTATAAACTTCGTCTTTGTCGATAGCAATTGACAGGCGGCAACCACCGAAGTCTAGTCGGCGCAATTGAACGAATTCACTTGGTTCACCTAATGCCTTACGATCTAAGCGCACTTCTTCAAGTTCGTTTTCACCGATAAAGCCTAGGTCAACAACACCATCCATGATTAGACCAGGAATATCGTCATCTCGGACGAGCAATAAGTCAATTGGCATATTTAGTGAGTGAACTACAAGGCGCTCACCCATGATGTTGAATTTAACGCCGCACTTTTTAAGCAGTGTCTGACACTCCTTACTTAGGCGACCTTTCTTTTGGATTGCGATTCTTAGGCGTTGTGTTTGCATTGCTATATCCCTGTGCAAAATTTTGAAATTTATAAACTTTTTAAGATTAAAATACTGAAAAACCCTCGGAAGAGCTGGTCTCCCGAGGGTTCTAAATCTTGTATTTTGCGATTTTAGCCTCCGGGAGTTTCCTGTCTCCCGGGTATGCGTGCATCTCCCGAAAGACTAGACTGGGTGATGATGGTGATGAATGTTCATGACTAATTTACGCATACTTAATAAGCTCTTCTGCTTCGCTTTGTTGATATCCACACTAACTAAGGCGAAAACATTTTTCAACCATTTATTTAAACTTTTTTATAATTGTCTATGACAAATAAAAAGGGAGCCTGAGCTCCCTATCTAGTTATTTATCACTTCAGTCAATTAGGTGTTTTGGCAGCTAGCCATTTTTGACTTCGACAGAACCGACAACACCACGCAAATCGCTATAAATGCCACTGATGCTGCAGCAAACGACATCCCGATAGACGCTGTCATACCTAGAGTGATAAAGCCAATGCACGACACTGCTGCAACCGAAAGCGCGTATGGCAGCTGAGTTGCTACGTGGTCAATATGATTACAACGCGCACCTGTAGAAGAGAGAATAGTCGTGTCCGAGATTGGTGAACAGTGATCACCAAATACTGAACCCGCTAGAACAGCACTTAACATAGGTAGCATAAGCGCAAGATCAGTGGCACCCGCCATATCACCAGCAATTGGCAGCATAATACCAAACGTACCCCATGAAGTACCTGTAGAGAAAGCCATAAGACCAGACAACAAGAACAAAATTACCGGCAGCCAATGTGGGTTAATATTGCCTTGAGCCAACGTCGATAGATACTTACCAGTGTTCATATCTCCGATAACAGAACCGATTGTCCAAGCAAATACCAAAATCAAAATCGCACCGAACATTGATTTCGCACCAATCCAAAGCGTACGGGAAATCTCCGTTACAGCGATGCCTTGCTTAACAACGGTAAACAGCGCCACAGCGAGACCGACTAGACCACCGTAAATTAGTGACGTACCAACATCGGTATTCTCAAATGCGCCAAGCAAATTAAAGGCAATACCGTCAGCCTCTAGAGCTTGTCCACCTGTATATAGCATTGAAGCTACAGTCGCAACGATAAGTAAAACGATCGGTAGAATCAGATCCGAAACCTTACCTTTATCGCTCTCTTCAATATCAAGCTCTTCGTTGATTTCGTGTGCTTCGTCTGAATCTTCTGCTTGCTCTTTAGTAAAGCCTTGACCACGTGAAGCTGCAATTTCATGATCGCGCATCTTACCAATATCTAAGCCGAACCATGCCACAGCAAACACCATAAGCAGAGCAAAGATTGCATAGAAGTTCATCGGAATAAGGCGGACATAGGCACCTAAGGCTGAATACTCAGTAATCCCATGAGAGACCAAGATACCTCCAATAATAGTCATAATGTATGCACCCCAACTGGATGCAGGCATAATCACACACATGGGTGCTGCTGTAGAGTCTAGAATATAGGCTAACTTAGCTCGCGACACATAAAAGCGGTCTGTAACAGGACGAGAAATCGCACCGACAGCTAAGCTATTGAAGTAATCATCAACAAAGATAAAAACACCTAAAAATGCAGCGAGGAGCTTTGAGCCGCGTTTACTTTTCACTCGGGTCTGAGCCCATTCGGCAAACGCACGAGTACCACCCGAAAGGGTCAATAGCGCAGTCATCATGCCGAGTAGAATAAGGAAGCCAACAATGCTCATATTCCACGTATTAATGCCACCGTCTTCAATAAATACGCTTGAAACAGTCGAACCAACGTAGCCTAGCGCACTACCAAACGAGTAATCGTTTAGCAAAATAGCGCCCAATACAATACCAACCCCCAACGAAACGAGAACTCGACGGGTAATAATAGCTAAACTCAGTGCCACAAGCGGTGGCAAAAGAGACAAAGGAGATGATGCAAAATCAATTAAATTCATGATCTTCAAAAACCAGTAATAAATGGTTAGAGATCTACTGCAGACTAATTGAAGGAATTCATTTCCAAACAATTAAGTTGAAATTAGCGATAGGCTAGCGAATGCCAGACCCAGCCCTACAGTAGCGCTCCATAGTTTTACAAATTATAGACTATGGCAGTGTTACCCCTTTCGAGTGTAACCCCAGCAAACCCCTTTGATGAGAAAGTTCACTTCGGCGGAATAACCTTTTGTGTTTGCTCATTGGCATCACCCCAACAAACACTACTTTTTTATTCCGCGCCTCTACCGCGAACGTTGAAACTTTAAACTATTGAAAAATCAATTTAACAATAATTTAACCAACAATTCGCATCAGGTTCCGCCCATTGTACTTATCTCACGCTCTCTTTCAACATAATATTCCACTTTTTATTGTTAGAATTATTGCTAACCATCTTCGACTAAGCTTCCAAATCGAATGAATAGTCATCCAGTTTGATAGCTTTAGCTGAGACCTTTTGCTGTGGATGAATTAATCATTTATAAACTCTGCAGAAAAGAGATATATGCTGCAAAATATATGAGTAGTTTCATGAAAATTACATTATTGTATGAGATGCAGCACTTGCTATTTAATTGCTATATACATAGCGACATATACAGCCAAAGCCTAGTTTTATATATTCACGGCCATCGATATGAAACCAAACCCCCAAACAACTTATCTAATATTATTTGAACAAGGCCAAATCACGGTAGAGATTAATTTTCCTGACTGAATTTAAATTAGATAGTGCAGAATGATACGGATAAATTACTATTTTAGGTAAATTTATGTCAGTAAGATTGTAATATTATTCTTGGCGGTTTATAGTTCACACATCGGCAACTTATATATGAAGAGATGAATAAATGTCGGAACTAACAAAAACACTATTAAACATTCGTAGTCTACGCGCTTTTGCTCGCGAATTAACTCTCGAGCAATTAGAGGAAGCACTAGATAAACTCGCTACAGTTGTAGCAGAACGTAAAGAAGCTGAAGAAGCTGAACTTGCAGCGAGAGCTGAGCAAGAAGCTAAATTAGCGGCTATCGCTGACCAAATAGCTAAAGATGGTATCGATGTAGAAGCGCTAATTTCTGCGCTAGCAGGTGAGTCTAAAGGTAACAAGCCTAAAGCTAAGCGTGCTCCTCGTCCTGCTAAATATCATTATATTGATGCTTCTGGCGAAACCAAAACTTGGACAGGTCAAGGTCGTACACCTTCAGTTATCCAAGAACAATTAGATGCTGGTAAGCCTTTAGATGACTTCCTAATCTAATCAATTCGTTTGAGTTATTCAAAAAGCGCCGCTGGGCGCTTTTTTATTACAATGAATATAACAAAGCCCCATCAAATGAGGCTTTCTTAAAATGAGTTTTAACGTTCCCAATACGCTTCTTCCAAACTGTCTTCTCGCTCTGGAAGTCCACGAGATAAACGTGGCGAATGCTGCACCAATACTTCGTAGCTTGCTCGGTTTGAGTATTTACATACTTGTGAGAATGAAGAATAAGTTAAGTATGAATGTGCATGCTTACTAGAGTTAGGGACATTTTCTTTGTGGTATTTATTGGCAGCCATATCATGCAATAAAGCCGACAATGCAGCATCGCCAGCACCATTTGTATTCTTAATTTTCTCCGGACCTCCCATATAAGGCGAAATATGTGAGTACACTTTAATCGGATTATCACAAAGCGCTTTTGAAGCAGGTCGGCTAAATTCGAAGCGGTTGAATTCAGCAATACTACCTGGTAGCAATGGCAAAGAGGTTTCACGCTTTGCTGATTCTTCCGTATATCCGGCCATAAATAAGCCGACAGGTCCAGCAGTACATAATACCAAATCCACCCAGTCTAACGCTTTATCAGATGCAGCAAGGGGATCAGACTCGCCGGTTAACGCTTCGGCTTCATCCTCATTCATCGCTACCACTGAGACATGATCATTTAAAAATTCTTGCCAAAATTTCGGGTCATCTTGAATGACAAACTTAGTACCTAAAGTCAGTACAACCGGCACGTCATGCTTTTTGGCATATTCTATTGCCTTCATTGTTGCTTGAGGCATTGGGTCTCCCTCTTTACAACGCACCAAATAAGCGGTCAGTACTAACGCTGAAGCATTTTTAAATATTTTTTCTGAAATACTATCAGGATGAAGTTGATTCATCTGACCTTCACTAATTGCAAATGTACGTTCGCCATCTTCGGTAATAAGTGCAAAACAACGACCGATTGCACCATCTACACCTTGCAGGTGATTTAAGTCCATCCGACTTGATGTGTTACACAAGTAGCGGTAGCCGTAGCTGCCAATTTTAATATCTTGGCTCATCACGCCTAACAAAGTCGAACGATCATCAGCGAGCACCGAATAATTGTGAAGCGTATTGCCAATAGTACCACCAGCATATTCATTGGTAATAAGGTCACGCTCTTTTAGCTCGTTATATAATGCTTCAGCAGTTTCGTCATCTATGACAAGTGAGTGCCCCTTACTCAATTTGTACTTATCAATAAGCTCACTGCTTACCTTGGCTTCTATATCAACGAGCGTTTGATCAATACCGATAATGTGCGTACGCGACATTTTTTTACTTTCTTGAGATTGACTGACTAATGGATCACGTGCGTGAACAGGAAAGTAGTGCTTCGATTTACGTTGACCAGGAAATTTCATAACAATGCTTCTGCAGTAAAGGAATGTAAATAAGGGATGAAAGGATGCCGGATTCTACCTCGCAGCTTGTAGCACGGCAACAAAAGGTATTATAGCAAACGTTTGCACGAGCAATTAATATACGAGTGAATCTGAATGTAATAGATAAGTGGGGTAAAAATAAGGATAAGCACTCACTTTATGTCAGTGCTTTGGAAAGTAAAACAGCGAGTGTTACCATTCTACATGTCGGTATATTGGGCTTATTCGCCTTCCATAAAACTTAAGTCAGGCAAGCGATCTAAATTATCAGCATAGCGCTTTAAGTTGAACTCACCTTCGTTTTTCATTACATCAAAGATTTCAATCGCTACCGCACACGCCATCATAGCGATAGCGTCTTCACGAGGCGTGCCCGTCATCATCAAACGCATCAAGGTTTCTTTCACCTTCACTGGGTTTCCATCTTCTAGCTGGTTTTCGATAACTTCGATTAGCTGCGCTTCTTCGATGATTTGGTTTTCTTCGCTCATTAGATTAATTCTGACTCTCTTGAATTTTCGTCACTATGCCATATATAAAAGTTTAATAGTCAAATTTTGCAGTTTTAACTATGCAAGCGCACAATAATCGTCCGAATTCGAAGTGTGATTTCGGTCTCGGAACTGTCACCCTGCTGTGCTTTCTGATAAAATCTGCCTCCAGTTAATTTAAGTGGTGTTTAGTAATGTCTGACAACAGTCAAAAGAAAGTCATCGTTGGCATGTCCGGTGGCGTTGATTCATCTGTATCTGCGTATCTTCTTAAGCAGCAAGGCTACCAAGTCGAAGGCCTATTTATGAAGAACTGGGAAGAAGATGACAACGAAGAATACTGTACAGCAGCTGAAGACCTTGCCGATGCGCAAGCTGTTTGTGACAAGCTAGGCATACATCTACACACGATTAACTTTGCTGCCGAGTATTGGGACAACGTATTCGAGTATTTCCTTGCTGAATATAAAGCAGGTCGTACACCAAACCCAGATATTCTGTGTAACAAAGAGATTAAGTTTAAAGCGTTTTTGGAGTTTGCTGATGAAGTTCTAGATGCCGACTACATCGCGATGGGGCATTATGTTCGCCGCACTTTTCCAACCGCGGAAGACATTGCAAATGGTGAGAAGCCACGCATGCTTCGCGGACTAGATAACAACAAAGACCAAAGCTACTTCCTATACACTTTAAGCAGCGAACAGGTCGCGCGTAGCCTTTTCCCTGTGGGTGATTTAGAGAAACCTGAAGTTCGCCGCATTGCGGAAGAGCAAGATCTGATCACAGCGAAGAAAAAAGATTCAACTGGTATTTGTTTTATTGGTGAACGTAAGTTTACTGACTTCCTAGGCCGTTATCTCCCAGCACAGCCAGGCAACATTGAAACACCAGAAGGCAAAGTCATCGGTAAACACAACGGATTGATGTACCACACGCTGGGTCAGCGTAAAGGTCTACATATCGGTGGCCAAAAAGGCGGTGGTGGCAATGAAGACCCGTGGTTCGTTGGTGACAAAGATCTTAAGCGTAATGTGCTGATTGCAGTTCAAGGCAAAGACCACCCAATGCTTAAATCCCAAGGCTTACTAGCATCACAACTACACTGGGTGGATCGTGAAGCAATTAAAGATCCGTTACAATGCACAGTAAAAACACGCTACCGTCAAACAGATATCCCATGTACTATCATCCCTATCGATGATGAGAGCATTAAAGTGATCTTTGACGAGCCTCAAATTGCCGTTACACCAGGTCAATCTGCTGTTTTCTATCAAGATGACGTCTGCCTTGGTGGTGGAATCATCGAAGAACGCATTTAATTTTTTAGGAGTAGAACTACGTGGCTAACACACTATACGACCGTACAATCGCCTTTGCAGGAATTTGCCAAGCTGTCGCTTTGGTACAACAAATCGCAAAAAACGGTCACTGTGACTCTGACGCGTTTGAAACTTCTCTAAAAGCGATCTTAAGCACCAACCCAAATAATACCGTGGGTGTTTTCGGTCGCGAATCTGACCTAAAGCTTGGCTTAGAATGCCTAGTCAAGGGTATCGATAGCACTCCAAATGGTAGCGAAATTACGCGTTACATTATCAGCCTAATGGCGCTGGAGCGTAAGCTGCAATCCCGCAATGACGCCATGTCTCAGCTGGGTGATCGTATCCAAATGCTAGAACGTCAGCTCGATCACTTTGAACTGCTAGACGAACAAATGATTAGCAATCTTGCAAGCGTCTATCTTGATGTGATTAGCCCTGTAGGCCCGCGTATTCAAGTTACGGGTACACCATCAGTACTGCAACAAACGTCTAACCAACACAAAGTTCGCGCTCTTCTTCTATCAGGTATTCGCAGTGCCGTACTATGGCGTCAGGTCGGTGGTAAACGTCGTCACCTTATCTTTGGCCGTAAAAAAATGATTGAGCAGGCACAGATACTATTAGCTCGAATCTAACGTTTATTTATTAGCTCGCGCCACATCGCGAGCTTCTTCTTTTATGCCAAAACAAACCCAAGGCAAACGTTTGCGCAATATTCGTGACAAACTCGTTTGTAATTGGTATAAAGCACACAAAATTTAGAAACTCAATTTTCAGGAGAACATCATGGAACTGTCAGCATTGACTGCTGTTTCACCAGTAGACGGTCGTTACGGAAGCAAAACCATCGCACTTCGCAGCATCTTTAGTGAATTTGGACTACTGAAGTACCGCTCTATCGTTGAAATTCGTTGGTTACAAAAGCTTGCAGCCACAGATGCAATCACCGAAGTACCAGCATTCAGCGCAGAAGCAAACAAGTTCCTAGATGAGTTGGCCGCGAACTTCTCTGAAGAAGATGCAGCACGCATTAAAGAGATTGAACGTACAACTAACCATGACGTCAAAGCCGTTGAGTACTTCCTTAAAGAGAAAGTCGCTGGTTTACCAGAGCTAGATGCAGTGAACGAGTTCATTCACTTCGCTTGTACTTCAGAAGACATCAACAACACCTCTCACGCTCTAATGCTAAAAGAAGCTCGTGATGAAGTGATTCTTCCTGAAATCAAAAACATCATCGACGCTATCAAAGCGCTTGCTGTTGAATACCGTGATATTCCTCTTCTATCTCGTACACACGGTCAACCTGCTTCTCCTTCTACTATGGGCAAAGAAATGGCTAACGTGGCGTACCGCATGGAGCGCCAGTACAAGCAGATCGCTAACATAGAAATTCTTGGTAAGATCAATGGTGCCGTAGGCAACTACAACGCTCACCTTTCTGCTTACCCAGAGTTAGACTGGCACCAATTCTCTGAAGAGTTCATCACTGAATCTCTTGGTGTTACTTGGAACCCATACACAACTCAAATCGAACCACACGATTACATCGCAGAGCTATTCGACGCGGTTGCACGTTTCAACACTATCCTGATTGACTTCGATCGTGATGTTTGGGGCTACATCGCTCTAGGTCACTTCAAGCAGAAGACGATTGCTGGAGAGATAGGTTCTTCAACCATGCCACACAAAGTTAACCCAATCGACTTTGAAAACTCAGAAGGTAACCTAGGGCTAGCAAACGCGGTATTCGGCCACCTAGCGCAGAAACTCCCTATCTCTCGCTGGCAGCGTGACTTAACTGACTCAACAGTTCTACGTAACCTAGGCGTTGGTGTGGGCTACGCAATCATCGCGTACACTTCAACACTAAAAGGCATCAGTAAGCTAGAAGTTAACCGAGAAGCGCTTCTTGCTGAGCTAGACCAAAACTGGGAAGTTCTTGCAGAACCTGTGCAAACAGTTATGCGTCGTTACGGTATCGAAAAGCCATACGAGAAGCTAAAAGAGCTAACTCGTGGCAAACGTGTCGACGGTGAAGCTATGCGTAACTTCATCGATGGCCTTGAACTACCAGGGCACGAGAAAGCACGTCTAAAAGAGATGACACCAGCTAACTACATCGGTCAGGCAATTGAGCTAACTGATAAGCTGTAAAAGAATCGAGAATCGAGAATCGAGAATCGAGAATCGAGAATCGAGAATCGAGAATCGTTTAATTGTGAGGGTTGACGTGAAAGCGTCAACCCTTCTTCATTTCTATCTAAATATATATTCAGCCGTGCTGTTTCCGGTCATTCCTTAGAGTAACGAAGTTGCGAGTAAGGAATCTCTTTAATTTTTCTATCAGCTTTTAGAGATCCCCCCTTCGTTCCTCGCTCTCGGGGATGAGGGGTATAATGCCAAGCAGAAACATTTTCCGCTTACCCATCCCCTTTAGCTCTCTACTTTTTTTGAAAAAACAGCGTGATCTTCCCTACTTCAATGCCAAACTTCTTAATTTTGGTTAGATTAAAAACATGCTTTTCGTCCTGGCGGTATAGCCAGTCATCCAATGACACAACAACTGTCGAGTCTTCTAGTTGTAATTCGAAGTCATATTGCCACTGAAGTGCATTGCCAACTTCTCTCCCTGTCGCAATACCAATAATGTCGTCAGCGCTTCCTTGGTAGTAACCATTGCCTAAGCGTTCAATGGTCCAGATTCGTTGGGATTTCTCACCATCATCAAATACAAAATCTTCGACAAGTGTGAGAGTGTTTTCTTTCACACTGCCGACAATCACCACCTCAAAGCGGCGAGTCTGTTTGTTGGTGTAATCTTGCACCATTCCCCAAGCCATTGACTTGCCTTCAAAGTACTCGAACAAGTTGAATTCAGGTTTGCTTTCTCTGTAGTCATCTAAGTCGCTAGAGCAGCCTATAATCAGTAGCGTAGATAACAGCACCATGATCGTCAGCTTTAGGCGTTTAAACATTAGTTTCTCCCAATCAAACGTTCTCTGAGCCGCGGGTACTCAGTGTTTGGTGATAACCATATTGCTAGAAAAGCATCGTTAAAAGCCTCTTCTTCAATAGAACCAATGAGTTGCTGGTTTGTCTTTGGTTTAGAATAGTAAAAGCTGCCTCGGTAACCATCTGTCACGTAAGTCAGATTGTTACCTTCTTCAATATCAGGGAAGATGATTTCTAGCCTTGACGCCCAATAATCCGTATCACTTTGCTCATAGCCG
Organism: Vibrio bivalvicida; assembly: GCF_001399455.2. Classification (GTDB taxonomy): domain Bacteria; phylum Pseudomonadota; class Gammaproteobacteria; order Enterobacterales; family Vibrionaceae; genus Vibrio; species Vibrio bivalvicida. The sequence continues at coordinate 81,663 of NZ_LLEI02000017.1, forward strand.
AGCTTTTCCCACTGTTCAACCGTAGCGTCTAGCAGTTGTTTTTGAGAAATGTCTCTTTGGTAAGTAATAGAAAGTGCAAGGGGGTGAGGTGTAATATCCTTTTCAACAACATAGCCGCCATTTGGCGTCAGCAATTGCGACTCATAAATATCAAAGAAAAACATTGTTAACTGAGCCTGACCAACACTAGTCCAACTTCTCCAGCTTTCAGCATTATGCCTTGATGACTCAGACGCAAAAGCACTACTAGTCAGCACTAGGAACGCTGTTATTATTGCTACGCACTTCATATCCATATACCTTAAGAATCAAAGCAATGATTAGAGTCCACTCAACGAGTAATATGCTTACAATGGTGATGTTAGAAACCCCAAATGAAACGGCTCCAAGGCTTTCACCCGCAACATAACTTAGTGCACCTCCAATCCCTCCTACCATTGATACGATAGTTAGTGGATACTGGCTCACTATCGGATATAAAAAATAAGCGTACCAAGCAAATATCAGCCACAATGCCAACAACCATAATGGGAAATATTCGTATTGAAACTGAAGCAATCCAAAGGTCATATTTGTAAAATCGACCACAATACCTAGAGCAACAACAAGAACAACCCTAATCCAATTGAGCTTCATTTTGATAGTCGAAACAACCAGCGTTATCGCGACAAGCGATAATGTCACGTACTGTAGCTCATAGTTTCCTATTACGGCGCAGAACCATATAGCTTGAAACCAAGTTGACACCATAAGTAACCGCTTCATAGCATGCCCCTTTAATTCAGCTTCTACGGACGCTGAAACGTCATGTGAACAGTGCTGATTGATTTTGCACGAAAGCCACCTTCACAATAGCAAAAGTAGTAATTCCACATTCGTACAAACCTGTCATCAAACCCCAAGTCAGAAACCTGTTCACGGGCTTGGTTGAACTTCAGATACCAGTCTCTAAGAGTTTTGGCATAATCCTCACCAATATCGTAAAGATCTCTTAGAATGAGGTCGCTATGTTTTGTCGTGGCATGTGTTAATGCGGTAATTGAAGGTAAAAAGCCACCTGGGAAGATATACTTTTGAATAAAATCAACATTATTACTGTAATATTCATAGCGCTGGTCTGCAATGGTGATTGCCTGGATCGCCATCAGTCCGCCAGTCTTCAATAATGACTGGCACTTTTGAATGTAAGAGGTAAGAAACTGCTTGCCAACTGCCTCGATCATCTCAATTGATACCAGCTTATCAAAAGCCCCTTCCAACAGGCGGTAGTCTTGTTTAAGCAGGGTTATTCTGTCTTGCAAACCCTTCTCTTCTATCTTCTGCTTAGCGTATTGAAACTGCTGTTCTGAAATAGTTGTAGTGGTAACATGGCAACCATAGTTTTCTGCCATATAGATAGCCATTGCCCCCCACCCTGTTCCTATCTCAATCACGGAATCATTAGATGTGATCTTCAGTTGCTTACACAGGCGATCCATTTTATTGATCTGGGCGTGCTCTAGCGTGTCCTTAGGCGAATCGTAAATCCCTGACGAGTAGAGCATGCGACTATCAAGAAAAGTTTCGTATAGTTCATTGCTCAAATCATAATGAGCCTCAATATTTCTTGCAGAGTTCTCGACTGTGTTGCGATTCAACCAGTGCCCAACTTGATATATAAGTTTCGACAAAAAACTTGAACGCCTTTCGATAGTGTCTAATGTTGAAAGGTTCATTGCCATTAGCTCCATTACGGCTGTAAGGTCAGGACTATCCCACCATCCATCCATGTATGCTTCACCAGCGGCAATGCTGCCGCCTTTCAGTAAGCGAGCATAAAACGCAGGATTTTTGACCTCAACAATGGCACTAGGTTGGCCCTTCTTCGGGCGACCAAAGCTCTCTCTGACTTGCGTAGCACCTTGCGAACCAAAAGACTCAATGATGGTCAACGAACCAAACTGAATCTTGTACAAACATGAAAATGCGATATTTCGGGCTGTTTTCTGCACCGAAGTTAATTGCGCAGGCAAAGGTAGCGTTTGTGAGTTAATCATTTCTTAGGCTCCTTGTTATTTTTCTATTTTCGCGCTTTGAGTCTGTTCAATTTCATCACCCTGCCTATATTTGGGGTGCGAATAAAACGGCGCTCCTTTGATCCATAGTTTTAATGCGTGCCAATAAATTCCCACAGTCACTTTTACTGCCATTATTGGAGTAACGATCAAATGTTTAAGTAGAACTCGCGAACACAATCGTTTTCTAACCATTTTCATTGTGGCATCAAACTCTTTGTCACTGCGATGACACTCCAAATGAATAGAGAGACGCTGATTTATGGGCTTGATTTTCCATACGTATTCTTGCTCAATAGGATTAAATGGAGAGACATGAAACGCCTTTGCGTGCTTCCAGGTTCTCTCATCATTTGCATCTAATAAATAGTAGTAACGTTCATTCCAAGGTGTGTTGCTAACTTCAGCCAGTAGGTAAAGCCAGTTTTCACTCTCGTCATAGATGTAGTAGAAATTAACCGGACTAAAGTAGATACCAAAATACCTTAGGTGCACTACAGCTTTTACGCTTCCTTTAGTAGCCTCTCCGCCAAGTTCTACGACCTTGTTTAATACCGCCTGTTTTAAGTCCCCAGAACCTAAGTAATCATCGCGTTTAAACCTAGCCCAATGCCACCAACGAGTTCCGAACCCCCACACCTTGTTTTGCAAAGATTCAAGCTCATCTAAGTCTAGGCATGGCATAAACAAACGGTAGTTCAACGCGTGTTGTACTGGAGTAAAGCGCCGGTGCCTTACATCCCCAACAAAAAGGCAGCTCCCCTTCCCTTCAGACATCTTAAGCCGCTCCCTGAGAACCCAAATTGGAATCTAGTAGATTAATTCCTCTCACTATGTCTAAAGCACTACGTACACCATCTTCGTGGAAGCCGTTATACCAATATGCACCACAGAACCAAGTTCGAGATAGGCCATTAATTTCGTCGCGTCGTGCCTGTGCCTCTATCGATTGCTGGTTGAAAACCGGATGGTGATAAACAAAGCGCTTCAATATCTTTTCCTGCGCAATTTGCTCATTACTGTTTAAAGAGACGCAGAATGTTGCCGGTGCATCAATGTGCTGCAATATGTTCATGTTGTAAGTCAATGTTGGTGCTCTACCTTCTTCACCATTACAACCTTCAAGCCAATAGTTCCAAGACGCCCAAGCTGTTTTTCGTTTTGGCAATAAGCTTTCATCAGTATGCAAAATGACTTCATTCGCTTGATAAGCTAAGTTGGACAGTACAGATTGTTCGGTCGCACTCGAATCTTGCAAAAGCTGTAGAGCCTGATCACTATGGCAGGCAAACACAACCTGATCGAACCTTTCAGTCTGACCATTAAAATGCAGCGTCACACCTGCTTGATCTCTTACTACAGAATCAACGGGGGTGTTTAGACGTATCTTATCTGAATATCCTCTGGTAAGTGGCTTGATGTAAGTACTTGATCCACCTTTAATTACATACCATTGCGGGCGGTTGGTCACATCAAGTAAGCCATGATTGAGAAAAAATCGCGCAAAAAAGGGCAACGGGAAAGCTCGCATATCTGCTAATGTCGAAGACCAAATAGCCGCACCCATCGGCAAAATATAGTTGTCGCAGAAGTAGTCACTAAAATCACGCGAAGTGAGGAAGTCTCCGAGTGTTAAATCGGCAATGTTAGGCTGGTTGGCTATCTCCTTAACTTCTTTATTAAAGCGGAGAATTTCAAAGATAAAAGAGTAAAATTTAGGATTTAGCCAATTACGCTTTTGAGCAAACAGTGTCGACACAGTATGCCCATTATACTCAAGGCCGTTGCTATCATTTCTTACGCTGAAACTCATTTGGCTTGGTTTGCCTTCCACTCCGATCTCTTCCATTAAAGCGATAAAGTTAGGGTATGTTCTGTCGTTGTAGACAATGAAGCCTGTATCTACAGAATAAGAACAACCTTCGACTTCGACATCAACGGTTGCGGTATGTCCGCCTATGTAATCATTCGCTTCAAACAAGGTGACGTCGTGCTCTCTATGTAAATAGTAACCACAAGTTAACCCCGATATTCCTGTTCCAATAATTGCAATTTTCATTGTCCTGTTCCTATCCTTGAGCGAGTAGCTTGGCAGTTAGTGCATTTTGCCAGCTGTATGGAAGAGCGCCGATCAAACGTAAAATGGAAGTAAATTTCTTAGGGAAATAGATGTGGTCTTTTCCTTTCGCAAGTCCATCTCTTATCTCCTGAGACGCCCGCTGTGAAGAAACCAACATGGGCATTTCAAAGGTGTTTTTGTCGGTTAGCGGAGTTTTGACAAAACCCGGGTAAATAATCGAAACATCAATACCCTGCGGCTTGAGGTCAACCTGAAGTGCTCGCGCCAAATAGCTCACTGCCGCTTTTGATGCACCATAAGCTTCCGCTCTCGGCAAGGCCAATTCACTCGCTATCGACCCGACTATGGCGAGCCGTTGTCCACGCGAAAAATACTTCTGGCAAGCCTCGATGGCGTTGGTAAGTCCAATAACGTTAATGTCGAAAACACGCTTCATAAGCAGCGCGTCGAGCTTGCCGTCATCGATGTACTCGCAGTCCCCTGCATTCAAAATCCAAAGGTCAGGAATGCTGTGTAAGGAGTTAAGAGCAATAGTCGTCGCCTCTAGGTCGGTTAGGTCAAAAGCAATAGGATGTAAATTGGTAAACGTGTCTTTAAGCTCACTTAATCGTTCTTCATCCCTACCGCAGGCATAGACCTCGAAGCCGTTATCGGCATAATCTTTTGCAAGTTGGAGCCCAATCCCCGAAGTGGCTCCCGTTATTAGAACCGTCTTCATTTGCCTAACCTTTGCTTAATCGTTTTGATTACCGAGCCGAGTAGAGGTAGGTTTTCATAGAGCATCTCACCAAGATCAAAATAGTCACGATGGTAAATGACCCGACCTTGCGAAAACTTCAGATGGCTAACACCATTGACGTACACCGCTGAGCCTTTTGATAGCTTTGGATGCTCCAGCGCCATCTGCCAGGTTAGAAAGCCGCTGTTTCCCGTTTGCTGGTGCTCAAGAATGTTGAAATCGCAGCGCGTTACTTTGCTATAAAGGGATTCGAAGTAGTTTTCTAACTCTTGCCACCCTTCTAATCTGTGCGCAGCATCTTCAAACACTACCTCGTCATGATAAACGTCAGACAACAGATGAAGATTTGATTTGTTCAACTGTTGATAAACTTCGCCTACCGTTTGTACATCCATTCAAAACACCTCTCACAAACTTGTACATAAATAATTTTTGTACAACAATCTAACCATAGGTGATTTCTGAAAGTTGTACAAATTTTAGTTTGTATAACTTGTACGTGAGGGCTTTTAAAACAGATCAAAAAAAAAAGGCCTGGTTATAAACCAAGCCTTTTCAATTAATTAGGTGTTATATCTACGAATTGCGTAGAGCGGAGATACGTTTATCTAGCGGTGGATGACTCATCAATAATTCTGTCATAGAACGTTTACCATTAATACCAAACGCCATCATTGAGCCTTCTAGTTGAGATTCGTGACTTACTTTTAGTCGCTCTAGCGCAGCTATCATTTTGTGTTTGCCAACTAGGTGAGCAGCACCTGCATCAGCATGGAACTCACGATGACGGCTGTACCACATTGTAATAAAACTCGCTAGGAAGCCAAATACCAACTCAAGCACCATGCTTACACCGAAGTAAACCATCATATTACTTCCGCCTTCTTCCTCATTGTCGTTCGATGCAACAATGTTGGCGATAAATCGCGATAAGAAGATAACGAATGTGTTCACCACGCCTTGCATCAGTGTCATTGTCACCATATCACCATTGGCGATATGACTAACTTCGTGGGCAAGCACCGCTTCTGCCTCATCACGAGTCATGTTGTGCAGTAGACCTGTAGAAACCGCAACTAAAGAATCATCTCGTTTTGCACCAGTTGCAAAGGCGTTAATGTCAGCTGAATCGTAAATAGCGACGGTAGGCATACCGATCCCTACTTGCTCAGATTGGCGACGAACTGTTTCTAGTAACCAGTGCTCTGTCTCATTACGTGGACTTTCAATCACCATTCCACCCACTGAGCGCAGAGCCATACCTTTTGACATCATCAGTGAGATAAACGACCCGCCAAAACCGAAAACGGCTGCCATTACCAACAAGCCAGACAGACTTCCAGGCTGCATCCCTGTCATTGCATAAACAATGTTCAGAACAACACTCAATACCAGAACAACAGCTAAGTTGGTTGCAAGAAATAACATTACTCGCTTCATTACTTTTCTCCAAAAAACGGAAGCATCTTATTATTGCCCTCAAGAGCAACTCTTGGGACTATTCTTTACCTAATAGATATAGTCTATCCCCTTTGATTACAAGGTTAAGAAGTAAATTGAAACATTTGATTTCTAAAAAGTAAGCTTAAGATTAACAACTGATAAATAATTGACCTGAGAAATGACTAGCAACATAACGATAAGCCTAAGATTTTCTCCTTAGACTTTGGTCGTATTGTGACTCTTACCAAACGTGCTAGATTTAGTTGAGATTAAAGAATCCATGTAATAAGGGAACGAAATCATGGTAGAAACTAACAACTATCAAATGGCTATTGATCTGTTGTGCTGCCACCTCGGTATTTCTGAAGATGAGGCAAAACAACAACTTGGGATCTCAGTAGAAGATAAAACTCAAAAGCGCATTATTGAAACACAAGGTGCGTTGATGGGCTTAAACCAAGAGATGTAAACATCACTAATATAAAAAAGGCTGCCAGTTTGGCAGCCTTTTGTTTTTTTAGCGGTTTAGAAGTGGTGAGACATCAATATATTTAGCCAAATCTTTGCGCTTCACTTTGGGTACATAGGGGATTTCACCCAGTTTTGGCGCTGCGATTTTATTCTCTAGCATTTCAATGATTTCTGCGTAATGCTCAGTACCTGGATTCACTCGGTTTGCTACCCAACCGATCACTTCCACACCATCCGCTTTAATTGCATCCAGTGTTAACATCGCGTGACTCAGGCAACCTAACTTTATACCCACCACCAAAACGACTGGGAGTTTCTCTTGCTGCACCCAGGTTGATAAACAGTCAGATTTCGAAACAGGAACACGCCATCCGCCAGCACCTTCAACAAGGACAATGTCTGAATTCTGCTTATGTAACTTTAGTTTGTCACTTAACACTGAATACTCAATGTCGATATTTTCACGAATAGCCGCAATATGAGGAGAAGCAGGAAGCTCCAACGCATATGGGTTTACATCGTCGTATGCAACGTTAACTGTTGCCGCTTCTTGTAGATACAAGGCATCTGAGTTACGAAAGCCTTGCTCTGTTTTATCGCTCCCAGCGGCTACAGGCTTGTAACCAATCGTTTTTAAATCCTTTTCTGCTAGCGCATTTAAGATTGCTTTTGAAGCAACCGTTTTTCCAACATCGGTATCCGTACCCGCAATAAAAAATGCATCAATCATAGATTAATAACCCCTAAACAGACCTGATATGTTGCAGGCAGAAGACCCTGATGATTTCGGTAAGTTTGGTATTCATGCTCGACTTTTAGCAATGCTCTACGACTTGTCAGGCTATTCGAACGGCCATCAATGTGAGTAGCGCCAATGCCTTTCAAGTCACGCATAAGAGCAAAAGCCGTCTTATACCAAACCGTGATTGGCGATAAGTCTAGTTGATGCGCATGGCATTCAGATTGCGCTAACGCAATTTTTGCCTGATTGAATGAGATAAAGTCATTCACGTGTTGATATGAGTCAATTTTTGCCCACGCCTTTTTAAGCTCTAGCAGAGAGCCATCTAGCAATGTGGATATATATGCTGACCCTTCAGGCTTCACAACTCGCTTGATCTCTCTTAGGGGCACGCTCAAATCTTCACACCACTGTAAGGCAAGGCTAGAAAAGACGCAGTCAAAGCTATCACTGTCAAATGGTAGACATTCGGCATCTCCTTGCTGATAGTAGATACCCACCTCACCACATCGAATCCTCGCTTCAGCAAGCATCTTGTCTGACAAATCGAAGCACACCACCGTCGCACCGCGCTTTAACAGCTCTTGAGCAAAGTACCCTGTACCACAACCAATATCTAAAACCGTTTGTTCTGATAGATCGCGAGGCATTTTATCTAACAGTCGATGACCAACATCACGTTGAAAAGCAGCGTGTTGGTCATAGGTATTGGCCGCACGCCCAAACGCTTCAGCTATTGCCGTTTTGTTCACCGTATCTTCTGGCTCCACAAGTACAGCTTGATTCATTTACTTATATCCCTTTCAATGCTTGCTTTAGCGTATTGGTCAACTTGATGACATGTTGCTCAGAGTGTTTAGCGGTAAGCGTGATTCTCAATCGAGCACCGCCCTGGGGTACCGTAGGTGGACGAATCGCTGTGACCCAAATTCCTTGTTGACGCAGTTCATCTGCAACTTTAAGTGCTTGTTGGGGCGAGCCCAGAACAAACGGTTTGATTGGGGTGACCGTCTCCCTATAGCCTTCAAAATCTTTCAGTTGCTCATGAAAACGATCAGCCAACTCGCCTAGCTTTTCTCTGCGCCAATCTTGCTCTTGAATCATCTGCGCGGCTTTATTAAGCGCAACCGCTTGCGAAGGAGGAATAGCTGTTGAATAGACATGGTGCTTAGCGAACTGGGTTAAGTAATCTCCCACAGAATGGCTACACAAAATCGCCGCACCCGACAGACCAAACGCTTTACCAAAGGTCACAACAAGGATGTCTGGCTGAATACCTGCGTATACACAACTCCCCTGACCTTTATCACCCAAGACACCAACGCCGTGAGCATCATCAACTGCCAACCAAGCTTTGTCTTCAATCGACATTTTGATCTCTTTCAGAGGAGAAAGATCGCCATCCATGCTAAATACGCCTTCAGTCACCACCAAAGTGCCTTGATTAAGCAAAGATGTTAAATGGGCAACGTCATTGTGCTTAAAGCGCTTCATGATGGCAGGAGATAGCGCACCCGCTTCAATCAAGGAAGCGTGATTTAGCTTATCCTGCAGCAGCAGGTCATTTTTCTTCAGTAACGAGAACAGCAGTGCTTGGTTGGCTGAGAATCCAGAACCAAACAAAACCGCTCGGTCAAACCCAAACCAACCACACAAGGTCTCTTCAAGCTTTTGGTGGGCAACAGAAAATCCAGTGACCAGTGGAGATGCACCACTACCATTACCATATAGATCTAGCCCTTCCTGCCACGCTCGGGTTAACTCCTTATCAGACGCTAACCCAAGGTAATCATTGCTGGAAAAGTTAAGATACTCGTTATCACTGTAGATAAGCTTTGGCGCGCTGCTTAGTTCGATAGCACTCAGAGATCGGCTAAGGCCCTTAGCTTGTCGATCACTAAGGGCTGAATGAATACGTTGCTCAAACACTTGCATCGTAGAATAGATCATCTTTGGTTGGTCTTGCCGCGACACGTTCTACTACGCGGTCAAGCAGAACGTTCTCTTCGATTTCATCTGGTTTTTGAGAAACCTCTTGGCTGTTAATGCCTAGTTTGTTGAATAGCTGCATATCTTTGTCTTCTGACGGGTTAGGTGTTGTCAGAAGTTTACAACCATAGAAAACTGAGTTAGCACCAGCCATAAAACATAGCGCCTGCATCTGCTCGTTCATGTTTTCTCGACCCGCAGACAAGCGAACCGCTGATTTTGGCATCATGATACGCGCGATAGCGATAAGGCGAATAAAGTCAAACGGCTCAACGTCTTCAACCTCCTCAAGTGGCGTTCCTTTCACCTTAACCAACATATTGATTGGCACACTTTCAGGGTGAGTAGGTAGGTTCGCAAGCTCAACCAGCAACCCCGCTCTGTCATTTGCGCTCTCACCCATTCCGATGATCCCACCTGAACAAATCTTCATTCCAGCATCACGTACATGAGAAAGCGTATCTAAACGATCTTGGTACGTTCGCGTGGTAATAATACTGCCGTAGAACTCTGGTGACGTATCTAAGTTGTGGTTGTAATAATCTAACCCAGCCTGTGCCAAAGAGTTCGCTTGATCTGGCGTTAGCATCCCTAAAGTCATACAGGTCTCTAAGCCCATGCCCTTCACACCTTTAATCATGTCCGTCAGATGTGGCATATCTCGCTCTTTTGGGTTTTTCCATGCAGCACCCATACAAAAGCGAGTTGATCCGGCATTCTTCGCTTTTTGAGCCGCGTCAAGAACTCGCTCAACTTCCATTAAGCGCTCTTTCTCAATGTCCGTTGTATAGCGGGCACTTTGCGGACAGTACTTACAATCTTCAGGACAAGCACCTGTTTTAATAGACAGCAGAGTACTCACTTGCACATGGTTATGTTGCTGATATTGACGATGAACCATTTGCGCTTCGAAAACTAGATCCATGAATGGCTTTTCCATAAGGCCGCGAACTTGCTCTACAGTCCAGTTATGACGTACTTCCACGTGCTTTCCTTTGATTATTGTTGGTTTGATTACTTGGCTAGTCTACTGACACGAGGTAAACTGTCAACACAACAAAAAATCAAAAGTTTACACTTGACTATATATTGACCACTTCAATTTCAGGAACTGGACATGGATCTCGCTTTCGACCGTCATCATATATGGCATCCTTACACATCAACGCTTACACCTCTGACCTGCTATCCTGTAACTTCAGCAGATGGCGTCTATTTACAACTCGAAGATGACAAACGACTGATCGATGGTATGTCTTCTTGGTGGTCAGCAATTCATGGCTACAATCATCCACATATAAATGCTGCGGCCCATGCTCAGATTGATAAAATGTCACACGTTATGTTTGGCGGAATTACGCACGAACCCGCAATCAACCTATGTAAGAAATTACTATCATTTGCGCCGAGTAACTTACAACATGTATTTCTCGCTGACTCAGGTTCCGTTGCCGTGGAAGTCAGTCTTAAAATGGCTCTTCAATACTGGCACGCTAAGGGAGAGTCTCGACCTAAGTTCTTAACACTGCGCGATGGCTATCATGGTGACACCTTTGCGGCCATGTCTGTGACCGACCCTGATAACTCGATGCACTCGCTTTATAAAGGATTTCTTCCTGAACATATTTTTGCTACCTCTCCAAAGACAGGTTATTGGCAAGAGTGGGATGAGAGTGACCTAAATGACTTTAGAGACAAAATTTCACAGCATCACAAAGAGATCGCTGCTGTAATCTTGGAACCGATCGTCCAAGGGGCCGGAGGGATGAGAATCTATCATCCGAATTTCCTCAGAGGAGTTCGAGAGCTGTGCGATCAATTTGGTGTACTGCTGATTCTCGATGAAATCGCAACCGGATTTGGCCGCACAGGCAAAATGTTTGCTTGTGAGCATGCCGATATTCAGCCAGATATATTATGTGTAGGCAAAGCACTAACCAGTGGCTATATGACGCTTTCAGCAACCCTAGCCTCCAGTGATGTCGCCAATACTGTCTGTGGTGGTGAAGCGGGCTGTTTTATGCATGGGCCAACATTTATGGGTAATCCACTGGCCTGTGCTGTCGCGACTGCGAGTATGGAGTTACTTGAGCAAAACCAGTGGCAAAAACAAACAACACAAATTGAGCAACTATTCTCAGAGCTACTGCCTAAGCTAAAAAAATATCAAATGGTTAAAGATGTTCGCTGGTTAGGCGCGATTGGTGTGGTTGAAACCACAGCAGCAGTCAATATGGAAGCGATTCAAGCTTTATTTGTTGAACAAGGCGTGTGGATACGCCCATTTGGCAGACTAATTTATATGATGCCTCCTTACATCAGCCAAGCAGAGCATATTGAAAAACTGGTTGCATCTGTAGAGCTGGCACTAAATACACCGCAATGCTTTAGCTAACCAACTTATCAATACAAACAAAATAGGCTTCCAAACGGAAGCCTATTTTCAAATCTGTTTAGATTGAGCATTACTCTTGGTCAATCACCCAGCGACGAAACGCTTTGCGCTCTTCTTTCGATGCTTTTAGATACCAAGCTTTTAGCTGCTCGACATTACTGGTCGCAACCGGCTTAGCTGGAGAGGTTGTTTCTACTTTGCTTGAAGTAGAAGTCACTGCTGCAGTCGTTGTTGCTGCAACTGCGATCGCTTGTGCTTCAACTGGCTTGTCAATTAACTGGCCGTTGTTGAAGTGAATCCCCTTAGATTGGTTGTACTCAGCTACAAGATTGTCCATCGATAAGTATGGGAATAACCCACCTTTTGATGGTAGTTTTTCTTGCGAGTAACTCAGTGGGACGTCATCTTGAACTAGTTCCCAACCTGGTTGCTCAGTTTTGAATTCTTTTGTCGCTGTTTGCGCGCTGCTGACTGGTGGGTTCTCAATTTTAATTTCCTCACCGTTTACTATAAATGATAGAACGTAAGGATCTGACGTAAATACCTTTGCAGAGTTACCTCGACCTAAAGTTTTGTCCATTCTAACAACGAGTTGAACATCCCCATTTGGAATTTCTTGCGTGCCAATTTTCGATTCCGATTTTTGACCATTGATATAAAGAACTGATAGCCCTTGCTCAGGCATTAATGTTGCTGCACTGACAGAAAATGCGCCGAAAGTACATAATACTAGCATCCATTTTTTCATGATATTACTCTGTGTTCCCGCTTTAGTTATCAGTCAATTTTAGCAAGGCAATTCATCTGTGAAAAGCAATAAACTATTGTTAATCAAATAAAAAAGCCACTCTCAATGAGTGGCTTCGTATTCCAATTAAAATTATTCAATTAGAATGTAGCTTTAACACCGATACCGTAACCTAGGTCAGAGTTAGCTTTATCGTTGTCACCAATCTCTACATATACTGTAGTGTTTGGTGCAATACCGTAACCTGCGTTTAGGAACCACTGACCGAAGTCTTCAGCTTTAGCGTACGTTACAGCATCTTTAGCATCGTTCAATGTACCGATTGTGTAGTTGTCGCTGTAATCAGTGTGGCTATAACCACCTGCGAAGTTCCACTTGTCCCACGTGTAATCCGCAGCAAAAGCAATTGTATCTACATCTGTTGAACCGCCAGTGCGGAAGTCAGTGTCTACCGTGTAGTAACCAAGTTCTAGGTTTAGATTCTCAACACCTGCATAACGTACTTCTAGAGCCATTAGAGTTTCGTCTTTGTCTAGAGTTACTACGTTGTTAAGAACTTTACCTTTAAGCTCTGCATCAGCAACGAAAGCAGTGAAGTCGAAGTCAGCTACACGGTAGCCGAGTTTAACGTCAAAATAGTGACCGTCTTTACCAATAGCTTGTGCTTCGTGCTTGTCTTGAATAAGACCTAGACCCATGTAGAAAGAGCCAGTATCTAGATCGTAACGAATTGCCTCTTCACCACCAAAGTTAGAATCGTTAAAGAACGAGTTAACACCAAATAGGTAATCGTTACCAATGCCAGCATCATCCATTTGAGTATCTAGCTTACCGATTTTCAAATCACCATAGCTAGTGTGGTAGAAACCAACGTATACGTTACCAACTGAAGTTTTGTCGTTGGCACGGTCGCTGTTGTCACCAGAGAACTCTAAGAAAGCACCAACTTGTAGGTCATCGTTTACTGCGTAACGAGTGTCGAAGCCGAAGTCTGCATCATCGATTTCTTGCTTAGTGTTTTGATCTTTGCCGATGTCCTTTTTGTAACGAACTTCTACGTCACCAGTCATGTTAACTGTAACACCATCTTGGTTATAAAGTTCGATAGCTTGAGCAGACGTCGCTGCCATAAGTACTGAAAGAGCTACTAGAGTCTTTTTCATAATAATCCACTGCCTTTTCTATAGAATGGGAATTCCTTGTCCGGTTCCCTTTATGTTTTTTGATGATGACTCCAATCTCTTAATGGTCGGATATCATCGCCACTTAATTTCGGGGTCTAGATTGCAAAAGATTATGCGACGTGTCAAATGTTCTAAAACGCCAACATAAAAAAACATAAAACCAATGTAAAACAACAGCTTGTATATTTTTAGGCTCAAAATTCGAGCGACTTCATAGATTAATGACGAGTCTATCAGCTCCTTTAATTTAGCTCGGCTTTAGATTTTTATACCATACAAGTCTTATCCATAAGCCACCCACAGCATTATCAACTGTTAAACCAAAAGCTTTGGCGTGATATATTTTTTACATTTAGAATTAATTGTAAGTACCTGAAGGTTCAGTTTTTTTTTGTGAACAAGATCCACATTTGGTCAATTGGGATTCTATTTCGTGAACTAAGTAGTACTTAGAGAACTGTGCTATGATGCGGCACCCGCTATATAGGTCACAGTATGACAACCAGTAAAATCCAACAATCCATTCGCACAAGTTATCAAAACTTGCAGTCACAGCTCGAAAACTTTGTACCTCGTCGAGCGCAAAACTATCTTGTTGCTGAGATAGCCAAAACATTGTGTGGTGAATATCACAAATCGACTCGAGTGATTGTGGCTGAAGCAGGGACTGGAATCGGCAAATCTCTATCTTATTTAATGGCAACTATTCCTGTTGCTGTACTCAACAACCGTAAGGTCGTTATTTCAACCGCCACCGTGGCACTTCAAGAGCAGCTCGTTGGAAAAGACCTTCCTCTATATAGAAGGCTCACTGACCGAGAGTTTTCCTTTATCTTAGCAAAAGGGCGCCAACGCTATTGTTGTGCTGAAAAACTGGCATCTGCGAGCGGGGTTGATGGTGGTCAATTAGCTATGTTCGAGTCCAAGCCAAAGAAAAAAGATATAGAGCAGCTTGAGACGATGTATAAGTCGCTAGCTCAAGGAAAATGGGATGGCGACCGTGACAGTTGGCCAAAACCAATCAAAGATGAAATTTGGCAGATGATAGTCAGCGACAAGCATAGCTGTAATCTGAGTCTGCCCGCACACAGAGACTGCCCTTTCCAAAAGGCTCGTTCTGAACTTGATAAAGCCGATGTCATCATTGCTAACCATAGTTTAGTCATGGCCGACGCCGATCTTGGCGGCGGCGTGATTCTTCCCGAACCTGAGAATACCATCTACGTGTTTGATGAGGCGCACCACCTACCACATGTAGCACGCGATCACTCCTCTGCCGCTGCTGGCCTAAAAGGTGCGGCAAGTTGGCTGGAAAGGCTGAATCAATCAGTAACTAAATTTGCCAATATGGCTGATGAAAAGAGAGTTGCTCGATTTAGGAATGAATTACAAGACTCTGTGCAGCAGTTAATTCCTTCGCTCAACCAACTGGCGACTCGTTTTGAACCTGCCCATTTCGAAGAAAAAATTTACCGCTTCGAGAAAGGCGAGCTACCCAACTGGCTGGAAGAGGAAGCTAAGGAGCTGAAAAAGCTGTCGCAAAAAGGCGCTCAAGCCGTGGCGAAAGTGGCGGATCTGATTTCAGAGCGAGTAAAAGATGGCGAACTCACCAATCGATTAGCGGAACCTGCTCTAGCTGAACTCGGCTTTTATATCCAACGTATGGACAACCTTGCTCAAGTCTGGAATTTAATGGCTGAACCATTGCGAGAAAAAGGCGCTCCGCTAGCAAGATGGTTGGAAGTCAGCCCAGATCGTGAAGGTGACTTCATTGTTAATGTTTCTCCACTCGAAGTCGGTTGGCAGCTAGACCAACAGCTATGGAGTCGTTGCGTCGGCGCGGTATTAACTTCCGCTACTTTACGTGCATTAAACTCATTTAGCTTCTTTTGCCGCCAGTCTGGCGTGAGCGAGAGGCCAGATGATGGGGTGAGATTCCTTGCCCTCGCCTCCCCATTCGATTATCAGAATCAGGCGGAACTGCATATACCAAAAATGGATTGCGAACCTTCCGCGCCACAATTTACAGACCACTTAATAGAAAAGCTCCCTAACCTGATTGAGAGCAATAAGGCAAACTTGGTACTCTTCTCTTCTTACTGGCAAATGAATCAAGTCGCTGACGCACTCTCAACAGATTTTGTAAAAAGAGGCTGGTCGCTACAGGTACAAGGGCAAGAGTCTCGTTCGGCGATGCTAAAAAAACATAAAACCTTGGTTCAGTGCCAGAAAACAAGCGTGTTATTTGGTACAGGAAGCTTTTCCGAAGGCTTAGATTTACCAGGTGAACTATTAGAAAATCTGATTATCACCAAGATACCTTTCGCTGTGCCAACTTCGCCTGTTGAACAAGCTCATGCCGAATACATCGAAAGTCGTGGTGGTAATCCTTTTATGCAAATTGCAGTACCAGAAGCAAGCAAAAAATTGATTCAGTCAGTCGGGCGTTTGCTGCGTAAAGAGCGCGATTCTGGTAAAGTCATCATCCTTGATCGAAGAGTAGTGACTAAACGTTACGG
This sequence comes from Vibrio bivalvicida, assembly GCF_001399455.2. Taxonomy (GTDB): domain Bacteria; phylum Pseudomonadota; class Gammaproteobacteria; order Enterobacterales; family Vibrionaceae; genus Vibrio; species Vibrio bivalvicida. The sequence goes on from NZ_LLEI02000017.1 coordinate 98,027, forward strand.
CAGCGCTTTACTAGACTCATTACCTCCGTTTAAACGCATTATTGAATGATAGAGGTCTATAGACCTGCCCCTACTCTATATATAAAGAAGAATAACTATATGGAACTTTTTGAGCCAACCATGCTGTTGGTGTTGGCACTTGTCGCTTTTTTGGCTGGTTTTATCGACGCAGTTGCAGGTGGTGGCGGTATGCTTACTGTACCAGCGCTGCTGTCTTTGGGATTGCCTCCTCATATTGCGCTTGGTACCAACAAACTTGCCGCGACCTTTGCCTCATCAACGGCAGCATTTACTTACTACCGTAAAAAGCTATTTAAGCCACAATGTTGGTTGCGTGCTTTCGTCGCTACTTTGGTTGGCGCCATCCTTGGTACTTTATTTGTCGATCTCATCAGTACCCAGTGGCTCGAAAAAATATTGCCACTGATCATTCTTGCTGCGGCGATCTATACCATCTGGCACAAAACGCCGAGCAACGTGAATAACGAATCTCCACAGCCTTGTCCGGTATTAAATAAGAAGCAGTATGCTCAGGGTTTAACACTTGGGTTTTATGATGGTGTAGCAGGTCCCGGTACGGGTGCGTTTTGGACGGTAAGTTCAATGGCACTATATCGGCTCAACATTTTGCTCGCCTCTGGTTTGGCAAAGGCGATGAACTTCACCAGTAACTTTACCTCTTTGGTGACCTTCGCGATACTTGGACATATCGATTGGGTCCTCGGCCTGACTATGGGTGTATGCTTAATGGCAGGCGCTTTTGTTGGTGCGCACTCTGCAATTCGATTCGGCGCCAAGTTCATTCGCCCTGTGTTTGTTACCGTAGTAAGCATTCTCGCGGTCAAACTCGCTTACGAAGCTTGGTTTGTGAACCTTTAGGCAGTACTTATGAGTAAAGTTAAGCAGCTACAATCGACCCTAGAGCAACTCGCCATCAACGCGGCGGCTTTGGATCGTCAGCGTGGTGAGCACCACTTGGCGCTTTTCGATGAACGGCTTTTCAAGTGTAAAGCCAAGCTTTTAGTGCCTTGTGTCAAAGAAACCCAGTCAACGCTAGAGAGCATTATTCGAGAAGAAGACGCTGGTAAGCTAACCGCTATGCGTGCAGAGTATCTTACCGAGCGTTTGCTCGCGCAAGTCGGAGCGATACAACGTGAACTGGCGACCACTAAGATTCGCAAACACGAGCCGAAACATAGCAGCTACTTCAGAAAACCCATCAACGAGCTATATCAACACCTTTCTCAGCATCAAGAGTGGGAACGTCGTTTAGTGGAAATGGTGCGAGATAAGGAACTTGCACTCCAGTACGCACCACCTTTCCAGCAACAATCAGCTCAGCAAGCCCTTATGGCAACCGAGCAAAGGCTTAAGCGCTGCCAAGAAGCAAAGCTCAAGATAGAAAAACAAATTACCTACAGAGAGAGAAACCCGTAATGCCTTCATCGAACTCAGGATTAGATAATGCACCAGATGAGGTCAAACTTGCCGTCGATCTTATTTACCTACTGGAAAGCAATCAAGTCGATCCAAAAGTTGCACTCGAAGCCATTAAGATAGTAAAAGCAGATTTAGAGAGTAAGCTGGAGAACTCATGTACCAGCTAAGTTTTGATCTCAACCTTTTCCTTGCGGAGCACTGGCATAAAAAGCCGACTGTCATTAAAGGTGGTTTCGCGAATTTCATCGATCCTATTTCCCCAGATGAGTTAGCAGGTCTATCGATGGAGGAAGAGATTGACTCACGCTTTATCACCAATAAAGACAACAACTGGACAGCCAAACACGGTCCATTTTCTCAATCTCATTTCGAATCTCTTGAAGAGTCACACTGGCAATTAGTGGTTCAGGCCTGCAACCATTGGCACTTAGGATCCGCTGAGCTTATTGAGCCGTTTAAACAATTACCTAACTGGCTGTTTGATGACTTAATGGTATGCTTCTCGGCACCTAAAGGGGGCGTAGGTCCACATATCGACCAATATGACGTGTTTATCATCCAAGGAAGCGGTAAACGTCATTGGCGAGTTGGAGATAAAGACATTGGCCAGTACAAAGAATCCATTCAAGCTGGCGCACTAAGACAAATTGAAGGCTTTGATGCAATTATTGACGAGATTCTTGAGCCTGGCGATATTCTTTATATCCCACCGGGCTTTCCTCATGAAGGTGATACGCTTGAGCCAAGTATGAGTTACTCTATTGGCTATCGTTCTCCAAAAGAGCAAGAACTACTGAGCAACTTTGCAGACTACGTACTAACTCATGACATGGGAGATGTTCACTTGCATAACCCGCAGCTACGTAGTCAAGCACACTACGGTGAGATCCTATCTTCTGATACAGACTTACTTATCGACATGCTCAGATCCGCTTTAAACTCAAGCAGCGATATTAAGCAATTTTTGGGATCGATGCTCAGCCAGTCACGCCACCAGCTTGATATTGTCGAACCCGAAGCTCAATTGAGGCCATCAGAAGTTTTTGAACACTTGAATACGTTAGGCACATTGCGCAAAGTTTCAGGCATTCGAGCACTCTATCACCAAGAAGCAACAGACAAAATCTATATCAATGGCGACACGTTTGATGTGAGTGAAGAGTGGCTAGTTGATGCGTTGTGCAATCACGAAGCGATCAATGTTCAGTCTTTCGCTGAAGTGAGCGATGAGCAAACCATTATGCTGCTGACTGACATAGTGAACAAAGGATACTGGTACCTCGACTAAGCGAAATTTTTCGACAATAAAAAGGGCTTCGCGATTACGAAGCCCTTTTTGCTTTCCGCTAGTCATCTAAATCCGATTAGACCTTAAACTGATTAACCAATTGCTGCTGCTTGTCAGATAAATCAGCGATTTGCGAACTTACCATCTCGGACTCTTCTGCTTGGCTTAGTATTTGAGCACTTAAATCACGGATGTTAGTCACGCTTTGGTTTACTTCTGCCGATACCGATTGCTGCTCTTCTGCTGCTTTAACAATCTGCGAGTTCATATCGTTGATCGACGCAATGGCTGTAAAGATCTGGTTCAACTCTTTGGCGGCATTTTGCACTTGTGTAGCTGAATCATTCGCTAGATCATTACCATCTTGAATCGCCTGAACGACATCTCGGGTGCCATTTTGCACATTTTCAATCACCTGCCTAATTTCACCGACCGATTCTTGCGTTCGACTAGCTAGGTTTCGCACCTCATCCGCGACAACTGCAAAGCCGCGTCCTTGCTCACCTGCCCTCGCAGCTTCAATAGCGGCATTGAGCGCAAGTAAGTTAGTTTGCTCTGAAATACCTTCAATAACTGACAAGATCTCTGTGATATTGGCATTATTGTTGGCGAGCTCTTCAACAACAGGAACAGCCGCAGTCATACGCTCCACCAAACGCATCATTTCTTGTTGAGATTTCTCAACCACTGATTGCCCACTTACCGCTGCCTCATTCGCTTTTTCTGCCTCTCTGACTGCAATTTCGGCATTTTGAACCACTAACCCTGCCGTTTGAGTCATCTCTTCTGAAGCCGTTGCAACCAAATCAACTTCTTTAAACTGCGAGTCGCTACTGGTGCGAGTTTGCTGCGCAGCGATCCGGGATTGCTGAGTGGTTGTACCTACCTGGATAGTCGTATCGACCACTTCACTGATGATAGATTGCAGCTTATCTAAGAAGCTATTGAAGCCTATCGCGAGCTGGCCAATTTCGTCTTGTGATTTCACCTCTAAGCGTTGAGTTAAGTCTCCTTCTCCTGAGGCGATATCGTCTAGTCGAGTAACAACTTCTCGAATCGGTTTCACTAAGCGTGATGCAGAGAAAGCAATCGTCGCAAGCCCTAGCAATACCAAAACAATACCTGCGACAAGCTCAGTAGTAACGCTAGATTCTACTTGCTGACTGATAATTGCATCTAACGCTTCAGCATCTGCAAGCACACTAGAGCGAGGTAGATCAAATAGCACACCCCAAGTCTGATTCGCGACCATAATTGGCGCAAAAACATTAAGCCACTGGCCGTCTTCACTCCACTGTGTCTGAACAGATTGCCCAAACAATAGGTCAGTTAACTTATCCGGAGAAACAATATCACTCACAAATGGCTGGCCGACCGAACTAGATGGATTATCACTGGCGATCAATGAACCATCCAAACTGATCAGATTGACGTTACCACTACCGGAGAACAGCTGTTGATCAGAGTTAACGGCAATCTCTGACAGACCATCTAATCGCAGGTCGATGCCAAAGAAACCAATTGTTGTATCATCAATCAAGAGTGGAATTGAAATTGAACTGGTTAAGAAAGCACCGCCATCTTGGGTTACAAACCTTGGAGTAGTAATACAAGTTTCACCCGAAGCTAGTGGACAATAAAAACGTTCGCTATTTGTTGCGTCATCAAGTAATGCTTCAGATAAAACACTTGAAACAATGTTCTCACCGTTTTGCGCTGTCATCCAGTACGGAGCAAAACGACCTCTTTCATTGGATCCAACATACTCAGCGTCAACGTAGTTACTGTCTTCATTATCCAACATCTCAGGCTTAAAGACTAAGTACGCACCTTGAACACTGTCAAAATCAACCACTGCTCGACGAACCATCTCATCAAGTGCAGTCCTTAGCTCCTCACTATCTCCAAAATTTTCTTCACTTAGATTCTTTTGAAACATCACACTAGAGGCAAGCATCTCGGCTCGATATAGGGCTTCATTGAGAAACTCTGAAACCTGCGTGGCATTAAGCAATGCGCGCGTTTCAACGATCTGCTCTGACTTGTCGATTACAGATTCTGAACTTTGCTGTTTAATTTGATGTTGATTAGAAATTGCGTTGTAAACGGAAAAACCAATCAAAGAAAGAGAAGTCACAAGCAGGCAGAACCCTGCTAGAAGCGTAATTTTCCACTGCACTGATAACGTTCGCATAGTACGTCCTTTTAGCAAACTCGGTGTTTTAAATAGAGATAAGTATCAATGGAATTACACCACAAACATAGTAGATATCAATCTAAAGTTTAAAAAAATGTTAATAACTGCTAAGTGGGTTCATCGCCTTCGCTGCAACTGAAAATTGATGCTAGTATTGGCTTACAAAAATTCGAACAGCCACAAGCAAGGAACTGAAATGAAAGTTATTTCATTCAATATCAACGGTCTTCGTGCCCGCCTGCATCAATTACAAGCCGTGATCGATAAGCACCAACCGGATGTTATCGGCCTGCAAGAAATCAAAGTGCACGACGAAGCATTCCCCTTAGAAGATGTTGAAGCTATGGGTTACAAGGTCTACTTCCACGGGCAAAAAGCGCACTACGGTGTTGCCATGCTGTGTAAGAAAGAGCCTATCTCAGTTCAAAAAGGTTTCCCTACCGATAATGAAGATCATCAAAAGCGTATGATCATGGTGACGTTAGAAGATGATAACGGTGAAAAAGTCACGGTACTGAATGGCTACTTCCCACAAGGCGATAACATCAGCCACGAGACCAAGTTTCCATATAAGCGTCAGTTCTACAAAGATCTGATGACTTATCTCAATGATCACCACAACAACGATGAACAGCTTATCGTTATGGGTGACATTAACATCAGCCCAATTGATGCAGACATCGGCATTGGTGAACCAAACCGTAAGCGTTGGCTAAAAACTGGTAAGTGTTCGTTCCAACCAGAAGAGCGTGAATGGTTGCAGACACTATTAGACTGGGGTTTTGTTGATACCTTCCGTCAAATTCACCCAGATGTAAACGATCGTTTCTCGTGGTTTGATTACCGCTCCAAAGGGTTCCCAGATAACCGCGGTCTACGTATCGATGTGGTTCTCGCCACACCGAAGCTTGCCGAGAAATGTATCGAATCAGATGTTGACTACGAATTACGTGGTATCGAAAAGCCTTCTGATCACGCACCGATTTGGTCGACGTTTAAGTAAAAAACTGGACAAAATCAAAGGGTTGACACATTGTGTCAACCCTTTATTTTTGATGTCATCCCCGAGAGGGAGGCACGACCGAGTCGGGGATCTCTTGAAGCAAGTAGATAACTGATTAAGATTCCCTACTCCTTCCTTCGTCAGTCTATGGAATGACGCCGCTTACAAACTATATCACAGCAATGTTAGTCGCCCTAATATCACAGGGTTTAACAATATATTGCTGTAGCTAATGCCGTTGAAATTTGCTGTTTCTAGTGCCCCTCCTTGTTGTATCTTATGCCGAGCACTTTATTTTCCCTAAATAAGTTACAGCTGCTTTAGTAGTTTTTCTGTCTTCCCCATTTCAACCAAAAAATCTTGTTGATAGTTACGGCTTTGTTGCTTAAATCGATGGAACTAAATCAAGAAGCTACGATCTGATCGGCT
>NZ_LLEI02000018.1 GCF_001399455.2 Vibrio bivalvicida
TTTCTAATTGGATTATCATCAACGAGTGCCCACACAGATTGATAGGTTTATATTGTTAAAGAGCTTTTCTTTAAGAACTCAGCGTTAGCGCTTTCTCTCAAAGTGGACGTGCATTTTAGCGATTCAGACTTCAGTGTCAAACACTTTTTTGAAGTTTTTCTTAAAATCTTTTTTGAAGAAGTTAAGTGGCTAAATTGTCTTATTCATCCTACCGACTTATCGCTGAGGCCTTGTGGCGTCTGCCGTGTCAGTGGATGCGCATTATAGGGAGTTCAGATTTAAGCGCAAGCCCTTTTTCAAATAAAATTGGAAAAAAAGACCGTTCGTTGAATTAGTATGCAAAAGCATAAAAAAAGGGAACAAAACGCTCCCTTTTTGACCTTATTCTTCAGGCTTTATATAAAAGCATAAGCATCGGCATACATTCTTTCGGCTAGCGCTTGCTTATTTAAGGTAAACTGTTCACGCGCAGCGCCCGCCATTTCAAAGCGTCCAGCTATATAAATGTCATACTCAGCTAGCGAATCGAAATCTTGATCAACCGCTTGCAGCACATTACCTACTTTTCCTCGCCACTCAGTAGGTGCTTCTTCGATTACAGGTACAAACTGAACATTACGATTATTCGCCGCGATCTCTTCTAATTCTGGTTTAGCGTATAGCTGGCGTTCATCGCGCCCACCCCAGTATAAGTAGATAGGGTTCGTTTTGTTTTGAGCAATGCAATGATCGAGAATTGAGCGAACATAACTAAAGCCAGTGCCACCTGCGATAAGGAGGATCGGCCGCTCACTATCTTCTTGTACCCAAGCATCACCGTGTGGTGCGTCAATAGTGATCTCACTACCTTGCGCAAGCGCGTTTTTCATTGCTTCGACAACTTCATGAGCGTAAGCATTATGTTCTGCGGCACCAATATGCAGTTCTAGTTCACCTTCATGGCGACATGGGCTACTTGCGATAGAAAATGGTCTTCTGTCTTTCTCACCCATTACGACCATTAGATACTGACCAGCTTTAAAACTCACTGGCTTTTGTGGGTGCAATAAAATTTGGTAAGTATTGCAAGCCAAAGGCTGGATTGACTTTACTTTACATTGAATAGTCATGGTGTTCCTCTTACTTACTCTTCAAAAGTAAGTACTAATTTACTTTCTGCGAAGGCTTGGCAAGCAAATATCCATCCTTGGCGCTGCTCTTTCTCTGTGAGCATAGGTTCAAGGTGATAAGATACTGTTCCTTCTAGTTTACGACACAAACAGGCAGCGCATGCACCGACCTGGCATCGGTGAGGAAAGCGAATATTATTGTTGAGCGCCGCTTCCAACACCGTTTGTCCATCTTGTACTTCGAATTCTATATTATCTGGCAACAAGATGACTGAGTGATTCATAGAATACCCAACTTATCCCACATCGTATCGATTTTTGCCACAAGTTGAGGATCTTTCTTGATAGGTGTGCCCCATTCTCTGACCACTTCCTCACCTTCAACTTTGTTCGTTGCATCTAATACTAGTCGACTAGCGCTTTTTTTTGCGGCAATGACCTGCTTAGTATCTCGTGCAGGATCCATCCGAGTCGTTATCGCCCAGATAATGTCGTTCCAATCGTTAGCATTGACATCATCATCACAAACAACAATGAATTTGGGCTCACCACGTTCTACGAGGAACCGCTCAACTCTTTCAGCCAACTGCTGAGATTGCTCTGCGTGTTGTTTATTCATGGTCACTACAGCAAAACTGTTATGTTTAGCCGCAGGTGGCATGTAGATATCACAAACTTCTGGGTTCTGCTCGATAAAGGCAGTGATCTCTGCGTCACTCAATTGAGTGTGATGCTTCATTACTTGCTCTGAACCAACCAATTCAGAATCCCATTTCACCGTCGCATCTAAGCCCATTTTCGAGCCTAGGCCAACGACTGGAGAAGCAAAATCCAATGAATCAATTGGGGTATTCTCGATAAATAAGGTATCCCTTACCGGATCCATATGTTCGGTCATTGCTGCCACTACTTGATTCCAGTCACGCGCATTAACCTTTTCATCACACACGACCACAAACTTGGTGTACATGAATTGGCGTAAGAAAGACCATACCCCCATCATGACCCTTTTGGCATGACCTGGATATTGTTTCTTCATCGTTACTACCGCCATACGGTATGAACACCCTTCTGGTGGTAGGTAGAAGTCTTCTATTTCAGGAAACTGCTTTTGCAGAATCGGCACAAACACTTCATTGAGAGCCACGCCAAGTACTGCCGGCTCATCTGGTGGACGACCAGTGTATGTACTGTGATAGATAGGCTTTTTACGCATCGTAATATGAGTAATGGTGAAAACATGATGCTTTTCTTTTTCGTTATAATACCCGGTATGGTCACCATAAGGACCTTCATCGGCAAACTCATCAGGATCGATATAACCTTCCATTACGATTTCTGCACTGGCTGGCACTTCTAAATCGTTACTTACAGACTTAACAACTTCTGTTTTCTTGCCACGTAGCAAACCTGCAAATGCATACTCAGATAAGGTATCTGGGACGGGTGTAACGGCACCAAGAATGGTTGCCGGATCTGCACCAAATGCTACAGAGACAGGGAAAGGTTTTCCCGGGTGAGTTTCCATCCAATCACGTAAATCTAATGCCCCACCACGATGAGCAAGCCAGCGCATGATGATTTTGTTCTTGGCGATTTTTTGTTGACGGTAAATACCGAGGTTCTGCCTCTTTTTCTTAGGACCTTTAGTAACAGTAAGCCCCCAAGTCAATAACGGTGCTACATCACCTTGCCAGCAACTCATCACGGGAATGTTGTCTAAATCGACCTCTTCACCTTGCCAGACAATTTCTTGACAAGGTGCTTTGCGTAGACGCTTAGCAGGCATATTCAATACTTGTTTAAAGACTGGCAGTTTATCTAGTGCGTCTTTAAAACCTTTTGGTGGTTCTGGCTCTTTTAGATAAGCCAGCAGTTTGCCCACTTCACGCAGCTCTTTGACGTTTTGCCGTCCCATGCCTATTGCTACACGTTCAGGTGTACCAAAAAGGTTGGTTAGCACTGGCATGTCATACCCAATTGGGTTTTCAAATAGTAGAGCTGGTCCACCAGCCCTTAGGGTACGGTCGCTGATTTCCGTCATTTCATAGTCGGGGTCAACCGGATGAGAGATGCGTTTCAGCTTCCCTTCTTTTTCTAGGTGAGCGACAAAGTCGCGTAAATCCTTAAAACTCATAGACCTAATTATGGGCTGGTTAATCTGCAGGCAGTATAACAAAAAGAGGAATCATTCGATCCCTCTTTTTCGTGTGGTTATATGTCATCATTTTACTGGCCAATTACGCTTAAAATGGCGCGGCTATTTACAGTTTTATTGCTACGTGCTAGTTCCTCTAACCACGAAGAGTAACCTTGGCGTGCAAGCTCTCCAGCAATAAACCTAGCATCATCTGATGCCGCCATACGAGTGATAAGAAATTCTTTCACTTCATTCGACATCGGTCTGACTTTCGTCAGTTCGGTAATCGCTCGTTCTTTTAAACTCGGATTATTCGAAGCTTGCATCACTTGCACTAAAGAGAAGTTGTCAGCCACTTTCGCGAGACGCACAAGTTCTGACTCACTATTAAAGTCCGCTTTCATAAGCCAAAGCAGTTTGTATACGTCAGGGTTTTCACTCACTTGCGCCAATCTAACCATCACCTGAGATGAAGGCAACCAACTGACTACAGCTGCTTTGGTAAGTTGCTCAGCTAGTGTATTAACTGCTTCTGGAGAAAGGCTATCAAGTTCACGGATCAGTAACACTTCACGCGTTTGCACCTGATAGTCACTGCCCGTGAGCCAATCTTTTAGAACTAACTCACCACGCTCAGCATCGAGCACAAACGCCAAGGTCGACTGATCTTGCCGCCATTGTTTGAGCAAGCGACTGGCGATAGCCGGGTAATTAAAAGCCGGAACAGTAAACTCGTAGCCATCCCCTCTTTCTAACACTTGATATGTTGGTACCATCGACTGTTGCTGCTCAATAAACAGAGCCATTTTAGGTGTCAGAATTAAGTTTTGATCTTCGATCTTCTTGAGCAGTAAATAACGAGAGACTTCTTGTACGGGAAGTGCGAACCTTTGTAACGCAAAATTAAGACCATCAGTATCGTCTTCAACAACATACTGAAGTAGTTCAGAGACTTTATCGTGAACTTGAGATTCTTGTAACCATTGCTCAACACGCTGAGGTTCCATCTCAGTTGTAGCGGCGGCAGGTACTCCGGTAAGAAGTGCAATAGACAGGAGGAGTACCGACGACAACATTCCTTGTTGCATGTTAACCTCCTTGTAACATATTGCACCATTGTGCGCGCTATCAATTGATAATGCAAACAAAAACGCCACCTAAAAAGGTGGCGTTTTATCAAATATTCGAATGACTATTGGCGACGCATCGCATCGAAGAACTCATCGTTAGTCTTAGTCATTGCTAGCTTGTCGATCAGAAACTCCATCGCGTCGATCTCACCCATTGGATGAACAATCTTACGTAGAATCCACATCTTCTGTAGCTCTTCGTTCTTAGTCAGTAGCTCTTCACGACGAGTACCAGAGCGATTGAAGTCGATGGCTGGGAAGACACGCTTCTCAGCAATCTTACGGTTCAGGTGAATTTCCATGTTACCTGTACCTTTAAACTCTTCGTAAATAACTTCATCCATCTTAGAACCAGTATCTACTAGCGCTGTCGCAAGAATGGTTAAGCTGCCACCCTCTTCTACGTTACGTGCCGCACCGAAGAAACGTTTTGGACGATGTAGTGCATTGGCATCTACACCACCTGTCAAAACTTTACCTGATGATGGAACAACTGTGTTGTAAGCACGAGCAAGACGAGTGATAGAGTCAAGTAGGATAACCACGTCTTTCTTGTGTTCAACAAGACGCTTAGCTTTCTCGATCACCATCTCAGCAACTTGTACGTGACGAGAAGCTGGCTCATCAAATGTAGATGCAACCACTTCACCTTTCACTAGGCGTTGCATTTCGGTAACTTCTTCTGGACGTTCATCAATAAGAAGTACCATTAGCTCACACTCTGGGTGCTTGTAAGCAATACTCTGTGCAATATTTTGCAGCAGCATTGTTTTACCGGCTTTAGGCGGAGCAACAATCAGGCCACGCTGGCCTTTACCAATTGGTGATGCCAAGTCTAAAACACGTGCTGTAATATCTTCTGTCGAACCGTTACCACGCTCCATCACCATACGCTCGTTTGCGTGTAGTGGCGTCAAGTTTTCAAATAAAATCTTGTTACGCGCGTTATCTGGTTTGTCATCGTTAACTGTATTGACTTTTAATAGAGCAAAGTATCGCTCACCATCTTTTGGTGGACGAATCTTACCGGCAATTGAGTCACCTGTACGAAGGTTGAAACGGCGGATCTGACTTGGAGATACGTAGATGTCATCTGGGCCTGCCAAGTAAGAGCTGTCTGCACTGCGCAAGAAGCCAAAACCGTCTTGAAGTATTTCCAGAACCCCGTCGCCAAAAATGTCTTCGCCGCTTTTCGCGTGAGCTTTAAGGATAGCGAAGATGATGTCTTGTTTTCTTAGACGAGCTAGGTTTTCAAGGCCTAAGCTTTCACCAAGTTTTACAAGATCAGACACAGGTCTATTCTTCAGTTCTGTTAGATTCATGGTGGTGGATACTTTTTTAGTCAAAATAGGATCTGTTATTTAGTTAAGATGAATTTGGTCACAGGATCGACCAAGAAGAGAAACTTGTTTATTTAACGTGCGATAAATTAGCACTAAATACTAGCCTAGTCTAGATTTTGTTAGGCTTCAAAAACAAAACCGTGCATTTATTCAAATTGCACGGCTTGCTTATATACGACTTATAGATTGGCGTCTAAGAACTCTTTTAGTTGAGTCTTAGATAGTGCACCAACTTTAGTTGCTGCAACATTACCATCTTTAAATAGTAGTAACGTTGGAATACCGCGAATACCGAACTTAGGTGGAGTACCTGCGTTATGATCGATATTTAGTTTACCGATAGTGAGCTTGCCTTCGTACTCATCTGCAATTTCGTCCAGGATAGGAGCAATCATTTTACAAGGACCACACCATTCTGCCCAAAAATCCACTAGTACAGGGCCTGCAGCATTGATTACGTCGTTCTCAAAACCGTCATCAGTAAGCTGCAAAATCTTATCACTCATCTTCCACTCCAATGTGTTTTTTGAAACTGGTTGGATGATAACCAGTAAATAGATGCCCTATTGGAATGTATTTACTTTCGTATTGCAAGCTTTAGCTGATATTCTATAGCAATGAAAAAGACGCATATCACAGAGCAAAAGTTCGCCGATTTGGGATTACACCCTCAAATTACAGAAGGTTTGGACAACAAAGGGTTTGAATTTTGTACCCCTATCCAAGCTTTGGCGTTGCCGGTACTGCTCACCGGCCAAGACATCGCAGGCCAAGCCCAAACGGGTACAGGGAAGACACTCGCTTTCCTGACTGCTACTTTTAATCACTTACTGACGACTTCTGAACACGAAGGTCGTAAGCCAAATCAGCCACGTGCGATTATCATGGCGCCGACACGTGAACTGGCGATTCAGATTTACAACGATGCCGAGTCGTTAGTCGCTAGCACTGGCATTAAAGCCGCGCTTGCCTACGGTGGCGAGAGCTACGATAAGCAGCTTGCCAAGCTTGAAGGCGGTGTCGATGTTCTGATCGGCACCACTGGTCGTATTATCGACTTCTACAAGCAACGTGTGTTTAACCTTAACCACATTCAAGCAGTTGTACTTGATGAAGCGGATCGCATGTTCGATCTTGGCTTTATTAAAGACATTCGTTTCTTGTTCCGTCGTATGCCTGAACCAAAAGAACGCTTGAACATGCTGTTCTCGGCTACGCTTTCTTATCGCGTTCAAGAGCTGGCGTTTGAACACATGCACAACCCTGAGCATGTTGTTGTCGAGCCTGACGTAAAAACTGGGCACCGTATTCAAGAAGAGCTGTTCTACCCTTCAAACGAACATAAGATGGGGCTACTACAAACTCTCATTGAAGAAGAGTGGCCAGAAAGAGCAATCATCTTTGCTAACACGAAACATAAATGTGAGTCTGTTTGGGGTCACCTAGCGGCTGACGGCCATCGTGTTGGTCTGTTGACTGGCGACGTACCGCAGAAGAAGCGCGAGCGTATCTTAGAGCAATTCACTAAAGGCGAAGTCGATTTATTAGTTGCAACAGACGTTGCTGCTCGTGGTCTTCACATTCCACAAGTGACGCATGTATTCAACTTTGACCTTCCTGATGACTGCGAAGACTATGTACACCGCATTGGTCGTACTGGTCGTGCGGGTGCAAGTGGTCACTCAATTAGCTTTGCTTGTGAAGATTACGCGATCAATCTTCCGCCAATTGAAGAGTACATCGAACACACAATCCCAGTCTCTGACTACGACCCAAGTGCCTTGATTGAAGATCTACCAGCACCAATCCGTATGCGTTCTAGCCGTCCGCAACAGCGTCGTACTAATACTGGTGGTTCTCGTTCAGGAAATCGTCGTAATAACAACCGCTCTCGCCAGCGTCAGCAAAAGGATTCTTAAGTCGCTTATGGGCCAAGCAGTTTCATCTCCGCTTTACGCAGCCATCGACCTCGGGTCGAACAGTTTTCATATGCTCGTTGTGCGTCACATTGATGGCAGCGTACAAACCATGGCTAAAATCAAACGCAAAGTTCGCCTTGCGGCAGGCTTAGACGAAAACAACGCTCTAAGTCTTGAAGCCATGCAACGCGGTTGGGACTGCTTAAGTCTATTTGCAGAACGACTTCAAGATATCCCAAAAGAGAATATCCGCATTGTTGGTACCGCGACTCTGCGCACAGCAACCAATGTGGATGTCTTTCTTGAAAAAGCCAATCAGATTCTTGGTCACAAAATTGAAGTAATTTGTGGTGAAGAAGAAGCGGCCACTATCTATAAAGGGGTCGCACATACCTCTGGTGGTAGTGGTCGGCGTTTGGTGGTTGATATTGGTGGAGCTAGCACCGAACTGATCATTGGCGAAGGTTTTGAAGCCAAAGCACTAACCAGTCTGAAAATGGGTTGTGTAACTTGGCTTGAGCGCCATTTTAAAGATCGCCAGTTGACGATCACCAACTTCAACCATGCCATACAAGCCGCCAAAGAAACTCTCCAACCAATCTTAGAGCAATACACAAAGATTGGTTGGGATGTGTGTGTCGGTGCATCTGGTACGGTGCAGGCACTACAAGAAATCATGCTGGCACAAGGTATGGATGAGGTTATTACCCACGCCAAACTGAAGCGCCTTCAGAAACAAGCGATGCTGGCTGATCACCTTGAAGAGCTAGAAATAGAAGGACTTACACTAGAACGTGCTTTAGTTTTCCCTAGTGGCCTGTCTATTCTCATCGCTATTTTTGAGCTACTTGAGATTGATTCGATGACGTTGGCAGGCGGCGCATTGCGCGAAGGCTTAGTGTATGAAATGGTCGATGAACTAAAGCAAGACGATATTCGCGCCCGCACTATCTGTAGCGTTCAAAGCCGCTACCAAATGGATGTCACTTACGGACAACAAGTTGCAGCTATGGCGGCCAAGTTACTGGCTGAGTGCCAATCAGATTGGATTGCTGAATCCCACGGTAGAGTACTGCTTGAAACGGCAGCCAAACTGCATGAAATTGGTTTGACTATCGATTTCAAAAAGGGTGGCGAACATAGTGCCTACCTATTGCAAAACCTTGACTTGCCTGGCTATACACGCGCGCAAAAGCACTTGTTAGGTGAACTGACTCGTCGCTATCGCGAACAACTGACTTCACTTCCAGAGCAGCACGCACTTTCAAGCACCAGTGCTAAACGAGTTTTACGCCTACTGCGCTTGGCTGTGCTGCTGACTCACCGACGTAATCCAGAGCTTGAACCTAACATTACGGTAAGCTCTAGCGACGACAAGCTAACCCTAACACTTAAAGCGCAGTGGCTTAAAAACAACCCTTTGACTGCTGCAGAACTTGAAATTGAAGCGAACCGCCAAAGTGATATTGGTTGGCCGCTCTCAATAATTGAGTATTGAGATTAGACAAAAACGAAAAAGCCCGAAGGATCGTCCCCTCGGGCTTTTTATTTTGCTTTAGAGTCAGTTAGCGCCAGCGACTTTGAAGTCTGGATTCACTGCTGTGAGCTTTTTCACTAAGTAGTTAAGTAACACACCATACATAGGCACAAACAAGCCTAAGCTAATCACCAATTTAAAGCCATAGTCGACTAATGCAATTTCCGTCCAATGCTCAGCCATAAACGGATCTGGGCTTTGGTAGAAAGCAATAGCGAAGAAAGCGATAGTATCTAGTGCATTACCAAATAGTGTCGAACACGTCGGTGCAACCCACCACTGCTTTAACTGGCGCAGTCGGTTAAATACTTGCACATCCAAAATCTGACCAAGTAAATAAGCCATAAAACTAGCGATAGCAATACGTGCAACAAACAGATTAAACTCACCTAACTGACTGAAACCTTGGAATGCGCCTTCGTAGAATAAGACGGATAGTCCATAAGAGACCGCTAATGCAGGCAACATCACTAAGAAAATAATGCGACGCGCCAATTGAGCACCAAAGATACGTACGGTCAGGTCAGTAGCCAAAAAGATAAAAGGAAACGTAAATGCGCCCCACGTAGTGTGGAAACCAAAGACGGTAAAAGGAAGCTGAACCAAGTAATTGCTCGAGGCAATAATGATCAGGTGGAACAGAACTAATAGAAAAAGGGCTTTGCGCTGCTGCGCAGGGGTAAAGTTACTCATGCGATACCTTTTTAGTTTGGTTTGGGGGTGAGGGAACCCAAATCGAATCACTTCCAGCCAAGGAAGGACACTTACCAACAATGTTAAATGAAATTAGGGTCGATATTTTATAACAAATATCGCGGCGGGCGATTATACATTAACCAACTTCACCTGCAATAGGTGAAATTGAAGCAATCGTTAGCGTCATGTTCTACTTAGAAACCTCGTTGAAAAAGAGAAGCGAGGAAGTCGAGCTCTTCTTTTGAATCATCAATCGCCAGCGCTTCAAACCAGATACACTCACTGTAATGTTCTGATTTAAGAAATAGTTGGCAGCCTTCAAAGTCAATCAACCAAGAATGAATATCTGCATCCCACTGCTTTTCAACCACCGAAGCAGACAGCAGCTTAATAAGTTTTTCTGCAAGCTGGGGAAAGCTATCAAAATCAAACCGCGGAGCACGAATGATGATGCGCCCCTCTTCTACCTGATAATCAAGCAGACCAAATTCCGTTTGTGGTGTGACATCAGCCATGATTTGTTAAGTGCTCCTGAATAAGATCTAAGAATGGGTCGGCGTATTTTTCTAACTTGCGCTGCCCCACTCCGTTTACGGCAAGCATTTCACCGTAAGAGGTCGGCAGTATTTCTGCCATATCAATTAATGTCGCGTCACTGAACACTACGTATGGTGGTAGGCCATCTTCATCAGCAATGGCTTTGCGAAGCTTACGCAACTTAGCAAATAGCTTCTTATCATAGTTTTTACTCGAAAGCTTATCAGATTTAGCTGCACGAGCCGCGGTATCAAGACGTGGCACAGCGAGTTCCAAAGACATATCACCACGCAATAGTGGCCTTGCTTCTTCGGTTAACTGCAAGGTGGAGTTGCGAGTGATATTTTGGAACAACAAACCTTTATGGATTAACTGACGAAACACACTCACCCAATAGTCGTGGCTGTTTTCACGCCCGAGTCCATAGGTCGACAGCTTGTCATGACCGTTTTCACGAATGCGGATGTTTTGCATGCCACGCAGAACTTCAACTACGTAGCCCATACCAAAGCTTTGATTGACGCGATAAACACAAGAAAGTGCCTTTTGCGCTTGCTCCGTGGCATCAAAATGTTTAGGTGGATCTAGACAGATATCGCAATTACCACAAGGCTTCTCGCGGTACTCGCCAAAATAGTTAAGTAGAACTTGGCGACGGCAGGTTTGTGCTTCGGCAAAAGCACTCATCGCGTTGAGCTTATGTGCTTCAACCTGCTTTTGCGGGCCGTCGTCTTTTTCATCTAGCATGCGCCGCAACCAGCTAATATCCGCAGGGTCATACAACATCATCGCCTCTGCAGGCAAGCCATCTCGACCTGCACGACCTGTCTCTTGGTAATAAGATTCGATGTTGCGTGGGATATCAAAATGCACCACAAAACGGACATTGGGTTTATTGATTCCCATGCCAAACGCCACTGTCGCAACAACAATCTGGATATCATCACGTTGAAACGCTTCTTGGACATAAGCACGCTCATCCGCATCAAGTCCGGCATGATAACTGGCAGCACGAAGCCCGTTGTTGCACAGCTTCTCAGTCACCATCTCCACTTTCTTACGGCTACCGCAATAGATAATGCCGCAACTGCCACGTTGCCCTTCAAGAAAGCGTACCACTTGTGAAATAGGTTTGTGCTTTTCCACTAAGGTGTAACGAATGTTTGGACGATCAAAACTACCAAGATAGGTATGCGGCTCATCCAATTGTAGGCGCTGCATTATGTCTTTACGCGTTGCATCATCTGCGGTTGCGGTCAGTGCCATAACAGGAACGAGCGGAAAGTGCTGCTTAAGTTGTCCTAATGACGCATATTCTGGTCTGAAATCATGCCCCCACTGTGAGATACAATGCGCTTCATCAACCGCAATCATAGACAGGGAAACATTTTCCAAACGCTCGATAAAATCGCGCATCAATACTCGTTCTGGAGAGACATAAACCAGTTTTAAAGCGCCGGAATGCATGCGGTTATACACCGAGATCAGATCTTCACGTGGCATTGTAGAGTTAATGCATTCAGCCGCCACCCCATTAGCCTTAAGCTGGTCTACCTGATCCTTCATCAAAGAAATCAGTGGTGAAATGACTAGGGTTAGGCCCTCTTTTGCTAACGCAGGGATTTGATAGCATAAAGATTTACCACCACCGGTTGGCATAATGACCAAACTGTCTTGTCCAGCGACGGCTGATTCGATCACTTCTTGCTGACCATCACGAAAGCTTTGATAACCAAAAACATCTTCGAGGATGGTTTGTGGCGTCGGCAAATCGGCTGAAGGTTGCTGGGCTAAAAGTATCGAGGTCATGAACTATCTCAGTAGAGTTGCAGGGCAGAAGCGCATCAAGCGCATCAAGCGCAAGGGGCACATTGTAGTGGGGTTTAACGGTGAATAAAACCGCAAATTGTTAGGTGAATCGGATTATGCTCCTTATACTGCTTGTTTCAATTTGTAAAAATTATGATCGAGTAAAGCTAAATGACTGCAGAAGAACAACAGCGAGCAAAACAGGGGGTCTTTCTTGCCATTGGGGCATACACCATGTGGGGTATCGCACCTATCTACTTCAAAGCTTTGGCCGAAGTCTCCCCGCTCGAGATTCTAAGCCACCGAGTGGTGTGGTCTTTCTTCTTACTCGCTGCCCTTCTTCACTTTGGTCGTCGTTGGCGTAATGTGCGCGACGTGATCAAGTCGAAGCAAAAGCTGCTTTATTTAGTCACCACTGCAGTTTTGGTCGGTGCCAACTGGTTAATTTTTATCTGGGCGGTCAATTCTGACCATATGCTTGATGCCAGCCTTGGTTATTACATTAACCCCTTGATCAATGTATTACTTGGAATGCTATTTCTGGGTGAGAGACTGCGTAAATTGCAATGGTTTGCCGTTACCCTTGCTGCTTGTGGTGTTTTTGTCCAACTGTTTGTGTTTGGCTCTATCCCAGTCGTTGCCATCGCCTTGGCTCTCAGCTTTGGCTTTTATGGCCTATTGCGCAAAAAAGTCAGCCTTGAAGCACAAACAGGCTTGTTTATAGAAACCTTAGTCTTGCTGCCTGCCGCAGCTATTTACTTACTGTGGATTGCAGATACACCAACTTCGCACTTCACTCAAAACCCGCTCAACCTGAATCTATTACTAATTTCAGCAGGCATCATCACTACCTTGCCACTACTTTGTTTTACCGGAGCTGCAACTCGGCTTAAGTTATCAACACTCGGTTTTTTCCAGTATATAGGCCCAAGCCTAATGTTTTTACTCGCAGTGCTTGTCTATGGTGAAGTGTTCACAATTGATAAGGCGATTACCTTTGCCTTTATTTGGGGTGCCTTAGTCGTATTTAGTGTTGACGGGCTAAGAAACAGTAGACAATCCAAAAAGCCTTAACAGGACACCGATCGCTTTTTACAAGACAAATAACTTAGCCCAATATATGCTTGATGAAATAGTCATCAAGCTTTTTTGTTTTTATGGATAAGGTCAATTACCACAGTACAGATAATAAAGAGATCAGCCTGATTGAAGCAAATTATCAGTCTTTTGCTTTCTCACGCCACTATCATCTTGATTTCCATATTGGTCTTATTACGGGTGGGCAACAAAAGTTCCACTATCAAGGAGCAAGTCATCATGTTGGTGAGGGGCAAATAGTTATCATGCCTCCCGATGAATTACATGATGGCAAATCCACACTAGCGTCCGGCTATCAAACCCGTGTGTTTGCACTTAACCCAAATTGGCTTGGCGAGCTGGCTCAACTCAAACAACCTAGTGACCTGATTCATTTCAAACACCTCATTATTTCAGATTCACAGGTATTCCAGTCTCTTAGTCAATTACACCAGTTGCTCACCAATAATAACGTCAGCCAGTTGACCAAAGACTGCTTACCCTACGAAGGGTTTGAGCGCTTGTTTAGCCATTATGGTAGTTTAGAGCAAAAATGCGCCGTCCCTCTCGGTAACCAGTCTATCGCGACCTTAAAAGAGTACCTGCTAGACAACCTTGACCAACCTGTACGCTTAGAGCAACTCTCTCAACTATGTGAATTGAGCCCAACTCAGTTTCAACGCCACTTTAAAGCCAAAGTAGGCTTAACGCCTTATGCATGGTTAAGCCGACTGCGTATGGAGCAAGGTATGAAGCTACTTAAGTCCGGAGTCAGTGGCACTGAAGTCGCCCACCAAATCGGTTTTTATGACCAGGCTCACTTTAGTAAAGCGTTTAAATCGACCTATGGTGTTAATCCATCAAACATTAGTTAGCTCGTTTTCAGCAAGTGTCAGTTTTTTACAATCGCTTACCGATAATCCCTGCCACACTAGCGTCATCTTCCATTTATAAAGCTACCTGATGAACGAACTGACTATCTTAACTACATTGGCCGTGGTTCACTTTGTTGCTCTGATGAGCCCAGGGCCTGATTTTGCCTTGGTGGTGCAAAATGCCACACGCTACGGGCGTCAAACTGGGCTTTATATTGCTTTGGGCCTCTCTTGTGGCATCTTGCTGCATGCCATTCTTAGCTTAACTGGTATTAGCTACTTGGTGCATCAACAGCCTACTTTGTTTGCTTTGCTGCAATTAGCAGGTGCGAGCTACCTACTCTATCTGGGTTATGGAGCCCTCAAGGCAAGCTGGTCTAGCATCCGTGAAACTAAAGCCAATCAAACTAGCCCAGAGCAGCCAAGCCTATTACTCAGCAATAAGCGTGAGGCGTTTTCACAAGGCTTTGCAACCAATATCCTGAACCCCAAAGCTCTGGTGTTTTTTATCAGCCTAATGTCGAGCTTAGTACCAGCGAGCATGTCTGTAACTGGGAAGGGAATGGCATTGATGATCTTATGGGGAATTTCGTTACTGTGGTTTTCATTTCTTGCTTGGGCTCTGTCCACCCAACGCATGCAGCGCAAGATTAAAGCCATGGCCCGCTACGTTGATGGATTATGTGGCTTTTTATTTGCCGTGATTGGTCTTGGTATTCTTTGGCAATCTATTAGTGCGATTCTCGCCTTGTGGTAATCGTTCGGTGTCTAAAATTTGATTCAAGATTACAAATTGATAACAAATCCTTAGACCTCAAGCTATTCCACTGTCACTCTTGGTCTGCATAAATAAAAAGGAGAACAAGATGCAGTGGAAACTCAAATTTCTAACTACCTGTTTGCTTGCAACATCAGCGACGGCCTGGGCCAACCAAGCGGCTGATTCTGTAGCACCTGAGCACAGTAGCGGCTTAGAACAAAAGCAACTCGTTACTGCGAAAGAGTGGATGGTGACGGCGGCGAATCCAATCGCAACCCAAGCGGGCGCTGATATTCTTGCCAAAGGGGGTAACGCGATTGATGCTATGGTCACCACCCAGCTAATGCTAGGTTTGGTTGAACCACAATCTTCAGGTATTGGTGGTGGCGCGTTCCTTGTCTATTGGGACGCTAAAAATCAGCAACTTACGACGTATGATGGGCGAGAAACAGCGCCACTCGATGCGACACCTCGTCTATTCCAAGACGACAATGGCGAACCACTGAAGTTTTACGACGCTGTAGTAGGCGGGCGCTCAGTTGGTACGCCGGGTACCGTCAAGTTGATGTGGGGTACTCACCAAAAATACGGCAAACTTGCTTGGGCAGATCTTATCCAACCTGTTGTCGACGTTGCCAAACAAGGCTTTGAGATCAGTCCACGCCTAGCGACACTGATCGAGAAAGATGCCGAGCGTCTAAGCCGCTTTGCCACCACCAAAGCCTACTTCTTCAATTCTGATGGCTCACCTAAAACGGCGGGTACCTTACTTAAAAACCCAGAGTATGCAGCAACACTCACTGCGATTGCTAAAGGTGGCGCGCAAGCTTTCTATCAAGGTGAAATCGCTGAAGATATTATCGAAACGGTGCAGAATGCCGCAGGTAACCCAGGAGTGCTCGCCCAGAAAGACTTTGATGCGTACTCAATTAAGCAAAGAGAAGCGGTGTGCTCGGCTTACCAAAGTTTTGATGTCTGTGGTATGGCTCCACCAAGTTCAGGTGCACTCACCGTCGGCCAAATCCTATCTATCACCGAGAACTTCGATCTCAAGTCTTGGGGGCCGGACAATGCGAAGTCGTGGCAAGTAATTGCAGATGCATCTCGCTTAGCCTTTGCCGACCGCGGTATGTATATGGCTGATGAAGACTTTGTACCTATGCCAACTAAGGGCCTTCTCGATAAAGAATATCTTAAACAGCGCGCACAGCTTATCCAGCCGGGTAAAGCGCTAGAGTCTGTTAGCGCAGGTAATCCACCGTGGAGCTATGCACAACGTCAAAGCATGGATGAGTCGATCGAACTGCCTTCAACTAGTCACTTCAATGTGGTCGACAAGCAAGGCAACGTTGTTTCCATCACAACGACTATTGAGAATGCATTTGGCTCACGCTTGATGACCAATGGTTTCCTACTCAACAATGAGCTAACGGATTTCTCTTTCCGCACCCATAAAGAAGGTAAGCCTATTGCCAACCGTTTAGAGCCAGGTAAACGGCCACGCTCATCTATGGCACCAACCATCATCATGCAAGATGATAAACCATATATGGCCATTGGCTCACCGGGTGGTAGTCGTATCATCGGCTATGTAGCGCAAGCAATTATTGCCCACACTCAATGGGGAATGGATATTCAGCAAGCAACGAATCAACCGCACCTATTGAACCGTTTTGGCACTTTAGACGTAGAGCAAGGTACCAGCGCGGAACAATTCAAACCAGAACTAGAAAAAATGGGTTTTGAGGTTAATGTTCGCGACCTAAACTCAGGATTACACGCCATTTTACTGCAAGATAACCAATTGCAAGGCGCAGCCGATCCACGACGTGAAGGTACAGCAATCGGTAAATAGGGCAAATCGACTCACTTGCTTGTGCGAGATCTCTCACAGGCAAGTGAGTAAAAATAGCTTTTTGACTGAGAAAAATGTAATCAACAGACCATAAGCTGCTGTTTTTTAATGGTACGTATAAAACATAAGCGAATTTTTATGTAGAAAAACGTTTGCCTTATATTGCTGAAATTCATTAGACGCGTAATATGAATGGTGTCGGAAGGATACTGACACGGAACAGGAAACTACCACGGATTAGGTAATCTTCAGGAAGAAGATACGGTTGCTTAGGATGAGTAATCGGCACGGATAGCAAATTGGACATTGAACGGACGCAATAGTAACTAGGATGGTTGCTACTAAGGATGGGAAGTGGACACCTCTGGACGAGGAAAGGACTTATCATCAGGATGATGAAAAGGACACCGCTCAAGGAACAAGCGAAGTGAGCTAACGAGGATTGTTAGCAGACCAGGATAGGGTCAAGGACACCGCTAGGATGGCGATGAATGGACTAAGCTGAAGGACGTCAGCATACTATCAAGGATTTGATGCATGGAGCACTTATAGTAGCCGGATTGCTGCGAGTAAGACTATAACCCCGATGGGCCTTGGCCCTCGGGGTTTTTCTTTATCTTTTCTCTTCATATTGGAACTTTAGACTGCGTTGCCTGCTTTCATTCGCCCCATCACATAGGTTCCCTATGCTCAGGGGACTCGTTCAATTGTCGCCTTGTCTGCAAGCTCAACTATTTTGAGAAAATGGGGTTGGTGTTTATAGTTTTTCTAGTCTTGCGTAAGCAGTCACTAGCCATTTGATACCTTCACCATTAAAGGCAACCTGGACACGGCTTTGTGGACCACTGCCTTCAAAGTTGATGATCGTCCCTTCACCAAACTTAGGATGCATAACTCGCGATCCTAAGCTAAAGCCAGTTTCATTGAAGCTCTCTTTGACCACAGTTTGGCTAAAACGACCTGAGCTTGCCGGGCGACTAACCTGTGCTTTCATACGCACTTCATCTAGACAATTCTCTGGCAGTTCACGAATAAAACGGGAAGGCTTATGGTACTTATCCTGACCGTACAAACGGCGCATCTCCGCATAGGTAATGTAGAGTTTTACCATCGCTCGCGTCATGCCGACATAGCAAAGACGGCGCTCCTCTTCCAAGCGCCCTGCCTCTTCGGCCGACATCTGGCTTGGGAACATACCTTCTTCAACACCGACCATAAATACAAGCGGGAACTCAAGACCTTTTGCACTGTGTAGCGTCATCAACTGAACTGCGTCTTCAAACTCATCAGCCTGACCTTCACCCGCTTCTAGCGCTGCATGAGTTAAAAAGGCTGTTAGCAGCGTCATCTCTTCTGCTTCTTCTGGCTTTTCAAATTGACGCGTGGCTGTTACCAGTTCTTCCAAGTTTTCAATACGCGCCTTAGACTTCTCGCCTTTTTCTTGCTCGTACATGGCAAACAAGCCCGAGTATTTGATGACATGGTCAGTCTGCTCATGCAATGACAGTTCGCAGGTATCATCTTCTAGAGCATTAACTAGCTCAATAAAACGGCTCAATGCACCTGCTGCCCGCCCTGGGAGGACTTTGTTTTCTAGCAAATGCATACTCGCTTGCCACATGGTGCTGCCCTGATCTCGCGCGGCAAAACGAATCGTCTCTAAAGTTTTGTCACCTAAACCACGTGTTGGTGTATTCACCACGCGCTCAAATGCTGCATCATCATTGCGGTTCGCCATTAAACGCAGATAGCTCAATGCATCTTTGATTTCTTGGCGCTCGAAAAATCGCATGCCGCCATAAATACGATAAGGCAACCCTGCTTGAATTAACGCTTCTTCAAGCACACGGGACTGAGCATTATTTCGATAAAGCATTGCGGCATCGTTAAGGGCTCCACCTTTATCTTGCCACTCTTTTATCTTATTCACGGCAAAGCGAGCTTCATCTAGTTCGTTATAAGCTGAGTAAACAGAAATTGGCTCACCTTCCGCACCGTCCGTCCACAACTCTTTACCCATTCGCTCAGTATTGTTGGCAATCAAGGTATTCGAAGCTTCTAGTATGGTTTTGGTCGAGCGATAGTTCTGCTCAAGACGAATGGTATTAACGCTTGGGAATTCTCGGGTGAATTTCTCAATGTTCTCGATTTTTGCACCGCGCCAACCATAGATGGACTGATCGTCATCACCCACAATCATGACATGTGAATCAGGACCGGCCATCATACGTAACCAAGCATACTGAATGTTGTTGGTATCTTGGAACTCATCAACCAAGATATGTTTGAAGCGCGCTTGATAGTGCTCTCGAACAAACTTGTTATCACGCAGCAGTTCATGAGCACGAAGCAGAATTTCGGCAAAGTCGACTAAACCAGCTCGATCACACGCTTCTTGATAAGCGGTATAGAGTTGAAGATACGTTTTCGTCACCGGATCATGGTAAGCATCAATATGCTTAGGACGTAGTCCTTCATCTTTTTTGCCGTTGATCCACCAGCTCACCTGGCGTGCTGGCCACTGTTTCTCATCTAGGTTTTGCGCCTTAATCAAGCGACGTAAAAGACGCTGCTGATCGTCACTATCAATGATTTGAAAATCTTCCGGTAGCTTAGCGTCAAGATAGTGAGCACGGAGAATACGATGACAAATGCCATGAAATGTCCCGTTCCACATCCCCGAAGCGCTGCCCATCATTAACTCTTCAATACGTCCACGCATCTCTGCCGCAGCTTTATTGGTAAAGGTCACCGACATAATGGAGAACGGTGAGGCTTGCTCAACCGACATCAACCACGCGATACGATGCACTAGCACACGTGTTTTACCACTACCTGCGCCAGCTAAGACAAGTAAGTTTTCTAGTGGGGCGGCAACGGCTTCACGCTGCTTGTCATTTAGACCATCGAGAAGTAATGAAGGATCCATTGGAGGTGCTCAGCTACTGGTTATCTATACATGAGATGGCATTATACCCGAGTGTCCTCAAGATGCTAGGAGCAGAGAGTAGCAACTGAATTTGCCTCTATTGCTACTTTTTATGTAATTAACACAGAAAAATAGAAAAAAAACCAACTGTTAAAAATCTGTTAAATCAACAATTTAAATAACCAAGCCTAATAAACACGCCATTTTCTATATTTTTTTTGAAAGTTTTCAGCTGAATTTTCTATCCTTTTAATTAAGCAAGTTGATGAATTAATTCATGATTCGCTTGCCCACATAAAGTAAAGGAATAAAGTCTGAGGAAAATACTATGAAAAAGTCTAATCTTGCTGTTACCGCCGCTGTTACTGGATTAATTGCGCTTGGTGGCACAATGTTAACGGCTGCTCCAGCGGTCGCAGCAGAGAAAGAAAAATGCTACGGCGTTGCAAAAGCAGGCAAAAATGACTGTGCAACTAAAACCAGCTCATGTGCAGGTACATCAAAAGAAGATAACCAATCAGATGCTTTCGTAGTCGTACCAAAAGGTCTATGTGGCAAGCTAGCAGGTGGTAGTACTCAATCTTCATAATAAAAATTTTAGGCGGCTAGAGGCTCAACTGGCCGCCTTACTTCTGCCGCTTCTAATTTCAAGGAATGCCCAGTGAACGCAGATCATTTTCATAATAAAGTCGGGGTTGGACTACGCTCACCTCACCTTAATTATTTTGACCAGCACAAACCATCACTTTCGTGGCTTGAAGTCCATAGCGAAAACTACTTCCAGCCATACTCTGCGGCACGTCACACCCTACGTCAGCTCGCTAACGACTATCAAATTAGTTGTCATGGTATCGGTTTATCGCTAGGCAGTGTTGAGCGCGTCAATCGTCATCACCTTAAACAGCTACAAAGCCTAATCAGTGAGTTGAACCCTTTTTTGGTTTCTGATCACTTAAGCTGGAGTGAAAATGGCGGTCATTACTTCAATGATCTTCTGCCGCTTCCCTATACGGAAGAAGCGCTCAACATTTTTTGCCGTAATGTGCTTGAGGTACAAGATACTTTACAGCGCTCGATGCTGATCGAAAATCCTTCTAGCTATGTAAAGTTCAACCATTCAACCATCAATGAATGGGATTTCTTGACTGAGGTACAAAAGCGAACAGATTGCCGCTTACTGCTCGATCTAAACAATATTCATGTGTCCGCTTTTAACCATGGATTCGATAGCCATCATTATCTGAACTCAATCCCTGCCGAAGCAGTGGATGAAATTCACTTGGCAGGTTTTACTATCAAGCAGCTCGATAAGGGTGAAGTGTGGATAGATACTCACAGTCGTCCTGTCAGTGATGAAGTGTGGCAGCTATATCAATTCTGGTTAGAACAATATGGTGAAAGACACACTTTGATTGAGTGGGATCTTGATATTCCAAAGCCAGAAGTTTTGCTTGCCGAAGCTGCCAAAGCCAGTGACCAACTCAATCAGTGCCAAGCCGCCAAGAGGAAAGTGTCATGACATCAAGTGCCTCACCTTCCCTAAGCGAGTTACAAAGCACCTTTGCCAAAGCTCTGCATTACCAAGCTTCTGGCGAAGATTGCAATATTTGCAGCGATGTTTTCAGTGCTGATGAAAGAATACAGATATACCGCAATAACTTCATCGTGAGTCTTAGTGAAGTCCTTCAAGCCACCTACCCTATGTTGCATGCACTGTGGGGAGAAGAGTGCTTTGAACAAGTCGCTCGGCAACATGTACTTAACTACCCGTTGCAAGCCGGGGATGTCAGCCACTATGGTGAAGATTTCCAACACACTATTGAGCATTTCCCTGCTGTCATTGAAGCAGCGCCATATAGCTTAGAAGTGGCTCGTTATGAGTGGCATATCGACCTTGCACAACAACAGAGCAATCAGATCAGCCTTGCTGACGATTTATTGCCATTAGCGCACCTGTCGCATATTCCAATTGAACAACAACCACAAATCCAATTGCACCTAAGACCTGGTGTGATTGCATTTCAATCGTCTTATGCTGTGTTTTCGCTACAACAAGCGATCCACACTAACAACTTCGATAATCTGGATTTAGAACAGGCGGAGCAAGGGGTTATCGCTAGCTCGTTAGAAAGCGGAGTTTGGACTTTATCCCTAGGATCTGAATCTTATCAACTGCTCAGTTTCTTACAGTCGGGCTGTATGCTCACTGAAATCCCACCAGCATTACTCACCCATTTAGAATACTTAACTCAGCATGACCTGCTGGCTGGTTTCTCTCTTGCCACATTAGAAGGATAATACTATGTCTAGCACCATTAAAAGTATGCTCGAGAGCTATGATAACTGGGTTACCAAGTTACAAGTCGGCTTCGTACCATTGCTGCTACTGTTTTGTAGACTTTGGGTAGCTTGGGTGTTTTTTAATTCAGGGCTGACCAAGATCGCCTCATGGGACAGTACCCTATATCTATTTGAATACGAGTATCAGGTTCCGATTTTACCTTGGGAATTAGCAGCCTATATGGGCACTGCCGCGGAGTTAGTGCTACCTATATTCCTCGCCTTAGGGCTGATTACTCGCCCAATGGCAGCGATCCTATTTGTGTTTAACATTATCGCAGTCGTCTCTTACCCTGTTTTATGGGAAAAAGGCTTTTATGACCACCAACTATGGGGGTTGATGATCCTGATTGTGGTGGTCTGGGGGCCAGGCCTTATCTCAGCCGATAAAGTACTGCGCAGTAAACTTGGCTAATCTTCTGAAGATAGGTCTTCTTTAACTGAGTTAACCGCATCTCGTGATGCATGACCGATAGCCTTAGTTGTATCACGAGTTGCATGACCAATAGCCGTAGTGGTATCACGAGTCGCATGTCCGATTGCTGTACCTGCATCTTTCAATTCTGCACAACCTGAAACCGCTAATACCAGCCCAGCACCAAATAAAAAACTCTTCGAAAACATACAACCTCCATGCAATTGGGGTAGAGAATAATAACAAAAACCGCCCCTCTATATCATAGGGGCGGTTTAGAATTGATTAAACTCTGACTTTAGGCTTTTAAGCAGCAATGCCCGAATGACGCAGCAACGCATCAATCTGAGGCTCACGGCCACGGAAGCGCTTAAACAGCTCCATCGGCTCTTCACTTCCGCCCATTTCAAGAATGTTATTCAAGAAGCTCTGGCCTGTTTTGGTATTAAAGATGCCTTCTTCCTCAAAGCGAGAGAAAGCATCAGAAGAGAGAACCTCAGCCCATAAGTAACTGTAGTAACCTGCGCTGTAGCCACCCGCAAAAATATGGCTAAAGCTATGCGAGAAACGGTTCCACTCTAGGCTTGGCAATACCGCCACTTTTGCCTTCACCTCGGCCAGAGTTTCTAGCACTCGTGGACCTACTTCTGGGTCAAATTCTGTGTGCAGAGTAAAGTCAAACAGACCAAACTCTAACTGACGCAAGATAAACATCGCCGATTGGAAGTTTTTCGCTGCTAACATCTTCTCGAGCATTTCTTTCGGTAATGGTTCACCTGTCTCAAAGTGACCAGAAATAAACGCAAGTGCCTGTTCTTCCCAGCACCAGTTCTCAAGAAACTGACTTGGCAGCTCAACGGCATCCCAAGGCACACCATTGATGCCAGATACCGCGCCAGCTTCAACCTGAGTCAACATATGGTGAATACCATGTCCAAACTCGTGGAACAAAGTCACGACTTCATCATGAGTAAACAGTGCTGGTTTATCACCGATTGGGCGATTGAAGTTACAGGTTAAGTACGCCACTGGCGTTTGCAGTTCACCACTGGCATTGATGCGTCGTACACGGCACTCATCCATCCAAGCACCGCCGCGCTTGTGTTCACGAGCATACAAGTCGAGATAGAAGCTACCGCGTAGGTTATTTTCAGCATCAAAAACATCAAAGAAGCGCACGGACTCATGCCAAGTGTCCACCCCTTCGCGCTCTTTCACCGTCATACCAAATACGCGATTTAGCACTTCGAATAGACCACTGACCGCTTTTGCTTCTGGGAAGTAAGGGCGTAGCTCTTCGTCAGAGATTTGGAATAGGTGCTGCTTTTGTTTCTCACTGTAGTAAGCAATATCCCAAAGGTTAAGTGCTTCAACGCCAAACTCACTCTTGGCAAACTGGCGCAGTTCTTCTACTTCGCGTTCACCTTGTGGCCTAGCTTTAATCGCTAAATCATTTAAGAAGCTCAAAACTTGAGAAGGGTTTTCTGCCATTTTAGTCGCTAATGACTTTTCACTGTATGTGTTGAAGCCCAACAAGCGAGCAATTTCAAAGCGCAGCTTCAACTGCTCATTGATAATCTCGGTATTGTCCCACTCACCTGCTTTCGGCCCGCGATCTGACGCGCGTGTCACATACGCTTCATAAAGCTCCTTACGTAGCTCTTGGTTATCACAGTAAGTCATCACTGGCAGGTAAGAAGGAATATCTAACGTCAGCAAGTAACCATCAAGCTCTTTCGCTTCTGCTGCCACCTTTGCCGCTGCCAGTGCAGATTCCGGCATACCTGCCAACTGTTGTTCGTCTGCCACATGCTTTGTCCAACCCATAGTGGCATCAAGCACGTTGTTAGAAAATTTAGAACCAAGCTCAGACATACGCTTGCTGATTTCACCATAGCGATGTTGCTCATCGGCTGGTAGACCAATACCCGACAGCTCAAAGTCACGCAATGAATCAGTGATGGTTTTCTTTTTCGCTTGTGTCAGAGAGGCAAACTCTTCACTAGCTTTGATCGCCTTGTAAGCCTCAAATAAACCTTTGTGCTGACCAACCCAAGTGCCGTACTCAGATAGCAGAGGTAGGCAGCTTTCGTATGCTTCACGCAGCTCGTCACTGTTGACCACCGAGTTCATATGGCTCACCGGTGACCAAATACGGCTTAAGCGGTCATCCACTTCTTCAATTGCCGCAACCACATTATCCCAAGTCGGTTTACTGTTACCCTCTAGCACTTTATCAATTTTAGCGCGGCATTGTGCAATCGCCTGTTCAACCGCTGGCTTAACATGTTCCGGTTTAATCTGAGAAAATGGAGGTAAATCGGTAAAGCTAAGAAGTGGATTAGACATAAATCATTCCTTTTATTGGCAAGCGAACTGACGGGTTCGTCTAGTAAGTATATTCAACGTCTTATAGATTAAATATAGGTGGCGTCATCATTTTTCAATAGAAGGGAGCCGCTAAGTTGTTGCTAAATGCGAGCATCCCAAAGCCACTGAGTATATAATCGGCCAATCGTTCGTACTAACTTCAATATGGTTTAAAGGCCATTTCGAGAGTGTCATTTTGTTAAGTTATCGCCACAGTTTTCATGCCGGCAACCATGCTGATGTGATCAAACATATCGTTCAGAGTCTTATTCTTAACTCACTAAAGCAGAAAGAGAAGCCGTTTGTTTATCACGACACCCACTCTGGTGTCGGACGCTATGACTTAACTCACGAGTGGTCAGAGAAAACCAGTGAATACAAGCAAGGTATCGCTCGTGTTTGGCAACAAAAAGACATCCCACAAGAAATCCAAAGCTACTTGGAGGCGATCAAAACACTTAACAATGGTGATTCACTGCGTTACTACCCAGGTTCTCCACGCGTAGCACGTGCTCACTTACGCCAGCAAGATCGTATGGTCCTGACCGAGCTTCACCCTGCCGATCACCCTCTATTGGAGCAAGAGTTCCATCGTGATCGCCAAGTCAGCATCTACAAAGAAGATGGCTTTAAGCGACTTAAGGCAAGCTTACCGCCACAAGAGCGTCGTGGTTTAGTGCTGATTGATCCACCTTATGAGCTTGCCAAAGAGTACCGCGATGTAGTACAGGCAATCTTCCAAAGCCATAAGCGCTGGGCTACGGGTATCTACGCAATTTGGTATCCGGTAGTTAACCGCTGCGACATCGAAGATATGATTGAAGGCTTACAAAGTTTGGGGATTCGCAAGATCTTGCAGATCGAGCTCGGTGTGACGCCAGATACTAACGAACGTGGCATGACGGCTTCTGGCATGATTGTTATCAACCCACCGTGGAAGCTAGAAAGCCAAATGAACGAGATTCTGCCCTTCCTTAAAGAAGCAATTGCGCCGGCAACCGGTCACTATAAAGTTGAGTGGATTGTTCCTGAATAATCAGCTCGAAAGCAGGGTAGAAAAAAACGCTCTGCTTTATCGTTATTTGTCATAACCAAACTCGCTTTTTCTCATTGGGAAATCAATTCGAGTCGATTTATGATAGTAAACAAGGACAGCAGTCAGTATCGGCTTGAGTTTAATTAAATTCACCCCGATATACTCAATACGCAATTATTAAATTTATAAGCTCGGAGAAAGTCATGGCAACTCATTTTGATTACATCTGTATCGGCGGCGGCTCAGGCGGCATCGCATCAGCTAACCGCGCTGCTATGTACGGCGCTAAAGTTGCACTTATCGAAGCTCAAGACCTAGGTGGCACCTGTGTAAACGTGGGTTGTGTACCAAAGAAGGTCATGTGGCACGGTGCTCAAATTGCAGATGCGATGAACCTATACGCTGAAGATTACGGCTTTGACATTGACGTTAAAGGCTTTGATTGGAGCAAGCTAGTAGAGAGTCGTCAGGCTTACATTGGTCGTATCCACCAGTCTTACGACCGCGTACTTGGCAACAACAAGGTTAATGTCATCAAAGGCTTTGCTAAGTTTGTTAACGAGAAAACAGTCGAAGTGAATGGCGAACATTACACCGCTGACCACATCCTAATTGCCGTCGGTGGACGCCCAACTATTCCTAACATTCCAGGTGCAGAATACGGCATCGACTCAAATGGCTTTTTCGATCTGGAACAGCAACCAAAACGTGTAGCGGTTATTGGGGCAGGCTACATCGCCGTTGAAATCGCAGGCGTACTAAATGCACTTGGCACTGAAACGCACCTTTACGTACGTAAAGAATCGCCACTGCGTAGCTTTGATCCAATGATCATCGAAACGCTAGTTGAAGTAATGGAAGCGGAAGGACCAAAACTGCATACTCACTCGATTCCAAAACAAGTTGTGAAAGAAGCCGATGGTAGCCTGACTCTGCACCTAGAAAATGGCAACACACAAAACGTTGATCAACTTATCTGGGCGATCGGTCGTCACCCTGCAACAGATGCAATCAACCTTGCATCAACTGGTGTTGAAACCAACGACCGTGGTTACATTAAAGTAGACGAATACCAAGAAACCAACGTGAAAGGCATCTACTGTGTAGGTGACATCATGGAAGGCGGTATCGAGCTCACTCCTGTTGCGGTCAAAGCGGGTCGCCAGCTTTCAGAGCGTCTGTTCAACGGCAAAACCAATGCGAAAATGGACTACAATCTAGTTCCAACGGTTGTATTTAGCCACCCACCTATCGGCACTATTGGTCTAACGACGCAAGAAGCTGAAGAGAAATACGGCAAAGACAACGTAAAGGTTTACACGTCTGGCTTTACTGCGATGTACACCGCGGTAACGAAACACCGTCAACCATGTAAGATGAAGCTAGTATGTGCAGGTGAAGAAGAGACAGTGCTTGGTCTACACGGCATCGGCTTCACAGTAGATGAGATGATTCAGGGCTTCGGCGTAGCGATGAAGATGGGCGCAACCAAAGCAGACTTTGATTCTGTGGTTGCCATTCACCCGACAGGCTCGGAAGAGTTCGTTACCATGCGTTAATCACTTCCCTGATCTTTTCAGGTCATAAGTCTTCACGCTTATGACCTGAATAAAGCATGAACTTGGCTAACCGCGTTTAAGTTTTAAAGCTTTGTAGCGTATTGAGTAGAACCTCTGATTGTTGTGCAAGTTGTAAAGCACTGTCTAAAATCTGCTTTGACGAAGCGTCTGAATCACCAGACATATCCACAATGTTATTGATCGTTGAACTCACTTGATTGGCCAACTGATTTTGCTGCTCCGATGAGGATGAAATTCGGCGGCTCAACTCACTAATCTCCTGAGTCGATGCCGTGATCGGCTCGAGTAGCGCGCCAGCTTCTTGGACAAGTTCAACACTTCCTTCGGCACTTGCACAGCCTCTTTCCATTGCACTAACAGTATCAACCGTACCACTTTGAACACGTTCGATAATATCGCGAATTTCTTCTGTTGATTGCTGCGTTCGGCCCGCTAAAGCACGAACTTCATCTGCAACAACTGCAAAGCCACGTCCTTGATCGCCAGCGCGTGCGGCTTCAATCGCAGCGTTTAACGCCAATAAATTGGTTTGCTCTGCAATGGTTTGAATCACTTCAAGTACCGAACCAATTTCTCGGCTTTCATTGGCTAAACGTGTGGAAGTCTCTGAGGCTAGCTCTAACTCTTTCGCCAACCCTAAGATTGACTGCCTTGTGCTTTCTACTTTTTCTCGAACTTGGCGAGTGCTCTGATCAACTTCACTAACATGCTGCTCTGACTGACGAGCGCCATCGGTAATCTCTTGTGATGTATTTGTCATATCACTGACTACCGAGGCTGTTTGCTCCGTCGCTATAATCTGCTCAGATAGTTTGCTCGATGTCAACTCAGCATTGTGGACAATCCCTTTTGCTGACTGATTCACCTGTTGAGTGTTCAAGGTTACTTGATTGATCAAACTCTGTAGCTTTTCCATAAACAGGTTAAACTGCACAGCAATGTCATTGATTTCGTGTTGCCCACTTTCCTCAATTCGCTTAGTCAAGTCACCATCACCATTAACGATATCCTCTAAAGCGGCACGTACTGCCACTAATCGACTGCGGATGGCAGTTTGGTAAATGAACACCATCAAAATGAGAATGATCAAGATAGCGCCGACTAATGCGCCAACAATTTTATAGCTAATTGCAGTACCTTGCTTGAGCATACTGTCGATAGGGGTTTGAACCTCCAACACGCCTCGCACATCGCCTAATTGCCAATCATTTTTTGGAGTTAGAGCATGATTGTTATGACAATTCACACACCCTTGACCAACCATGGTGTCGGCAATAGCGACTCTAACCCATGTTTCCCCTCCTCTTTGCTCCGTCAAACTGATCACTTGTTTGGAGTCTTTCGTTAGTGCATTCCATGCATCTAGTTGAAATTCATCCAATTGTCGATTTTTTCGGTTTGGAAAAGGAAAGCGGCTATAAAGCGCCAGTTTGACACCGTCATCTCCTTTATCAGCAAGCACGCGACTCAGGTCATGAATCATAGTCGCAGGCAAAGGTATCGCACTATCATTCCCTTGGTGATCGATAGAAGGCTTGATGTTAGAACTCTTTAGTACCGGCCCAACCACGTTGCGAGAATAGTACCCTCTCAACACTTTAAACTGGTTGACGGTTCGTTGCGCTGCAATCAC
Organism: Vibrio bivalvicida; assembly: GCF_001399455.2. Taxonomy (GTDB): domain Bacteria; phylum Pseudomonadota; class Gammaproteobacteria; order Enterobacterales; family Vibrionaceae; genus Vibrio; species Vibrio bivalvicida. Next base: position 29,091 of record NZ_LLEI02000018.1, read on the forward strand.
CGCTTCTGATTCTGCATTTTCTTTTATAACAGAGGGGATAAAAAACAAAAACACCCCGATCAAAACAGAGAAAATGAGCACAATGGGCATCATTAAACGCCCAAGTAATCCAATATAAGAACCTCGCATACATGCTTCCCTCTAATATGTTGCACTGGCTGCTATAAACCAATTGGGGACTATTGAAAGAGTAGGCTCTGAATGCTCAACGCGCGAGTTTAAAAATCCACGCGACTTGTTTCCTTCTTCATCAGTGAAGATCAAAACCATATGCACTGACTCAACACCATTTCATTTTACTTACAGCAAAGGAGCTAGCTCATTTTTTACCATCTTGGTGATACCTTTTAGGTATAAGCAAAAAGAGAATTCAGCCCCTAATTCGATCATGAAAGAATTGAGTTCTACTAAGGAGGCTTTATGCTTAAACGTGAACTTGCAAATGGGTTGGCAGTCAGCTCAATTGGCTATGGTGCGATGGGGTTGAGTGAATTCTATGGCAATACAAATGACTTACAATCTTTAAAGTTACTTGACCAGTTACTAGAGCTTGGTGTTGATTTTATAGATACCGCAAACTTCTATGGACGTGGTCACAATGAGGATCTGATTGGTTACTATCTATCTAAACTGCAACCTGCTCAGCGCCAACAACTTAAAGTTGCCACCAAATGTGGTATCGATCGCCCTGCAGAAGCTGCGTATGCTCGCAGCATCAATAATACACCTGACTATATACGAAAATGCTGCGATGAATCTCTTCAGCGCCTGGGGGTAGAGTGTATAGACTTATTTTATCTGCACCGAGTAGACAACAAGATCATCGAGCAAAGCATGGATTGCCTAGGTCAATTAGTCAAAGAAGGCAAAATTGCCCATGTCGGTCTTTGTGAGGTTTCTTCGAAAACACTGCTTAAAGCGCACTCTGTTTTTCCAGTCACTGCTCTACAAACAGAGTACTCACTTTGGACTCGCGACATTGAACAAGATATTCTTGAAACACTAAAAACCAATAACATCGGCTTGGTGCCCTACTCTCCGCTAGGTAGAGGTTTCCTCACAGGTAAGCTAACTCGTAATAGTGACCTCCCAGATGGTGATTTTCGTAAAACCAACGATCGATTCCTAGATGGTAATATCAATCATAATCGCAGCCTTCTAGACATCATTCAGCCGATTGCACAAAAATATCAAGCGACACCTGGTCAGATCGCGTTGGCATGGCTATTAGCCCAATATGAACATATCGTTCCGATCCCAGGAACTAAGAAGCGGCACTATCTCCAAGAAAATGTTCAGGCATCTGAAATTATCTTAGACGTAGCAGACCTTACGACATTGAATGACATCCCACTTCAATTTGAGGTAAAAGGGCAACGTTACTCTGAAGAGGGTATGAAAGGAGTCAACGTATAAATAGAAAAAGCCCAGCAAGCTGGGCTTTTTCACTAGCGATAGACACTCATCGCAACACCTTCTCCACCGCCAATGCAAAGCGCAGCGAGACCTTTATTTTTGCTATCTCTTATCAGGCTATGAATAAGAGTAACTAGGATTCTACTTCCCGAAGAACCAATCGCGTGCCCCAAGGCAATCCCTCCCCCATATGGATTAATTTTCTCATCAGGAATATCAATTGCCCGAGCGACGGCAATTGCTTGCGATGCAAACGCTTCGTTACACTCTAGCTGGTCTACCTCGCTTGCTTCCCACCCAGATTGGTCAAGGCATTTCGAGATAGCTTCAATCGGGGCAACTCCCATAACATCAGGGCTAATGCCTGAATTGCTGAATTTCCCTATGCTAGCGAGCACGTTCAACTGATATTTTTCAGCAGTATCACGATGACAGAGTAGCAGTGCCGACGCTCCGTCATTGAGGGATGATGCATTACCTGCCGTCACCGTACCTTGCTTAGAAAACACGGGCTGCAAACTGGCAAGTTTGTCTACGCTTGTTTCTCGTGGACCTTCATCTTGACCAAACATACGAACATTGCCTTTTCGATCTCTTACTTCTATCGGCACTACCTCATTCGCAAACAAACCGGCTTTTTGCGCCGCAAGTGCTTTCTGATGAGACTGAAACGCGAACTTATCTTGATCGGGACGCGCAACTCCATACTTATTGGCAACGTTTTCCGCCGTCACTCCCATGTGATAATCATTAAACGCATCCCAAAGGCCATCGTTAACCAAGCTATCTTGTAGCTCAGCTCCCCCCAATCGTTTACCTTTTCTGGAGTTTGGTAAAATATGGGGCGCATTTGACATACTTTCTTGCCCACCAGCAATAGCAAATTCAGCATCATCACAAGTGATTGCTTGCATCGCTAAATGAACCGCCTTTAAGCCTGAACCACAAACCTTGTTGACTGTTAAACACTGCGCGTTATGTGTTAACCCGGCTCCAATTGCGGCTTGGCGAGCTGGATTTTGACCACAGCCAGCCGTTAGAACTTGCCCAAGAATGACGCTATCGATTTGCTCTGGTTTAACGCCTGAATCAGCCAACAAGGCTTTGATCACCAAACTACCAAGATTAGGTGCAGACAAACCAGAGAGCTCACCCATAAATGCACCAGTCGGTGTTCGCTTTGCGGCAACAACAACAATGTCTTCCATTACGCAACTTCCTCTTTAAGACCCGGAAGGACTAGCCCTTTCTCATCCATAATCTTGCGGTAACTTGCTAGGCCATTCATACAAGCCGGAACACCAGCATAAACAGCCATCTGAATAACAACTTCAAGCAGCTCTTCAGGTGAAACCCCTACGTTTATCGCCGCTTTCATATGCAGTTCAAGCTGAGGGGTCGCGTTACCTAAGCTAATCAGCGAAGCAACGGTCAGCATTTCGCGGACTTTTAAATCTAAACCAGGACGAGCGACAACAGAGCCGAATGCGTAATCCGTAATCAGCCGAGGTAAGTCACTGTCGAGTTCGGAAAGCCGACGACTCACTCTTTCAGCTAATCCATCTTCCAAACGATCCATAACGTGCATGCCTTTGATCGTCGTTTGTTGATTACTCATTATTTAAGCCTCCTGCGTTCGCTGAACATTCTCGGAATTCATCGGCACGATGGTGATAAATACCAGGGAAAGCGCCATCGCGACACCGGCAAAAATGTAGAGAAAGGATACATTGTAAGAAGCAACTAACCATGCCCCTAGAGACGCTCCGATACCTATTGCCAAATTGAAGAAGGCAACATAAAGAGCAGAAGCTGGAAATGCTTGTTCTGAAGCCAATCTAAGCACCCAAGTTTGAAGGGCCACGAAAATACAAGATGCCGTCGCTCCCCAGATAGCGAGTGCTGTGCCGATGTGAGCCTGATACCATTGCACATGGAATTCGCCAATAAGAACCAACATTGATGCTGCAAATAGCACAGACAAAACCGCGATCGTCTTAAGGTGTTTATCAATAAATAGCGCCGTGATGACATTGCCAGCAATACCCGCAACACCAAAGACCAACAATAAAACCGGGACAAACTCTTCACTAATGTGAGTCAAGGAATTAAGCATAGGCTCTATATATGTAAAGGCGGTAAAGTGAGCCGATATGGTCAAAATGGTGGCAAAATAGACTTTGATCAGTGAACTCGATTTAAACACGGCCTTAATCGCCCCAATGCCTACGCTGCTCTTCTCGCTAATCTGAGGGACTAAGCTAGCAATCCCAACAAGCGACAACACGCTGAGCCCTGACATAACCATAAATGCGGAGCGCCAACCTATATGCATACCGATGTAATTTGAAATAGGCACCCCAAACACACTGGCAACGGATACTCCACCAAATACGATCGAGGTAGCCAGACCGATATAGTTAGACGGAACAATCGACGCAGCACTGACACCAATTATTGACCAAAATGCACCATGGGCAACGGCCCCAATCACTCTGGCTAACATTAGGTTCTCAAAGGTTTCAGCACTAGCGGCAAGGCCATTGGAAACGACCAGTACTATGCTCAAAGCAATTAAGAGATTTTTTTTGCCGACCCCACCGAGGAAAACTGAAGCCACAAGTGCGCTCAAAGCACCAACCCAAGCATATAAAGATACTGTCATACCAACATATGATTCAGAGGTTGCTAAGGCATTGGCCATTGGCGTGAGTAAACCAATCGGAGCCAGTTCGGTCGTGACGATATTGAACGTCGACAAAGCTAATACAAACAACGCTAACCAAATTCGAAGCGTCATCTTCTGAGAAGTTTCACTATTACTCATTCTTCATTCCATATAATTTAAAGAGTTTTCCATCCATGCTGTTTGGCATGATGAAGAAGGTGAGGATTTTCGCCTACGCAGATCGGATTGCCTGTTGCTTCAAGCATATCGACGTCAGAGATATCGTCTCCGTATGCATAGCAATAATTCAGATCGATATGATGTGTTTGGCAAAAATCAGACATGGCAACCTTTTTACCTTTTCCGATGGTCTGCGGTTTACCGATTTGACCGGTTAGCACCCCTTCTTGGTCTAAGATCAGAGAGGTACACAGGATGTGTTCTACATTGAGAAACTGAGCAATGGGCGCCAAAATCGGACACATCGAACCAGAGACAAACACCACTTGATGGCCTGCCCGTTGATGCTCTTTTAACGCAGTAACGGAAGGTTCGAGAAAGAAAGAGTCATCACAACGGCTTTGAAACCACTCCTGTCCAGCGCTCTCAAGTGCTTGGTATCTTTGTCCTTCAAACTGTTGATAGTACTCTCTGTTCAACTGCTCTCTTACAACACCAGCAGCTCTATCTGCATTGAGCTTTGCGTTATAACTCTTAAACAGCTCACCTTGCCCGATTTTTTCACACCAAAATTCATAGAAATCAAACATGCTCTTGGTGTGAATTAGAGTTTCATCCACATCAAAAAATGCCGCGACTTTGGTCATAATCACTCCTCGTAGTTTAAGCGACGACTCTTCACTGGAAAGTCAGGCTCATTTCCTACCACTCCAGCGTCGGCCCAGCGGTTTGGAGCGACTTCTGTCACAGCGACAGAGATCTTATCTAAAGGTGCACCAGTATTCTTATGCACCGCCAGTGTTATGTCTTCGAGCATCCCTTTTACTTGCTCTTCGTTGTTCATTTTCCAAGTGGTAATATGGATAAAAGGCATCTTTATTCTTCCCTATTATTCGTAGTCACAAATTCATCAAACGAGCGTTGCTCAAGCTTTAACTGGGCGTGAATGTCTCCACCGAGACCATGCAGACCAATCGCGCCGCCATAACTTTGCCGAGAACTCATATATAAGACGACAACATTAATTACTCGGTTACCTTCTGATTCATGGGCAGGAAATGGGTCAGGTAATTCGGCCCAAAACTGAGCACTGCCTAAAGAGTCAGTAACAAAAACATTCGGGATACCTAGTGGCCCTGGCCGAGTCGGAGATTCGGGACAGAGATCCTTCTCTCTTAGGCTCATTACGGTATAGAGGCTGTTAGGAACTAGGTTGCTAAATTGAAAATCAAAACGAGCTAACTGCTTGTCATCATTTAAGGTAACTGTCAGCTCTCCTTTAGCTTGCAGCCAATCGTATAAGTTAATCGGTGCAATGCGCCGCTTACCATCTTGATACCGATAGTCTTCTATATATCCCTGATGAAGAGGAAGGCTTGGCCTCACCTCCGTACTAGCTTGCGGCCTCTGCTCTGGAGCAAAAACCATCGGATAGTTGTTCGAAGGCAAAGGCAAAGGAAGCGTGAACAAGGTAATATCCTTCATTTGCTGCTCAGAGAGTTGTTCTATTTGAGTAACGATGTGATACGGTTTGATCTCGCCAAATGCAGGTACAGGGGTTTCTGGCGCAACAATTGCGCCAGACCAAGAAACACCACTATCACTTGGGATTTGCCCTACAACGACGAAGTTACCCTCTGCATCCATAACTTCTGCGGGAGGATAGAGCGGGCCTTGTGTCGTAGCCGATAGTTGGTAACTTCTACGCACAGTCTTGCTCCATACTAAAATGGTGACTAGGGCTCACAACCGCCTCAGTGGCGGATTCAGCTAGTTCCCCCTCTTTAGCAATTATCGATTTGGCAGAGTAGACAGCAAAAGATACGTCCATACTGGCGCACACAGTTTGATTCTGCATCACACTCATACGAGCTTTGAATCTTCCACGGCGATCATTCACATCCTTCTCGACAAACTCAAAATGTACGATTGCAGGTAGAGGGAATAGGAAATTCGCAAAATCAATCGACATACTGTTGATAACGTAATACTTGTCGTTTTGTTTTTGGTAAACAAACTCTTCAGTAACGGCAATAAACGCCTGGCGACAAGCTTCAACCAGCAACATTCCTTGAACATGCTGCCCTGTCTGATGGTCTCCCATCAATTCGCAGTTATCATCAATAACGAGGGGCAGTGCGTACATATCTAACTTATGATCAACTTTTTCAGCCTGACCAATTAGAATATTTCGCTCATCCCATTTGTGGGTATGACGATTTTTATGCTCAGAAGCTAGCTTTTCTACTGAACAAGTTTTGAGCTTGCTTTTCAGCTTTATATTATTGCCAATATCATCAATAACTTTCTTGGCTTTGTGCTTACAAACACCTTGCCCCGCAATCAGCTCATGCTCATCAGGAAATAGATTGTCTGGTAGCTTTGCTAACAATTCTAACTGAGAAATAGTTAAAGCTTTTTTTCCATTGGCATACTCTGAATATTTATCACCAACAACTACAATTTTATTAACTTCCATATCACTTGCTCTTACATTGCTCTATATAGACGCGTATATAGTCCTTCATCCCCACCAGTAATATAATCATCACCAGCTTGCTTAATAATCTCTTTATAGTTTTCATCATTAAATGGCTGCATATATTCATCTACATTTCCATTGAATGAAGAAACAAAAAGAACACCTGGCTGACCACTAATCAGAGAATGATAGGCTTCAAAGCTATTAATCTTGTCGGCATTGTCTCGTACTACATTAAATATTGTTCTATCGCGCCACTCAAGATAGTCATCGTAACGCTCTGCAGGCACTTCGACATGTCGCAACTGCACAAACTCCGTACTTGGCAACTCTGACTCACTAGCAATAGGTGCCTCTACGAATCTAAGCAATTCGCGTTTTATATCACCAGACAAGTAATCTTTATTAACAGTAAATGCATCTATGAGTCCTTTCTCTAAATTTGAAATATCTTCTATTTTATTTATAGCCTTCAATTCCAATAGCTCATTATTTCCATCTTCGCTAATAAAATATCTAGAACTCTCGTTACATTTAATACTATCAATTGTTTTGTTATCAATATTTTTAACGGGGTATCGAGAGACCAAAAGGTAGTTTGTAGACATGTTTAACTCCATTTAATTAAGGAGCAACAAAACTAACAGCTATTGATAGTTGTGGAATTACTAATTATGTAATTTAATTTTTGAATCAACACCAAGTTTATAGCTTATTTTTGAATCACTACTAAATTCAATTTCATCATTAAGACTAATGAGAGAAGTGCATATAAACACAAGCCTCAATAAGGAGGGCTGCAAATTTTTCAGTGTGTGGACACTCAGCAAAAAATTAACTACATTTATCTTGTTATTTATAAATACTAACCTTTATAATGAAAACTATTCACATTCTGAATAAAATAAAGACATTACTTTAATGTTATTGATGTTGTTTTTGCCCATAAGATCTGTATGAGTATTAGATCCATTTTAACCAACAGTAGTTTGCCGACCGTTAAGCAACTTCAATGTTTTTTGGCCGTTGCGCAGGAACTTAACTTCCGTAAGGCGGCTGAGCGCATAAATATGACTCAGCCGCCACTAACTAGGCAAATAAGGTGCCTAGAGGATTTACTTGGTTATGAATTATTTAATCGTAACACTCATGGCGTACACCTAACTAAATCAGGCAATGACCTTCTCATTGAAGCAGAAAAAATCTTATGCCTAATTAGTGGACTGAAAGCTCTGAACGCAAGAAGTGTCGATAAAATTAGAGTGGGGGCGACTAATACTCTAAATTTCGAGAACATTTCTCCAATCGCAGAGGCTTTGAGCTCTCTCGTTGGACTTGAGAGCGCTGATGTTCATAATATGAATTCAAGTCAACTAATTCACAGCCTGCAAAAGAACTCATTAGATATCGCTCTCATTGGAGAACAAAATACTCGCGTAGAAGAAGATATATCTTTCCATTGGATATATCGCGAGCCACTGTTACTCGCTATGCCCTCTTCACACGAAGCCGCAACACAAATTCAAGTCTCGCTTGAAGATGTATCTGAGTTACCTTTATTTTGGTTTCCTTGGAGTGCCAACCCTGCTTTTTACGAAAAGTGCGAGAAACTGTTTGAAAAGCTCCCTTTCCCACTGAAAAGAATAAAAGAGCCTGACGATACTATTGTGATGCTCTCCAAAATTGCCAAGGGTAACGCCATGGCATTGATGCCTCGTTCGATGTGTACCTTTTACAATGATGGCTTATGCTATAAAGAGCTCTCTGACGCTCATAGTAAGTATCTAAATATCGACGTCTATGCTGCGATTAAAAACAACGATAGAAGGCCGCATATCTTCGATGCAATCGAGAACCTAAAGTCATCCCGATAACACTGGCGCTTCCCAAGGGAGAAATGAGTCCCTCTTTCCGGCACGATTACTCAGTTAGAAACCCACCAAAGTCACTTTCCCTTGTAGTGAATCTTTAAGCTGACAAGTAAAATCAACCCGCTTATCGGCATCTTTATCATATAAGGTTTTCAACTTCTCAAATGCACTGGGGACAAAACTGATGTTTTTTAAGCGCAGGCTTTTACGAGTTTGACTGTCCAAAAATGCCAAAGCAGAGCGCTCGAGTACTTGATGGCAGGCATCTAACACTCCTTTGCTCGCCAGCTTACTTTGAATTACTTGCTCAATATCCGCTTTAGAGATTGACGAACTCGACTGAGCAAAAACGCAAATAGCGTGAAGGTCTAGTATCGCTACTGCACGAGGTCTCTGAGTTGCGGTGTCTTCATAAACCGCTAACAGGCAGGGAATTTTACTCTCATCGAATAATTGTGGGGCAATATTGTTGAGGGTTAAGCTGTTGCCTAGCTCTCTTTGAAGTAGTTTCTCTAGTTGTGACAGCTTGGGTAACGCTAACTCTTTTTGGACTTCAGTGATTGAGTCGAGCGTTTTCTTACTTTCTTCAACACCTTGAACTAAAGGCAGTAAGTAGCGATGTAATTCACTGTCTTCAAAGGGTTTAGTGAGCACAAAACTAGCACCTGCCGCCTGAGCTTGTTGAATTTGGCTTTGGTCATCAACGGTGGTAATCATCCCCACTTTGATTCCTGCACCGAGTTTCATTAGCTCTTCGGTTAACGTCAGCCCTGTCATATCCGGCATATACCAGTCAGTTAACACTATCTCAGGATGCCATTCTTTAGCCAATTCCAGTGCCTTAGTTGCGCTACAGGTTTTCTCAATCGATAAACGACAATAACCAAAGCTCTCTAAGCCCCGCCTGACAATCTCTAATGTCGCCTTACTGTCATCCACAATCAAAATTTTCACGGGTCGCCATCACCTCCTGCACTGAACTGTCTAAATTATAGGCACATTTTTCACTGGCAACTAAACTTACAGACGATGAATGTCCCAACTTGCGTATTTGATAGATGGAATTAGTGTCAATTTTAACCCTAGAAAACCTGATAGCCCTCGCCGTAGACTTTGGACTACTTATCCTTTTGGTGTGGTTCGTAATTTTGCTTTTGATTCTGCGCGAGTTTCGCCAGTTTGCTCGACAAGTGGTCAGCGGCCGCGATATGGACAGAAATACATACGAGCTATGCCAACAGTCTGTCGACAAAGCACTAAGCTATACCGCAGATAATAGCGATACTCTTAATGACCTGATTATTATTCAGCAAGCGCTAGAAAGTCAGGTATCTCAGATAAAAGCAGCCAAAGGTGAGCTTAGCGCACAAGAGCAAGAATCGATTGATGAGCTGAACCAAAAACTAAATAAATCTCATCGCCTGATAAAGAAATTGAAAGGTGATTTAGATAAAAGCGTTAAAGGTCTACGAAATGCCAAAAACCGCCTGCACAAACAAACTGATACCGTAGAAAGTTTACAGTTAGAAAAAGATCAACTAGAGAAACAATTTGAGCAGCTTGAGCAGGAATATATTCAAATCAGCGAGTCAGGGGGTACGGCAAACTTGGCCAAAGAATTCAAACAAGAAAAACAACAACTGCTTGACCAAATCGAAGAATACAAGCAGAAGCTAGCTTCACAAGGTGATACATCAGATTTAGCGGAAGAACTTGAAGCCTCTAAGCAACAGCTACACCATATGAGCAAAGAAAAAGATTTTGTTGAGAAGAAGTACTTGGAATTGTTGCAAGAAGCAGAACAAAAAAGTCAGTAGCTCACCGCCACTGACTTCCTATGCTATTTCACACACACCACATTCAGCAGTGAAGTGCCTTTAAGTTTGTTGGTTTTACCACTGGTAAACAGCCCTGATTTCTCTGCGCCCCAATACGGCAAATGCATCGGCCATTTATCTTTCTGCATCACGTTAGAGTCAAGCAGTGCTTTCCACTCGCTAGAGGTCGCTAAGCGCATATCCAAGCGATAACAAGTCTTATAGGCACCTTCATAGTTGAGCCTGTTCCAAGGTAGCTCGTGCTCCATATAAAACTGGTCGTCACTAAACATAGTATATGGCACCTTGTACTCGATACCAGACACCGTCGCCGTTAAGCGAATTGAAACATCAGATTGACGCTTTTTAGGCTCCTGAGCCATAGGCTTGATTGCTGTAGGCTCCGGCTTCGCTTTCACTAGTGCAGGAATCACAGTGGTCGATTGCTGCGACTTTGCAGCCGGCTTTGACTTAGGTTTAGGTTGTGGCTTAACCATTGCCTGCTTTACAGGAGCCCCTTTCACCACTTCTCGGACAAACGCTTCCTTGTAGCCGGGCTCACTTTTCACTTTCGCCAGCTCCGCATTTGCTTGAGCGAAACCTTTATATGGGCCAATCAGACAACGATAAGCTTTTGCTTCAGGCTTTGCCCAGACATCGGTCGATATGTGCTGGTAAAGCTTTTTAGCCTTTACAAGAGGTAGCGGCTTGCTAAACACACCACACTGAATCCAGAATGTTGACTCTTGGCCACGCGGCTGAGATTTACCCCATAGTCCTTTACCAATCGGGCACGACTTATCTAACAACGGCAACTCATTGGTTGATGCCTGAGTTGCATCGCATAAAAATTCTTCAGCAAGCGTTGGGGCTGACAAAGCGGGCAAGGCTAATGCTGCAGCAAGACTCCAACACTTCAAAAAAGTTTGATTAGGCTTTGAGGCCATATTGATATCCATACTCTATAAACTTAACTTCGAGTTTATCCATCTACGTGGATCACTATAGTGACTTTCTTGACGGTTCACTGCCCTGAAAATGAGAATGCAAAAAAAGAGCCGTAATTAATTACGGCTCTTAGTTTAGATAGGTTTTTATAATCAAATCTTAGGCTTGGATCACCCTTTGTAGATTTTTGGGTTAAATACGTCACGCAACCAGTCACCAAGTAAATTGATAACCAAGACTAAAGTCACCAGTACGATACCCGGGAATGCCGTAATCCACCATGCACCAGAGAAAATGTAGTTAAATCCAATGCTAATCAGTGCGCCCAAAGAAGGTTGGTCTACCGGGAGACCTAAACCTAGGAAAGAAAGTGCCGCCTCTGACATGATGGCATTTGCCACCTGTACGGTCGAAATCACCAAGATAGGCGATAAACAGTTTGGTAGGATGTGACGGAACATGATGCGCGGAGCTTTAAAGCCCATCACACGTGCCGCCTCTACGTACTCTTTCTTCTTCTCTGCCAACACTGAAGCACGAATTGTACGTGCATACTGCGGCCATTCAGCTACACCAATGATCACCACCAGCATGACGACCGCATACTGGCTGTAGAAATCACTACCAAAGCTGGCTTTAAAGATAGCCGAGACAATGATTGCCACCATCATGGTAGAGAACGATAACTGAACATCCGCGAAACGCATCAAGAAACTATCAATACGACCACCGAAGTAACCCGCCGAAAGACCAATCACAATCCCAAGCACTAGCTGTAGACCTACCGCTAGGAAACCAATAGTCAGAGATAGGCGCGAACCGTAGAGAATAGTCGACAGGATGTCACGACCTTGCTCGTCGGTCCCTAATAGGAAGTTCTCATCGCCATCTTCCATCCATGCCGGTGGAAGCTCTGAATCCATAATATCAATCGACGACAAATCGTATGGGTCAGTTGGTGAAAGGATTGGCGCGGCCAGAGCCATCACCAAGAACAACATAAACACGGTAAAACTGGTCATAGCCACTTTGTCGCGTTTAAAGTAATACAAGAAATCCGATTGTTTAAATCGCTCCCAACGTGAAGGAGCTGCTGCAGTTTGACTCATGGTTAAGCTCCTTTACCTGTTAAATTAACGGTCGGGTTAATGACACCGTATAGCAAATCAACAATCGTGTTGGTTACAACGAAAATCAGACCAACAAAGATGACGTAAGCGGTGATTAGCGGTGTATCAACACGGTTGATTGCTTCAAGGAAAAGGAAACCAGTTCCAGGCCATTGGAAGACAGTTTCAGTCAGAATTGTATAAGCGACCATGGTACCAATTTGAACACCACCAACGGTTAGTACAGGAAGCATTGTGTTTTTCAGAGCGTGCTGGTAATAGATTTTATTTAGAGCCAGGCCTTTCGCTTTACCAAATTTAATGTATTCCGAGCTAAGCACTTCAAGCATCTCTGAACGGACCAAGCGAATAAATAGTGGCAGCATGATAGAAGCGAGCGCAATGCAAGGTAAAACCAGGTGAGCTAAGCCATCTAAGGTGAAATAACCAGATTCCCAGCCAAGAAGATTGGCAGTCTCACCACGGCCATAAGATGGTAGCCAGCCCAACTCAATAGAGAACACATACATCAGCATGATTGCGGTTAAGAAAACCGGAATCGAAATCCCTATGCTACTGCCAGCCATGACAATTTTGGTAAATAAACTTTTTGGGTGAATGGCTGAGTAAACACCAAGGGGAATTGAGCAGAATACAATGATGAGCGTAGCGCCGAACACCAGTTCTAGCGTTGCCACCAATTTATCCAGAATCACTTCAACCGCAGGGCGCTTGAAGAAGTATGAAGTACCGAGATCACCTTGTAGCGCATTGCCTACAAAGCGAGTGTATTTTGTAATGAAGGGATCATTCAAACCTAGTTCGTCACGCAAAGCTTGGCGCTCTGATTCAGAAACCGATTGACCAACAAGCTCACGCAATGGGTCGCCGAGGTTATCCTGAATGGCAAACGCCACTAGACTGATCACAAACATCACTATCAGTGCCTGAAACAGGCGCTTGACCAGAAACGAAAACATTCCTTGCCCCTTTAACTTTCCATAGATTTCAGTCTGAAAAATGGCACTTAACCCGACTGAAACAAAGCTAAGCACCAAAAGTCGACCAAGTGCTCTGTTCAATGAGCACTTGGCCTAGCTCACTAGTGATTATTTAACCACTAGGTCACCAAAGTATGGGAAGTTCATACCGTTGATAATTGGACCAATCTCAACGTTACCTTTCGCTGCCCATGAAGGATCTTGCCAATGTAGAGGAACGAATGCCGCTTCATTGTATAGAATCTCTTCAACTTTCTTCAAAGAGGCACTACGTTTCTTAAGGTCAGTCATCTTGTTGGTGTCTTCAATTAGCTTATCGACTTCTGCGTTTGAGTAGTGACCACAGTTGTACTGGCCCTTACCGGTTTCAGCATTACGCGTCATTGCTAGGAACTCAGTGAAGTTACCTGAATCTTCTGTATCTGGGTGCCAGCCGATCATGAGCATGTCTGCTGCACACTTATCGAATTCAGGCCAGTACTGAGCTTTAGGCATTGTCTTAAGGTCAACCTTAATACCAATCTTAGATAGCATTGCCGCCGACGCTTGAGCAATCTTGTCATCGTTCACGTAACGGTTGTTTGGCGCCATCATAGTTAGCGTAAAGCCATTCTCGTAACCTGCTTCTTTCATCAAGGCTTTCGCTTTGTTAAGATCGTAGCGAGGTTTTAGAGCGTCATTAAAGCCTACAAAACCAACTGGGCTCTGCTGACCAGCCGCAGTTGCCGCACCCTTCATAACTTTCTTAGTAATACCTTCGTTATTGATTGCGTAAGTAATCGCTTGACGAACGCGAACATCTTTCAGAGCTGGGTTACTGTTCTGGTTCATTTGGAAGGTAATGACGCGCGTACCTGGCATAGTGTAAAGATCTACGCTGTCAGCTTTCTTGATACGTTTGTAGTCATTAGGTGCTACAGGGGCGATCATGTCTACATCACCAGAAAGAAGCGCAGCAACGCGAGTCGCGTCTTCTTTGATTGGTACTAGTGTTAGCTTGTCGACGTTACCGCCAGAAGCGTTACCCCAGTAATCATTGAAGCGTTCGAAAGTAACTTTTACACCTTGCTCACGTTGAGTGATGATGAAAGGACCAGTACCGGATACGTTAGTCGATGCGAAAGAGTTACCGTGCTTAACTAGCTCAGCTTTATCTTTGCCGTCTTCCGTTTTGCCCGAGTAGAACTTGCTGTCCATTGGGAATAAGTAAGTCATGACGTTTTCTACAAGTGGGTAAACGCCGTCAGTTTTTACTTCTACTTCGTATTCGCCAACTTTTGAAATCGAAACGATTGGGCCAAAGATACCTTTAAAGTCTGGTGAGTTCTTCAGACGGTCAAACGTCCAAACCACATCGTCAGCGGTTAGCGTGTTACCTGAGTGGAACTTAACGCCTTGGCGAATGTTGAAATGCATTGTTTCGCCGTCAATACGCTCCCAGGATTCCGCTAGACGAGGTTCAAATTCCATCTTCTGGTTAAAGCGAATCAGCGGGTCAAATACCATGTGAGACATTTGCAGTGTGCCGCCAGATAGCTGCTCATGCGGGTCAAGTGACACTGGGTCAGCGTCATAAGCTACGGTAATATCTGCTGCTGCTGCACCAAAGCTAAGGCCAGCTGCCATTAAAGCCACTGCTAGTTTGCTTTTCATGGTTTTCATTGCATAACTCCTTATGCGGGATTTTCTATCCCTAGTTGTTGTGTTTGCTTCTGTTTATTGCCCGTCAAAACGGGAAAGAATCACGACTTACGCCGTTTTTACTTCTTCTCTTAAGCCCGTAAATTCAGGCATTAAAGAAATCAGTTGTTTACTGTATTCGTGCTGAGGCGATCTAAATAGCTGCTCGGTAGGCGCCACTTCCAGTAGCGTCCCCATCTGCATCACTCCCACTCGGTCACACATCTGACGAATAACGGGTAAATCGTGACTGATAAACAGCATGGTTAGATTTAACTCATCTTGTAAATCTTTCAGCAGGTTAAGAATTTGCGCTTGTACCGATACATCCAGTGCTGAGGTCGGCTCATCACAAATCAGCAGACGCGGACGTGTTGCGAGTGCACGTGCAATCGAAATACGCTGACGCTGACCACCTGAAAACTCATGTGGGTATTTCACCCCTGCCATTTTGCCCAGACCAACGTGATCAAGTAGATCGTTCACGATCTGACGTGTTTCAGTTTCGCTATTGGTCAACTTATGGAATCGGATAGGTTCCGCGATGATGTCAAAGATTTTCATACGCGGGTTCATAGAAGTGTATGGGTTTTGGAACACCATCTGCATCTGGCGGCGTAGTGGGCGGCGCTCTTTCTCGGATTTCAAAGAAGTTAGGTCAATACCTTCAAACGTTACCTTGCCAGAGTTCGGTGTGTACAAGCCAGCTATCACTCGTGCAATGGTTGATTTACCAGAGCCCGACTCGCCTACCAAACCAAACGTCTCGCCTTCGAAGACTTCAAAACTAACATTGTTAGAAGCTTGAACATATTCGCGGCGACTTTCGAACAGAGAATCTTTAGTGATAAAGCGTAGATTGACGTTTTCTACGTTTAGAAGTGAACCGGTGTACTCTCGGTGATCTTGGCTTTGACCTAACCAGTGATTCTTAACATCAAGCGGCTCCATCTCATGCGCCTCCTCGATGTAACTCACTAATGGAAAACGAGCCAGCTTCATATCTGAACGCGGAACAGCAGAAATTAAGCTACGCGTGTATGAATGGTCAGGCTGACCAAGAACCTTAGCGGTAGGGCCAAATTCAACCAAATCACCGCGATACATTACCGCTACGCGATCCGTTACGTTAGAAACCACCCCCATATCGTGGGTGACCAGCATACAACCGACATTATTCTGGATACATAACTCTCGGATTAAGCTCAAAATTTGGTCTTGAATCGAAACGTCTAGCGCTGTGGTCGGTTCATCAGCGATGATCAGATCCGGTTCACCGGCCAGAGCAATAGCGATAACGACACGCTGGCGCATACCACCAGAAAACTGATGCGGATACTGCTTCAAGCGATTTTCTGGTTGAGGAATCCCAACCTGTTGCATTAAAGAGAGAGCCCGTTGATATGCCTGTTCATCAGATACCTTCATATTGGCATGAATGGTTTCTTTAAGTTGCTGTTCAACGGTAAAAAGTGGATTTAGAGAAGTCATTGGGTCTTGAAAAATAAACCCAATTTTAGAGCCTCGAACACTACGCATTTGCTCTGGCGTTAAACCAGAAATCTGCTTACCGTCTAGATAAACATCACCACTAGCAATGCGACCAGGAGGACTCAGCAAATCGATAACCGCATTACCAACGGTCGACTTACCTGCACCAGATTCGCCAACAACGCCGACGATCTCCCCACGTTCAATATTAAAGGAGAGTGATTTAACAGCGGCATGGATACCATGACGCGAAGGGTACTCTATTCGAAGATTTTTAACTTCTAAAAGTGACATTACCAGACCTCTACTGCTTCGGCAGCTTTCTGCCCTGTCTGAAAAGTGAATCCATTCGAGCCAGAATATCATTCTGGCAAATTACAAGGTCATCAATTTGGCAAAAAATTCACAGAAAAGCAACAAAGATAGGATAAAAAGTCGAGAACGGACAAAAAACAAGCAGCATAGCCAAATAAATATGCAATAGAGCTATATCATCCATTGGTCATACCTGCGCTAAAAACAGGTCACAGACCTGTTGAAACTTAACTTTTGGTTATTTTAAATGGCATTTAGTTATAACAAGGAAAAGAATAATCATTCATCAAAAACACTCCTACTAATATTAACAACTTTAAAACATTAGTCTGAATATTTTCTTAATATCAGTTTTTTTATCCAATTTTCTTTATTTGTATGGAATTAAAGCAAAACAAGAATGAGTTGAACTGAATCTATTATCTGCGATTTTTTATTGCCTTACTAAAGCTAGTTAATGCTTAAGTATAAGGACGGGATGCGGGATGCGCAGCGTTCTGTAAGGCGCAGCTCGTTCCTAAATGCAAAAAGCCTCGTCATTTCTGACGAGGCTTTTTAATAGTGGTCGGTGAAGAGCCATTTTTTGAACATCAGGCGAACCCCACTTTGGGTTCTAATCAAATGTACAGTTCTCAAGATGTAAAAAAGCCCTAGTCTTTCGACTAGGGCTTCAATAGTGGTCGGTGAAGAGGGATTCGAACCCCCGACCCTCTGGTCCCAAACCAGATGCGCTACCAAGCTGCGCTATTCACCGAAATCAATGGGGTGGCTAACGAGATTCGAACTCGCGACCACCGGAATCACAATCCAGGGCTCTACCAACTGAGCTATAGCCACCACAGATTTTTTTGTATAACTGCCAGAGCAATTATTGAAATAGTGGTCGGTGAAGAGGGATTCGAACCCCCGACCCTCTGGTCCCAAACCAGATGCGCTACCAAGCTGCGCTATTCACCGACGAATTTTTTTTTACTTGGTTACGTTAATAGAGGGTCTACCCTCTGCTACCGCTTATTCCAAGTGCCGATATGCGCTACAAACAACGCTATTCACCGACTTATGTTTTGTCCCGATTTTCATCCGAACAGGAAACCTAGGTTACCTTAATAAATGGGGTGGCTAACGGGACTTGAACCCGCGACAACTGGAATCACAATCCAGGGCTCTACCAACTGAGCTATAGCCACCACTGTAATTTTTACCGATATACCTTTAGGCGAATGGCACGCCCGAAAGGATTCGAACCTTCGACCTTTGGCTCCGGAGGCCAACGCTCTATCCAACTGAGCTACGGGCGCATGCCCTATCGGCGGAGTGGAATAATACGTATATCACACTATGTCGTCTAGTACTTTTTCAACTTTTTTTATCGTTTGGTGCCTTTTTCGGCAATTAAAGTGTGATAAACCCCTATTTCCCATTAGATACCCCCCTGAAAGCGGGTAACTTGTTGTTTATTGCAACAAGTTTACAGGATATAATCACCCATTATTTACATTGATTTAACAGCTGGCCATGCTTTTTGGCAGGGCATAACTGTTGGTCAAGCCACACTCTAATAATGGGTAAGCACGCACTTACCTTCAGGAATGTAAAGTGAGTTTAATGGATATGTCTCGAAAAATGTTAACCGCTTTGGTCGCTGCGATCACTTTTTCTAGCACCGCTTTTGCAGCGAATGTAAGCCAAGAAGAATATGATGCAATTGCAGAACGTATTAAGCCTGTTGGTGACGTTTACCTAGCAGGAGCAGAACCCGTGAAAGCAGAACCAACAGGCCCTCGCGATGGAGCAGCTGTGTACGGTACTTTCTGTATTGCGTGTCACGCGTCTGGTGTCAGCGGCGCACCTAAAACGGGTGATGCTGGCGACTGGGCTCCGCGTATTGCACAAGGCCACGATGTGCTAAAAGATCATGCTATCAACGGCTTTAATGCAATGCCGGCGAAAGGTTCATGTATGGACTGTTCTGATGATGAAATCGTCGCAGCTATCGACCATATGATCGAAGGCCTATAGAATTACCCTCTATATAGATATAGAAAAGGCTTGGTTTTCACCAAGCCTTTTTAGTCTCTGTCAGCTGAACCCAATTACTTCTTGTTGAACATAGACCTTAGATTAGCAATATGTGCTTGGCCTTTCGCCATTCGTTCCTCTTGGGTAACAGGCTTCTTTACTTGCTCCCATTCTACATCGTCAAATGGCAGCTCATCGAGAAAACGACTTTGTGTCGGTTTAATTAACTCTCCAAACTGACGACGCTCTTTACACATAGTAAAGGTAAGCTCACGTTGCGCACGAGTGATCCCTACATACATTAAACGGCGTTCTTCTTCAACGTTCTCTTCATCAATGCTGGTTTGGTGCGGAAGAATTCCCTCTTCGGAGCCAATCAGGTAGACGTATGGGAACTCCAAACCTTTAGAGGCGTGCAGTGTCATTAATTGAACTGCGTCGCTATCATCATCTTCTTCGCCTCGCTCCATCATATCGCGCAGAGTCAGACGCTGAACTACTTCTTTTATACTCTTTTCTTCTTGGTCATAGTTGTCTCCTTCAAGGTCCGCCACAATCCAAGAGTAGAGATCTGACACGTTCTTCATCCGCATTTCTGCCGCTTTGGGACTAGCAGAGGTTTCGTATAACCAGTCTTCATAGTTGATATCACGCACTAGCGAACGCACCGCTTCAACGGTATCACCACGCTCTGCTTGGTCGGCAATTTTAACTAGCCAAGCAGTGAAGCGACGCAAATTCTCTAACCCACGTCCACTCAATGACTGCTCCAAGCCTAGCTCAAAACTGGCTTCAAATAAGCTTTTGCCACGCATATTGGCGTAACTGCCGAGTTTTTCTAATGTTACTGGGCCAATTTCACGTCTTGGTGTGTTAACAATACGCAGAAATGCGTTGTCATCATCTGGGTTAACCAAGACACGCAAATACGCCATGATGTCTTTGATCTCAGCGCGAGCAAAGAACGAGGTGCCCCCAGATAACTTATATGGCACCCGGTTTTGCATTAAAGACTTTTCAATCAAGCGCGATTGGTGGTTACCACGATACAAAACCGCATAATCTTTATATTCAGTGCGATTAAGGAATTTGTGCGCAATAAGCTCACCAGTAACTCGCTCAGCTTCATGCTCTTCATTTTTTGCCAGCAGAACTTTGAGCTTTTCACCATCAGGAATTTCTGAGAACAGGGACTTCTCATACACGTGTGGGTTATTCGCAATAAGGATATTGGCAGCGCGCAGAATTCGACTGGTTGAGCGATAGTTTTGCTCAAGCTTTATCAAGCGCAAGTTTGGGTAATCCTCACCCAGCAACACCAAGTTTTGCGGCTTTGCCCCACGCCAAGAGTAGATTGACTGGTCATCATCCCCTACTACGGTTAATCGGCCTCGTTCGCCGACAATCAGTTTAACCAGATCGTATTGGCTGGTATTGGTATCTTGGTATTCATCGACCAACAGGTAGCGAATTCGATTTTGCCAACGCTGACGAACTTCCTCGTTAGTACGCAGTAGAAGAACAGGTAATGAGATCAAATCATCGAAGTCGAGAGCGTTATAGGCTTTCATTTGCTTCTGGTACATCTCAAAACAGAAGGCAAACAACTGTTGCTGCTCTCCCTTCGCCTGCGCTTTGGCTTGCTCAGGAGTGAGCATGTCGTTTTTCCAGTTAGAAATCGTACTGAGCAACTGACGCAGTAGATCTTTATCACCATCGAGCTGTTTTTCTGTCAGCTCTTTAAGCAGCGCCATCTGGTCTTGATCATCAAACAGTGAAAATCCAGATTTTAGACCTAATGATTTGTATTCACGCTTGATGATATTAAGGCCCAAAGTATGGAAGGTAGAGACCATTAGCCCCTTTGATTCATTTTTACCTAATGTCTGGCCGACGCGCTCTTTCATTTCACGCGCCGCTTTATTGGTAAACGTCACTGCCGCGATATTACGCGCTTTATAACCGCACTGCTGAACCAGATAAGCAATTTTATTGGTGATAACACGCGTTTTACCAGACCCTGCTCCAGCGAGAACCAAACAAGGGCCAGATACATATTTAACTGCTTCATCTTGATTGGGGTTCAGCTTCATGATCATCTCAGCGGTAGGAAAAATGTGGCGCATATAATAATAGTGCAACAGACAGATTGCTATGTTTATAGCCAAGACAACGACAGCTAAATGTTTCTCAACAAGTGTGAATAACAACTTTTTTCATAAATCATTCGATAGTTTGTTGCATATTTGATGACTTCTTGGGCTATAATGAATGAACGTTCATTCACCAACCTACTATATGTAGATTGTCTGGTTCTCGTTTTATGGTAGATAAAAGACAACAGATCATAGATGCCGCAGAAAAACTGATTGCAGAATCAGGCTTTCAAGGTCTCTCGATGCATAAGTTGGCCAAGGAAGCTGGGGTCGCAGCAGGAACGATATATCGCTACTTCTCTGATAAAGAAGATTTACTGCAACAAGTTCGACTAGCGGTCATCCAACGCAATGCTGAAGTCATTCAGGATGGTGTTGAAGACTTTATGCCGTTAAGAGAACGATTTCGCAAAATGTGGTTAAACATTTTCGATCTCTCGGGGTCAAACATCGGCAACTTAAAGAATCGTGCTCAGTACGACTCTTTACCTTGCGTCCGAAGCCATGAGACCAAAGAGATCGAACGCAAGATGTTTAGCAAAGTGGATCAACTCTTCACTGAAGGGCGAGAACAAGGGATATTTAAACCCCTAGAAAACCCAGTGCTGGCTGCACTTAGTTTAGAAGTCAGTGTCACTCTGGCACGTAAGCAATCTCTCGGATATTACCAACTTGATCAAGACGCCATTGACGCAGCGATCGAAGCAAGTTGGGATGCGATTATAAAACACTAATTTGGAGTTCTAATAAGAATGAAAAAGTGGATTTTAATGCTATCAATTGTCGTCGTACTATTTGGTAGTGTATTTGGATATCGAGTCTATGATATGCAACAAAAAATGAAAAAGTTTGCAAATATGCCTGAGCAATCTTTTCCTGTAACAACAACTAAGGTAGAGACAGTTGACTGGATACCTGTCATTGAAGCGATCGGTTTCATCGAGCCAAACCAAGGTGTGACTGTTGCCAATGAAACAAGCGGCGTGATCGACAAGATTGCTTTCGAATCGGGAACTCAGGTTGAAGAAGGACAGCCTTTAGTAATGCTTGATTCTGACGTAGAAAAAGCAAACCTAAAAAGCTCGCAAGCTAAACTTCCTGCTGCCGAGGCCAAGTACAAGCGCTACCAGGGTCTGTACAAAAAAGGTTCTGTTTCAAAAGAAAAGTATGATCAAGCCGAAGCCGATTATTTTTCTCTTCAAGCAGATATTGAAAGCCTGAAAGCATCCATTGACCGCCGTGAAATAAAAGCACCATTCGCAGGCGTAGTTGGTATTCGTAATGTATACCTAGGCCAATACCTGCAATCAGGCACGGACATTGTGCGCTTAGAAGATACTAGCGTCATGCGCCTGCGCTTCACTGTGCCACAAACTGATATCTCGCGCATCTCGCTTGATCAGGAAGTCGATATCTTTGTTGATGCTTACCCAGAGAAACCATTTAAAGGTTCTATCTCTGCAATCGAGCCAGCGGTTAATATTCAAAGTGGTCTGATTCAGGTACAAGCCGATATCCCGAACAGTGACGGTAAGTTGCGTAGCGGTATGTTTGCACGTGCAAATATCATCCTACCTAAACTAGAGAACCAAGTAACGCTGCCTCAAACGGCAATCACTTTCACTCTATACGGTGACAACGTGTACATCATTAGCGAAGAGAATGGTGAGAAGCGCGTTAAGCAACAAGTGGTTAAAGTTGGCGAACGTACTAAAGATATCGCTCACATCCTTGACGGTGTTAAAGCAGGTGATGTTGTGGTGACTTCTGGTCAGGTTCGTTTAAGTAACGACGCTAAAGTTCGTGTAGTAGAAAGCGATGCAACTACTCCACCAGCTGAAACACCAATGCTGTAATTGGAGGCCTCATGCGCTTTACTGATGTTTTTATTAAACGTCCAGTTTTGGCGGTATCGATCAGTTTCTTGATCGCCCTGCTTGGTCTCCAAGCGGTGTTCAAGATGCAGGTTCGTGAATACCCTGAAATGACGAATACAGTAGTAACGGTTAGTACCAGTTACTACGGTGCCAGTGCCGATTTGATCCAAGGCTTTATTACCCAGCCACTGGAGCAAGCCGTCGCACAGGCTGATAATATCGATTATATGACTTCATCTTCTGTTCTTGGTAGTTCAACAATTACCGTCAATATGAAGTTAAATACCGATCCAAATGCGGCGCTGTCTGACATTCTGGCCAAGACAAACTCGGTTCGCTCTCAACTTCCCAAAGAAGCAGAAGACCCGACCGTAACCATGTCGACAGGTTCTACGACAGCAGTGCTCTACATTGGCTTCACCAGTGATGAGCTATCATCAAGCCAAATTACCGATTACCTAGAACGTGTCATCAACCCACAGCTATTCACTGTTAACGGTGTATCTAAAGTTGATCTCTACGGTGGTATGAAATACGCACTGCGTATTTGGCTAGATCCTGCCAAAATGGCCGCGTTAGGCTTAACCGCAACCGACGTAATGAATGTGCTTAATGCCAACAACTACCAGTCAGCAACTGGTCAGGCAGTGGGAGAGTTCGTACTTTATAACGGCAGCGCAGATACTCAGGTATCTAATGTAGAAGAGCTGTCTAATCTAGTCGTTAATACTGACGAAGGTAACGTCACTCGTTTAAGTGATATTGCCAAAGTATCACTTGAGAAGAGCCATGACATTTACCGCGCAAGTGCCAACGGTCAGGAAGCAGTCGTTGCGGCTATCAATGCAGCGCCGAGCGCCAACCCAATCAATATTGCAGCCGATGTACTTGATTTGCTACCTCAGCTAGAGAGAAACCTGCCAAGCACCATCAAGATGAACGTGATGTACGACTCAACGATAGCAATCAACGAGTCGATTAACGAAGTAGTCAAAACGATTGTTGAAGCAGCACTGATCGTACTGGTGGTTATTACCCTATTCCTAGGTTCATTCCGTGCGGTAATCATCCCAATCGTTACTATCCCACTGTCACTGATTGGTGTGGCAATGGTAATGCAAGCGATGGGCTTCTCATGGAATCTTATGACGCTACTGGCAATGGTACTGGCCATCGGCCTAGTAGTTGATGATGCGATCGTGGTACTAGAAAACGTCGACCGTCACATCAAACTGGGTGAGTCCCCGTTCCGCGCGGCGATTATCGGTACTCGAGAAATCGCAGTTCCTGTTATCGCGATGACACTAACGCTGGGTGCGGTATATGCACCAATTGCACTGATGGGTGGTATCACTGGTGCGCTATTTAAAGAGTTCGCCTTAACCCTCGCAGGTTCGGTATTTGTATCAGGTATTGTGGCACTGACTCTTTCGCCTATGATGTGTTCGAAAATGCTAAAAGCAAATGCACAACCAAGTAAATTCGAGCAAAAAGTACATAGTGTTCTTGATGGCATGACCGAACGATATGCGAAAGTTCTTGGTGCAGTAATGCAAAACAGACCTGTCGTTATAGTGTTCGCCTTGATTGTTTGCTCTACCTTACCGCTATTATTCAAGTTCATTCCAAGTGAGCTGGCACCATCGGAAGATAAAGGCGTAATCATGCTACTGGGGACCGCACCATCAAACGCAAACTTGGACTTCATGCAAAACACCATGAATGACGTCAACAAGATCCTGTCTGACCAGCCAGAAGTAGCCTATGCGCAGGTGTTTACTGGTGTGCCAAACTCAAACCAAGCATTTGGTATTGCCTCTATGGTGCCTTGGAGTGAGCGAGAAGCTAGTCAGTCTGAAGTGGCAAACCGTGTAAAAGGACTAGTCAGTGATGTTCCAGGTATGGCAGTCACTGCATTCCAGATGCCAGAACTTCCGGGGGCAGGTTCAGGTCTGCCAATCCAGTTCGTTATCACCACACCAAATGCATTTGAAAGTCTGTTTGCAGTAACGACAGATATTCTTGCAGAGGTGCAGTCTAGTCCACAGTTTGTATACTCAGACCTTGATTTGAATTATGACTCTGCGACGATGAAAATCAGCATCGACAAAGATAAAGCAGGAGCTTATGGTGTAACCATGCAAGATATCGGTATTACACTAAGTACCATGATGGCAGATGGTTACGTCAATCGAATCGATTTAAGTGGTCGTTCGTACGAAGTGATCCCTCAGGTAGAGCGTAAGTGGCGCCTAAATCCAGAGTCGATGAACAACTACTATGTAAAAGCGGCTGATGGTAAAGCAGTACCGCTTGGTAGCTTAATTACCATTGATGTCGTAGCAGAGCCTCGCTCACTGCCTCACTTCAACCAGCTAAACTCAGCCACTATTGGTGCAGTACCAACACCGGGAATAGCTATGGGAGATGCGATCGCTTGGTTTGAAAACATTGCAGCAAGCAAACTGCCAAGCGGTTACAACCATGACTACATGGGCGAATCCCGTCAGTACGTAACTGAAGGTAGCGCGCTATACGCAACGTTCGGCTTGGCACTGGCGATCATCTTCTTGGTATTGGCAATTCAGTTCGAGTCATTGAAAGATCCACTGGTTATCATGGT
Organism: Vibrio bivalvicida; assembly: GCF_001399455.2. GTDB lineage: Bacteria > Pseudomonadota > Gammaproteobacteria > Enterobacterales > Vibrionaceae > Vibrio > Vibrio bivalvicida. The sequence continues at coordinate 54,744 of NZ_LLEI02000018.1, forward strand.
ATCTGTGCCATTGGCTATATGTGGCGCTCTTGTCGCTTTAGCTTGGGGGGTACCATGGGGCTTAACCTCAATGAACATCTACTCTCAGGTAGGTCTGATTACTCTGGTTGGTCTTATCACCAAACACGGTATCTTGATCTGTGAAGTAGCAAAAGAAGAGCAGCTACATAACAAGCTAGGCAAGACTGAAGCGGTAATGGAAGCGGCAAAAGTTCGTCTTCGCCCTATCCTGATGACAACAGCCGCGATGATTGCTGGTCTTATCCCGCTGATGTACGCAACTGGTGCAGGTGCAGCTCAGCGCTTTAGTATCGGTATCGTAATCGTTGCTGGTCTAGCAATTGGTACTATCTTTACACTATTCGTACTGCCTGTGATTTACAGCTACCTAGCTGAAAAACATAAGCCTCTACCTGTGTTTGTCGAAGATAAAGACTTGGAAAAGCTAGCACGTGTTGATGAAGCGAAAGCCGCTCAGCGTGAGCTAGCAGAGAACAAGTAATCTGTAACTCCTGTTAAAGGCCACTTCGGTGGCCTTTTTTATACCTGCCACTTGAGTACCTATCCGGCTCAGTAGCTGATTAACTATTTATTCTGATTGGTACAACAGCTTCGAATTTTTGCTATCGAAGTAGCGACTTTCATGTATCAATTACATAGAATGAGCACAAATAGAAAGGAGTTTTAGTCACCATGTTTGACCCAAAGAAACTAGAGCAAATCGCTAAACAAATTCATGACTCAATGCCAACACCAGTAAAAGAGCTGGGTGCAGACGTTGACCAAAAAGTTCGCCAAGTAATTCAAGGCCAACTAAACAAATTAGACGTAGTCAGCCGCGAAGAGTTTGATGTTCAGACTCAAGTCCTACTGCGCACTCGTCAAAAGCTAACAGAGATGGAAAAGAAACTAGCAGATTTAGAACAGAAGCTGGCGGATAAGTAAGCTGAAAAGCGAGATAACCCTAGGGGCTGACGTGAAAACGTCGGCCCTTTTTGTATGCGAATGCTTTGGGAGGAAGATAGAGGGGGGTAGACTGTTACAACTCTTTGTTTTTTATTACTGTCATCCTAAAGAGCCAAAAACGAGAGAGTTGGGGCTCTCATACAGTGAGCGAAGAACCGTTAGAGATTCCCTACTCCTTCCTTCGTCAGTCTATGGAATGACGGTTTATCTCTCGAAGGGTATAAAACTCTGCCCAAAAACAAAAAGGCTTGGTCAACGGAGACCAAGCCTTTTAATTAGAATGTTGTGTTTAATTTTGTATTTATCACCCCAGTCTGCCTGGAGTTCTTTACCAACCTAGGTTAGTGAATGTCGCAGTAATTTAATATTCACAGCTAAGAGCTTAAGTTCGCGGAGGTAACACGGAGTTTGCGCGAGCAAATGAGTATTACCGACAAAGAAATTAAGCTCCTTAGCGAAGAAGATTAGCCGCCTACCGCGATGTTCTTCATATCTGTCATATACCCACGTAGCTCTTCACCAATGTACTCAACTGGGTGGTTACGGATAGTATCGTTTACTGCGATTAGCGTTGCGTTATCTACTTGGTTAGATGTTTCACCTAGGCCTTTACCGATTACATCAGTACCTACTGAAGGCATGAACTTCTCACGCAGTAGCGGCGTTGCTACGTTAGCGAATAGGTAGTTACCGTATTCTGCTGTGTCTGAGATTACTACGTTCATTTCGTATAGACGCTTACGTGCTACTGTGTTTGCGATTAGCGGTAGCTCGTGTAGTGACTCGTAGTACGCTGACTCATCGATGATGCCTGATGCTGTCATTGCTTCGAATGCTAGTTCAACACCTGCACGAACCATTGCTACTAGTAGGATACCGTTATCGAAGTACTCTTGCTCAGAGATTTCAACGTCGCCTGCTGGGTAATTTTCAAATGCAGTTTCGCCTGTCTCTTCACGCCAGCCTAGTAGGTTTGCGTCATCGTTAGCCCAGTCAGCCATCATAGTGCGAGAGAACTCACCAGTGATAATGTCATCCATGTGCTTGTTGTAAAGCGGACGCATTAACTCTTTTAGCTCTTCAGACAGCTCGAATGCTTTGATTTTCGCTGGGTTTGATAGACGATCCATCATGTGCGTGATGCCACCGAATTTCAGTGCTTCTGTGATAGTTTCCCAACCATACTGAAGTAGCTTACCTGCGTAGCTTGGGTCGATGCCGTCAGCGATCATCTTCTCGTAAGATACGATTGAACCTGCTTGTAGCATGCCACATAGGATAGTTTGCTCACCCATTAGGTCAGATTTAACTTCTGCAACGAATGAAGACTCTAAACAACCTGCGCGGTGACCACCTGTACCTGCTGCCCATGCTTTCGCGATGTCCCAGCCTTCGCCTTTAGGGTCGTTTTCTGGGTGAACAGCGATCAGTGTCGGTACACCGAAACCACGCTTGTACTCTTCACGGACTTCAGTACCTGGACATTTAGGTGCAACCATAACAACTGTTAAGTCTTTACGGATTTGCATGCCTTCTTCAACCACGTTGAAGCCGTGTGAGTAACCTAGTGCAGCGCCTTGCTTCATTAGCGGCATTACCGTTTCTACAACGTTAGTGTGCTGCTTGTCTGGAGTAAGGTTGATGACTAGATCAGCTTCAGGGATTAGCGTTTCGTAGCTTGCTACTTCAAAACCGTTCTCTTTTGCGTTCTTGTATGACTGACGCTGCTCGTCAATCGCTGCCTGACGTAATGCGTACGCTACGTTTAAGCCAGAATCACGCATGTTTAGACCTTGGTTTAGGCCCTGAGCACCACAACCAACGATAACGACTTTCTTACCTTTCAGGTAGTCCGCTTCTGTTACGAATTCGCTGCGGTCCATGAAACGACAACGACCTAGTTGGTCTAGCTGCTCACGTAGGTTTAAAGTGTTGAAATAGTTAGCCATCAGGGCGCTCCTTTATAGAATTTTTCCGTTGAGGTCGGTCGATTTTGTACCGAATGAGTTCATACTAAAACAGGTATTTAATTGCTTAAAGTGATATATTCACAATTAGTAATTGCAATTAATGCAACAAGGATGTGACCATTTCATGAACATTAAGTGTCTACAGTTGTTCATTCATCTGTGTGATAGTAAGAGCTTCGCTAAGACAGCTTCAGCGATGCATATCAGCCCATCAGCACTGAGTCGACAAATACAAAAACTCGAAAGCGATACTGGTCAGGCACTGTTTGTGCGAGACAATCGCAGCGTTGAACTTACCCCAGCAGCAAAGAAACTTCTGCCTGTAGCATTGAACATTCTTGGTGAGTGGCAAAACTACAACGCCCAACTCAAGGGCCATGAAGAAGAACTGAAAGGTGAAATTCGTCTCTTTTGCTCGGTAACGGCCAGCTACAGCCATCTACCCGAACTACTGTCTGAATTTAGACTTCAACACCCTTTTATTGAGTTTAAGCTTTCAACTGGAGACCCAGCTCAGGCAATTAACAAGGTGCTGAGTGATGAAGCGGATATCGCGATTTCTGCCCAACCCGAGCAACTGCCCGCTCGAATCGAGTTTGAAACGATTAGTGAAATTCCTCTCTCTGTAATTGCCCCCATCGGGGTAAGTAATTTTGCCATGGAGCTGCAAAAAGAGAAGCCGGATTGGTCAACAATTCCGTTTATTGTTCCTGAATCAGGTACCGCCCGAGACCGTGCCAATGCTTGGTTCAAGGCGATGAAGATTAAGCCTAATATCTACGCGCAAGTGTCAGGTCACGAAGCGATTGTCAGTATGGTTGCACTTGGCTGCGGCGTGGGAATCGCCCCAGATGTGGTGATCAATAATAGCCCAGTTAAAGAAAAAATCGAGCGCTTAAAAGTCGCTTCAATAAAACCCTTTAAACTCGGCGTGTGCTGCAAACGCTCGCAGCTTGATAACCCACTGGTCAAAGCACTGTGGGAAATGGCTCACGATACCTATATCGCGCCCTAACTATAAACGCAGATACAACAAAGCCACCGCTTTTTCAGATCGAAAGAATAACGGTGGCTTTTGCATTTAAAGTAGTTTTCTAGATAGTTGGAGTCACAGCTAGGCGTCGAATAACCTTATTCCCATGAGCATAGTCCGCGATGTGATTGGGACGGCCGGCGCTCCGGGGAGGTTGTGAAGACAACGACGCTGTGGCTTCAAATATGACGAAAACTTAAATGACTCGGGAAAACTGCTGCTGACGCGCCTTAGCCCTTAAATACTTATCGAAACACATGCAGATGTTACGGATCAGTAGGCGACCACGCAGTGTGACGCGAATTTCTTTGTCATCCACTTCCACCAGTTCATCATTGATAAACGTCTGTAGTAGCTGCAAGTCTTCTTTAAAGTAGTCATTAAAAGTCACCTTAAACTCAGACTCAATCATGGTCTTATCAAGTTTAAAGTTACAGATAAGCTGTTTAATAACTTCACGACGAAGTAAGTCATCACTATCAAGGGCTACCCCCTTCCATAGAGCATGACGCAGGTCGTTCACTTGCGCGTAGTACTTCTTCAGCTCTTTTTGGTTTTGCGCGTAAGCATCGCCAATCATAGAGATCGCTGACACACCGAAGCCCACTAAGTCCGCTTCGCCTTGAGTGGTGTAACCTTGGAAGTTTCGGTGAAGCACACCATTACGCTGAGCAACCGCAAGCTCATCATCTGGCTGAGCAAAGTGATCCATACCGATAAACTGATACCCTGCACCAGTCAGTGTCGAGATAGTATCTTGCAGGATCGCCATCTTCTCTTCTGCTACGGGTAGGTCTTCATCTTTAATCTTGCGCTGCGCTGCAAATAGCTGTGGCATGTGCGCATAGTTAAAGATAGACAAGCGGCCTGGCTGCATTTGTAAAACCTGAGCTAAGGTTTCGGCAAAACGTGCTTGAGTCTGTTTCGGCAAGCCGTAGATCAGATCTAAGTTAGTCGAACGGAAGCCAAGTTGTTTGGCACGCTCAACCATCGCAAAGATGAATTCTTCATCCTGCTCACGGTTAACCAGCTTTTGAACTTCTTTATTGAAGTCTTGCACACCAATACTTAGGCGATTAAATCCTTCACTTCGCAAGTGGTCGAGCACATCGAGTTCGATTTCGCGCGGGTCAACTTCGATACTAATTTCAGCGTCACCTTCGAAATTAAACTCATCACGCAGAATATTCATCACTCGGCTTATTTGTGCCTTGGTCAGGAATGTCGGCGTACCGCCACCGAAATGCAGCTGTGTCACTTTACGCCCTTGAAGCAATGCCGCTCGAGTACGAACCTCTAGCTCTAATACATCCAAGTACTCATCAGCCTTATGGGCATGACGTGTAATAACCTTATTGCAGCCACAGTAGTAACAAAGCTTGTGGCAGAAAGGGATATGGATATAAAGAGAAAGCGGTCTGTCTGGGTACTGAGTGCACGCCATATCGTAGTCCGCTACCGTGAATGCTTCATGAAACTCCAAAGCGGTTGGGTATGAGGTATACCGAGGACCCGAATAGTTGTATTTATCCAGGATGGCTTGATCCCAGACTATTTGCTGGCTTGCGACGACATGCTGCGACATGATGGTATTTCCGTTTGGGCTATAATGCTTCGTTTGGCTACACGAGCCATTATTGTTAGCAGGCTATTTTGCCACACCTCGATATCACTGGTTGTGGGACAGGCTGCTTTTTGAGTAGCAATACTCAGAATTGATAACTCGATCACTCCCTCTAAAGGGTAGTCGAAGGAGCTATAAAACCAATCTAGACCATTTGGATGTTGATCTGATTGTTGAGAGGTTGAACCTTTTTCTGCAGGCGTTTCAGCTCTTCAACGATGGCTTCCTGAAGGCGAGACTCTGCTTTATGGCGCTCAAGGTTTTGCTTCATGCGCTCTTTTTTCGCTAGCGTTTGACGCTCTTCACCACGAGCCATATCTTTGACAATATGGAACAGCTCTGAAGTCGCCGGAAACTCCTTTTCAAAATCAACACGCTCTTCACCTTGGACATAATCCATGATGTTGTAGAGGCGGATGCTAATTTCCGACAAGTCACACTGCTCTTGGATACCCGCTAAGCAAAGAACATTGACGCTTTCAAAGATATTGGCATTGCGCTTTTCAATTGCCAGCTTTTGGTGCTGCAATTGCAATTCCTTTTGCTTCTTGAGCTGGAGCAGAAGGTAACCTGCGTATGATGCTAGGCCGAGAATAATGGCTCCACCTAAAATGGCTAACAAGGTTACATTCATGAGGCTCGATTATCCTTTAAATTGGTTCAAGTCTAAGTCTTCGAATTGAGAGAGTAGCTCATCATCTGAATCAGCTTTCTTGCTCGGTTTTTTCTTTGCTACTGGTTGCTCGACAACTTGCTCTTCAAGTTCTTCTTCAGGCTCTTCTTCGTAGATACCTAGCTGTTTCATTAGTGCTTCGATACGCGCTAGTTTCTCATCTACGTATTTCTGCAAACCATCGCCTAAGTTATCGCCATTATCAAGACGATCAAGCAATACGTTAAGTTGCGCATCACTTTCTAGCATCGCTAGCTCTTTCTCTGCATTGATACGGCGCTCAGCCTTAGTTGACTTCTTCACTGCTTCAGCCACTAGAGGGATCTTCTTTTTGCTGCCTAAACGCGGATCACGCTTTTGGCCTGCCGTCTGTTGCTTCTGATCTTTTGCTTCAGAGTGACGACCACCAGTCTTCAGACCTTTGCGCTTTTTGTCTTTCTTACGTAGACGTCCTTCAACGTCTGATTGAGTGCGGTTGCGAACAACGATAACGTCGCTATTGCCACCGGATCTTGCTTTCTTACTACGGCTCATTACTGGGCTTTCCTCAGTAAAATTACATCATTACCAATAAATTCAAGCTTGAGCTGATCCCGCTCTGCCAAATAGTGAAACGTTTTACGACTAAAGAACACCACATGGGTCTGATCGTTTTTATAATGCCATGAGGCAAACGCTTCAACATCAATGACCATCTTGGTCATAAGACCAATCCAGCCACCTGGCTTAACTAAATTCAACCATTGCTGCCACACCTTATTCGGTTCATAGAGGTGCTCTATCACCTCTGTGGCAGTTATAAAGTCATACGATTTTTCTAACACCGAAACTTCAGGGTGATAATAGATATCGTATAATTTCATGGTGTGTCCTTGCTCTTGCAACATCAATGACAATGTTGGACCAGGTCCACAACCAAAATCTAACCCATGAGAGTTTGGTTCAATACGCTCTAATATGGGGTCAACCACCCGAGATAAAAAGCGTCGATACCCTTGATCATTTGGGTCATTCTCATGCAAATCGTAGTGGGCTTTCTCTTGTTTTGCATCCAATCGCTGATCTGGATTAACAAACACAAGCTCACATTGCAGGCACTGTAAATACTCTCGACGTTTGTCTTGGTAGTAGCGCTGAGTCTCCAAGCTTTGACAAAGGGGGCAACTATGCATATTGGGTGCGTTTAACATATCCTCAAACGGGATGCGAAACATACCAGAAACTGGCGTTAGAGTGGAGCACTATTGTGCAAATAATCATCACTTCATAAAAAATAGCAATAAAAAAAGCGATAGAGTTACCTATCGCTTTCTAAATGCCTTGCGGCCAAACTGTGTTGCACTGATTTCAGTGCACCAATATTCCATTTGTTTTTAGTGCTTTCCCTGCCAAAAGTGTTGTTTGCCACCATCCTGGTGAATTTTGGCCTTCCATTAACTTCCTGATGCCTGGGCTAGTCCTTAGCCTGATCCGTTTCACTGTCTTAAACCATTAGACAAGTCGACCATCCCTATCAAGTAGGTTTCCTACCTACCCTGTATCCTTTCTATAACTACCAAGTTTCCATTACTTGCGTCCGTGGAGACTTCCTAGTCTTAATTCCGTTATCAGCACCCTGCCGATGAGTACACTTTAGCTACTTGGTAAAATTGAACAATCCATTGAGAGCAAAAAAACTCACTTTTTTATGACCAAATTTTCACAGCCCTATTTTTCAATAAGTTACAAAATAGCAGAGGCAATTTACACAACCAAGTATGGACGATCTCTTACAAGAGATAAGGAAAGATCACTCACCCCAACCATAGAGAGAATGTGATCGTTCTCAAACGAAAAAGCCCAAGCAAACTGCTTGGGCTTTTTCATTACAACTTTATGCTCGAACGAATAAGTAGGGCTTAGTGTAGGCCACCAACATATTTAGAAAGAGTATCGATATCTTCATCCGTGAGTTTTTTCGCGATATCACGCATCATCTCGTTCATATCGTTTCCACGAGAACCATCACGGAATTTTACTAGCTGAGCTTTGATGTAGTCAGCATGCTGGCCAGAAATTTTCGGGAAGCCAGACAGCTCTGTACCATCACCACGGGGGCCATGACAGGCAATACATGCTGTTAGTCCACGCTCGGCATCACCAGAGGTATAAAGTACTTTACCCGTATCGACCACATTCTCTGGTGTAGTATTGTGAGAAATAGGTAGAGATGCGTAATAAGCCGCCAGGTCTTTCATATCTTCCTCAGATAGTGGCATAGCCATACCACTCATCACAGGATCCATACGACCTTGCTTACCATTACTAGTCATACCCAACTTGAACTCTTTCAGCTGCTTTTCAATATACTTAGCATGCTGACCTGCAATTTTCGGGTACATAGCGAGTTGACTGTTGCCATCAGCACCATGGCAGGCAACACAGGTTTGGGATTTTGCTTTACCAGCTTCAATGTTACCTTGGGCCCACACGGAGCAGCTGGCTAAAAGACTCAAGATTAGCGCTAATTTCTTCATGACATTCCATTATAATTATCAAGCTTCCGGTACCACTTGCAGGGCGTGTTGACCTTTTCATGGTACAATAGGCGACCTTATGCCGAGCACGGTTATTTTACACAATTTCACAAAAAAGTAATCAATCGACTACACAAAGTCGAGATGGAGTTAACAGTGAGCGTAAAAATTCATTATCAAAACACCCATTTCATCACGAGTGCACCTGATATTCGTCACTTGCCAGAAGATGAAGGTATCGAAGTTGCGTTTGCAGGACGCTCCAATGCGGGTAAGTCTAGTTCTTTAAACCGCCTAACGAACCAACGCAGCCTTGCAAAAACCAGTAAAACACCTGGTCGTACACAACTCATTAACCTTTTTAAGGTTACCGATGGTTGTCATATCGTCGATTTACCAGGTTATGGCTTTGCTCAAGTCCCCCTAGAAATGAAGAAAAAGTGGCAAAAGTCTTTAGGTGAGTACTTGCAAAAGCGCCAATGTCTAAAAGGCTTAGTCGTATTAATGGATATCCGTCATCCAATGAAAGATCTCGATCAACAGCTTATCTTTTGGGCGGTGGACAGTGGTATTCCAGTTCAAGTACTACTGACGAAAGCAGACAAACTGAAGAGCGGAGCACGCAAAGCCCAAGTTTTGAAGATCAAGAAAGATGCAGTTGGTTTTGGCGGTGATGTCAGTGTCGCAGCGTTTTCTTCACTGAAGGGACTTGGAGTCGACACACTACGCAGCAAACTCGATCAGTGGTTTGCTCCAGCGCTCACTGAATCGGTTGTCGAAGAAATCATCGAAGAAGAAAATCTCGATAACGAACAAGAGTAACTATTCAACAGCGACTTTATTGATTAGCCCTGCCCTAACAAGCAGGGCTTTTTTGTCTGCCTAGAAAAATAAAAGCCCCACCATCCTGGCGGGGCAACGGGAGAGAAATAGTCGTTATTAGTTATTATACGTTTAGGATTATGTATCTCGGTACTTAAATCAATATGCTGAAAGGCGGTATAATTTGCTATGCACGCCTCTCCATAAAAAAATAAACACTTGAAAGTAAACGTAATTAGTCTACAAAAAGTCTATTTTATTGCTATCTAGCCGCTTTAGTTTCCCAGCCAAAATAACCAAACTGTGACTGGTATTAATTTACAAACTTTCGGTAAATTACATTCAACCTAATTGAACTAATGTTAATCAGGACTTTTCAACGCAAATTAGGATTAAATTAGAAGGTTGTTGGCTTTCATAGGTATCGTATTGATATTTATGGATTTTTCTTTAGCACAATAAAAAACGCCCCAGTCAAAAGCTGACTGGGGCGGCTGAATCAGCCTAATCCAATAACGTGAAACAAAAGGTCTGAAAGATAGAACATCTTACCTCTGTACCCTACGCAGATTAATGTACAACAATTGGTCAGAAATGAAAACTATTTTTGTAAGTTTTTTTCATTAAAATTTTGTTAAGCAACATTTGGGCTCAAATCCATTTAACTTTTTTAGAACCAAAAAAAAGCCAACGTTTGTGCGCTGGCTCATGCAAAAGTGACATTTTAGGCGATTTTTTGCTTAGTGCGCCTGATCCCAGTTATCTCCATGACCAGCATCTGCGACCAAAGGGACATCAAGCTGTACTGCGGATTCCATCAATTGTTGTACTTTACTTTCAATTTCGGCTAAAGCTGACTCTTGTACTTCAAATACCAATTCATCATGAACTTGCATTAGCAGTTTAACGCGTCCATCACCTTCAGCTTGAATCCACTCATCAACTAATAGCATAGCTTTCTTGATAATGTCGGCGGCTGTTCCTTGCATTGGCGCGTTGATCGCTGCTCGTTCTGCTGCTTTACGACGCATACCATTACGTGACTTGATCTCAGGAAGGTGCAAACGGCGACCAAAGATAGTTTCAACATAACCCTGCTCTGCAGCCGCACTGCGAGTATCTTCCATATACTGCATCACACCAGGGTAACGCTCGAAATACTTGTTCATGTAGTCTTGTGCTTCCCCACGAGGAATACCGAGCTGCTTAGCTAAACCAAACGCACTCATACCGTAGATAAGGCCGAAGTTAACTGCTTTCGCGCGGCGACGTTGTTCTGAGCTGACTTGTTCAATAGTCGTACCCATGATCTCTGCAGCAGTGGCTGCATGGATATCTTTCCCTTGCTGGAACGCTTCTAACAGCGCTTTATCACCCGACAAGTGCGCCATGATACGCAGCTCAATTTGCGAGTAATCGACCGCCATGATCTTATAGCCGTGCGGTGCAATAAATGCCTGACGGATGCGGCGACCTTCTTCATTACGGATTGGAATATTCTGTAAGTTAGGATCGGTAGAAGAAAGACGACCGGTTGCGGTTACCGCTTGATGATAAGAGGTATGCACACGCCCTGTTTCTGGGTTAATCATCTTCGGCAGCTTGTCGGTATAAGTCGACTTTAGCTTGGCCAAACCACGGTACTCGAGAATCAGCTTAGGTAATGGGTAATCCAATGCCAGCTCTTGTAGCACTTCTTCGTTAGTCGAAGGCGTACCTGAAGGTGTCTTCTTGGTCACCGGCAAACCCATCTTCTCGAACAGAATTACTTGAAGCTGCTTTGGCGAATTCATGTTGAATTCCTGCTCAGCAATCTCAAATGCTTTCTGTTCTAATTCATCAAGACGTTGAGCTATCTCTTGCGACTGAGCAGATAACTTCATGTCATCAATCAGAACCCCAGTACGTTCAATACGAGAAAGCACAGGCACCAGAGGAACCTCAATATCTTGGTAGATATCTTTCAGCTTCTCATCCTGCTCAATGTTAGTCATAAGTCGGTTATGAAGGCGTAGCGTAACATCAGCATCTTCTGCCGCGTAAGGCGATGCTTGATCGAGCTCGATTTGATTGAACGTCAGTTGTTTTTTACCTTTACCGGCAATTTGCTCGAAAGAAATACAACTGTGCTGAAGGAAACGCAGCGCCAAGCTGTCCATATCATGTTTGCCACCAACACTGTTATAAACGTAAGACGCTAACATGGTGTCATGCTTAATGCCTTTCATCTCAATGCCGTAACGCGCTAACACGCTCGCATCGTACTTAAGGTTCTGACCCACCTTCGCGTGAGCATCATCTTCTAAGATTTGTTTTAGTTGCGCCAGAACCCAATCACGCTCTAGCTGCGCAGGTGCATCTAGGTAATCGTGGGCAACAGGCACATACGCTGCAACACCTTCTTCGGTCGCAAATGATAGACCAACAAGGTTAGCAACCATGTAATCCAAGCTATCGGTTTCCGTATCGAAAGCAAACACCTCGGCTGCTTTTAGCTTCTCTAGCCAAGCATTGAATGAAGACTCATCTAGGATGGTTTCATACTGACTACGGTCGATAGTCACTGCCGATGTGTCGATATCTGCTGCAGAATCAGAAGAGGCAGCGCTCCGAGCACCCGACTTCTCATCAGCCTCAACCACACCGGTGCCACCATCAAGAAGTTCGTTTAGCCAAGATTTAAACACCAACTGACCATACAGTTTGATCAACTCATCTTTGTTAGGCTCAGTTTTAAGCAGAGACTCAGGCGTATCTTCTAACTCTACATCCAGTTTGATCGTCGCAAGGTCATAAGACAGACGTGCATTTTCTTCATTGTCTAGTAGCTTTTTCGCCATGGTTTTCGAACCGCGGAAACCTAATGGAGCGATATCGCCGAGGCTTTCATACAGTTTGTTAATGCCGCCAATACCTTGCAGCAAAGCCGTCGCGGTTTTATCACCAACACCCGGCACACCAGGAATGTTATCGACCTTATCCCCCATCAAGGCAAGGTAGTCGATGATCAATTCAGGTGGAATACCAAACTTCTCAACCACACCTTCACGATCCATCACCACATTGGTCATGGTGTTGATCAAGGTAACATTGTCATCTACTAATTGCGCCATATCTTTATCACCGGTACTGATTAACACAGGCATACCAGCTTGGGATGCTTGGTAAGCCAGCGTACCAATAACATCATCGGCTTCTACGCCCGGAGTACAGATCAATGGCAAACCCATCGCGCGGATCACGTTGTGCAAAGGCTCAATCTGACAGCGCAGATCATCGGGCATTGGAGGACGATTTGCCTTGTACTCTGGATACATATCATCACGGAAGGTTTTTCCTTTTGCATCAAAGACAACCGCTATACGATCTGAAGAGAACTGACGCATCATGCTACGCAGCATGTTGACCACACCATAAACGGCATTGGTTGGAATTTCGCCATTACTCATCGTTTCTGGATAAGCGTGGAATGCGCGGTATAAATAAGAAGAACCGTCAATTAAAATCAACGGATTATCAGGAATGTTGGCCATAGTCTTTACGTATCCAAAGAAAATGCAAAAAAGATCTGCTTAGGATGCCATGACTGGTTCAGCGAATCCATTTTAACTCTTTGAACTCTACTCACACATTTGGTTATTCCTTTATCACCTCACTCACCTTCTTGTGGATAACTCTGTTTATATTATTTACCCACAGGATATAAAACAGTGCGCAAAAAACTCAAAACAGACCTCAAGCCATTGTAAATAAAAAACAAATTATCAGATCGATCGTTTGAAGATCGATCCTAAAATGATCTTGCGTTGTGGAAAAGACTACTGGTGTCCTTTTGTTCGAAGCGAAATAGCAGGCATAAAAAAAGCGACATCTTTCGATGTCGCCTAGCAAAAAGGGGTCAAAGCAATTCAGGTGAATGAGGTGCTTTGCCATAAAGCTATAAATTACACTGGAAGCAATGTGAGCAATGTCGTGTCAAAAAGAACTCGTGCAAGTTCGATTAAGTTCAGTGTCATCACCGTCTCCAATTGTGAATCTGGTAACTCAACGTCCTTGTGAACTTCTCTCATTCCCTAAGACGAGACAAATAATAACCATTCTCATTTAATGCGTCAACACCTAAATGAGAAAAAATCTCATTTAATTTTTATGACACTCGCCCAATTGCTTTACAAAATGAATTCGGCTCTCTAACAATAGTCCTCTTTGTTCATAATTTTCAATAAGATAGCCATTTTTAATCAGCAGTCTGAGCATGGCAGGAAATTGGTTACGTGATTTCACTTTAAGCTGTTTATAGCCCTGCTCTGTTACCCATTGCTCCTGAATATCTAGTAATTTTTGCGCCACCCCTTTGTTTCTCGCTAAACAAGACACGCCACCAAACCAGCTGTAGAACGTCGTTTCGTCGATCTGGTAACCAATCTTGAACCCTAGGATGTCGTCACCTTGTTGCGCCACCTGAATCAAAAAGCGCTGCTTTCCTTCTAAACGTGCAGACAAGCTCTCAACGGTCTCTTTATGGGCAAATTCCGCGATCTGCTCAACGACCTGAACACACTCTTCCAATGTACCTAGGCGATATTCAATACTCACTACTACTCTCCAAACTAAAAAAGGCTGACAAACGCCAGCCTTTGATATTTTTTGCTTAATTTGCGCTACGCTTGGTCGTCTTTTAAGAACGTCGCCGCTTGCGCATTTTCTTCCGCTAGCCACTCAGCGACATCTTTAGCAAAATAGGTGAGGATGCCATCCGCCCCTGCTCGCTTAAAGCACAGTAGAGATTCCATCACGGTATCACGCTCTTTTAACCAACCATTGGCAAATGCCGCTTTGTGCATCGCATACTCACCAGAGACTTGATAAGCAAAGGTTGGTACTTCAAGTTCAGATTTAACGCGGCGAACAATATCAAGATAAGGCATACCAGGCTTAACCATGACCATGTCAGCGCCTTCATTCACGTCCATCGCCACTTCATGAATCGCTTCATCGCTATTAGCAGGATCCATTTGGTAGTTTTTCTTATTGCCACCCTTAAGGTTGCTTGCACTACCGACCGCATCGCGGAAAGGTCCATAGTAACAAGAAGCGTATTTGGCAGAATAAGCCATGATCTGGGTATTGATGTGGCCTGCTTGCTCAAGCGCTTTACGAATCTCACCAATACGTCCATCCATCATGTCTGAAGGGGCAACGACATCGGCGCCGGCTTCTGCATGAGATAGAGCCTGTTTAACTAAGACTTTGGTTGTCTCATCGTTTAGCACGTAACCTTCTTCATCAATGATGCCGTCTTGACCATGAGTAGTGAATGGGTCAAGCGCGACATCCGTGATCACGCCGATTTCTGGAACATGCTCTTTCAGAGAACGAACCGCACGCTGCACTAATCCTTCAGGGTTGTAAGCTTCAGCAGCACATAGGCTTTTGGCATCTTGGTTGACCACAGGGAATAGAGCGATCGCAGGAACACCTAACTGAGCTAAGTACTGCGCCTCTTCTAGCATTAGATCAATCGACAAACGTTCGATACCCGGCATTGACTCCACGGTTTCGCGGCGATCTTTACCCATAAGAATAAACATTGGATAAATCAGATCGTTAACAGACAATTGGTTTTCAGCCATCAAGCGGCGGCTAAAGTCATGCTTGCGCAGGCGGCGCATACGACGGCCAGGGAATTGACCTTGAATCGAAACTGACACTCTATTCTCCTTGTGTGGTGAAAGTGCTTGAATTGCATAATATCACTCCAAGCCGACGACACCAGAGAGAGTCGAGAAAAATGCAAAAAATGACCAAATGCTCACACTGCCGTATACTCTCAGCTCTGATAGAGAGTGAGATAAGCAATGATTGATACCCACGCACATATTTACGCCACTGAATTTGATACTGATCGCGACCAAGTCGTCCAGCGTGCGTTGGCACAAGGCATTGATAAGATACTACTGCCAAACATTGATTTAGACTCTATCGAGCCGATGTTGCGCACCGAGGCCGAGTACCCAGACGTTTGCCGCTCGATGATGGGATTGCACCCTTGTTACGTCAACGCCGATGTTAAACAGAGCCTAGACATCATTCATTCTTGGTTTGATAAGCACAACTTTATTGCCGTCGGTGAAATTGGTATTGATCTCTATTGGGACAAAACCTTTAAATCCGAACAAGAGATGGCGTTTATTACTCAGCTCAATTGGGCAAAAGAGATGAAGCTGCCAGTGGTCATTCATACACGCGACTCAATAGAAGAGACCCTCACATTACTTCGTCAAGAGCAAGATGGTTCTTTAAGCGGTGTATTCCACTGTTTTGGTGGCAGTGTTGAAGAAGCCAAAGCGATCAATGATCTCGGCTTTCACCTTGGGCTTGGTGGCGTTTCGACGTTTAAAAATGGTGGCATGGATAAAGTGATTCCACATCTAGATATGGATTACGTTATCTTAGAAACTGACTGCCCTTATCTCGCTCCTGTTCCGCATCGTGGTAAACGCAATGAACCTGCGTATACCTCACTTGTTGCTCAACGCGTCGCTGACCTAAGAGAAATCAGTGTCGAACAAGTGGATAGCCTCACCACTCACAATGCCAAAACGCTGTTTAGTCTTTAGCTCTCCAGCTCTCCAGCTCTCCAGCTCTCCAGCTCTCCAGCTCTCCAGCTCTCCAGAAAATAGAAAGGGGTTGATAGTTAACTATCAACCCCTTGATGTATCGCGTTCTAAGTGGATTACTCTTCCACTTGGTCCTCACTGTCACCTTTACGCACATAAAAGCGCGCAAAGAACAAACCAACCTCAAACAGTAGGCACATAGGAATCGCCAGTAGTGTTTGCGAGATCATATCTGGCGGCGTCAGCATCATCCCGACCACAAAGGCACCAACAATAATATACGGACGCTTCTGACTTAAGCTTTTAGGATCAGTGGCACCAGTCCAGCAAAGCAAGATAATGGCTACAGGCACTTCAAAGGCAATACCAAATGCTAGGAATAACGCCAAGACAAAATCGAGATAGCTAGAAATATCCGTCGCAAACTCTACTCCACCGAGTGAAATAGCAGTAAAGAAGCCAAACACTAACGGAAATACCACAAAATAAGCAAAAGCAACACCGCAGTAGAACAGCAACGAGCTAGAGAACATTAGTGGCATGATTAAACGACGTTCATGTTTGTATAAGCCAGGAGCAACAAACGCCCACACCTGATAAAGAATAAACGGAACCGCGACAAAAATAGACGCGATTAAAGTCAACTTTAGTGGCGTAAAGAAAGGAGATGCCACATCGGTAGCAATCATGGTTGCCCCTTCAGGTAGACGCTCTACCAAAGGTGCTGAGACAAACTCATAGATGTCATTGGCAAAATAGATCAGCCCGATGAAAACCACCAATACCGCTACAATTGCTCGTAGCAGGCGATTTCTCAGCTCTAGTAAATGGCTGATCAAAGGTTGTGTCTGCTCAACAGAAGACATGGAAACCTCTACTCATAAAGATCGAAAAGGAGCTACTCCATAGCAGCTCCTCCTGTATGCGAGACTATTCGGCTTTTTTATCTGCCTGTGGCGCTGATTGAGTGTTTAGACTCTCAACCGCCCCTACTGAGTCATTGGCGTTCTGAGCAGGCTCAACGGTTTCGTTGGCCGCTTCAGCAATGTTCGTCGCTGATTCGCTTTTGCTCGCGTATGGGCGTTGAACATCTTGCGCAGCTTGCTTTAATTGCTCCACCGAAGACTTGAGCTCTGGAGATAAATCTTCCATTCCCATCTGCTCGGCTTTGCGCAAGTTTTCTTGTAGCTCTTGAACCTTAAGCTCATGTGAAAGTTCATCTTTCACACTGTTTGCCATGTTTTTCGCCGCACCAACAAACTTGGAAACACTACGAATGGCATGAGGCAAACGCTCAGGCCCAAGAACCACCAGCCCAACGACAGATATTAATACCAGTTCCCAAAAACCGATATCAAACACGATCTACGCCTGCTCTTTGTCTTTCTTAGTTTCAGCCGTCGCGTCTGTTTTCTGCTGCTCTACGCTCTTTTGCTGATCAACGGCTTTCTGCTCAAAGTCTGCGTCTTTCTTATCTTTGTCGGACTCATCTTCGCTCATTGCTTTCTTAAAGCCTTTTACTGCACCGCCTAGGTCGCCACCGATACCACGTAGCTTCTTAGTACCAAATAGTAGAACCACGATGACAGCAATAATCAAAAGTTGCCAAATACTAATACCACCCATTCTTTTTACCTCGGGTCTTATTAAACAAAATTAATTTCAAGAGTTTAACGTCTATTGACGATAAGCTCGCCAACTAAGCAACCAAAATGTGACCCCACCTAGGGCGCTGGCCAGCGAAAGTTGCTCATATGTGCTGTTGACCAATATTGCCGAGCATACGACTAATGTGGCTCCAACACCAAATAAAAATTTACCTGTTGCCTGCTGCCTTTTGCTAGAACGATAACCTTGGTAAAGCTGGTCCATTCTCTGGTTCATCATTTTACCCTGACGCAAGCTGTCATACAGAAGCTCTGGCAGTTCAGGTAATTTCTCTGCCCAAAAAGGGGCGCGGTCTTTAACCGCATTGATCACTGCCTGAGGACCAACTTGGTTCATCATCCACTGTTCTAAAAATGGTTTAGCCGTTTCCCACAAGTCAAGCTGCGGATATAACTGTCGTCCTAAACCTTCCACATAAAGCAGCGTTTTTTGTAGTAACACTAACTGCGGCTGGACTTCCATATTAAAACGACGCGCGGTGTTAAATAGATTCAGTAGTACATGACCGAACGAAATTTCACACAGTGGCTTAGCAAAAATCGGTTCACATACAATACGTATGGCAAACTCGAACTCATCGATGTTGGTTTCACGTGGAACCCAACCCGACTCAACGTGCAACTCGGCGACACGTCGGTAATCTCGGTTAAAGAAGGCTAAGAAGTTCTCTGCCAGATAGCGCTTATCTTCGCTGTTTAATGTACCGACGATGCCACAATCTAAACCTATCCAACGCGGGTTTTCTGGATGATCCGGTTCAACAAACACGTTGCCTGGATGCATATCCGCATGGAAGAAGCTGTCTCTGAATACCTGAGTGAAGAACACGCTTACTCCGCGCTCTGCCAACAGTTTCATATTGGTACCGTTAGCTTTCAACCCTTCAATATCAGAAACTTGGAAGCCGTATATTCGCTCAGAAACCATGACAGTTTCATTACTAAAGTCGGTGATAACTTCAGGAACATATAGTTCTTCACTGGCTTCAAAGTTGCGTCGGAGTTGAATCGCGTTAGCAGCTTCCCGGCGCAAGTCCAATTCATCAAGCAAGGTCTTCTCATATTCGCGCACTACTTCGACAGGTTTCAAACGACGTGCTTCAGGAAGTGCTTTGGCGACTATACGCGCCATGCGGTACATCAGTTTTAGATCTGCATCAATGACCGGGCGAATATCTGGTCGAATAACCTTCAATACCACTTCTTGGTTAGTCGATTTCAGCTTGGCGGTATGCACCTGAGCGATCGAGGCAGACGCAAGCGGTTCAATCGCGAAATCATCAAACCATGTCTCTAGTGAACCACCGAGTGCTTGTTCGATTTGCTGCTTGGCAAGCTGACCATCAAATGGTGAAACCTGGTCTTGCAGCAAGGCCAGTGGATCAGCAATTTGCGGCGGGAAAAGATCTCGACGAGTCGACATCATCTGACCAAACTTAATCCATACAGGACCGAGCTCTTGCAATGCTAAACGCAGTCTGTCACCAAGTGGTTTCTCTGGGTGTTTGTTTTTAATCCAAAACAGACTTTTTCTTGCTAGCAGTGGCGCTTTAGTCAACTGGTGTGTTGGCAGTAGCTCATCTAACCCATACTCAAGCTGAACACGGATGATCTGGTATAAACGACGCATCTCTGTTGGGGTCATGCGCGCTCCAGCAGTTGATTCAATTTAGCCTCGACACGTGAAGCTTGGCTTTTCACTTCATCCACTTGGTCACAGAAATGCGCCACCTCTAGTGGTGCTGGCGCAATTTTCCACTCTTCTGTCAGGACTTGAGCAAGGTGGTCTTGATGTTTTTCGGCTTGCGACTTGAAGAATTGACCGACATTGGCAGCACCCTGAACCACAGTATGCGCAACAACATCCCCCGTCACGCGCGATAACCACTCTTCAATATCTGGTTTGCAATCCGTCATCAGCTGCGAAAACTTTTGTGCCAGCTGAATATCGCCTTCCAATACCAATTTATCTTGCTTGATAAGCTTAGTGATATTGGACTGCTCACGCAGTTCTGGCAGTACCGAGAGGTTCAATGATAAATAGCAATCCGGTTCACCTTCATAATTCGCCAAAACATCAATTTGCTGGCTAAAGATAAAGGTCAATGTCTTGTTCAGTTCTTTAAGGTGAACTTGAATCACTTGCCCTTTTAAGCGAGCAAGACGACGACCGAGCTCAGGGTCGTCGTTAATAAGAGTGTTGAGTGACGTTTCAATCACTGCAGTAACAAGAGGCTCAAATGGCATAACAACCGACCTTAGAACTTATAACCACGGTGAAGGGCAACGATCCCCCCCGTCAGGTTGTAGTAACTGGTTTGATCGAAGCCAGCTTCATTCATCATGCCCTTCAAGGTCTCTTGATTTGGGTGCATACGGATAGATTCCGCTAGGTAACGGTAGCTTTCCGCATCATTTGCCACCAACTCGCCCATTTTAGGTAGTAGATGGAATGAGTAGGTATCATAAATTTTTGATAATGGCTCTAGAACTGGTTTTGAAAACTCAAGCACCAATAAACGGCCACCTGGCTTAAGCACGCGGTACATAGATCGCAATGCTTTGTCTTTGTCGGTGACATTACGTAGACAGAAACTAATCGTAATTGCATCAAAATAATCGTCAGGAAACGGTAGTTCTTCGGCGTTTGCTTGCACGTAGTGAACGTTACCGACAATACCGTTGTCACGCAGTTTGTCACGACCAACATTCAGCATCGAGTTGTTAATGTCAGCCAAAACCACATGACCTTTTTCACCCACGATACGTGAAAACTTAGCAGTAAGATCCCCAGTACCACCACCTAGGTCTAAAACACGTTGACCAGGACGAACACCACTACAATCGATAGTGAAACGCTTCCAGAGGCGGTGAATACCACCCGACATTAAGTCATTCATAATGTCGTACTTAGCCGCCACAGAGTGGAAAACTTCAGCAACTTTCGTCACTTTCTCGTCTTTTGCTACGGTACTGAAACCAAAGTGCGTGGTTTCATTTGATTCTAAAGCTGTATTCGATTGCACGCTTGTATCCGTCATGATGATTCCTCTTCGAGCAGCGCATTGAATAAATACGACCTAAGCACTGCGGGCGATTAGTTTACTTTATCCTCATCCGGATGTCTTTGTACGGAAGAGTCATTTTTATCCAAGGCAGCATTTTCTGTGAAATGGTCATGTTGAGCGAGTTGTGCCAAATCATTGGATATTGGTTTTTTCACTTCAACGCCCAACTGTTTAAAGCTTTCCGCTTGGCGAATCACATTCCCGCGCCCTGTAGCGAGCTTGTTCATCGCCCCTTGATAATTTTGGTTGGCTCTATCTAATGCACCGCCAAGGCTTTCCATGTCATCTACAAACAGACGCAGCTTGTCGTAAAGCTTGCTTGCGCGCTCGGCGATAACCTGAGCATTCTGGTTTTGCCGATCGTTACGCCATAGGTTATCGATCGTGCGCAGCGCCACGAGCAAGGTGGTTGGGCTGACCAAGATAATGTTTTGCTCCATCGCATCTTTTACCAAACTAGGGTCTGCTTGAATAGCCACCTGAAATGCAGGCTCCACAGGAATAAACATCAGCACATAGTCTAGGCTCTGAATGCCTTTTAGCTGATGGTAGTCTTTTTGAGATAGCCCTTTAATATGGGCTCGCAAGGCAAGTAAGTGGTCACTTAACGCTCGTTCTCGTTGGTTATCTGTTTCAGCATTAAAGTACCTTTCGTATGCTACCAAGGCCATTTTAGAGTCCACCACCACTTGTTTATCTTGCGGTAAGTGAACAATCACATCGGGCTGGTAGCGTTTACCCGCTTCATTTTGCAAACTGACCTGGGTTTGATATTCATGCCCTTCACGTAAGCCAGACTCCGCTAATACGCGCGCGAGTACGACTTCTCCCCAGTTGCCCTGCTGCTTGTTATCGCCCTTTAGTGCTTGAGTCAGATTAAGCGCTTCTTTGGTCATCTGCTCATTCAAGCGCTGTAAGTTCTTCAACTCATGAACTAAGGTATGGCGCTCTTTAGCTTCTTGATTAAAGCTGTCGTTGACTTGCTTCTTAAATCCTTCAAGTTGCTCTTTAAGGGGAGATAGCAAACCATCCAAACTCTGACGGTTTTGCTGATCCACTTTGGCAGTTTTAGATTCAAACAACTGGTTTGCAAGCTGCTCAAATTGCTGCTTAAGACGCTCTTCTGCCTGCTCTAACAGTTGCAGCTTCTCTTGGCTGGCTTTGTTTTGTTGCTCATGGCGTGCTTCTTGTTCACGTAACTGCGCTTCTAACTGCGATTTTTGCTCGCGAATCTGATTGAGGTCATCGGCATACTGCTGGCGTTCCTGCTTTACTGCTTCGAAGTAACGTAGCTTCTCTAGCACCGCCATCAACTTACCGTGAGACTGCTTTATCTCGTAAGCAGACTTATCACGTTCACCATCAAACTCGTCGAGTTCTTGCTGCGCCTCACGGAGTTCTTTTTGCAGTTGCTCAATTTGGCTGCTAGCAAGCTGCTGATTCGATTCCAATTGTTGTTCAAGAAGCTGATTGTCAAAGCGCATTTTCTGTTTGACCCACCAGCCGACAACCATGCCACTTGCTACGGCACCAGATAGGCCACAGATCAACATAGCTTGATGCTCAAGAATCCATTGCATAATAAAGATTTAACTATTCTGAATTAGATACTTTCAATGGTATTTTAGCACTGGATAAATGTCCAGTTTGTCGGCTAGATATCGAACAGCTAGACTAGGCGCTCACTACCCTGTCCCATACTTTTCACCAGTGAGTCTTAACTGGTTGGTTTTATTGAAGGAACATCATGAACGAGCGCCGTGCTTTAGGCTTAGGTTTATCAGCAGTATTACTCTGGTCAACGGTTGCCACCGCATTCAAACTCACCTTGGCTGAGTTTTCCCCTATTCAAATGTTGACTGTCGCCAGTATCACTTCCGCACTGGCACTGACGGTTATTTGTGCTGTGCAAGGTAAGCTTAAGACACTACCTAGCACATTTCTCTCCAACCCCGGGTATTACCTACTGTTAGGGCTGATTAACCCACTCGCTTACTACGTTATTTTGTTTAAAGCTTATGACTTACTTCCTGCTTCCCAAGCACAGGCGATCAATTACAGCTGGGCAATTACGCTCACCCTGATGGCGGCAGTATTTTTAGGCCAGAAAATACGTAAACAAGATTGGATTGCTTGTACGTTCAGCTACTTGGGGGTGATTGTTATTGCCACACAAGGCGATTTGCTTGGCTTAAACTTTGAGAGCCCGCTAGGGGTTGGCTTGGCTCTGTTTTCCACTCTACTTTGGGCAAGTTACTGGATTTTAAATACCAAAAACAAGGCAGACCCTGTTGTCGGCGTTTTACTCGGTTTTTTAGTCGCGATTCCATTTGCGATTGGTTTAACTCTTTATGAGGGGCTGAGCTTTAGCCAGATTTCGATGCAAGGCTGGCTGGCGGTCAGCTATGTGGGATTGTTTGAGATGGGAATTACCTTTGTTCTATGGCTAAGTGCTTTGAAGCTCACACAAAACACTTCCCGCTTAAGTAACCTTATTTTTGCTTCTCCTTTTATCTCGCTGATGCTTTTAGCCACCATTATTGGCGAGCAGATTCATCCTTCAACACTTGTTGGATTAGTACTAATAATTACCGGCTTGGTGATCCAACAGATTAATATTGGCAAAAAAAGTTTTGCCAAACAACCTGGATAACTAAAAGACTATTCTAGATAGGCCTACCTAGAATAGTTGGTAGGCCAATTCACTTCCTTGGCCACGAACCTCATCAATTTTTGGTACTACGGAGTGGCAAATATGCAGCGCAGATGCCGCTTTGCAGTTGGCAATATATTCGCGTTTTTCTCGCTCGTCCAACATCATATCCCAACGTTTATTCACATCACGCGAGAAATAGATAAGGCAGGCAAAACGTTTTGATTCAAGAGCTTGTCCAGGGTGGTTGACGTTTGCAATGGCATCAACTAACTCATGAGGAAACTTCCAAGTTTCCGCCAGCAGCGAGCCTAGTTGCTGCGCATCAATACCGATCACTTCTTGCTGCACTTTGGCTGCATTCTCACCATTTTGCACACGTTGTTGAATATCCACCGCCTTTTTGGGCTCCAGAGTGTGGATCATTAGCTCGCCAATATTGTGTAGGACACCAATAGTAAACGCCTCGCTCGGATCAAGCTTAATCTCTCTTGCTACTGTGCTTGCAATTGTGGCGACTTCGAACGTTTCAGCCCAGTAATCTTTAATGTTGAGCGTTTCTAGACGCGGAAAGGTTGAAACCAATATTGAAGAGGAAATCAGATTGCGTATTGGCCCAAGCCCAAGACGCACGATAGCATCATTGATATTGGTAATACCTTTTACTCCCCCATAAGCAGCAGAATTGGCCATTCTTAATACCCTAGCCAGTAACACCTGATCCATCGCCATTTTCTGGGACAACGCACTAAAGTCGATGGTTTCACGATTTACCATTTCCAATAATTCTTGGAGAACACTTTCGATACGTGGTAGCTCGTTAATACGAGAGATCAATGCTTCCTGACTCATAGAGCTTACTCCTTTATACCCTTTACTTTTTTATAAGTAAGTGTAGTACTAAAGTGTGAACTCTAAGCAAATTTCCCGTATGAAAATCACACCCACTGTCCGGCGGCAAAACCAGAACTCCAGCACCATTGGAAGTTATAGCCCCCGAGCCAGCCAGTTACATCCATCACCTCACCGATAAAGTACAAACCGTTAATCTGCTTGCATTCCATCGTCTTAGAAGAGAGATGATTAGTATCAACGCCACCAAGAGTTACTTCGGCTGTACGATATCCTTCAGTGCCGTTAGGTGCGATTTGCCAGTTTTCTAGCTGCTTAGCGATGGCTTCAAGTTGCTTAACGTTAAACTGTTTCAGTGGTTTGTCTGCAAAAACCTTTCGCTCGATCAAAACTTCAACAAGTCGCTTTGGTAGCACCTTGGCTAGGGTGTTTTTAAGACTCTGATTAGGGTGCTTGTCGAGGGAACGTTGCAGTAGTTCATCAACATCCACTTCAGGGACTAAGTTAATCGTCACTTTCTGCCCGGCTTTCCAGAACGAAGAGATTTGCAACACTGAGGGCCCAGATAAACCGCGGTGGGTAAACAATAGTGCCTCTTTAAACATGGTGCCGTCTTGAGCGGTAATCTCCGCTGGAATAGCAATACCAGACAGTTCAGCAAATGACTCTTTGTCTTCTTTGTGCAGGGTAAATGGCACAAGTCCCGCAGTGGTCGAAATAATATCGAGACCAAATTGCTCAGCAATCTTATAACCAAATGGCGTTGCGCCCAATTTTGGCATTGATAAGCCACCTGTCGCCACAACCAATGAGTCACATTCAATCACACTCGTATTGGTGCGCAGAGCAAAGCCAGTCTCAGTCTTTTCAATTTGGTGGATATCTTGCTGGTAGCGCTGACTCACACACGGTAAATCACACTCTGCCAGAAGCATCTTGACGATATCTTTTGAGTCGTAATCTCCAACACAGAATAACTGCCCATGATCACGCTCTTCAAACTCAATCCCATGTTTACTCACCATGGAGATAAAGTCCCAGTTGGTATATTGAGACAAGGCAGATTTGACAAAATGTGGGTTTTGACACAAGAAGTTATTTGCCGACACATCATAGTTGGTGAAGTTACAACGACCGCCACCAGCTATAAGGATCTTGCGTCCAGGCTTTTTTGCATGATCTAGTAGCAACACTTTGCGACCACGCTTACCCGCCTCAGCGGCACACATTAGCCCCGCAGCACCCGCACCTATGATGACGACATCAAACTTTTCTGTCATGAACCACTACTCAACAATTAAAACCAATAAAAAAGGATGTGCCTGATGCACATCCTTCGCAATTTACGCGGCTATTTTAGCGGCATTTTGAACCAATGCCAATTTAGCTAGAGAATCATTGCCGCCAGCAAGGTTACCGCGAGTAACGAGGTCGATAAAATAAACAGCTCGCGTACTCTGTCGCACTTACCCGTGAACACTTCATCATGATGATGATGATACTCTTTACTCTTTATGTAATGGAACAAGCGAACCTGCTTAGTGACATTACCGTGAGTGGTAAAGAAGCCATTGCCATCGACTTGCTGATAAAGTAACGGGTGGGCTTCACGCATGATGTAAATCAAAGAGCGCAGCGCGGTAAGATAGCGCGCCATATTAACGAGCGTTACCATCATTAGCGCAAATAGAATTGTGTCAGCATTGATCATCTTTTCCTCCCTACATCTTCTAAAATGCCCAGAGAAAAAGACGACCTACTTAGAGTGTCTTACGCCGAAATTTATTCAGCGGGGGCATCCATGATTGAAGATGAACCTTCTTTCGCCAAAGCTGCTAAATCTTTGTCGATAAAGAACAGCGCTTTGCCATCTTCGCCAACTAGATCTAGCTTATCTAAGATCCCTTTAAATAACTTCTCTTCCTCGTGCTGCTCTGCAACGTACCACTGTAAGAAGTTGAACGTAGAATAGTCTTGTGATGTAAACGCCACATGAGCAAGTTTGTTGATTTTTTCGGTAATCATCTGCTCGTGTTCAAATGTCTCACGGAAGACATCGCCCAGACTATTAAACTCGTGCTTTGGTGCTTCGATGACACCTAAAATAGGCATTGCACCTGTCTCACTCACGTAAGTGAAAAGACGCTGCATGTGCTCCATTTCTTCTACGGCATGTGCACGTAAAAACTCAGCTGCACCTTCGAATCCTTTGTCTTCACACCAAGCACTCATTTGTAAGTATAGATTGGATGAGAAAAATTCGAGATTAATTTGCTCATTCAATTGATCGACCATTGCTTGAGAAAGCATCTACCACTCCTACTAAGTCTATGAAGTTAAATTGACTATATCATGTTGGTCACCATAACACTTTGTATGCCAAATGTGGATCTGAGATCACTTCAGCAAAATTTATTGATTCAAGGTGCTAATCTTTAATCAGAACCCTTACAAGGAGATAGCACTATGAGTTATCAACATATTTTGGTTGCCATCGACCTATCTGAAGACAGCAAACTCTTGGTCGAAAGAGCCGTATCCTTGGCAAAACCGCTTGGCGCATCTGTGTCGTTCGTTCATATCGATGTAAATTACGCTGAGCTTTATACCGGCCTGATTGACATCAACCTTGCCGAAACCCAACACCAAGCCATTGAAGCATCTCAGAAGCAGCTACAGAACTTGGCTGACCATGCAGATTTCCCTATCAAGCATACTTTGGTCGGTAGCGGCGATCTGAGCAATGAACTGTGCGATACCATCAAGGAATTCAATATCGATCTTGTTGTGTGTGGCCATCATCAAGATTTTTGGAGCAAACTGCTCTCCTCTACTCGCCAGCTCATCAATTGTTCACCCGTTGATATGTTGGTAGTACCACTCAAGGACTAAATAGGTATACACTGCCCGATAGTTTTTGATAATGAGTCTTAGTTATGGGGTATTTATCTGCGGTCACCTTGCTGTGGGCGTTTTCATTTAGCCTGATCGGCGTTTATCTAGCTGGTCAGGTTGATTCTTGGTTCTCAGTGCTAATGCGTGTTGCACTCGCAAGCTTGGTTTTTTTGCCTTTTCTTAAATTCAAAGGGGTCAACAAAGGACTAATAGCCAAACTCATGGTGGTTGGTGGTTTTCAGCTTGGCTTAATGTATTGCTTCTATTACCAATCTTTCTTATTGCTCTCAGTGCCTGAAGTACTGCTGTTCACTGTCTTTACGCCTATTTATGTCACACTGATTTACGATTTACTCAAACGTCGCTTCTCGCCTTGGTACTTAGTCACAGCGGCTATCGCAGTCGCTGGCGCCGCTTTTATTAAATTTGCAGGCATCAACGAGAACTTCATTGTTGGTTTCCTCGTGGTTCAGGGTGCTAATGTCTGTTTCGCGATTGGTCAGGTCGGCTACAAGTACTTGATGGAAAAATACGATGTAGAATTGCCACAGCACGCAATTTTTGGCTATTTCTATTTAGGCGCTTTGTGTGTCGCGACGGTCGCGTTCGCCTTAATGGGTAACCTAGACAAAATGCCAACTACCAGTACACAGTGGGGAGTATTGGTTTACCTTGGCCTTATTGCTTCAGGTTTGGGGTACTTTGCCTGGAACAAGGGCGCAACTCTAGTCAATGCTGGTGCTCTAGCTGTGATGAACAATGCTTTGGTTCCTGCAGGTCTTGTCGTTAATATTGTGATTTGGAATCGAGATGTGGATATCACTCAATTGAGTATCGGTGGCGCAATCATCCTGCTTTCTTTGTGGGTCAACGAGACTTGGGTCAAGCGTAAAGTTGAACAGAGTTATCAAACCAATCCACAGTAAATAAAATCATTAGATGCAAAAAAGCTCTCCATTGACGGAGAGCTTTTTATTGTCTGTATGATTAATGAAGGTTTGAGCTAGTTTGTGTCTCTGGTATCTCTGCGACTAAGCTAGATAGACTTACCTTATCTTCCAATTTCTTCTGTTTTTTAATCAGCTTACGTTGCTTATTCGCTAGCTTGAGCAGTTTCTTCTGCTGCTTGTAGTGTTTCTTTATCGCTTTCTTTGCCTTCTTAAGCGATTTTTTGTCTTCTAAATCAAACACTTCACTAGCTACAGTTTCTGCTTGGCTAGTTTGAAGTTGCGTTTTTTGCAGCAAGGCTTTCTCTTTCACCCTCTCAACCACTCTTCTGACAGCTTGCGCTTTTTGCTCTGAGGGTAGATTTGCTTGAGTATTAGGCAAAGCTTCCGCTAGTAAAGCACAGCTCTGTTGTTGCTCTAACGGCTTATTTTGGCAAGCTTGAGGAGGAATAGCGGCTGGTTTACAAAGGGAGTCTTTAGACGCAGACGAGCGAGCACAAGAGCGACAAAGATATTTAGGTTCAACCACCAAGCGATGAATATCACCCAAATTTTCCGCAATTTGCTTGCGATTCATCTTACAGAAACGTTTAGCCACGCTACAACTCCAGCTAAGAATACGAATAGTTCTTAGTAAGATATACCTGCTTGATAAGGAATTAGCAAGGACAAGAATCGCACTATTGATACAGTGTTCGCTAAGTCATTGATGCATTAACATAAACATCGAAACGATTTTTTTTCGTCTCAATTGCCATCATAGGTTTTTGTTGGTTGAGCCAATCTGCATAGTCGGGCCGTTTCACCACCACCCTTTTAGTAGCAAGGGCTAAAGCGGGTTCCAACAGGCCATCAGCATCATGATCGGCACCAACCAAAGACTGGAAAACACGCATCTCTTTTTTCACTAATGCGCTCTTTTTCTTGTTGTCAGGGTGCGGGTACATAGGGTCAAGATAAACCACATCAGGTTTAACAAACTCTGGATCTTCAGCAAGTTGACTGAGCGCATTATGGCTAGAAGCATGAATCAAAGACATACGCTCACTCACCCACGCTCCGATCTCAGGATCATTCTTAGCTCGGGTTAGCCCATCATCCAATAACGCCGCTACGACAGGATGGCGCTCAACCATCTGAACTTTGCATCCTAGCGAAGCCAAGACGAAAGCATCACGCCCGAGACCGGCAGTGCCATCAAGTATCGTCGGTGTCGCGCCCTTGTTTAAACCAGCCGCCTTAGCTATCGCCTGACCTTTACCGCCACCAAATTTACGTCTATGTGCAACCGCGCCACCGGCTAGATCAACGAAAATGGCTCCTAGTTTTGGCTCATCTAACTTACGTAGCTCTAAATGCTGCTCTGTAAGCACCAGAGCAAACGGGCTTTCATCGCTATACGCTAGCCCCCAGCGTTGTGTTATCTGTTGAAAACGTTCAGTTTGTGTTTGATCTTCACATAACAGCTGTAGTTGCACGCAATATTCCTAAGGGTTTAATCACTAACTCGGGCGCAGTTTACTGGATCTTTAGCCATTTCACTAAGCATTCTGTTGTGGTGTTAGCTCTGATACCAGTTCAGCAAGCGGCTTAGGTTTGCCGATGACATAGCCCTGTGCATAATCGACCCCGAGTTCCATCAATTGTTCAATAATCTGAGTGTTTTCTACAAACTCGGCGACGGTTTGCTTACCCATTTGTCGAGCAAGATCGTTAATTGAACGCACCATTAAGTGGTCCATATCATTGGTGTCCATATCACGGACAAAAATGCCGTCTATTTTTACGATATCGACAGGAAGCTGCTTCAAGTATCCAAATGAAGATAAACCAGAACCAAAATCATCGAGTGCAATGTAGCAGCCTAACGCTTTAAGCTGACTAAAAAACTCAATCGCTTGCTTCATATTGCTCATTGCTGCGGTCTCTGTGATTTCAAGACAAATTTTTCCACACGGTACTGAACTGCGCGCAAGTTTTTCTAGCAAGAAAGCGATGAACTCTTTGTTGCCCATTGAATGGCCTGAAAGGTTTATCGAACAGCGCGCCAATTGCTCTAGTACCTCAGGGTGCTGTTCAAACCAAGTAAGAGTCTGGTTGACCACTTGTTTGTCGAGCAAATGAGCAATGTTGTAACGCTCAGAAGCTGGCATAAAAATACCGGGGGAAATATATTCACCATCGGCGTTTTTAATTCGAATCAGTATTTCAAAGTGCATTCCCTGCTCATTACCCGTCAAGTCAAGAATCTGCTGAGCAAAGAGTTCTATTCTATTGTTGGCCAGAGCGTTGTGCACTAAGTTGACGCTTTCCATTTCTTGCTCTCGGCGACGTAATTCTTGGTCATCAAGACAATACATGCTGAAGCGATTGCGCCCTTCTTCTTTAGCCACATGACAAGCGGTGTCGGCTTGAGCGTGAACCATTTGTGGCGATGAAGCCGTATGGTCAATTAAACGTATACCTATTGAACAGTTCAATGTAAGACTAATATCTTCCCAAATAAACGCATGTTCACTCAAGGTATTGATGATAGTCGTGGCAAGTTTCTTGGCATCCATTTCCGTACAATCTTTCAATAGGATGGCAAACTCATCGCCCCCTAAGCGTGCCAGGATCGTATTGTAAGGCAACACTTCTTCCAGCATGCTGGCACAAAACTGGATGGCGGCATCTCCGGCCTCGTGCCCCGCGGTATCATTAAGTACTTTAAGCTGATCAAGGTCGATATAGAGCATCGCATGTGTTCGGGTATAGCTTTCGACCTCACGCAGTGCCTTCTCCAACTCCTTTTCGAAGTAGTTACGACTGTAAGTACCTGTCAGCAAATCATGTTGCGCTTGATATTGAAGCTGCTCTGATAACGCTTTGGTCTCAGTAACATCTTCGCCAACAATGAGTAGGTGCCCTGATTCAGCCAAAGGACGAATGTTTTCACGCACCCAAACAATATGTCCATCAGCATGGCGATATTCAATTTCTCGGCGCCATACACCTTTAATCGCCTGCTTAGGTTGCAGCAGAACTTGCCTTGGCACTAGCGAATTATTGTTGTGATAGAATTCTTTCAACCTATGGCCAAGAACCTGCTCAGAGCGATAACCCAATAGTTGCTCAGCAAACTGGTTAACTTGTTGGATGCGATTTTGCTCATCTAGGGTAACCATCATTACAGGTTGCTGATCGTAATAATGGCTTAAGTTGGCCTCTCGTTGATAGAGACGCTCTTCTGTAATTTTGCGTGAAGTAATGTCACGCGCCTCTAATAAGTACTGACTACCTTCATTCAGCAGAGGTATTGGCTTAAGCGAAAGTTCTAATACCATCGAGCCTTGATCGGCATGCCAAATTTCAGCCTCAAACTGAACAATAGCGTCGTGCTCTTTAGTGATAAAAAATTGCTTCAATTGATCTCTAGCTTGCTGTTCCCAATGGCGATGCTGCCATATTGGACGCTCAACACTAAAGTTTTGGTCATAGAGCAGATCCTGCAGCTTGCGATTGCTTGACATAATGTGGCCGCTGGCATCAATCACCCCAATAAAATGATAGCTCTGATCAAAAACCATTTCGATTAATGTTTGGCTCTCTTTTGCAAGCTGCTCACTACGCTTTATCCGGCTGAGATAATAGATAAGAATCATAATGATAACCGCCAGAAAAAGTACCAAACTGCCTGCTATTTCTAGCTCCTGCTGATAACGGTCAGAAAAAGATTGAGGCTTATTGAAAATAACAGATGTCGCCTCTCCTTCTATGCCGAGCCCCCATTTCAACACAGCTTGATAGTCGAGTTTGATTTCTGGAATGCCCACTTCAACTTTTGGTAGCTGAGCTTCTGGATTGTCTAGCACGCGTTGCAATAGTTTCGCCGTCTGCTGACCATGCTGCCGACCACTTTGAATTACACCGCCCACAGCTCCGTAACCTAAGCCCAAGTCATGCACCATATAAATTGGTGCCTTAGAGGCTTCATTCAACTGCTGCCAATGCTCTTGCTGAGCCACAATAGAGCCATCTATTTCTCGGTAGTAAATCCAAAAAATGACACTCGCTGTACTTTCTAGCTTTGTAGCAAACTCAATGAGCTGTTCAAATTTTTCCGGAATAAGTGAAACCACTCGATCATTATATTCCGGGTAGTGAGTTAAAAACTTGTCAATTTGTGAACGTGCAGCCGCGCCAGTCACCGAATAGTCGGTAACGATATAGATTGACTTAACTTCAGGTTGAATACGCTCTATCAGTGAGATATTGCTGTAAAGATCAATATCTTCCGTTACACCTGTCGCGTTAAGATCTTTATGCATGTTGGGGTCGTAGCCATTGATCCCACCGAAGATAACTGGCGTATCCCCTAAAATGGGTGCCAGTTTGTTCATCAGCAGCAAAGCATTATTGTCACTGACGACAACGGCTTTAAACTGCTCTTGCTCAAATTTAGTTTTATAGAGAGAGTACAATTGTTCAAAGTAGGCATCGCTCTGTATTCGCTTGGTATCGAGATACAGAACACGTGTAGAGATATGAGCGTTCTTCAGTTGCTGTTCTAAACCCTTTTGAAAGGTATCAGTCCAAAAGAAACCTTGATGGTAGGAGTGCACCACTAACACATCATTTTCACTTGCTCGCGTAGCAAAAGTGGTAACTAGCGCTAGAAGGATTAGACACAAACGCACTAAAATAGTCTCAAAATCAAAGGAGTATGGATATAATTGTATCACCACTGATGATAAATTGTACTAATTCCACAAAGTTAGGCTGATTAATAAGGACTCACATGCAAGCACACGGTATTAAACTTGATGACTTAGATAAAGCCATCTTAAAGACTTTAATGGAAGACGCTCGTACTCCTTATGCCGAAATGGCTAAACAATTCGAGGTTAGCCCCGCAACGATCCATGTTCGAATCGAAAAAATGAAGTCAGCGGATATAATTCAGGGTACAGAAGTGATCGTCGATACCAAAAAGCTTGGATACGACGTCTGTTGCTTCATCGGCATTAACCTTAATGCAGCACGTGATTACCATTCTGCGCTAGAAAAGCTCAATGCGCTTGAAGAAGTGGTTGAAGCTTATTACACCACAGGAGCCTATAATATTTTCGTAAAGCTCATGTGTCGCTCTATAGAAGAGCTACAGTACGTTTTAATCGATAAGTTACAGGCGATTGATGAAGTGCAATCGACGGAAACTTTAATATCTTTGCAAAACCCAATCAACCGTAACGTCAATCCATAAAAAAACTCGCCTAGGCGAGTTTTTATTATTCAGTATCGAGCAATTACTTCGATTCTAAATATTGCTTTAGATCATCGACAGAGATGCCTTGCTCAGCTATCTCTTTGGCTAAAGATTCAATCTGTTCACCTTTGCGTGAATCAATCACTTGCTGAAACTGATAAACCATATCACGCAAGACTGGCAGTGGTACTTGTTTTGCTGCACTTCGAATGCGTTCACCACTTTGACTGCCTAGCTCACTCAAAAGTTTACCAAACATAATTTTTTCTGGAGTATCTTCCAATTGCTCCAATACACGAGCCATCTCGTATGTTGTCATTGACATCGTTGTGATTTATCCACAGAACTCGATATAAGAAGCTCAAATATACATCGTTTGGTTAGATTATCAAGGCTTGTCAGACTCGCTAAGCCGTTGCATGGTGCCAAGTTTTCCCGACCCTTGACCATAGAATGGCCAGCGCAGGAGCAACTATCAGCATTAAGGTCGCGATCATGACATGAGGTTCCATACCTAGTCGCTGAACGCTACCAACCACTAAGCCGGAACCACTCATCTGAAATAGTCCAAGTAATGCCGCCGCTGTACCCGCTTTATCACCAAAAGGTGCGAGTGCCTTTCCTGCTGATGCACCAAGTATCCAGGCAAAACCTACAGATGATATAAAGATAGGGAACATAAAGGCAAAAGCAGTAGAATGTCCGATTAGAGCAAGCATAGTGACACCCGCGATAGCTAGAGTAATGATACCGACCGACAGCGTTTTGTGAGTGCCAAATTTGTCCATAAACTTAGGTGCACTCATACAAGCAACAATGTTAAATGCTGCATTGATACCGAACCACATAGTAAATTGGTTCATTGACAGACCGAGGTTTTCCATCAACACAACAGGCGCAGACGTCACATAACCAAGAATCACTGCCATAGCTAACATACATAGTGTTGCATGGAAGAGGAATGTAGGCGTTTTGATCACATCCAGATAACGGTTAAGCTTAAACACAGGCTCTTTGCTTAGCTGTGGATTCGTCTCCTTTAAACCAAGCCAAAGCATGGCCAGTACTACAACAGCAAAACCAGCCATAAAGCTAAAATTTGCTCGCCAACCGAACTGCTGTGTTAACCAACTCCCCAAGATTGGAGCAAGTGCAGGAATAAAACATATTGCACCATTTAGGTAGCTAATCATCTTACCGCTTTTCTGCGGACCAAAAATGTCGCGAACTGTTGCAAAGGCTGCTACCGATGTCGCGCACGCACCTAAGCCTTGTAGCAATCGAGACATAAGCATCCACTCTATATTTTGAGCACTCCACGCCAATAAAGCGCTCACTGCGTAGATACTAACACCTCCCAATGCAACAGTTCGACGTCCTAACTTGTCTGCTAAAGGACCTGCAAACAACTGTCCTACCCCCATAGCAAACAAAAACCAAGTAATTGTGTCTTGAGCAAGAGCATGTTCCACGTGGAACGCAGTTGAGATCATTGGTAGTGCAGGCAAGTAGATATCTATCGCCAATGGGCTGAATAGAACCAGTAGTGTAAGCAACACTAACTGTAATTTACGAGGGGAACTTTCATTTGCCACTTGCACTACGAACTCCGATGCACTTGATGAATTTGTCCATATACTAAGCTAAACTAGATATGCCAACCAATGACATATAGTCATCAATATTATTCCAATAGAGAATTTCTATGAATATTGAGAAGCTAGCTCGCATCGATCTTAATCTATTGGTTTGCTTGCGGGTGCTAATAGAAGAATTGAATGTAACACGTGCAGCACATAGATTATGTTTAAGTCAATCAGCTGTCAGCAAAAGCTTAGCCAAGCTAAGAACCCAATTTGATGACCCGCTTTTCGTTCGTCATGCTCATGGGCTAAAGCCAACACCTAAGGCCCTGTTTCTCAAGCCCAAGCTTGAAATTCTTATTAACCAACTCGAACAACTTACCCAGCCTGAACAGTTTTCAGCGAGTTCGAGTGACTATCGCTACCAAATTGCCGCAGTAGAAAGCGTTTACCCGTTAATTCTTCCCCACTTTTTGCCCGAGATTTTTAAACGTGCACCTGGTGTAACCATTAGTACTCACGCATGGGCCGAAGAAACATTTAAACAATTACAACGCGGAGAAATTGACCTTGGGATTACTGGTAAGGATATTGACATAAACGACGCTAAGTTAACCATGCTTCCACCGAGTGATATTTGCGAGCAAGAGATCTATCGTGACAACCAGATGTGTTTAGTACGAAAAGAACATCCAGCGCTTAGCCAACATTGGAACTTGGAAAACTACCTTTCTCAACGCCACGTACAAGTTAGATGCGATGGTAACGAACGCTGGCTACTCGACTATCGATTAGCGGATATAGGTAAAGAGCGTGATATCGCTATTACTGTGCCTGATTTCAACAGTGCAGCTAGCCTCTGCTCATATACTGATTTCGTGTTTACTGCACCAAGCCATTTCGTCAAACTTGCTTCGAAGCAACTCAGCTTAACTGTTTTGCCACTACCGATGGAATTTCCTCCTATGGCTTATACGTTGTTTTGGCACCGAGACAGAGAAAATGACCCAGCTTTGTCTTGGCTACGGCAAATTATTCGTGACAAAACCACAGCACTTAGACAATTTGCAGGCTGACAGCAAAAAGAGTAGCTTATTCGCATCGTCCACTTAACGTCACTCACGCCGACATGGACGCCTTACTAATATGAAGGATTAACACAGATGCTTACAACAATAGAGCAACGCCTATCCGCAATTCGTGACTGGCTAGCCCAGCACAACATTGATGCCTTGCTTGTCCCACATGAAGACGAATACCTAGGCGAATACGTACCAGCACATAATGAGCGCTTACATTGGCTAACTGGCTTTACTGGTTCAGCAGGTGTCGCCGTTATAACTCAAGACAAGGCAGCGATCTTTGTCGATGGTCGCTACACGGTGCAAGTGACCAAACAAGTTCCTGCCGATCTATTCGAGTACCGTCACTTAATTGAAGAACCTGCGCTAGATTGGATTAAAGACCAGCTAACTAGTGGAGCTTGTGTAGCAATCGATCCTCGTATGCACAACTCAGCTTGGTTAGACATGGCACAAGCAAAACTAGCAGAATCACTTGAGCTTAAGACTCTTAACGGCAACCCAATTGATGAGCTTTGGCTTGATCGCCCTGCTCCTGTGGTTTCTGACGTTCGCCTGATGGCAACAGAAGCAGTTGGTCAATCTAGTCAAAGCAAACGCCAACAAATTGCTGATTTAATAAAAACAACAGGCGCAGACAGCGCAGTGATTACTGCACTAGACTCTGTTTGTTGGTTACTTAACGTGCGCGGTCTTGATGTATCACGCCTGCCGGTTCTTCTTTCTCACGCGATTCTTCATTCAGACTCAAGTGTAGAATACTTCCTCGACCCTGCTCGCCTACCGAAAGGATTTGAAGCTCATGTAGGTAATGGTGTAAGTGTACATCACCCAGAAGCACTGCAAGCAAGACTAGAAAGCTTGTCAGGTAAGAAAGTGTTGGTTGACCCAGCGACAAGCAGCGCATGGTTTAAGCTGGTTCTACAAAATACTGGGGCGACTGTATTAAGCGCTGCGGATCCATGCCTAATGCCAAAAGCTGCTAAGAACGCTGTCGAAATTGCAGGAATGAAAGCGTGTCACATTCGTGATGGTGTGGCGATGAGCAAGTTCCTAAGTTGGTTAGATGCGGAGGTAGCAGTCGGCAACCTGCATGACGAAGCGACACTATCTGACAAGCTAGAAGCGTTCCGTAGCGAAGACCCTACTCTAATGGACCTTAGCTTCGACACGATTTCAGCAGCAGGCGGAAACGCGGCAATGTGTCACTACAATCATGAGAACCAACCGGAACCTGGTAAAATTGAATTAAACACACTTTACCTCGTAGATTCAGGCGGCCAGTACCTAGATGGCACAACAGACATCACTCGTACAATCGCGATCGGTCAACCATCACACGAGATGATTAAGCAATTCACCCTCGCTCTAAAAGGTCATATCGGTGTTGCTCGTGCTCGATTCCCTAAAGGTACTCGTGGTTACCAAATTGATACGCTCGCTCGTCAGCACCTATGGGCTGAAGGCTATGATTACGATCATGGTACCGGTCATGGTGTTGGTCACTTCCTAAGTGTTCATGAAGGGCCCGCTAGTATTTCCAAGAGACAAATCGATGTTCCTCTTACAGAAGGCATGGTGCTATCGAACGAGCCTGGTTACTACCGCGCTGATGCATTTGGTATCCGTATCGAGAACTTAGAGCTTGTTGTCGAAACACCTACCAATGGTGACTTCCCTGTTCTATCTTTTGAATCGCTAACACGCTGCCCGATCGACAAGCGTAACATCAATGTAGATATGCTGACTCGACCAGAGTTGGCTTGGCTGAATGACTACCACCAAAAAGTCTGGGATGAAATCAGCCCACTAGTTGAAGGTGAAGTGAAAGAATGGCTTCGTCAGTCAACCTTGCCACTGACTCATGGCTAGAAACTGGATAACTGGATAACTGGATAACTGGATAACTGGATAACTGGAAAGAATAGAGGGTTGATGTGATGCATCAACCCTCTTTATTATTGTTAGTTGTGTTTCACGTGAAACACCAATTCTTAAGATAGACCTGAATAAGCAGAGTGCCAATCTCGCCAAACGGGGTCAAACCCTTTAGCGCGAATCATATCTTCGACTGTACCTGCACTTCGCTCATCACAAATTTCAAATTGCTCCAGTTCAGTGTCATCCATCGCATAGCCACCTGGTTGAGTTTTTGATGCTGCAGACATGGTTGTGATCCCCAAGGGTAAGACATTATCTCTAAATTTTGGTGACTCACGAGTCGATAGAGACAACTCTACTTCAGGATTCAACAAGCGATAAGCACAAATGAGTTGGACCAATTGTTTATCTGTCATCACCGACTTTGGCTGAAGCGCTCCCTCACATGGACGCAATCGTGGGAACGAAATCGAGTAACGAGTTTGCCAATAGGTGCGCTCTAGATAATCGAGATGCGCCGCAACATAAAAGCAATCAGTTCGCCACTCTTCCAAGCCAATCAAGGCACCGATACCAATCTTATCTATGCCCGCTTTTGCCAATCGATCCGCAGTATCTAGTCGGTACTCAAAATCCATCTTGTTACCACGCAAGTGGTGCTCAGCATAGGTAGATGGATGATATGTTTCTTGATACACCATCACGGCGTCCAACCCTAAGGTCTTTAGTTCAGCATACTGATCTTGATCGAGCGGCTGAACTTCCATCGCCAAATAGTTAAAGCGCTGCTTTATCATTGGCACCATTTCACGGAAATAGTTCATGCCCACTTTGGTTTCGTGTTCGCCTGTTACTAGCAAAACGCTATCAAACTTCATTCGTTTGATCGCTTCCACTTCCGCAGACACTTCATCTTTGTTTAGAGTACGACGCTTAATACGGTTCTCCATCGAGAAGCCACAATAAGTACAAGCATTGGCACACAAGTTAGACAGGTACAGGGGAATATAGAGTGACATAGTATTGCCAAACCGTTTACGAGTTGCCGTGTAAGACAACTGAGCCATCTGCTCCAAATAGGGCTCGGCAGCAGGCGAAATTAATGCCTTGAAGTCTTCTAAATTACGCTTGGGTTTATTCAATGCACGTTCGACTTCTTGCGCCGTCTTGGCATAGATCGACATCGAAATGTCGTCCCAATTGAGCTGCTTAAATTGTTCAACGAAACTCATTTTATTCTCGCTTAGAACTTATAGCTCATCTAAAAATGAAGTCAGTGGACTCGATGCGACTGCTTGAGACACCTTACCTGCGAGACCCGCTTCATAGGCCATACGCCCCGATTCGACCGCCATATTAAATGCCTGTGCCATCGCAACTGGATCGTTTGATGCAGCAATAGCTGTGTTAACAAGTACCGCATCTGCGCCCATTTCCATTGCCCGCGCGGCATGTGAAGGCGCTCCAATACCTGCGTCCACAACCACAGGAACATTAGCCTGGTCGATGATAATCTCTAGGAAGTCGTGAGAGACGATGCCTTTGTTTGATCCTATCGGCGCGCCTAATGGCATTACTGCTGCACAGCCCACTTCTTCCAACCGCTTACACAACACAGGATCTGCATGGCAGTAAGGAAGCACAATAAACCCTTCGCGAACCAATTGTTCGGCAGCAGCAAGTGTTTCAATTGGGTCCGGCATCAAGTACTTAGGATCAGGGTGAATTTCTAATTTTAACCAGTTTGTCTCCAACGCTTCACGCGCTAGTTGCGCGGCAAAAACAGCGTCTTTCGCATTCTTCGCACCAGAAGTGTTCGGTAGGAGGTTTACGCCCGATTGCACTAGCGGCTTCAAAATATCATCTTGCTGATCGTTTACGTCAACGCGCTTTAACGCCATGGTCGCTAATTGAGAGCCTGAGGCTTGAATCGCTTGCGCCATTAATTGGCTATTAGCAAACTTGCCGGTTCCTGTGAACAGGCGTGATTCGAACAGTTTATCACCAATTTTAAGCATCGACTTTAACCCCCTGCGATAGCTTGAAACAAAGAGATGCTATCTCCCTGCGAAAGTACTGTACTCGCCCACTCACTGTGCGGCACAACATTGTTATTAATTGCAAAAACACACCCCATTTCAGGCAGCTCAAACTGGCGAATGATTTGCTGTAGATTTGACGCACTGGCAACTTGATGTGATTGGTCATTGATGACAATAGTGATCACATCGAGTTCTTCGGCAAGTGCTTGTGTTGTTTGTTGTTCTGATAACGCCATTGCTTCCATCTCTCTTATTTCCAATCGTTACTTTAAGTAGACCTATTGGATGTTTTGCTCTGTTAACTTGCACTCTAATCTTGAGCGCAAACTTGGCACTGTTTGTCTTTGCTTATCCCCATAGTTCGCCACTGCATTTTCAAACCATCAAAAAGATGCAGCTTGGCGACCTCGACATGAAACTGGCCGGTAGCAAGTTTTTGTATCGCCGCCAATGCTTGGTAATTACCAAGTGTGCCCACCACAGGGCCAACCACACCACTGTCACTACATTTCTGCGTATGTGGCAGTTCATCGAATGGATACAAACAGCGATAACAAGCCTTACCTTCTTGTCCGTCAGCACTACTATTCGCTTGATAGTCAAAGACAACAAATTGGCCTTGCCAGCCAATCGCGGCTGCAGATATCAGTGGCTTTGCTTGTTCAAAACAAACTTGGTTTATTAGCTGACGAGTTGGCATATTGTCAGTGCAGTCCA
The DNA here is from genome assembly GCF_001399455.2 of Vibrio bivalvicida. GTDB lineage: Bacteria > Pseudomonadota > Gammaproteobacteria > Enterobacterales > Vibrionaceae > Vibrio > Vibrio bivalvicida. The sequence goes on from NZ_LLEI02000018.1 coordinate 95,603, forward strand.
ACACGACATCCGCCAGCATAGCTTCAAGCTGCAACTGTGCCTTATCGAGCCGCTTGTGAAGTGCTCGAACTTGGATCATGGAGTTAAGTTCAGAAAGCTGTTTGACTGTCGCTTCCGTTTTAGCAAGCTGGAGATCACGTTCACGATAGATGATCTGACGTTGTAAGTTGCTACTATTGACCTCATCATCATCAACGACCACTAACTTACCGACCCCCGCCGACGCCAAATAGAGACTCGCAGCACTTCCAAGTCCGCCACAGCCAATTATCAATACATGCGACTTGCTCAGCCTCTCCTGACCACTTTCAGCGATTTCTGGCAGAGCGACTTGACGCTGATAGCGGAGGTATTGCTGATCAGTGAGCATGTTGTTCTCTCTCTTCATTAGTTGCTATCGAGATTGAATCAGTAAACGCTGACTGCCTTTCCTTCATCAGCTGGTTGAAAAACTCAATCACAGGCTCAGGTGACTGTGCCAATGTAATCGCTCTAACGACCGCCAAGCTCGAAACGCCTGTTTGCCAAACTTGGTCTGCGTTCGATTGGTCAATACCGCCGATTGCTACCGTTGGATAACCAAGAGTCAAACCACTAGTGCTCTCTTGCGTGCAAGGATAAGGAATACTATCAATCAATTTTTGATATAGAGCTAAGCGAACTAAGCCTTGTGGCTTCGATGGCATCTGCTTAGTGGTGGTTGGGAAGATATGTCCCAGCGCAATGTAGCTAGGGTGGATTTGCACAATACGAAGCAACTCATAATAGCCATGGGTAGAAAGGCCTAAACGAATGCCAGCTTTGGTTAGCTGAGCCAAGTTTGACTCTTCTATATCTTCTTGCCCAAGATGAACACCATAAGCACTATGCTTGATCGCTAACTGCCAGTAGTCATTAATAAACACTTGCGCTTGATATTGGCGACCGAGTTCAATCGCTCGAATGATCTGTTGTTCCAAATCGGCTTGCTGCGCGTTCTTGATTCGCAGTTGAATAGTGTTGATACCTAACGGCAGTAAGCGTTCAATCCAAGCAACATCATCTACTACTGGGTAGAGCCCTAAACTCTGCTTAGTTAAACTAGGAAAGCAGACACTCTCCCCTTGCGCAGACCACCCGACTTGTATGCCAAGTCGGCTATCTTCTAGTACTGGAGTTGGGAACTGATTGAATTGCTCAGCCCACTGAGTCAAAGATTTCTCATTCAACGCTGTTTCACGTGAAACATTCGCTTGTTGAGTTGTCATTCCTCGCGCGAGTGTTAACGTATCTTCGACAGGAAAGTCGAGTACGGTCAATACAACTATCCAAGCAAAGTGATACTCAGGCTCAAATACAGAATTGAGTTTAGACCTAACGGAAAGTGCTCTCACTTCGTCGTTAATGGGATGACGCCAGACATCAAGCTGAAGCACTTCATCCCTTTTATCACAAGCCAAACCATCAGCAATACCAATAAAGATAGCGTTGGAAGACTGCTTCGCACAGGCTTCTACCGATAAAGCAGAGCGGTAATAAATAGCAAATGAGCAATCTGACTCACAGTCATACCCCTCAATGAGATCGGTAGCGACATGCGTAATCTGTTGGTCGCGAACAAGCTGAACAGACTGAGTTGGGCTGACACCCAACTCAATCTCTTCGATGCAAAAACCCTGTTCTTTCGCCAACAACAAACATTGCTGAACTAAGCCTGTTAGCTCAATCAATGATGACGGAATTAGGATTTTGCTCATTAGTCACTTACCTCTGCATGAGCTGCTGGGTGGTATAGCTCAGAACCAGTCTCTCGGAATTCTTGCGATTTTTGGCGCATGCCTTCTAGTGGATCGTCGAGCATTTTGATCGAGATAGCTTGGTCAGCCGCTACTTGATCAGTATCTTTCGCGTATTCACGAACTTCTTGTGAAATCTTCATAGAGCAGAATTTAGGTCCACACATTGAACAGAAGTGTGCAACCTTTCCAGACTCTTGAGGCAGGGTTTCATCGTGATAAGCTCTAGCGGTATCAGGGTCTAGCGATAGGTTGAACTGGTCTTCCCAGCGGAATTCAAAACGCGCTTTAGAGAGCGCATTATCTCGAACCTGAGCACCAGGGTGACCTTTGGCTAAGTCAGCCGCATGTGCTGCGAGCTTATAGGTAATCATACCCACCTTAACGTCTTCTTTATTCGGTAAGCCAAGGTGCTCTTTTGGTGTAACGTAACAAAGCATCGCACAGCCATACCAACCGATCATCGCGGCACCAATGCCAGATGTAATATGGTCATAGCCAGGTGCAACGTCGGTTGTCAGTGGGCCAAGGGTATAAAATGGTGCTTCATGGCAGTGTTCTAACTGCTCTTCCATGTTCTCTTTGATCATGTGCATTGGTATATGGCCAGGACCTTCGATAATGACCTGTACGTCATATTCCCAAGCAATCTTGGTTAGCTCACCAAGAGTACGAAGCTCAGCAAATTGCGCTTCATCGTTCGCATCGGCTACTGAGCCAGGACGTAAGCCATCGCCAAGAGAAAGAGCCACGTCATACTTGGCACAGATTTCACAGATCTCGCGGAAGTGAGTATATAGGAAGCTTTCCTGATGATGCGCTAAACACCATTTCGCGATAATAGAACCACCACGAGAAACAATGCCAGTAACACGTTTTGCCGTCATAGGCACATAGCGAAGCAGTAAACCTGCGTGAATAGTGAAATAATCGACGCCCTGCTCTGCTTGCTCAATCAAAGTATCGCGCATCACTTCCCAGTTGAGGTTTTCCGCAATACCGTTCACTTTTTCAAGCGCTTGGTACATTGGCACAGTACCGATCGGCACGGGGCTGTTACGTAGAATCCACTCACGAGTTTCGTGAATATTGCGACCAGTAGACAGATCCATAACAGTATCGCCACCCCAGCGAGTCGCCCATACTAGTTTCTCAACCTCTTCCTCAATTGAAGATGTCACTGATGAATTACCGATATTAGCGTTTACTTTAACTAAGAAGTTACGCCCAATAATCATTGGTTCAGATTCTGGATGGTTAATATTGGAAGGGATAATCGCACGACCTTCTGCTACTTCTTTACGAACAAATTCTGCAGTAATGTCTTTGGGTAAATTGGCCCCGAAGCTTTGCCCTGGATGCTGTTGATTCAACACCTCATCGCGATATTGAGCACGGCCCATGTTTTCACGCAGGGCGATGTATTCCATCTCAGGGGTAACAATGCCTTTGCGCGCATAGTGCAGCTGAGTGACACACTGACCATCTTTAGCACATCTAATTCGCGGCAAATTGCCATAACGTAGCTCATCAAGTGTCTCATCTTCTAAGCGCTCCTTGGTGTATACCGAGCTAACATCTTCGAGTAATTCAGTATCGGCGCGTTCCTCTATCCAACCTTCTCTTAGCTTTGGTAGGCCGCTGTAAAGGTCAATAGCGTGTTCTGGGTCAGTGTAGACGCCAGAGGTATCATAAACACGTACAGGCTCATTAGGTTCGAAAATAGGCGCTTCTTTTGTACCTCCGATAAGACTATCCGCGAGCGAGATTTCCCGCATAGGTACACGAATATCTGGGCGTGAACCCTCTACATAGACTTTGCTTGAATTTGGGTACGGCTGTACCGAAAGTGTATCAATGAACTGTTTTGCTTCCAGTCTCGCTTGTTTGCGACTCGACATAGCATTTTTCCTTGCTTTGTTATTCTTAGATAAAAAGTAATGGGATAAAAATGCTTGGCGGAAAGATGCGACAAGAGGAATCGAATTATGACCTTATTAGTGTGCACTAATGGTATATAACAACATTCGACTATTTGATAGGTAACCAGACAAAACTCTGGTGTAGATATCTTCTCTTGTTCCCTTCGCAGATTCTAATCTGATCAGGTTCAACGGATCCCGAATAAACGGTCTCAGCCTTATGGCACTCCGACAAGTAATTGCAGTATATAAAAACGGCTTAGGTAAACCAAGCCGTGATGAACAATAATTAGCTAAATTTTAACCAACATTAGTTCTTAATGAGTATTTGAAAACCAATCCATGCAGCAGAAATGCTTAAAAAGACATTCAGCAACACGTTCAAACCCATCTTAAAAAATGCTCCTTGCTGCATTAGAAGCACATTATCCATAGAGAATGTAGAGAAGGTGGTTAGCGCGCCAAGAAAGCCCAATCCGATAATTTGGCGCCATGGTTCGGTAGCTAGCATCTCATTTTCAAAAGCCGCAATAAGCAAACCCATAATGAAAGAACCGACCACGTTAACAGTTAGCGTACCGTATGGAAAGCCACGCCCAAGAAGCGCAACACAAAACTCCGAAACAAGATAACGAGAGCATGCTCCAAATGCACCACCGAGTGCGATAAAACCCAAAATTGAAAACTGACCCATAATTCCTCCGATTGACTGGGTGTATTGTAGCCAAAATACACGCTTGCGGAAGATCATAAATTAAGATTTAGCCATTGCTAACTGCAAACTTTTTAAAAGTTACAGGAGTCACTTTACTTCAATATACCCCATTAGTCCGGTTTTCATGTGCTCTATCACATGACAGTGATACATCCAACGCCCTGGATTATCCGCCACAAACGCTGCGATAGCCGTACCGTTTTTGCCTAGTAAAACAGTGTCAGTGTGGAAAGGCTGCTCGACCTTTTTACCATTGAGATCTAATACTGTGAATGTATGGCCATGGATATGAATTGGATGGTGATACTGAGTGACATTCTTGAGATAGAAAATATAAGTTTTACCCAGTTGTAATGAAGCTAGTGGCGCGGGGATATTATCTTTCGACATCCCTTCCCAAGCCCGTTTATTGGTTAACCAAAACTTAGGAACAGACTTACCATCTTTCCCAACCGGTGAAATTGCCCCTTCCCATTCAAATACGAAATCAATTTTCTCCGCATTGGCTAAATCAAGATCAGGCACTGGATTAAGAGGAAGATGAGGGATCGGCTTGTGATCGGAAAGATCAGACCTGATCGCTTCAAACTCACACAAAGGAAAGGGAAATCTACCCTTCATATATCGGACATAAACGGACTCTCCTTGCTTCGGAGCTCTTAAGGCAAGGTCAACCCTCATCCCTGGGCCAATTTTATGTTGAGAGAGCTTATAGGGTGTTTTAATCGGGTTACCATCAATGGCTACCACCCATGCTTCGGCTCCTTCAATAGCAATCGGATAGGTAATGGTATTATCGACGTTTGCGATACGCAGCCGAGTAGTGGCATTTTCCTTTAATTGATACTTAGGCTCATGTACACCGTTAACGCTACTCCACTCTCCGGGGGTTCCCATTCTGGCGCTAAGACGAGGGATCATTAACTGTTTCCACTGCCCCTGCTTATCAAGGTGCCAGTGCTTAAGCATTAACTCGTGTTCTTCATCAAACTCTACTGGAACCGCTTCTTCGACGATGATCAGCCCCACTAACCCCATACCAAGTTGTTTGACGCTATTCATATGCGGGTGATACCAGAATGTACCAGCATCAGGCGGGGTAAAGCGATACTCGAAAGTTTCACCTGGCATGATTGGCGCTTGGCTTAAGAATGGCACGCCATCCATTTCAATTGGAATTCTTAGCCCGTGCCAGTGAATCGTAGTTGGCTCTGAAAGCTTGTTGGTAAATCTGATCGTGACTTCCTGCCCTTGACGGCAACGAATCGTCGGGGCTGGAATCTCACCATTAAATCCAAGTACATTCGTTGTATAACCAGGTACAAGTTCAGCCGTTGCGGGCTCTGCAGTGAGATCATAAACAAACTCACCTTTATCATTGTTAGCTCGGGTTAAAGTACATGCAGGCAGTACACTAAGCGCAGAAAACGCTAATCCAGTTTTGATAAAATGACGACGAGAGAATTCCATAATCTATTAGACTTTTGAATGAATAAGTAACTAAAGTAACAAATTGGTGGGAATAATTCTCAATAACGTAGGTAGTTTGAGAACTGGGAGTTGAGTAATTGCCTCTTCGAAAACAAAAAGGCTCCAGCATTGCTGCTAGAGCCTTAAATATGGCAGGGGTGGAGAGATTCGAACTCCCAACACGCGGATTTGGAATCCGCTGCTCTGCCAATTGGAGCTACACCCCTGTAGAATCTTTCAAATTATAGATTCGAAAAAACCTCGCCTTAGCGAGGTTTCTAAATAAATGGCGGAGCGGACGGGACTCGAACCCGCGACCCCCGGCGTG
>NZ_LLEI02000019.1 GCF_001399455.2 Vibrio bivalvicida
CTCGCTTCTCGCTTCTCGCTTCTCGCTTCTCGCTTCTCGCTTCTCGCTTCTCGCTAAAGCATATCCACCGCTTTCTCAACCGCAGCGACTAATCTATCAACGTCTTGCATGGTGTTATAAACCGCAAAAGAGGCGCGGATAGTGCCTTTCACGCCTAACGCATCCATTAGCGGGTGGGCACAGTGGTTGCCCGCTCTGACAGCGATACCTTGCTGATCTAATAGGGTGGCGACATCTTGATGGTGTACGCCGTCAATCACGAAAGAGATAACCGATGCACCATGCTGAAAACCTAAGATTTGCACATCTTCAATTTGGCTCAGTTTTTGGTGAGCTCGTTCGACAAGCTGGTGGATATGTTGCCCAACTTGAACCTGATCCAATGATGAATACCAATTGATCGCGGTAGCCAAAGCGATTGCTCCAGCTACATTTGGGGTTCCCGCTTCAAACTTACCTGGTACGCCAGTGAAAGTTGTACCACTGAAACAGACTTTTTCAACCATCTTCCCGCCGCCATGCCAAGGCGGCATGGACTCTAGTAAGCTAAGTTTACCGTAGAGCACGCCAATCCCCGCAGGAGCAAAGAGTTTGTGCCCTGAGAAGACATAGAAATCCGCGCCAAGCGTTTGCACATCGACTCTCTCATGTACGACGCCTTGAGCGCCGTCGACAACCACAATGGCATCGTGCTGGTGGGCAAGCTCTATGACTTGCTCGATAGGCTGTCTTGTTCCAGTTACGTTAGTGATATGAGCGAGTGCGACTATCTTAGTATTCTGATTTAGTAATGTTTCGAACTCAGCTAAATCAAATAGACACTGGTTTGTCATCGGGATTTTGATGACTTTGGCTCCGGTTTGCTCAGCGACAATTTGCCAAGGGACAATATTCGCATGATGCTCCATTTCACTGACCAGTATCTCATCACCGGGCTGAAGTAGTGAGCGGGCATAGGTTTGAGCGATTAGGTTCAATGCTTCTGTAGCCCCGCGAGTCCAAATGATCTCTTTACTTGAGGCTGCACCAATAAAGTTTGCGACCGTCTCGCGTGCGTTTTCAAATTCACTGGTCGCCTTAGCCGTTAAGCTATGGCTGCCTCGATGGACATTGGCGTTTTGTTGACTGTAGTAGTCTGAGATGGCAGTGATAACGCATTGTGGTTTCTGGCTAGTCGCGGCGCTATCAAGATAAACCAATCGTTGCTCATTCACTTGTTGGTTTAGAGCTGGGAATTGAGTTGCGATACTATTGGCGTTGAACATTATTCGTCACCCAATTTATGGTATTGCAGAGTGGGGATAGTCACCATAGGCTCTGCCACTGTCCAAGCGTGAGCTTTGCCGGATAAGTTAATGATGATTTCCATCGCGAACTCAAGTGCGGTACCAGGCCCTTGACTAGTGAGTAGATTGTGGTTGATATCGTATGTCACTCGTTTTACGCGCCAATTTTTCTTTGCAATATGACTTTCAAAGCTTGGGTGACAGGTCATAAGGGCATCTGAGTAAAGATCATGATGTGCTAATACCAAGGCCGGAGCTGCGCAGATCGCCGCGACTAGCTTGCCTTCATACATCTGCTGTTTAACAATTTCGACCAGAACAGTGCTATCACGAAAAACTTCAGCGCCACCTATGCCACCGGGTAAAATCACTGCGTCAAACTCGTCGTCAGCAATATCTACCAGTTTGCAATCGGCGGTTAGGGTTACACCTCGCGAAGCTTTGCAGGTTAGATTGCCATCAAAGTCAGCACTGGCTACAACGACTTCATAGCCCGCGCGTACCATCATATCAATAATAGTTATGGCTTCCATTTCTTCACTACCAGGAGCAATTGGGACGAGTACTTTTTTAGTCATTGTAAATTCCAATTTTGTTCGATTTGTTTGATAGCTTGATACAGTTCGCGATTTTTGGGTGTTGAGATACCATGAGCCGCAGCACGTTCAAGTAAATATCCAGTAATAAAGTCTATCTCGCTTTGGCGATGATGAAAAATATCCTGTTGCATTGAAGAGTGGTTAGCTGCGGTAGCCTCAATAACATGGTTCACGGTTTGAGATAGCTTATCGCGTGATAATGGCACCTGCTCAGCGGAAAGTACGCTGTGAATTTCATTGAGTAGAATTCTGATTTCTTGCTGATATTCGTTCGAGGCGAGTTTACCGTTAGTTACTTGATGAATCGCAGTCAGTGGATTTATTGCACAGTTGATCGCGAGTTTAGTCCACAGGGCATGTTGAATATGTTCATTCCAATTAACTGGGGGCAGGGCGTGTGAAAACACCTCTTGGAGAAATGCACATTGCTTACCTTTTGAGTTGTAACCACCTAGCTGTGTTTGCCCGCTGCCAGTATGCAGGACTTGCTGCTTAGTTGGTTTATACGCGCCATGCGTTGTCGTGGCTAATACTAGTGGGTTTGCGGGTAATAACCGTTCGACTGAGTTTGAGGATCCCATACCATTGTGCATCAATACAATGATGGCATCAGGGTTGATATGAGTACTCAGTGGGCTAAGTGCTTGCTCAACTTGCCATGCTTTGACCGTCACCAAAATCAGATCCGCTTGTTTAATGCGACTGATATTGCCATTGGTAAAACTATGCGCAGTTTGCTGGTCAAGTTGCAGCGTTAGGGTTTGATCTGGCGATTTAGACCAGACAGAAATACTATGACCTGCTGCTTTAAATTTGGCTGCCCATAAGGAGCCTATTGCCCCAGGGCCTAAGATAATAATATTCACCGAAATCACGCAAGTAGATTACTTTGCACCAAGGATAATGGCGGCGAATTGGAAAGCAAATAAAAAATGGCACCGGAAGGTGCCATTTTTATAATTCACTAAATAGAATTCGCTTAGAACTTGTAAGTTACAGCTACGTAGTGAGCTACACCTGATGAGTCGACAGTTTGAGTCCAAGGCAGTGCTTCGCCATCTTTGAAACCGTAAACATCTTTGTATAGTTTTAAGCCGTAACCTACTGCAAAGCGATCAGAGTGCCAGTAGATACCGTTAAACATTGCTCCACCGTTTGAGGCATTTGTATTGAACTTGTTGCCCGCTTTGTCATCCATACCGAATTGATAATCGATGTAACCTTGGTAAGAGATAAATGAACCATTCTCGAAGAAATGGAAAGGCTTGAACCAGTTAGTCGAGATCTGGAAACCGTTCCAGTCTTTGTTGTTTCCGTAGTAAGATCCATATAGGTTTAGGCCAATTTTTCCTAACCAAGGCACCATTACGTCAGAACCGATACCAATTTTTTGATTGTTAACACCAGCATTACCACCCCACTCCATAAGCGTTGCGACATACAGTTCTTGAACTGGACCAAATGATAGGTCTTTACCTGTTAGCGCGTCTAGAGACATACGTGGTGCGAACTTCATAAAGATCTTCTCTGCACCAGCTTTATCACTGCTTGGATCTGAAGTTAAGTTAAATACGTCAACGTAACCGTAAAGATCGAAGATTCCAGAGCGACCACCAAATTCCATTTCTAGATAGTCGTGGCTAGACTCTTTGCCTGCGCCTTTCTCATTGAATGCACCCATTAGGTTGAACTGCATCCATTTGTAATCGTTCTTGTGAATGTCACCGTCTGAGTAGTCGGCTGCCATTGCTGGTGCAGACATCGCTGCAACAACACCTAGAGCTAAAAGTGATTTACGCATATTGGGAACTCTCTATGTTTGTTAATTCAAATATTCAGTAGATATTTACTTAGTTGCACGATCTTAGTTGTGCTTTATGGGGAGAATAATATCGACAAAAATCTCAAAAGCCATGTGCAACGTGTGTAAAAAAACATAAAACAGGTGATCTGGTTCTCATTCGTAAACTAAATTTTTAAATGTAACGGAACTTTCATTGCGTTGCACAAAAAGTGATGCGGGTATCGTTTACGCAAACGTTCCCCTATATTTTTATGCTTGTCATGTATTCAACATATTTGGTGAATGATCGGGTTGGCGTGTTGTAACGTAACTGTTAATAAATATATTTGGAGTTATATTTATGTCCGAGATTATGCTTTTTCCTTTGAGCTCTTTTGTGTTGCCAGAAGGTAAAATGCGCCTAAGAATTTTTGAGCCAAGGTATAAGAGGCTTATCTCACAAGCTCTAAAGTCAGATGGCACGTTTGGCGTGTGCCTGTTTGATAAAGCAGGAGCGGCAACCTGCAGTGAGTTGTCTAAAATTGGCACTCTGGTCAAGGTGGTTGATTTTGAACAACTCGATGATGGCCTGTTAGGGATCTCTGTTACCGGTTTAACCAAGTTTGAGATAAAGCATCTTAGAGTCGAGTTTGACGGTCTGCGCTATGCGCGAGTGAAATGGCTACCGAATTGGGAAGTAGCTAATGTTGATTCTGAGGCGGAACCATTGTGTCACTATCTAAATCGCGTCTATCAACAGTTTCCCGATATCGGCAATTTATATGAACAGAAATTTTTTGATGACGCGAGCTGGGTAAGCCAGCGCTGGTTAGAGATTCTCCCCCTCACCAACCAGCAGTTTGATCACTTGGTGGCGCAAGTGGATTGTAGCGACGCTATCAATTTTCTGAAAAAAACACTGGGTAATGAACTTACGCAGTGATCGAGTAGTGCTTTTTGTCGTATACCTATTACAAAGGGCGTTATTAAGGATATCGAAATGGCCGACATGGATACCCAAGCTTTTAATAAAAATGACTGGGCATCGTGCATGGAAAAGGTTCAACAGCAAGACAAGCAGGCATTTGCGCTTGTTTTCACGCACTTTTCCCCACGTTTAAAGCAATTCGCTTATCGCCATATGGGGAATGAGCAAATTGCACTAGAGATCGTTCAAGAAGCGATGGCGACAGTTTGGCAGAAAAGCAGTCTTTTCGACGGAGATAAAAGCTCCCTATCGACGTGGATATATACGATAGTCCGAAACCTTTGCTTTGACACTCTCAGAAAGCAGAAGGGTAGAGATATGCACCTTCATTCTGAAGACCTTTGGCCCAATGATTATTGTCCGCCGGATATGGTTGAGCATTACTCTCCGGAAACAGAGCGACTCAAGCAGCAAATTATTAAATATCTCGATATCTTGCCTGAGGCACAAAAAAAGGTAGTGAAGGCAGTTTATCTCGAAGAGCTACCTCATCAGCAGGTTGCAGAAATGTTCGATATACCATTGGGCACCGTCAAGTCGCGGCTTCGATTAGCCGTAGAGAAACTTCGTATTTCTATAGAGGCAGAATAGTATGAGTTACCACCCACAAACATCTATGTTACAAGCGTATGTACAGGGTATGCTTGATGATGTGAGTGCTTTTACCATTGCCACTCATATTGAAAGTTGTCCTAAGTGTCGACAGATGGTTCAGCATTTTGAAGCTCAGTGCGGTGAAGAATTGTTTAACGAGAGCATCGATTCGACTCAGGGTTTAGACTCCATGTTTGAACAGATCGTTAGCTTAGAGCAAAACTGCGAACCTTTGCGACCCCCTCGCTTACCGACCTTTATTGAAGTCAATGGAAAAAACTTTAGGTTACCCCTTTCCTTAACTCGCTTTAGAGATCGAATAAGTGAGTGGAAAAATTATGGCGGTAAGGTCTATAGCGCTTCGATTGATATATCAGAGCAAGCTCGAGTCAACCTGATGTACATCGCCGAAGATGTAACTATACCCCAGCACACTCATAAGGGGCTAGAGTCTACATTAGTATTGCACGGGGGGTTCAGTGATGAAGAGGGACATTATCAAGTAGGTGACTACTTACTTAAAGATGGCTCGGTAAAACATAGTCCTTTCACCCGTCAAGGAGAAGATTGTTTATGCTTAACCGTACTGACTGAGCCTATGCTATTTACCCAAGGTGTGGCGAGAGTCTTTAATTTGTTCGGGAAAGGTATGTACCCTTAACAACTTGGAATAGAGGTGGTAAAAAGGCTTGGTAAACCCAAGCCTTTTTTGTTTATGTATTTTCTGCGTTTTGCTGCTGCATTTCTTGTTTATCGCGCTCTCTTGCTCTGTCTAGCATATCGGTGAAATAGTGCCTTAGTGAATAGAGCATGATCAAGCTTGGGATGACCATTACAGCGGTCAGGATAAAGAAGGTTGACCAATCATTGAGGTAGTCGACTAACTCACCCGAGAAAGAAGCTAGGGTAGTTCGACCAAAGTTTCCGAGCGATGCTAGCAAGGCATACTGAGTTGCCGAGAAGGCTTGACCTGTGACCACTGTTAAGAATGAAACAAAGGCTACAGTAGAGAAAGCAGAGGTAAAGTTATCAACCACTAAGGTGGCTAAGAATAACTTCTCATTTGGCCCCACGTTAGCAATCCAAGAAAACATTAGGTTACTCGAGGCCATTGCGATACCGCCAATCATAAGACCGCGTACGATACCAAACTTAACATTGACCATACTACCGATCAAAGTGAATAGAATGGTTAAGCCCCAGCCAATCAACTTAGAGTAGTAGCCGATCTGCTCATTGCTAAAACCAATCTCTTTATAGAAGGTAATTGACATTCTGCCAAGGAACGCTTCACCAATCTTAAATAGGAAGACGAAGAGTAATAACGTCAGTGCAACGCGAAAGCCATTACGTTTGAAAAAGTCTAAGAATGGCTCTACAACGGTTACTGTTAACCAAGCAACAGCTCGATTGCCGACCACCTTATTATGACGCTGTTCAGCTTGCGCTTGCAATGAATCTCGCTGAGTCTTTGGCTCGCCGACCAGTAGGGTGAATACCATCAGAAGACCAACAATTGCAGCCATACCATAGTAAACCCCGTTCCAACCAATCGCATCAGCATTAATAAAGGCTAGATAGCCTGGAACTGAATAGCCTGTCCACCAACCAATCACTGCCATAGCGGAAGCTTGCGGCAGCTTTGATGGTTCTGACTTAGGGAAAGTGTCAATTCGATAAGCATCAATGGCGATATCTTGTGTTGCCGAAGAGATGGCAATACCGAGAGCAAGCATGGATGTCAGCATTAGGTTCTGTGAGGGGTCGACACCTGCAATAAACAAAGTACAAACCAGAACCACAGACTGACATAAGAACACCCAACTTCGGCGCTGCCCCAGCATAGCGTGTAGTAGCGGGATTCGTACCCTATCGACTAGAGGAGCCCACAAAAAGTTGATTGCATAGACAGCAAAGACACTACCAAAGTAGCCAATTGCAGCGCGAGTCAGACCAGCATCTTTGAGCCAACCCGACATATTTGAACCGATCAATACCCAGGGAAAACCACTTGAACAGCCAAGCATGAACACCCACATCAGGCGTTTATCCATGTAGCTTTGAATAGTTTCTCGCCAAGACATGGAAGGAGAGTCAAAAGACATACACTATTCCTTGTTTGAGTTTCCGGTGTGCAAGAAGAAAGGCCCTAACCGAAGTGGTTAGAGCCTAGAAAGTTATTTTAGAAGAGTTGCTTTTGTAATTATGATTGGTTCAACAGGAACATCGCGGTAACGTCCTACTGAGTGGGTTGGCTTTTTACCCATTTTTTTAATTACGTCAAAGCCTTGGGTTACTTTGCCAAATACAGCATAACCCGGTGGACGCTGGTCGTAGTCGAGGAAATTGTTGTCGACAAAGTTGATGAAGAACTGACGTGTTGCCGAGTTCGGGTTGTTGGTACGTGCCATGGCAATGGTCGCGGTACTATTCTTCAACCCATTAGACGCTTCGTTCTTAATTGGAGAATAGGTGGCCAGCGGTTTCATATCTTTATCAAATCCACCACCTTGCGCCATAAAGTTAGGAATCACGCGATGAAATTGAGACCCAACATAACTGCCATCGTCGACATACTTTAAAAAGTTTGCCACGGTGATTGGTGCTTTATCTTGGTTTAGCTCAACAGTGAAAGAACCAAGATTGGTTTCGAACTCTACCTTGGGACCTGCAAATGCTAGACTGCTAACTAACGCAAGTGAGGCAATTGCTAATTTCCACATTAGAATCGCTCCTGCATGTAGTTTTGAAGTTCACGGTCGTTAGAAACTTCTTGAAGTACAAGGTTGATAACATCATTGAGCACTTCTTCGATCTCTTCGTTTGATGCGCTAAGTGCTCCAGTACGTTTTGCTGTACCCGTGTAAGTCTTAACAAGTTTGCCCTGCGGCGTTTCTGCAGTGATTTCAAGTACCACTTTTCCGTCCATCTGGTTTTCCATAACAGTATGCTTAACGGACACTAGCGCTTCTTGAACTTCTATTTCAATTGAGTTTTCGCTATTGACAGTACTACGGAAACCTTGCGACTTAAACTGATCCAATAGAGCGTTTTCAATCGAGATACGCACGTTTTGCTTGGAGTGAATCGGTTCAATGTTTGAACGTCCACTGTCTACTAAAGCAACATACTGAGCTGAACGCATGTCTTTACTGGTTAGAGTAAAACTTGCATCTTGAACAATATCGCTGTTGCTCAATACCGCCTTAGGCATGAAGTTGATTTGCTCTTGCTGCGGCGCCGAACACGCAGTGAGTAATGCCATTGACGCGGCTAGAACCAGTTTTCTCATTGTAATTTCCTTTCTTGTTAACTCTGCGAGCCTACTGAAACGTATAGACAGATAATAGTGGACTATTTAGTCGCTTGTAAAATAACAAATTTCTTATTGGAAGCGACAACTTTTACGTTCGACTTGCCAAACAGTCTAGTTAGCTTTCCATCGTAGCCGAGGTGACGGTTGCCGATAACTAATAATTGTCCACCGACACTAAGAATTTGCTTTGCATCACAGAACATCTGCCATGCAATGTGATCCGTAATCGCTTGTTGCTGATGAAAAGGGGGATTACACATCACTAAATCGACATTTTTCGCGGGCATTCCATCGAGGCAATTGTTGGCGATGCAGTCTACCTCTCTCTCTTTTCCTAAGTTTGAGATAAGGTTTTGTTGCGCGGATTCCACCGCCATAAAGCTCTCGTCGACACAAGTGAGTTTTATCTGGGGATTCAGTTGGCCCATTTTTACCGATAACACGCCATTACCACAGCCTAAATCGAGTACGTGTTTTAGTTGAGGATTTTGCGGTAAGTGTTCAAGCATAAAACGAGCGCCGAGATCTAAGCTCTCTCCAGAATAAACATTAGGCAGATTGTTAAGCTCAATCTGTTCGTCATCAACAGACCAACGAGTGTCAGGAGAGACTTTGATTGGTGTTTGACTGTTGGCATTGCTGAAGACAAGGCGATGTTTTTTCCAAGCCAGCGATGTTTTGGTTTCGCCAAGGTATTTTTCGAACAGCTTGAGTGTCGAAGTGTGAATTTCTTTGGCTTTGTTGACAGCAATCACAGGGACTGAGCAATCTAGCGTATCGCGCAGCTGACTGAGCAGCCAGGCTAAGTGGCGATTACTTTTAGGTAACTGAAACAGTACTAGATCTATGTTACTCGGAATCTGATCCATCGTGGTCAAGTAAGTGATCGTCGGGCAGTCATTTGCCTTAAGATTGACGTGTGCACCTTGATGAGAGATAAACGAGTCACTCATCAAAGTGATTTTATGTCGTTTGCTAAACCAACAGCTTAGAGCACCAAAGTTATCGTTAATAATCAGAATGTTCTGATCATTTGGTAACTCTAGTTCTTTAACATGATTTATCAGGTATTCGTCTCCAGCATCCCATGCTTGAAGAGTTTCGTTGTTTCTTTTCGGGTAGCGGAATAAAGAGAGGGTGCGCTGATGCAAAGTAAGCTCAGTTTTCATATTTGGAATGCAAGCAAGTCAGTAATGGTCAAATTGTCGCAAAAGCTGAAGGTTGAGGAAACTAAAACCTTTAGCTTTATGCTAGAGGCGATTATTATCTAACCTTATAAAGTTGTTAATATCTGATGGTAAAAACCGATGATACAAGAAGTTATTGAAAATAAACTGACTGAAGCCTTCAGCCCTGACTATCTCAATGTCGTCAATGAGAGTTACATGCATAATGTTCCACCAGGCTCAGAAAGCCACTTTAAAGTGGTCATTGTCAGCGAGGAATTTGAAGGGGCGCGTTTGATTGCGCGACACCGCCAAGTAAATCAAGTGCTTGCACAAGAGCTTGCTCACCAAATCCACGCATTATCGATGCATACCTATACGGCTGGTGAATGGAAAGAGCAGAATCAGCTCGCACCCGATAGCCCTATGTGTCTCGGCGGCTCAAAATAAGCCACAAAAAGGGGTAGCGTTTGCTACCCTTTTTATTGGTAGCGATAGTTTTGATGTTAACAAGGTAGAAACAAATAAATGCAATGGTTGGTTTTAAAACAGAATGTTTCATGATGTGAATGAATTAGAAAAATAGGAAATAGCGCTCAGATTTGTGTTTGTGCGGTGGCTCAAAGTTATGACTATTCCATAGCCTTTAAACCCTATTCGCTCGAAATATCTCTGTTAATCATAGCATTCATCATGGCATCAACTTCAAAAAAGATGATAGACTACCGCACCTGATAAATCTCGCTGAATTCTTGTAGCGAGATTTTTAATAGGATGTTGCGATTTTGGTGTTTAAAACTTCACCAAAACCGGACACTAGTGTCGTGTCTAAAAGTTACGCAAACAAAGAATCTTTTTCCCGATAAAAGTAGTGCAAGTGCGTATGATTACAATAAAGAAGGGTTTGGACCTTCCTGTAGCAGGAACTCCTACCCAGGTGATTAATGATGGTAAGACCATCAAAAAAGTCGCCTTGCTTGGCGAAGAGTACGTCGGCATGCGTCCTACTATGCATGTCCGCGTAGGCGATGAAGTAAAGAAAGCTCAAGTTCTTTTTGAAGATAAGAAGAACTCAGGTGTGAAATTTACTTCACCAGCAGCTGGTAAAGTGATCGAGATTAACCGTGGCGCTAAGCGTGTACTTCAATCAGTTGTGATTGAAGTTGCAGGTGAAGAGCAGGTGACGTTCGATAAGTTTGAAGCTGATCAACTAGCAAGTATTGACCGTGAAGCGGTGAAAACTCAACTGGTTGAATCAGGTCTTTGGACCGCTTTACGTACTCGTCCGTTTAGCAAGGTTCCAGCAATCGAATCTTCTACTAAGGCTATTTTCGTTACTGCTATGGATACCAATCCATTGGCGGCTCAGCCTGAGTTGATCATCAATGAGCAACAAGAAGCGTTCGTTGCAGGTTTAGATCTGCTTTCAACTCTGACTGATGGCAAGGTTTACGTATGTAAATCTGGTACAAGTCTTCCTCGTTCTTCTCAATCAAATGTTGAAGAGCATGTATTTGATGGCCCTCACCCAGCAGGTCTTGCTGGCACCCACATGCATTTTCTATACCCAGTAAATGCAGAAAATGTGGCGTGGAGTATCAACTACCAAGACGTTATCGCCTTCGGTAAGTTGTTCCTAACTGGTGAACTTTACACTGATCGTATTATTTCTCTGGCAGGCCCAGTAGTGAATAACCCTCGTCTAGTACGTACATCTCTAGGTGCATGCCTTGATGACGTAACGGATAGCGAGCTAATGCCAGGTGAAGTTCGTGTGATTTCTGGTTCAGTACTAACTGGTACTCATGCAATTGGACCTCACGCATACCTTGGTCGTTACCACGTACAGGTTTCTGTATTACGTGAAGGCCGTGAAAAAGAACTGTTTGGCTGGGCTATGCCTGGTAAAAACAAGTTCTCTGTGACTCGCTCATTCCTTGGTCATATCTTTAAAGGTCAGTTGTTCAATATGACAACCACCACTAACGGTAGTGATCGTTCAATGGTTCCAATCGGCAACTACGAACGTGTTATGCCATTAGATATGGAACCGACTCTGCTACTTCGTGATCTATGTGCAGGCGATACTGACAGTGCAGCAGCACTGGGTGCGCTAGAACTAGACGAAGAAGATGTAGCATTGTGTACCTTTGTGTGTCCTGGTAAGTACGAGTACGGTGAACTCCTTCGTGAATGCCTAGATACCATCGAGAAGGAAGGGTAATTTTCATGGCTCTTAAAAAGTTTATTGAAGACATCGAGCATCATTTTGAGCCAGGTGGTAAGCATGAGAAGTGGTTTGCTTTATATGAAGCAGCAGCAACACTTTTCTACACGCCAGGCTTAGTAACGAAGAAAAGCTCGCACGTTCGTGATAGCGTTGACTTAAAACGTATCATGATCATGGTTTGGTTCGCGGTATTCCCTGCAATGTTCTGGGGTATGTACAATGCGGGTGGCCAAGCTATATCAGCACTTAACCATATGTATGTAGGTGATCAGCTAGCAGCGGTTGTTGCTGGTAACTGGCACTACTGGCTAACAGAAATGCTTGGGGGCACTTTAGCCGCCGATGCCGGCGTTGGCAGTAAGATAATCCTAGGTGCAACTTACTTCCTACCAATCTATGCAACGGTCTTCATCGTTGGTGGTTTCTGGGAAGTGCTGTTCTGTATGGTGCGTAAGCACGAAGTTAACGAAGGTTTCTTTGTTACTTCTATCCTATTTGCACTTATTGTTCCACCAACACTTCCTTTATGGCAAGCGGCGCTAGGTATTACCTTCGGTGTTGTGGTTGCTAAAGAGATCTTTGGTGGTACTGGTCGTAACTTCCTTAACCCAGCACTTGCTGGCCGTGCTTTCCTATTCTTCGCTTACCCTGCGCAAATCTCAGGTGACGTAGTTTGGACAGCTGCTGACGGCTTCTCTGGTGCAACGGCGCTTAGCCAATGGGCACAAGGTGGCAACGGTGCACTAGTCAATACAGTGACAGGCGCTCCAATCACTTGGATGGATGCTTTCATCGGTAACATTCCTGGTTCGATTGGTGAAGTATCTACATTGGCACTAATGATCGGTGCTGCAATGATCGTTTACATGAGAATTGCTTCATGGCGCATTATTGCAGGTGTGATGATCGGTATGATTGCAACAGCAACGCTGTTTAATGTCATCGGTTCGGATACTAACCCAATGTTCAACATGCCATGGCACTGGCACCTAGTTCTAGGTGGCTTTGCATTCGGTATGTTCTTTATGGCGACAGACCCTGTATCTGCTTCATTTACTAACAAAGGTAAATGGTGGTACGGCGCGCTAATCGGTGTGATGTGTGTACTTATTCGTGTGGTAAACCCAGCATATCCAGAAGGTATGATGCTGGCGATTCTGTTCGCGAACCTGTTTGCACCTCTATTCGACCATTTAGTTATCGAGAAGAACATCAAGCGGAGACAAGCACGCTATGGCAAGTAATAACGACAGCATTAAAAAAACGCTGGGTGTTGTTATCGGGTTGAGCCTTGTTTGTTCAATCATCGTATCAACAGCAGCTGTAGGTTTACGCGACAAACAAAAAGCGAACGCTGTACTAGATAAGCAGACCAAAATCGTTGAAGTTGCAGGCATCGATGCGGCAGGCAAGAAAGTACCAGAGCTATTCGCTCAGTACATTGAGCCTCGTCTAGTCGACTTTGACACTGGCGCTTTTGTCGACGGCGACGCTGCGACTTATGACCAACGCAAAGCTGCAAAAGATCCAGCAGAGTCAATCAAGCTAACGGCTGATCAAGACAAAGCGAAGATTATTCGTCGTGCAAACACGGGTGTGGTTTACCTAGTTAAAGACGGTGACTCAGTATCTAAGATCATTTTGCCTGTTCACGGCACTGGTCTATGGTCAATGATGTACGCTTTTGTTGCAGTAGAAACTGACGGTAACACTGTATCTGCTCTCACTTACTACGAACAGGGTGAGACTCCTGGACTTGGTGGTGAAATTGAGAACCCATCTTGGCGTGCTCAGTTTGAAGGCAAGAAACTGTTTGATGAAAACCACAAACCAGCAATCAAGATTGTCAAAGGTGGTGCTCCAGCAGGTTCTGAACACGGTGTTGATGGCCTATCAGGTGCGACACTAACAGGTAACGGTGTTCAAGGTACATTTGATTTCTGGTTAGGCGACATGGGCTTTGGTCCATTCCTAGCAAAAGTTCGTGACGGAGGTCTGAACTAATGTCTAGCGCACAAAACGTTAAGAAGAGCTTGTTAGCACCCGTATTGGATAACAACCCAATCGCGCTTCAGGTTCTTGGTGTTTGTTCTGCATTGGCAGTAACAACCAAACTAGAAACGGCTTTTGTAATGACACTAGCGGTTATCTTCGTAACTGCATTGTCTAACTTCTTCGTTTCAATCATCCGTAACCACATTCCTAACAGTGTGCGTATCATCGTTCAAATGGCGATCATCGCATCTTTAGTAATCGTGGTAGACCAAGTGCTAAAAGCTTACCTATACGATATCTCAAAGCAGCTATCGGTATTCGTAGGTCTAATCATCACGAACTGTATCGTTATGGGTCGTGCTGAAGCATTCGCAATGAAGTCAGAGCCACTTCCATCGCTAATCGATGGTATTGGTAACGGTCTTGGTTACGGTTTCGTTCTTATCACTGTTGGTTTCTTCCGTGAGTTATTTGGCTCTGGCAAATTGTTTGGTATGGAAGTTCTACCTCTAGTGAGCAATGGTGGTTGGTACCAGCCTAACGGTCTGATGCTTCTAGCACCATCTGCATTCTTCCTAATCGGTTTCCTTATCTGGGCAATCCGTATTCTGAAACCAGAGCAAGTAGAAGCGAAGGAGTAAGGACGTCATGGAACATTACATTAGCTTGCTAGTTAAATCGATTTTCATCGAAAACTTAGCACTATCGTTCTTCTTAGGTATGTGTACATTCCTTGCTGTATCTAAGAAAGTTAAGACCTCTTTCGGTCTTGGCGTTGCCGTTGTTTTCGTACTGACTGTTGCAGTACCTGTGAACAACCTACTTTACAACCTAGTTTTAAAAGAGAATGCATTACTTGAAGGTGTGGATCTAAGCTTCCTAAACTTCATTACCTTTATCGGTGTAATCGCGGCTCTAGTACAGATTCTAGAAATGATATTAGATCGCTTCTTCCCACCTCTGTACAACGCACTAGGCATCTTCCTACCGCTGATCACAGTAAACTGTGCGATCTTCGGTGGTGTATCTTTCATGGTACAACGTGACTACAACTTTGCAGAGTCAGTAGTATACGGCTTCGGCTCAGGTGTGGGTTGGATGCTAGCTATCGTTGCTCTTGCAGGTATTCGTGAGAAGATGAAGTACTCTGATGTACCTCCAGGTCTACGCGGTCTTGGTATCACGTTCATCACAGTTGGTCTAATGGCGTTAGGCTTTATGTCTTTCTCTGGTGTTCAACTGTAAGTCGGGTAAACGGCAGCAATTAAAGGAATAGTCATGAATACTATTATTTTTGGTGTAGTGATGTTTACCCTGATTATCTTGGCGCTAGTTTTAGTGATTCTATTCGCTAAATCTAAACTAGTACCATCAGGTGACATTACAATCTCTGTGAATAACGACCCAAATCTGGCGATCGTTACACAACCAGGCAGTAAGCTTCTGGGTGCTCTAGCTGGTGCTGGTGTATTCGTATCTTCTGCTTGTGGTGGCGGTGGCTCATGTGGCCAGTGTCGCGTAAAAGTTAAATCAGGTGGTGGTGACATTCTACCAACCGAGCTTGACCACATTACTAAAGGTGAAGCGCGTGAAGGTGAGCGTCTAGCGTGTCAGGTTGCAATGAAAACTGACATGGACATCGAACTTCCTGAAGAGATCTTCGGCGTTAAGAAGTGGGAATGTTCAGTTATCTCTAACGATAACAAAGCAACATTCATCAAAGAGCTTAAACTACAAATTCCAGATGGCGAATCAGTACCTTTCCGTGCTGGTGGTTACATCCAGATTGAAGCTCCTGCTCACCACGTGAAATACGCTGATTTCGATGTACCACAAGAGTACCGCGAAGATTGGGACAAGTTTAACCTGTTCCGCTACGAGTCTAAGGTAAACGAAGAAACAATCCGCGCTTACTCTATGGCTAACTACCCAGAAGAAGAAGGTATTATTATGCTGAACGTGCGTATCGCTACGCCGCCGCCTAATAATCCTGAAGTACCGCCAGGTATTATGTCTTCGTTCATCTGGTCTCTTAAAGAGGGCGACAAGTGTACTATCTCTGGTCCATTTGGTGAGTTCTTCGCGAAAGACACAGACAACGAGATGGTCTTCGTTGGTGGTGGTGCTGGTATGGCTCCAATGCGTTCGCACATCTTCGATCAGCTTAAGCGTCTAAACTCTACTCGTAAGATGTCTTTCTGGTACGGTGCGCGTTCTAAGCGTGAAATGTTCTACGTAGAAGATTTCGACGGCCTACAAGCTGAAAACGAGAACTTCGTGTGGCACTGTGCACTGTCTGACCCTATGCCAGAAGATAACTGGGATGGTTACACAGGCTTCATCCACAACGTACTGTACGAAAACTACCTGAAGGATCACGAAGCACCTGAAGATTGTGAGTACTACATGTGTGGTCCACCGATGATGAACGCAGCTGTTATCGGCATGCTTAAAGATCTAGGTGTAGAAGACGAGAACATTCTACTGGATGACTTCGGCGGCTAAATTTCAGCGTATTTGAAGCTGTAGCGTTGTTGGTTTCATAAACCCAACCTAATCACATAGACGATCTATGCTCATAGGCTTGGGTTTATTTACCGCCTAGCTACAACTCCAACTAATTGAAATTACGTATATAAGATGGCTGACTGCTATAAGTCAGCCATTATTTTTTAAAGAGTGGTAATAGTCGATGCGTTCTATATAAAACGTATGTGCTATTCCCGTTTCGAATTTAAGGAGTCTAACAAGTGAAAAAATGGCTTGTTGCATTTGCTTCTCTACTCGTTTTAGCTGGCTGTGAAAAGCCCGCGGAGCAGGTTCATCTAAGTGGCCCAACAATGGGCACAACTTACAACATTAAATACATCTCAGCGGAGGGTATCCCTTCACCAGAGGTGCTTCAGCAAGAAGTCGATCGACTGCTTGAAGAGGTCAATGACCAGATGTCGACCTACCGTAAGGACTCTGAGTTAAGTCGCTTTAACCAGCTTCAGTCATCAGAATCATTCGCCGTATCTCCACAAACGGTTACCGTTGTGAAAGAAGCGATTCGTTTAAACGGTCTTACTCATGGTGCATTAGATGTGACGGTGGGTCCATTGGTTAACCTTTGGGGCTTTGGCCCAGAAGCTCGACCTGAAGTTGTCCCTACCGATGAAGAGCTCGCAGCGCGTAAAGCGATGACGGGTATTGAACACCTTTCTGTTGAAGGTAATACACTTAAAAAAGATATTCCTAACTTGTACGTTGATCTATCCACGATCGCAAAAGGCTGGGGTGTGGATGTCGTTGCAGACTACATTCAATCTCAAGGTGTTGAGAACTTCATGGTTGAAGTCGGTGGTGAAATGCGCCTGAAAGGTCTCAACCGTGAAGGGGTTAAATGGCGTATCGCGATTGAAAAACCGTCTACGGATGAGCGTGCTATCCAAGAGATTATTGAACCTGGAGATATGGCAGTAGCGACGTCAGGCGATTACCGTATCTATTTTGAGCGTGATGGCGTACGATACTCGCACATCATCAACCCTCAAACAGGCAAACCGATTCGCCACAAGGTGGTATCAGTGACGGTACTGGATAAATCATCTATGACTGCAGATGGGTTGGCTACGGGCTTGATGGTTCTTGGTGAAGAGCTAGGTATGCAGGTTGCTAACGACAATAACATTCCTGCGTTTATGATTGTGAAAACCCAAGATGGCTTTAAAGAGTTAGCTTCTGAAGCTTACAAGCCGTTTATGAATCAATAATATAATTATGAGCATGTCATTATGAGTACATTTATAATTACCTTTGGTGTGTTTATGGCTGTGATTGCCGCTATGTCAATCGGCTATATCATCCAGAAAAAAGTAGTAAAAGGTAGCTGTGGCGGTCTAGGTGCAGTGGGCATCGACAAAGTCTGCAATTGTCCTGAACCTTGTGATGCGCGTAAGAAGCGCGAAGCACGTGAGGCTATTCGTGCTGAGAAACTTGCCGCTTGGGAGAAAGATCGTATCGCTTAACGCTACGTCTTAATCGGAGTAAAGCACCGACATTATGTCGGTGTTTTTGTATTCAAAGAGTGAAGCACATTAACTGTAAATAGTGCGGTTTCTGCCAGCCTCTCTAGCTGTATAGAGTCGATCGTCAGCGATTTTAATTTGCTCATCTAAACTTGCATTGCTGTTACAAACTCCAACACTTACCGTTACTTGAATGGTATTTGAATTGTGTTTGATCATCGTTTTCTCGATTCTCACTCGGACATTTTCGATGCGAGTAATAAAATCATCAAATGGGATGTTAGACTGAATACAGAATTCTTCACCGCCAAATCTCGCGACGACTTCATCTGGAAAGTAGATCTTCAAAATGTTGGCGATTACTTTTAACGCTGCATCACCGCCATCATGACCATAAGTGTCATTGACTGCTTTGAAATGGTCGATATCAATCATAGCGATGTTGCGATTAGTACAAGAAGCACAGGCTTGGCCGAACAAAAATCGACGATTCCAAAGCCCGGTTAGAGCGTCTTGATTGGCGAGTTTATACAGCTCTTCTGTCGCTTCTTTCATATTTAGCAATTGATGGACTCGACAGTAGAACTCTTCTTGGTTGAAAGGCTTAGTTAAAAAATCATTGGCTCCTGCCTTAAGAAACTGAGCCGTTAAGGTTTTAGAGTCACTGCCAGATAGGCCAATGATACCCAGAGCATTCTTGTCATACGTCTGGCGTATCTCTTGAATCATTGTAATGCCATCTTTTTCAGGCATATCATGATCGGTAATGACAAAAGTAATCGATGGATCTTGGTTTAGTTTCTCAATTGCAATTTGACCATTTTCTGCTTGAGTTGTTTTTATATATTGATGCTCCAATAGTTGGGTGACATGTCTGCGAACGGTGGCCGAGTCATCAACGACAAGGGCGTGATGTTTATCGTTGTTTAGTAGTCGTTTAGCGAGAGGAATAAGATAAGCGACCGAGGCCATACTATTTTTAAGCAGATAATCTACAACGCCTTTGGCGAGAAAACGCTCTCTTACATCTTCATTAAAGGTCGCCGTAAGGACGATGGCTTTTTGTTTATGTTCAAGAACGAAATCGATGACTTCTCCATTCTGAGCATCAGGCAAGGTATAGTCTAAAACGGCAAATCGAAACTCGCGGTGTTGCTCTAGGATGTGCTTTGCTTCAGCTAGGGTCTCGGCACTATAAACCTGACAACCGATAGCTGTTAACTGCTGCGTCAGGTAGTTTTGGTACGCACGGCTATCTTCTACAACCAGTACTTTATTGTTCAAAGTCCTGCCTCTTAATCGTCGCTATAGCTTTAATAATAAACCTATCTTTCGAGCTTGCGCGGATAATTTAGCGACAATTTTCTCTATGAGAACTTCATTATATAAATTAAACTGTATCTATATACAGTTATTTGTAGGTTTTTATCGGTGGTGATGAGCGAAAAAGTGAGAAAAATCATCCATGTCGATATGGACTGCTTTTATGCAGCGGTCGAAATGAGGGATAACCCATCCTATCGTGGGCGACCACTTGCCGTAGGTGGGCATGAAAAACAACGTGGTGTGCTTAGTACTTGCAACTATGAGGCAAGGAAGTTTGGTATTCGTAGCGCGATGCCGACGGCGCGAGCGTTGCAGCTATGCCCTCAGTTATTAGTGGTTCCTGGTCGAATGCAAGTTTATAAACAAGTCTCCAAGCAAATTCGCGACATTTTCTCTCGCTATACTTCACTCATTGAGCCTTTGTCTTGGGATGAAGCATATTTAGATGTGACAAACAGTACCCAGTGTCAGGGGTCGGCGACTTTGATTGCTGAAGCGATCAGAAGAGATATTTACAATGAGCTCTCACTGACGGCATCGGCTGGAATTGCTCCGGTTAAGTTTTTGGCTAAGGTTGCTTCTGATATGAACAAACCTAATGGCCAATATGTGATCCCACCAGATAAGGTCCAACAGGTTGTCGATAAACTGCCCTTAGAAAAAATACCGGGAGTAGGGAGAGTCAGTCTAGAGAAATTGCACCAGTCTGGTTTTTTTACCTGTGAGGATATTAAGAACAGTAATTACCGCGAGCTGTTGCTGAAGTTCGGTCGTTTAGGAGCTTCTTTATGGAATAAGAGCCATGGAGTGGATAATCGTGAGGTGGTGATTGAACGAGAGCGAAAATCAGTCGGTGTAGAGAGAACCTTTAGCCAAAACATTTCTTCTTTTCAGGAGTGTTGGCAAGTAATAGAAGAAAAGCTCTTTCCTGAACTGGAAAAACGATTGCAAAAGGTCTCTCCTGATAAGGCAATCATCAAGCAAGGAATCAAACTCAAATTCGCTGATTTCCAGTTAACCACGATTGAACATATTCACCCGTACCTTGAACTGGAATATTTTAAGCAGTTATTGAGTGATATTTTGAAGCGCCAACAGGGCAGAGAGATCCGGCTGTTGGGGTTAAATGTTATGCTTAAACCGGAAGAACAGGCGAAACAACTCAGCTTCTTTTAATTGCCTAAATGATCAATTTGCTCTAGTACTTGGGCAAATGGGGTCGACTCTAGCTGTGCAAATCCAGATAAAGAACGCGCTTTGATCTTAGTAAATTTAGGTGTAGCGATGCCGCACAAGAATTTAGCTTGCAGATGTAGTGAGAGGTTTTCTCCTGCTTTATGATTGAGTTCATTTAACCAGTTAGAAAGTTGCTCGTTGTTGTGCAGCTCTACGTTTGGTTGAGGAAGAATCGCTTTATCGCCACGGCAAACACTACAGTGACCACATCGAGATGGTGCGTTATAGTCAGCGAAATAGCGTGCTAGTTCAGAACTTAAGCATTGCTCTGACTGAAAGTAACTAAGCAGGTTGTGAATCCGTTTCACATCGCTATTTTCTTTTTCTTTAAACAATGACCACAAGCTTTGAGATAACTCCGCAATGTTCTGCGTCGGTGTAATCACTTTATACACCTCTGTCATGAGTTTGCTTTCAAGCTCAATCCAGCCTTTTTCATTAAAATAATCGAGAGCAGCAACGGCTCTTTGACGTTCACCTTGGAAATGATTCAACAATGAGTCGAAATCGACCTGACACCACACTTTGGCTTGGCTTGAGCAATCAAACAGAGCGGATACAAATTGCTGACGAGCTGGATCAAACTGATTGATGATAAATTGCTTGTCTTTGATAAATTTGAATCGATAATCGGCAAAGTAACTGAACTTGGCTTGTATAACACCAGCCATCTCCATATAAACCAACAGCGTTTTTAATGGCAGTTGACGAATATTGGTTTCCGCAGACAATCTTGAAAGTACCACTTCCCACTGTGGACTATTGTTTAGTGCTTGTTCGAGTACAGAGTGAATATCGCCTAATTCAGGAGTATCGCCATAGACAAAGTTTTCTAACGTGCTGAGGCCGTTTTGATTGGCGAGCAAAATACACTGAGACTGCTTGCCATCTCGACCAGCTCGACCAATTTCTTGAGCATAGTTCTCGATAGATTTTGGCAGGTCAAAGTGGACGACACGGCGAATATCTGATTTATCGACGCCCATGCCGAATGCAATGGTAGCGACAATGCAGTCAATTTCTCCATGCATAAACTGATCTTGGATGGATTCACGAATATTAGGCTTCATACCTGCATGGTAAGCTTGCGCATTGATCCCCCCTTTGCGCAGAACTTTAGCCACAGACTCGGCTGTTTGTTGGAGAGTCACATAGACAACTGTGGGAGCTGTCGGAGTGGGACGAAGAAGGTCTAGTAATCCGTCGGCTTTGTTGTCTTCTTCACACGGAATAACGCTTATATCTAGGTTGGAACGATAGAAACCTGTGACAACAAGGTCTTCGCTAGCGATGGAAAACTTCTCACTCATGTCTTTGATAACGGCTTGAGTGGCTGTCGCTGTGAGTAGTAGAGCTTGCGGGATATTGAACTCTTTAAGATATTGAGGAAGTTTTAAGTAATCGGGGCGAAAGTTGTGCCCCCATTCTGAGATACAGTGTGCCTCATCAACAACCAGTAGAGACATAGGAACTTGCGATATGAATTGGCGGAAACGTTCGTTTTTTAATCTTTCTACTGAGATCATCAGTATTTTGACTTCACCACACCGGACTCGCTCCATTACTTGCTGAGTTTCTTCGCGAGTTTGGCTTGAATCTATCGAAGCGGCAGCGATGTTTTTGCTGTGTAAAAAAGCGAGCTGATCTTTCATCAACGCGAGAAGAGGAGAGACCACCAAAGTCAGGTGTGGCAAAAGGATTGCGGGTAGCTGATAGCACAAAGACTTACCTGACCCGGTTGGAAAAATAGCGGCGCAAGAACGACCTTCAAGAATCGTTTCAATTGCTTGTTGCTGACCTAACCTTAGGTGATTAAATCCAAAAGTTTGCCCAAGTGTTTGTTCCACTATGGGTTGATGAGTGGACGTGTTCATAAGGCCATTCCCGCTATTCTCTTCTGCTGTAGTCACGGGTATTCTAAAGGTAATTACAACAAAGGAATATGATATTAGTATGAATAAACTGGAGCTGTGGCAATTAATTCTCTCCCAATTGCAGAGTAAATTAGACATTGCAGTCAGTTCTGCGCAAAGGGCGATCGAGTCTGCGACCGATGAAGAGACGGTTCCTGAACACAAGTATGACACGTTGGCGCTCGAAGCTTCGTATTTGGCACATGGGCAAGCGATACGCGTTCAAGAGTGTGAGCAAGAAATTCAGATCATGAACAATTTAGTGTTGCCGCATGAGCCACAAGTCGTTGGACTGGGTTGCTTAGTTTCATTGCTCGACCTTGATGACCATCGCCATTGGTTCTTTTTATCGCCGTGTGCTGGTGGACTAAAGGTGGCAGCTAAAGAGCATGTTGTCGTGCTGGTTACGTTTGAATCCCCACTTGGTCAGGCTTTAAAGTCTAAGTGTGTCAGTGATGAAGTCAGCTATAAAATTGGTGAAATCGAACATAGCTACGAGATAGAAACCATTAGCTGACAAACTAAAAAACAACTTTGCTATGCTAACAGTCAATGAATTGAGTGGGATGACAATGAAAAAGGTATTATTTGTTTTACCTCTGTTGCTTTCAAGCCACGTTTACGCGGCACAATGTAAAGTGGATTTAAAGAATGAGATTCATCTCAATGGTGAACGCTTGGAAATTTTACAAAACAGTGGTGAGAGAGCAGTTTTCGACGCTGGTAACAACTTATTGATTCATGGTGAGAAAATTGAGCTTGATGGTGACCAGCAACAAGCAATTGCGCAATATCGTGAAAGCTTGAATGATTATTTGCCGCGTGCAAAAAAGATTGCTCAGGATGGTTTAGCCCTTGCTAATGACATTATCGATGATGTGGCGGTAAGTTTTGATGCGCCAGAAGCGTTCGATAGCGTTAAACAATCAATGACGCAATTCTATGCTGATATTGAAGCGCGCTACTACAACAATGGCGATCTTGTGCTGCCAGCAAATAGCTTTGGTTCACTGAGTGAAACATGGGCTGAAGATTTCGAAAAAGCGAAAGCACTGTTCAACGAAGAGTTTATTACTAGCGCATTCAATGCGATGTCTGAAAAGATGAAAGCTGAGGGTGGCTTAAACTTAACTGAAATGGCGAACTCAATGAGTGAGCTAAAAGAGCGTATTGCGGAGCGATTAAAGCAACACGCAGTTGAGGTTGAGCAGCAGAGTGAAGAATTCTGTGATTCTCTTGAACAAATGGCGGAACAAGAGCAGCAACTGCATAAGAAAATCCCTCAGCTCAAGGATTATCAGATTTTCACTATCTAGGTAATGATTGCTCAAGGAATTCGATCATAGAAAAGAGCGGCTATGTCGCTCTCTATGAAGCGAAACAAAGTGATAGAAATCAAACTAAGATTAGTCTCCATTCAGTGAAACTGACCTGTAAACCTGAATTTTCAAGTTAAACAGGCTGCTAATTAATCATTTTCATTCCTCTATAAACCATTTTTATTGTCAATGATGGTGTTTTGTATTAATGTACTAGCTAACTAGTTCATTGGTGCAATTTAAATGGTATGGCACAAGTAGACAATTCTCAATCTCGCGAACACTTTGGTTCTCGTCTCGGGTTTATTCTTGCCGCAGCAGGCGCTGCGGTTGGCTTAGGCAATATATGGGGTTTCCCTACTCAAGCGGCAAGCAACGGTGGTGGTGCCTTCCTGCTTGTTTATTTGGTGATGATCCTAGTGGTCGCTTTTCCTATGTTGGTCGTTGAAATGGCGATAGGTCGTCATGGTCAGGCTAACCCTGTTGATAGTATGCGATCTTTAACGGCTAATCCGGCAGGAAAAAGAGTCGGTGCCGCCGTTGGTTGGATTGGCTTGACTGTGCCAAGTGCCGTGCTTGCTTTCTACAGTATCGTCGGCGGTTGGTTGATTTGCTTTTTGCTTGGTGCCATTACCGATGTTTTAGGTATGGAAGCCGCGACTGCTTGGTTTAAAGGCTTTAGTGTCGAGCGTAATCTGTTCGGTACGATTACTTTTTACATTCTCACTGTGCTTATTGTTCAAGGTGGCGTTAAACAGGGGATTGAAAAGTGGTCTACTCGATTGATGCCAGCGCTATTTGTCTTGTTTGCTCTGCTATTCATCTACATCATGACGCAAAATGGTGCGATGGAAGGCTTGAAGCACTACTTGATTCCAGATTTTGAAAAAGTGATGGATCGTAAACTGATCTTAGCGGCGATGGGGCAGGGCTTCTTCTCGCTAACTATCGGTGGTTGTTCGATGCTGATCTATGGTTCTTATCTAAGCAAAAAAGAGAATCTGCCTAAGATGGCAATGAACGTCACCTTAGTGGATACCGCAGTCGCCTTTATTGCAGGCCTTGTTGTTATGCCTGCTATGTTTGTCGCGATGCAAAAAGGGGTACAGATTTACGCGGAGGATGGCTCACTGCTTAGCTCAGATACCCTAGTGTTTACTGTATTACCGCTAATGTTCGATAGCTTAGGCTTGCTCGGCCAGTTGTTCGCGATTGTATTCTTTTTACTACTAACCATTGCCGCACTAACATCATCTATCTCTATGCTGGAGTGTCCGGTTGCTTTAGTGAGTGAGCGCTTTAATACCAAGAGAATACCAACAAGCTGGGTGCTAGGTAGTTTTATTGCACTGTTCAGTGTGGTGATTGTCTACAACTTTACGGCTATGTTTGGTTTGGTGGCGATGGTAGCAACCCAATACCTTCAGCCAGCAGCAGCACTGTTATTCTGCCTATTTGGCGGTTGGGTATGGAATCGTCACTCTAAGATTAAAGAGCTAGAGCAAGGCTGTCCCGAATTTACTCAAGGCTGGTTTGGCAAACTGTGGCCTGCCTACGTGAAGTTCGTATGTCCTATCTTAGTCGCCACAGTGATTTGGGCCTCTTTTGGATAAACGAATAAATAAGATAGCCCGCAAAAATGCGGGCTATTTTTTTACTCAATACCCAGACTAAGACGGAGAGTTGATCTGACCTGTGGTTAAGGGCTCCAAATCAGCATCGATCACTTCTTCGATAAACTCTTCAACCACCTGCTCAACTTCTTGATCGTCTTGTTCAAAGTAAGCCAAATGGAAGATGGCGTCACCTTCGTTAACCAAAGGTAAAGTTTGCTGACCGATAACAATCCCGCCTTTGCGAGCGGTGAGTTCTATCTCACTGTGGCCTAACGGCGCACTGATGTAAGCCAGCACCTGACCTTTTTCTACTTTTTCGCCTAACGTCACCACAGTTCGAAGAATGCCGTCACTTTCCGCGCGCAACCAGCTGGTGGACTTAGCGATCATCGGTGTTGGCAACTTTTTGCGACTTGAACGCAGCATACCAATTGCCTGCATGACACGCTGAACCCCGATGAAGCCCGCACTGATACAAATAGGCTCAAACCTTAGCGCTTCTCCCGCTTCATAGGTTAAAACCGGAATGCCCAGGCGTTCAGCCTCGCTACGCAGAGAGCCGTCTCGTAGTGGAGCATCAACGATCACTGGCGTAGCGAACGCCTGAGCAATACGAAGTGTTCCTGGATTACTTAAATCTGCGCGAATCTGTGGCAGGTTGGTGCGGTGAATTGCACCTGTGTGTAAATCCAAAATGTAGTCACAGCGCTTAGCGACCTGAGAGAAAAAGGTGTTTGCCATGCGTGAAGCAAGCGATCCTTTTTCACTACCTGGGAAGCAGCGGTTCAAGTCTCGTCTATCTGGCAGATAACGCGATTTATGAATAAAGCCGAATACGTTAACAATGGATACAGCAATGAAGGTGCCTTTGAGCTTGTTAGCATCAAGAGTGTTGATTAACTGTCTAACAATCTCAACGCCGTTAAGCTCATCACCATGAATTGCTGCGTTGACCATAAGAACGGGCCCAGCTTGTTTTCCGTTTATGATCTCGACCGGGATCGATAAGGGTGAATGGGTGTAAAGCTTTGCCGCTTCTAACTCAATCACCATACGCTCTCCCGGCGGGATAGACTCGCCGAGAAATTCGAATGCGCTATTCTTTTTAGCCTTTGCCACGAGTTTTAGTCCTTTTGCTTGCCGCATTTTTCTCAATAAATTCGACAATCATTCCAGCAATGTCTTTACCAGTTGCGGCCTCAATACCTTCAAGACCTGGAGATGAGTTTACTTCCATGACTAATGGACCGCGTTCTGATCTTAGTAGATCAACCCCGGCCACATTTAGACCCATTATTTTCGCAGCCGCGACCGCAGTGCGTCGCTCTTCTGGAGTAATCTTAATTAACGATGCGCTGCCACCACGGTGGAGGTTAGAGCGAAACTCGCCTTCTGCACCTTGACGCTTCATCGCAGCGATCACTTTGTCGCCAATCACAAAGCAACGAATATCAGCACCTCCCGCTTCTTTAATGTATTCCTGAACCATGATATTGGCTTTCAGGCCCATAAAGGCTTCAACAACACTTTCTGCGGCCTTACGAGTTTCAGCCAGTACCACGCCGATACCTTGGGTCCCTTCTAGTAACTTAATAACAACTGGCGCACCGCCAACCATTTCAAGCAGGTCTTTCACGTCATCAGGTTTACTGGCAAAGCCAGTGATTGGCATGCCGATACCCTTGCGAGATAGCAGTTGCATGGAGCGTAACTTATCGCGAGAGCGAGTGATGGCTACCGACTCGTTAACTGGGTAAACGCCCATCATTTCAAATTGACGCAGTACCGCTGTGCCATAGAAAGTGACAGAAGCGCCAATGCGAGGAATGATGGCATCGAAACCAGACAGTTCTTCACCTTTAAAGTGAATTTCAGGTTTGTCTGAGTTGATGTTCATGTAGCAACGAAGTGCATCGAT
Organism: Vibrio bivalvicida; assembly: GCF_001399455.2. Taxonomy (GTDB): domain Bacteria; phylum Pseudomonadota; class Gammaproteobacteria; order Enterobacterales; family Vibrionaceae; genus Vibrio; species Vibrio bivalvicida. Next base: position 27,296 of record NZ_LLEI02000019.1, read on the forward strand.
GACTTTTACCTCATGACCACGGTTTTTTGCCGCTTCAATCAAACGCTTGGTTGAGTACAAGCTAGCGTTACGAGATAAAATACCAATTTTCATTATTTGCTTTCCTCGAAAGGGACTAAAAACGATTCAACAGGGTCGACAACGATGCGGTTGTGCATGGCTGTACGGCCTAACAACATACGAAAAGTCATGTTTTCGCGATTAGTTAAGGTAATTTCAATTGGCCAAGTTTCGCCACCGATGCTCAAACTAGAGCTGATCACATAACGCGATTCTTCATGGCCACCTGAGTCGCGAACAATACGCTCATCAATGACTTCAGACTCACACATAATTTCTATGTCCGTATTATGCTGAATTGGGTGGATCCAGAAGCGAACCCATTGAGCTTCGTCCTTGTTAAAGCTCTCTACTTTGAATGCGTGTAAACACGAGGTTTTGGCTCCGGTATCGATTTTTGCATTAATTTTATCAATACCAAGGCTCGGTAGGCTGAGGGTCTCTCGCCAACCAACAAGTAGTTTTTCTTTCATCGCAGTAATAATAAGTTTGGGTCTGTTGGTCTTTCGCGGTTAAATTTTGTTCGAGATAAAATCGTTTTAGGCGCGGCAAGGGGTGTGTAGCTTAGTCATTCTAAGTAAATACCCCTTAACAAAGCATAAAACGATTTTAGCCGAACCCTTCGGGCAGCGTTTGTGGTTCATTTCTACTGCGTTATCGGCTTTTCATGTAGGCTAGCTACACTTCAAAGCCTCTGCCTTGTATAAATTTTCCACAAACAGCTGCAAAAATCAGCTCGAAAGATCAACAGACCCTAGAGAGTAATTAAGATGCTCGATTGAAGTGAGCATCCCCAACTTAACACGGTCGTTTTATGCCGAGTGTAGTGCCTGAAGAGGGCAGAGAATTTACCCTTAGGTGCTTCAACGAGGGCGACTCTAGCAACCATGATTCCCACTGACTAACGAAAAGAAATCACCGTGACGACAAAAAATATTTATGGATAGGAATTAGGGGGCAATAAAAAAAGCCAGCTAATGTAAGCTGGCTTTTAGGATTAGATTTAGTAATGAGAATTACGCTTTTTCAGGAATCGCTTCTAATAGGGCAACCATTTGATCCCAGAATAGGGCAACCGTATCAATCTTCACTTTCTCATCTGGTGAGTGTGGGAATTTGATGGTTGGGCCAAATGACACCATATCCATGTTTGGATAAGGTTCTTTGAACAGGCCACACTCAAGACCAGCGTGAATAACCATGATGTTTGGCTTGTGACCGTAGATGCCTTCGTACATGTCACGGAAGATAGCCATGATCTCTGAGTCTGCGTCTGGTTTCCAACCTGGGTAAGCACCTGAGAACTCAATTTGAGCGCCAGCCAGTTCAGCGACAGAAGTCAGCATGCCTTCTACTTGTTGACGGCCAGAATCAATCAGAGAGCGAACTAAGCACAAGACTTGGATTTGGTTTACTTCAGTAGTCACGACACCAACGTTTAGAGACGTTTCAACCACGCCTTCAATTTCATCACTCATGCGAATCACGCCGTTGGGGCAAGCATTTAATGCCGCGATAAAACGTTGCTGGTCTGCAATAGCTAAAACTTGTGAATCTGTGTCGATCGTTTGATTGAACGAAACGATGTCTGTTTCCACTTTACCTAGCTCAGTACGAAGTAGGTTAGTGTAGAACTCGAATAACTCTGCCAGTTTAGCTTCATTTTCCGCTGGTACTGCTACGGTAACGAACGCTTCACGAGGAATCGCGTTACGTAGGCTACCACCTCGGAACTCGACAAGGCGAAGATCTAGCTCTTGCGCGTGACCCGCTAGGAATCGAGCAAGTAGTTTGTTGGCATTGCCACGACCAGTATGAATGTCACAGCCTGAGTGGCCACCTTTTAGACCTTTTAGGATCAGCTGGCGAGTTGTAAAGCCTGCTGGAAGCGCTTCGCGTTTGATATCGAAAGTCATTTCACCATCAATACCGCCAGCACAGCCCATGTAGACTTCACCTTCTTGCTCTGAGTCGGTATTAAGAAGAATATCACCTTCTAGCCAACCCGCTTCAAGGCCGAACGCACCGGTCATGCCTGCTTCTTCGTCTATCGTTAGCAGTACTTCAATTGGACCATGCTTGATTTCTGTTGAAGCCAGTACCGCAAGACAAGATGCCATGCCCATACCATTGTCAGCGCCTAGCGTGGTTCCTTTCGCTGTTACCCACTCACCATCAATGTATGGTTGAATCGGATCTTTTGTGAAGTCATGATCTGTATCTTCATTCTTCTGTGGCACCATATCGATGTGTGCTTGCAGTACGACACCCTTCTTGTTTTCCATGCCCGGCGTAGCTGGCTTCTTAATGAAAACGTTGCCTGTAGGATCACGGCGCACGTCTAAGCCTTGCTCTTTAGCCCAATCAACGATGTATTGTGCTAGGGCTTCTTCGTGTTTTGAAGGGTGAGGAATAGAACAGATCTTATCGAAAAACTGCCAAAGTGGAGCAGGTGATAAGCTGCTGATTTCAGAATGGAATTCAGACACGGATGACTCCTTAAAAAGAATAATGCCAGATTATGTGTTTGGTTTATGCTATTCATCTGGCACAAAAACCTAAATCTGACTTATTGGGTAGAGGAGCACAGAATAGCACTCCCTGATTAAAGGGTGTAGTAAAAGCGGAAAGCAAATGTTTCGGTGTAATCACAAATTGTAGATTTCGTTTGACGATGCTTGTGCAACAAGATTGCTCGCCTTTGTATTAAACTTAAACAATAAATTGATATATCTGTAATTTAATTACAGAATTTAATTGATCTAAATCAGTTTATAAATTATTTGTGACTTTAATCACTTTTGTGCTTGTAATTTAATTTCTTTGAGGTATATTTATAACCAACTTCCAAAGCGAAGAGAAAATGCTCAAAGGATGAGTCCGATTTGTCGCCTCCAAGGAACCGAGAAATCAATATTTGTAATCCGTTTTAATTGATTTAGAAGGTGATAGTTATGAAAGGTTTACCAAGTGCAGCATTCTGGCTAAACAACTCTGTTTACACAGGCAGCTTTACTTACCCAACAAGCTTTGGTTACTAACCTCAAGCTTGTGATTCTCGAACAGTATGTTCACCCCTATTATTGGAATTTTTTTACAGCTCTGTATAGCTGACATGATTCAACCGCCACTCAAATTGAGTGGCGTTTTTTTATCTAAGTAAAGGTGCGCTCACAATTTGCCCACAAACTCTGTAGTTTCCCACCGCTAACTCATATCTCTCTGCTTTATTCGCATAAACACATATCGCATCCCGCATAAATATCCTAAATGTCGTTGAAAGTTTATAACATGGTATAAAAAAACACCTTTTTGAAATTTAAGGAATAAATGATTTTTATCTATGAAATATAAGGTTTTTTTAGTTATCACCCACCATTGTTGGTGTTTGAAAGAGGCTATGATTACCAGAAATATAGATTAGAGTCGTAATTCTATCTGGAATTTACTATTTGATGACTTTATAATTCGAGCCAATCGATTACGCAACCGTTTACTTTTTACCCTTTAGGATTCGATCATGTTCGAAAAACTGTTCAAACTCAGTGAGAACGGCACAAACGTCAAAACTGAGGTCATTGCAGGTATTACTACCTTTTTGACGATGGCTTACATCATCTTTGTCAACCCTGCGATGCTTGCCGACGCCGGTATGGATAAAGGCGCTGTATTTGTTGCCACTTGTCTTGCAGCAGCAATCGGCTGTTTTATTATGGGCTTTGTTGCCAACTACCCAATTGCACTGGCGCCAGGTATGGGACTTAACGCCTTCTTTACCTATGGGGTTGTCCTAGGTATGGGGCATTCTTGGCAGGTGGCTTTGGGTGCTGTATTTGTCTCGGGTATCATTTTTATGGCTTTGAGTATTTTCAAGGTACGTGAATGGATCATCAACTCGATTCCTATGTCACTGCGTACGGGAATCTCTGCTGGTATTGGCCTTTTCCTTGCGTTCATTGGCCTACAAAACTCAGGTATTGTTGTTGATAACCCTGCAACCTTAGTCGGCCTTGGCCACATTACCGGTTTGCAGCCAGCACTAGCGGCGCTAGGCTTTTTCCTAACTATAGGTTTGGTTTACCGCGGTGTACGCGGCGCAGTGATGATAGCGATTCTGATTATTACAGCGCTCGGTTTGATTCTAGGTGATGTTCAGTGGGGCGGTATTATGTCAACGCCACCAAGTGTTGCGCCAACCTTTATGCAAATGAATATTGTCGATGTATTTGAAGTGGGTATGATCTCGGTTGTGTTTGCTTTCTTGTTTGTCGATTTATTCGATACTGCGGGGACGTTAGTCGGTGTGGCGACAAAAGCGAATCTTATTAAAGAAGATGGCAAGCTTCCGCGCTTAAGCAAAGCGCTACTTGCTGATTCAACCGCAACATCTGTAGGTGCCATGATTGGTACATCTAGCACGACTTCTTACGTCGAGTCGACGGCAGGTGTTGCAGCCGGTGGTCGTACTGGCCTGACTGCCGTTGTAGTTGGCGTTCTTTTTCTGCTGGCGCTATTCTTCTCGCCATTAGCCGGCATGATTCCAGCGTACGCTACTGCGGGCGCCCTTTTCTACGTGGCAATTCTAATGATGTCTGGTTTAGTCAGTGTAGACTGGCGCGACCTGACAGAAGCGGCACCTGTTGTAGTCACCTGTCTACTAATGCCTCTGACATACTCAATCGCAGAAGGTATCGCACTTGGCTTTATCTCTTACGCGGCAATCAAGTTACTGAGTGGCCGCGGTCGTGAAGTGTCGATCAGTGTATGGGTGCTGTCAGCAGTCTTCATCATTAAGTATCTAGTCGCCTAATTGACAGCTAGCGGTTTCGTTCGCTAACTGTTGTCAGTTCGCTATTTTCGCCATAACAGCACATCTGTTATGGCGATTATTTTTGTTATTGGGATAAATTCCCCATTGGTATTGTATAGCGCCTGCGTTAAAATAAACGTTTGCGTAGCTTTTCCCCAGACTTGCCTGTTGCAATCGTCCAAGTTTCATTGACGTGTTGAGGGGATGCAGATTTTAAAACTATTAGGTTATTACAATGAGTAAAAAATTCATTATCACTTGGGACCAAATGCACACACTTTGTCGTGAATTGGCGGAAAAACAGATGCCAGCGGAGCAATGGAAAGGCATTTGGGCGGTAAGCCGTGGCGGTCTTGTCCCTGGAGCGATCTTGGCTCGTGAGCTGGGTATTCGTCATGTTGATACCATTTGTATTTCTAGCTACGACCACGACCACCAACGTGATATGACGGTTGTAAAAGCACCAGAAGGTGATGGTGAAGGCTTCCTAATTGTAGAAGACCTAGTAGATAGTGGTGACACCGCGCGCCAACTGCGTGAAATGTATCCGAAAGCAAAATTGATTGCTGTATGTGCGAAGCCTGCTGGTGTTGAGCTGCTTGATGATTACGTTGTCGATATTGCTCAAGATACTTGGATTGAACAGCCATGGGATATGTCGATTCAGTACATTGAGCCGATTAATCGCAAGCAAAAATAACTGATTGAACAATATAGCGACAGTTTCTTGATAAATGACCCTTTATTGGGTCATTTTTTTTATTACTATTTAATAAACGCAACTATTTAGGTCAGAATACATGCCTGAGGAAGTCAGTAAGAACCTCTCGGAGTCTCTGTTTGCTAATCATAAGCAAGCGAAAGAAACTTCTGCACTCACGCAATACATGCCAACAAGCGAAACCTTCTTAGAGGAAAAGCAAAAAGCGGATGGTTTTAAGTGGTATCGAAACTTACGCCGCCTTCAGTGGGCATGGCAAGGTCTTGACCCTATCGAGATTGAGTCAGTCCTCGCAAAAATTGCGGCCTCAAAGCATTCTCGAACACATGAGGAGTGGCTTGATACCGTGATGGGTTACCACAGTGGTAACTGGACTTATGAGTGGATAAAGCTTGGAATGCTGCATCAAAAGCGCTCTTCTGAATTAAAAGGCGAAGCTGTGGCGGATGAAATGTTCAACGCATCTTTGTGTTTTAGCATTGCAGGCTACCCTCATCTCAAAAACGATAGCTTAGCCATCCAAGCACAAGTGTTGGCGAGCAACGCTTATTCAGAAGCGGCAAATAAAACCAAATATATCGTCAAACGTATCGAAGTGCCTTATCAGCGCAAAACGATTGTTGCTCACCTCCATTTAACTAGCACTGAGAAACCACAACCTGTAGTTATGGTTACTGCTGGTCTAGATAGTCTTCAAACCGATCTGTGGAACCTGTTTAGAGATTACTTAGCTGAGAAAAACATCGCTATGTTAACCGTTGATATGCCATCGATAGGCCACAATACTCACTGGAACCTGACCGAAGATACCTCTTGTCTTCATCAGGCCGTCCTCAATGAGCTAAAAAGCCTTCCTTGGGTCGATCACCATCGTGTTGGTTTGATTGGCTTCCGTTTTGGTGGTAATGCCATGGTGCGTTTGTCTTTTATGGAACAAGAGAAAATCAAAGCTTGTGTCACGCTTGGTGCACCTATCCACGATGTACTTTCCTCCCCAGAGAAGCTGAAGAAAATGCCCAAGATGTATTTAGATGTTCTGGCTTCACGGCTTGGTAAGAGTGCGGTAGATATCCATAGCTTAGCGGGTCAATTAATGGCTTGGTCGCTCAAAGTGCAAGGGATTCTTGGAAGCCGCAAGACGCGTGTGCCAATTTTGGCGATGAGTTTAGAGCACGATCCGGTCTCGCCATACAGTGATAACCAGTTAGTCGCTTTGTTTAGTGATTACGGGAAAGCCAAGAAAATTAGTGCTAAGACAGTTACACAAGGGTATGAGCAATCCCTCGATTTAGCGATCAAGTGGTTGGAGGAGGAGCTAATTAGATGACATTTCGACTAATTTAGACAACACTTAATTATATGAGCTACCCAGACTTTCTAGTCCTAAGTCGCTCTATATAAAAATAAGTAAATGAATATGGAGATTCATTATGTCTGAACAGACGAAAAGTCCGACCCATTACCGCTTATTGTCGACACTGAGAGCTATTGGACCTTACTTGCGCGAATCGCAAAGTAAAGATGGTGCGTATTTATTTGATTGCTTGTCCGTATGCGTTAACGACAAAAAATCACCAGAGCAGCGTGAATTTTGGGGCTGGTGGTTAGAGTTAGAGCGAAATGGTGAAGCTTTTGAAGCGCGTTATCGATCTGGTCTTTACGATGCTACAGGAGACTGGCAAGCGAAATCACTACCCAAAAAAGCCGTTGAAGATGTCACTCGTACTCAAGAAGTGTTTCATCAAAAGCTAGTGGACACATTAGCCAACGAGTTTGAAATCTCCGTTAATATGCACGAAGAATCTGTCGAATTCGTCTAAATTTCTTTGCTTATCATTCTTCTTAACCAAAAAGGCGCTTTTCGCGCCTTTTCTGCTTGTGAATTTATCAGTAGATTGCTAAAACATCAGGTCTAATCAATCTTTCTCGCCAATGAAAGCGATTCTTGATTGTGATGATTTTTATTTTTTCATAGTAGAAAGGCAATGACTAAAAAAAGCGGAAAAGCACCTCAGTCTCAGACAGTGGTGGTTAAACTAGGTACTAGTGTTTTAACTGGAGGTACATTGGAATTGGATCGTGCTCATATGGTTGAGTTGGTTCGTCAATGTGCTGAGCTTAAAAAACAAGGCCACTCAGTGGTTATGGTTTCGTCTGGTGCAATTGCAGCAGGGCGTGAACATCTAGGATACCCCGCACTGCCCAACTCTATGGCGAGCAAGCAGTTATTGGCCGCAGTGGGCCAGAGCCAACTTATTCAAACTTGGGAATCACTGTTTGCAATTTATGGCCTGAAAATTGGTCAAATGTTGTTAACTCGCGCCGATCTTGAAGATCGCGAACGATTTTTGAATGCTCGCGATACCATTAATGCATTGGTCGACAATGATATTATCCCAGTAGTAAACGAAAATGACGCCGTAGCGACCAGTGAAATTAAAGTTGGTGATAACGATAACTTATCGGCTTTGGTGGGTATCTTGTGCAGTGCGGACAAACTATTGCTGTTAACTGACCAAAAAGGTCTATTTACTGCTGATCCGCGTAAAGACCCTAACGCTGAGTTAATCAAAGAAGTCAAAACCATTGACGATACGCTGCGTAAAATTGCGGGTGGTAGTGGCACCACGCTGGGGACAGGTGGCATGGCAACTAAACTGCAAGCTGCGGATATTGCTCGTCGTGCTGGTATTGAAGTAATTATCGCTGCTGGAAGTGCGCCAAACGTGGTATTTGATTCACTCGGTGAGCTGCCACACGGCACAAGATTCTTACCGTGTGCTGAAGCATTGGAAAACCGGAAACGTTGGATTCTCGCCGGCCCCGCGGCTTCAGGTGATATAGTGATCGATGATGGTGCCGTTAATGCAGTGATGGGTAAAGGTAGTAGCTTGTTAGCTAAAGGTTTAACTAAAGTCAGTGGTCAGTTTGCACGTGGTGATGTTGTTCGAGTCACCGACAATAAAGGCACCTTGATTGCACGCGGTATTGCAAGCTACTCAAGTCAAGATATGGCAAAAATCGTTGGCAAACACAGCAAAGATATTATTGGAATTTTAGGGTACGACTACGGTAATGAAGTGCTTCACCGTGATGATATGGTTGTTATCCAAGAGTAAGGAAAGAAAACGTGGAATTGATTTCAATGGGCAAAGCTGCCAAAGAGGCGGCTTTCCAACTAGCAACAGCATCTACAGCGCAAAAAAACCAAGCTTTGGCTATCATCGCTGACGAACTCGTAGCCAATGCCGAAAACATTTTAGCAGCCAATGCGAAAGATATTGCTAAAGGCCGTGAAGCGGGCCTGACGGAAGCACTGCTTGACCGTCTACTGTTGAATACTGAGCGCTTAACGGGTATTGCTAATGATGTCCGTAATGTTATTAGCCTAAATGATCCTGTTGGTAGCGAGCTAGATAGTAAAGTACTTGAAAATGGTATGTCATTGTCGCGTCGCCGTGTGCCACTAGGTGTGGTTGGCGTTATTTACGAAGCGCGTCCAAATGTGACGATCGATATTGCCGCACTGTGCTTAAAAACGGGTAACGCGAGTATCTTACGTGGTGGCAAAGAGACTTTCTTTTCAAATATGGAGCTGGTGAAGGTAATTCAATCTGCATTGGCGAAAGCCGAGCTACCTGCGGCTGCGGTTCAGTACATTGAAAAGCCAGATCGAGAGCTAGTTTCTCAGTTACTTAGGCTTGATGACTATGTGGATATGATCATTCCGCGTGGAGGTGCTGGCTTGCACAAAATGTGTAAGGAAAACAGTACTATTCCTGTGATTATTGGTGGCTTTGGCATCAGTCATATTTTTGTCGATCAAAGTGCTGATTTAGCCAAGTCTTTAGAGGTGGTAGAGAACGCGAAAGTACAGCGACCTTCCGCATGTAATGCACTCGATACACTGCTGGTACATGAAAAGGTAGCGGCAGAGTTTTTACCTATGTTAGCTGCACGCTTAAATGACAAGGTGGCATTGGTCGCAGAGCCTAAAGCTAAGGCGCTACTAAGCGATGCCAAAGAGTTACGTGATGCTGCTGAAGGTGACTTTGACACCGAGTGGCTTAGCTTTACCCTCGGCGTAAAAGTGGTGGTAGGTATTGAAGAAGCAATTGACCATATGCGCGTACACAATGCGAGCCATTCTGATGCGATCATGACTAACAGCCTTGAAAATTCAGAGCTGTTTATTAACTCAGTTGGTTCGGCTGCGGTATACGTTAATGCATCGACACGTTTTACTGATGGTGCTCAGTTTGGTCTTGGGGCTGAAGTTGCGGTTTCTACGCAGAAATTACATGCTCGCGGTCCTATGGGACTAGAAGAGTTAACCAGCTACAAGTGGGTGGGTAAAGCAAACTACTTGCCGCGCAGTTAACAAAAACTGCAAGTGATTGTTTGAAAAAGGGGCTATCTAGCCCCTTTTACTTTTGCTAGCTTTGTTTAATCCGGTAAACTGTCTGTCACTTATATGGAGGTGATATGCATTGTCCTTTTTGTACAGAGAATGACACGAAAGTGATCGATTCTCGTTTAGTAGCTGACGGCCACCAAGTTCGTCGCCGTCGCCAGTGCTTGGCATGTAGCGAACGTTTTACAACCTTTGAAACAGCAGAGTTGGTGATGCCAAGGGTGATCAAGTCGAATGGCAACCGTGAACCATTTGATGAAGATAAAATGGTCGGTGGCTTACAGCGTGCCCTAGAAAAGCGCCCAGTGAGCGCAGACGCGGTAGACGTTGCTATTAGCCTAATTAAGTCTCAGCTTCGAGCGACAGGTGAGCGAGAAGTGCCAAGCGAGATGATTGGTAATTTAGTGATGGATCAGCTCAAAGAGCTCGATAAGGTCGCTTATATTCGCTTTGCTTCCGTCTATCGTAGTTTTGAAGATATTCGTGAATTTGGCGAAGAGATCGCTCGGTTAGAGGATTAAAAACGAATCTCAATGGCAACATTTACCCCCCAAGATTTCAAAATGATGTCGCGAGCGATACAACTTGCGAAAGGCGGCATCTATACCACTCCACCGAACCCCAATGTGGGCTGCGTGATCGTAAAAAATGGTCAGGTTGTCGGAGAGGGCTTTCATTACCGTGCCGGTGAGGCCCATGCGGAAGTTCACGCGATGCACATGGCTGGTGAGAAAACTATCGGTGCGACTGCTTATGTGACTTTAGAGCCTTGTTCTCACTATGGGCGCACGCCTCCATGCGCTGAAGGTTTGATTAAAGCCAAAGTGGCAAAAGTGATTTGTGCAATGCAAGACCCAAACCCTAAGGTGGCTGGGCGCGGTATTCAGATGTTGCGTGACGCGGGTATCGACGTCGAGGTTGGTTTACTAGAGCAAGATGCCTCGGAGCTTAACCCCGCTTTTATTAAAAAAATGAAAACAGGAATGCCTTTTGTACAGCTAAAAATGGCGGCGAGTCTTGATGGGCAAACGGCATTGAGTAATGGTCAAAGCCAGTGGATAACCTCTTCGCAAGCACGACATGATGTACAAATGTTCCGCGCTAAAAGTTGTGCAATTCTATCTACCAGTAAGACCGTGATTGAAGACAATGCATCCCTCAATGTTCGCTGGGACGATTTGCCAAACAAGGTTCGAGCTCAATACGATAAGACTAATATACGCCAGCCTGCTCGAGTGATTCTCGATAGACAGCAACAGCTTAATCCCGCTTTGAAGTTATTTTCTACCCCTGGTGAGCGTATTATTGTCGCTCCAAGTGGAGACATTACCCCTAAGCTTAACGCTGATCAGCAAATCGACCTTGAAGCGACATTCAAAACACTCTCTGAGCAGCACAATATCAATCATTTATGGGTTGAAGCCGGTTCAACACTGGCAAGTAGTCTAATCAAGGACAATCTCGTTGATGAGCTAATTGTCTATCTCGCACCTAAAATTATGGGTAGCGATGGGCGTGGTCTTTTTGGCGCGCTAGGCTTGGCGTCGATGGAACAAGCCATCGATCTAGACATTCAAGATGTACGGCAGGTGGGGAGAGATATCCGCATTGTTGCCAAGTTAAACAGAAAAGAATCGTAATCATGTTTACAGGTATTGTAGAAGCAGTTGGTACCCTAACTGCGATAACGCCAAAAGGCGAAGATATCAGCGTTACCGTTGAAGTCGGTAAGCTGAATATGTCAGATGTAAAACTCGGTGACAGTATCGCCACTAACGGTGTGTGCTTAACTGTAGTTGACTACAGCGACACAAGTTATACCGCGGACTTGTCACTCGAAACGTTGCAAAAAACAGGTTTTACAGATTATCAAGCTGGTGACAAAGTTAACCTTGAGAAAGCCATGCTACCCACCACTCGATTTGGTGGGCACATCGTTTCTGGTCATGTCGATGGCGTTGGAGAGGTTGTTGAACGAAATCAGGTTGGACGCGCGATAGAGTTTTGGATCGCGATGCCGGCTGAGATTGCTAAATATGTTGCTGAGAAAGGCTCAATCACAGTTGATGGTATTAGCTTGACTGTAAACGATTTACGTAAAAATGCTTTCAAGCTGACTATTGTTCCTCATACTGGTGAAGAGACAACTATCGCTGATTTTCATATTGGGCGGAAAGTGAATTTAGAAGTTGATGTACTTGCTCGTTACATGGAGCGACTGCTAACCAGCCAACAAGAACAGCAGCCAGAGTCCCGAATTACCCTAGACTTTTTACAGCAGAACGGTTTTGCATAGAATAGTTGCTGACGACGATAAAACATATCTGCTTAAGCTATAACAATAGGAATACCAAGATGCCAATTAGTACGCCACAAGAAATTATCGAAGATATCCGCTTAGGGAAAATGGTCATTTTGATGGATGATGAAGATCGTGAAAATGAAGGCGATCTCATTATGGCTGCCGAGCAAGTGACTCCTGAGGCGATCAACTTTATGGCGACACATGGTCGTGGTTTGATCTGTTTAACCATGACTAAAGAGCGTTGTGAGCGTCTTGGTTTGCCACCTATGGTACAAGACAATAATGCGCAATATACAACCAACTTTACGGTATCTATTGAAGCGGCGGAAGGTGTAACAACGGGGATTTCGGCTGCCGATCGCTCGCGAACGGTTCAAGCAGCGGTTGCTAAAGAAGCAAAAGCGGCTGATTTGGTTCAGCCAGGGCATATATTCCCATTGGCCGCTCAAGAAGGTGGTGTTTTGACTCGTGCGGGTCACACTGAAGCTGGCTGTGATTTAGCAAGACTCGCTGGCTTAGAACCTTCTGGTGTGATTGTTGAAATTCTCAATGACGATGGCACGATGGCGCGTCGTCCAGATCTAGAAATATTTGCAGAAAAGCACAGCATCAAACTTGGTACTATTGCTGATCTCATCGAGTATCGAAATAACACCGAGACGACGATCGAACGTGTAGCTGAATGTAAACTGCCCACAGAATTTGGTGAGTTCGAGTTAGTGACCTACCGAGATACCATAGACAATCAAGTCCACTATGCATTGTGTAAAGGCGAGCTAACTGATCAGGCGCCATTGGTCAGAGTGCATTTACAAGACACTTTTACCGACCTTTTGCACAGTGACCGCAATGTCGAACGCAGTTGGACACTTGACAATGCCATGGCGCGTATTGGTAAAGAGGGAGGGGTGCTGGTTATTCTTGGTAATGAAGAGTCAACCGATCTCCTGATCCACCGAGTGAAGATGTTTGAAGCGCAAGATAAAGGCGAAGCTCCAACTTTGGCGAAGAAACAAGGGACTTCACGCCGCGTTGGTGTTGGCTCACAAATCTTGCAAGACCTTGGAGTGCACGATATGCGCTTGCTCTCTTCAACCAATAAAAAATACCACGCATTGGGTGGTTTTGGTTTGAACGTTGTTGAGTACGTTTGCGAATAACGACTTATTGTAGGGAGCTTCACTGAATCAAAACTTTAGCTGAAGCTTTCGTTCTGTTGCTTCGTTGCCTAGCAAGGAAGCGGAATTTCTTCTCTCGCTTGGAAACTTTCTACAAACCCATTTGTGCTAATTTCTATTAGATATTGCTCACAGATTTGTGCTAGAATCCGGCGATTCTCACTTGATGAACATAGTTAAAGGAAGGCTTATGAAAGTGATCGAGGGTGGCTTCCCAGCGCCAAACGCAAAAATTGCTATCGTTATTTCTCGTTTCAACAGTTTTATTAACGAAAGTCTATTGTCTGGTGCAATCGATACTTTAAAACGTCATGGCCAAGTTAGCGAAGATAACATCACAGTAGTTCGCTGCCCAGGTGCAGTAGAACTTCCACTTGTTGCTCAACGCGTAGCTAAAACAGGAAAATTTGATGCAATTGTATCTCTTGGTACTGTTATTCGTGGCGGTACTCCGCATTTCGACTATGTTTGTAGTGAATGTAACAAAGGTCTTGCGCAAGTTTCTCTGGAATACAGCCTTCCAGTTGCATTCGGCGTACTCACCGTTGATACAATTGACCAAGCAATTGAGCGCGCAGGAACCAAGGCTGGTAATAAAGGTGCAGAGGCTGCACTAAGCGCACTTGAGATGATAAACGTTCTTTCAGAAATCGATTCCTAATGGGGGCCAGTGTGAAACCAGCCGCACGTCGTAATGCACGTCGATTCGCTCTACAAGCGATCTACTCTTGGCAAATTACTAAAGAAAATGTTGCTACAATTGAGGAGCAATTTTTGTCTGGTGGTAAGTATGATGAAGAAGAACATCATGCTGCAGAACCAGCACTTTCTACTCCTGACACAGACGTTGCATACTTCCGTGACCTACTAACAGGTGTTGTGCTAAGTCACACCGAGCTAGATTGTAAGATTCGCCCATACACAGCACGTCCAATGCAAGATTTGGACATGATGGAGCTAGCATTGCTTCGTCTTGCGATGTATGAAATGACTCGTCGTGAAGATGTCCCTTACAAAGTGGTTATCAACGAAGCGATTGAACTTGCAAAAGTATTTGCAGCAGAAGAAAGCCACAAATTCGTCAATGGTGTGCTAGATAAAGCGGCACCGCACGTACGTAAGAAATAATCGATTCAGATTATGAAAAGGTCAGCAATTGCTGGCCTTTTTTATAGCCTAAGCCAATTCAGAAAAATAAAGATATGTCAGGTGAGTTTAATTTAATCGACAAGTACTTTGTTGGGCGCCAAAGTCAGCGCAAAGATGTAATACTGGCCGCTGGTGATGACTGCGCACTAGTGAAAGTCCCTCATAATCTCTCTGTTGCCATTAGTACGGATACTTTAGTTGCTGGCACGCACTTCCTTTCCAGTGCCAATCCCGCTTGGGTGGCACATAAAGCGTTAGCCTCTAATATTAGTGATTTAGCGGCAATGGGAGCAACACCGGCTTGGGTTTCTTTCGCCCTAACCATGCCAAAGCCTGATGAAGCGTGGTTAGCGCCATTTTGTGATGCGTTTTTTGCACTGGCAGATTACTACGGTATTCAGTTGATAGGTGGCGATACGACGAAAGGTCCGCTGAGCTTAACGTTAACCGTACAAGGTTTAGTGGATGCCGATAAAGCACTGCGACGCGATGGGGCACGAGTTGGTGACTGGGTTTATGTAACAGGATATTTAGGCGATAGCCAAGCAGGGCTTGATGTCATTCTTGACCCAAGCTTAGGTAACAAACCGAGTGCGGAGGAGCTAGAAAAGCGTCACTATTTATCGAATCCAAGGGTTTTAGTCGGTCAAGCATTACTTGATTTAGCGAGTGCTGCAATTGATATCTCCGATGGTGTTATCTCTGATATCAAACATATTTTGCAACGTTCTCACGTTGGTGTAAGTCTTGACGTTTCTACTTTACCTGTCTCTAATGAACTGGTTCAGTTCTTAGGCTCTGTGCCTCATGCTCAACAGTATGCGTTGTCGAGTGGTGAAGAGTACGAGTTATGTTTCACTGTGCCAGAACGAAACAAAGGCTCTATCGAGAGTGCTCTGGCTCATTGTGGCACTAAGATTACCTGTATAGGACAGATTCGCCCTAAGGGGACGTTCGAACTTCACAACCATGGCCAACCGATTGATTGGGATCTGAGTGGCTACGATCACTTTAAGTAAACAGTACTGACTATGACTAACCCTTTATCACTTATCTCTTTAAAAAATCCTTGGCATTTATTGGCGACGGGGTTCGGCAGCGGATTATCCCCCGTCGTACCGGGCACCATGGGTACGGTAGCGGCTATCCCTTTCTATTTGCTGCTGGTGCAACTGCCATTGCCACTTTACATTGTTGCAGTGGCTGTTTCTTGTATCGTTGGTATTAAGATCTGCCAAGTCACCTCAGATGATATGGGCGTGCACGACCACGGCTCAATTGTCTGGGATGAATTCGCAGGTTTTTGGATTACCATGTTGGTGGTGCCTATATTTAACTTGTCGGCAACGGACTGGAAGTGGCTAGTCACGGGCTTTGTTCTGTTTCGTTTCTTCGACATGGTTAAACCTTGGCCAATTGGCTGGCTAGATAAGCGGGTTCATGGCGGCTTGGGTATCATGCTCGATGATATCGTTGCTGGCGTTATGGCGGGTGTGGCTCTCTATCTAGTCGGCAAATACGCAGGCTGGCTGGTTTAAGGCCGATCTGGAAACGGCGTAAAGGCCTCGTCATTCCATAGACTGACGCAGGAAGGAGTAGGGAATCTCGTAAGATGTTCTACTCGTTTCAGAGCTCCCCAACTCGTTCGTTCCTCACTCTTGAGGATGACGACAATACAAGAAGGGTTAGCACTAGTGCTAACCCTTCTCGCTTCTCGAACCCCGAATCGCGGCGTTCGTTATTTAAGCTTATCTAAATCCGACTCAATCTCAGCAATTTTACTTGAGACGACTTTCTCAAGATGGCGTAGATCCGACAAAATCTTCTCTTTAATGTCGATCTCTGCAGTCTTCACTGGTTTAGTTATCTTATTAAGTTCGTCGATGACTAAAGTCAGGTTGCGGTTTATTTCAGTGACTTCTTTATAGCTGTGACTGCCGCTATCGACAAGCACATTTTTTACCTGTCGCGGGTATTTGAACTTGACGCTTTTCGCAAACAACTCACCTTTTTGCTTACGAAAATAGATCTTTAACACATCCTTGTGCGCTTCTTGGCGAAGGGAATAGCGCTCAATTTGTTTAGGATCGTGTATACCTAAACCTGTGAGGTGTGGATACATAGGCTACCTCTATTGTGTTGCAGTAATTATCCCCACCCCAAAATGAGCAGGGAATGAACAATTCACTATTAATGTAGCAGCCTATGATCGTGGTAGACAGTGCTTTTTTTTTCAAGTTAGTAACTTGTGGTCGAGATCTCTCAAGGTGCTAGTTCTGCGACGTTTTTTATTAGTTTGTCTCTGAGTTCTTGCTGTTGCTCTTCACTCAATTTGCCACCATTTTCACTGGTGATAATAAATAGATCCTCGGCGCGTTCGCCGATAGTGGTAATTTTAGCGGCATGGAGGTGAACCCCCGAATCAGCGAAGGTGGCGCCGACTGTAGCGAGCAAGCCTGGGGTATCAAGAGCGACAAACTCTAGCAAGGTGCGTTTCTTACTCTTGGTCGGTAGGAAGTCAACCTTCGTGTTGACCTTAAAGTGCTGTAAATTTCGCGGCACACGTCGGGTCTTGATTTTGGTTGGGCGTCCGTCTTCCAAAACGTGAGCAAGATGCTTGATAACTGCTTTGTGTCGACTTTCATCGACAACATCGCCATTTTGGTCCAGCACCATAAAGGTATCGAGCACATAGCCATCTTTACTGGTCATAACTTGGGCGTCGTGAACGTTAAAGTTCCTGCGGTCAAGCTCTGCTACCACACTCGCAAACAGGGCATGTTGGTCTTTGCTGTAAACAAAAACTTCAGTGCCGCCGCGGGTGGCTTTTTTCGATATTAAGATCAACGGCTGTGAGTGGTCTTGATGACGCAATAGGTGTGCACAGTGCCAAGCAATTTGTTTATGGGTATGGCGTAAGAAGTAGTCGGCTTTAAACCTTTGCCAAAGAACTTCAATTTCTCGTGAGTTAAAGCCTTCTTTGCGCAGCAGGGCTGAAGCAAGATGTTGGTTATGACGAATACGCTCTCTGACGTCGACGGGGTTCTCTAACCCGCGGCGCAGAGCACGCTGAGTGGAATAGTACAGCTCAGCAAGCAAGGTACGCTTCCAACTGTTCCACAACTCAGGGTTTGTCGCGCAGATATCGGCAACGGTTAAACAGACCAGATACTCTAAGTACTCTTCGTCGCGCACTTGTTTCGCAAACTCGGTGATCACTTCTGGATCGTAGATATCACGTCTCTGTGCGGTGACAGACATCAGTAAGTGATGTCTTACTAACCATGCGACCAGCTTAGCTTCTGGCTTCGATAAGCCATGTTCGATACAGAAATCGTAAGCTTCACCTTCACCAATCACAGAGTGATCACCACCTCGACCTTTACCTATATCGTGGAAAATAGCGGCGATGATGAGCAACTCTTTCTTGTGAATACGCGGATATACCTCGCAACAGATAGGGTGCTTGCCATGATTACTAGGATCACTAAAGGTATTGATGTGTTTTAACAACCTCACACTATGCTCATCAACGGTGTAAACGTGGAACAGGTCAAACTGCATCTGACCGACGATTTGGCTCCACTGTGGGAGGTAAGCCGCCAAGACACCAAGTTTGTGCATCAAGCTAAAGGCTTTGTGCAGCGCATTTGGGTGTCGGCATAGATCGAGGAATTTCTCTCTTGCTTCAGGAATGGTATGCAGAAACTTATTCAGTCGTCGGCGTGCGGTACGCAATTGGCGCATTGTCGGCGGCGCTACGCCCTCAATGGTAGAGTCATTGGCAATATGCAGGAACATATCCAAAATCGTTTCAGGGCGAGCTTGGAATAGTGCAGGCTTACGAGCTTCGATCAAGTGCCCTCTGCGTTGGAAGTCGTCACTGAGGATTTCTGGATCTGCTTCAATGCCATTGTTGAGGATCGCTTGATCAAACAGCTTAAGCAGCATCTTGTTTAGCTCAGCAACGCGACGAAGAGTGCGGTAGAACTCCTTCATCATCATCTCGACACCACGATTGCCTTCACCCGAATAGCCTAAGTTCTCCGCTACCTGTGTTTGGTGAGCAAATGTGAGTCGGTTGTCATAGCGTTTTAGTTCTATGTGTAGGGCGAAACGAACTCGCCATAGGAAGTCCTGACATTCGACCAGTTCACGGTACTCTGCGTCGGTAAGGAAGCCGTATTGGCTCATCTCAAGTAGAGAGGTCGCCCCAAAATGGCGACGAGCAACCCAACTCAGGGTATGTATATCTCTTAAACCACCAGGGGTGGACTTTATGTCAGGTTCTAAATTGTAGGTGGTATCATGGAATCGCGCGTGGCGGTCGCGTTGCTCTTGTACTTTTGCTTTGTAGAAGACTTCACTGGGCCAGAATGACTCGGAGTGAATAACCCCCCTTAGTTGGTGGAAGGTATCTTCACAGCCACACAGTAGCCGGGCTTCTTGTAGGTTTGTGGCAACGGTAAGGTCGTCTTTACCAATAGCTGCACACTCTTCGACACTTCGAACCGCGTGACCTACCTCCAAGCGTAAATCCCACAGTAAGGTAATGAACTCACTTACTTTACCCGCAAGTGACTCAGGAAGAGTCTTACGCGAAACGACGAGAATATCGATATCCGACAGAGGATGTAGCTCTCCTCGGCCATATCCGCCTACCGCGACGAGACTGATGTTTGGTAAGTTAGCGAAACCGAAATGGTCCCATAGGCGGTTGAGCAGCAAATCAATATACTCCGCTCTACCTAAGACTAAATCAGTCACTGGGTGGTGAGCGAGGAACTCTTGTTTTTGATAATTAGCAAAGTGTTCGAGTTGGCTTTTTAGCTCGCTAATCGAAATCTGGGTGTCTTTAAACGTGAGTGGTGATTGAAAGGGCATACAGCGAATCCATGCAAAATAGTCCTATAGAGAACTAATCTAACAAAATGGTGCCAATAAAAAAATATCCCCGACGAAGCGGGGATATTGTAGGCTGATTTTGATTAAGCGTTGCTCATCATTCGTGGAATGGTATCGTCGCTACGTAATGTTAAAACTTCACAACCTGTCTTGGTAACCAAGATGGTGTGCTCATACTGCGCCGATTTTTTGTTATCGCCTGTGTATACCGTCCAGTCGTCTTCTGCATCGACGGTAACACCAAACTTGCCTGCATTAATCATAGGTTCGATAGTAAAACACATGCCTTCTTTTAAAACGCGGCGATCTTGGTTCTTGTAGTGCACGATCTGCGGCTCTTCATGGAACTCATTGCCAATGCCGTGACCACAGAAATCTTTGACAATAGAGAACTTGTTGCGTGGGTTCTTTTTGTTGTTCTCTTTGATGTACTTTTCAATTGACGTGCCGATATCACCTACGGTCGCGCCTGGTTTCACCTTACGCATACCCACGTAAAGAGCTTCTTGAGTTACCATACATAGGCGTTTGTCTGCCGGTGAAACATCACCAACAAAGAACATTTTTGATGTGTCACCATGGTAGCCTTCCGGGCGTACTGACAGGTCCGCATTAGTATCATTCGGGATAATTACTGTGATATCAACATTAATGATATCGCCGTTTTTTAGTACCGCAGGTTTCACTTGGCCGTTGCTACCCACTTCGTCTGCAGAGGCGGGAATACCATGACAGACGATATGGTTGATTGAAGTACAGATTGATTTTGGAAATCCGTGGTAATCAAGTGGGGCAGAGTATGCACCTTTTTCAATCCCGTAGTCGTGACAAATCTGATTCAATTCGTCTGTTGTCACCCCCTCTTTGATGTGAGGTTCGATCATCTCTAGGATCTCTGCGGCCAAAGCGCCCGCTACTCGCATACGTTCGATTTCTTCAGCTGTTTTAATCTTGATTGACATTGGCTTTCTCTACTTATTTGGTTGCACTCTGAGGCGCCGAATGGGCGCATTCTAGCAGGAACGCCTCATAATGAGAATGATTCTTCTAATAGGTTTAAGGCCGGGTTTAGTGTATTTTGCTACAGTGCAGAGCGTTTTTTACTAGCCACCAAGGGTAAAAATATGGTATAAAGCGCGCCGGAAATGTGGTCAGTTTTCTTTGCTTAATAAATTATTGAGTGGCGAAGCTTATTACTTCCAACTAACTTTTATCTTTAAATCACACACATTCCGTCACATATTCCGGGGTGCTGGGCAGAAGCCTAGTCGGAGTTATGGGGGATGTGGAGGCCTAACCCCATAGAGGATTTTAAAATGGCAACTGTATCAATGCGCGATATGCTAAAAGCTGGTGTTCACTTTGGTCACCAAACTCGTTACTGGAACCCAAAAATGAAGCCATTCATCTTTGGTGCTCGTAACAAGGTTCATATCATCAACCTAGAAAAAACTGTACCAATGTTCAACGACGCTCTAGCTGAACTAGCTAAAGTTGGCGAGAAGAAAGGTAAAGTTCTATTCGTAGGTACTAAGCGCGCTGCATCTGAAGCTGTTAAAGAAGCTGCAATCGCAAGCAACCAGTTTTACGTAAACAACCGCTGGTTAGGCGGTATGCTTACAAACTACAAAACTGTTCGTCAGTCAATCAAGCGTCTAAAAGAACTTGAAGCTCAAGCTCAAGACGGTACTTTTGACAAACTAACTAAGAAAGAAGCTCTAATGCGCACTCGTGAAATGGAGAAGCTAGAGAAATCTCTTGGTGGTATCAAAGATATGGGCGGCCTACCAGACGCTCTATTCGTAATCGATGCTGATCACGAACACATTGCGATTAAAGAAGCAAACAACCTAGGTATTCCAGTTTACGCTGTAGTAGATACTAACTCTAACCCAGACGGCGTTGACTACATCATCCCAGGTAACGACGATGCGATCCGTGCAGTTCAGCTTTACCTAAACGCTGCTGCAACTTCAGTAACTGAAGGTCGTAACAAAGACGTAGCGGTAGCTGCTGAAAAAGATGGTTTCGTAGAAGCTGAATAATAGCGGCTCCGAGTCACACTTAGATTATGTGCAACTTAGTTGTCGCATAAACTGAGTTATAGTTATCAGCAGGGGCCGAAAATGTAGGCCCCTGTTTTTTACCAAATACAGAATCAACTGAGGAATAGAGAATGGCTGTTACTGCTGCTCTAGTTAAAGAACTGCGCGAACGTACTGGCGCGGGCATGATGGAATGTAAGAAAGCGCTTGTTGAAGCAAACGCTGACATCGAACTAGCAATCGAAAACATGCGTAAATCAGGTGCTGCTAAAGCTGCTAAAAAAGCAGGTAACGTAGCTGCTGAAGGCGCAATCATCATCAAAGAAGAAAATGGTGTTGCTGTTCTTCTTGAAGTTAACTGCCAAACTGACTTTGTTGCTAAAGATGGTAACTTCACTGCATTTGCAGAGAAAGTTGCAGCAGACGCTCTTGCATCTAAAGCTTCTGTTGCAGAGCTAGTGGCTAAATTCGAAGAAGAGCGTATTGCTCTAGTTGCTAAGATCGGTGAAAACATCAACATCCGTCGCGTTCAATACGTTGAAGGTACTGCTATTGCTTCTTACCGTCACGGCGAGAAGATCGGTGTAGTTGTTGCTGGTGAAGGCGATGCTGAAACTCTTAAGCACGTTGCAATGCACGTTGCTGCTTCTAAGCCAGAGTACGTTAACCCAGAAGACGTGCCAGCTGACGTAGTCGCTAAAGAGAAAGAAGTTCAAGTTGAAATTGCTATGAACGAAGGCAAGCCTGCTGAGATCGCAGAGAAAATGGTTGTTGGCCGTATGAAGAAATTCACGGGCGAAATCTCTCTAACTGGTCAAGCATTCATCATGGAGCCTAAGAAATCTGTAGGCGAAATGCTGAAAGAGAAAGGCGCTTCTGTTGCTACATTCGTTCGCCTAGAAGTAGGTGAAGGTATCGAGAAAGCAGAAGAAATGAGCTTCGCTGAAGAAGTCGCTGCTGCTCAAAAAGGTTAATCCTTAGAGATACGCACAAAGTTTAGACCGTAGCCAAGGCTGCGGTCTTTTTACGACTAACGGACAATCGTTTAGCCGTGATGGATGTAGACTTTTGAAGTCTCAATCCATGACTGTTAATCAACAACTCTCTTTTGGAAGGTAAACTCCATGACTACGAACCCTAAACCAGCGTATCAACGTATTCTGTTAAAACTGAGTGGCGAAGCTCTTCAAGGAGAAGATGGTTTCGGCATTGATCCTGCGGTTCTTGATCGTATGGCCCAAGAAGTAAAAGAGCTGGTTGAACTTGGTGTTCAAGTTGGTGTGGTTATCGGTGGTGGTAACCTTTTCCGTGGTGCCGGTCTTGCTGAAGCTGGTATGAACCGTGTTGTCGGTGACCACATGGGGATGCTAGCAACGGTAATGAATGGTCTAGCGATGCGTGATGCCCTGCACCGTGCTTATGTAAACGCTCGCGTAATGTCTGCAATTCCTCTTAAGGGTGTGTGTGACGACTACAACTGGGCAGATGCAATTCGCGAACTACGTCAAGGCCGTGTGGTTATCTTCTCTGCAGGTACGGGGAACCCATTTTTTACCACTGACTCTGCTGCATGTTTGCGCGGAATTGAGATTGAAGCGGATGTAGTTCTAAAAGCGACAAAAGTTGATGGTGTATTTACCGCAGACCCAGTAGCAAACCCAGACGCAGAGCTGTATGATAAGCTTTCATTCAATGCTGTTCTTGAAAAAGAACTAAAAGTAATGGATTTGGCAGCATTTACATTGGCACGTGACCACAAAATGCCAATCCGTGTATTCAATATGAATAAGCCAGGCGCACTACGTCGCGTGGTTATGGGTGAAGCAGAAGGCACGCTGATCAGCGACGCTGAGTAATTCTTATCGCCGCAGTATAAATGAATTGTACTGCGGTATTGCCTTTTGAAAACTCCCGATTAAGCTTTCTTCAAGAAAGATTTACACATTAAGGTGATATTGTGATTAACGAAATCAAACAAGACGCTCAAGAGCGCATGGATAAAAGCGTAGAAGCGCTAAAAAACAACCTTTCTAAAGTTCGCACAGGCCGTGCACACCCAAGTCTACTGTCTGGAATCTCTGTGGAGTACTACGGTGCGCCAACGCCTCTAAACCAGGTTGCGAACGTAGTCGCTGAAGATGCTCGTACACTGGCAATCACGGTATTTGATAAAGAGCTAACACAAAAAGTTGAAAAAGCGATCATGATGTCTGACCTAGGTCTAAACCCTATGTCCGCTGGTACTATCATTCGTGTACCACTTCCACCGCTAACGGAAGAGCGTCGTAAAGACCTAGTTAAAATCGTACGTGGTGAAGCTGAAGGCGGCCGTGTTGCGATTCGTAACATTCGTCGTGACGCTAACGGTGATCTCAAAACGCTACTAAAAGACAAAGAAATTTCTGAAGACGAAGATCGTAAAGGTCAAGAAGAGATTCAGAAAATTACTGATGCAGCTGTGAAACAAGTTGATGAAGTGTTAGCAGCGAAAGAAAAAGAGTTGATGGAAGTCTAATTCTCCATAAACTTTCTCAATAAAGAGCGCTGTGCTCGCAGCACAGCGCTTTTTTATGCTACTCTCTGTCCCCTGCTGATTATTCATCAACGTCTTATGCAAAACTCACAACTCTCTCCTGATTTACTCCCGAAACATATCGCAATCATCATGGATGGCAATGGTCGTTGGGCCAAAGCACAAGGTAAGCCACGTGTCTTTGGGCATAAGAACGGTGTTGCTGCCGTACGTAAAACGATTTCAACTTCTGCAAAGCTAGGTATCAAAGCCGTTACCTTGTTTGCGTTTAGCAGTGAAAACTGGCGACGACCTGAAGAGGAAGTCGGTGTGTTGATGGAGCTATTTATTACCGTACTTTCAACTGAAGTAAAAAAACTGCATAAGAACAACTTACGCTTACGTATTATTGGTGATACGTCGCGCTTTAACGAGCGTTTGCAAAAGAAGATTGCACAGGCTGAAGCTTTGACCGAAGGCAATTCAGGCATGGTCATCAATATCGCAGCTAATTATGGCGGTAAGTGGGATATTATGCAGGCGACGAAAGCAATTTCAGCTAAGGTTGCCGCAGGTGAGTTGAATCAAGATGATATTAGCGAAGAGCTAATCACCAAGCATCTCACTATGGCAGATTTACCTGAAGTTGATTTGATGATTCGAACCAGTGGAGAATGCCGCATCAGTAACTTTATGTTGTGGCAGATGGCTTACGCTGAAATGTACTTCACTCCGATTTACTGGCCAGAGTTCGATGAAAATAGCTTGATTGAAGCCGTAACTTGGTTTGTAAACCGTGAGCGCCGTTTTGGTTGCACAGGTGAACAAGTTAAAGCTCTGATGGAAAGCGAATAAAGGATCAAAGCTTGAAACAAAGAATTATAACGGCGCTTATCTTAGCGCCATTGGTAATATTAGGCATATTCAAACTTTCTCTACCTATGTTTATGGTCGCGATTGGCGCCGTAACGCTGATCGGGTTCTGGGAATGGACTCAATTTGTTGATACATCGTCACGGATGTTCGCCCTGATTCCTACAGTGTTAGTCAGTGCTGTTACGGTATGGCTTGTACCGTCCGATACATTGAACCTAAATTTGGTCACCCAACCGCATTATATTATTCTAGGGATCGGTTGTATTTGGTGGTTAGTCGCGAGCGCACTTGCCATTACTTATCCTAAATCTTCTTCTCTATGGCAAAGTTCTAACTTTTTGCGTTATGGGTTCGGCATTTTAACTCTATTGCCATTCTTCTGGAGTGTGCTTCTTCTGCGTGCAGAAGGCATCGATGCAGACCCTTATCACGGTGCTAAACTGGTCCTGTACGTTTGCTTCATTGTTTGGGCTGCAGATAGTGGTGCCTACTTCGCGGGTAAGAGCATGGGCAAGAATAAGATGGCTCCATACGTTAGCCCAAATAAGACTATAGAAGGCCTAATTGGCGGAATTATTACTGCAATCCTAGTCGGCTGGGGAACGGCATTCTGGTTTGATATTCAATTTGCTAGCGGGTTTATTATGGTTGGTATCACTCTGGTGACGGTAGTGATTTCAGTGCTTGGTGATCTGGTTGAGAGCATGTTCAAGCGCGTAGCTGGTATAAAAGACAGTAGCAACATTATTCCAGGGCATGGCGGTGTACTTGACCGTATAGACAGTTTGACTGCCGCTTTCCCTGTGTTTGCATTCCTCTACTTCACATTTTAAGGCAAGCTTCGGCTTGCCCTATTCATTAATGGTTTGTTGCTATGCGTAAGTTAACGATTTTAGGTGCGACTGGCTCAATTGGAGCAAGCACGTTCAAAGTCATTGAGCAAAACCCTGCAAAGTTCTCAGTAGTAGCGCTTGCTGCCGGGCAGAACGTCGACAAAATGCGTCAGCTGTGTCAGAAGTGGCAGCCTAAGTATGCAGTCATGGTTGATGAACAAGCTGCACTGAAACTAAAAGCTCAGTTAATCGAACTAAAAATTGGTACCGAAGTGAGAGCCGGTGTTGATGCCATGTGTGAGATTTCATCTTGCGATGAGGTTGATACCGTTATGGCAGCAATTGTTGGTGCTGCGGGTCTATTACCAACCATGGCGGCAGTAAAAGCAGGTAAACGCGTGCTGCTTGCAAACAAAGAAGCGCTGGTAATGTCTGGGCAACTGTTTATCGATGCGGTTGAAGAATATGGCGCTGAACTTCTCCCTGTAGACAGCGAGCATAATGCTATTTTTCAGTGTTTACCTAGTGAGGTACAAACTCATTTAGGCCGCTGTGATCTTACGCAACATGGGATTTCCAATATACTACTGACTGGCTCTGGTGGTCCTTTCCGCTACAGCGATATCAGCGCTTTAAGCGAAGTAACCCCGGAGCAAGCCATTGCTCACCCTAATTGGTCAATGGGGCCAAAGATTTCTGTTGACTCTGCGACCATGATGAACAAAGGGTTGGAGTATATTGAAGCGAAATGGTTGTTTAACACCTCTCGTGATCAGCTAAAAGTGCTCATTCACCCTCAATCAGTTATCCATTCTATGGTCCAATATCGAGATGGCTCCGTGTTGGCGCAAATGGGCGAGCCCGATATGGCAACACCAATCGCATTAACCCTGTCTTATCCAGAGAGAGTTAAGGCAGGTGTCGCACCACTCGACTTTACTAAGGTAGGGGAGCTGACCTTTCTTGAGCCTGATCTTGCTCGTTACCCGTGCCTTAAGCTTGCGATTGACGCGTGTTACGAAGGGCAGCATGCAACCACTCTACTTAATGCAGCTAATGAAATTGCAGTCGATGCCTTTTTGAGTCATCGACTTAAGTTTACTGATATTGCAATAGTAAACGAACAAGTAGTTAGTAAACTTTGCGCCTCAGTCAGTCAGTCACATTGTGCTGACTTGGAAAGTATTCTTGAGCTAGATAGAATAGCAAGAGAGTTAGCAGCCAATATCATAAGTGGACGTACACTATGACGGGTATCATCTGGAATTTTGTTTCCTTTATTATTGCACTCGGCATTTTAGTCGCAGTACATGAATTCGGCCATTTTTGGGTAGCGCGTCGATGTGGCGTTCGAGTTGAAAAGTTCTCGATTGGTTTTGGTAAATCAATTTGGAGTAAAGTCGGCAAGGATGGCACAGAGTACAGCATTTCTGTCATCCCTCTAGGCGGCTATGTGAAAATGCTCGATGGTCGACTAGACGAGCTGGCTGAAGGTGAGCATGAGTTTGCTTTTGACCGTAAGCCACTTTGGAAGCGAACGGCGATTGTTGCTGCCGGTCCCATTTTCAATTTCTTGTTTGCGGTATTTGCTTACTGGTTAGTATTCCTAATTGGCGTTCCTGCGGTTAAACCAGTTGTTGGTCAAGTTACGCCTTACTCTATTGCTGCCGAAGCGGGATTGGAGCCGGGAATGGAACTTAAAGCCGTTTCCGGCGTCAAAACTGCGGATTGGGAATCGGTCAATATGGGGCTCATTTCTCATATTGGTGATAATCAGTTAACCATGACTGTTGCTCCTGCAGAGGGGGTGGGAATAGAGCAAACTAAGTATTTTGACTTAACGAATTGGAACTTTGACCCAGAGAAAGAGTCTGCTATGTCAGCCTTGGGCTTTGTTCCATTTACACCGCCAGTGACAGCCAAGCTGACTAATGTGTCAGAAGGTGGGGCTGGTGAGCGGGCTGGTTTAAAAGTAGGTGATTTACTGACCAAGGTTGATGGTGTTGAGATCGGCCAATGGCAGCAGGTGGTAGAAAGCATTCACAAAAGCCCAAACAAGCCATTGAACCTTGAAGTGGAGCGTGATGGAGAGCTTTTATCATTAGTGATTACACCTGATAGCCGTGAGCTATCCAATCAACGAGTGATAGGTTTTGCTGGAATTACACCTGAGGTCGCAGAATGGCCAGAAAATTATCGCTTCGATCTGCAATTTGGTGTAATTGAATCAGTCGGAAAGGCGGTTGAAAAAACAGGCCAGGTCATTGACTTAACCATTAGCATGTTGAAAAAACTGATTGTTGGTGATGTTGGTCTTAATAACTTGAGTGGGCCTATTTCGATCGCGAAAGGAGCCGGGACAACAGCCGATTATGGCTTAGTCTACTTCCTAGGGTTCCTTGCATTAATCAGTGTGAACTTAGGGATTATTAACCTTGTACCGTTGCCAATGTTGGACGGCGGACATTTATTGTTTTTTGCTATTGAGGCTGTAATAAGACGCCCAGTTCCAGAAAAGTTTCAGGAAATGGGTTACCGTGTGGGCGGTGCAATTATCTTCTCTCTTATGGCAGTGGCAATTTTCAATGATTTTGCTCGTCTATAACCGAGTAAAGGTTGAAGTAAGGAATAACTAAAACAAAATGGCGATGAAAAATATTCTGTTTGCGACCCTGTTAGCGACAAGCGTGAGCGCAAACGGTGCCGAGAACTTTGTAGTTCAAGATATTAAAATTGAAGGCTTACAACGTGTTGCACTGGGTGCGGCACTATTGAAAATGCCAGTACGAATTGGCGATACCGTAGGGAACCAAGATGTCTCTGAGATGATCCGAGCTTTATACGCTACGGGCAACTTTGAAGATATTAAAGTTCTACGCGACAACGATGTACTTGTTGTTCAAGTAAAAGAGCGTCCAACTATCGCGAGTATTTCCTTCTCAGGGAACAAGGCGATTAAAGAAGAACAGCTGCAGCAAAACTTAGATGCTTCAGGTATTCGGATGGGTGAAGCTCTTGATCGTACAACGCTATCAACGATTGAAAAAGGCCTTGAAGACTTCTACTACAGCGTTGGTAAATACAACGCGACGGTAAAAGCCGTTGTCACACCACTGCCACGTAACCGTAGTGACCTTAAGTTTGTCTTTACTGAAGGCGTGTCGGCGAAGATTAAACAGATCAACTTTATTGGCAACGAAACGTTCGCTGATGAAGAGCTAGTAAACCGTTTTGAGCTGAACGTTGATGTTGCCTGGTGGAACTTCCTTTCTGATGATAAGTATCAAAAGCAAGTCTTAGCAGGTGATATCGAAGCGCTAAAATCTTACTATTTAGATCGTGGTTATCTGAAGTTTCAGATCGATTCTACTCAGGTTGCCATTTCACCCGATAAAAAAGGCGTTTATATCACCCTAGGGTTGAATGAAGGTCTGCCGTACACGGTCAAAGATGTCAAATTCCGTGGTGAGTTAATCGGTAAAGAACAAGAATTTGAAAAACTGGTGACGTTCGAAGCGGGGGAAACCTATAACGGTTCAGCGGTCACTAGTTTAGAAGAGAATGTTAAGCGACTACTTGGTGAAGCGGGTTATGCTTACCCACAAGTGCGTACCATTCCTGAGTTTGATGATGAGAACCAATCAGTTTCTTTGGTGGTGAATGTAGAAGCGGGTAAACGTATCTATGTCCGTGACATTCGTTTTGTCGGCAACAATGCAACTAAAGATGAAGTATTGCGCCGCGAAATGCGTCAAATGGAAGGCAGTTGGCTCAACTCGAAATCGATTGAAACAGGTAAAAATCGTCTTAACCGTTTAGGTTACTTTGAAACGGTGGATGTACAAACCGTACGCGTACCTGGTAGTGAAGACCAAGTAGATTTGGTTTACAACGTTAAGGAAGCTAACTCAGGAAGTATCAACTTTGGTGTTGGCTACGGTACTGAATCAGGTATTAGTTTCCAAGTAGGTCTGCAGCAAGATAACTTCGCAGGTAGTGGTAACCGCGTTGGTATCAACGCGATGATGAATGACTATCAGAAAAATGTCAGTTTAGACTACCGAGATCCATACTGGAATCTCGATGGTGTCAGTTTGGGTGGTAAGATCTTCTACAACGAATTCGAAGCGAAAGAAGCGAACATCGTTGACTATACCAACGAAAGTTATGGCGCGAGTCTGACATGGGGTTTCCCATTTGATGAACTTAACCGTTTCGAATTTGGTGTGGGTTTAACTCACAACAAGATTGGCAATGTACCGACTTACGATCAGGCCCAGCTGTTTGCCCAAAGTATTGGTCAGCCGAACGGTGATATTATTACCAACGACTTTGATTTGAATGTGTCGTGGACGCGCAACAATTTGAACCGAGGTTACTTCCCAACAGCAGGTAACTATCAGCGTGCATTTGCTAAGGCAACCGTACCAAGTTCTGACGCACAATACTTTAAGCTGCAGTATGACGTTAGACAGTATGTGCCGTTAACTAAGAAGCATGAGTTTACCTTATTAATGCGTGGCCGCTTAGGTTACGGGAATGGTTACGGTAAGACAGATGGCAATGATAACTTGTTCCCATTCTACGAAAACTACTATGCAGGTGGCTTTACCACTTTGCGCGGTTTCCGCTCGAACAGTGCAGGTCCAAAAGCGGTCTACACAGTCAATGGTAATCCAAGCACTTGTAATACCGACTCTTGTTTGACAGCAACTGACGACTCGGTAGGTGGTAATGCTATCGCCCTAGCGAGTATGGAGCTTATCGTACCGACTCCATTTGCTTCTGACGATTTCAGAAGTCAGATTCGTACCAGTATGTTTGTCGATGCGGCAAGCGTGTGGGATACAGAGTTTGTTTACGACTCTAAATATACAGGTACTCGCTACTACAATGACTACTCTGATCCAATGAACTACCGTGCTTCATACGGTGCAGCGCTGCAATGGATGTCTCCAATGGGGCCGCTAGTCTTCTCCGTTGCGAAACCAATTAAGTCTTATGAGGGTGATGACGAAGAATTCTTCACATTCACCATCGGCAGAACCTTCTAATATAAAGGAAAATACAGTGAACAAAACTATTAAAGCGGCTGGTCTTGGCCTTCTAGTAATGACGTCTTCTTTTTTTGCCAACGCTGCTGAAGCTGCTCAGAAGATTGGTTACGTAAACACTGCTCAAGTATTTCAGGCTCTTCCTCAGCGTGAAGTGGTAGCGCAAAAACTTCAAGATGAATTCAAAGATAAATCTTCTGAACTTCAGGCCATTCAGGCTAAAGGCAAGGGTAAGGTTGAAAAGCTCAAGCGCGATGGCGAGTTGATGAGCCAAGACGATATCGACAAATTGCGTCTAGAGATTGGCCAACTAGAGAATGAACTGAAGCTAAAAGCGCAGTCTTTCGAAAAGCTAAGACAGCGTCGTCAAGCGGAAGAAGAGCAAAAGCTATTTAAAACTATTCAATCAGCAATCAATAAAGTAGCCGAGAAGCAAGGCTTCGATATGGTACTGGAGCAGCAAGCTGTGCGCTTTTCTAAACCAGAAAATGATATTTCTAAAGCTGTAATTGACTCACTAAAATAATTATTTATGACGACTCTTTCTTTGGCTGAATTGGCCACGATTACTGGTGGAGAGCTACATGGTGATGCAACGGCTGTTGTCACCATGGTAGCACCAATGGACAGTGCACAGGATGGTCATGTTACTTTCCTGTCTAACCCTAAATACGCAAAGCATCTTGCTGAGTGTAAAGCGACACTTGTGATGGTTAAAGAGGCACAACGTGAGCTTTGCTCCGGTAATGTACTTGTCGTTGATGACCCTTACGTTGCATTTGCTAAAGTGGCGCAAGCGCTCGACACTACGCCAGCCCCTGCTCAAGATATAGCCCCCTCAGCGGTCATTGCTGACAGTGCCCAATTGGGTGCCAATGTTTCCGTTGGTGCTAATGCTGTGATTGAGTCGGGTGTTGAGCTAGGTGATAACGTTGTTATTGGCGCAGGCTGTTTTGTGGGTAAAAATGCCAAGCTTGGCAACAACACTAAGCTATGGTCGAATGTTTCGATTTACCATGAAGTGTCATTAGGCTCGGATTGTTTGGTGCAAGCAAATACCGTAATTGGCTCTGATGGTTTTGGTTATGCGAACGAAAAAGGTGAGTGGGTTAAGATCCCTCAGCTAGGTTCTGTGTGTATAGGTAATCGAGTTGAAATTGGCTCTTGTACGACCATTGACCGTGGTGCGCTTGATGACACCGTGATTGAAGACAATGTTATCCTTGATAACCAGCTTCAGATCGCCCATAACGTACACATCGGATATGGTACAGCCATCGCGGGTGCTACGATTATCGCAGGCAGTACTAAGATAGGCAAATACTGTATTATTGGTGGTGGTGCTGTGATCAACGGTCACATTGAGATTACCGATGGCGTGACAATTACAGGTATGGGTATGGTCATGCGCAGCATCGAAGAGAAAGGTATGTACTCTTCTGGCATCCCACTACAACCAAATAAAGAGTGGCGTAAAACAGCAACTCGTGTGCATCGTATTGATGACATGAATAAGCGCCTAAAAGCGGTAGAAAAGCTGCTAGAGAACGACAAAGACGCCTAACTCTAACATGGTTCAAAAAGGCTCGCGTATTGCGGGTCTTTTTCATCTATAATGCCCGTCAGATACAAAATTAGCATTCAATATAGGAATATGACTTTGACTACTGAAAACAAAACGATGAACATCACTGAAATTCAGGAATTGTTGCCGCATCGCTACCCTTTCTTACTTATTGATCGTGTGATTGATTTCCAAGAAGAGAAATATCTAACGGCGATTAAGAATGTTTCAGTGAATGAGCCTCAGTTTACAGGTCATTTCCCACAACTACCTGTATTCCCGGGTGTACTGATCCTTGAAGCAATGGCTCAGGCAACTGGCTTATTGGCATTCAAATCATTCGGTGCTCCTTCAGACAACGAGCTATACTATTTCGCAAGTGTAGACGGTGCTAAGTTCCGTAAACCAGTGGTACCAGGTGACCAACTGGTGATTGAAGTTGAATTCTTAAAAGAGCGCCGTGGTATTGCTGCATTCAAAGGCACAGCAAAAGTTGACGGCGAAGTAGTATGTTCTGCTGAACTAAAATGTGCTCGTCGAGAGTTTTAATATGATTCATGAAACGGCTCAAATTCATCCTTCTGCTGTCATTGAAGGTGATGTAAAAATCGCAGCTAATGTGACTGTTGGTCCATTCACCTATATCTCGGGAACGATAGAGATCGGTGAAGGTACTGAAGTGATGTCACATGTTGTGATCAAAGGTCATACAACCATCGGTAAAGACAATCGTATTTTCCCCCATGCTGTGATAGGTGAAGAAAACCAAGACAAGAAATATGGTGGCGAACAGACAACAGTAGTGATCGGTGATCGCAACGTAATCCGCGAAGCGGTACAAATCCACCGTGGCACCACTCAAGATAAAGCAACAACCGTGATTGGTAATGATAATCTGCTGTGTGTTAATGCACACATCGCCCATGACGTTATTGTTGGTAACCATACTCACGTTGGCAACAATGCTATCCTTGGTGGTCACGTTACCCTTGGTGACTATGCCGGTGTTATGGCTCTTTCAGCGATTCACCCGTTCTGTAATATCGGTGCTTACTCATACACTGGCGGCTGCTCTGCTGTTGTTCAAGACGTGCTTCCTTACGTACTTGCGCAAGGTAACCACGCCACACCGTTTGGCCTAAACCTAGTAGGTCTTAAGCGTAACGGTTTTGAGAAGCCAGAAATCCGTGCTTTGCAGAAAGCGTACAAAGAAATTTACCGTTCGGGTAAAACGCTTGAAGACGCAAAAGCAAGCCTAGTTGAAATGGCAAAAGAGTTTGAATCAATCAAACCTATGCTAGAGATGTTAGAGATTTCTGAGCGCGGTATTATTCGCTAATATCACTTGTGAAGCTGCATAAAAGATCGCAATCTTACGGTTGCGGTCTTTTTTACTTTTTAAAGCAACAAATTAGGTAGGTCATTCAGCAATGGAAAAACCACTACGTATTGGCATTATCGCCGGCGAACTGTCAGGAGATACTTTGGGAGAAGGCTTTATCAAAGCGATTAAAGCGCAATATCCAGATGCAGAGTTTGTTGGCATTGGTGGCCCGAAGATGATCGCTCAAGGCTGTGAGTCTCTGTTCGATATGGAAGAGCTCGCTGTTATGGGCTTGGTTGAAGTGTTGGGACGACTACCAAGGCTGTTAAAAGTGAAAGCTCACTTGGTAAAGTATTTCAGCGATAATCCACCGGATGTCTTTGTCGGTATTGATGCTCCAGATTTCAACTTACGCCTTGAACTCGATCTAAAGAAGAAGGGGATCAAAACAGTTCACTATGTCAGCCCTTCAGTTTGGGCATGGCGTCCAAAACGTATCTTCAAAATTGATGCGGCGACCGATCTTGTACTGGCCTTTTTACCGTTTGAAAAAGCCTTCTACGACAAATATAACGTTGCATGTGAGTTTGTAGGACACACTTTAGCAGACTCGATTCCGCTTGTACCGGATCAAAAACAGGCGAGAGCCTTGCTTGGCCTAAAGCAAAACAAGCAGTGGTTAGCTGTACTGCCTGGCAGTCGTGGCGGTGAAGTCGGCTTGATTGCTGAACC
Organism: Vibrio bivalvicida; assembly: GCF_001399455.2. Classification (GTDB taxonomy): domain Bacteria; phylum Pseudomonadota; class Gammaproteobacteria; order Enterobacterales; family Vibrionaceae; genus Vibrio; species Vibrio bivalvicida. Next base: position 61,778 of record NZ_LLEI02000019.1, read on the forward strand.
CTTCATTCAAACCTGTCGTGAAATCAAGCAAAAGCATCCAGACATTGGCTTTGTTGTGGCTGCGGTGAATGATAAACGTCGCCAGCAATTTGAACAGATCTGGCAGTCTGTTGCGCCAGATCTCGACTTTGTTATTGTTCAAGACACTGCGCGAAACGTGATTACGGCTGCTGATGCAGTATTACTTGCCTCAGGCACAGTTGCTCTTGAATGTATGCTGCTTAAGCGCCCAATGGTGGTTGGCTATAAAGTTAATCGATTAACCGGTTGGTTGGTACAGAAACTGGCAATCACCCAATATGTCTCTTTGCCTAACATCTTGGCAGGAGAAGAGTTGGTGAAGGAGTTTATTCTCGATGAATGTGCTCCTGAGTACTTAGTTCCTGCCGTCGATAAGATGCTAAATAGTGATAACCAAGAGCTCATTGATCGCTTTACTGATATGCACAAACTCATTCGCAAAGATGCCGATGTACAGGCCGCTAAAGCTGTACTTAAGTTGATCGGCAGAGATAAACAAGATGACTAAACAAAACAAAGAATTACCGCCGTTTGAATATCCACAGGGATACCTTCGTATCGCTGGTGTTGATGAGGTTGGGCGTGGACCGTTGGTTGGCGATGTTGTGACGGCCGCTGTTATCTTAGACCCCAACAATCCAATCGAAGGTTTGAACGATTCAAAGAAACTGTCTGAGAAAAAGCGTTTGGCTTTACTCCCTGAGATTAAACAAAAAGCACTAGCTTGGTCGGTGGGGCGTTGCTCTCCAGCAGAAATTGATGAACTTAATATTTTGCAAGCGACTATGGTTGCGATGCAAAGAGCAATTTCTGGCTTAGAGGTACAACCTGATTTAGCCCTGATTGATGGCAACCGTTGCCCTGAGTTAACCATGGACTCGCAAGCGGTCGTCAAAGGCGATTTACGCGTTGCTGAAATTGGTGCCGCTTCGATTATCGCTAAAGTGGTGCGTGATCAAGAGATGGAAGAGCTCGATAAGCGTCATCCACAGTTTGGTTTTGCTCAGCACAAAGGCTATCCAACTAAGGCGCATTTTTCAGCGATTGAACAGCATGGTGTTATCGCTGAGCACCGTAAAAGCTTTAAGCCAGTAAAGCGTGTGCTAGGTATCGAGTAGCTAGACTCTTTCGGGGGTATATAAGTCGAAGGTTTTCACTTAATATACCTCAAATATCTCTATCATTTGTAACCGCTTCGGACCCTATTCATGTCAGACCCTAAGTTTATCCACCTTCGAGTTCATAGTGACTTCTCTATGGTTGATGGCCTCTCTAAAGTGCCACCCTTGATAAAGAAGGTCGCTGAAATGGGGATGCCTGCCGTAGCGCTCACTGACTTTAGCAACTTATGTGGATTGGTTAAGTTTTATGGCACCGCTCATGGTTGTGGTGTAAAGCCAATTATTGGTGCTGATTTTGTTATGCAGTCACCTGAGTTTGGTGATGAGCTAACCAAGGTGACAGTGTTAGCCGCAGATAATGTCGGTTACAAAAATCTTACTTTATTAATCTCCAAAGCGTATCTGCGCGGGCATGTTCAGCATCAACCCGTTATCGATAAAGAATGGCTAGCAGAGCTTTCAGAAGGCGTGATCGTTCTTTCTGGTGCTAAAAGTGGTGAGGTAGGTAAAGCATTGCTTAAAGGCAATCAGAAGATTGTCGAGCAGTGTGTCGAGTTTTATCAGACTCATTTTCCTGATCGTTTTTACCTTGAATTAGTTCGAACTGGGCGCGCTGATGAAGAAACGTACCTGCACTTTGCTTTAGAACTTGCAGATCAATATGATCTCCCTGTTGTCGCCACCAATGATGTGGTTATTCTTGATGAAACCTTGTTTGATGCCCATGAAATTCGTGTCGCGATTCACGATGGTTACACGTTAGAAGATCCCCGTCGACCAAAAAACTATAGTCCTCAGCAATATCTACGTAGTGAAGAAGAGATGTGTGAGTTGTTCTCTGACATCCCAGAAGCGCTGGAAAATAGCGTTGAAATTGCTAAGCGCTGTAACGTTACAGTTCGCCTTGGTGAGTATTTCTTGCCTGCGTTTCCAACCGAAGGTATGGAAGAGACTGAGTTTCTGGTGAAAAAGTCAGAAGAAGGTTTAGAAGAACGTCTAGAGTTTCTGTTTCCTGATCCTAAAGAACGAGCAGAGCGTCGCCCAGAGTACGATGAACGTCTTAAAATCGAGCTGGAAGTCATCAACAATATGGGATTCCCTGGCTACTTCTTGATCGTAATGGAGTTTATCCAGTGGTCAAAAGACAACGAGATCCCAGTAGGCCCGGGGCGTGGTTCTGGTGCAGGTTCATTGGTGGCTTATGCGCTTAAGATCACCGACCTTGATCCACTTGAATACGATCTGCTGTTTGAACGTTTTCTTAACCCCGAACGTGTATCCATGCCCGATTTTGATGTCGATTTCTGCATGGATAAGCGCGACCAAGTTATCGACCACGTTGCTGAAATGTATGGCCGTGATGCGGTATCGCAGATCATCACTTTCGGTACTATGGCAGCGAAGGCGGTAATTCGTGACGTAGGCCGTGTACTTGGTCATGGCTTCGGTTTTGTTGATCGCATCTCGAAACTGGTTCCGCCAGATCCGGGTATGACGCTAGAAAAAGCATTCAAAGCAGAACCTGCACTGCCTGAGCTGTACGAAAACGACGAAGAAATTAAAGAGCTGATCGATATGTGTCGCATCTTAGAAGGGTGTACACGTAACGCAGGTAAGCATGCTGGTGGTGTTGTAATATCGCCAACTACAATTACTGACTTTGCGCCGATTTATGCTGATGCGGAAGGTCACTTCCCCGTCACTCAGTTCGATAAAAACGACGTTGAAACTGCGGGTCTGGTTAAGTTTGACTTCTTAGGCCTGAGAACATTAACCATCATCGATTGGGCGCTGGGCTTGATTAACCCTCGTCTAGAGAAAGAAGGCAAACCACTGGTCGCGATTGAGTCGATTCCACTCGTAGACCAAGCTTCTTTCAATCTGCTGCAAAATTCAGAAACCACTGCGGTATTCCAGCTCGAATCTCGCGGTATGAAAGAGCTGATTAAACGCCTTCAACCAGACTGTTTCGAAGATATTATCGCTCTGGTAGCGCTGTTCCGTCCCGGTCCGCTGCAATCGGGCATGGTAGATAACTTCATCGACCGTAAACATGGACGCGAAGCGGTTTCTTACCCAGATGAGCAGTGGCAGCACGAGTCTCTGAAAGAGATTCTAGAGCCAACCTACGGCATTATCCTCTATCAGGAGCAGGTAATGCAGATCGCTCAGGTGCTCTCTGGCTATACGCTTGGCGGCGCAGATATGCTTCGCCGTGCTATGGGTAAGAAAAAACCTGAAGAGATGGCTAAGCAGCGCGCTACCTTTGAAGAGGGTGCGATCGCCAATGGTGTTGATGGCGAGTTGGCGATGAAGATCTTCGATTTGGTGGAGAAGTTTGCCGGCTACGGCTTTAACAAATCGCACTCAGCCGCCTACGCGCTGGTTTCGTACCAAACGCTGTGGCTTAAAACGCATTACCCGGCCGAATTTATGGCGGCGGTAATGACGGCCGATATGGATAACACCGAGAAAGTCGTTGGTCTGGTCGATGAGTGTTTCCGTATGAAACTCAAAGTGCTGCCGCCAGATATCAACGCAGGTTTGTATCGTTTTAATGTCGATGAAGATGGTGCGATTGTTTACGGCATCGGTGCTATCAAAGGAGTGGGTGAAGGCCCAATCGATGCTATTCTCGAAGCGCGCAACAAAGACGGCCATTTTAAAGACCTATTCGACTTCTGTGCTCGTATCGACCTGAAGAAGGTTAATAAGCGAGTCATTGAGAAACTCATTTACGCAGGCGCGTTGGATCGCCTTGGTCCGCACCGAGCGGCGATGATGGCATCGTTAAATGATGCGGTAAAAGCTGCTAGCCAACATCACCAAGCCGAAGCCTTTGGCCAAACGGATTTGTTTGGCGTGTTGACCGAGGCTCCTGAAGAAGTTGAGAATAAGTACACCAAAGTTGAGCCATGGCCAGAAAAAGTTTGGCTTGAAGGTGAGCGTGATACTTTAGGTCTTTATTTGACCGGGCACCCAATAAATGCCTACATAAAGGAACTTGGTAAGTACACCAGTTGTCGACTAAAAGACGCAACGCCAACCAGACGTGATCAAAGTGTTACCATTGCTGGTCTTGTGATTGCGGCTCGTGTGATGACTACCAAGCGTGGTACGCGTATTGGTATTATGACACTCGATGATCGCAGTGGACGTATGGAGGTGATGTTGTTCTCCGATGCGTTAGATCGATATGCAGAATTGTTAGAAAAAGATAAAATTTTGGTTGTTTCTGGACAGGTCAGCTTTGATGATTTCAATGGTGGTCTTAAAATGTCCGCGCGCGAGGTTATGGATCTCGGGACTGCTCGTGAAAAATATGCACGGGGATTATCAGTTTCCATCGATCAATCGCAAATCAATGACCGATTTTTTGAGCGTTTTAGTCAAATACTAGAGCCTCATCGGGCGGGTAGCGTTCCTGTCCATGTATACTACCAACGCTCTGATGCCCGGGCGCGTTTAACGTTAGGTACAGAATGGCGAGTGACGCCAAGCGACGCATTATTAGATGATTTAAAACAACTACTTGGGAAAGGCCAGGTAGAACTCGAATTTAACTAAGTTCGGTACAACGCCACCGAATCATAAAGGATCTATAGATGAGCCTGAATTTTTTAGAATTTGAAAAACCAATCGCAGAGCTAGAAGCAAAAATTGAAGCACTTCGTGATGTATCTCGTCATGGTGGAGAGTCTGGTGTTGATCTTGAAAAAGAGATCGAACAACTAGAGAAGAAGAGTCTAGAGCTTAAGAAGAAGACCTTCAGCGATCTTGGTGCTTGGGAAACTGCCCAACTTGCTCGTCACCCACAGCGTCCTTACACGCTAGACTATATTGAACACGCATTTACAGAGTTTGATGAGCTTGCTGGCGATCGCCATTACGCTGACGATAAAGCTATCGTTGGTGGTATGGCACGGTTAAACGGTCGCCCTGTAATGATCATTGGTCATCAGAAAGGTCGTGAGACAAAAGAAAAAGTGAAGCGTAACTTTGGTATGCCGAAGCCGGAAGGTTACCGTAAAGCTTTGCGTTTAATGCAAACCGCTGAACGCTTTAATATGCCTATCATCACTTTCATCGACACCGCAGGCGCTTACCCTGGTGTTGGTGCAGAAGAGCGCGGCCAATCTGAAGCTATCGCTACTAACCTAAAAGTGATGTCGGGTCTGAAAGTGCCTGTTATCTGTAACGTTGTAGGTGAAGGCGGCTCTGGCGGCGCATTAGCGATTGGTGTGGGTGACTATGTGAATATGCTTCAGTACTCAACTTACTCGGTTATTTCTCCAGAAGGTTGTGCATCTATCCTTTGGCGAGATTCTGATAAAGCACCGCAAGCTGCAGAAGCGATGGGTTTGATTGCTCCGCGTCTTAAAGAGCTAGAACTTATCGATGAAATTATCGAAGAACCTCTCGGTGGTGCACATCGTGACCATCTGCAAATGGCGCAAAACATGAAAGCGACCCTAGTTCGTCAGCTTGAGGAGCTGGAAGCTTTCGACAACGACACGCTTCTTGAGCGTCGTTACCAGCGTCTAATGAGCTACGGCTACTGTTAATCTATGTGATTTGAGACAGAAGGCTGAACTTAGGTTCAGCCTTTTTTATTGCCAATGATAAACTACCACTAACCACTCCAATTGCTGATAGTTATGAACCTAGAATCTATTTTCGACAATACACTAGAACAACACTACAAAACCGGAAACCAAATAATACTAGGGCTCAGTGGCGGACTTGATTCTCGGGTAATGTTGGAGTTAATGGCGCAGTACTGTCAGAAGAGAAATATTGTGTGTTTTGCTGTCCATGTTCATCATGGCTTAAGCCCTAATGCTGACCATTGGGCGCAGCAGTGTCAAAAGTGGTGTCAGCAACTTAGTGTTGAATTTGTGTTAGAGCGAGTGAGTGTTGTAACAGAAGCTCGAAGCCTTGAAGAGAGTGCCCGTGACGCTCGATACGGGGCATTAAAAAAATACCTTAAGCCCGGTGATCTGCTACTAACAGGGCAGCATGCTGATGACCAACTTGAAACATTTTTCCTAGCACTTAAACGTGGAAGTGGCCCTAAAGGACTTTCATCTATGGCGCAAGTGATGGAGTTTGGCTGCGCAAAGTTGCTGCGTCCACTATTGACGGTTCCTCGTAAAGAGATTGAGCAGTATGCAGGGGAAAAACAAATCGACTGGGTTGAGGACGAGAGCAATCAGGATCAACGCTTTGAGCGCAACTATATTCGTCACTCGGTTACGCCTGCATTAGTCGAACGATGGCCGCATATCAGGCAGTCTATTCAACGTGCAGCCGAACTTTGTTCTGAGCAAGAGTACCTTCTTGATGAACTATTAATCGATAAATATCAGCAGTGCTTGCAGAGCGACGAAAGTCTGAGTATCGAAAAGTTAGAACCGTTAACACCGTCTATCCGCAGCAGAATTATTCGTATGTGGTTAGAGCAAGGGCAACTTCGTATGCCAAGCCGAGAGCAACTGGCTCTGATTTGGCGGGAGGTTGCACTGGCACAGCACGATGCCAATCCGCAACTCCAATTACCTCAAGCTCAAATTCGTCGCTATTTGCGTGGTCTTTATATTGTTCAAGATTGGCAGCCACTCACACTGTGGCAGCAAGAGCTCCAAATTGATAGCCACTGTTTACTGCCTGACTCCTTAGGTACTATCGCCATTGTCAGCTCAACTCATGGCTCCTTGTCTCAAAAAGCATTGGGCCAAAGCAAACTTCGTATCACTTTTAATCCTGAAGGCCTGAGTGCTCACCCAACTGAGCGCGGTCATAGTCGTAAACTGAAAAAATTATTCCAAGAATATGGTGTCCCGAGTTGGTTAAGACGTAGAACACCAATATTGATGTGTGGAGAGCGAGTAGCTGCGGTCGGTGATTTATTTATTGATCGTCAGTTTATAGGTCAGGATTGTGAACTGATCTGGGACAAGCGAAAACGGTTTATGTAAAATTGTATACATAAAAACGTACAAATATTACGGAATTATAAGGAAGAGCAATGAAAAAAGTCGCGATTGGATTGGTATTAGGGATGGGACTACTGAGTGGCAATGTATTGGCTGCGGGTGATGTTGCTGCAGGTCAGGCTAAAGCTGCAATATGTGCGGCTTGTCATGGTGCTGATGGTATAGCTGTGATCCCTGGTTACCCCAACCTAAAAGGTCAAAATGAGCAATATCTAGTGAGTTCTATTAATGCCTATAAGAAAAAAGAGCGCAACGGTGGTCTCGCAGCAGTAATGCAGGCGCAAGCCGCAATGCTAAGTGATGCCGATGTGGCGAATCTAGCCGCATACTACGCAAGCTTGAAATAGTTTACCTATGATTGAAGAGCCCGAGCCATTGTGCTCGGGCTTTTTATTAGTTAGCGAACATGGGATAATAGAGACAATTACAATAGTTTAAGGGAAGAACATGAAAAAGATTGAAGCTATTATCAAGCCATTTAAGTTAGACGACGTGCGTGAAGCACTTGCTGAAGTTGGCATTACAGGTATGACAGTGTCTGAGGTTAAAGGCTTTGGCCGTCAAAAAGGTCATACTGAGCTGTACCGTGGCGCAGAGTATATGGTTGATTTCTTACCTAAGGTAAAGCTTGAAATTGTAGTCACGGATGATGTGGCCGATCAGTGTGTTGATACCATTATCGAAACCGCACAAACAGGCAAAATTGGTGATGGTAAAATCTTTATTACTGATGTCGAGCGTATTGTCCGTATTCGTACGGGTGAAGAAGATGAAGACGCTATCTAATCCAGTGTATTTTTGAGAAGAGCCGTGAGGCTCTTTTTTGTTTAGGCTCGCCAATGAAGAAAATTGTTTACTTAGTTCTTACCGCTCTCGTTTTATCTCTGACCGTAATCATTGGTTATCAGACCGCCTTTAGCTATTCCCAACAAGTGCAATTGACCTCAATTTCAGCTAATCAAGTACACGGCTCTTTACACTGTTACCACAATGAAAAGGCATCTGTGGTGGATAATGGCGGTAGGTTGGAGCTTTTAGTGTGGAATATCTATAAGCAGAATAAGCCCAACTGGCAGGAACGCTTAGCCGAGTTGTCGGAGGGGAAACAGTTGGTGCTGCTGCAGGAATCGAGCATGACAGCTGAACTAACAAAGTGGATTGGCGAACAAGGGTGGTTTGGTAGCCAGGTGGACGCTTTTAAAGCGTTTGACACCTCTGCGGGAGTATTAAATTTATCATTGACGACACCAAGTAAAGCCTGTGCCTACACCGAGTTAGAGCCCTGGCTACGCTTACCTAAATCCGCACTCTATGCGCGCTATCCTTTGTCTTCTGGAGAGCGCTTAGCGGTGGTCAATATTCATGCGATCAACTTTACCTACGGCACTGCTGAATACTATCGCCAGTTACGAACCTTGACTGACGAGCTAGCTAAGCATCAAGGGCCAATTATTGTTGCTGGAGATTTTAATAGTTGGAGTGAAGAGCGGTTTAGCGTGATGTTGAAAGCACTGGCATCATTAGGCTTGCAGGAAGTGTCATACCAGCCAGATCATCGTACTCAGTTTGTTACCGGTTTACCCTTAGACCATGTTTTTTATCGTGGCTTAGTGCTAGAAAAAGCTGAGGCGCCAATCTCTGACGCCTCTGATCATAATCCAATTTTGGTGAGCTTTCACTTAGCTACAGATGGTTAGAATATTAAGATGTAGAGCGCCCAAATTAGGTAGTAGGCAAGCCAAGGTAGTGCGGCAATAACCAGAGCTTGGCCGCGTTCAAATTCAGTCCATGTACCTACCGCAGCATACCCCAAAGCAATGTACCAAGGCAGTAATAGCGGGAATGAACTGGCAAACTGAGACCACTCATTTGTCAGTGGTAGCTTGAGCAATCCGTTCAGGCTATTTAAATCAGCAGCGTAAACCATTACCTGTCCGTGTTTCAACAGCACGCTTACATAGCTTGCCAGATCGCCAATAATCGCCGGGAAGGTAATTACTGCACTGGCGGCAAACCACTTCCAGAACCCATGCTGATGTTGGCTAGGTTTAGTTGCGAGATTGAACCAAAATGCGAGCATTAAAATCGTCAGTGTTCTGCCAACAATATCGCTAATGATTTCACTCGCCATTAAGGTATTGGCTTCGAGCAATTCAATTTGCTGTGGACTGGTTTCTGCGAGTTGGGCTGTCAGCCCTTGTTTTAGCCACTCGAAGTTGACCATGTCAAAGTAAGCACCCCAGAATAAGAAAGGGGACAGAACCAAGAATATATAAGGTTGCCAACCCCAAGCTCCACGTTGATATAGTGCTAAGAAACATGCGCTAGGCGAACGGAAAATATCGACTAGCATAACTAACGGGTTACTTGACGGGTTCATACACTTACCTTAGTTACGTCAACATACAGCTTAAGCTTTTGACCTGGCTTAAGGTATTTCTGTCTGTTGAGATCATTCCATTTAACAATGTCGTTTGATTTCACTTTAAACTTGCTCGCAATACCACTGATTGTGTCACCACTACGCACGTTGTAGAAAACAGTACGGATGATAGCGCCATCTGAGTTGTTCTTCCAAATCACTAGTTTTTGGCCAACTCTCAAGGTGTCTCTTGGACCCATGCCGTTCCACTTTGCCAGTGATTGATGAGAGACTTTGTTGGCACGAGCGATAGACCATAAGTTGTCGCCCGAGCGAACTGTATGGGTGAGCTTGTATTTGCCTCGAGATTTGGCTTGAGTGTTGGCTAAACGGTTGGATGCGCTTAGAGCATAAGCTTTATCATCACGCGTTGACGTCGGGATCATAAGGTGTTGGCCAACACGAATATTGTTACCGCTTAGGTTATTAGCGCTGCGAATCACTTTTGCTGTGGTATTGTACTTTTGCGCCAACACACTCAAACTATCGCCCGATTTCACCTTGTAACGAACGACCTTCATACCCTTACCACGGTTTTCATTAATCGCGTTATTAAACTGAGCTATGCTACTTGTTGGTAACAGCAGTTGATGCGGGCCATCTGGAGCCGTGGCCCACTGATTGTAGGCGGGGTTCAAGCTCTGAAGCTGTTTAACACTAATACCGGCATAGTTAGCTGCAATGGCTAAATCAAGTTGCTCTTTCGGATCGACCAGCTCAACCACGGGCTTGTTGGTAATCGTCGGAATATTGATCCCATACTTTTCCTGATTAGCCACTACATCCGCAAGCGCAAGAAGCTTAGGTACATAGCTACTGGTTTCTTTTGGTAAGTCTAGCGAGAAGAAGTCAGTAGGTTTACCAAGTTTAGTATTTTTACGGATTGCACTGGATACTCGACCACCACCACTATTATAGGCAGCGATGGCGTGAGTCCACTCACCATCAAAACGCTTATTGAGATAGGTAAGGTAATCTAGGGCGGCGTCGGTTGAAGCGGCGACGTCACGGCGACCATCATACCAAAAGTTTTGCTTAAGGCCTTGTTGCTTGCCCGTGCCAGGAACAAATTGCCATAGCCCTGCCGCACTGCCATGTGAGTAGGCAAATGCATCAAAAGAGCTTTCAACCACAGGTAAAAGAGCCAACTCTAAAGGCATGTTACGCTGCTCTATTTTCTCGGTAATAAGATACAAGAATGGTTCGGCACGTTGTGAAACAGTTTTTAGGTGATTGGGGTGTTTTAGGTACCACGTACGATAGTAGTCAACGAGTTTGTGGTCAGGGATAGGCATCTCTAATTGCATAGCGATACGCTGCCAGACATCTTGCTGTGTCTGTGGAGTCACCACTGGCTCGGTTTTGACTATGGGTTTCGCTGATTGAGCGCTATGCTCAGTTTGCTTGATTGTTGGATTGTTTGTTTCTGGAGAGACGGCTTCTCCGGAATCAGTCGGCTGGGTAAGCTGACAACCTGATAATAATAGTGCTAATACCCAGCTGTGTTTTAATCGCATTGCACAGCCCTTTTTTTACTTGGCTGCTGATAATACTTGTCCCAATTAGTAGGTGACAAGCAGCAATTCGTTAAAATTCGTTCTTCCACTCACGTAATGCGCTAAAAATCGCGAGTGAATCGCTTTCAACTGTGCGATTTGCCACACTTCGGATGACAGATTGTTGGTCTGTACGTAAGAAAGGGTTGATCCATTTTTCGCGACGTATCGTTGTTGGTAGCGTGGGTTTGTTCTGTGCTCGTAGGCGATTGACCTCATCACGGTATTGCTGAAGTAACTCATTATCGGGTTCGACAGCAAGGGCAAACGCAACATTACTCGCGGTGTATTCGTGTGCGCAGTAAACCTCAGTTTCTTCAGGCAATGCGGCAAGCTTGGACAGTGAGGTATGCATCTGCTCCATTGTGCCTTCAAATACTCGTCCGCAGCCAGCAGAGAAGAGTACATCACCGCAGAAAAGCTTGCCGTCACCCACATAACCAATATGACCTCGCGTATGGCCTTCTAAACCGAGTACAAAAAACATCTCGTCAAATAACTCGATTTGATCGCCCGCCTCCACTGCGTGCGTCAAAGTCGGCACGGGTTCATTAGCAGGGCCGACAACATCGACATCAGGAAATTGTCTCACTAGCTCAGGGATACCACCAATATGGTCATTGTGATGGTGGGTAATCAAAATCGCTTCTAAACTCAATTTATGCTGTTTTAGATAAGCTAAAACAGGCGCACAGTCACCTGGGTCAACAACAGCACAACGGCGATCGCTATTTTCAATCAGCCAGATGTAATTATCATTAAATGCAGGTATGCTTTTGATATTCAACATGGTTGTGTCTCCAGTATATTGGTCAACAGACGCTTGGGTGAAGCAGTTAACTATGAAGCCAGCACGTAGCAGTAAAAAGCTTGAAAAGCCTCATTCATGGTCTCAGTTAAAAAATGGTCAGTGGGTCAGTGAGTCTATTCAAACCCGCGTCGACGAATGGTGCCCTAAGCTATTCGGTTATCATTTACTAAAACTGGGTGGGTTGAGCTGCGAGTTAACCAGTTTCAACTGTAATATTCAACATCAAGTTAATCTAGATATCCAGAACCCATTACATAATGTAATTGCAGATGGCTACGATTTGCCGTTTTTAGAGAAAAGTTTTGATGCGGTCTTGATGGTTCATCAACTTGATTACTGTAACGATCCGCACCGAATGTTACGTGAAGTCGATAGGGTGGTCATTGACGATGGTTATTTGATCATTACGGGTTTTAATCCAATTAGCCTCACTGGGTTGGCAAGCTTGATGCCGTGGCGTAAAAATGCTCTTCCCTGGAGTGGCAGAATGTTTACTCCTAACCGAGTGAAGGATTGGTTGGGGCTTATGAATTATCAAGTGATTGAGTGTGACAGTTATGCGCTGTTTCCGATGCAAAAGTACCGCACGATGTGGACATGGCTAGAAAACAGTATAGGTGACTGGGCGTCACCTATGGGAAGTTTGTATTTTATTGTTGCCCGTAAGCGAACCTACCCACTTAAACCTATTAAGCCTCATTGGAAGTTAAAGCGAAAATTGACGCCATTAGGCGTCAATTACAAGATTTCGAATAAGCAAAGTCACCAAGATTAGTTTGGAATATATCCACTGTCTTCTTCGCTAGGGTTCTCTGCGGCGGCGCGTGCTAATTCGTCACACATCTCATTTTCGCGATGACCTGCATGGCCTTTTACCCAGCGCCAGTCGATGGTGTGGCGTTGAGTTTCTTTATCGAGTGCTTGCCAAAGGTCAGCATTTTTAACTGGCTTTTTATCTGCGGTTTTCCAACCACGTTTTTTCCAGTTATGAATCCATTGAGTAATGCCTTGGCGAACGTATTGGCTATCTGTGGTTAAGATGACATCACAGGGTTCTTTTAGTGTTTGCAGTGCGACTATGGTCGCTAGCATCTCCATACGGTTGTTGGTGGTTAGCGTATAACCTTTGGCTAAAGTCTTTTCGGTTTGTTTATAGCGTAGTACAACACCATAGCCACCCGGACCAGGGTTACCTAGGCAAGAACCATCAGTGAAAATTTCCACCTGTTTCGTCATGATTTGATACTATTGGGTTAAGCACATTATTGGCATAGTCTGACACATATTTTGTTATGAATACTAGCAACAATTCGAATCAACACCGTATCGTGGTACTCGATACCGAAACCACAGGTATGAACCGTGAAGGTGGACCACATTACCAAGGGCATCGCATTATCGAGATCGGTGCGGTGGAAATTATCAACCGTAAACTGACAGGTCGACACTTTCACGTTTACATTAAGCCCGATCGAGAAATTCAGCCTGATGCGGTTGAAGTTCACGGTATTACCGATGAGTTTTTGGTGGATAAGCCAGAATACCAATACGTTCACAATGAGTTTTTAGAGTTCATTAAAGGGGCAGAGCTGGTTGCTCACAACGCGTCCTTCGATGTCGGCTTTATGGATCATGAATTTGGTATGCTCAATTCACAGATCGGCAAAACCGTTGACTACTGTAAGGTGACCGATACGCTGGCTATGGCGAAGAAAATCTTCCCGGGCAAGCGAAACAATCTTGATGTCCTCTGTGACCGGTATGGTATCGATAACTCGCATCGTACGCTACACGGAGCATTGCTCGATGCGGAGATTCTTGCCGACGTCTACCTGTTGATGACAGGTGGGCAAACCTCATTGCAATTCAATGCGGGAAGCTCAAGTGAGGGGGGGGAAGCCATAAAACGTGCCTCCAGCGGACGAAAAGTGCTAAAGGTTTTGCGTGCAAGCGCCGATGAAATAGAAGCCCACCAAAGTAGATTAGATATCGTCGAGAAAAGCGGAAGCTGTCTCTGGCGTCAATAGGAGAAAGGATGTTGAGGATTTGGATTGCCATTGTCGCTATTTTGTTTAGCGCGTTAGGTTATAGCGCTGAAGAGTCCTCTATGTCTCTATTAGACAACCGTTTTCGCGTCGACCCCTCGATCAAAAAAATTACTTTCGTGATTTACCGAGCGAAAAGGTCTCAGCCTGTGGTTCTTGTCAGACCTGATGGTAAAAAGTATTACGCATGGCGCAGCCCGGACAATGTGCGTTGGTATCAAGAGTCGTCAATGGACATTGTTTCTATTGATAATCCCATGCCTGGACCTTGGCAGGCGATTGGTAAAGTCACACCGAAAAATAAAATTAAAATGATATCTCATCTTGAGCTTTCTACTGACAAGATGCCAAGCCGGCTTTATCAAGGTGAATCGATTAAGTTTAATGCACGTCTGACATCAAATGATCAACCGCTGGTACTACGTGATTTTCTAGATCGCGTTAAGCTGAAGGTGACGTTTACCAAGTACATCGAAAATGAAGATGAACTTATTAAAGAAGCCAAGCCTGTTCCAGAAGTTATCGGCGAGTTTGCCGATGATGGACAAAATTTGGATGAGGTGGCGGGTGACGGCATTTTTACTGTTTCTTTGCCAATTACCAGTGCACCAGGTAAATATCGAGTAAGAGTTACCTCTGGTAATGGGGTGTTTTTACGGGCACAAGAGCAAGAGGTGCTTGTCTACCCGACACCATTACAGACGACTTTTATTCAGTCTCGTGACGCTATGAGTCCAAATAAAATAATTATCGCAGGTGAGCAGGGAATGATTTTGCCTGGTTCAATTGCAGGGCGCATTGAACATACTTCGCCTGAAGGACAGTTAATATCGGTACAAGGTTCGGCAGAGGCAGAGAGCAACAAGCTTGAGTTAGAGATTCCTTACAGCGAAACCATTGGCCTTTATACGTGGACAGGAGAAGCATTTGCAACTGAAATGGGCTCTGAACGACCACTAATTTTCCAGATGACAGAGCATTCGTATAGCGTCGTTGCTGAAGTGGATATGGCGGAGACTCGCCGACTACAGGAAGAGGAACGCCTCATACAGCAAAAACGTTTAGAAGAACTGCAATTAATTCAGATGCGAGAAGAAAAACGCACGCGTACCATGATTATTATCGGCGTGGGTAATGTAGTGATGATTCTTCTTGGTTTAGTGGTATGGTTTGTTATGCGTAAACTGAAAGCTAGCAAACAAGCAATTCCTGAGATGCAGTTGGAAATGCCGAAGAAGTAATGGCGTTATTTGATGCACATTATAAAATTCTGAGACTAAAAAGGGCTGCAGAGCAGCCCTTCGTCATAGCAGTTATCTTTACGCGACTTCATCCATTTTTGAACAAAGCTGCGGTTGCGGCTTTGCTGCCAGTTCTTCCGGACTAAAGTCATCGACGTTGATTACATACAAGCGCTGCACTTCAGCTTCACGCAGTAACGTCGCTTCGTTGGCATCAATAATACCTTTTTCTAAACCAATAGCAGCGACTTCATCCAAACGTAGGAATGGGCGGCGCTTATCTGTCTCTTTACAGATTTTGTCGAACACGGGCTCAGCTTGAAGGATGATTTCAAGCGCTTGTTCGATACGACCAACGGCATTGAATTCACTTGCCGCAAAGTACTGGTTACGGCCAATTCGAGAGCGAGTTTCACTCGGTGTCTGTAAGATCTGAGCAACTTGGCTATCGAGCTTATCGCTTGGCGTTTGACGTACGCGACCAAATGGTAAGATTAATAGGCGTAATGCTTTGCCCAACCACTTGTTCGGGAAGTTGGCTAAGAACTCGTCTACGGCAAGCTCAGTCTGCTTGAGACTATCTTGCAACCCCCAATGTACTAGTGGTAGATCCTCTGTATGACGTCCATCACTTTCGTAACGCTTTAAGGTAGCTGAACCTAGATATAGTTGGCTCAAAATATCACCTAGACGTGCAGACAGACGTTCCTTGCGTTTCAGGGAACCACCTAAAACAGCCATTGAAATGTCTGATAGGAGTGCAATATTTGCACTGTAGCGGTTTAGTTGCTGGTAGTAGCGAGTAGTTGAGTCTTTGACTGGTGCATCTGAGAAGCGGCCATCGGTTAGACCAAGCCAGAAACTACGAACTAGGTTACTCATAGCAAAGCTCACGTGTCCTGCCAATGCTGAGTCAAACTTGTCTAGGGCGTCAGATGCTTCAGAGTAGGCCGCGTTCATTTCTTCTAAAACAAAAGGATGACAACGAATTGCCCCTTGGCCGTAGATAATCATAGAACGAGTCAGAATATTTGCTCCTTCTACCGTAACCGCTATGGGTGCACCTTGATACCCACGCGCAAGGAAGTTCGATGGCCCCATACAGATCCCTTTACCACCGAGGATATCCATGGCATCAATAACGCTGTGTTGCATTCTGTGGGTACAGTGGTATTTCACGATCGCAGAGATGACTGAAGGCTTTTCTCCCAAGTCGATACCTGCCACGGTTAGAGTGCTGGCAGCATCCATAACATAAGCGTTACCACCTAATCGTGCTAATGGCTCTTCAACCCCTTCCATATGACCAATTGGTTGTTTGAATTGGCGACGGATTCGAGCGTAAGCGCCAGTTGCCAGCGCTGCGGTTTTAATTCCACCAGTCGAGTTTGAAGGTAGCGTGATACCACGGCCAACAGACAGGCACTCAACCAGCATACGCCAGCCTTGTCCTGCCATTTTTGGGCCGCCAATGATAAAGTCGAGCGGAACAAATAAATCTTCACCACGAGTCGGGCCATTTTGGAAGGGCACATTGAGTGGGAAGTGGCGATTACCTATCTCGACACCTTTCAGGTGGGTGGGAACGAGCGCGCAAGTGATGCCAAGATCTGGCTTGTCACCAAGCAAGCCTTCTGGATCGCGCAGTTTAAATGCTAAGCCAAGTACAGTGGCAACAGGAGCAAGAGTAATGTAACGCTTGTTCCACGTTAGGCGCATACCCAGCACCTCTTTACCTTCCCATTGACCTTTACACACCACGCCAAAATCTGGAATTGAACCAGCATCAGATCCAGCTTCTGGGCTAGTTAAAGCAAAGCATGGAATTTCTTTGCCTTCGGCAAGACGAGGCAAGTAATGATCTTTTTGCTCTGTAGTACCATAGTGTTGCAGAAGCTCGCCTGGCCCTAATGAGTTGGGAACACCAACGGTAGAAGAAAGCACGCTTGAAACACCGGTTAGCTTTTGCAGCACTAATGATTGAGCGTAAGCGGAGAACTCAAGGCCACCATATTTTTTCTTAATGATCATGGCAAAGAACTTGTTGTCTTTTAGGAATTGCCAAACTTCAGGTGGTAGGTCGGCTAATTCGTGTGTGACTTTATAGTCATTCACCATAGCGCAAACTTCGTTAACCGGGCCGTCTAAGAAGGCTTGTTCTTCAGCACTGAGTTGCGGTGTCTGGATGCTGTGCAGTTTTTTCCAGTCAGGTTTACCTTTAAACAGCTCAGCTTCCCACCAAACCGTACCCGCATCGAGTGCTTCTTTCTCAGTCTGAGACATTGCAGGAAGCACTTTTTTAAACAGCTCAAGCGCTTTTTTGCTGATCAGTGATTGTCTGATAGATGGGACTGCGAGGATTGTTATTGCGGCAATAAATAGAATCCAACTAAGTGAGCCTGCAGTCCCTAAAATAGAGAGTACAACCATGGTGGCAGTAAGAGCAGCGATTGACAGTGACAGTGAGCTGCGATGATATAAGCAGGTCGCAAGTACTGCAGTAAAGCCAAGTATAGAGAGCAAGATGTCCATATGTATGTTCCTTTATTACGGCGAAATGTGTTCTGTTTTATGCCGATAACACGTAAGAGGTCTAACCAGTTAAGTGTAATCAAAATATTAACAAAATGTAAAACGGGTAATTGCTTAAAAAGTGATCCAAGTAGAGTGAAAAGTCTAAAAATGATGGGCTATGCGGATTTTGTGAACCAAGATTTGCACCAAAGCGGGAATTGTTATCAGTCAGCTATCGACAGTGAGAATTGTTTGAGTAAACTCTGTAGATAACGTTTTCTGCTTTTACGCAGAGCCCTTTATTACAAAAATTAGAGATAAACCTATGTACCAGGACCTGATTAAAAACGAACTGACCGAAGCTGCTGATGTTCTGAATAAGTTTTTAAGTGATGAGACCAACATTGCTCAGATCGAAGCCGCGGCAAAAATGCTGGCGGATTCATTTAAGCAAGGTGGTAAAGTACTTTCTTGTGGTAATGGTGGTTCACACTGTGATGCGATGCATTTTGCGGAAGAGCTGACAGGTCGTTACCGTGAAAATCGTCCTGGCTTACCAGGTATTGCTATTTCTGATCCAAGCCATTTGTCTTGCGTCAGTAATGATTTTGGTTATGAGTATGTGTTCTCTCGTTATGTGGAAGCGGTGGGAGCTAAGGGTGATGTACTATTTGGTTTATCGACTTCTGGCAACTCAGGCAATATTCTGAAAGCGATCGATGCTGCTAAAGCGAAAGGGATGAAGACCATTGCACTTACAGGCAAAGATGGCGGGAAAATGGCGGGCCTAGCGGATATCGAAATTCGTGTTCCACACTTTGGCTATGCAGATCGAATTCAAGAGATCCATATTAAGATTATCCACATAGTGATCCAATTGATCGAAAAAGAAATGGAAAAGTAATTTTCCGAATGGTTTAAACCGTATCCGTATTTTAGGCGGGTACGGTTGTTTTAACAGGGAGCTTTTTAAACCATGTGTGAATTGCTCGGAATGAGCGCCAATGTACCAACCGATATCTGTTTTAGCTTTACTGGGCTAATGCAACGTGGCGGAAATACAGGTCCGCACCGTGACGGTTGGGGAATTACCTTCTACGAGGGCAAGGGCTTTCGTAACTTTAAAGATCCAAATCCAAGCTGCGATTCAAAGATCGCAGAGCTTGTACAGAATTATCCGATCAAAAGCTGTGCGGTGATCAGTCATATTCGTCAGGCTAATCGTGGTGCGGTAAACCTTGAAAATACGCATCCGTTTACTCGTGAGCTTTGGGGCCGTTACTGGACCTTTGCGCACAATGGTCAATTAAGTGATTACCAAGACTTCGCGACTGGACGTCATCGCCCTGTTGGTCAAACCGACAGTGAGCTTTCGTTCTGTTGGCTACTAAAACAAATGGAAGACAAGTACCCGCAGCCGCCTCAAGACATGGTGGGCGTGTTCCGATTTATTGCCCACTGCTGCGATAAGTTACGTGAAAAAGGGGTATTTAACTTGTTGCTGTCTGATGGTGAGTATGTCATGACTTACTGTACCAATCATTTGTATTGGATTACTCGTCGCGCACCGTTTGGTAAAGCGTCGCTGATTGACGAAGATGTAGAAATCAACTTTCAAGAAGAGACAACACCCAATGATGTCGTTTCGGTCATAGCAACCCAGCCACTGACTGACAACGAAACTTGGCACCGGATGAAACCGGGTGAGTTTGGTATTTTCCACTTTGGTGAATTGATTGATGGCAATGCTGACGAGCTGGGCAATGTGGCTTTTGCACCAAAGAAGGTTAAAAGTCAGGCGCCAACTGAGCCGTTGGAGTAATAGAATCGCTCCGCTCTGAGATCGGGCTACGCCCGCGAGAATGTAGAATGCTTCGCTCCGAGAACGGACTCCGTCCTTCGAGAGGCGAACGTTATAGCTGCTGAGTAGGTATCTGATACAGAGTTTTTATGAGGGACTTACGTCTAAAATAAAGAAAAAAGGTGACGCCTTAACGTCAACCTTCCAAAGTTTTCTCGCTTCTCGCTTCTCGCTTCTCGCTTCTCGCTTCTCGCTTCTCGCTTCTCGCTCGCAATAAAAGGCCGATGTCTCCATCGGCCTTCTGTATTTCTAGGAGCTAGCTTACGCTAGCTGATCTTTAACATGCTCAACGATATCAGCCATCGCGACAGCGGTTTTCTCACCAGATCTGCGGTTCTTGTACTCGAAGTTGCCTTCTTTCATTGAACGGTCGCCAATCACGATAGTATGAGGAACACCAATTAGCTCCATATCAGAGAACATTACGCCTGGGCGCTCTTTACGGTCATCGAATAAGACTTCAATGCCCATTGCCGTCAGTTCAGCGTACAGCTTCTCAGCCGCTTGTTTCACTTCTTCTGACTTGTGCATGTTCATTGGTACAATAGCTACTTGGAAAGGTGCAAGTGCGTCTGGCCAGATGATACCGTACTTATCGTGGTTCTGTTCAATTGCTGACGCCACAACACGAGAAACACCGATACCGTAACAGCCCATCTCTAGGATAACGTTTTTACCGTCTGGACCAAGAACGCCACAGTTCATTGCTTGAGAGTAAACGTTACCTAGTTGGAAGATATGGCCTACTTCGATACCACGTTTCAGGGCGATGGTACCTTTACCACAAGGGCTTGGATCGCCTTCAACCACATTACGTAAGTCTTCAACTTGGCCAAGCTCAACATCACGACCCCAGTTGATACCGAAGTAGTGCTTGTCATCTACGTTAGCGCCTGCGCCAAAGTCACTCATTACAGCAACAGTGCGGTCAACGATGAATGGCAGTTTAAGGCCAACTGGGCCTAGTGAGCCTGGACCTGCACCGATTAGAGCGCGAATCTCTTCTTCTGTTGCCATCTCTAGAGGAGTTGCAACCTGAGGAAGGTTTTCCGCTTTCACTTCGTTCAGTTCGTGGTCGCCACGGATGATTAGCGCAATTAGGTCAGCGTCAACGTCATCAGACGCTTTAACAAATAGAGTCTTAACCGTCTTTTCAACTGGTAACTCAAACTGTTCAACAAGTTCAGCAATTGTTTTCGCGTTTGGCGTGTCAACTAGCGTCATCTCTTGAGTTGGAGCTGCAGCTTCGTCAGCCAGAGCGAGTGCTTCGGCTTTTTCGATGTTCGCTGCGTAATCAGACTCAGTAGAGAAGGCGATTAGGTCTTCACCGCTTTCCGCGAGTACGTGGAACTCTTGAGAACCGCTACCACCTATCGCACCTGAGTCAGCCAGTACAGGGCGATACTCAAGTCCCATGCGGTCGAAGGCTTTACAGTAAGCATCGTGCATTGCATCGTAAGACTTCTGTAGACCTTCTTTATCGATATCAAAGCTGTATGCATCCATCATGCAGAATTCACGTGCACGCATTACGCCAAAACGTGGGCGACGCTCATCGCGGAACTTAGTTTGGATTTGGTACAGGTTTAGCGGAAGCTGTTTGTACGAACTCACTTCGTTGCGCACTAGGCTAGTGATTACTTCTTCAGCGGTAGGGCTAAGAACAAACGGACGAGTGTGACGGTCAGTAAAGCGAAGTAGCTCAGGACCCATCTTCTCGCTGCGGCCTGTCTCTTCCCATAGTTCAAACGGCTGAACAACGGGCATCAATGTTTCGACTGCGCCTGCATTGTCGATCTCTTGACGAACGATGTTTTCGACTTTACGCAGTACACGTAGACCAGTAGGTAGCCAGGTGTAGAGACCTGAAGCCAGCTTACGGATCATACCTGCACGTAGCATGAGCTGGTGGCTCACTACTTCTGCGTCGTTTGGAGTCTCCTTCAGAGTAGAAAGAAGATAATTACTGGTACGCATTTAACTTATCCGTTTATTAAAGTTAGATACTCAAGCCAGAATGGACAGGAGTATGGAAGTCCCACGAGGGGAAAATTGTTAGCCGCTTATAATATCAGCCAAATGCCATTGTCAAAAGCCTTCAATCGCAGTAACCGTTATTAAGTTATCGTTAACGGTGAACTTCACATTTAGATCGAACAAATTTACCGCATATTCTTTGCTGTCTGGCTTGTTCTTTTTGTACGCAGGACGAGGGTCTTGTGCTAAAACCTGCTCAATCACTGTCTTTTGATAGTCAAGATATCCGCGGGTTTCTAACTGCTCTGTGGCTATTGACGAGAACAGAACTTGAGACTCTTCTGGTTCCGTTTCAGCGTAGCTTGCCAGCGCTTGAGGAATAGAGTCTGAATAAGGGATATACGGCTTGATGTCGATGATGGGGGTACCATCGACCAAATCGACATTGCCAAGATCGAGATAGATCTGATCGCCTTGCTTTGTGATTCCTTTTATTTCAACCGCTGACATTCCAATCCCATTGGGTCTAAATGTCGAACGAGAAGCAAATACACCTACACGCTGATTGCCACCCAGTCGAGGTGGTCTGACAGTAGGCTTCCATCCCGCCGCTAAATTCTGGTCAAACAGAAACAATAACCAAGCATGGGAGAATTGCTCCAACCCGCGCACCGCTTCGGGACTATTCGCCTCTCCAACTAGCTTTACTCGCGAGCGAGCAGCGGGTACTAAGCTCGGTTGCCGAGGAACGGCGAACTTCTCTTTATATGGGCTTTCAATAAAACCGATTGGCTCTACGGAATACATCTCTTTTCTCTCAAATTGGTGAAGTAGAAAAGTATCACAAAAAAGAGTAGCAAATCTTGTTGATAATGATTATTA
The DNA here is from genome assembly GCF_001399455.2 of Vibrio bivalvicida. Lineage (GTDB taxonomy): Bacteria > Pseudomonadota > Gammaproteobacteria > Enterobacterales > Vibrionaceae > Vibrio > Vibrio bivalvicida. The sequence goes on from NZ_LLEI02000019.1 coordinate 84,225, forward strand.
TTTAAAATGTTATAACATAACATTTTAAATTGAGGTAATTATGCAACCCAACATTCATCCTGAGTACAGAGCGGTGGTTTTCCATGATACAAGCATTGATGAGTATTTCCTTATCGGTTCGACATTACAAACTGACCGCACTATTGAGTGGAAAGATGGCAAAACCTACCCGTACTTTACGATTGAAGTCTCTTCAAAGTCCCACCCTTTCTACACAGGTAAACAGCGTGTCATTCATCAGGAAGGCCGTGTCGCTAACTTTAAGCGTCGATTTGGTCAGTTTTCTAAAGGAGGCGAGTAAATGAAGGTCGTAAAATCTCTTAAGAGCGCTAAAAATCGCCATCCTGATTGTCAAATCGTCAAGAGAAGAGGGCGTCTGTACGTTATCTGCAAAACCAATCCAAGATTTAAAGCGGTGCAAAAGTAGCCTCCATTCTCAAACGGATAAAGCTCTCATTTTTGACTATCGCAGTTTGAGACTTTTCCCCTGCTATTAAACCATCAGAGTGCTCGGCTATAGATAAGCGTTGTTTATGCCTCTCTTTGGTGGTTGAGTTTCCTCCTTATACCAATCAACGACTTAAAGGTCATTAAATAAACAGAATGAATGTATTTATATAAATTATAATTCTGTCATTTGGTTTTGTTTTAGTGATATTTGCTAATTATTTGTGCAAAACCCGTTAAATAATATGATTCATTACACACTTTGTAACATTATGCATTTCTAACTGAGTGTTTTGTCGAGTACCCTGCGCTGGCATTTTGAACATTTTTGTCACATTTGCACAGGAATAACTACAAGGAGGGAACAGATGAGTTCATCTGCTTCAATTAAACAAAATTCACCGAAGAAGCCACTATTTACGCGCTTCTTAGACGCTGTTGAATATTTGGGGAACCTATTGCCCCATCCCATCACACTTTTCGCCATCTTCTGTTTAGCAATCTTAGTGCTATCTGGTATTGCCGGTTACTTTGAAGTTTCTGTTATTGACCCACGTCCTGAAGGCGCGAAAGGTCGTGCAGCAGACGGCATGATTCACGTTGTCAGCTTATTAAATGCTGATGGCTTGGAGTTAATCGTTACTAACTTAGTGAAAAACTTTGTTGGCTTCGCACCATTAGGTACTGTACTAGTTGCAATGCTAGGTGTCGCGATTGCTGAACACTCTGGCCTATTGTCAGCGGCAATGCGTGGTATGGTCATGGGCGCATCTAAGCGCATGGTAACGGTAACGGTTGTATTCGCAGGTATCATTTCTAATACTGCATCTGAGCTAGGTTATGTGGTACTTATCCCGCTAGCAGCGATGCTATTTCACTCCTTAGGTCGTCACCCTCTCGCAGGTCTTGCTGCGGCATTTGCGGGTGTATCTGGTGGTTACTCTGCAAACCTGCTGATCGGTACTGTTGACCCATTGCTTTCTGGTATTACAGAAACTGCAGCGCAAATGATCGATCCAACTTACACTGTAGGACCAGAAGTTAACTGGTACTTCATGTTTGTGTCGACTTTCTTCATTGCAATCACTGGTGCTTTTGTTACTGAAAAAATCGTTGAGCCGAAATTAGGCAAATACAATGATGAGGAAGCGTCAGAAGATTTGTCTAACGACTCTATGGGTAAACTAAAAGACATTGAAAAGAAAGCTCTTAAGCTAGCGGGCCTTGCTGTACTGGTTGTATCTGCATTACTTGCATGGACTGTGGTTCCAGCCGACGGTATTTTGCGTTCTGATTCAGGGACAATCGCTGGCTCACCATTCCTGAAGAGTATTGTTGCCTTTATCTTTGTCTTTTTTGCAGTACCGGGCTTTGTTTACGGTAAAGTTGTCGGTACGATGAAGACGGATCGCGACGTAATCGATGCTATGGCGAAGTCGATGTCTTCTATGGGCATGTACATCGTATTGGTATTCTTTGCGGCTCAGTTTGTTGCATTCTTCAAGTGGACTAACTTTGGTCAAGTCTTTGCGGTTGCAGGTGCAAGCTTCCTGCAAGAGATTGGTCTAACTGGGCCAATGCTGTTCTTTGCTTTCATTCTTATGTGTGGCTTCATTAACTTAATGATTGGTTCTGCTTCTGCGCAGTGGGCAGTGACAGCACCTATCTTTGTACCAATGTTAATGCTAGTGGGCTACGCACCAGAGACCATTCAGGCGGCCTACCGTATCGGTGACTCTACAACAAACATCATCACACCTATGATGAGCTATTTTGGTCTTATTCTTGCTGTAGCAACACGTTACATGAAAAACCTAGGTATCGGTACGTTAATCGCAACCATGTTACCTTACTCAATCTGCTTCATCATCGGTTGGAGTTTACTGTTCTACATTTGGGTGTTTATCTTGGGTCTACCTGTAGGTCCAGGTGCGGCAACGTACTATACGCCTTAATAATACGTATTTTACTGAATGATTTGGCCGGAGCGTATTGTTCCGGCTTTTTTGTATATTAAGGTTTTCCGTTGCTCTTTGATAAGTTGACAAGTGATAGCGGTGAACTTTACTTACCTTTGTAGCTGTATGCTTTGGAGGTGAAATGGTGATTCAAACTCAGTGCACTCTGGTATCAAGTTTTGCTCAAGCTAATCTTAGCCTCTAAGTATGCTTAACGAGTATGAATAAGCAATGGGTTTTATCCATATTGGTTTGGTTGTGCTCTTTTCAGGCATTGAGTTCAACCTCTATTCAGCTAGTAACGCTTGACTACCCACCCTATATAGTTAGTAAAAAAGGGGAGCTAACAGGCGTGGCGGTAGAGCTAGTTGAAGCAGTATTTGATGAGCTCAATGTGCCGATCACCATAGAAGTGTTACCTTGGGCAAGAGCACTGAGTAATGTTGAATTTGGCCGTGCAGACGCTATCTTTACCGCTTTTAAAAATCCGACCCGCGAGAAATTCGCCGATTATAGTCATGAGATATTATTTACCCAGAATATTAGTCTAGTAGTGAAAGCCAACAGCAAAATCAGTAGCTATGATTTTTTAGTTCGTGACGTGTCAGATATCGCTATTTGCGCGGTCAATCGAGTCAGTTACGGCAAAAAGATGGACGCCTTACTGGCTAACGGTCGCTTTAGACTCGTATTTTGGCGTAATCGCACCGAAGATTGTGCTCGCTTGGTCAGGACGGGGCGTGCTGATGTTTGGGTCAATAATGATTTTGGTGCGCGGAGTATTCTTGCCAGCGAACAAATGGAAGAGGTATTAGAGATCCTTTCGCCTCCAATCGAGGCAACGCCAAGCTATATCGCTTTTTCCAAACTGCGCCAACACCAGTGGCTGAGAGATAGATTTGATCAGGTGTTAAGGGAGATGAAAGATGATGGGCGCTACGAGATGATTATTGACAACTACTTCGATGGGCTAAAAACCGAGAACAAATAATAGGGCTGATGCAATGTCAGCCCTGTTCGTAATCATTAGTGCAGGCGAGTAATTACCAACCCTTTACTACGCCGCCTTTGAATATGTCAGAAGCCGCTGAGTAAACTTCTTCAGTTTGGTAAGACTTAACAAAGTTCTGTACGTTTTCTGCTTGCGCATTATCTTCGCGTGACACGATAAGGTTTACGTATGGAGACTCTTTGTCTTCAACAAATACACCGTCTTTTTGTGGCGTTAGGTTGATAGAGCTTGCGTAAGTCGTGTTGATAACAGAAAGCGCAACGTCATCTAGAGAGCGTGGTAGCTGTGCAGCATCTAGCTCAACAATAGTAATGTTTTTCGGGTTTTCAACGATGTCACGTACTGTCGCTAGTAGACCAACGTTTTCACGCAGTTTCAGCAGACCCTGTTGCTCAAGCAGAAGCAGTGAACGACCTAGGTTTGTTGGATCGTTAGGTACTGCGATACGTGCTCCATCTTGAATCTCATCAACTGATTTCACTTGCTTAGAGTAACCCGCGATTGGGTACACAAAAGTGTTACCAGCAATCGTCAGTTTGTAACCGCGATCGGTAACTTGCTGATCTAGGTATGGCTTGTGTTGGAACGCGTTGAGGTCAATCGAGCCGTCGTCTAGCGCTGCGTTTGGAGTCACGTAATCAGTAAATGTTACTAGCTCTACATTTAGGCCGTATTTTTCTTTAGCGACTTTAGCCGCAACTTCAGCAACTTGTGCTTCTGCACCTGCCATTACACCAACTTTGATTTTGCTGGTATCGGCTTCTTTTTCGCCACAGCCTGCTAGTACTAATGCTGATGCAGCAGCTGCGATAGTCAGTAGACCTTTAAAACTGAATTTCATCACTATCTCCTTATAAATTAAATCTGCGAGTATTATTTTCTTTATTTTTAGCGGTGATCAACGCGACGGACAATCGCATCACCAATTGATTGAATGATTTGCACTAACACGATAAGCATCACAACGGTGACTGCCATGATAACCACATCGTAGCGGTGGAAGCCGTAGCGAATCGCAACGTCGCCTAAACCACCTCCTCCAACAGTACCTGCCATTGCGGAGTAGCTGACAAGTGTGACGAGCGTAATCGTTACCGAGTTAACGATAGTTGGCATTGCTTCTGGAAGCAGTACCTTAGAAATAATCTGAACAGGTGTCGCTCCCATGGATTGAGCAGCTTCCACTAAACCTGTAGGTACTTCCAGCAGTGCGCCTTCAATAAGACGAGCTACAAATGGGATTGCGCCAATGGTCAGTGGAACAATCGCTGCCGTTGTACCAATAAAGGTACCAACGATTACCTTGGTGACCGGAATAATGGCAACCATCAAGACTAGGAAAGGGACTGAACGACCTACGTTAACGATAGCACCAAGTACACTATTGAGTTTGGTGTTTTCAAGTAAGCCACCTTTCTTAGTGATATGCAGAATAACGCCGAGTGGAATACCAACTGCGAAGCCAACAATACCCGCAACTGCCACCATGTAGAGGGTTTCCCAAGTAGCGCCGATAAGTAGATTGCTGTTTAAGCTCAGCCACTGTGAAATTTCATTAAAGGACATAGCCCAGTACCTCTACTTTTACGTTGTGCTCACGCAGGAATTCAATCGCTGCGTTGTCATCTTGCTCATTACCAAATAGCTCAGCGACCATCATGCCGAATTTGACACCGCCAGCGTAATCAAGGTCAGAACTCAAAATACTGACATCAATGTTGAATTTTCGAGCAATTTGCGTCATTAGCGGCGCATCAACCGTTGCGCCTGTAAACTCTAGACGAACCAATGGGTAACTGCCTTCTACACGCGTCTCTTGTACACGAACTTGGTAATCTTCTGGAATTGAAAGGTCCAAAGTAGAACGAATGAACTGATGCGCCAGTTCTGTCTTAGGATGAGCGAAGATTTCGCCTACCGTGCCTTTTTCGACTAGCTCACCACCACCAATGATAGCGACTTCGTGGCAGATGCTTTTAACAACGTCCATTTCGTGAGTAATCAAAAGCATCGTAATATTTAGCTTGCGGTTGATCTTCTTGAGTAGCTCAAGAATCGATTGTGTCGTTGCAGGATCAAGCGCGCTGGTGGCCTCATCACACAGCAGGACTTTTGGATCTGACGCGAGAGCACGGGCAATCGCGACACGCTGCTTTTGACCTCCACTTAAATTTGCAGGATAGCTTTCATGCTTATCTTCAAGACCAACGAGCTTTAATAGCTCTGTCACTTTACTCGTGATGTGCGCCTTGTTTTGGCTTGCCAGCTCTAGTGGTAGAGCAACATTGCCAAATACGGTACGTGATGACAGCAAGTTAAAGTGTTGGAAGATCATGCCAATATTACGGCGAGCTTCGCTGAGTTGAGATTTACCTAACTTTGTTAGATCGACACCGTCAACAACAATCGATCCTGTCGTTGGTGCTTCTAGCATGTTTACACAACGTATAAGCGTACTTTTTCCTGCTCCCGATGAGCCAATAACACCAAAGATGGTTCCCTGTGGGATATGAAGGTTTATTTCCTTTAAGGCATGTATTTCCTTATTACCTTGGTGGAACACCTTATTTACTTGATTAATTTCAATCATCGAGGGACTCGCTATCAGATTAGATGAAGAGCAGCAGATAATATCGAGCTACATCTCATTTAGTAGATGATGCTATGGTCTCACGTGTTTTGTGTCAATAGATATTTTTACGTCTAGACGTCTAAACGTATTTTTTGCTCAATCGATTGGTAATTAGATAGTGATGAAAGAAATAAAGCGTGCAATAATTCTTAGTAAATAATGTAAAAATGAGAAGCATATTTTGGCAAAACCAGCAGTCTTTTTAGACCGAGATGGCGTGATTAATGTCGACCATGGCTATGTCCACGACGAGCACGATTTTGAGTTTATTGATGGTGTTTTTGATGCCGCTAAGAAACTCAAAGAAATGGGTTACCAGCTCGTATTGGTGACAAATCAGTCAGGCATTGCTCGTGGTAAATTTAGCGAAGATCGCTTTCTTTCATTAACTCAGTGGATGGATTGGAACTTCGTCGACAATGGTGTTGAGTTTGATGGTATTTATTACTGTCCGCATCATGCTGAGCATGGCATAGGGAAGTACAAGCAAGACTGCGAATGCCGCAAGCCAAAACCTGGGATGTTTATTTCAGCTCGTGACTTCTTAAAAATTGATATGGCTAATTCAGTCATGGTTGGCGATAAAGCAGAAGATATGATGGCGGCAAAGGCCGCAGGTGTTGGCACCATGATCCTTGTTCGTACGGGGAAACCTGTCACTGATAAGGGAGAGGCGATTGCCTCGGTAGTACTAGAAAGTATTAAACAGGTTCCAGCGTATCTAGCGAAATAAACTGAGAAAGGCTGCCACGGACGGCCTTTGTCTTGTTTGGAGGGAATCATGAAACATCGTGTATTGTTTACAACAGTCCTAGCATTGAGCCTATCTGGGTGCTCTTTTACTGCAATGGAAAGAGAAAATCACTATCAGGGCGATTTTATGTTTTATCAGTGCAGTGCTGGTGAGACATTTGAGTTAGCGTTAATGCCTAATGACGACACAGCGCTACTTAGGCTTCCGAAAAGGGACTATAGGATGATTCAAGTGCCTTCTGGGTCGGGGACCAAGTATATTCTTCATGATGGCACAGCAGAAATACAAAACTTTGTGACGCTCTATACCAAAGGTAAAGAAGCGCGTCTCGACTTAGGTCAAGTTGTCTACAAAAACTGTATTACCCAATAGATCTTTTACGATAGCTTGTCAGGAGGCGAGAGCCTCCTTTTAATGATCAACGACTAGAATCACTATTATATGAGCAAAAAACTAACCATTCTTGATATTGCGCGACTGTCCGGTGTGGGCAAGTCGACGGTCTCTCGTGTTCTAACCAATGACCCTAAGGTTAAACCTGAAACACGTGCCAAAGTGGAGCAGGTGATTCAAGAATCAGGTTATGTCCCATCAAAGTCGGCTCAGGCGATGCGTGGGGGGAGCCAAAAAGTGGTCGGAGTGATCATCTCTCGTCTCGATTCTCCATCAGAAAACAAAGCGGTGGGCAGCATGCTCAATACGTTATATAGGACGGGCTATGATGTCGTTATCATGGAGAGTCAGTTTGATCGTGACAAGACAAATGAACATTTAGACGTGCTGAAAAAGCGTAATGTTGATGGTGTGATTGTGTTTGGATTCAGTGGTTTCGATATCGCTAAACTCGCGAGTTGGCATAATCGTACAGTGGTCATCGCTATGGACACTGATGAGGTGTCTTCTATCAATTACGACAATAGGCAAGTGATTGCTAAAGCGCTAGAGTTTCTAGAGCAAAGAAACCTTACCAACATCGCGTTTATTGGTGTCGATCCTAGTGATAAAACGACGGGTAAGTTGCGTTTAGAAGCTTATCTTGAGTGGTGTCAAATTCAATCTATCGCACCCAATTATCAAACAGGTCAACTCAACCATGAAAGTGCCTATTTGCTGGTGGATGATGTGTTGACTGAAAAAGTTCAAGCGATTGTTTGTGCAAGTGATACATTAGCGTTGGGAGTTATAAAACGTTTGCAAGAGCTCAATCGTGAAGACGTTGTTGTTACTGGGGTTGGGGGTAATGAACTGCTTTCCTTCCTATTTCCTAAAGTGTTCAGTATTGATCCTGGCTACTCGTTGGCAGGTGAGAAAGCGGCTAAGCTTCTGATATCTCAAGTAAATGGTGAGCTTGGCCAAGTACATATCACTCAAGAGCCTATCTCAATCTAACCCATTATTTTCAAAGTGAATTAAAATTATACTGTGATCTCTTTCAATTAATGGGACTGTTCCCATTTTTATCTGTAAATAGATCTGACAATATAATGCTACATTTTGGGAATGTTCCCACAAATAGAAAAACAACACGCTTAGTCAGTTTAAAACGTCAACGCTGTTGACAACAGATGAATGAGAATCCAATTAGGGTGGACATGGATATGAGTAAGATTGCGAAACAAGAAGTTGAGCGTCTGATTGAATTGGTCGGTGGCCGCGAAAACATCGCGAGCGTAAGTCACTGTCTGACTCGTCTTCGCTTCGTACTAAATGATACCGATAAAGCAGATCAGAAAGCGCTAGAAGCTTTACCTCTGGTCAAAGGTTGCTTTACTAATGCTGGTCAGTTCCAAGTGGTAATTGGTACTGAAGTCGATGAAGTTTACAAGGTGTTGATTGATCTTTCTGGCAAATCAGAAGCCTCTAAAGATGAGGCGAAGCTAGCTGCTCGTCAGAATATGAATATCTTGGAACGTGGTATTTCCCATCTTGCTGAAATCTTCGTACCACTGCTTCCTGCCATTATTACGGGTGGTTTGATTTTAGGTTTCCGTAACGTGATTGGTGACATCAAGATGTTTGATGGACAGTCACTGACCGAAATCAGCCAGTTTTGGGCGACGGTACATAGTTTCCTATGGTTGATTGGTGAGGCAATCTTCTTCTTCCTACCTGTTGGCGTATGTTGGTCAACGGTGAAAAAACTCGGAGGTACGCCAATTCTTGGTATCACTCTTGGTGTGACTTTAGTTTCACCACAGTTGATGAACGCTTATCTGATCGGCAAGCAAGTGCCTGAAGTGTGGGACTTTGGTCTGTTTGTGATTGAGAAAGTTGGTTATCAAGCACAGGTGATTCCAGCCATGCTCGCGGGTATAGCTCTGGCGTTTATCGAAACCAACCTCAAGCGTATTGTTCCTTCTTACCTTTACTTGGTGGTTGTACCTTTTGTATCAATCATTGTCTCTGTAGTATTGGCTCACTCTCTAATTGGCCCATTTGGTCGCGTATTAGGTGATGGTGTTGCTTTCGCTGCTAAAGCAGCAATGACGGGAGACTTTGCCGTTATTGGTTCAATGGTGTTTGGCTTCTTATATGCTCCGTTAGTGATTACGGGTATCCACCACACCACTAACGCAGTCGACCTACAGTTAATGCAAGACTTAGGTGGTACGCCAATCTGGCCGTTAATTGCTTTGTCAAACATTGCTCAAGCTTCAGCTGTTGTCGGCATTATTATCATCAGTAAAAAGCATGGTGAGCGTGATATTTCTGTACCCGCAGCCATTTCTGCCTACCTTGGTGTAACAGAGCCAGCGATGTACGGTATTAACTTGAAATACAAATTCCCAATGCTAAGCGCAATGATTGGTAGTGCAATTGCAGCTGCTATCTGTGGTAGTGCTGGGGTTATGGCGAATGGTATCGGTGTCGGTGGTCTACCAGGCATTCTATCAATCCAACCACAATTCTGGGGCATCTTTGCTATCGCTATGCTTGTGGCTATCGCTGTGCCAGCGGCATTAACTCTCTTCTTCTATAAGCGTGCACAAGTGAAAGGCGAACTAGAGCCTGCAAACGCTTAATCCCCTCTTATTTCGGAGCGGCTTTTCGTCGCTCCTTTTTCAAAGTTTATTATTTTTTGGTAAGTGAGTTTAGAAATGACAACAATCGCTAATGATAAAAATTGGTGGAAAACCGCCTCTATCTATCAAATCTATCCTAAGAGCTTCTGTGATAGTGGCAGCAAAGGTACGGGTGATATCCAAGGCATTATTTCTAAGCTTGATTACTTAAAGCGGCTTGGTGTCGATGCGATTTGGTTAACGCCAGTTTACAAGTCACCAATGATTGACAACGGTTACGACATCTCAGATTACTACGCGATTAACCCAGATTTTGGCACCATGGAAGACTTTGACCAGCTTCTATCTGAGGCTCATCAACGCGGTATTCGCATCATTATGGATATTGTGGTTAACCACACCTCAACTGATCACACATGGTTCCAGTCGGCACTTGGTGACAAGGACAGCCCATATCGTGACTACTACATATGGAAAGATCCGGTTGATGGTGATATCCCTAACAATTGGCAGTCGAAATTTGGCGGCAGCGCTTGGGAGCTGGATGAAAATACAGGCCAGTACTTCCTCCACTTGTTTGCTAAAGAACAAGCGGATCTTAACTGGGAGAACCCGAAAGTTCGCGGTGAAGTGAAAGAAGTGATCAGCTTTTGGGCAGAAAAAGGCGTAGATGGATTCCGTTTAGATGTGATCAACTTGATTTCTAAGCAGCAAAATTTTCCAAATGATGATATTGGTGATGGTCGACGCTTTTACACCGATGGTCCACGTGTACATGAATACCTGCAAGAGATCAGTGAGGCGGTGTTCCAAAAGTATGGCAGTGTGACTGTGGGGGAAATGTCTTCGACGACACTCGAGCATTGCCAGAAATATTCGTCTCTCGACAATAAAGAATTATCGATGGTGTTTAACTTCCATCACCTCAAAGTTGACTATGTAAATGGTGATAAGTGGACCAAAGCACCATTTGATTTTTCTCAGTTGAAGCAGATTTTTAATCATTGGCAGACAGGATTAAATAATAAAGGTTGGGGGGCGCTGTTTTGGTGTAACCATGACCAACCACGCGTTGTAAGCCGATTAGGCGACGATAAACAATATCGTGTAGAGTCCGCCAAAATGCTCGCAGCGTCTGTGCATATGATGCAAGGGACACCTTATATCTATCAAGGTGAAGAGATAGGTATGACTAACCCAGGTTATACTACTATCGAGCAATACTGTGATGTTGAAAGTACTAATATGTACGACATTATGGTCAATGAGCAAGGTGTCACGCACGATGAAATGATGGCCATTTTAGCGCAAAAATCTCGTGATAACTCTCGTACACCGATGCAGTGGAATGACGAACAATATGCTGGTTTCTCTAAAGCTCAACCCTGGCTAGAGGTAGCGAGTAACTATCCACAAATAAATGCAGATAAAGCAGTGGCAGACAATAACTCAGTTTTCTACTTCTATCAGAAGTTGATCCAATTGCGTAAAGAGGTCGAGGTGATCACAACGGGTAGCTACACCGACCTATATCCAGAGCATAACGCTGTATTTGGGTATCAGCGCAAATCTGAGCAGCAGACACTCATTTGTCTTAACAACTACTATGGCGAAGATACCGAATGTGTTCTTCCACTGGATTTTGATACGACACAAGCCAAATATTTATTGGGTAACTACCAAGATTTAGCTGGCGTTGTGAATCAGCATCAAGTACTTCGCCCTTATGAAACACGCATTATCCTTTTGGAAAACTAACCCCCCTATAGTTGTTAGTTTGTTTAGCCCCGGAATGTCGGGGCTTTTTTATGCTTGTTAGAGAATAGAGAATAGAGAATAGAGAATAGAGAATAGAGAATAGAGAATAGAGAATAGAGAATAGGCGTTTTCAGCATATAAAAAAACCAGCTCAATGAGCTGGTTTTCTGTATATGGTGGAGGGGGACGGATTCGAACCATCGAAGGCAGTGCCAGCAGATTTACA
>NZ_LLEI02000020.1 GCF_001399455.2 Vibrio bivalvicida
AGCAAAAAATACCCTAATAAGAAAAAAGCCAGTCAGCTTAACTGACTGGCATTAGGCTAATTGCCTCGCTTTTTACATTTCTAGCACCTTATTCTGCAGCGAACCCAAGACCGTTTTTAATTGGTTGGCTGGGATGCCGATAGTCACCTCTGGTTTGCCAGGTGTATAAAGAATCTCATTGTGTTGATACAGTTTGCTATCAACGATAATCTCTACTTCAGTGGGTAAACCGAAAGGGCACACCGCTCCCGGTACGCAACCAATCTGCGCAATCATCTCGTCATTGCTGACTATCGAAGGTCGTTTCCCGGTTAGGGCTCTAATCCCTTTAGTGTCTAAACGGCTGTCTTTGTCGGTTAAGAGTAATGCATAGCCTGAACCTTTAAACTTGAGAAATAGGCTTTTACTATGGGTGCCTGTCCAACCTAATTGTTCCGCCACCTTCTCGTCGGTGGCAAAATCCAATATAGGTTCGTGCTGCCACTCTTGGTAATCAACGTTTAACTGTTTTAGTAGTTGTTTGTTGAATTGATAGATCTCTTCAAGCTTATTCATTCCCCACCTACGCTAATTGATTGAGTAACTCTTTTGCCAGCAATGCGGCAATCACGTACATCATAATCGCAACCGCAATATCAATACCTTGCTTGACTCGAGGTTGTGACAATGTCGGCCCCAGCTTTGCCGCGCCAATAGAAAGAGAAAAAAACCATACCAGTGAAGCCATCATGGTTCCGATGGCAAACGCGACTCGATCTTGGCCTTCAAATTGCCCGCCTATCGAGCCGAGAATCACTACGGTATCGAGGTAGAGGTGAGGATTAAGTACCGTCACTGCTAGAGCACCTAGAATGACAGCACGCTTGCCTCTTAATGTTTGGTTGAGTTGAGTTTCTTCCTCTTGAGTTGCAAATGCACTTCTGAGCGACAGCGAACCATAAACCGCGAGAAAAGCGATGCCACCTAAAGTAACAAGCATGAGCAAGGTTTCATTTTTCGATAGCAGAGCACCACCACCGAAGATTCCTAGCGAGATAAAGACAATATCAAGCACACTACAGATAGTGGCTGTAGTCAGGTGGTGGTGGCGTTTAATACCTTGATTGAGTACGTAAGCGTTTTGTGCGCCAATCGGAATGATCATACTGGCACCAAGCCCAAACCCTTGTAAAACTAACCATGCATTCACTGCCTTTACTCCAATGTGTTATTCAATTTCAATATCGGCAAGATAATTAAGCTAGGTTGATAAGTAAAATTAATGATTTTAATTAATGATAAGTTATGTTAATAATTTTGCCTGGATGATTGAGGAATTAAGGAAGCACAGTGAGAGGTTTAGATTACAAATGGATTGAAGCCTTAGAGTCAGTTGTCAGTCAAGGTAGTTTTGAACGGGCTGCAAGTGAGTTGTATATCTCACAGTCAGCTGTCTCACAACGTGTTAAGCAGCTAGAAAAATTTCTAGCTAAACCAGTATTGATACGAGAAAAACCGTTACGCTTGACGACAACGGGCAAAAAATTAATGGGTTTCTATCATCGAGTTCAAATGCTGGAACGCGAAGTGTTGCCTGAGTTAACCAATCAAGAAAATGCGCGGCCTATTCAAGTTTTTATTGCGACCAATGCTGATAGCCTAGCAACATGGCTGTTGCCAGCTCTCACTCCGCTTATGAAACAAAAGAAAGTGGAGTTTAATCTTTCGGTTGATCTTGAAAGTCGTACGCTAGAAAAGTTAAGAAAAGGAGAGGTGACCGGGGCAATTAGCTGGGAGCCTACTTCTATTTCTGGATGTGAGAGTCAATATCTGGGCCGTATGGATTACGTCTGTGTCGCAAACCCAGACTTTGCCGAGCGTTATTTTGCCAAAGGAGTGACGCGTGAAGCTTTAAAACAATCGCCTGCGGTCTCTTTTGATCAATATGACGAGATGCATCACCTTTTTCTCAAGCAGCATTTCAACCTCTCTCCAGAATCCATTGTTCACCATCATGTTGCGAGTTCAGAGGCCTTCGTCAATCTTGCTTTGCTGGGTGTGGCGTATTGTTTGATTCCTAGGTTACAAATCGCTCAAGAATTAGAACAAGGACGTTTGGTTGATTTGATGCCAGGCTTTCAGCTGAGTTTTCAAATGTATTGGCACCATTGGCAGTTAGAGAGTGGGATCTTACAGCAGGTGACACAAGCGATTCTTGACTATAGCCATGAGAAACTCCCTAAGTAGATTGAGTTAATTCTTTGTCATATTTTGGCTAAGCACTTGGTCAAAATGATGCTGTTATCTATGATGTATGCAGTTAATTCGATATGGTAATTGAGTATGAAAGTGATCCCTTTTGTTGTTGCAGCATTGTCATTAACTACGCTGAGTTTTGGCGCTTTGGCAAGTTCGCCTGATTTTCCTCATCTATCGACCACAGGTTACGGTGAAGTGATTGCCAAACCTGATATGGCGCAGTTCTCAGTTAAGGTAGTTGAATCAACCATGACGGCAGAGCAAGCAAAACAGTCAGTTGATAAAGTTGTGCGCACATTTCTCGATGCGTTGAATGAAGAAGGAGTCGAGAAACAGGATGTGACGAGCTCCAACCTTTACATCACACCTCAATACCATTACCCGAAAGACGGAAAACCAGAATTAGTCGGTTATCGTGCCTCGCGCAGTATTACAGTCACAGTAGAAGACTTATCAGACCTGAACCAATACCTGGATCTGGCATTAAGTTCTGGGATCAATCAAGTCGATAACATTCAGTTAAAGGTAAAAGATCAAGCTAAGTATCAACAGCAAGCACGAATGGCTGCGATCAAGGATGCGAATAGTAAAGCACAGTCCCTTGCTGAAGGCTTTGGAAAAGATCTTAACGGTGTATGGCGTATTGACTACAAAATGTCGGGTCATCAACCTGTCTTAATGCGTTCTATGGCTATGGATGCGAGAACCGAATCGAGCAGTTACCAAGACTCGACGATTGTGATTCGTGACAGTGTTGATGTGATCTATAAGATCGACTGATGCAATATGGTCAGATTGCCTCTATTCTACTTATTTGAGTAGGGGCTTTAATCCTATTTTTTCACCACTACGCTGATCTTTTTCTCTCTGTTTTTCTTTATTATTTCTAATCGCAAAGATCTTGAAGAGCGCTTACGTATATTAAGTGAATCTGACGGGCCAATCCAGTTGTGGAATCGTCGGAAATTTGAACTGGAGTTGAGTCGTCATACGAGATTATTAGCGCAATATCCTTCAACCCCAAGCGTTTTTAGCCTTGCTTGATATCGAGTTTTTCAAGTGAATTAACGATGAACTTGGTCATGATGAAGGCGATCGCGTGATCGCCAATGTAGCAAAGATGCTTCAAGAGACATTGCATGAGACTGATTTTGTTGCTCGTATTGGTGGTGAAGATGTCGCTTAAAATTTTTGCTTAACTGTCTTTGCCTATGCCGCTACCGATTGCTTATCAATAATGGTTTGAATTTGTTGCTTATGGTGTTCTAAATGGGCATCAAGTCTTTGTGCTGCTTGCTCAGAATCTTTAGCTAAAACCAACTTCATAATTTGCTCATACTCATCTAAGCAAGAACTGTCATGCTCTAAACCGTTCACGATTGCGTAGTAGCGATAACGTTTGATCTGAATAATGAGGTCGCTAAAGAACCCGAGCATATTTTTCGAACGTGCCCCTTCTAATAAGACAATGTGGAACAGATGTTGACGCTCTTCCCATTCTTGCCAGTTAAAACCCTGTTTAGCATGCTGTATACGTGAAAGTTTATGGAATGAAGTTAGCACCGCCAACTCCCAATTCTCATCGCCATTTTCAATGGCTTGTTTAATCAGTACCGACGAGACAAAGCGTAAACTCTCATACAAATCATTCATTTCATCGATATCAATGGGTGCAACCCAACAACCTTTTTGTGGCTGTAAGTTTACATACTTGCTCCAAGAAAGCTGTACTAGCGCCTCCCGAATTGGTGACGCACCGACGTCGTATTTCTGTTTTAGATCGGCAACCACCAGCTTTTCATCCGGTTGAAGTAGCCCATGCAAGATATCATGAGCAATCAATTTAGCGACTTTATCTGTTAATGTCGGGCTAGACACGATGCATTCCTTATCTACTGGCTTAGTGAAATCTAAGTATTTTAAACAGTATGTGGTACTGAGAGTTGATTGATAATATAGCGTACGGAATGCTCAAGCAAGTGGAATATATAAAAAAAGAGGGCATAAGCCCTCTTTAATAGAATGTGCAGTTGTATGCGTTTTATTATAGAACGTGTACAGAAGCAGTGTTTGTAGTACCAGAAGCTACTAGTGCGCCTGAAACCATTACAACGATGTCGCCTTTGTTACCTAAGTTAGATTCTAAAGCAAGCTCTTTACCCGCCACGTAGAACGCATCAGTGCTAGTGATAGAATCAACAACTACTGGTGTTACACCTTTAGTTAGAACTAGCTGTGCAGCAGTCTTAGTGTTAGTTGTTAGTGCAAGGATGTTTGCAGTTGGGAAGTATTTACGTACTGAACGTGCAGACTTACCGCCTTCTGTTGCAACAACAATAAGCGGAGCTGCTAGCTTCTCTGCTGTATCTACCGCGCCTTTACACACAGCTTCAGTGATGCGTAGACGTGGGCTGTCTAGACGAGAACCTAGCTCAGCTTTTAGTGCTGAATCAGTACGGTTCGCGATTTGAGCCATGATAGTGACCGCTTCAACTGGGTACTTACCTTTAGCTGTTTCGCCAGAAAGCATAACTGCGTCAGTTCCGTCCATTACTGCGTTAGCAACGTCGCCTGCTTCCGCACGAGTAGGACGTGGGTTGTTGATCATAGAATCAAGCATTTGAGTTGCTGTGATAACCATCTTACGTGCACGGTTACACTTCTCGATCATCATCTTCTGCGCGAAGATTACTTCTTCTGCTGGGATTTCTACACCTAGGTCGCCACGAGCAACCATGATGCCGTCAGAAAGCTCTAGGATTTCGTCGAAGTTATCAACACCTTCTTGGTTTTCAATCTTTGAGATGATGTGGATGTTCTCGCCACCGTTTGCTGCAAGAACTTCACGGATTTCTTGAACGTCAGATGCTTTACGGATGAAAGAAGCTGCTACGAAGTCAACGCCTTGCTCACAACCGAATTTAAGGTCGTTCTTATCTTTTTCAGATAGTGCAGGTAGGTTTACAGAAACACCAGGAAGGTTAACACCTTTGTTTTCGCCTAGAGCACCGTTGTTAAGAACTTTACACTTAACTTCAGTTTCAGAAGTTGCCAGTACTTCCATCTCGATTAGACCGTCGTCTACAAGGATAGTGTTGCCTACGTTTAGGTCGCTTGCGAAACCTGCGTAAGTGACTGCAACTTTGTCTTTGTTACCTACAACTGAAATGTCAGTTGTGAAAGTGAACTCTTGACCAGCGACTAGATCAACGTCATCGCCGTTTTCTAGTTTGATAGTACGGATTTCTGGACCTTTAGTATCTAGAAGAATAGCAAGCTGCTTACCAGACTCTTCCATTACTTTGCGGAAGTTCGCGATACGAGTGCCGTGCTCTTCGTAGTCACCGTGAGAGAAGTTCAGGCGCATTACGTTCATACCTGCGTTTACTAGTTCAGTTAACTTCTCTACAGATTCAGTTTTAGGGCCAATCGTACATACGATTTTGGTCTTTTTCATGGAAGATACTCTCCGGTCGATATAGTTACAATTTGAAAGTCGGTTATTGGTCTGAAACCAAGGCTGTCGAATAGGCATTTTGTGCCTGCCAACTCTTCATGACAGCAATACATCTAGTTGGCTCCAGAACTGAAAGTCTTTCACATAGTTTAGTCATTTTATGACCAACTTGATGCCATTCAATGCCGTATTTTTGTGACAACACTAGGATATAGTGGCCAGATTGCAAAAAAATAACGGTCAATTCTGTAATTTTTTTTCTTTTAGGGTGCGAATTCTACCACCTAATGATTTCAATATCACTGCTTAAGAATTGTCTTAGGACAAGGTTTTTGCGCTATTTATTAATTTTTTGGATCGAAATAAATGGACATGAATGTTTCGACTTGACTATAATTTCTTTCAGTTCGAAACTTATATATGTTCATAAAATGTCGAAACGAAACACTCAACTAAGAAGGCACGCGATTTCTAATCTGGTCAATGAGCAAGGAGAGGTCAGTGTCGAAGCACTCTCCGTTCAATTTGAAACCTCTGAGGTCACAATTAGAAAGGATTTAGCTTCTTTAGAGAAAAATGGTCAGCTTCTTCGTCGTTATGGCGGTGCGATTGCATTACCAAAAGAAGTCGTTAGTGACGAAATGAATGAGAATGTTTCGATTCGAAAGAATGAGCTGGCAGAGACTGCGGTCAAGCTGATCCGTGAGCATAACCGTATTGTTATCGACAGTGGCAGTACAACAGGTGCTCTGATCAGAATGCTTGATGGCATGCGCGGCTTAGTCGTGATGACAAATTCTCTTAATGTTGCTAACGCGCTTAACGAGCTTGAAAGTGAACCGACTTTATTAATGACGGGTGGCACTTGGGATGCTCACTCGGAGTCTTTTCAGGGGCAAGTTGCTGAGTCTGCCCTAAGATCATATGACTTTGACCAGCTGTTTATCGGTGCTGATGGTGTGGATCTTGACCGTGGGACGACCACGTTCAATGAGCTTGTTGGTCTAAGCAAGGTTATGGCTGAAGTGTCCCGAGAAGTGATAGTGATGGTTGAGTCTGAAAAGATCGGCAGAAAGATACCTAACTTAGAGCTAGCCTGGGAAGTCATCGACATCTTAATTACTAACAAAGATTTAGACCCAGAACTAAAAACAAAAATTGAATCTCATGGCGTTAAAGTGCTTTGTGCATAACGTTAAACTAATTTTTTAATCTTACTTCTCCGAATATGGCCTTTGCTTGCTGCCAAATCGGAATCAATAAATTGGAGTTGAATATGTGTGGAATCGTCGGTGCTGTTGCACAACGAGATGTCGCTGAAATTTTAGTCGAAGGATTGCGTCGCCTTGAATACCGTGGTTATGACTCTGCGGGTGTGGCGATTGTTGATGGTGAGTCGAACCTGTCTCGCGTTCGCCGTTTAGGTAAAGTGCAAGAGCTAGCCGACGCGGTAGATTCAGCGACAGTCGTTGGTGGGACTGGTATTGCGCATACTCGTTGGGCAACACATGGCGAACCTTCTGAAGCGAACGCTCACCCACACATGTCCGGTGACATCGCAGTTGTGCATAACGGGATTATCGAAAATCACGAAGAGCTGCGTGAATTGCTAAAATCTCGTGGTTACGTGTTTGAATCTCAAACTGATACTGAAGTGATTGCTCATATGGTTGAGTGGGAACTGCGTACCTCAGAGACGCTACTTGAGGCGGTACAAAATACAGCTAAACAGCTTGAAGGTGCTTACGGTACCGTTGCATTAGATCGTAAAGACCCTTCACGTATTGTTGTCGCTCGCTCAGGCAGCCCAATCGTAATTGGCTTAGGTGTTGGTGAGAACTTCCTTGCCTCTGATCAGCTTGCCCTACTTAATGTGACTCGTCGCTTTATGTACCTAGAAGAAGGTGATGTCGCTGAAATCACTCGCCGTGATGTGTCGGTTTTTGATGCTGAAGGTGAGCGTGTTGAACGAGAGATTACTGAGTCTAACGCTGAACATGATGCCGGTGATAAAGGTCAGTACCGCCACTTCATGCAAAAAGAGATTTACGAGCAACCGACAGCACTAATCAATACAATGGAAGGCCGTATCACGGCAGATTCTGTCGTGACGGAAGCGATCGGTGTCAACGCGGCCGAAATTCTAAGTAAAGTCGAGCATGTACAAATCGTTGCTTGTGGTACTTCTTACAATGCAGGTATGACCGCACGTTACTGGTTTGAGGATATTGCTGGCGTTAGCTGTGATGTCGAAATTGCTTCTGAGTTCCGTTACCGCAAGTTTGTGACTCGTCCGAATAGCCTTTTGATTACGCTTTCTCAGTCTGGTGAAACTGCTGACACGTTGGCAGCACTGCGTTTAGCTAAGGAGAAAGGCTACATGGCAGCAATGACGATTTGTAACGTTGCAGGCTCTTCGCTGGTTCGTGAATCTGATTTTGCCTTTATGACACGTGCTGGTGTAGAAATCGGTGTCGCGTCGACTAAAGCCTTTACAACTCAGCTTTCTGCATTATTAATGTTAGTGACTGCGTTAGGTAAGCAACAAAATCGCGTCAGCAAAGAGAAAGAGCAAGAGATCGTAGCCGCGCTACATGCTCTGCCACAGCAAATCAACGCAGCACTGTCTTTCGAGAAAGATATCGAAGAACTGGCTACAGATTTTGCAGATAAGCACCACACACTATTCTTAGGTCGTGGTGAGTTTTACCCAATTGCGATGGAAGCATCTCTAAAACTGAAAGAGATCTCTTACATTCACGCTGAAGCGTATGCTGCGGGTGAACTAAAGCACGGCCCACTAGCTCTGATTGATGCAGATATGCCAGTTGTTGTTGTCGCACCAAGCAATGAATTGCTCGAAAAGCTAAAGTCGAACGTTGAAGAAGTTCGTGCTCGTGGTGGTTTGCTGTATGTATTCGCAGACGCAGATGCTGGCTTTGAAGCGGATGAGACCATGAAGATCATCACAATGCCACACGTCAGCGAAATCACTGCGCCGATCTACTACACCATTCCGATGCAGCTACTTTCTTACTACGTTGCCTTGATTAAAGGGACGGATGTCGACCAGCCACGTAACCTAGCGAAAGCAGTAACGGTTGAGTAACGACAAGATTGGTATCTGAATAAGTGTCGTAAGACAATAAAGATTGAAACTAAACAATAAAGTTTGAAACTAAGACATTAAAGTTGAAAACTTTTTAAACCCGGTTAAGCTGATTAAAAGTTAACCGGGTTTTTGTTATGGCAAAATCAAAGTATGTTTTAACTGAAAAACAAATCATCAGGCGGATTAAAGAAGGCCGAGGTTCAGGAAAGCTTTCTAACTATAAACCGTGGCTGTACGTGAATGAGGTTCCATCCGAAGGTAGATCTCAAAGAGTCTACTCTCACCTAACGAGCCGCATTCATCATGTGCTATCGGACCTTGAATTCGCTATTTTTCTCCTTCTTGATCATAACCCTGCCGTAACTGACATTCGTGAGCAGTTTCCACTCAATAGGGATGACACGCTAAATATCTGCCAGGAACATCAGCTTTGGCACCCTGCACAAAATGGGGTTAATCAAGTGATGTCGTCAGACTTTTTTGTCAACACCTCTTCTAAAGTTCAGCCTAGATTTGTTATCCAAGCCAAGTATAAAAATGCTCTTAAAGACTCAAGAACTATCGAAAAACTTGAAATTGAACGTCGTTATTGGCAGTTAAAAAAGATCCCGTGGTTCCTAGTCACGGAAAAAGAAATAGATAAAGTCGTTGTGGATAATATTGAGTGGCTATATGGCGTCAAAGGGTATTTCGATGAATTGATTACCGATGAGCTTTTGCTAACGTTTAACCACATGAAAGCTTATTTCTCTCGCATTCCTGACAAAAAAGTGGTTGAAATTGCAAAAGAATATGAGTTGGCTTATGGACAGAAGTTAGGAGACTCTATGTTCGATCTTCGATTGATGTGCGCTGCTAGGCTTATCACGTTTGATATTCGATATCCTTTCCATAGCTTGCGAGCAAGAGACCTTGTATTTAGAGGTGTAGCTTTTGATGAGGGGCACAGCTATGTGGCGAGTTAATGAAACCCTATCATTTGATGGCAAGCCTTATCGCATTCTTTTTACTGAGACAAGCTACTTCTATTGGATTGCTATTGATGAGAACAAAGGTTTACCTGAAAGAGTCTATTTTGATGAATGCTTCAATTGGACTGATGAGGGGCGTTTAGAAAAGATCCCTGACCCCTACTCATACCTCCAAGGTGAGTCTTGGGACGAAGCATCTAGTAGTTATTTGGAAAGCCAACGCAACTATGAACTGATAAAGCCTATCGTTGAAGGCGAAGAGGCATTTGACAAGCGAGTTCGAGCGAGCAGGCTTAATCAGGTTATTGCTGAATCGGGTAAAGGAAAACCTACGATCTATCGACTCTTAAGGCGCTATTGGCAAAGGGGTCAGATTAAGAATGCTCTTTTACCTGATTATAAAAACTCTGGTGCAGGTGGAAAAAGAAGAAACTTCACGACTAGCAAAGCTGGTAGACAGAGGATATATGGCATTGGTCGCGGAGAGCCTGTAACCGAAAGTGTCAGAAAGCAATTTCGAATCATTTGTGATAAGTATCTGATGAACGATAAAGGCTTTTCAATTCGGTATTCGTATATCAAGTTTACTAAGGCTTACAAGCTCAAACACCCTGAAGCTGAAGAGCATGAAATTCCGACACTTCGTCAGTTTCAATACTTTTACAAAACCGAGTATACAAAGGCCACTCAGCTCACTGTTCAGACGCCTCAAGGAAATTACAACAAAGACGTTAGACCACTTCATGGCACAGCTACCGAGCAAGCGTTAGGCCCAGGTAGTCGATACGAAATTGATGCTACCATCGCCGATATTTACCTAGTAGATGACGATGACCCGGACAAGGTTATTGGTCGGCCGACAATTTATATGGTCATTGATGTTTTTAGCCGCATGGTTGCTGGCTTTTATATCGGTTTCGATAACCCATCTTTTCCCGTTGCAATGAAGGCACTGATATGCAGCTTTGATAGCAAAGTAAAAGCCTGTGCAGAATATGGTATCGATATTTCTGAAGAGCAGTGGCCATGTGTAGGTATTCCTGATGTTCTGTTAGCCGATCGCGGTGAATTGATGAGCCATCAAGCCAATTATTTGGTTGATGCTATAGGAGTTCGCCTTGAAAGTGCTCCCCCTCGACGGGGTGACGCCAAAGGTATCGTAGAGAGATCATTTGGCACGTTGCAAGCTAAGTTTAAGCCCTATATGCCAGGTGTCGTAACTGGTAACAAGGTTAAGAAGCATGGTGAAAGAGATTATAGAGTTGAAGCTGCTGTGGCGAGATCAGATTTTATTGAAATACTGCTCTATTCAATACTTGCTCACAACTTAAACAAACCGTTAGAAAAGTACGATCGTGCTCCTGATATGCCAGAAGGCCTTCCATCGATCCCTATTGAGCTTTGGAGATGGGGACTACAGCATCGCACTGGGCGCTTACGAGCCATCGATACGGATATTGCAAAGATACTGCTGTTACCGCGTCAAAAGGTCACTGTATCCGAGTTAGGCGTAAAGTTATGGGGATTAACCTACACAGGAAAAGAAATTATTCAGACAGGTTGGATGCACCGTTCTTCGGAAGTATCTAGACCTAAAAAACTATTTGCAGCCTATGAGCTTGGTTCTGCTAATCACATATATCTGTTTCCTGAAGAAGGAAAAAATACATTTTGGGTTTGTGATCTTTCTAGTCGAAGTAGAGAGTTCCGTGATCTAACTTGGTATCAAGTATGGGAACGTCAAGCAGCTCAAAAGCAGACTTTAGCTGAAGCTAAGTATCAATTTGCAACCGTAGAACGAGATTTTGATGATCTTCTTGAAAAGAAACTGAAGAAAGCTACAAAGAATCGTAAAACCAGTACACTGAGCAACGCGCAAAAGATAAATGACATCAAAGGCAATAAACGGAATGTTCGAGAGCAAGAGAGAAAGGAGTTAGCAATACAGCCAGTTAGGGCTAAACAAGAAGAAGTCGCGTCGGTGATACCTATAAAGGGAGAGGAGGAAAGTTATCAACTGCCTGATTTCATTCCGGAGCTATTTGATGATGAGGATGATAACTGATGAAGAAAAGCCAAGATCATCGTGTAGTAGCCGTCTATCAAAGTGCTACGCTCTCAGTTTATCGAAATAACCCGCTGATAGAGGCATTACCACCGATAAATAGTTTCCTAGACGACTCGATTGCTCTGAAGGGCTCGTTAAGGTGTGCCGCAGAAGATATCCATCGAAATGGCATCGAAAGAGCGCATAGTATCTGTCGTGTTATTGATGATTTTTTCCAGCCCCTCAGTCAGCACATACAGTTGCATGAACGACTTTCATTGATGATACGGCGTGGCTATGTTGGAAGAAATCCCGAAACAGGTGATTGGGCAAGACATATACAAAATGGTTACGAGCGTGTTTTATCTGGTGATTTGAAGGCGATAAAGTTCACGGAAGTTAGTTCTACAGCCCAAAGCATGACATTGATTGGATGTAGCGGAAATGGCAAAACAACGGCGATCAAGCAGCTTTTGTCGTTATACCCTCAAGTTATTTACCACCCTGACAGAAATCTTGAGCAAGTCGTTTATCTAAAAATTGACTGCTCCCATGATGGATCACTGAAAGAGCTGTGCTTGAACTTTTTTCGTGCGATGGATAGAGCATTAGGGACATCCAACTACGAAAGACAATACTCGATGAGCAAAAGACCGAGTATTGAAACACTTTTAGCTGCAATGGCTCAGGTTGCAAACGCTCATGCAGTTGGTGTTCTTATTATTGACGAAATACAGCACCTTAGCCGTTCTCGCTCTGGTGGCTCTGAGAAAATGCTTAATTTCTTTGTGACATTAGTAAATACCATTGGCCTTCCTGTGATTTTGGTTGGAACACCACGAGCCCGCGAGATATTTGAGGCTGATATGAGATCTGCAAGGCGAGGCTCTGGTCTTGGAGCGATTTTTTGGGATCCAATGGAAGAAGGAAGAGAATGGAAAGCGCTCACGGATAAGTTATGGACTCTTCAATGGCTACAAAAACGTGATGAGGTGTTGTCGGATGACATTCGTTCTCTATGGTATGACCTAAGCCAAGGTGTCTTGGATATTGTGGTTAAGCTATATGTCTTGTGTCAGCTGAGAGCAATCGCGACAAAAGTAGAAAGGATCACACCTAAATTAATGCAACAGGTTTACGAGGATGAATTAAAACCTGTTCACCCAATGCTAGCAGCTCTTCGCTCGGGTGATGCCGAAGAAATGATTAAGTTTTCAGATCTTAAACTAAGCAACACTGATAAAAGGTTGCTTGAGCTGCAAAAACAGGTAGCAACAACTGTTCAGCAGACGCCGGAGGAGTTTGCATATCAACAACTCAGAACCGATGAAGAGCGGCGTGTATATATGGCCTTAAAAGATGAGTTTGATTCAACGTTTTTGGCTCCTGTAATACGACAGCTATTTGATCTACATCCTGATTTGACGTGGATCAGCTTACTGCCACTGGTACATGAGCAACTCATTAGCCCTGAACAGACACAATCTAAAACAGAGGCTAAGTCAAGTAAGGGCAAGAGGGCATCCTCAATTAAACAGACGCAATGGCATACCCTTGATAGTGAGGATTTGAGGTTTGTTCACTCTCAATCTGATTCTGATAGCGAAGTGTACACCGCAATGTCAAAGTCGGGTTTGATTTTAGACATTCAGTCATTGCTAGAAAAGGTGGTTTAATATTGCGCTGCTTCCCTGTGCCATACCCAGATGAATTAATCTATAGCTTGGTAGCTAGAGCTGGAATTCGCAGTGCGATAACAAGCTCTAAACAGCTACTAAGTGAAGTGTTTGGTGACAGAAAAGTGATTGCGACAATTGATCTGCCTAGTCATTTATCGTCGATATCAGAGCTGCTCATTAATACGGGACGATTTGACGTCCAACAGCTTATTTATGAACATACAATGTTCCCGATTTACGCTCCTTTTGTTGATGAAAGCATTAGGATTAGAGCGATGGAGCGAATGGAACGTTGCGCTAAGGGCTCTGTTCATCTAATGCTAGGATCCCCAGCTTCTATTGTAAAAACGTCGGATAACTTTTGTGTTTGCCCAGCTTGTGTCGCGGAACAAAAGCAAAAATATGGGGAAAGTTATTGGTCTAGATTGTGGTTTTTGCCATCTTTACCTTACTGCCCTAAGCATGGACTTCTAAGTCAATCGACAACCTCTTACCATGACAGTAGGCACACGTACCATGCATGTAGCCGAATACGATGTCAGCCCCTTTTATGTAACGACCATAATGTAACAGCGCAGCGGTTTGCTTACTTAGCTAGCAAAGCTAAAGAGGTCATGTGTTTACCAGCCCAAGACTCCCCGACTCAGCATCAATGGAGCCTTTTCTACAATCATCTAGCACACGACTTTGGGTGTGGAAAAGGTCCTAAACAGGTTGCTCACGATAAGATTGCAGACTTAGTTGTAAGCAAGATCGTTACCCCTGAGCTAACCATCAATTCTGATAGAGATACTAACTGGCTTCGCACGTTGTTTCGCCGTCATCGTAAAGCTTTTAGCTACCTACAGCACTTAATGGTTTGGTCTGCTTTTATTCCCGAAATGTCGGTTGGTGAAATCATCAAAGAAGTAAAATCAAAAGAGGGAGCGACGATATCCTTCTCGAAGGACAACGTTCATCTTGTGCCAAACTCTAATGAGAAAAAACGTAATCAGTGGCGTGACTTAATAGGGAAGACCCCGATTAAGAAAGCACGCAAACTTCGAGGTGGCGGTGCACTGTATGCTTGGCTTTACCGAAATGATAGAGATTGGCTATTAGCTTTCAATCGAGTCCATCAATCCCAATCTCATGTAAGGCAGAAAAAAGTAGATTGGAACGCAAGAGACCGCTCACTAACTAAGCAGCTTATTAGGATTGTCGAACGATTAGATACCGTTATTGATGGCCCTCGAAGAAGCAAAAATTTCTTACTTAAGCAGCTAGATGATTACGGCTCGGTGAGCAAAAAACTGAACTTATTACCCTTACTATCTCTTACTGTGAATCGGTATCAAGAAAGCGTCTTTGAGTTTCAAGCTCGTCGGCTAGTCATGGCAGTAATTGCAAAATCAAAAACAGGTTCAGGAATGAGTCGCTGGAAATTGATGCGTTCAGCAAGTCTCCCGAAAGAAAGAATACTGCCAATCGTTGACGATTTGCTCGACTGGGTAGTTATAGGATCAAACATCAAATAAGGAAATGATATGGGAGCTAGGTTTTACAAGTGTGACGATGATGTACGTATAGTCCATACAGGTAAAGTATTAGTACGAACAAGTGATTCGTCTTACCGGCCTTCAATTGAAGTTTGGTGCTATCCACCACAGCAGAAAAATAATTTTCATGCGACTGCATTTTCTAACGTTCCTGCTTTGTATCGAGGAAAAATAATTAATCAAAGAGGGTTATCAGAAAGTTACGCTAAACGAGGAAGTCACAAATTTAGAAGTAATGAGTTCCTTCGACACAGTAGTTTGAGTGAGTTCCCTGACTCAGAGTCAGCAGAGTCTTTGAGAAAGAAAGAGTCAGAGCAACATGCATTTATATTAGACCGAGGCGCTGCCCCTACACTGGTTATTCCTCAGCTTGAGCTGGCAAGGGTCCTATTTTATGCCAGCTCGTACTTATCGCGAGCGTCATTAATGTCTTCTCGTTTGCTTACAGACTTCAAGGTCGAAGTAAACACCAAGGAGGACTATGCCAATATCGAAGTGTTGCAAACATCAAACTTTCCTCCTTCGGCATTCAATGATTCAGCAACGAGAGCAATGTTGAGCTGGTTGCTTATTGATAGCAATGCAAAGCGTTCATTTGAGTCGATTTTTAGATATTTCAACGTCGAAAAGGAACGAGATGTGTCTGCGGGGTATAAGCGTTGGCTATTTCACTTTGATCCGCCACAAATGGCTGGATGGTCTTTCGAATACGAAGGCAGGCTTGATGCAAGTGGTCGCTATTTTCTGGTGGAAAAGATCACAGATATTGAAATTAATGCTCAAATGCCGTCTCGGGTCTACTTCCATAACCCGTCTTTTACGCATCCAGATGAAGGTCAAAAACCAACGTGTGGTGGTGAAGGCCCGGAACCGTATGAGCGCCCAGAAGATCATATTATCGATGATGATCGCGAGGCGTCCGATGCTAACCACGCCTTCTTGCTAGGTGAAAATACCTGCTCAGTAAGGTTTAAAAATAGTTTTTCAACGTCGAAAGCAACAACACCCAAAAGGAGTCATCGACCAGATAGAAGCAAAGATGCAGCTAAGAAAGCTGGTGATAAGGTCAGTACCAATGAGCCTGGCAGTAATGGTGAGATACCTTCGGCAGACATGGGTGGAGGTATGCAAGATGGTACTGATAGGTCTGAGGAGTATGCCTCTCGCTTTACGGCCTTTAACATGATGGTGCAAATGCTAGAGGAAAAATACGCCTGTACAATCATTGATTCTTATACTCACGAGCTGGATCAGGTTGGGCGTAGTAAATGTCACCTGATTGACTCTGGTGCCAAGAGAACGATTCGTTGCGTTGTCGTTGAACGGAACGGCCATATTAATTACTTGATTGAGATAGATGTAACAGGCCTGAATAAATGGATCTCAACCAAATGCGTGCGGCAGAACGATACTCGTAATTGGAAAGAACAGTTTTCTCGAATTAAAATAGGCGTGGTGACAAAGTCTCTTGGATGGCCAACACAAGAAATGGATGCCATGTTTGGCTTCAAAAAGCATATTGGTATATCTCACCCTAAGTCAGTAGAAGGGCACCCGACAGGTATTCCAATCGAATCAATCTTAGATTGGGCAGGGAGGGTTGCTGAGAAACTCTAGTGTTTTTAGCTATGTGGTTAAGCGATTCGTGGCACTACCTGAATCCGGAGAGCCTCCAGATCATTTAGAGTTAATGTTCATTACATTATTGCAATTAGATCCCAATTTATCCCTCACCAATAACATTCCTCTTGAATTTTTTCTCAATACGCTTGACCTATGTCTAACACATAGGTTTTAAGCTACAACTAATACACATTGGTAACGAATTGGAGATAGTTATGAGTTGTTGTAACAAAGCCCCAAACGGTGGGAGCAGTGACCCTAAGTTGTTACTTAAACTGTTTATTGGGTTGTTTGTGATTATATTTTTAGTCGCATTTATTTTTGGCTAGCAACATAAAACGAACAAAGTTTCATGTGCACTAAACCTTCAGAGGCATGGATTATGTTGACAACTGAAATTGCGAGAGCAGCAGGTGTGACTGCTGAAACAGTCAGGTTTTACACCAGAAAAGGTCTTCTTTATGCAGAGCGAGATCCTAACAATGGCTACAAGATATACCACCAAAGTGCGGTTAATCGCCTGAAGTTCATTTCTCATGCAAGAGCTATTGGTTTTAGTCTTAGTCAGATTCAAGAAATCATTGATTACTCTGAGCAAGGACTGACTCCTTGCCCTGCTGTAAGGCAAATGCTGACTGATAAAATTGTAGAAACCAAGCAAAAAATCGAAGAATACCAGCGCCATTTAGCCATGATGGAAGCGACTTACACAGAGTGGGATAAAAAACCGGATATGGATCCCAACGGCAACGCATTGTGTTGCCTAATCGAAGACTGGTCTGAGAAGCACCATCAAGTACTACCCGAGGAAAACTAACATGAACACAACACAGTATTCACTAGCACTTTCCGGCATTAATTGTGGCCGATGTGTCGCTAAAATTGTAGATGGGTTACGTGAACGAGACCCTGATGTATCTTTCACTATTAATGATACCAAACATAGAGCAGAGCTTATTACCACGTTAATGCCGGAAAGCGCGATAGAAGTCATTGCAAAGTTAGGATATGCAGCTTCAATACCTACGCAACAAGAGTATCGTACATCAGTATCTAATGTTACTTGCCAACACTGTGTGGGTAAAATCACTAAAGCAATAGTTGAACTGGATGCCTCCGCTCAGGTAGTTGTTGATTTAGACAAACAAACATTGGTGGTGAATGGCAGTTTGAACGGCGATGACATTGAAAGCGTATTAGCCGAACTGGGTTATAGCGGTAATACCGATGACACACAACCACAAACTACGGACGTCATTAAATCGAATAAAGTGAAAACAACACAGGCGGTGGATGTCAGTATTGAGCTGTCATTAATTGGTGTCACTTGCGCAAGTTGTGTTAATACGATTGAAGGTGCGCTTATATCGGTGTCAGGAGTCGACTCTGTTGACGTGAACTTTGCTAATCGCACGGCGACCGTGGTTTCAAGTCAGCCTGCCAGCGTACTTATTGAGGCGATACGAGGCGCAGGATATGACGCAGAAGAAATTGTCGATCAGGCGTTAGCAAGTGACCTCAAAGAAGAGCGTGAAGCTGAGGAGTATCGCTTTAAAGTAAAACAAAGCGTTATTGGTCTTGGTCTTGGCGTACCGTTGATGGTATACGGTCTGTTCGGCGGACCAATGAATGTCAATACGCAATCTGAGCAGTTACTATGGTTGGCCGTAGGCTTAGTGACATTTTTCATTTTAGTCCGTGCGGGTAAGCACTTTTTTACTGGAGCTTGGAAGGCCTTTCTGAACCGTAATGCGAACATGGATACGTTGATAGCGCTGGGAACGGGTACCGCCTGGCTCTATTCAATGGTGGTCGTTGTTGGGCCGCAGTGGCTACCGGAAAGTGCAAGGCATCTCTACTTTGAAGCTACAGCCATGATCATTGGCTTAATCAATTTAGGACAGGCGCTTGAGTTAAAGGCGCGAGGCAGAACTTCGCAGGCTAT
This sequence comes from Vibrio bivalvicida, assembly GCF_001399455.2. GTDB lineage: Bacteria > Pseudomonadota > Gammaproteobacteria > Enterobacterales > Vibrionaceae > Vibrio > Vibrio bivalvicida. The sequence goes on from NZ_LLEI02000020.1 coordinate 18,611, forward strand.
TAAGCGTTTACTTGACTTGAGAGTCAAAACTGCCATGGTGATTCGTGACGGCAAAGAGATGTCTTTACCGATTGAACAAGTTATCGCAGGCGACTTGATTCGCGTTAGAGCCGGTGAAAAGGTCCCAGTTGATGGTGTGATTACAGAGGGTGAAACAACGATTGATGAGTCTATGCTCACTGGAGAGCCTATTCCTGTGGTTAAACAAGTGGGCAGCTCAGTGTCTGCCGGGACAATTAATGACCACGGAAGTTTCGTTTTTGAGGCTCAGAAAGTGGGCAGTGATACTGTTCTTGCTCAGATCATCAGCATGGTGTCGAACGCGCAAAACTCAAAGCCACCAATCAGTCAGCTAGCCGATAAAGTGTCTTCAGTGTTTGTACCAACCGTGATGATTCTATCGATTCTTACAGCACTGGCTTGGTATAACTTTGGTCCTCAACCTTCCTTAGTTTATATGATTGTGGCAGCAACCTCGGTGTTGATCATCGCATGCCCATGTGCACTTGGTCTTGCAACGCCGATTTCTACTATGATCGGTGTCGGTAAGGCAGCCGAGTTTGGCGGGCTAATCCGAAATGGTGAAGCGCTGCAAAGAGCCAGTGAATTGGATGTCGTCGTATTGGATAAAACTGGCACGATTACTCAAGGTAAACCTGAAGTAACCAATTTTGTCTCGTTGTCAGAAGATTCAGAGCTGCTGCCTCTGGTCAATGCTTTGGAGAAGGGATCTAACCATCCACTAGCGAAAGCGTTAATCGCATTTACTCAAAGTGAGGTACATGATGAAGCGAGCCTACCAGAAGTGTCAGATTTTGAGTCATTAACTGGACTTGGTATTCAGGCTCAGTATGCGAGTCAACGCGTGTTGCTTGGCAATCGCAAGCTGATGAGCCAGTTTAACGTCAATGTTGAATCGGTAGCAGAGTATGCTTTTCAGTGGGAGCAAGAAGCCAACACAGTGGTGTATTTTGCGATAGGCGATCAAGTGCAAGCGCTGTTCGGTATCAGTGACCCGATTCGAGATGATGCTCGAAGTGCGATAAATCGTTTTCACCAGCAAGGCATCCATGTCGTGATGCTAACAGGGGATAATCACAATACAGCGAAAGCGGTGGCATCACTCGCGAATGTTGATGAATATCACGCGGAATTGATGCCTGAGGATAAGCTTCACTGGATTAAGCAGTTGCAAGCGAAAGGGCATGTTGTTGGCATGGTCGGTGATGGTATCAATGATGCGCCAGCACTTGCTCAATCAGACGTTGGCTTTGCTATTGGCAGTGGTACGGATGTCGCGATTGAAAGTGCCGATATTACCTTGATGCGCAGCTCACTCCACGGTATCTCAGATGTGATTGGGATCAGTACTGCCACAATGAAGAATATTAAGCAGAACTTGTGGGGGGCGTTTATCTATAACAGCTTAGGTATTCCCGTGGCTGCAGGGCTTCTGTTTCCGTTCACAGGGTGGCTATTAAGTCCGATCATCGCTGGGGCAGCGATGTCACTGTCCTCTGTTACCGTCGTAACCAATGCGAACCGATTGCGCTTATATACCCCACCTTCAGCCCCTACAACCAATGAGGAGTAATACCATGTTAGTTAATTTTTTAGGTCTTACAGCAACCGTGTTTATAGTCTGGTGGTTTTGGGGTAAGAAAAAAAACTAAGAAGATAAAAATGCCATAAATCCGCCCCTCCATTGCTGATCTAAGCGTTGCGATAAACTGAGGTTCAGTTAACTGAGTTGAATTTATTTGGAGAGCATGAGGGTGTTTATATAATGGGAAGGCCTTCCTATCCCCATTGGACAAAGAGCTACTTTACAACTGAAAAGTAGCCTTTGCTTTAGATTTAGCAAATAAAGGGCTCACTAGCTGCTGATTTTTGGAAAGGTAGAAAAGGCTATATAAGCAACCGTTACTAGTTTTGGTAATTCAGGTTCTACAGCTTATTGGTGTAACTTTCGACAGACGCCTCTACATTAGTTTAAGTTGAGTTTGTCTTACGTATTAATAAAGGAAACGTGGTCGGAGTTACAATTATGACTAAGATGTCATAAATGGATACCAATAGAGTCAGAACGAAGGTGCTAAATTGAATTCATCAACACCAAAAAGGAAAGACATATGAATACTCTTAACAAGCTTCTTCTGACTACCTCTATTTTGTTCACTAGTGCAGTGACTGTCGCTCAGCCTTTGTATTCGGGAGGTAACTACGTGAGTAGAGTTAATCATGCAACAGTATTGACACAAGCAACTAGCTCTAAGGAGCTCGCTTATAAATTAGGTGCGGAAAAGTTAGCAGAGTTAGAGGGCATGAACGGAAAAGAGCTCGAGTCAGAGTTTATGTTAGTTAGAAACTACGGTAGTAATAGAAACTCAACCCACCTTAAAGAACAGCGATATGTCACAGTCGAAGAAAGGCTAAATAGTCAAGGACAAATGGAGTATGTCGCTCAAGTCCATTTACAAGTACATTATCAAGAACGCGACAGTAATAATTAGATGCGATATTACACCTCTTGTAGTACATATTGCTACAAGAGGTCATACTCATTGAAAATTTTATCACCTATTTTGGCAGTATACTGTACTTGGAAATTGATTTTTTTTCAGGTGTATAATCATAGTGTCAATACTAATACAACTAATTGGCGTGGTTTTCGCTAGTTTGAATAGGCAAGATTATTAGCTATTCGAGATTGATTGGGTTCAGAGGCCACCTAATCGGAGTATAATTAGCTCAATGTATTGAATGTTTGGTGCATCTCGACTCGTATTGGGTTGTTTCAACAACGCATCACGGACCAGAGTCGCAGGCTCTAGTATATCCATAAACAAAGCGATAATTTGCCGCGAGATAATTCCTTTCACTTCATAATTGCGGCAATGGTTTTAACATCATGGCTATTACCGTTGTCGCGAGTCCTTTTGACTAGAACTCGAGCCTGCACATTGTGGCTGTGGAGCACCCTCGAAAACGACGAGTTACAGTAAAACCCTTCTCTCACGCTATTTCTCTACATAAAGCGCATCAATAATCGGACAGTCATCAATAGAATAACGATTTCCTTTGCATTGGCTAACCATCGTATTTAATGCCTTTTTAAGCCTTTGCAGATCGTCTATTTTCTGCTGGACAGCTCTGGCTTGTAACATTGCCATTGCTCTCACCTCGCCACAATAGTGGTCTGGCTCATCAATGAATTTCAGTAATTCTTTTATTTGCTCGATGCTGAATCCTAGCTCGCGGCTGCGGCGAATAAAATTGAGCCGCTTAACATGCGACAAGGCATATACGCGATGGCCGCCTTCAGTTCGTGGCGGATCAGGCATCAGCCCGGTTTTTTCGTAGTAATGTACAGTCTCCACCTTACATCCAGCACGTTCGGCGACCTGGCCGATTGAAAATTGGGGCGAATTCATTTCATTGTACCTTGAACCTGTAGTAACTATAGGTTTTATACTAACAGACATCTATCAACGAACCAGGCGATTATTGATGAAAGACCTTGTAGAGCAATCAGAACTGACCTGCCCAGATTGTGGATATCAGGAAATACTCACCATGCCTCTGGATGCGTGCCAGTGGTTTCACGAATGCTCAAATTGCCATGTTTTACTTAAACCGAAGTCTGGGGACTGTTGTGTTTTCTGTTCCTATGGCTCAGTGCCTTGTCCACCGATCCAACTTCAAGGCACATCCGAGTCTATGGGAGGGTGTTGCCGTGGAGAGTAACCTGCCAGATAAATCCTGGATACGATGGCTGACCCTGTTCGTAACCAGCAGCACTTTAATATGCTGTGCTTTACCGGTGCTGATGGTGTCTTTAGGGTTTGGTGCTGCGATGGCCAGCCTGAACTACAACGTTCCGGGGTTACTATTTCTTGCCGAACACAAGCTAGGGACTTTAAGTTTGTCGGCACTATTACTGTTGTTTCTGGCCTGGATGATTTGGCGACCGAATCAGAGGTGTCCTACCGATCCGACGTTGGCAGCACTCTGCCAGAAAACCAAACGTTGGAATCGGTGGATATTCTGGATCAGCGTCAGTATCTAGAGCATTGGATTTTTCTTCAGCTACTTACTACTGCCGATTCGGCAGGCTTTCTGGTAGGAGGGGGTAAAATGAAACGATGGTTGACACTTAGGTTATTGGCGATAGCGATGATGATGGTTCAGACTGCTTTTGCGAAGACGCTTGAGGTCGAGGTCCATGGCATGACATGCGCTTTTTGTGTCGATAGTCTGGAGCGTAAACTAACGGCTATGCCTTCGGTTTTCAAGGTTCAGGTCAGCTTGAAAGCCAACAAAGTTCGCCTTGAAACAGATGGCGATACACCGAACGTTGAAACCATTAAGCAAGCTATACTGGATGCGGGTTTTACGCCGGTCAAAGTCACGGTTATCAGTGATGAAGAAAACAAAGAATAACGTTCTTGCTGTCCTGGGTTTAAGCTGTCTGTTGAGCGCTGTTGCACCTGTCCATGGCATGGGGTTGCGATCATTAGTGGCGCTACCGGTTGAAAAAGATGGAGCAGTAGTCCGCTTTGTGTATGAACACAGTCAGGATGTTGATACCAATGTCTTATCAGCTAATGTCGCTTACGGTTTGAGTGCAAACCAAACCTTATTACTGGGATTACCCTATCGATTGTCACCTGGCGGTACAGATCAGCAAGGTGATTTATCGATCCTGTACCGGCATATCCTGTGGCAGCAAGACCGTCGGTCTGGTACCAGTCGGTTGGGGCTGCTTGGAGGTGCCATTATTCCGACTGAAAATGGTCGAAACGGAGCTTTCCAGGCCGGATTTGTGTTTACACACTTTCAGGCTCGCAATGCATTTGATGTTGACGCCGTGTACCAGGCGGGCATTGAAGATCGCCCCGCCAGTGGTCGTTATGATGTGTCTTGGCAATATCGATTGTCTCCAGCTAACCGGCCCGATTGGGGGATGCTACTGGATTACAGCGGGTTCATCAGCAGTGGGTGATTGAGGGCGGAATTGTACAGGATTTGAATGCCACAAAAGACAGGCATTATTTGCTAAGTGCCCGGTTCCATTTCTAACTCCGATTGCGTCCGCAAGCGCTACACTATATCATCCGGATGACGAATGCTGCAGGGCGAGTTTAGACAAATTCTGATGGGATGCCGTTACCTCTTGAGCACTGGAGTCGTTTTTATCGTTCCAGAAGGGCGCACCAAACCGTATCCTCAGCGGCATAAATCCGATGACTTGCTTTTGCACTGAAGTCTTCAGACTAGCGTCCCCCATACTAACAGGTCCTCCTAAAGGAAGGTCTATTAGCTATTGTGAAACCTGAACTTGCCCTTTCATGCCGGCTTCCATATGCCCTGGGATCAAGCAGGCAAAGTCCACAGTGCCGGCTTGATCAAAATGCCACACTAATCCCCCTTTCTGACCGGCCTTGAGGTTCAGCATATTGGCTTCGACGTGTTGCATGCCTGGCATGTCACGCATCATATCGGCATGCTCCTTCAACATGGCGAGGTTGCCCAACACCAGCTCGTGATTAAGCTTGCCAGCATTTTTTACAAAGAAGCGTACAGTTTCTCCGACCTTTACCTTAATGGTGGCAGGAGTGAAACGCATATCGTCGCCCATCTCCACCACAATGGTTCGGTTGACTTCGGCCGGCTGACCGGGCCGGCCCATTCCATGCGTGCTCTGTTGGATGGAAGCAGAGTTATTGCCTTCATGATGGCCATGTTCACCCGCGGCTAGTGCTAGGCCGGGCAATAATGACAGAATTAAAACCAGTAACGTAGTTTTCATGGTTAATACTCCTAATAAATAAAAATTAGTCTTTGTCGCTTTAAAACCAGAACCTGATCCCGGCTACCCAGCGATTTTCCTGAGTTGCCTCATGTTCTTCCCTGAGTTGATTCGCGCGTTCACCTAGGGAAGCCTGCCATTCCCAGCCTAAATAGGGAGCGAACTGCCGACTTATCTCATAGCGCAACCGGGCACCGGTCACCACATCCGAGAGCCCCCTGCCTTGACCTCGCTCAGCATCGTTACTGCCATAAGCAGTGAGTTCAATGGCCGGTTGCAAAACTAACCGTTGGGTAAATAAAATCTCGTATTCTGCCTCCAGCACTAATGCAGTCTGGCCATCGTAGCCTAGATAGGCAGTAGCGCCCAGCTCCAGCCAGTAGGGTGCAAGACCCGACACACCAGCGGCCAGCCAGCCTTGGCCTGGGCCATGACCCGCGTCATAACGTATTCCTAAGTCTCGGTTCCAGAACCCGGTCAAGGCATGACGCCACAGTAACTCGGTACTCGCTTCGGCCAGCCTTCCGTGTTCAATGTCGCCTTCCGCTCTCAACACTACGCGGGAGTAGTCACGGCCAGCCCAAGCGTTAACCTCGTAAGCCAGCACTTGGTCATCCCCGTTGTCCAGCCGCTCCAGCCGCTCCAGCCGGTCAGCCAGTACCCCGTAAAACAGATGCTCGTCGGCCAATTTCAGTTGGCGAGGACCTGGTAGAGCATAAGGGCCTTCGTCCAGACTGTAACCGCCGGAGTAAGCATGAGGATCACGGGCATCGACTGGCGGTTGTCCGCCTTGCATTTTCATCTCGCCGTGATCTACTTGGGCTAGAGCAGGAAAAGCGGTCAGCGCCAACACGCCCAATAAATGTTTCATCATCGCTCTCTGTTTACTCATGACACCACCACCATGCGGAACATGCCCGCGTCCATATGGAACATCAGATGACAATGCCAGGCCCAGCGACCTAGTGCATCGGCGGTGACCAGAAAGCTGATACGCTGGGCTGGCTGAACTGGTATGGTATGCCGACGGCACAAAAACTCGCCGCTAGGGCTTTCCAGCTCGCTCCACATACCGTGTAAGTGCATGGGGTGTGTCATCATGGTATCGTTGTGCAGGATGACGCGCACCCGCTCACCGTAGCTTAGATGAATGGGTGTGGATCCCCCAAACTCGACGCCATCGAACGACCAAGTGTAGCGTTCCATATTGCCTGTGAGATGCAATTCAATTTCCCGCTCGGGTGGGCGAGGATCCATGGGGCCACTAGGAGTGCGCAGATCTGCTAAGGTCAGTACTCGTCTGCCGTTATTGCGCAGGCCTACACCGGGGTCATCAAGGTTGGTTCGCGGCATTTCGACTCGCATATCGACGCTAGGGCCATATTCGGTGCGGGCGTGACGGACTTCCTTGCTAGCGGCTGCCAAACTACTAGTCATGGCAGCATGGTCCATGCTCGCCATATCATTCATGGCACTGTGATCCATACCATTCATGGCACTGTGATCCATACCATTCATAGCACCATGATCCATATTGCCCATCATGTCGGCCATGGTCAGGGCTTGAGGTTCATCCAGTGGCGGTACTATCGTGCTCAGCCCTTTGCGGGTAGCTAGGGTTCCCCGGGCATAACCAGTTCGGTCCATGGACTGGGCAAACAGAGTATAAGCCTCGGCGGTGGGCTCTACCAACACATCGTAGGTTTCTCCAGGTCCAAAACGGAATTCATCCACCATCACAGGCTTCACGTTAACACCGTCGGCCTGCACGACAGTCAGCTTCAGACCGGGAATACGCACATCGTAAAATGTATTGCCAGCACCGTTGATAAATCGCAGCCGTACCCGTTCCCCGGGCTTGAACAGCCCTGTCCAGTTGCCGGCGGGCGTGGTACCGTTCATTAGATAAGTCAGAGTTTCCGCGGACAGGTCAGCTAGATCGCTGGGGCTCATACGCATGTTGTTCCACATCTGTCGCTTTTCCAGCGATGCGCTGAGGCCGACACTGGCCATGTCTCGAAAGAAATCCACCACCGTTGGCTGGTTAAAGTTGTAGTAATCGCCCTGGTTTTTCAGTTTGCCGAACACCCGCATGGGGTTTTCGTCGGTCCAATCCGACAAAACCACCATATGTTCCCGATTGGCACTGATGGAATCAGCATCAGTTGGCTCCACAATCAAGCCACCATACATGCCGGTCAGTTCCTGCATGCCCGAGTGAGAGTGGTACCAGTAAGTTCCGCTCTGTTCCAGAGTGTAACGGTAGGTAAAGGTTTCGCCGGGCGGAATGCCAGCAAAGCTGATGCCAGGCACGCCGTCCATCTCAAAGGGAAGAATAATGCCGTGCCAGTGAATGGAGGTAGGCTCCTTCAGGCGGTTGGTGACGCGAATGGTGACGGTATCGCCCTCGCGCATGCGCAAGGTAGGCCCTGGAATGGAGCCGTTGATGGTGGTAGCCATGCGAGCTTTGCCAGTAAAATTGACTGGGGTTTCATCAATTACCAGATCGAACTCGGTACCGGACAGTTCGGGTACACTGCCGTTTAACGTAGTGGGGACGGGTGAGCGGGCTGAAGCCAGTATGGGAGAGACACCCAGAATTACACCACCCGCAGCCAGTCCTTGTACAAAGCGCCGCCGAGGCAGATTGAGCGGGTTTTGGGGCTGTTTCATAATTTTTCCTAGATTGTCTTTTGACATAGAGACAGCATAGATAGGCACACCTGATGCCTACATGACGTGAAGATGATAAAAATGTCATCTTCTAGCGAAATACCCTTGAACCCATTACAACGAGCTTGAGAACAGAACTTAATGTGCACCATCATCAAGGTAACCAACTTCACGTAACTAACTATGAAACAGCTGCTTAATGAGGATAAAGAAAGCACCTACAATTACCTGCAAAAGGGCCTACCCTTAATGTCTAGTGCCAAGCCTACAAGAGTAGTGCTGGCAGATGCCAGGACTTTGATTGACCGCGCGAGACAGTCTGAAAGACAGAGTACTGAGCCTGCTTAATCGGGCTAAGGTCCCCAAACAAAGAAACAATCATAACAATTTTCTATCTCATTGATTTTCAAAAAATAAAAACATCACAGTCATGCCTGTAAAATCGCTATACCATAAATTATTCTAACGCTTTCGATCACTTCAAAGCGTTTAATCTTGACTGATATCGGGAAACACTTTTGCTATTAAAGCTCATTGCAGGCACAAGATTAAACGAAAATGAAAAACTTAATCAGGAACGGTCAAGCTTTACCAAGTTGTTGCCAAATAGCAGTTGAAATCACTGGAGTAGATTAGCTCTTTACCGGCAGGTTGGTATTCTACTTTGAACACAAAACAAACAGTAACGAAATGTGCAGATTCATCTGTAATCAAAGTACACGTGTTATGTTTACTTGTTTCGTGGTTGGCAGATTTTCAAGCTATTTGTGGATATAAAAAAACACAACAGCTCCATTTATATTGTGAAGTATAGCCCCGTATGACGGTAGAGCTAAGCATTGCCGAAGCAGCAATATCCGCGTTCTTCTTTTACGGTGGAGTCCAACGCCAATCGCTTGGTAGTTTTAAAGGGCTAAGATGACAAAACTGTCATGAATCCCTCCCCACTCCTGATCTAAACGTTGCGATAAACTGAATCTCAGTTAAACGAGTTAAAGTTATTTTGGAGAGCAAGAGAATGAAAAGCAAAAAATCAGATTGTCACAAGAATGGTCATCATAAAGGTCATGGATGGATGATGGTTCTATGCGCGTTACTAATGGTGGGTATTCCATTATTTATTCTCTCTTCTAGCCAAGAGATGTTTAGTTGGGCATACCTTAGTAGTGCGATTGTTCCATTAATCATCTGTTTAGCGATGCATGGTTTAATGATGAAGATGATGATGCCGAGTGAAAAGAAAGGCTCCGAAGCCAACGAGCAATCGGTGGAAAAAATTGAAAACAATCAACAGTTCAAAGCATAAGTAAGGGTTAGGTGATTTTATGAAAAAGTTATATGTATCAGTGTTATTAAGTGGTCTAGTTGCGATGCCAGTGCTAGCAACAAGTTCCATCGATGATCAGCATCGAGACCACCATGCCGTTCAAAATGAGAAAGTACATGCTAATCGACCTCATACGGATCAAGTGAAGGATCACGAAGGAATGATGGAACACATGCAAATGATGCAAAGCATGAACATGGAAGACATGCCAGAAGAGTGCAAAAAAATGATGAGTAGCTGAACCAATGAAATATTCGTAATCAGAAAAAGAGATCCCCTTTACTTTTTCGAGTAAAAAAGAGCCGCCAGAGCTAACTGGGCGGCTCTTTATCGTTTAGAGCCACAGGATTCATCGCAATCACTGCAAGGCTATTTTTGGGGTTGCTTGATTTTATTGCGGTTAAAAGTTTATCGATTGTCTCCCTCCTAAATCTTAATATGACAAAAATGTCATGTTTGAGTGCCGAAAACGGTCACACTGGTTTAGATAAACTAAGAGCATCCAAACAGAGAAGGAAATAATAATGAATCTATTAGTCAAAACTCTATTAACTAGCTCTATTATACTTACTAGTGCCGCATCATTTGCACAACCATTGTATTCCGGTGGCAATTATGTAAGTCGAGTTGATCATAAAACTGTCTCTATTGATGCCGTGAGCTCTAAACAGCAAGCATACACGTTAGGGCTGGAAAAACTGTCAGAATTTGAGGATATGAGCGGGCGAGATTTAAGTACAGCTCTGGTCCCTGTAAGAACTTATGGTAGTGCTCGAAATTCTACTCACCTGAAAGATGGAGGGTATGTAACTGTTCAGGAAAGATTGAATAATCAAGGTCAGATAGAGTATGTAGCCAAAGTACATCTTAATGTTCATTATCAAGAACGAGATAGCAACAACTAATCTCAGCAGAGCTCCTAGAGCATCAATTTGTTCTAGGAGCTAAGGAGCAACTATGATTGATAAAATTTCGGTAATATTTCAGGAACAAAAGCTTGAGGATATTGAATCAGTTCTCGCAGAGGAAGGGGTGCGAAACTTCACGATTTATCAAGTACAAGGGCGTGGAAGTCATGCAAACCTAATTGATACCCATGCTTTAAATACACATTACCAACTAGATGTTTTCATTGGTCATAGCCATACTCAGAGTTTGGTTGGTGCATTACTAGATACTCTATGTGTGTCACAAGAAGGAAATGGTGTTACGTCTGTCATAGAAAACGTTTTGTTGTTTGATAATAATACGAAAAATCAAATTTCTAACCCATCATATAATCACAAGCTCGATGTATAACATCCAAGGAAATGAAGGCATTTTTCTTATATGAAATTACTCGTTGTAGAAGATGAAGAGAAAGCTGGAGCTTATCTTAAAAAGGGCCTAATTGAATCAGGCTACACTGTAGATCTATCTACCGATGGTGTTGATGCGTTGTACTTAGCGACCACTTATGAATATGATCTCATTGTTTTAGACATTATGCTACCAAAGTTGAATGGGTGGCAGTTATTGCAGACACTTCGCAGCAGTGAAATATCTACACCTGTCATTATTTTGTCAGCTAAAGATCAGGTTGAAGATCGAGTGAAAGGACTTGAACTTGGAGCGAATGACTACCTTGTTAAGCCTTTTGCCTTTGTCGAATTGCTTGCAAGAGTCAAAAATGCATTACGTCACCAAACTACCACGGTCAAAACTGAGTCTGTTCTAAGTATTGCTGATTTGAGCCTCGACTTACTTAAACGAAAGGCGACTCGAAACAATGACACGATCCCTCTGACGGCAAAAGAGTTTTCTTTGCTGGAATATTTATTTACGAAGAGGGGTCAAGTTGTCACTCGCACTCAGATAGCGTCCGCTGTTTGGGATATGAACTTTGATAGTGATACGAATGTCATTGATGCAGCAGTGAAAAGATTGAGGACGAAAATCGACAAGCCTTATCAGAACAAACTTATCCAGACCGTGCGAGGTATGGGGTACAAGCTTGATGACGCCGTAGAATGAAAAAATTACTAAATCAATCAATTGCACGCAAATTGGTGTTTATGTTTGTCACAGCCTCTTTTGTAGTTTTAGTCGTGTTTGCTTTAACGATCCAACACGCTATCAAGAACCATTTTAATGAGCAGGACTATAGGCACCTAGAAACAAAACTCCTTCCTTTAATAAGTACTGTTGAGCGAGATCTAGACTTGTTCCAGTCATGGGATATCTCAGCCTGGATATTAAACAATCAACAGGTGGTGCAAACGAACAATGAAGCTATTGACCTTCCATCTGAGCTGATAGGTAGCTCTTCATATGAATGGAGTGTAGGCAACAACCGTTTTCATGCTTTTAAGTTCGATTATCCTGAGGTAGAAAACGGTGCGATCGTGCTCGCAATGAATGTGACTCATCACAAGCTGTTTTTCGACAAGCTAAATACCATTCTATTTTGGACATTAGTTTTAACACTGAGTTTATCGGGTGCTTATGCATTAATCATTGTTAGAAATGGGTTACAGCCACTGAAACAATTAAAAGAGTATATCGAGCAAGTGAATACTAGCAACCTCAGCATTCGTATACCAAGTGACTCACTTCCAAAGGAGTTAAGCAACTTAATTATTTCTCAAAATGAAATGCTAGAGAGGTTGCAAGAAGGTTATCTCAGGTTGAGTGAGTTTTCATCAGATATTGCTCATGAGTTAAGAACACCGTTGAACAATATCTTGACCCAGACTCAAGTGGCACTTGGTATAGAGCGCTCCGTTGAAGAGTATCAAGACATTCTAGTATCAAACATCGAAGAGCTAGAGCGATTCAATAAGACCATTTCAGATACATTATACCTAGCTAAATCAGAGAATAGGCTTCTGCACAAGACCGATGCAGAGTTAGAGTTGAGAGAAGTAATCAACCCTTTGCTTGAATATTATGATGTGTTGGCAGAAGAAAAAAATGTTCGATTTACCCTAGATGGTTCCTCGACTCTGTTCGGTGACAAAGATATGCTTCAACGAGCATTTGGTAATGTGTTGTCTAATGCGTTGAGGCACTGCTTCCATAATACGGATATATCGGTAGTAATCTCCGAATCAGAAACGAGCAACAAGGTGATAATCAGCAATGTTGGTGAGCCTATACCTTTGAGCTCTTTGCCCTATATATTTGAACGGTTCTATCGTTCAGATAAGTCGCGTGCCCATAACGGAAGTGTTGGGGCTGGATTAGGACTTCCTATAGCTAAGGCTATCATGAAAGCACATCACGGAGATATCTTAGTAAATGCGAAGGATGAGCGAACTGAATTCGTCTTTATTTTCAATAATCTTTAACACCAATAAATTTGAAATATCACTATTGTTCATCAGTTTTTATAATGTATTATGAACGCGTAGTGAAAAGGTACGATATGACAGACTCTTTGAGACAAACAAGTATTTTGATTATCAGCATCTTAGCGATGTTGATGTCGAGCTACGTCTCGAGTATGCCAATGATGGATATGAGTGCAATATCGTCCTCTTCAATTCAAACCCAACGTTCTCACCATGACTCGATGGAAATGTCTGAGACTACAGCAAGCCATCATGCGATGATAGGCTGCCCACCGATGGATATAGAGATGACAAAGAGCGATAGTTCTACTCATTGCGATGGTTCATCTACCTCTGGTGGGGACTGCTGTAAAAGTGTGTGTACTAGCGTATTTTTTCCACTCTCATCTTCTCGATTAATCAGCATCTCTGAACCTGAACAGGCTCTGCGTCACCCAATCAAAATAGGCGTAACAGTAACTCGTATTCAGAGCTTACTGCGTCCACCCTCTGTTTAATTCAACTATCATAACTATTTAGCTCTCAATTCTATCTGCTGGAAGGCAGAAGTTGAGGTATGTCCATATCGTTTTATCGTGGATAAACAACAATGAGTATTGAATTAAACGGTTTCAGGGCATTTAACCCCCTGAGCCTTGGGTTTGCAATTGCACTTTATGCAATGCCTGCCCTGTCACATTCGGGGTCGAACGCGACTCCACAAACTATCTCAGCTTCGACGCAGCAGTTGAATGCACTAATTGAAGCGGCTTTAGCAAATGATACGAGTCGCTCTCAATATGCTGCGCAGTCACAGGCGATGCGTGAAACGGGCGTTGCAAGCTCGACTCTCATGGATCCAAAACTTAAGGTGGGCTTTGGCGGTTTACCTGTGGATTCATTTAAGTTTGACGAAGATCCCATGACGAACATTTCTGTTGGATTAATGCAACAGTTTGAACGGGGTGCAACGTTAGATCTTAACCAACGTAAAGCGAATCAACAGGCCGATGGTATGGCCTATCAGGTTCAAGTTCGTGAACGTGAAGTGGCGAATAGTATTACTCAACTATGGTTGGAGCTGGGCTACCTTCAATACGCAGAAACGTTGATTGAATCTAATCAACGTCTCATGGTAGAGATGGAGCAGTATATTCAAACCAATTACTCAATTGGTAAGAGTGAAGCGCAAGATCTGCTTAACACCCAACTTAAAGTCAACAAACTCGACGAAAAGCTGCAATCGAATCAACAAATGCAAAATCGAGCTGTAGCTCAGTTATCAGAATGGCTAGGCTCAGAGTGGTTAAATCACCGTTCCATTGATTCGAATCAGGCAGGCTATCAATTAGACTGGTCGCGTTTGAATACGCTTTTAGAGCAGCAAACCAGCAACACTCAGTACTACTCACTGCTTAACCAACATCCTATGGCGCAAATGGCTGACGCCAACATCTCTGCCAATCGCACCCAAGTGGAGGTTGCTGAACAATCTTATACACCACAATTTGGTGTCGAAGTGATGTATGCCTACCGTCAATCTGACAACATGAAAGGTGAGCCAGCTTCAGATTTGCTGAGTGCCTATCTTACTATGGATATCCCTTTGTTCACTGATAACCGCCAAGATAAAAATGTAGCGGCCGCTCAATACCAAGTGGGCGCAGCGCAGTATCAAAAAGATACGCTGCTCGCTCAAATGAACGCCCAAGTAAACGCATTAATGACGGACAGAATGAATCTCATTGAACGCATTCAGCGCTACCAAGAGCGCTTATTACCTCAGTCCAAAGCCCGCATTGAAGCGGTTGAGCGCGGTTATCAGAACAATACTGCTCAGTTTGGTGATGTCATCACTGCATCAACCGATGAATTGGCTCTTCAAATGGAGCTTGCTCGCCTAATCACCGATATGAACCAGGTCAATAGCAAGTTATCCATGTTACTTGGTGGTTTCGAATATCAAGTTTCTGCGCCAAACACTCAGTACAAAGAACAATAATAAAGGAATCAAGATGAGTACATTTAAAGTTGCAAGCCTAGCGCTACTGGTTGGTGGTGCATTGGGGTTCGGAGCGAATATTTACCTTTCAGGCATGAACCATAACATGGTTGGAATGATAGCTTCTGAGTCTAAATCAAGTGATGAACCTCTGTACTGGGTCGCACCGATGGACCCAAACTATCAGCGAGATAAGCCAGGAAAGTCCCCTATGGGGATGGATCTTATTCCTGTCTATGCTGATGATCTCAATGGTAGTAACGACAAGCCAGGAACAGTGAAAATTGATCCTGCTGTTGAAAATAACCTTGGCGTTAAAACAGATACTGTGCAGCAAGAAGTGCTTGCACCACGCATCGAAACTGTCGGCTATGTCGCCTTTGATGAGAGTCAACTTTGGCAGACCAATGTTCGAGTATCGGGTTGGGTTGAAAAGCTTTATATCAATGCTGTTGGTGAAAAAGTGAAACAAGGTGACACGCTGTTCACTCTGTATTCCCCAGAGCTTGTAAAAGCACAAGAAGAACTGATCAGTGCCTATAAGAGCCAGCGTAAAGGAATGATACAAGGTGCTACCGATCGTTTGATCACTTTGGGGGTTGACCGCAATCAAATTAAATCTATCGCCCGTCGAGGTAAAGCGTCACAAACCATTGAAATTAAAGCGCCGGCAGACGGCGTTATTGCAAGCCTCAATATTCGTGAAGGTGGCTACCTTTCTCCAGCTCAAGCGGTGATCAGCGCAGGTCCTTTGAATCAAGTATGGGTAGATGCAGAAGTCTTTGAGCGTCAATCTCATTGGATTAGACAAGGCAGTCAAGCATCCATGACGTTGGATGCCTTACCAGGTGGAGAATGGAATGGTGAAGTGGATTATGTCTATCCTATTCTTGACCCTAGTACGCGTACATTGCGTGTCCGCCTTCGATTCGATAATCCACAAGGTGAACTTAAGCCGAATATGTTCGCTAACGTCGCACTGAAACCGGTATCAAGTGATGAAGTGTTAACCATTCCACGCTCCTCAGTCATCCGTTCTGGCGGTATGACTCGCGTGGTTCTGGCTGAGGGAGAAGGAAAATATCGCTCTGCCAGAATTGAAGTTGGTCGTGAAGCCGCTGACAAGATTGAGGTCATAAAGGGATTGCAACGAGGAGATCGTGTTGTTACATCAGCGCACTTCATGTTGGACTCTGAGTCAAGTCAGTCTGCCGACCTATCAAGAATCAATGGCATCGAACCGACTGCCGAAACGGCTTGGGCAACAGGTGAAATTACTGATGCAATGCTTGGGCATAGGATGCTAACGATTAATCATAAGCCTGTTCCAGAGTGGGATTGGCCAGGAATGACCATGAACTTTATGGTGTCAGAGCAGGTTGAAATGGGACCACTTTCAAAAGGGAAAATGATCGACTTTGAAATGAAAAAATCTGAATCAGGTCAATATGAAATCGTTGATTACAAAGTAAGTGAGCTGAGCATAAATACAGAAGTATGGATAGACGGTGATGTCTCTATGTTAATGGCGGACTTTGGTATGGTGACACTAAATCATGCCCCAGTTGCTGATTGGTCATGGGACGCAGGTGAGCTCAACTTTTCAGTCGGTGGTGATATTGAACTCTCAAGTTTTCAGGAGGGTGACAAAGTTCGGTTTCTAGTGGAGAAACAAGGCTCTGATTATCTTCTCAAAGAGTTAGTTAAAAGAGAGGATAAGTAATGATAGGTGCAATCATCCGATGGTCTATCAATAATCGCTTTTTGGTATTGGTAGCGACTTTTGCTTTAGTCTTTGGCGGATTATATAGCGTAAAGAATACTCCAGTTGACGCTCTTCCTGATCTATCTGATGTACAAGTGATCATAAAAACAAGTTACCCAGGTCAGGCACCACAAGTGGTGGAAGACCAAGTCACTTATCCGCTGACAACGGCTATGCTTGCGGTTCCTGGCGCTGAAACTGTTCGTGGATATTCGTTCTTTGGTGATTCCTATGTGTATATCATCTTCAATGACAACACAGACATGTATTGGGCTCGTTCGCGAGTGCTCGAATATTTAAGTCAGGTTGCGCCAAACCTTCCCCCAAGCGCTAAGCCAACACTAGGGCCAGATGCGACAGGTGTGGGTTGGATTTATAATTATGTATTGCAAGATAAAACTGGAAAGCATGACCTTGCAGAGCTGCGTAGCTTACAAGATTGGTTCTTGAAATATGAGCTGCAAACCGTTGATGGGGTGTCTGAGGTTGCAACTGTTGGCGGTATGGTTAAACAGTACCAAGTACAAATTGATCCAGCTAAATTACGCGCATATGACCTTACCTTACAACAAGTCAATATGGCTATTCAAAATGGTAACCAAGAAAGTGGCGCGTCTGTAGTAGAAGTTGCAGAAGCTGAGCACATGGTTCGAACCACTGGTTACTTGTCTAGTATCGATGACATTAAAGCGCTTCCTCTCAAGGTAAGTAAAAAGGGATCTCCACTATTGTTAGGCGACGTTGCTGATATTGACCTCGGACCACAGATGAGACGAGGAATCTCTGAACTAAATGGAGAGGGCGAAGCCGTAGGTGGCGTAATTGTCATGCGTTTTGGAGAAAACGCGAGCGAAGTGATCAGTAATGTAAAGGATAAGCTAAACGAGCTTCAGCGTAGCTTGCCTGATGGTGTTGAGATAGTGGCTACTTACGATCGTTCTACGTTAATCAATGCAGCAGTTGAGAACCTTTGGAAAAAGCTTGCAGAAGAGTTCATTGTTGTCGCTATTGTATGTGCGTTGTTCCTATTCCACATTCGCTC
The DNA here is from genome assembly GCF_001399455.2 of Vibrio bivalvicida. GTDB lineage: Bacteria > Pseudomonadota > Gammaproteobacteria > Enterobacterales > Vibrionaceae > Vibrio > Vibrio bivalvicida. The sequence goes on from NZ_LLEI02000020.1 coordinate 36,543, forward strand.
ATCATTGGTCATCGCGCTAAGTTTGCCTGTCGGTATTTTAGGGGCCTTTATTGTCATGCATTGGCAAGGTATCAACGCCAATATCATGTCGTTAGGAGGGATTGCAATCGCGATAGGCGCAATGGTAGACGGTGCTATCGTTATGATAGAAAACGTACATAAGCACATTGAACGAACCCCATTGACTGACAAAAACCGATGGCAAGTGATTGGTGATGCGGCGCAAGAGGTTGGTGCACCGCTGTTCTTTTCGCTACTGATCATCACGCTAAGTTTTGTTCCTGTATTCGCATTGGAAGGCCAAGAAGGCAAGATGTTCTCGCCACTCGCCTTTACTAAAACTTATGCAATGGCGGCGGCAGCAGGCCTTGCTATTACCTTAGTGCCGGTACTCATGGGATATCTTATTCGCGGTAAAATATTACCAGAGAACAAGAACCCTATTAATAAAGGTCTAATTGCCCTTTATAAGCCCTTACTGAATATTAGTCTGAAGTACCCGAAAAGCATGATTGTATTGGCTATTGCTCTTATGGGGTCTGCTTATTACCCAACAACGAAGCTAGGTAGTGAGTTCATTCCTCCTCTTGATGAGGGTGACTTGATGTATATGCCAACTACCTATCCTGGTATTTCTATTGGTAAAGCGCGAGAGTTGCTTCAGCAGACAAACAAATTAATTAAGACGGTACCTGAAGTACAGACAACATGGGGTAAAGTCGGTCGTGCTGACACAGCGACCGACCCTGCTCCCTTAACTATGATTGAAACCGTTATTCAGCTTAAACCGCGTGATCAGTGGCGTGAGGGCGTGACAACTGAGTCGCTACGAAAAGAGTTTGATGACTTGATTCAATTTCCTGGTTTAACTAACGCATGGGTGATGCCTATAAAAACACGCATCGACATGTTGGCAACGGGCATCAAAACACCAATTGGAATCAAGATCGCAGGGAGTGATTTAGCCGAAATTGAGAAGATAGGTGCTCAACTAGAACCTATTCTTAACAATATTACCGGCACTGCTTCTGTATACGCAGAGCGTGTTGCCGGTGGTCGCTATGTCACTATTGATATCAATCGAACAGCGGCAGCTCGATACGGTCTTAATATTAAAGAGGTACAACAGGTAGTTTCTACCGCTGTCGGTGGTATGAATGTTGGAGAAACCATTGAGGGTCTTGAACGTTACCCAATTAATGTCCGTTATCCACAAGATTACCGTGATTCAGTCGTTAAGCTAAAGCAACTGCCATTGGTTACCCCTAGTGGCGCTAGAATTGCCTTAGCTGATGTGGCTGATGTTCGCTATGAAGATGGGCCACCGATGATTAAAACAGAGAATGCTCGTCCAAATGGTTGGGTGTTTGTAGATATCGATGGTCGAGACTTAGGCTCTTACGTTGAGGAAGCAAAACAGGCGGTTGCAGAGCAACTTGATATGCCAGCTGGTTATTCAATTGCATGGTCAGGTCAATACGAATACATGGAGCGTGCGAAAGAGCGTCTGGGTGTTGTTGTGCCGATCACGATTGCCATCATCATGTTACTGCTTTACTTCAGCTTCCGACGCGTAGGTGAGGTGATGATTATCATGCTGACTCTGCCTTTAGCTATGGTGGGTGGCTTGTGGCTCATGCATTACCTCGGCTACAACTTCTCAATCGCGGTAGGCGTTGGTTTTATCGCGCTAGCAGGGGTTGCTGTTGAAATTGGGGTCATTATGTTGGTATACCTCAACCAAGCTTGGCACTACACCAAATTGGATGCCAAAGAGCAGAGCAAATCACTGAATGAAGAGGATTTGAGTAAATCGATTCAAGAAGGTGCTGGCTTGCGCGTTCGCCCGGTAATGATGACGGTACTTACTGTTATTATCGGTTTGATCCCAATCATGTACGGTGAGGGGACTGGCTCTGAGGTAATGCAGCGTATCGCTGCTCCAATGATTGGTGGCATGGCATCGGCTCTGCTACTCACACTTCTTGTTCTTCCTGCGATTTTCAAGCTTTGGAAAACACGCGAACTAAAACACGACTAAACACACATTCGGGCTAAGAACGAACTTGGCCCGTAAACTTTTGAATGAATTACTAAGGAACACAATATGAACATGAAAAAAACACTACTTGCTGCACTTCTGTCAATTACAGCAACATCTGCAATGGCAGAAATGGACCACTCTATAATGGATCACTCAAAGATGGACCACGGCTCTATGAACCATGAGAGCATGGACCATAGTAATATGAATCATGACGATATGGATCACAGCAAAATGGATCATTCAATGATGTCGATGGAAGGCATGTCTGATGTTGGTATGCCAGCAACAGGTGCAAAACCAGACAAAGTGGTCCATGTTGTGTTGGCAGATGACATGACAATCAAGTTCAAAAAAGAAGTACAAATTGAACCTAATGATGTAGTTCAATTTGTGGTTATGAATGTTGGCAAGATTGATCATGAGTTCACTATTGGCTCAGCGAAAGAGCAACTTGAACATCGAGAAATGATGAAGAAAATGCCTCATCATATGCATGATTCTGGGAATGCAGTTACAGTAAAACCGGGTAAAGCTAAGCAGTTGATTTGGCACTTCCACGGGGATAGCAAGGTTGAATTTGCATGCAATATTCCAGGGCATGCAGAAGCAGGCATGATTAAAAAAGTGAGTTTATAGACGCTATAAAGGAACCTGATGATGTTAAAGCGTTTATTCATGCTAGCGGGTATGTTTAGTGTGAGTTTGTTCACCTATGCTTCAGAAGACTCAATTTCAGCCGGTGAGTCCACTTTTCTTACTGTAGGTGGATATGGATGTATTGCGTGTCATGGGCTATACGGTCAAGGGGGAGGTAACGTTGGTGGGAACATCAGAGGTAGCTCCTTAAATGATCTGAAATATAGCCTAGAGCATGAACAAACAATGAAGCTTTTAGGCGATGCACTAAGTGAACAAGATAAGATAAATCTAGCAGATTACATGGAGCATCTTGGAACGTTTCAGTTAGTGGATTGGATGTATGAAGGCACCAAAGAGGCGCTACTCTCAGTTTCTATAGATAGCGGTGAGAAGAGTCAATTGGTGGTACTAAATAAAACGTTTGAGTCAATGTCAATTGACCTCTCCCCTTTGGCTGGTAAACATTTAACACTGCGCGTAGAGCCGTATGAAACTCAGCACTTTGAGTGGATTCCTGAAAAAGGAGTGTATGAGCTGAGTTATGGCGATGAAGCCGTCAGTATTAACGTAAAATAGATTTTAGTTAGGTAACTATATGAGTAAAAAATTGAGACTTATTGCACTTTCATCTTTGATTTTGAGCTTTAACGTCTTTGCTAAGCCTGTTATTGAGCTTTATAAATCGCCTACGTGTGGTTGCTGTAAGGAATGGGCAGCAATTATGGAGAAGAAAGGCTACGAAGTGAATGTTAACCATGCTCGCGACTGGAGTTATGTCAAACAAGAGTTTGGAATGCCTAGTCAACTGATGTCCTGCCATACAGCTGTCATTGATGGATATATGATTGAAGGGCATGTTCCTGAGTCTGATATCAAGCGTTTGCTTGAGGAAAGGCCTGAAAATATTTCAGGAATCGCCGCTCCCGGTATGCCGCAGCATTCGCCGGGAATGGCACGACCAGGGCAGGAGTACAAAGGCTTTAACGTGGTGTCTTTTGATAAGACAGGGCAGATGAAACTTTATAATAAGTACTAAAAGTCGATTAAGAAGTTGGGCTCTTGAGGTAAGTGCGGAGCCCTTTTGTTTATTTAAAAGGAGCTCTTGCACTAAATCGAAACGAGTCCGTTATTCCGTTGTATCCAAAAAGTTTGCTAAGCGAGACTGGGTTGACCAATGACTAAGTGCCTAGAAAGGAAGGTCTCTTACAATGCTTAAAGTTTCAAACTTTATTGTCATAATTCTGTTGTGCAGAGAGTTATGGCATTAAGTTAGTTTCAAACTTTATTGTTACCTTCTTTTATCTAGGCTACTTGGTACTAAACTCTACACGAGAGAAAAGTTTCAAACTTTAATGTCCTCCGACAATAAGGGCCGCAAATTGCAGCCCTTTTTGACTAGTGACTTTCTAGATAGGCTTTTGAAGAGATATCGGTCCATGCACGTACTTTAGTTAAGTACTGTTTTTGTGACTCAATGATCTCTTTCGCTAATGCGTCGCTGCTGGCTTGCTGTTCAAGTAATTCGGCGGTTGCTGTTTGCATCGCTTTTAACACTTCTGGTGGGAAATCTCTTACCTTTATATTTGGATACTCAGCACTCATCGTCGCCCAGCTGTTGGCGTTAGCATCGACAGCCTGAGTATACATATCAAATGCAGCCACTCTGAATGCGGTTTCTAAGATCGTTTGTAGATCTTTAGGCAGTGAATCCCACTTCTTTTTGTTGACTAAGAATTGAGTCTCTGAACCAGGTTCGTGCCAAGCAGTATAGTAATATGGGGCGATTTTTTGAAAGCCCATTCTAAGATCAAATGCAGGACCAACCCATTCCAGTGCGTCAATAGTACCTCTTTCTAATGATGTATACAGTTCACCGGGAGCGATATTGGTTGGTTTGGCGCCTACTTTTGCCATCACTTCACCAGCAAAACCAGGAATACGGATTTTGAGACCTTTGAGATCTTCTACTGAATTGATCTCCTTTTTAAACCAGCCACCCATTTGGATATCGGAGTTACCACCGGGGAAGGAGAGAAGGTTATGTGGAGCGTAGACTTTTTCCATTAGCTCCATACCGCCACCGCGATAAAACCACGCATATTGCTCGGTAGAGATCATGCCAAATGGCATAGAGGAGAAGTATAACGTGTTGGGTACTTTACCTTTCCAATAGTAGGAGCTTGAATGACCAAGATCGTATTGCCCAGATTTGACCATATCGAAAATTCCTAATGGCGCTTTATGCTTATTAGCGGAATCAATGCGGATTTTAAGACGACCGTTAGACATCTGTTCGGCAAGCTTTGCCATGTTTTTGGTTGCATCACCCAGAATGGGTGTGTTTGGGCCCCAAGTTTCGGCGAGTTTTAAGCGATAAACTTTCTCTGCGGCGATCACGGAAAAAGAGCTGATAGCAAGAGTGAGAGTGAGCGTTCCTGCTGCTAGTGAGCGCAGTATCTGCTTTGATGGCAACATAGCTAGGCGACTTCCTTATTGTGGTGTTTTGTTATCTCACCTAGCTTTTATCTTGTTGTTTTTTTCGTCAATCTCATTTTTAACTGATCCTGAACGTAATTTTGGTTTTCTATCTCTATTAATATGTTACCAGCCAGTTTATTTCCCTAGACGTAAAGGTCGCTTCTATTGTAATCGAGCGAATAGTGAGGTGTTGTAAGCAGATAATCTGGATAACAAAAGTGCTGCCTTGGTCACGCAGCACTTAGGGAATAGGGAGGTGATGATTTTCTAGATCTCAATATAATGGGATTTTAAGTAAGCCTCAGCTTGGTTAGCACCCATATATCTCGCTAAGGTTTTGAGTGGTACATCTCTTAGATCAACCATGATCAAGCCATCAAGTGCGTTATTAAAAGCTGGATCAACATTAAAGGATACTAGCTTTCCATTTAACCCAAGGTATTGCCTCAATAAAACAGGCACGCCTTTGCCTTCATCAATTCTGGCAATCACTCGCGACAAAAGTTGTAGGTCTGCTAGGGCGGTGAGCATGCTAGTGTTCCAGTTTTGATTGGTACTTGGTAATGGATTGGATGGGGTGACAAACTCGGCCTTTTGGGCGTCATAGTGATGGAGCGTCATCGTTTGTGCAAGAAGTTGTCTCGCTTGGTCGCTGTAGTCGTTACTGATACTCACAGGTCCAAATAAGTGAGTATATTCTGGGTGCTTCTGAACATATGCTGCGATTCCTTTCCAAAGCAACAGCAACGGAGCCATGCTTTTTTGATACTTCTCATCGATCACTGAACGCCCCATTTCTATTGATTTACCCATAGTGTCGATAAAAGGCTGCTCAAAGTTAAACAAGGTTCGTGAATACAAGCCCTTAATTCCGTGTTTACTAATGAGTTTATCGACCAATCCGAGACGATAAGCGCCAACTAGACACCGATTATCCCGATCCCAGATAAACAGATGTAAATAATCACGATCAAACTCATCGAGATCAAGATCTAGGCCTGTTCCTTCACCGACTTGGCGAAAATTGTGCTCTCTGAGTCGCCCTATTTCATGCATTAACGATGGGATATGATCGGCTGTAGTGCAGTAAACATCAAATTCTGCGCTTGAAAGCATTAAATGATCTTTGGGCAAGCCATCTAGATCCGCTTCAATATCTTTAATTGGTAGTGGTTCGGCAATTGGTAAAACAGAGCCAGAGTGAGAAAGCTGGTGTTGAATGAGTGTACTACTTTGCAAAAGGTAGGTGTTTAACCTGAGGTAATTGACGATCTGTGTATCGGTGAGACCGTTCACTTCTTTATACTTAATTGCTGAGCCGATAGAGATCTGAATTTGCTGGTTTGATTTATTGAGTAGCTCTCGGCCAAGCATCAAGGTACGTAATAGTGGGTGTACTTTACCTGCAAGATAAAAGCGTTGTGAGTTCTGACCGTCAATAAAGGTGGGAATAGTTGTTGCGCGAGCCTTGCGGATCAAACTGCTGACGGAGCGGCTCCACTCTTTATCTTCAAGACGAAGTGCTTTCCTATCCACAAGCTGTGATACTTCTCCGGCAGGAAACAGTAATAATAGCCCGCCTTCACTTAAATGCTGGTGTGCTTTTCGAAGGGCTTTTAGATTGGCTTTATGCGCATTCTGTCCTTCGAATACATCGACGCCAATAAAGAGCTCATCAAGTTCAGGAACCGTTTTTAGGTATTGATTGGCTAGGATCTGAACATCACTTCTTATTTGAAGGAGCAGCTCGGCAAGAATCACGCCCTCGACACAACCTAGCGGATGGTTGGCGACAATCACAGTAGAACCCGATTGTGGAATATGGCTTAGCGAACCTTTGCACACCTGGTAGTCAATACCGAGTACTTCAAGAGTGAAGCGAAGAAAGGCTTGAGTATTACAGCCAGCAGGGCGCTGAGCATAAAATTTATCGAGCTTATTGAGACCAGTTGCCCATTCAGTAAAGCTCTCTCCTAAGCGAAATGGGGTTTTTTTCGGTAAACGAAACGGACTAGAAACTTCCATAGCATCCTCAAAATGGTAGTGGTTCGAAATGAGGATAGGTATGGGATGTTGCAGAAAGGCTTCAGCGAGATGAGAGTTAGATGATCACCTTATGACGTTTTGATTACCAAAGGCTAATTAGAGAAGGAATTTGCCAAAGCATGTAACAATGAATTATTTAGGTATTCTAAAATCCATATTGCTCGCAAAATGTACTGTCGTGATATCAAATCTCAATCTTTAGTGCTAGGTTTAAATTGCGGGTATGGTTATATAGTACGTTAGAGCACAAAGACTTGTCGTCTAGTAACCTGTCAAGTTGCCTTCGTTTATGCTGATCTGGAAATCTCTCGTTATTATATAGAGGGAAACGGGAACCACTTGGTTCCCGTTGTTGTATGTGCGATTTCTGTTTTGCGAGTTAGCTAGTGCGGTGTACTGCCATATGCGCAAGGGTAATCAAAGCTTGCTTGTATTCTGAATCTTCTAATACGCTTAATTCAGCAATCGCGTTGTCTGCTTCTTGATAGGCTTTTTGACGAGTGTATTCAAGGGAGCCAGTCTGCTCCATCGCTTCAAGAATTTCGTTCAAACGTTGCATACCATTGGCTTTTTCAATAGCTTCGCGAATCATTTCGGTCTGTTGTGGAGAACCGTTTTGCATTGCATAGAGAAGAGGAAGGGTTGGCTTTCCTTCCGCGAGATCATCTCCCACGTTTTTGCCCATCTCTTTGCCATCTGACGTGTAGTCCATCACATCATCAATCAGTTGGAACGCAGTACCGAGATATTTACCATAGTTCTGTAAGGCAAGCTCTACTTCTTCAGGGGCTTCATTCAAGATCGCTCCAATTTGAGTAGCGGCTTCGAATAAGCGGGCAGTCTTAGAGTAGATAACTTGCATGTAACTTTGTTCGGTAGTGTTAGGATCATTGCAGTTCATCAATTGCTGCACTTCACCTTCAGCAATGACGTTTACAGCGTCACTCATTAGCTTGAGGATCTTTAATGATCCTAGCTCTGTCATCATTTGAAAGGACCGAGTGTATATAAAGTCACCAACTAATACGCTAGCGGCATTACCGAACGCCGCATTGGCGGTAGCTTTACCACGGCGCATATCTGATTCATCGACCACATCATCATGCAGCAGCGTCGCGGTATGAATGAATTCAATAAAGGCGGCTGCTGTTGTGTGAGCCTCTCCTTTGTAGCCCAGCGCTTTCGCTGATAATACAGCTAAAAGAGGGCGTATACGCTTACCACCACCACTAACGATGTAGAAACCCAGTTGATTGATTAAAGAGACATCAGAGTTGAGCTGAGCGTGAATTGTTTCATTCACTTTTGCCATGTCATCGGCGGTGAGCGCTTGGATAGCTTTAAAATCCATTGTAATTCCGGCTGAAGTTAGAACGAGTAAGGTATTCTTATCTGTTTTAATTGCTGAATAATACACTAAAAAACGTTGATTAATACATGGTTAAAGGGCATCATCTGGGCACTTTTCATTGGCGATTAGCTTTTCGCCAATTTTTTCAAAATATGGCTTGTCATAGGTGCGACCTTTCTGTAGAATCTGCGCCCTATTGATGATTAGTTTAGCGCACACCCTTGATGCTCAAATAGCATACGGCTGTGCGGAAAAAGCGGAGTAAGATATGTACGCTGTTTTCCAATCTGGTGGTAAACAACACCGTGTAAGCGAAGGTCAAACCCTTCGTTTAGAGAAATTAGACGTTGAAACTGGCGCAACTGTTGAATTTGATAAAGTTCTTCTTGTTGCTAACGGTGAAGAAATTAAAGTAGGTGCTCCTCTAGTAGAGGGCGGTAAAGTAGTTGCTGAAGTTGTACAACACGGTCGTGGCGATAAAGTTAAAATCGTTAAGTTCCGTCGTCGTAAGCACTCTCGTAAGCAACAAGGTCACCGTCAGTGGTTCACGGAAGTGAAAATCACTGGTATCAACGCTTAATCGATTAGGAGAGTTTAACAATGGCACACAAAAAAGCTGGTGGTTCTACTCGTAACGGCCGCGATTCAGAAAGCAAACGTCTAGGTGTTAAGCGTTTCGGTGGTGAATCTGTTCTTGCAGGTAACATCATCGTTCGTCAACGTGGTACTAAGTTCCACGCTGGTACTAACGTAGGCATCGGTAAAGACCACACTCTATTCGCTCTTACTGAAGGTAAAGTGAAGTTCGAAGTGAAAGGTCCTAAAAACCGTAAATTCGTTAGCATCGAAGCTGAGTAATTAAACCTAGTTTAATTACTCTATTAGCTTTCAAGCTGAATTCAAAAGCCCTGCCGATTCGGCGGGGTTTTTTATTTATGGTGCCAAACAGTTGCTTGGAAAAAGGAATAGATACTAAGGCACTTTGAAAAAAGTCCCTCATTATATATTCCTAAGTGGCAGAACGGTCTCAGTTTACGGGTGATCGATCTGAAATTGGAATCTGCTAGAATTTATATCATTCGGTCATGTACTGAGATGATATTTGCAACGCAGCTACGACAAGTAGCACAAGGGCGGAGTAAGAGATGAAATTCGTTGATGAAGCGGTAGTAAAAGTTCAAGCCGGAGATGGCGGTAACGGTGTAGTGAGTTTCTGGCGTGAGAAATTCGTTGCGAAAGGTGGCCCAGATGGCGGCGACGGTGGTGATGGCGGTGATATTTATCTCCAAGCTGACGAAAACCTCAACACGCTAATTGATTATCGCTTCCAGCGCTTCTATGAAGCCGAACGCGGTGAGAATGGTCGTGGTGGTAACTGTACCGGTAAACGTGGTAAAGACAAAGTACTCCGTGTGCCTGTCGGTACCCGCGCAGTTGATATTCATACCAATGAAATCGTGGCCGAAGTCGCTGAACATGGCAAAAAAGTCATGGTTGCTAAAGGCGGTTGGCACGGATTAGGTAACACGCGTTTTAAATCATCAGTTAACCGAGCACCTCGCCAAAAGACGCTAGGTACTAAAGGTGAGATCCGTGAAGTTCGCTTAGAATTATTGCTACTTGCTGATGTCGGTATGTTGGGTTTACCAAATGCAGGAAAATCGACATTTATTCGTTCAGTATCAGCCGCTAAGCCGAAAGTGGCGGACTACCCGTTTACCACTTTGATCCCGAGCTTGGGCGTAGTAAGTGTTGTTCCAGAGAAGAGTTTTGTTGTCGCTGATATTCCTGGTCTGATTGAAGGCGCCGCTGAGGGGGCGGGCTTAGGTATCCGCTTCTTGAAGCATCTAGAGCGTTGCCGCGTTTTACTGCATATGATCGATATTATGCCGATCGATCAAAGTGATCCGGTGCAGAATGCGCTAACCATTATTGATGAACTAGAGCAATACAGCGAGAAACTAGCAGACAAGCCGCGTTGGCTGATCTTCAACAAGGTTGATCTGATGCCTGAAGAAGAAGCGAACGAAGTGATCGAAAATATTCTTGATGCTTTAGGCTGGGAAGAGGACTACTACAAGATCTCTGCAGTGAACAAACAAGGCACTAAAGAGCTTTGTTATAAGCTAGCTGACTTTATGGAGCAACTACCTCGCGAGCAAGAAGAGATCTCTGAAGAAGAGAAAGTCGACTTCATGTGGGATGACTATCATAAAGATGCTATCGCAGGTAAAGATGTTATCACCGAAGATGACGACGACTGGGATGATTGGGACGATGAAGAAGATGACGGTCACGTTGTCTACGTCCGAGATTAACAGTACATAAAATTCATAGCCGCAATATCTATTGCGGCTTTTTTGTGTCTAAATCAAATCATGCCTGAGCATTTGTCTGCAAAATAGGTGCATTCTAAAGGAGTAGGATAGAATCATGGCATCCAAACAACGAGCCGTTTCTCGTTTAATCGCCCAAGCTGGGCAAATGCTTTTGGCTCATGGTGCTGAAAGTACGTTGGTTGGCGATCTTATGCGTCGCTTCGGCTTCGCCGCCGGAATGAATGAAGTCGAAGTTTCACTATCAGCCAGTTCATTGGTGGTCACCACGGTTTATCAAGAGCACTGCATTACAACTGCTCGCCGTTGCCCTGATCGAGGCATCAACATGCAGGCAATTACGCAGGTACAACGAATCTGCATTATGCTCGAACGTGGTATTATCGACTATTCTATGGCGCAGCAGCAGCTTGATAAGATTAGTCCTGAGCGTTACAACCGTTGGTTGGTAGTGTTTATGATTGGATTGTCATGTGCCGCATTTAGCCGTTTGGCCGGGGGAGATTGGGTTGTGTTTACTATGACCTTTATTGCCTCTTCGGTTGGTATGGTGGTTAGACAGGAAATTGGCCATCGCCACTTCAATCCATTGATGAATTTTACTGCTACGGCATTTGTGACCACTGTTGTTTCAGCACAAGCCGTTATCTATGAACTGGGTAACTCTCCTTCACTGGTAATGGCCTCCTCCGTTCTGATGCTCGTCCCTGGTTTTCCTTTGATCAACTCTGTAGCGGATATGCTCAAAGGCTACATCAATATGGGTATAGCACGCTTTGTTATGGCCAGTTTACTGACATTGGCGACAAGTCTGGGTATCGTCGCAGCGATGAGCTTGGTTGGTGTTTGGGGGTGGGTGGCATGATCTCATTGGATCTTTTACTAGGCTTGCTCAATGACATGCTGTTTGCTGCTATCCCCGCAGTTGGTTTTGCATTAGTGTTCAATGTTCCACACAAGGCCTTAATCTATTGTACATTAGGCGGTGCTATTGGTCATGGCTCGCGTTACTTGATGATGCATTTCGGTATTCCCATTGAGTGGGCAACTTTCTTCGCGGCAATAATCGTTAGTATGGTCGGTATTCATTGGTCGGCACGCTTTTTAGCACACCCGAAAGTGTTTACCGTTGCTGCGCTAATTCCTATGGTTCCAGGTGTCTTCGCCTTTAAAGCTATGATTGCCTTGGTAGAGCTTAACCATAGAGGTTACAGTCCTGAGCTCGTCGCTATGTTGATGGAGAATTTCCTCAAAGCGATGTTTATTATTGCTGGACTCGCTGTTGGCTTAGCTATGCCGGGCTTGCTATTCTATCGCCGTAAACCCATTGTATAGAACCTTAGGAGTAGTGAATGATCATTAGTATGGTCGCCGCAATGGCACAGGATCGAATTATCGGAAAAGACAATCAAATGCCGTGGCACCTTCCTGCTGATTTCGCTTGGTTTAAGCGCTGTACTATGGGGAAACCTGTAGTAATGGGACGTAAAACCTACGATTCGATTGGGCGCCCGCTGCCAGGTAGGAAGAATATTGTGATCAGCCGTGATACATCTCTAGTGATTGAAGGCGTTACTACAGTAACTTCTATTGAAGAAGCACTACAAACCGCTGGAGGTGTGGAGGAGGTAATGATTATTGGTGGTGGAACCATCTATCAAGCTTGCCTACCGTATGTACATAAGCTTTACGTAACTTACATCGAAGCACAAGTTGAAGGCGATACTCAGTTCCCAGCATGGAGTGATGAGTTTTCTGAAATCTACTCTGAAAGCTATGCTGCGGACGAGAAGAATGCTTATGATATGCGTTTTGTAGTTTTGGAGAGGAAGAACTAAGTTCACGTCAATACTACGGAAAACTAGAGTTGATTTCTACAGCTGACACAATTCTAGTTTTCTAGTTTTCTAGTTTTCTAGTTTTCTAGTTTTCTATCTAACGCTTTTTGGGTGAAAAACTGCTTATCTTCCCAGCGCAGCATAGTCAGATGACCGCCCCAGACACAGCCAGTATCAAGGCCAATCACCTCTTCCCCTTCATAACCTTCAAGCGCCGCCCAGTGACCAAAAAGCACTGTTTTTTCAAGTAAGACACGGCTTTTAACGTTAAACCAAGGAACGAGTTTAGCGCTGTTGATTTCATTTGGAGGGAGTTTACATTCCATATCCAATCTGCCATCAGTAAAGCAGAAACGCATCCGGGTAAATGCGTTGATAATATAGCGATAACGCTCGATACCGTGTAAAGAGCTAGTCCAAAGATCGGGCTGATTGGAATACATGTTTTCAATTAGCCAAGGCCAATCGTCACTATGTAGGATTGCCTCGACTTCTTTGGCTGCGTGACGGGCTTGCTCCAAAGACCATTGCGGAGAAATACCGGCGTGGCACATGATGAACTCATTATGTTCAACGAGCAGAGGTTGCTGTCGTAACCAATCAAGCAGTTCTTGTTTATCATCAGCTTTAAAAATTGGCGCGGTCTTGTCTTTGTTCTTGATTTTGAACAACCCTAAAGAGACAGCTAGAAGGTGTAAGTCATGGTTACCTAAGATCACTTTGGCCGCATCACCCAAAGATCGAACAAAACGCAATACTTGTAAAGACTTTGGCCCTCTAGCGACCAAGTCTCCAGCAATCCATAAAGTGTCTTGTTTCGAGTCGAAGTCGACTTTATCTAACAGTAATAGCAGTTCATCAAGACAACCTTGTAGATCGCCGACAATGTATGTTGCCACGGTTGTACCTTAATTAAGAATGTTGGGGATAGCGAGTCTAAAGGGGTCAATTTCAGCGATGAACTCGCTGCCATTTTCGTCATGCATGATGTACTGTCCCTGCATTACACCTACTGGTGTTTCTATAACAGTGCCACTGTTGTAGGTGTACTCATCACTTGCGGAAATAAACGGTTGTTGCCCAACTACACCTTCCCCTTCAATTGTCATTTGTTTCCCATTGGCATCGGTAATTAACCAGCGTCGGCTGATAAGTTGCACGTTTTGTTGACTAAGATTTTTTATCGTAATGATATAAGCAAAAACGTAACGTTTTGCGTCAGGTTGAGATTGGTCTGGAATGTATTTGCTGTGGACTTGGACTTTTATACAAGGGGTAGCTTCCATGTAAACTCCTATGCAAAGTCAAAAAGAGTGATAAATCTGAGATCTATCACTCTTAATATAGTGTGCTTATCTGTGTTTTGCGTCTAGCCAGTTTGCCATATCAACAAATTGCTCTAGCGTCAGGTTCTCTGGACGCATACTAGGGTTGATGCCCAGCTCTTCTAGTGTTTCTGCGCTCATTAGAGCTTTATAACAGTTACGAACCGTTTTACGACGTTGATTAAAGCCTTCTCGACAGACGCGATCTAACCACTTTAGGTCATTGACTGGATAAGGGATCTCTTCGTAAGGCACCAAACGCACTACCGCAGAGTCTACTTTTGGTGGCGGAACAAAAGCGCTTGGCGGTACTTCTAAAACAGGAACGACTTTACAGAAATATTGAGCCATTACAGTAAGACGACCGTATGCTTTAGTGCCAGGGCCAGCAGCTAAGCGGTTGACCACCTCTTTTTGTAGCATAAAGTGCATATCTTGAACGTCTTTATGGAACTCAAAAAGATGAAACATCAATGGCGTCGAAATGTTGTACGGCAAGTTTCCAAAGATACGTAGTTTGTTGTTTGGTTTTACCAACTGAGTGAAGTCGAAGCGCATTGCATCACCTTCGTGGATAGTCAGCTTGTCACCTAAATCTGGGTGGTTGCGTAAACGTTCAGCAAGATCTCGGTCAAGCTCAATAACAGTAAACTTATCAACTTCCTTACCTACTGGTTCGGTAATCGCGCCTAGACCCGGACCAATTTCAACCAGGTTTTGTCCTGGTTTTGGGTTGATTGCAGAGACAATCCCATCAATGATGTACGGATCATTAAGGAAGTTTTGACCAAAGCGTTTTCTTGCTTTGTGTCCTAAGTGGACATCGTTTCTCATAGTATTCTCAAGTTAATTCGATTTCTTATCGACTAGCTCTATCGCATGAGCCAAAGCCGTTCTAAAGCTTCCTGTGTCCGCATTACCCGTCCCTGCAAGGTCAAGTGCGGTGCCGTGATCAACGGAGGTCCTTATAAATGGCAAGCCTAGGGTGATATTCACCGAGCGACCAAAGCCTTTATATTTTAATACAGGAAGTACCTGATCGTGATACATTCCTAGCACTGCGTCTGCATCTTGCAGATATTTTTCGTTGAAGATGGTATCTGCCGGTAAAGGGCCAATAAGATTAATTCCTTTCTCCTGACGCAGTTTGTCTAGCGTTGGAGTGATGGTATTAATCTCTTCTTTACCGAGTACGCCATCTTCTCCTGCGTGGGGATTCAGTCCACACACGTAGATGTTGGGTGAAGAGATTGCAAATTTTTCAATCAGATCCTTATGTAGAATCTCGATGATTTTCTCTAGTCTCTCTTTTGTGACTGCCTGTGACACATAAGCAAGTGGAATATGTGTCGTGACTAGTGCTACACGTAGGCCTTCAGTTGCCAACATCATCACAACCAGTGGTGTGTTTGATTTCTCAGCAAAAAATTCTGTATGCCCACTGAATGCCACGCCGGAGCGGTTTATCACCCCTTTGTGCACAGGGCCGGTGACAATAGCATCAAATTCACTATTCATACAGCCCAAAGCGGCTCTTTCTAATGTTTTTAATACGTACTGTCCGTTAGCTTCATCGAGTTGGCCAGCGACAGCACTATTAGCAAGAGGAATATGCTCGACAACCAGTGTACCTGCTCTTTGAGCAACGACTTGACTATCGGCTTGATAGTCAAGCAGTTCGACTGTAATACCAAGCTGGGTCGCACGTTCTGCCAGCATCTGCTTGTCCGCGCACACCACAATTTGATGGCTCCAGTTTTCTGTGGAGAGGGCGAGCACTAGATCAGGTCCAATCCCTGCTGGTTCGCCAGCGGTAACAATTATGCGTTTAACGGTCATCTTGCTTGTCTTCCTCAATGACTTCGACAAAGGCGCTGGCGCGAATTTCTTGTAACCAAGCACTGGCTTCTTCGTTGAACTTGCGGTTAAACAAAATTCGGTAAGCTTTATTTTTTAGTGCAGAGTCAGTACGGTCGACTTCACGGCGATCCATCACTTCAACAATGTGCCAGCCATGAACGGTTTTAAAGGGTTTGCTAATTTGACCGACTGGCAAAGTATCGACTTGGTGTTTAAATTCCGGAACATACAGATCAGAGGTTTGGTAGCCAAGTTCACCGTCTTGCGCGGCTGAGCCTGGATCTTGGCTATATTGCTGAGCCATTTCACCGAAAGTAGATTCGCCAGACTTGATACGACGAATGATCTCGTTGAGATCGTTTTGCACGCCTTCATCGCTAAGAATTACAGTCGGTTTGATCAAAATATGACGAGCGTTAACTTCAGTTACAGCGATGGTTTCTAGCCCTTTGACATCTTCAATTTTGAGGATATGGAAGCCTACGCCGCTTCTGAACGGGCCAATAATACTACCTTTGTTTTGCAGTTTGATCTGATCTGCGAATATGGTCGGCATTTCTTCTTTACGCATCCAACCCCAATCACCACCTTGCAGTGCTTTTGGACCCTTAGAATAGGTGTATGCCATAGTGCTAAAATCAGCGCCATTTTTTAGTTCTTCGACTAGCCGATTGGCTTCTGTTTCAATAGCTGGTTTATCATCCCCATCATCGACGCGCAACTGAATATGACCGATCTTATACTGCACTGTCGCATTGGTCTCTTGAGCAAGAATGTTGGCTAAGTTATCGACCTCTGCTGGCAGGATATTGATGCGTCGGCGCACGAGTGCATTCCGTGCTTCACTTGCAGCGATTTCTTTACGAATTTGCTCACGAAATTCCGCATAGCTTAAGCCCTCTTCTGCAATTGACGCTCTAAGCTGTTCTGCGGTTTGATTGCTGTTCTTGGCAATATCTTTAATCGCTTCATTAAGGCGGTTATCGTCAATACGCACACCGATACGTTCCGCTTCTTGTTGCTGAATGGTATCAACGATCAGTTTCTCAGTAACCTGTTCAACTAAAATGTCTTGTTCTGGTAGTTGTTGACCATTCTTCTTGGCATTAGCTTTCAGCGTTTTTATTGATACGTCAATATCACTTTGTAGCACTACGCCTTCATTAACGATCACTGCCACTTTATCTAGTGGTACTGGCTCAGCTTGCACTGTGCTCATTGCACTTGCCGTTACCAAGCTAAGTAAAGTGTGTTTCCAAAATTTCATTGAAAATCCTATTAAATAATTAGCTCGCTATGGTTAGGCAGCGAGCTAATAAATTAGTTACTTAAAGAGAATGGGCGACCGTAGCCTAGAGAGTTACCTGCGTCATCAAGCCCTGCTAGGCCAGAACCAGCACCAATTGCAGTACCAAAGCCTATAATACCAAAATTGAGAGTAAAATTATTCTCATATAGTGGCTGTGGAGGGGTGGATAGGAGGCCGCTTTGCAACTTCTTACTATAGGTGAATCCAATATACCAGCAATCAGACGTGTAATTAAGTTGCCCCATCCATTCAAGAGCGCTACTGGTTGTCAAGTCGTAAAAATACTGTGCGCTGGCGTTCCAATTACGAGTAATTTGATAGCCTGCTAATAGGCCAGTTTGCGAAATACCATCTTTAGTAATATTGTCGAGGTTTCCAATACTGTCTCCCAACGTAGCTTCGATGTACTCTCTTGTTACATAACGATAGTTACCTTGGATATAGCCGTCACTAAAGCGATACTCTAATGTGCTGTTGCCTAATTGAAGTTCACTGGACTCGATGTCGTATTGAACTCCACCATGATAGAACAAGTAGTCGTCATAGTTAAAATCCATCTCTATCGCCCAAGCAGAGAAATTCGATTTAGAGTCGGGCGCTTTGTCCTCTCTGTCTAAATAAAAAATTTGACCAAACGAGAGATTAAGGCGTTCTTTGTAGGCATCATCAAAAAAGCGTGTCGAAGCCCCATAACTAAATTGATTGGCATCTTTGATCTCATCAACGCCGCTGTATTTTCGGCTACGGAATAAGCCATAGTAATCGGTTTGTAATAGGGTGGTGTCGTACTTACCAATATTAGTCTGATCTTTTTCTGGAACATATAAGTATTGAACCTGTGGCTCGAGGGTCTGAGTGTAGTTGTTAAAAATAACAGTATCTCGCTCTAGTACAATTCCTGCATGAGTTCGAAACTCTGGAATAATTCGCGAGACAGTTTCCTCTAAGCCGTAATATGGGTTGGTTGCCTTGCTGCCAGAAGTGGTATCTACCCCTTCTAAATCTTGCTGATAGTAAGTCCCCAATAGGCGCGCTTCAGTTGTCCAGCTTCCCCAGGTTGTACCAACCGGGAGCGTCAAGCCTGGTTCTACATGCACACGAGTTGCTGAAGGCTGGCCTTTGGCATCGGTATCAAATCGAGAAATATGACTAATTGTATTGAAGTCTAAATAACGCATTAGCTCTGGTGCGTAGTAATTAAAGCTAAGCTGCGGTAGTAAGCGATAGGGTGTTGCGCCTGGAGTTAAGGCTTGAAAGTCGCGCGCGAGTAGCGACGCGTCCCAGTTTTCTGAACGGTATGAGGCTCGGCCTTCTTGAATTAGCTGTCCATCTTCTTGCTTACCAATGCCGGAGTCCATATCCGAAAAGTAACCGATGTCACTGACTTTGGAGTAGTCGATTTCAAACTTCCAGTTTTGCTGGAAAATACCCGAGTGTTGCCATTGAAAACCCCAACGGTCGCCAAGCTCTGGATTTTTCTTGTCATCAACTAAGTATTCAGACTTAAGGGTGCTATAACCAAAATCGGATAAGTAGCGGAACTCGCTATCAAGTTGATTGCCACGATTCTGCATGTGCTTAAAGGTGGTTTTTAGATCGTAGTTAGGTGCTAAGTTCCAGTAGATTGGAACTTCCATCTCGAAACCATCACTTGAGCCATATGAGACTGTTGGATAGAGGAAGCCAGTTTTACGTGTATCGCCGATCGGTACGGTTAGGAATGGCAGATAAAAAACAGGCACGTTAACAATCTCAAAGCGTGGATTGTAGAAGGTTGCTTGCTCTTCATTCTGGTCAATATCAATGCTCGAAGCTCGCATGCGCCATGAGCTATCTCCCTCAGGACACGAAGTGATAGTACCATCTTCAATTTCGTATATTGCCTTGCCAGTTTTCGCAACGTATACCGCGTCACCACGACCAGGCTCACACAGGAATTTATAGTTAGTGTTCTCAAGCGTCACTTCTTCAGTGTTGAGTTTGTTGGTGGCTTTTTCAGAGATTGTTTTTACTTCACCATCACTGAAGGTCACATTGCCTTCAGCGACAACAATGTTTTCTTGTTGGTGCATGGTGACGTTGTCAGCCAGCATGCGTTTTTTGCCTTGAACGACAACGACATTGCCACGGTATGTTGCTTTATCACCGTTTATGGCTTCTAAGCTGTCTGCTTCAACATTAACAGGCAGTTGATTAGGATTTTCTGCCTCAGGTTCGTTGATCAGGCATTGATCTATAGTGGGCAGTTCCTGCACACTATCGTCTGATATAGTTTCTGCTTGAGTCAGAGGCACTACAAAAGCAGCAGTGATTGAAGCGGCTAGCAAGGTGCGTTGGAAACGTAACATCGAGTTTTACTATCCTGTTGAACTTGATATATCCGGTGAATAGGGACCGAATGAAAAATAAATCGGCCCTTATAATAAAGTAATTTACAGCTTACGGCACTATCAGACCGCTACGTGAAGAAAAAATTCAGAGATTGAGAGCACATAATGCATATTTTTGGCAAAATTCTCGGCACATTCTTTGGTTTCCTATTTGGAGGCCCTTTTGGTGCTGCATTCGGTTTATTTATAGGCCACCAATTCGATAAAGCACGCCGCTTACGTCAAGCAGGGTTCCACTCAAGCTTTGGCAGTGGGCCAAGCCAGGCCGAACGACAGGAAGAGTTTTTTAAAGCAGCATTTGCGGTCATGGGGCATGTCGCTAAAGCGAAGGGTCAAGTTACGCGAGAGGAAATTCAACTCGCCATGACTATGATGGAGCGTATGAACCTTCATGGTGAGCAGCGTAGAGCGGCACAGGATGCGTTCCGTGAAGGCAAAGAGAGTGACTTCCCGCTTGAGACTGTTCTAGAGCGAGTGCGTATCTCATCTGGAGGTCGGTTCGACTTAATGCAGTTTTTTTTAGAGCTGCAGATTTCAGCGGCGTTTGCTGATGGCGATGTTCACCCTAGTGAGCGCAATGTTTTACATAAGATCGCCCGAGGACTCGGCTTTTCATCAGAGCAACTTGAGCAACGTTTGCGGATGCAAGAGGCCGCGTTTCGATTTCAACAAGGTGGCTTTGGAGGCCAAACGGGTGGGGGACAATCACATCAATCAGGCGGCAGTTGGCAGCAAGCATCTACCGCTGATCAGTTAAGTGATGCTTACAAGCTACTCGGTGTTGATGGCAGTGCTGACTCGAAAACGGTGAAACGTGCCTATCGCAAACTAATGAATGAGCACCACCCAGACAAGCTAATGGCGAAAGGCCTACCACCAGAAATGATGAACGTTGCTAAGGAAAAAGCGCAAGAAATTCAGAATGCCTATGACTTGATAAAAAAAGCAAAAAGTTTTTAATCAGCAGAATTGGATTGCAACAGCGAATCGTAAAAATGAGAGCATAAGGAGAGTGCTTTCTACCTATTTACACTCTAAACCAAATCCGTTTGGAAGTAGATCAACAGTTAAACAAGAGCTTATCTGTTTTAGATCAATTTAGTGTTTAATTTATCAGTAGGTTCATGGTATGAGAGTGAGATCTACATCTACACTTACGGTAATGTAATCTAGAGTGATGAACCATGATGGAAACAACTACAAGGAAAGTTGAGGGGATTGGCAGATGTCGGTTCGGTTTGAACACTCAATTAGCTGACATTCAGACGCGGATGCAGGTCCATATCCCCAAACTCGATAAAGTGTGTTTTGCCCTGTATGATGCGCGTGAACACCTACTTAGAAGCTATGCAGATAGTTCTTCATTATCACTGAGCCTAACCCACTATGAAGCTCCGTTGAGCTCACTACCATACTTAAAAAAAAGTATCGAAAGTAGGTCTCCGGCGGTTCTCAATGACGTTAGTCGATTGCATCCATCTCCTCATGTTAATTCCCTTATAGAGGAGGGATACTACTCTTCAGTCGCTATTCCTACCTTTTTAGAACAGATCTTTAGAGGATTTATATTCCTTAATTCGCACCAAAAAGACGCATTTTGTCCGAGTGATATAGAGGTTGTAAAACCATACTTGAGAATTCTTGAAACGGCCATATTCTCTGAGTATCAGTTAGTCACGGCGTTAATAGATAAATCTAACAAACTGGTTGCGCGTTCTCAGGTTTACCAAAAGGAGTCATTCAGCCACAAGCAGCGTGTCTCCACTTACACCAATATTATTGCTTTGGCGTTAGCTGACGACTATGGATTTGATGATGAGTTCGTTGAACATCTCACTCTGTTTTCTCAGTATCATGATATGGGCAAAGTGATGGTTCCTCCAGAGCTGCTTTGTAAACAACAGCCACTTACCTGGGAGGAAACGGATACTCTACGTAAACATATTATTTACGGTGAAGAGATTGTTAATCAGTTTATCAATGATCTGAATGCATCTGACCATCTAAGTGCACAACTGATGCGTGATGTTGTTTCCTATCACTATGAGTTTTTAGATGGTAGTGGTTACCCTCATCACTTGAGTGGCAATGCTATTCCTATTAGCGCTAAGATTGTCTGTGTTGCTAATATATTTGACGCTTTAACGACACATAAGCCCTACAAACAAGCTTGGTCAGTACCGTATGCACTTTTAGAGTTAGAAAAGATGGTCTGCGATGGCAAACTGGATGCGGATTGCGTCAATGCTTTACGTGATCACCAGCACCAACTTAAATCCATTATTCAACGTTATCCGGAGAGAGATCCCTTAGAGGGGCTCTACTAACTAATATCACTTAGGTGATTAGAACGCTATATAGCGAAAAGGCGTAGTAGGTATTAACCTGCTACGCCTTTTTAAATTTGGTGGCCCCTCGCAGACTTGAACTGCGGACCAATCGATTATGAGTCGACTGCTCTAACCACTGAGCTAAGGGGCCATGTAGGGCAATGATTATAGGGGATGCAGATCTAGCTGTCTAGACGCTATCTAGGGTAAATGCGCTTAGATTTTATCCACTTAAATCGATAAGTAACAAAAAAGGCGAGCTAGTGCTCACCTTTTCATCAATTTTAGCCAAGCTAAAAAAGAATAGACTACTCGTCTAGGAAGCTGCGCAGAGTTTCTGAGCGGCTAGGGTGACGAAGTTTACGTAGTGCTTTCGCTTCGATCTGACGGATACGTTCACGCGTTACATCGAACTGTTTACCAACCTCTTCTAGAGTATGGTCAGTGTTCATATCGATACCAAAACGCATACGCAGTACTTTTGCCTCACGAGGTGTAAGACCTGCAAGAACGTCTTTAGTAGCTACTTTTAGGCTTCCTGCAGTTGCAGAGTCTAGTGGTAGCTCAAGCGTAGTATCTTCAATGAAGTCACCTAGGTGTGAATCTTCATCATCACCGATAGGGGTTTCCATTGAGATCGGCTCTTTCGCGATCTTGAGTACTTTACGGATCTTGTCTTCTGGCATTTGCATACGCTCTGCCAGTTCTTCCGGTAGCGGCTCGCGACCCATCTCTTGCAGCATTTGGCGTGAGATGCGGTTTAGCTTGTTGATCGTTTCGATCATGTGCACCGGGATACGAATAGTACGTGCTTGGTCTGCAATTGAGCGAGTGATTGCCTGACGGATCCACCACGTTGCGTAAGTTGAGAACTTATAACCACGACGATATTCGAACTTATCTACCGCTTTCATCAAGCCGATATTACCTTCCTGGATAAGATCCAAGAACTGTAGACCACGGTTGGTGTACTTTTTCGCGATAGAGATTACTAGACGTAAGTTCGCCTCAACCATCTCTTTTTTCGCTCGGCGAGCTTTTGCTTCACCGATAGACATACGGCGGCTGATGTCTTTGATGTTCTGTACTGTTAGTGATGTCTCTTCTTCGATCACTTTCAGTTTCGCGATAGAGCGACGTATATCATCTTCACTACGACGAATCTTCTCAGCGTACGGCTTATCAGAAGATAGAATTTCGTCTAGCCATGCTTCGCTTGATTCATTACCAGTGAACAACGTAATGAACGACTTCTTCGGCATCTTGCCGTACTCAACTGACGCTTTCATGATTAAACGTTCTTGAGTACGTACGCGTTCCATAGAAGTACGCAGTTCTTCTACTAGGTAGTCGAATTGTTTAGGCGTTAGACGGAATTCTTTGAAGACATCAATAACCATTTCATGGGCAAGCGTCGCTTTCGGGCTTTCGCTGCCATACTCGTTACAAGCCAATTGGAAGTTTTGGAAAGTGTTACGTAAAGCCGTGAACTTCTCGAGAGCAAGCTCAGGGTCGATACCTGTATCTTCCTCTTCTTCCTCATCGTCCTCTGACTCTTCTTTGTCTTCTTCTTCAGCGTCTTCATCTTCAAGGTCTGATTCAGCAAGTTCAGAACCAATGTGCGTTGCTGTTGGTGCAGCAGTTTCATCAGCATCTGGGTCTACAAAGCCTGTAATAAGGTCTGTTAGACGTAGCTCTTCAGCTTGAACTCTATCAAATTGCTCAAGAATGTATGGGATAGTACCTGGATACTCCGCCACTGAGTTTTGAACTTGGTTAATACCATCTTCAATACGCTTCGCAATATCGATCTCGCCTTCACGAGTCAATAGCTCAACGGTACCCATTTCACGCATGTACATGCGTACTGGATCAGTAGTGCGGCCGATTTCGTTTTCTACGCTTGAAAGCGCAGCAGCAGCAGCTTCAGCTGCATCTTCATCGGTAATTGTATCGTCATCATTCAGAGCAAGATCATCAGCATCAGGAGCAGTTTCTACTACTCGAATGCCCATGTCATTGATCATCTGAATGATATCTTCGACCTGCTCTGAATCGACGATTTCTGCTGGCAGGTGGTCGTTTACTTCTGCGTAGGTCAGATAGCCTTGTTCCTTGCCTTTAATGACAAGTTGTTTTAGCTGTGACTGCGGATTTTGATCCATAGACGGTATCCAACTTAGTATCTGGTGAAGGAATTAGTATGCGAGTTGCAAACCACACATCTTAACAAATTTATTTATTGCTGACTATTCGAACAGGGTTACGCTTTTAAATCTAGCATTAAAGCTAGCAGCTCCCTTCTTTCTTCGGTTGATAAACCGACACTTCTTTCTTTGGCCTGCAGATTTTCAATTTGCTTTTCGACGCACTGGGCAAGAATCTTATCCAGTGAATCTAAAAATATATCTTGTTCATTATCTTCATCGAGGGGGATTTCCCACCCAGCGAGACGAGATAAGAGTGCCTCATGGCTACTATTTCGCCAGCGTTCTAATAACTGGCCCGTAGTGATATTGGGGTGCTGGTGACAATAATCAAGCACCTCAACAAATAAACTTAATCCCGGTACTGTTAACTCTCTCACAGTTGAGAGGTCTGGTACCATTTCAGCATAGCTCGGATTTTGAATAAGCAAAGCGATCACTTCGCGCATTGGCGTACGTTTGATCTCTTTATGCGGTTGAGGTCGAGTTTCGCTGGTCTTCTTACGTGTCTGACGTAGACGATTGTCAAAGCCAGTACGCTCATCCAATAATTTTTCTAGTAGTTCTTGGAAGTAGGGATCGGGAATCTTATCAATCAATGCACTGGCATGGGCACGTAGTGCTGACTTACCCTCATGACTGCCAAGATTCAAATTATGGATTTCTATCAGGTTATCGAACAAGTAGCTAGATAACGGTGTTGCATGCTCTATTTGTTGTTCAAACGCTTCTTTGCCGAACTTACGTACGTAGCTGTCTGGATCTTCGCCATCGGGCAAAAACAAGAATTTAAGCGTATTACCTGTTTTCAGATATTGCAGCGCATTTTCCAGCGCGCGCCAGGCCGCTTCTTTACCCGCTCGGTCACCATCGTAACAACAAACCACTGTGTTAGTTTGACGAAACAACAGTTGTACATGGTCACCAGTGGTTGATGTACCGAGTGAAGCAACAGAATAGTCGACGCCATATTGAGCGAGGGCGACAACGTCCATATAACCTTCTACCACCAAGATTTGTAGTGGCTCGCGGTAGGCTTGCATCACCTCATAGAGGCCGTATAGTTCTTTGCCTTTATGGAAAATAGGTGTTTCTGGAGAGTTGAGGTATTTTGGTGTGCCATCACCAATAACCCGACCACCAAAACCAATTACCCTTCCTCGACGGTCTCGAATTGGGAACATTACTCGACCACGAAAACGGTCGTAGCGGTTGCCTTTATCATTCTCGATCAGCATGCCACCAGAGACTAGCATCTCTTGTGTTTGCGGCGTTTGACCAAAGTTCTTTCGAACCAAATCCCACTCATCTGCCACATAGCCAACACCAAACTTCTGCACAATTTGACCAGACAAACCACGGTCTTTGAGGTAATTAATCGCGTCTTTACTTTTCGGTTGCTTAAGCTGGTCTCGATAAAACTGACCAATACTGCCCATCAAGTCATACAAATTACGCTTTTGCTCAGAGTTTGCTTTGGGTTGGTTAGACTGAAAGCCGCCACCTTGGCGCTGCTCTCTTGGCACTTCTAACCCCAGATAAGAAGCCAGCTCTTCTATTGCTTCGACAAAATCGAGGCGTTCGTATTCCATCATAAAATCGATGGCATTGCCGTGCACACCACAGCCGAAGCAGTGGTAGAACTGTTTATCTTGCGAAACACTAAATGAGGGGGTTTTCTCGTTGTGGAAAGGGCAACAAGCGCCGTAGTTTTTGCCTTTTTTCTTAAGTTTTACGCGAGCGTCAATAATGTCGACAATATCAAGTCGAGCGAGGAGGTCATCAATGAAACTTCGAGGGATGTGTCCTGCCATAAAACCTTAGAAAAACGCACTAACAAATAGAAAAGGTAGATACAAACAAGCCGCGCATTCCGAAGGATAGCACGGCTTGTTGCAATTGGTTTGGGCTGTTAAGTCAGTTTAGAGCGAACTAAACCACTTACTTTACCCATATCTGCGCGCCCTTGAATCTGAGGCTTAAGAACACCCATCACTTTACCCATGTCTTGCATGCCCGCAGCACCTGATTCAATCAATGCACTTTCAATCAGAGCAGCGACTTCTTCATCGGTAAGCGGTTGAGGCATAAAATCCTCAAGTACAGTGATTTCAGCTTTCTCAGCATCGGCGAGATCTTGACGACCCGCTGATTCAAATTGAGCCACAGAGTCGCGACGTTGTTTAACCATCTTGGTCAACACAGTAAGAATGTCGTCGTCGCCCAGAGTGATCTGTTCGTCAACTTCACGTTGCTTAATGGCTGACAGAGCTAAACGAATAGTACCAAGGCGCATTTTGTCCTTGGCTTTCATCGCTAATTTTTGCTCTTCTTTGAGATTGTCAATCAGAGCCATAACTATAATCCTTTAGGACTTAGCTATTAGTACAGGCGAACGCGACGAGCGTTTTCGCGAGCTAGCTTCTTAGCGTGACGCTTTTGAGCTGCTGCTTTAGCGCGTTTGCGAACTGTAGTTGGTTTTTCGTAGTGCTCACGACGACGCACTTCAGAAAGGATACCTGCTTTTTCGCAAGAGCGTTTGAAACGACGTAGTGCAACGTCGAACGGTTCGTTTTCACGTACTTTAACTACTGGCATATGCCTTTCACCTCAGGGGTTAATTCGTTAATGCTGACTTCACAGTACTTAGCTTAGCAGCTAGGTCTACATTCAGCTTGATCAAAAATGGTGCGGAATTTTAATCCGATCACACTAGCTTTGTAAAGTATTTTGTTGGGTAGAGTTTGCACAAAATTTGTTTGATAGGCGAAGGCACGGTAAGATTGCGCCAATTTTGAATAATAGACAGAGACATCCAAGGTAAACCATGCGCATTATTGGTATCGAAACCTCTTGTGATGAAACAGGAATTGCCATTTACGATGATGAGAAAGGCCTACTTTCCCATCAATTATATAGTCAGGTTAAATTGCATGCTGATTATGGCGGAGTAGTGCCTGAACTGGCTTCACGCGATCACGTCAAAAAAACCATACCGTTAATAAAAGCGGCAATGGCAGAGGCCAATTTAACGCCCAAAGATATTGATGGCGTTGCCTACACTGCTGGTCCAGGTTTAGTTGGTGCGTTGCTTGTTGGAGCGACGATTGGACGCAGTATTGCTTATGCTTGGGGCGTACCTGCTGTGCCTGTCCATCATATGGAAGGGCATTTATTAGCTCCTATGCTTGAAGACAACCCGCCACCTTTCCCGTTTGTCGCAGTTTTGGTTTCTGGCGGCCATTCGATGATGGTTGAAGTAAAAGACATCGGTGAGTACAAAATCCTTGGTGAATCTATAGATGATGCCGCAGGAGAAGCTTTTGATAAAACGGCTAAGTTGATGGGATTAGATTATCCTGGAGGCCCTCTATTATCTAAGCTTGCAGAAAAAGGCACGCCTGGCCGCTTTAAGTTCCCACGTCCTATGACTGATCGACCTGGACTTGATATGAGCTTCTCGGGTCTCAAAACCTTTACTGCCAATACTATTGCCGCCAATGGCGATGATGAGCAGACTCGCGCCGATATTGCTTTAGCCTTTGAAGAGGCTGTGTGTGCGACTTTAACGATTAAATGTAAGCGAGCGCTAGAGCAAACAGGCTTTAAACGCATCGTGATTGCAGGTGGAGTCAGTGCGAATCGCCGTCTGCGCGCTGACCTTGAGCAGCTAGCGAAGAAAATCGGTGGTGAAGTCTACTACCCACGCACTGAGTTCTGTACGGATAACGGTGCAATGATCGCTTATGCGGGTATGCAGCGTTTGAAAAATGGTGAAGTGGCTGATCTTTCAGTACAAGCGACGCCACGCTGGCCAATTGATCAATTAGAGCCGGTCAAATAAAGGTCAGGCCCAATAAAGAAGGTCGCTCAAGTAGCGGCCTTTTGTTTATCTTTACTTTAGTGTTCAGAGCTGTCGATAAGACAATCAATGATAAGCTCTTGTTTGATATAAATAACCAATGGGTAGAACCATGAAAAAATTTGTTGTCGATAATCGTGAAATGGCATATCAAGATATTGGTCAAGGTCCTGTAATTGTTTTTGGTCACAGCTATCTTTGGGATAGTGAAATGTGGGCACCGCAAGTTAAAGCTTTAAGTCAGCAGTACCGCTGTATTGTTCCGGAGCTATGGGCACATGGTCAATCTGATTTTGCTCCTGAGTCGACGCGTTCTTTAACGGACTACGCCAAGCAGATTGTGGCTTTAATGGATCATCTTGATATCGAAACCTTCTCTATCGTTGGCCTGTCGGTTGGTGGTATGTGGGGAACTGAAGTAGTGAGCTTAGTACCACAGCGCGTGAAATCGTTGGTACTGATGGATACCTTTGTGGGCTTGGAACCTGAAGTAACTCATGCGAAGTACTTTGGAATGCTCGATACCATCAGCCAGCTACAAGCCGTGCCAGAACCATTGGTTGAAGCTGTGACACCGCTGTTTTTTGCTAACAATGCACAGCAAGATAACCCTGAATTGGTTGAACGTTTTATGGAGTCTTTGCGCAGTTTGAAAGGTGATAAGGCGGTTGAGGTTGCTCGTGTAGGGCGTATGATATTTGGCCGTCGTGACCAAATTGAAGAGATCGATAAATTCGCTCTACCTGTTTTGATTGCGGTAGGCCAAGAAGATAAACCTCGCCCGGTGCTCGAATCATACCTGATGCACGATACTATCTCGGGATCTGAATTGATTCAGATTCCAAAAGCTGGCCATATTTCCAATCTAGAGCAAGCTGATTTTGTTTGCAAAATGCTGATAAATTTTTTCGCTAAGACTTTATAACAAAAGAGAGCGAGCCCACTGGGCTCGCATTTTTAGATTACTCGTCGTCTAAGCATAAAGAGACTAACGGGTATTTTTGGTACTTCATTCGTTTGACACCAACGGATGGATCCATTGCTTTTATTCTGACATCATCCAATGTGGCACTGGTCACTTCCACCTCTTCCCACTCTTCAACTTCAGGGAACATATCGCTTAATCCCATGCTTGCTAGCTCGACTAGTTCTGAAATTTCGAGTGAGCCAGTACAGTTAGCGCTCATGACATCATCGACTATTTCAGGGTCTTCACAGCTATAAACAAGCTCATTGGCTTGATCTTCTTCTTCATCAAGCATACTTACGGAGAAAGAAATAGAGAACGGGTAGTCTGTTAGGGTGACCGTCGGTTCTGCAAGATTATCTGTTGCAGAGACTGTGACATTGAGATCAGCGTCACCACCAAATTTAGTGTGAGGGGGGCTGTCTTCACCACCCGTTTCCCAGCTCCACATCCATTCCACATCCACCATTGACACTGGGTCATCGACGTCAGTAGTACAGCTTACAGGTTCAATGTCGACTAAGGCAGGTTTTGCTGGCTTAGCTTGAACGTACGTAGCGGAAACGCATAGTGCACTTATAGCAAAGGCTAGGGCTGTCGGTTTCATAAAACCTCCAAATGTTAACGAAACATATACTTGGTTAATTAATAAACTTTAGGTCTAGGTTAGGCCGAGTCGAGGTAACCTTTTGAGCATAGAATTGGTGCTGTTGAGGGCAAGCGTAATGGTTAGAATAAAGTGCTATATAGTCAATAAAATACAAAGTTTCATATGCTTTAAATTACTTGTTTGTAATTAGTGGCTAAGTGAATCTTTGGATAAGGGAGGAGATCGGGAGTCTCTGTTTTTCAAACTTATTCGATATCGCTATATCGATTTCTTTTCACCCACTTTGGGTTCCGTTCCTTCAAACAGGCGCTTGATGTTTTGATGATGGCGGAAAATTATCAAGCAGCACAGCATTGCAACGGGCAGTGTGTATTGCGGCTTAACCATCCACGTATAGAACGGTGCAAGTAAGACAGTGACAATTGCGGCAAGAGATGAGTAGCGAAACAAAAAGGCAACGCTTAGCCATGTTGCGATGATCATCCCAGTTAGATCCAACCCAATAGGGGCAATGGCACCCAAAGCAGTCGCAACCCCTTTGCCGCCTTTGAAGTGAAAAAACAGCGGATACATGTGACCTAAACAAGCGGCAATCGCAATAACTCCGAGAATGATAGGATCAATATCTAAGAAGTACCCCCCCCAGACAGGGATAGTGCCCTTCAACATGTCACACAGAAGAACAGCGACTGCTGCCTTTTTTCCACCAATTCTCAGTACGTTAGTCGCCCCTGGGTTATTGGAACCGACGCCGCGAGGATCTGGTAAGCGCAATACGCGGCAAATAAGCACAGCACTCGAGATCGAGCCTAGAAGGTAGGCAAAGATGATCATTATCAGTGCTAGTGGGGTCATAGTAGAGTAACTCGTCCGAAACAGGTGTTAGCCAAGCAAGTAACTGATATCATATCGCGCTTGACGCTCTCAAACTACAAAATCTGTCCAGTTTGAGCTGCAAATAGTACGACTTTTTATTTAACTTGGGTATCCGACCTCTATGGTATCTGACCCTACAGGAAGCAACAAATGGATAAAGTATTTATTGAGCAACTCGAAGTGATTACCACAATCGGCGTGTATGATTGGGAGCAAGAGATCAAGCAAAAACTGGTGCTTGATATCGAAATGGCTCATGACAATCGCCCTGCAGGTAAAAGTGATGATGTGGTTGATGCGCTCGATTATGCCCAGGTTAGTCAAGCGGTACTATCACACATTGAAGCTGGCCGCTTCCTGTTGGTTGAGCGTGTTGCAGAAGAGGTGGCTGAACTGATTATGTCTCGCTTCAATGTGCCTTGGATTAAGATTCGTCTAACCAAGCCAGGCGCAGTCCCGCAGGCGGCGGGAGTGGGTGTTGTGATTGAGCGAGGCATTGCATGATCACTACCTATATCGGTATTGGTTCAAATATAGAGCGGCGTAAACATATCGAAGCCGCGATTACTGAGCTAAGCGCGATAGGCTGTGATATTCGTTTGTCGACTATCTATGAGTGTGAGTCAATTGGCTTTGATAGCAATGCTTTCTACAACCTTGTCGTAGAAATGAAAACTTCGTTAACTTTAACGGAATTTTCACGACAACTGCGTAAAATTGAGCTCAAATGGGGCCGAGCTGAGAACGCTGGCAAGTTTGAGCCTCGCACTGTCGATCTCGATATTATCCTATTTGGTGATCAAACTTGTTCATCTAAGCCTGAGATACCGCGTGGTGATATTTTCAAATATGCCTTTGTACTCAAGCCACTGTTTGAGCTTTGTCCGCAATTAGTGGTACCTCAGGATGGTCGGACGATTGAACAAATTTGGCAACAGGCCTCGTTTGATACTGATTTAGAAGCCATTCCCTTATGGTTTGACTAAGGTCACAAGACCTGAAAACGTGATGAGATTTTAATGAGTTATTTTGAAGCTTTTGTTCTTGCTTTGATTCAAGGACTAACTGAATTTTTGCCTATTTCTAGTTCTGCGCATCTGATTCTTCCATCGGCCATTCTGGGTTGGGAAGATCAAGGCTTGGCGTTTGATGTCGCAGTGCATGTTGGTACTTTAGCTGCGGTGGTGATCTATTTCCGCAAAGAAGTGATCAGCCTGCTCTCAGCATTCTTAGGTTCGATTTTTAAAGGCGAGCGCAGCAAAGAAGCCAAGTTAGCATGGATGATTATCTTGGCAACTATTCCTGCTTGTGTATTTGGCTTGCTGATGAAAGATATCATTGAGCTGTATTTACGTAGTGCTTGGGTGATAGCAACGACCACTATCGTGTTTGGCATACTGCTTTGGTATGTCGATAAGCATTCCAAGCTTGCAGATGATGAGTACCAGGCGGACTGGAAGAAAGCGTTATTTATTGGTATTGCTCAAGCCTTGGCTATGATCCCTGGAACCTCTCGCTCTGGGGCAACCATCACAGCAGCACTTTATTTAGGCTTTACTCGAGAAGCGGCAGCACGTTTCTCATTTTTAATGTCTATCCCAATCATATTATTGGCTGGAGGATATCTAGGCCTCAAGTTGGTGACTAGCGGTGAACCCATCCACTTAGGCTTTTTGCTGACAGGTATAGTGACCTCTTTTATTAGTGCCTACATCTGTATCCATTTCTTCTTGAAGCTTATTTCGCGCATGGGCATGACACCATTTGTTATCTACCGTTTGATTTTAGGTGTCGGCTTGTTCGCGTTTTTGATGATGAACTAAGTCTCTCAAACAGATACACAATCTTTACTAAGACCACATAGTCCAATCTCGCTTGCACCGCGACATTGTGATATATATGTGGTCTTTCTTTATCTCTCTTCTTTGATTGACGGTATGCGGATTTTTGCACTGACCCTAACCCTAGTTTTAGGCTGGCTACAATTTGAGCTGTGGTTCGGCAAGAATGGCATTTCCGATTTTCAGGCCGTGAATGCTGAAACTCAAGTTCAGCACCAAGTTAATGGCAACTTAAAAACTCGCAATGATGAAATGTTTGCGGAGATCGATGATTTACGCCAAGGGCTTGATGCGATTGAAGAACGCGCTCGCCATGAGCTTGGTATGATCAAAGAAGGGGAAACTTTCTATCGTATCGTTGGAGAGGACAATTAAATGTCTTCGACCCGTCAAATGTCTGTGGTAGCTGTTGTCCCAGCCGCTGGTGTGGGTAGTCGCATGAAAGCGGACCGCCCTAAGCAGTACCTCCAGATCCAAGGTCATACAGTATTAGAGCATACTGTTGAAAAACTTTTGCTCCATCCTATGGTCAATAAAGTTGTCGTCGCGATTACAGACGGTGACCCATACTATCCAGAACTTTCATTAGCAGAGAACCCGAATGTTATTCGAGTGCCGGGTGGGAAAGAGCGGGCAGATTCAGTGTTATCCGCTTTGCAGTACATCGAGCAAAATCAACTTGCCGAATGGGCGTTAGTTCATGATGCGGCGCGGCCATGTTTCGCGCTAGAAGATGTCGATCGTTTGATGACAGAAGCTGATAACAATCAGTTGGGCGGTATTCTCGCGGCGCCAGTGAGAGACACGATGAAACGAGCGGATAGTGAGCAAAATATTGATCATACTGTCGAAAGAGAAGCATTGTGGCATGCACTGACTCCACAACTGTTTAAAACTCAGCCGCTAACAGAAGCATTGACGAAGGCGCTCGCAAGTGGTGTTGCCATCACTGATGAAGCGTCAGCAATGGAATGGTTAGGAGAAAAGCCCGCCTTAGTTCAAGGACGCGCTGACAATATAAAAATAACCCAACCAGAAGATTTAGCGTTAGCTGAGTTTTATCTAAATAGAAACAAAGGATAACTCATGATTCGAATTGGCCATGGCTTTGATGTGCATAAATTTGGTGGCGAAGGCCCTGTTATAATTGGTGGTGTTGATGTTCCTTATGAGCAAGGGCTGATAGCCCACTCGGACGGTGATGTTGCTCTGCATGCACTGTGTGACGCGTTGCTGGGTGCAATCGCTGCTGGTGATATTGGTCGTCATTTCCCTGATACCGATGACAAGTGGAAAGGAGCCAATAGCCGAGATTTATTGCGCGATGTTTACCGCCGAGTGCGAGAACAAGGCTATATTCTTGGTAATGCTGACGTCACTATCATGGCGCAATCACCTAAAATGGCGCCGCATATTGAATCCATGTGTCAGGTGATTGCCCAAGATCTGGAAACAGATATCGGTAACGTGAACGTGAAAGCAACGACGACTGAGCGTTTGGGTTTCACAGGGCGCAAAGAAGGTATTGCAACTGCAGCGGTTGTGGTGCTGATTAAAGTATAAATAGATTACTGGTTGCCTTGAGTTGTTTAGGCTGCCAAGTAACGGAAAAAACTATGTCTGATATTTTATCTCCATTGTCTTACTTAAATGGTAAGCCAGTTGCAAAGGGCAAACTAAAAGTAGAGCCTGAACACTTTCAAGTGAACGAAAACTTAGGTTTTGACTTCACTGGTAGCGGTGAACACCTTATGGTGCGTATCCGTAAAACGGGTGAAAATACTAGCTTTGTCGCTAACGAATTAGCCAAAGTATGCGGTGTCAAATCTAAAGATGTGAGCTGGGCTGGTCTTAAAGATCGCCACGCAGTCACAGAGCAGTGGCTTAGTGTCCATTTGCCAAAAGGAGACACGCCAAATTTTAGTGCTTTCCTAACTCAGTATCCGAGTATTGAAATACTGGCGACAGACAGACATAACAAGAAGTTGCGCCCGGGTGACTTGGTTGGCAATGAATTTACGCTGACCATCACTGAAGTGAGCGATGTGCAAGATGTTGTGTCACGTTTAGAGTCTGTGGCTAAAACAGGAGTACCAAACTATTTTGGTAGCCAACGCTTTGGCAATCAGGGGAATAACCTTAACGAAGCTCGCCGTTGGGGGCGGGATAACGTCCGTACTCGCAACCAGAACAAACGTAGCCTTTATTTGTCTGCTGCCCGATCTTGGATCTTCAACACGATTCTATCAGAGCGTATTGAGAAAGACCTTTTCGCTCAACCAGTGATTGGTGACATTGTTTTGCAAGGTGATGAGCGAGTGACTATCACGCAGGACAATCTAGCTAGTGTGACGGAGCAATTGAGTTTAGGCCAAGCGCAAATTACTGCCGCAATGGCGGGCGACAATGCTTTACCGACTCAAGAACAAGCACTAGAGCTTGAGCAGCCGCATTTGGATGCAGAGCCTGACCTAATGGCTTTGATTCGTGGTAATCGCATGCGTCATGAGCGACGTGAGATTTCATTAATGCCTCAAGATCTCACTTGGGAAGTCAATGGTGACCAAGTGACCTTGAAGTTCTCCTTAGATGCAGGCTGCTTTGCGACTGCCATTGTTCGAGAGCTAATTGAAGAGCTCGAAGTGGAGCGTCACTATCAATGAATGATAAGCCACTAAAAATTTTAATTAGCAACGATGATGGTGTGCATGCTGAAGGGATTCATGCCTTGGCTGATTCGTTAAGAGATATCGCTGAAGTGACCATAGTGGCTCCCGATCGTAATCGCTCAGGTGCTTCCAACTCGTTGACCTTAGAACAACCTTTACGCGTAACTGAAATTTCACCGAAGATTTTTTCAGTTCAAGGGACACCAACAGACTGCGTCCACTTTGCACTCAATGAGTTGATGAAAGATGATTTACCTGATCTCGTACTGGCCGGAATTAACCACGGTGCCAACTTAGGTGATGATGTGCTTTATTCAGGGACAGTTGCCGCAGCAATGGAAGGCCATTTTCTTGGTGTACAAGCGATAGCATTTTCATTGGTGGGCAAGCATCATTTTGATACCGCTGCGGCGATTGCGCGTCAGCTTGTTACCCAGCACGAAAACCAGCCCATCCCAACCAATAGGCTACTTAATGTAAACATTCCGGATGTTGAGCTTTATCAGTTAAAAGGTACTCAGGTGACGCGACTGGGTGCGCGTCATCACGCTGAAGCGATGATTAAGCAGAAAGATCCGCGTGGTCATGATATTTATTGGTTAGGCCCTCCAGGTAAAGAACAAGATGCTGGAGAGGGGACGGATTTCTTTGCGATTGAGCAAGGCTACGTATCAGTAACACCGCTGCAAGTTGACCTGACTGCGCACGAATCTCTGACAAGTATGGATAACTGGTTAAAGGAACAATAACAATGCTAAACCCACATGCTGACAGATTAATCGACTTTCTTGTCGCGAGTGGCATTCAAGATCAGAAAGTGCTCGATGCTATTTATCGTTTACCGAGAGAGCAGTTTGTTTCTCAAGCGATGATGCATCAAGCCTATGACAACAATGCATTGCCGATTGGGCAAGGGCAAACCATCTCTCAGCCTTATATTGTTGCTAAGATGACGGAAATGCTCGCTTTGACCAGACAAAGTAAGGTGTTGGAGGTCGGGACGGGTTCCGGTTACCAAACCGCAGTATTGGCTCAGTTGGTGGAGCACGTATTTTCTATTGAGCGGATTAAAGCTTTGCAATGGGAAGCAAAACGCCGCTTAAAACAGCTCGATATCTATAATGTTTCAACTAAGCACGGTGATGGATGGCAAGGCTGGAGTGCAAACGCACCATTTGATGCCATTATTGTCACGGCAGCCGCTGAATCTGTACCTTCGGCATTGCTGGGGCAGTTAACAGAAGGTGGGGTGATGGTGATTCCAGTCGGGCTTGAAGAGCAGCAGCTATTGAAGATAACCCGAAAAGGTGATGGGTACCTTTCTGAAGTGATAGAGATGGTGAGGTTTGTTCCTTTGGTTGCGGGTGATTTAGCGTAACAATGAAGCAATGGTCTAGTTTTCTTCTGGTTTTGGTTCTTTGCAGTGCATTAATAGGATGTGCTGCTCACTCTCCTGCGCCAGTAACTGGATTAAAGAAAGACTACAGTTCCGTTTCGCGCGGTAGTTATCGAGGCAGTTACTATCAAGTTGAAAAGGGCGATACGCTGTATTTTATAGCCTATGTCACAGACAAAGATGTAAAAGAAATTATTAATTACAATGGATTACAGTCGCCTTACACCATCTACCCTGGTCAAAAACTAAAGCTTTGGCAGCCTGCTTATACTGCACCGGCGTTTGGTGGCACTGGGGCGGGGGCTGTTGCCGCTGCGGTAGCCACACCGTCTACTCCAAGTAATAAGTCAAGTTCGAGTAAAAACTCGAATCAAAAGGTTAGCTCAACTCAAGCAAAGACAGGTCACAAAACGACCAAAAAAGATCCTCCTAAGAAGGTTGATCAATCGAAATCAAAGGAGTATGTTGGTTCTACAGGTAAACAAAATGTTAACAAGGTTGTTAGCAAACCAACGACCAACAATAAAAAAATTTCCAAGTGGTTATGGCCAACAAAAGGGAGAGTAATCAAAAACTTTTCTGCTGGAGATCAAGGGAATAAAGGCATTGATATCGCAGGACAGCGAGGTCAATCCGTCGTATCAACAGCAGGTGGCACCGTCGTTTATTCAGGCAATGCGCTACGTGGTTACGGTAATCTTGTGATTATAAAACATAACGACAATTACCTCAGTGCATATGCACACAATGACAGGTTGCTAGTACACGAAGGACAAAGTGTAAAAGCAGGCCAAAAGATTGCAACAATGGGCAGCTCAGGAACAAGCAGCGTTCGTTTGCACTTTGAAATTCGCTATCAAGGTAAGTCAGTGAATCCAAAACGCTACTTACCGTAATAATTTACTGTTAGGTAAAATAGCGACATTAGACGTAGTAATGTCTTGCTAGCTCGCCAGGGGGAGGCGCTATGAGTATCAGCAATACAGCAACGAAAGTCGAAGAATTCGAAATCGGTCAAGAAACGATGGAAACGTTTCGAGCCGAAAAACCAGCAAAACCCACTCAAGCTGAAGAAGCCAAAGAAGAGTTTGACGCATCGACAAAAAGCCTTGATGCCACACAACTTTACCTAGGTGAAATCGGTTTTTCTCCACTACTTACCGCTGAAGAAGAAGTTCTCTATGCGCGTCGTGCATTACGTGGTGATGAAGCAGCGCGTAAACGCATGATCGAAAGCAATCTTCGTTTAGTAGTGAAAATATCTCGTCGTTACAGCAACCGTGGCCTAGCACTTCTTGATCTGATTGAAGAGGGCAATTTGGGCTTGATCCGCGCGGTTGAAAAGTTCGATCCAGAACGAGGTTTTAGATTTTCAACCTACGCCACATGGTGGATTCGCCAAACCATTGAACGTGCGTTGATGAACCAAACCCGCACGATTCGCTTACCTATTCATGTAGTTAAAGAGTTGAATATTTACCTGCGTACTGCACGTGAGTTGTCACAAAAACTTGACCATGAGCCAACAGCAGAAGAAATTGCGACTCAACTTGATAAGCCAGTTGACGATGTAAGTAAGATGCTGCGTCTTAATGAACGTATCAGTTCTGTCGATACCCCTATTGGTGGTGATGGTGAAAAAGCGTTGCTTGATATCATCCCGGATATCAACAATTCTGACCCAGAAGTTTCTACCCAAGATGACGACATTAAGAATTCGTTGATCCACTGGTTAGATGAGCTGAATCCAAAACAAAAAGAAGTATTAGCACGTCGCTTTGGCCTTCTTGGTTATGAGCCTTCGACTTTAGAAGAAGTAGGACGTGAGATTAATCTGACTCGTGAACGCGTACGCCAAATTCAAGTGGAAGGTTTACGTCGACTTAGAGAGATTCTTATCAAACAGGGGCTAAATATGGAAAATCTATTTAGTGTGACTGAAGATTAATCCTGAGGCTGATAGCAAAAAGCCTTGGAGTTGTTCCAAGGCTTTTTTGTTGTGAGAGAATAGCTAATTATTCGGCTTTTAATGCTGGGAACACTTTAACCAGTTTGATCCGGTTCTCTTCTAGTTCCACAATCTCCATTGGGTGACCAGAGACTTGAACGCTAAGGTGGCTCTCAGGAATATCTTCTAAATGCTCAAGAATCAAACCATTGAGGGTTCTTGGTCCGTCGGTAGGTAGTGTCCACTTCAGTCCCTTGTTAATATCGCGAATGTTTGCGCTGGCTTCAATCAAGAAGCTACCATCGCCTTGTGGAGTGATCTCATCAGATAAGCTTGGCGCGATGGAGGTAGTAAACTCACCAACGATCTCTTCTAGAATATCTTCTAATGTTATCAGGCCAATAATGTCGCCATACTCATCGACAATAAGACCAATACGCTCTTTATTACGTTGAAACTTCAGTAGTTGTACGTTCAGAGGAGTACTTTCTGGAATGAAGTAAACTTCATCGGCTGCACGTAATAAGGTCTCTTTGGTGAACTCATTTTTCTCTAGCATCAAGCGGTAAGACTCGCGCAGACGCAGCATACCGACTACTTCATCGATTTGATCGCGATACAATACTACTCTGCCATGTGGTGAGTGAGTTAACTGACGGACTATCGATTTCCAATCATCGTTGATGTCGATACCAGTGATTTCATTACGAGGCACCATGATGTCATTTACCGTGACATGCTCTAAATCGAGAATCGAAATTAACATATCTTGGTGACGACGTGGAATCAGGCTACCCGCTTCATTCACGACGGTTCGCAGCTCTTCAGAGCTTAAATGATCATCGCCGCCATGATCTGCGTTGATCCCTAATAAGCGAATAAATCCATTGGTGATAAAGTTAACCAACATTACCAATGGAGATAGAACCTTCATTAAAATAGTCAGTAAGATGCTACTCGCGTAAGAAACCCTCTCAGGGTACAAGGCTGCGAGTGTCTTAGGGGTCACTTCGGCAAAGACAAGAATGACTAAGGTGAGAACACCTGTCGCGATGGCGACTCCGAGATCACCGAATAGACGCATACCAAGAATGGTAGCGATTGCTGAAGCAAGTATATTGACGAGGTTGTTGCCGATGAGAATCAAGCCGATTAAACGATCAGGGCGATCGAGTAGTTTTTCAACTCGTTTTGCCCCTTTGTGGCCAGTATTCGCTAGGTGCTTGAGGCGGTATCGGTTCAGAGCCATCATCCCTGTCTCGGAACCTGAAAAATATCCTGAAATAACAATAAGACACGCGAGGAGCGTAAACAAGATACCCGTTGAAATGTCGTCCAAAGCCAATCTTTTCCTTGTTATGTTTGGTTAATTTATGACCTAATTTTGGGGTTAAGTCAATTTTCAAAATAGAACTGGATATTGTAAAAGAAAGGTGCGTTCAACGTACCTTTGCTGATACGAGTGAAGCTAACGAAGAATGATCTCTCGTACAAATCGGCTACCAAAATAGGCCAAAGTGAGCAACGTCGCACCTGCGACAGAAAACCATGTGACTTTTCGGCCACGCCAACCTTTTTGATAGTGCCCCCAAAGTAGCACTGAGTAGACCACCCACGCGATAAAAGAAAGGATGCCTTTATGTGCTTTCCCTTGGGCAAACATATCTTGCACAAAAACAAAGCCAGTCAGCAATGTACCTGTTAACAATAAATTACCAATCAAGATGATATTAAATAGCTGTCGCTCGACCATTAAAAGCGGTGGCAGGTTTGGATTTATTGCCAGTGCCTTCTTCGCTTTGAGTTTGTGGTCTAACCAAGCGAGTTGCAGTGCGTATAGTGCACCGATAGTAAGGGTTGAATAAGAAAACAGAGCAAAAGAAATATGAATCAGCAGCTTAGGATCTTGTTCTAGATGGGTAATAAAAGTACTCGGTAAGAAGGCAGCAGCTATGAGGTTAAGTGCTGAAAAACTATACACCACAGGTAGTAAGAACCAAAGGCGAGTTTTCAGCATAGCACCACTCATTACTAAGGAGATGATAAAACCAATCAGTGAGGCGACATTTAGAATACTAAGGTTCTGGCCGGAGCTACCTAAGATAAGATCGCTGAGCAGCCACGCATGAAACGCCAACGCTAGGATGGCACTAACGAAGACAGTTTTTACGCGGATACCTGTTTGATGTACAAGTCCCGGAACTATGGTTGCAATCGCTAGTAGATACAGTATTGCGGCAACAATGGCGATTAAGTTGTCCATTATTCTCTATGAGCTGGTGAATTTTTAACAAATTATACCTTGCATCAACGGCTTGAGCTATGACTTATCACTTTCAATTGCGTGACTTGAGATATCAAAGTTCATCTAGGCGGTGTCAAGCATGGGTTGGCTAAGGTATACTCATAGTAATTTTTCGCCAATATTGACTGGCGAGCCCCTTGCAAACCGTGTGGGTAAAGAGACTAAGATGTTTGAGAATTTAACGGATCGCTTATCCAAAACGCTGAAAAACATCAGCGGTAAAGGTCGTTTGACCGATGACAATATTAAAGAGACGTTGCGTGAAGTGCGTATGGCACTTCTTGAAGCAGACGTTGCACTTCCTGTTGTACGCGAGTTTATTAAGCGTATTAAAGAGAGTGCCGTAGGTGTTGAGGTATCTAAATCCCTCACTCCAGGGCAAGAGTTCATTAAGATCGTTCAAGCTGAACTTGAAGCGGTGATGGGGGATTCTAACGAAGCGCTTAATCTAGCAGCTCAACCCCCTGCGGTAGTCTTGATGGCAGGTCTGCAGGGTGCAGGTAAAACCACTTCGGTTGGTAAACTTTCAAAGCTATTAAAAGAGCGCGATAAGAAGAAAGTGCTGGTGGTCTCTGCCGACGTTTACCGTCCTGCAGCGATCAAACAGCTAGAAACACTTGCTTCAGATGTGGGTGTTGATTTCTTCCCATCTTCAGCAGATCAAAAGCCGATTGATATCGCTAATGCCGCCATCGACCACGCGAAGAAGAAATTCTACGACGTGCTGCTTGTCGATACGGCGGGTCGTTTAGCTGTCGATGAGCAGATGATGGCTGAGATTCAACAGCTACATACTGCGATTAACCCTGTTGAGACACTATTTGTCGTCGATGCGATGACAGGCCAAGATGCGGCGAACACCGCTAAAGCTTTCGGTGATACCTTACCTCTAACGGGTGTGGTTCTGACCAAAGTTGATGGTGATGCACGCGGCGGTGCAGCGTTGTCTGTTCGTCATATCACTGGCAAACCAATTAAATTCTTGGGTGTTGGTGAGAAGACCGACGCGCTAGAACCCTTCCACCCAGATCGTGTCGCATCTCGTATTCTTGGTATGGGTGACGTGCTGTCGCTTATCGAAGATCTACAGCGCAACGTTGATACTGAAAAAGCCGAGAAGCTAGCCAAGAAGTTCAAAGAAAAGAAAGGTTTTGACCTTGAAGATTTCCGTGAACAGCTAGGTCAAATGCAAAACATGGGCGGCATGATGGGTATGATGGATAAGCTACCTGGTATGAGCAACTTACCGGACAACGTTAAAGATAAAGTTGACGACAAGATGTTTAAGCAGATGGAAGCGATTATCAACTCAATGACGATGAAAGAGCGTCAGCGTCCAGAGCTGATTAAAGGTTCTCGTAAAAAACGTATCGCCGCGGGTTCTGGGACTCAGGTGCAAGATGTTAACCGCTTACTAAAACAGTTCACTCAGATGCAGAAGATGATGAAGAAAATGCAGAAGGGTGGCATGAAAGGCATGATGCGTAATATGCAAGGCATGATGGGTGGCGGTATGGGAGGCGGTGGCTTCAATCCATTTGGTCGCTAATTTCACCCAGCAATAAAAATTTCAAGGTGTTAGCTAGCTCACAAACTTAGAATCCCCCAATTGTTTTGGAAGAAGAAAAGTTGTTGGTGAAAAAGTAGCTAAATACCTTGCATTGCTTCGGAATAAGAGTAAAATTCCGGAGCTTTATTTTGGCACGAGCCCCAAACTGTTTAGCGATAAATGGTTTCTGGGGTTAATTTTATTTTTGAGAAAGCAAAGAGGACGACATGGTAACCATTCGTTTGGCACGTCACGGCGCTAAGAAGCGTCCATTTTATCAAATCGTAGTAGCGGACAGCCGCAATGCAGCAACTGGCCGTTTCATCGAGAAAGTTGGTTTCTTCAACCCAACAGCTCAAGGTCAAGAAGAAGGTCTACGTCTAGACCTAGATCGTGTTAACCACTGGGTTGGTCAAGGCGCATCTCTATCTGACCGCGTAGCTAAGCTAGTTAAAGACGCTCAAAAAGCGGCTTAATTCTTATTTTAAGAAGTAGAAATTAGCTTATGTCGATGAAAGGTAAAGAAACAATGAGCAATGACAAGATTGTTGTAGGCAAGTTTGGTGCTACTTATGGCATTCGCGGTTGGCTCAAGGTTTTTTCCTACACAGACAATGCCGAAAGCATATTTGATTACTCGCCTTGGTTTATTAAGCAAGGTGAAAAGTGGGTCGAGTACAAAGCAGAAAGTTGGAAGCGCCATAACAAAGGTTTGGTGGTGAAGCTTGAAGGTCTTGATGTGCGTGAAGAAGCGCAGCTCATGACCAACTTTGAAATCTCAATTGACCCTGCCGTATTACCAGAATTGCCATCAGATGAATTCTATTGGCGTGATTTGATTGGAATGCACGTAGTAACTGATAAAGGTTACGATCTAGGCATCGTCTCTGACATGCTGGAAACGGGCTCCAACGATGTTCTCGTAATTAAAGCAAATCTAAAAGATGCTTTTGGGCAAAAGGAACGATTAATTCCGTTCCTTGAAGAGCAAGTGATCAAGAATATTGATCGTGAAGCTCAACGGATCGAAGTTGACTGGGATCCTGGATTCTAAACTCCAAACTACCAGAGCGAGATAAACATGTGGGTTGGCGTAATTAGCCTATTTCCAGAAATGTTCCGTTCTGTTACTGACTTTGGAGTAACAGGTCAAGCGGTTAAAAAAGGTCTTTTGTCGATTGAAACATGGAATCCTCGTGATTTCACGCACGACAAACATCGCACTGTTGATGACCGACCTTATGGTGGTGGCCCTGGTATGCTAATGATGGTGCAGCCTTTGCGCGATGCTATTCAGGCAGCCAAGCATGCCTCACTAGGTAAGACGAAAGTCATCTACCTGTCTCCTCAAGGTCGAAAACTTGACCAGCAAGGGGTAGAAGAGCTGGCGACAAACGAGAACTTGCTTCTTATTTGTGGTCGTTATGAAGGGGTAGATGAGCGCATCATCCAATCTGAAGTTGACGAAGAATGGTCAATTGGGGATTTTGTGATGACGGGTGGTGAAATACCAGCCATGACGTTAATTGATTCTGTCTCTCGGTTTGTTCCGGGTGTATTAGGAGATTTCGCGTCAGCAGAAGAAGACTCTTTTGCTAATGGCTTGTTAGATTGCCCTCACTATACGCGCCCTGAGGTGTTAGATGGAAAAGAAGTACCAGCGGTACTCAAGTCTGGCAACCATAAGGACATTCGTCGCTGGCGACTAAAACAGTCGTTAGGCCGCACTTGGCTAAGAAGACCAGAACTCCTGGAAAACCTAGCTCTGACTGACGAACAGGAACAATTACTGGCCGAATTCATTAAAGAGAGTCGAGCTAAGTAACCTATTAAATTTAGTATCAGTTTATTCTAGGAATTTATTAAAATGAGTAACATCATCAAGGCTCTTGAAGAAGAGCAACTAAAATCAGACCTACCTAAATTTGCACCAGGTGACACTGTTGTAGTTCAAGTTAAGGTAAAAGAAGGTGAACGTGAGCGTCTACAGGCTTTTGAAGGCGTTGTAATCGCAATCCGTAACCGTGGTCTACACTCTGCTTTCACTGTACGTAAGATCTCTAACGGTGAAGGTGTTGAGCGTACGTTCCAAACACACTCTCCAATTGTTGATAGCATCGAAGTTAAACGCCGTGGTGCAGTACGTCGTGCCAAGTTGTACTACCTACGTGAGCGTTCTGGTAAGTCTGCTCGTATTAAAGAGAAACTTGCTAAGAAGTAATGCTATAACTAGCGTTCTCATAGTATTAGCGGAGACCAATTGGTCTCCGCTTTTTTTTGCGCTTCGCATAGAGAGGCGAGATTCGAGAACGGACTTCGTCCTATGGAACGCTTCGCTTTTGGAAAGCGGGAGCGGGCTTAGCCCTACGAGGGGGAATATTGACGGAGGAAGG
Source organism: Vibrio bivalvicida (assembly GCF_001399455.2). Taxonomy (GTDB): domain Bacteria; phylum Pseudomonadota; class Gammaproteobacteria; order Enterobacterales; family Vibrionaceae; genus Vibrio; species Vibrio bivalvicida. Next base: position 81,115 of record NZ_LLEI02000020.1, read on the forward strand.
AGTGGGAATCTCTATAACTCATCGACTAGCTTGAAGAGATCCTCAACTGACTCGTACCTCGTTCTAGAAGATGATATGGTAACTTGTTGAAATCAAAGGGTTGATGCTAAATGCCAACCTTCCAAAAGTTCTCCAGTTCTCCAGTTCTCCAGTTCTCCAGTTCTCCAGTTCTCCAAAAAACAAAAAAGCCGATGCTCTAATCACATCAGCTTCTCTTTAATCCCGTAGCGCAGCGTTCTCGCTTCTCGAATCTATTAGTACTGATCTTCCGACCATCCGTCTGCATCAGACATATCTGGTGCACCAGGGATAGTGTTCTCTTCATCAGCCCACTCACCGAAATCAATCATCTGACATTGCTTACTGCAAAACGGGCGGAAAGGGCTCTGCTCGCCCCATTTAACGTCTTGACCGCATTGAGGGCAAGGGACGATGGTAATCTTAGACATGGTGTTTCTCTGAACTTAAACAAAGGTGTGGGCTTAGTATAGCTTGAATATGAAATATGTTGTTAGCTACACACGGCGAGTTTGAACTCAACGTTAGCTACTGATGCTTGACCGGATTCAAACTCAATGAACTTTATAGCGAAGCGGTTCTTATGCCCAGAAATCATAGGGTAGACACCAAAGTGCATTGGGATTTCTAAGCGGAGAATATTGGCTTCATCTGCATCACTTTGATAGAAGCCAGAGTTGGCTTGAATTACGCGGAAGTGACCCGTTTCACGCGTGAGCTTAAGCCAGAGTTTAAGGGCTTCAGCAAGTGGTCTTAGGGTTGAAAGCCACTGGGATGCATCGGATTTTTTATTTTCAAGTGGCAGGTGAAGCCAGTGATGAAGTGCTGGCAGATCAAAGCAACATGAACCTCCTGGGAGATTGAAACGTTGTCGGATAGCACTTAGGAACCTGTCTTCCTTAAGACTTTGTCCGAAACGCTCTGCACCCATTAGGTCACTGTGTACAGCATCGACTTCATTTAAGATATTTTGCAGCATATCTTGATCAACTCCCTCGACATTGAGCCATGAGCGATATGTTAATCTTTGCTTTTCAATATCTTTAGCCAGCTCACTTTTAAGTTGGATTTGTTCGAAAATCTCTAACAGATCGAATAAGGAGCGGTAGAAAATCAGGTGCTGCGTATCATCACTAAACTGAGCAGCAACATCCAGTTGGTTCAGCAAGGCTTCAACGCGGAGGTAGATGCGAGTTTTCTCGTTTAGTGGATGTTCAAAATAATGCGTGGTCATCAATATGCAGCTCTGTATTTTTCAATCTTTATTCTCACCGATTTTCCCTACCGATTTCTAGGAACTTTTTATGTAATTCTGTGATTTGAGACAAAAGTTTTTGGTTTTCTGTATTATTTTTAATCACATAATCCGCAATGGCTAATCTCTGCTCTCGTGATGCTTGAGAAGAGAGAATCGCTTTGGCTTGCGCTGCGTCTACATGGTCGCGTTCTATCGTACGTTGAATTTGAGTTTTTTCATCCACATCGACGACGAGTACCTTATCTGCAAGAGATTGTAGGTTGTTTTCAACCATCAAAGGTATGACTAATAAAGCATAGTCCGATTTAACTTCAGCAAGTTGAGTCATCATCTCGGTTCTAATCATCGGATGAAGCAAGTGGTTTAGCCACTTTTTTTGGCTCGGGTTACTAAAGATAATTTTTCTAAGCTTAGCGCGATCTAGCGTGCCGTCTTGTTGGATGACACTGTCTCCAAAGTGCTGTTCAATGGCTTTTAAGCCTTGGCTCTCGGGTTCAACAACTTGCCTAGCCACGATGTCTGCATCCACAATTTCAATGCCAAAATTCTGATGGAACAGGTCTGCAACGGTTGTTTTACCACTGGCAATCCCCCCCGTTATACCAATAACTAGAGTCATGTTAGATTCCTAGAAAATTGCTGAAATACCAGTTGAGGATGTCATTTCCCCACATCATGCTTAACCAGCCTGCAATGGCTAAATACGGACCAAAGGGAAAGGCTTTGTCTATCCCTTGGCTTTTCAGTTTTAGTTGGATTAAACCAAAGACTAAACCGACCAGTGATGAGAGGAGGATGATCATTGGTAAATACTGCCAACCCAGCCAAGCCCCTAACGCCGCAAGCAGTTTAAAGTCGCCATAACCCATACCTTCTTTGCCTGTTGCAAGTTTAAAAAGCCAGTACACAGACCATAGGGCGAGATAGCCTGCCATTGCACCAATGACCGAATCTTGCAGCGAGACCGGGCTTATTTGAAATAGAGCAAGTGCGACTCCCGCCCATGTCAGAGGTAGTGTCAGTTGATCCGGCAGTAACATGGTATCGAGGTCGATGAAGGTGGCGGCGATGAGAGTAAAGGTGAAAAATAGGAGTGCAATTGCGAAATAGCTGAACTCAAATTGATAAGCAATAGCAAAACAGAGCCCAGCACTCAGAAGTTCGACTAGCGGGTAACGAGCACTGATCTTGTTGCTGCATTGACGACATTTCCCCTTGAGAATTAGCCAGCTTAGAACCGGAATATTGTCGATAATTCGAATAGGAGCCTTGCATTTCGGGCAGGTTGAATTTGGCACGCTAAGGTTATACGTCCCTTGTGGCGGTGTAATTTGGTATTCAGGGAAGCTATCCGCACATTCTGCTCGCCATTCGCGTTCCATGATCACGGGAAGGCGATGGATCACAACATTCAAAAAGCTGCCTACGATAAGACCGAAAAGCGTTGCTAATATAGGAAAAAGCCAAGGGTAGTAATGAAAAATGTCCATAAAATAGGTGCAGCTCTTAGGTTTAAAGCATTCAGTTCAAAGAGGTTAACTCTGTATCTTATCCTATGACACTCATCAAATTAAAGATAGGTAAATACATCGCGACAACGAGACCGCCGACAACCACGCCGAGAAAAATGATTAATATCGGTTCGAGGATCCGACCTAGATTATCTACGGTGTTATCGATTTCAAACTCGTAAACATCAGCAATTCTGTGCAGCATTTCGCCTAACCGTCCTGATTCTTCACCTATCATCACCATCTGTAGAACCATCTCAGGAAAGCAGTGAGTATGGCGCAGCGCAACGTAGAGCGGCATTCCTGTTGTGGTATCGAGTAACACCCTCTCTAAAGCATTTTGATAGTGCTTGCATTGTGCGGTTTTTGCCGATGCTTTTAACCCTGCCAGTATTGGTATACCTGCGTTAAAACTTGTTGCTAGTGTACGGCTAAATTTTGCTATTGAAGCTTTGATGATTATTTTGCCAATAACAGGGGCTTTAAGTGTTAAACGACTCAGGATTAACTGAGCTCGACGCGACTTTCTTAAGACAACTCTGAGCATATAAAATATTACTGCGAGAAGCATTAGTCCCATTCCTGTATATGCTTGGGCAAAGTCAGATAGGAGCAACACTTGTTGGGTGAACCAAGGTAGTTGTGCACCAAAGCCATTAAACATACCTTTAAACTGCGGAATCACCTTAGTGAGCATCAGGTAGGCAACGGATAAAGCAGTCAAAATAACCATCGTTGGGTAGATGAGTGCTTTGACAACTTTAGCACTGAGTTGCTCAGATTTTTCTCTGTAGTTGGCGATTCGCGCAAACACTTCGGCCAGGTTACCGGATTGCTCACCCGTTGCGACTAGGTCGACATAAAGTGAGTCGAACAGGGGATTTGCACTACGTAAGCTTTCAGATAAGGGATGCCCAGATTCTATCTGCTTAGTGATGTGACTCAGGACTGATCTCATCTCGGCTTTAGAGTGCCCCTTAGTGATGATGTTTAATGCTTGAATAATAGGAATTCCTGTCGCAAGCATGGTGCTTAATTGTCTGGTTAATAAGGTAATGTCTTTTCTGTTTATCTTTTGCGTAAGACGAGTCAATACAGAAAGCGAACGCCTTTTTAGTGTTTTCAGGCGAATTGATTGTTCACTAAGCCGCTCTCTAACTTCGTGATCGTTTAAAGCAAGTGTGTAACCAGAGACGAGTTTGCCTTTGTGATTAACCCCTTTCCAGCGGTAGCGCTTAAGTTGATTGCGAGAGTGCGGTTTCATCTAGTCTACCGATAAGTAGAGCACGCGTTGCAGCTCTTGATAGCTAGTGATGCCGGCGAGTAGTTTTTCAATTCCGGCTTCTTTTAAGGTTTGCATCCCACGTTTTTTGGCAGCATCTTCGATGGTTTTGGCATTTGCGTCTTGATTAATGAGTTGTAGCAAGGTGTTGTCTATGTCCATCACTTCATAAATACCGGTTCGACCTGAATAACCTTGATTGCACTCACTGCACCCTTGTTCATTGGCTGTAAATACTTCACTTTGTACCGCGATACCTAACTGCTGACACAGCGCGCTAGGTAAGGCGTGTTCAATCTTGCAGTGCCGACATAGTTTTCTTGCTAGACGCTGAGCAATGACTAAGCTGAGAGAGGAAGAGATATTGAATGGGGATATACCCATATGCTGTAAGCGGATGATGCTTTCTGCGGCAGAGTTAGTATGTAAAGTTGAAAGTACTAAATGACCTGTTTGTGCTGCTTTAACTGCAATTTCAGCGGTTTCAAGATCTCGTATTTCACCGACCATGACAATATCTGGGTCTTGGCGCAGAAAAGCTCTAAGTGCTTGCGCAAAGTCTAGGCCAATTTTAGGATTGATTTGAACTTGATTGATTCCCACTAGATTAATCTCGACAGGATCTTCAGCCGTTGCAATGTTGACGAGGGGGGTATTGAGAAGCTTTAGCCCTGCGTAGAGTGAAACCGTTTTGCCACTTCCAGTTGGGCCTGTCATTAATATCATCCCCTGTGGTTTAGCAAGCGCCTGATGGTATAAGGCTTGCTGCTGTTGATTGTAGCCAAGGACGTCGATATCTAATTCGGCATTGCTGCTATCGAGTAGACGTAGAACGATTTTCTCCCCCCATAATGTCGGAAGTGTTGAGATACGGATATCGACAGCGGTATCAGGGCTTAGCTGCAATTTGATTCGGCCATCTTGCGGTAGGCGTCGCTCTGCAATATCCAGTTTTGCGATGATTTTTAATCGAGCTGAAAGGCGACGGCTTAGTGTATGACTTGGCTGTTGAGTCTCAATTAAGATGCCATCACAACGAAATCGCACACGGTAAGAGGCTTCATAAGGTTCAAAGTGTATGTCTGAAGCGCGCTTTCTGATCGCATCAAGCAAGATCTGGTTTATATAGCGACTGACGGGGGAGTTGTCAGTGTTTAGGTTTTCAGTCTTGCTTAGTTCGTCGTCAGACAATTCAACTAGGCTGGCAAGCTCTTGCTCATTAATCTCTTTGGTATGACTTGAGACCTCACCGGATATTACCGTGCCATATAGATGACGAATTGCCCCCTTGAGTTGCTTGATATCTGCCAGCACCAGTTCTATTTGTTTTCCGGTCGCAAAGCGAAATTCCTCTTCGAGCGCTGCATTAGTTGGATCAGCAACTGCAACGAGCAGTTGGTGCTTACTTTGCCGAAGCGGAACCGCACAATAGCGGTGAGTGAGTTCACGTAAGCCGAGCTTGTTGCACACAGCTTGATAGTCATAGTTAGCGAAATCGATAACGGGTAAGGCAAATATTTTCGAAAGGTGAGAGAGCAGTTGTGTGGGCGTTAACCAACCTAGCTCCAACAATACTTCAGGGGCCGTTTGACCTGAAACATTAAGCCGTTCATCCAGCAAAGCTTTCTGAGTAGTATCAAGAAGCTCTGCTTGGCGCAAGATAGCGGGAAGGTTGGTTTGCATATAGATTATGAACAACCGTCTAAAGAAGGGACAGCTCCCGCTTTTGAACAAGACCAGCCTGTACTAGAGTTGCGAGAATAAGTAATGGTGTCGCTGCTTCCCATTGTGCTATCTAAGCCGAATGTAAATTTTAGCGTTGGTACGGCTGCAGAGCCGGTACCTGAAATTGTTGAAGCTATGGTTCCCAAATTATTGGCACCACTATCAATACCTAAATTGGATAGGGTTGCAGCAGAAGTGGTGCCGTTTTCTTGATAGAAAACTTCAGCGGGTGTTATGAGGCTTTTTAACGTCGCTAGTGCTGAAGCTGCCTCAGATTTTCTAACATAGTCTTTGTAAGCAGGAATCGCCATAGAAGCCAGTACGCCAATGATTGCGACCACAATCATTAATTCAATTAGAGTAAAGCCTCTTGTTTTGCGACCTTGTAAAGTTTGCATTGTTTCTCTCCGTGGGTAAAAGACTGAGTTAGGGAGAGAGTAGTGACGGAGTGTGTGGGCAGGAATTATCGCTGGCGTGGTTTCCGATCAATTTAGATAAAAATAGTACTTAGTTGCATATTGAATGCAAATTGATCCGAGGCAGGGCAAAATTGAAGTCATTGAGACTATTCACATACAAAAATAGAGGCTTAAGCCTAATGCCGATCAGTTAAGCCTAAAATGATCGGTTGAACGATCCTCCAAAGACGT